>NZ_FNOK01000009.1 GCF_900106995.1 Saccharopolyspora shandongensis
TCGGATTTCGCATAAGAACACGGTGCGTGTCATCCGGTCCCGCGTGTGGAAACCGGAGTCTTTTCCCCCTCACAGCAAGTGATGATCACTATCGTCTACTGCTGGCCGAGGTCTGCGATGAGATCAATCCGAAGCGCCGGAACCGGAGCTATCCGCGCGTGATCAAGAGGAAGATGAGCAACTTCCCGGTCAAACGGGCACGCCATCGCCAGCAGCGCCAGGACAGCAGGCCATCCCGCTCAGCGGTCGTCATCACCGCACCCAGCAAGACCGGGCACCGACCTCGACCAGCCAAGATCACTTAAACGACCGGCATTGGGGCTAGACCCTAAGCAGGCGTTTCTTCCGGGAGAAGCGCACTTTTCAAATACCCGCCATCCGCTACGCGGATACCGCGAGCTCAGCGCTCCCGCGCTTCAAGGCGGCGCAGCCGCTCCGCTGACGCGTCGCGGTCGTGCTGCGCGCGCTCGCGGCGCTGGCGCGCCGTCTTCGCGTTGCGGCGGTGCTCGCGGAGCTCGCTTTCCGCCTGCTGCAGCGCCTCGCGCAGCTCTGCGCAGCGCTGCTCGGCTTCGCGCTCCGCGCTCTGGGCGCGTTCCTCCGCGCCGGTGGCTTCGCCCAGTTGCTCGTCGGTGTGCCGCAGCTGCTCGCGGAGCTCGCGAAGTTCCCGTTGGGGTTTGGGGCGTTCGGCGCTGGGCTGTCGGGGTTTGGGGCGCGCGGCGGTGCGGCGGATGGCGGCGACGGCGAGTTCGTCGAGGCCGAATCCGCTGTATTCGAGGGCTTTGGCGAGGGTTCCGGCGCGGACCGCGCGGCCAGCTTCGGGATCGGACAGCGCCGCGGTGAGGGTTTGCTCGACTTGTTGCCGGGTCGGTTCGGTGAGCCGGTGGCCGTGCTGCTCGGCGAGTTCCGCGGCCCTGCCGGTGACCTCGCGCAGGAGGCGGGTGCGGTCGGCTGCGAGGGCTCGCAGGTCGTCGCCGCGCAGTTCGCGCTGCGCCGTTCGCAGCTTCTCGCCCAGTTCCAGGAGCTCGGTGACGCTGCCGGGATCCGTGCCGGCGAGCAGGTTCACCGCCCAGGCCGCGGCGGTCGGTTTGCGCAGCTTCTTGAGCCCGGCGGCGAGCTCCCGGTCGCCGCGTTCGGCGGCCGCTGCCGCGTGGCGGTCGCGGGCCGGGATGAACTCGGCCGGATCTGCCGCGTACAGCTCGCGAGCGAGTTCCTCCAACTCCACGGGATCAACGTGCCACGTCGGCGCGGCGTGCGCGATGCGGCCGGACGCCGCAGGCTGGGCGCATGACGGTTTTGGAACGTCCCCGCCACGGGGCGCTGATCGCCGGGGTGTGCGCCGGGATCGCGAACCGCTTCGGCTGGCGCGTCGGTCTGGTGCGGCTGGTGTTCGTGCTCTCCTGCGTCCTGCCCGGCCCGCAGTTCCTGATCTACCTGGGCCTGTGGCTGCTGATTCCCCGCGCGGCGTGACGGTTTCTGCTGGTCAGGACCCGTGAGCGTTTTGGGTTGCCATAGCGACCCAAAACGCTCACGACCCCCTGCCTGCGGGAACGCCGCTTCGTAAGCCGTGGGCATGTCGTGGCGCTCCAGGCCGATGGGGTTTCGCATCGCGGAACCGAGCCGCCGTGGGCTCCGCCTCACCCGGAGCTGGAATCTTGCGGCTCGCCGGGCGGTTTGCACGGGTGTGACTTTGCGCCTTTCCGTGCTGGACCGCTCGCACACCATGCAGGGGCGGAGTCCGCAGTACGCCTTGCAGGAGACGGTTCGCTTCGCCCAACAGGCCGAGGCCCTCGGTTACCACCGGTTCTGGGTGGCCGAGCACCACAGCGTGCCCGGCGTCGCCGGCGCCGCGCCGACCGTGCTCGCCGCCGCCATCGCCGCCGCGACCAGCCGCATCCGGGTCGGCACCGGCGGCGTCATGCTGCCCAACCACCAGCCGCTGGTGGTGGCCGAGCAGTTCGGCGTGCTCGGCTCGCTGTTCCCGGAGCGCGTCGACGTCGGGCTGGGGCGCTCGGTGGGCTTCACCAGCGGAATCCGGCGCGCGCTGGGGCGCGACAAGGACGCGGCCGACCGGTTCGGCGAACAGCTCGTCGAATTGTTGGGCTACCTGTCCGGGCAGCCGGGCAGGTTCCCCGGGGTGCACGCGGTCGCTGCCGAGGGGCTGCCGATGCCGGTGTTCCTGCTGGCCACCGGGTCGGGCGCCGACACCGCCGCCGAGTTCGGGCTGCCGCTGGTGATCGCCGCGGCCCACGGCGACGACCGCATGATCGACACCATCGACGCCTACCGCGAGCGCTTCCGCCCGTCGGCCTGGGCGGCGCGGCCGTACGTGGTCCTCGCCCGCTCCGTCGCGGTCGCCGACACCTCGGAGGAGGCCCGGCGGCTGCTCGTGCCCGAGGCCTGGGCGACCGCCGAATCCCGCCTCCGAGGCGAGTTCCCGCCGCTGGAACCGCCGGAGCAGGTGCTGACGCGCGAGATGTCCGAGCGCGAGCGCAGCCAGTTCGAGCGTGCGCTGCGGGGCCATGTCTTCGGCACCGCGGACGAGGTCGCGGTGGAGCTGAAGGAGCTGACCGCCCGCACCGGAGCCGACGAGCTCCTGGTGACCACCACGGCCTACGACCCGGCCGACCGCATCGACTCCTACCGCCGCCTCGCCGCCCTCACCTGAGCCGTCACGCCGGACCAAACGCCGTTTTCGCGCGAAAACGTCGCCGCCCCCTCACGGGAAACGCCGTTTTCGCGCGAAAACGTCGCCGCCCACGCCCACCGGACGGCGGTTTCGCGCGAAACCGGCACTCCGGGGTCAGGTGGGTGGGGTGATGCCTCGGCGGGTGTGGCCGGGGACGTGGTGGATGCGGTCGACGTCCCGGCGGTGGCTGGAGTCGAGCTGCCACGGCACGCTGACCACCATCACTCCCGGCTCGAACCGCAGCCGCCAGCTCAGCCGCAGCGAGCTCTGGTTGTGCAGTAGGTTCTCCCACCAGTGTCCGACGACGTACTCCGGGATGTACACGCACACCAGGTCCCGCGGCCCCTCCCGGCGGATCCGCTTGATGTAATCGATGACCGGCCGGGTGATCTCGCGGTAGGGCGAGTCCACCACCTTCAGCGGCACACCGATGCCGTGCCGATCCCACCCGCTGCGCAGCAGCTGCGTGTCCGCTTCGTCGACGTTGACGGTGAGCGCGGTCAGCGTGTCCGGCCGGTTGGCGCGGGCGAACGCCAGCGCACGCAGCGTCGGCTTGTGCAATGTGGACACCAGCACCACCGCGTGCACCCTGCTGGGCAAGGTCATGCCGTCGGCCTCCGGTTCGAGCTCCCGCCGCACGTCGCCGTAGTGCCGGTGGATCGCCCGCATCATGAGGTACAGCAGCGGGATCGCGATCACCACGAGGTAGGCACCGTGGGTGAACTTCGTGATGAGCACGACGACCAGCACCGTCGCGGTCAGCACCGCGCCGACCGCGTTGACCAGGCGGGACCGGTGGTATCGCGCCCGGTGTGCGGCGTCGCCGGTGGCGAGCAGGTGGTTCCAGTGCTTGACCATGCCGACCTGGCTCAGCGTGAACGACGTGAACACCCCGATGATGTAGAGCTGGATCAGCCCCGTCACGGAGCCCTCGAACGCCGCGATGAGCGCGATCGCGATCAACCCGAGCACGACGATGCCGTTCGAGTGCGCCAGCCGGTCACCGCGGGTGTGCAGCTGGCGTGGCAGGTACCGGCGCTGCGCGAGCAGCGAGCCGAGCATCGGGAAGCCGTTGAAGGCGGTGTTCGCGGCGAGCAGCAGGATCAGCGTCGCGCCGGCCTGCACGACGAAGAACAGCACGCTGTTCACCCCGAACACCGCGCCCGCGATCTGCGCGATGACGGTGCGCTGCCCCGTGCTGTGGCAGTCCGCCGGGAAGCCGATGAGGTCGCACGGGTGGTTCGCGACCCGCACGCCGGAGATCATCGCCAGCGCGGTCACGCCGCTGAACAGGCCGATCGCCAAGGCGCCCATGATGATCATGGTGCGGCCGGCGTTGACGTCCTTCGGCGGCCGGAACGCGGGCACCCCGTTGGAGATCGCCTCCACGCCGGTCAGCGCCGTGCATCCCGACGAGAAGGCCCGCAGCAGCAAGAAGATCAGCGCCAGCCCGGTGACGTCGACCTGCTCCGGCCGGATGCCCCAACCTGCGCTCTCCGCGACCGGCGGGTGCCCCGCCGCGACCTGCCCGAGACCGACGGCGACGGTCAGGCCGATCGCCACGACGAACAGGTAGGTGGGCACGGCGAACGCCCGGCCGGACTCGCGGATCCCACGCAGGTTCACCGCCATCAGCAGCACCACCACGACGAGGCTGATCCACACCCGCTGCGGGTACAGCGCCGGCACCGCCGACACCAGGTTGTCGACCCCGGCGGCGACCGACACCGCCACGGTCATCACGTAGTCCACCATCAGCGCGGCGGCCACCACCAGGCTCGGATCGCGGCCGAGGTTGCGGGCCACGACCTCGTAGGACCCGCCGCCGCTGGGATAGGCGTGCACGACCTGCCAGTACGAGGCGACGACGACGGCGAGCAGCACCACGACGGCCAGCGCCACCCACGGCGTCAGGTGCAGCAGCGCCAAGCCGCCGAGCGACAGGATCAGCAGGATCTCCTGCGTCGCATAGGTGACCGATGAGAGCGGGTCGCTGGCGAAGATCGGCAGCGCGAGCCGTTTTGGCAGCAGCATCTCCCGCAGCCGGTCGCTGCGCACCGGACGCCCCAGCACCAGCCGCTTCAGCACCTGCAACGCCGAAGCCACCCCACCAGGCTAGGCGCGCCCGCCGCCGAACGCGCTTCGCGCGCCAACCCGGTCTCTCGTCAGCAGCGGCGCGCGACGGTGATGATCTCCGGGCTGTCGTCGCGCAACGGGCCGCGGTCCCAGTCACCGAACTGGTCGGCCACCGCCAGGCCCGCGTCGGCGAGGAACGCCGACAGCGCCTCCGAACCGAGGAATCGCAGTGTGCTCCGGCTCTGCAGCGGCCGGTCCCACCCTTGGCCGGTGTAGGTGTGCGTGGCGGTGACGAGGTCGCCTTCCACCGGCAGCACCTCGCACTCGCAGTGCACCGCGACGCCCGCCGGATCCACCACCCCGCCCGAGTACCGCAGGTGCCAGTCCTCCCACTCCCGCACGAGCGGGTTGCGGGTTTCGAACGCGAATTCGCCGCGGTCGGTGAGCGCCGCCGCGATCGTCGTGAGCGCGACGCGCAACTCGTCGTCGCCGAGCAGCACCTGGAACGCGTGGCCGGTCATCACCACCAGGTCGAACTCCTGGTCCCAGGCCGGTGCCGCGGCCAGGTCGGCCTGAACCCACTCGATGTCCGGGCGCGACCGCGCCACCTCCAGCATCCCGGCGGCCGGGTCCAGGCCGCACAGCCGCCCCGGATGGCCGTTGTCCCGCGCGATGCCCAGCAACGTGCCCGTCCCGCACCCCACGTCCAGCACGGACCGCGCGGACATCACCAGGGGCAGGTAGAAGCCGAAGTCGGAGCGTTCGTCCGTCGGGCAGTAGAGGTCGTAGAGCGCCGCGAGCCGACGATCGGAGAACTGCATGTCGACCATAGCCGTCAGCTTGCCAAAGCCCGGCGGAGCACGGCGACCGATTTTGCACCGCCGGCTGCCCGTGAGCACTTTGTGCTGCTATTGGGACTGTCCTCGTCGACCACGTCCGGCGCCACCGACCGCTTCCCGGTTTCGACCATGCTCAAGTGCGACTTGGCGAAGTGCGTGCGCTGCGCCATCCGGGACAAGCTCATTTCGCTATACAAGATCAAGGGGCGCCGCCAAGGCGGCGCCCGCCGGGGACCCGCGCGGGCTTGCGCCTGCGGCCTGGCGGCCGACCGCGCCGCGATGACGGTCCCAACAAGACGACGAGGTGGTGGTCGGGCACCAGGGCAACGTCATCATGCCGGTTCACCTGGCCTGGTCGACGGCGATGATCGGCACGACATGCTCATCGCCAGCGTGCTCAACCTCTGCTGCACTGCGTGGAGTGGGCAGCACGATTTCGTCCTTGTACCCGGCCAGTTGGGTCGGCAGCTCCAGGGGGGTGCTCTTCCCCCGCGTCAGAATGCGCAGTTCGACTGCGTATTGGAGTTGACCGAGCTTGTCGAGAATGCGCCTGGCCAGTCGCGAGTGGTCTTCCAGGCTCTCCATCGTGCCCAGTACCGCCACGTAGCAGCGGACAACAGCCTGCCACAACGGTGAATGCGGAACTTCGAGCCAATTGGCAACATCCTTGCCAATCAACCGGCGTAGCAGCGCGGGGACAATACCGTCGAAGATCCGCCCCGGGACGATTCCCTCGTACAGATCGAGCAGATGCTTGGTCAGTTCCGCACCCTCCGGAGACGGGCCGGCACTGCGCGCCAGTGCAGTAGCGAACAGTTGCCGGGCCTCGCCCACGGTCGGAGGTACCGCCGTGGGGTCGATACCGAGATAACTGCCGGCCACCCGCCAGGTATGCATATAGTCTTCGGCTTCCTGCGGGGTCACCCGAACCTTGAGACGCTCCAGGAAGTCCAGCACCTGCACCGACAACGCCAACAACACGATGAGCAAGTGTTCCTGAGAAGCGGGCACGCCGTCGCGCACCTCGTCCCAACTGTCGGTGGCACGAAGGTGATACCGCACCGTGGCGTGAATCAACCGCACCTTCACCGCGCTGACCACGAAATTGCTGCTGGGGCCGAACGGGTCCGGCTGCATGAGATCGAAGACGAACTGCGCCGTGTTCGCCATCCGCCGCTCGGGATAACGCAATCGATGTGTCAGGCTCATCATCTTCGCGCCGAGCGGAACCGCGTAAGCCATGGCCATCGACCCCAGCGCCAGCACAGCGCCGATATGAATCCCGTCGTCCTGGAAGAACTCGTGCACCCGTGCGAGCCGTTCCTGATCGGCCCACTCCGGTGCCTGCCGCGCTTCCTCGATGAAGTCATGCAGATCATCCGGGAGCCCCGCCGGGATGTTCTGGTCGGCGGAGTGCCACTGCCGCAAAACGCGGTTGACCTCCTCCAGTTGCCCTCCCTCCACAAGCTTCTCAACGACCGCTTCAGCCCGCTTGTCTCCCAAGAGCGCGAGCCGGTCCAGCATGGTCCCGCTGATGTCCATGGAAATCCCCCCTTGTCTCCAAGCGGTCATCGATGCACCGCACGCTTGAAGCACGACGCGGCGCGAAACGACGCCGACAATCCCGGAGTGTCCCAGCCGGACGCGGCTCCGCCGAATCGATCAACTGGTCAAGCCCACGTAACGACCACCCATAGCAGTTACGAAGAGTGTTAATGCTGAGCTTCAGCACGGCTCAGGTTCTTTCTGAGCCGCACTCGCCTAGACGGCGAGGGGCAGCGCCGGGCGGCGGGCGAAGTCGACCACCTGGTGGGCCATCGTGCGCAGCTGGTCGGCGTACGGCGTCGTCGGCTCGCCGTCCTCGGTGAAGCAGGGCTGCGCTGAGTTGATCGCCACGCCCAGCGGCGTCGGCCAGCCCCGGAGGGCGTGGGCGATCGCGCGGAGCTGCCCCAGGGTCGCCGCCGGGGCCTGCCAGCCCGCCGCCGTCGAGATGCAGCCGACCGCCCGGCCGTCGAGGTACGGACGATCGTCGCCCCGGAGGTCCTCGACGTAGTCCAGGGCGTTCTTCACCAGGCCGGACAGCGCCCCGTGGTAGCCGGGCGAGGCGATGACCACCCCGTCCGCGCGGCGCAACGCCGTCACCAGGTCGGCCGCCCGCGAGGTCCGATCGCCCGAATCCGGTTGGTACATGGGCAGGTTGATCTCGTCGGCCCCGAACAGGAGCGTCGCCGCGCCGTGCTCCCGCGCGGCGGCCAGCGCGAACCGCAGCGCCCGCTCGCTGCTCGATCCGGCGCGAGTCGTGCCGCCCAGCCCGACGATCAGCGGAGCGGAGCCGTCGCGCACGAGCTTCTCGTTGTCCTGCATGGCGAACACCTCACTGGTAGTTGGCGAAGTCGAACCGGGACACCTCGGCCAGCTGGTCGCCCAGCACGTCGACGAGGGCCGTGAAACCGCGCTTGCCCGCCTCCGGCGTCGCGCGCGTCGGGTCGCCGAGGTAGCCGTCCGGGCCGAAGTCGTCGGAGAGCCAACCGAAGGCGACGCTGCCGCCGAACCGGACGTGCCGGTTCTCGTTCATGCTGCTCGGCACCCGCGTCCGCGCGGCGGACATGTCCACCAGCTCCGGCCGCAGGTGCAGCATCAGCGACGTTTCCATCGCGCCGCCGTGGATCCCGAGTCCCTGCTCGGTCTCGGCGAAGGACTCGTCCTTCTCGACCGGCACGAACGTGTTGGCGGCGAAGGTGAGCAACCCGTGCCGGTGCCGGATGTCGCGCAGCGCGGTCTGGATCTCCGAGATGTTGCCGCCGTGGCCGTTGACGAACGCGATGCGGCGGAAGCCGGCCGCGGCCACCGACCGCCCGATGTCGTCGAGCACCGCGGCGAACGTGGCGGTGGACAGGGAAAGCGTGCCCGCGGCCCAGACGTGCTCGACGCTGCGGCCGTAGGACAGGGTCGGCAGCAACCACAGGTCGAGCTCCTCGCCCCGCTCGGCCACGGCCGCCCGCGCCGCCGCCTCGGCGACCAGCGCGTCGGTGACCAGCGGCAGGTGCGGCCCGTGCTGCTCGATCGCGCCGACCGGCACCACCGCGATCGACGACTCGCCGCACGCACCGGCGACGTCGGCGACGCTCAGTTCGGCGAACTCGCGGGATGTGATCACGACTTCTCCCCTGGGTAGGCAACGGCCCGGATCTCCACCCGCATCTGCGGCGTGGCCAGCGCCGGGTAGATCAACAGCGAGGCGTACGAGCGCTCGTCGAGCAGCGCGGGCGCGTGCTCCGCAAGCCACTCGTCGCGGGCTTTCATGTATTCCGCACGTTCGTTGGGATCGGCGACGAACTGGTCCAGCTGCACGATGTCCGCGAGCTCGGCACCCGCGTCCGCCAGCAGCTGCCGGATCCGGTCCAAGGTGATCCGCGTCTGCTCGGCGATGCCGTCGACCGGCGCGCCGCTGTCGTCGGTCGCCCCGTCGATCCCGCTGAGGAACACGAAACCGCCTGCGGCGGCGCCCCTTCCCCACGGCTGCACGGCGTCGCCGTAGGACAGCGGGCCCAAACCACGTTTCACTTCGACTCCCGGACTCGTTTGATGAGAGGTCGTTTCAGAATGCGGCGTTAGCCGCATGCGGTGTGGGACTCAGCTCGCACCGCCGCGGGTTCTCAGGCTGTGCCCGCCCTTGCTGGGCTACTGGGCGAGGCCAGTCCCCGATGCCGCGTATTGGACATACGTAAGTCGGGGCTCCCACAATCCAGGCGGCGTCTGAGGTTCCGCTACCCGCGCCGCCACGCAAACCCCGTTCTGAAATGTTTGATCAGGTAGTACGCGACGGCCGCGACGACCCCGCCGACCCAGTACGTGATGTCTCCCAGCTGCGGGAACGCGGCCGCCAGCGGGCCGGTGTAGAGGCTCTGGCTCATGAACGGCACGGACGCGACCACGCCGATGGCGAACGCCGCCAGCCCCGGCCCGAGCCGCCGCGACCGGTCGTAGAACGTGGCCACCTCGACGCCGTCGCGCCGGTGCACCAGGAAGTCCACCAGCGTGACGCCGAGCCACGGGCCGATCCAGTAGCCGACCACGAACAGGAAGTTCTGGAAGTTGCCGAAGGCCTCGCCCTCGACGTGCCCGGCCCACCAGCCCAGCGCGGTGCCCAGCACGCCGGTGAGCAGCGCGGAAACCCAGCGGCGCAACGGGATGTCGGCCATCAGCAGGGCCAGCGAGCCGGAGTAGATGTCCAGCACGCTGCCCGCGATCGTCGACGCCAGCAGCGCGATCAGCGCGACGATCGCCAGGCCCGACGGGATCAGCTGCGTCACCAGGTCGGTCGGGCTGTCCGGGAAGACGACGGTGCCGATCGCCGCGCCGAGCAGATGCATCCACAGGCCCGCAATCGCCGCGCCGAGGAACGCCGACCAGCCCAGGCGCGCCCGGCTGGTGTCGCGCGGCAGGTAGCGCGTGTAGTCGGATGCGCCGATCGCCCAGCCGAAGGTGCGCGAGGAGCTGACGGCCACGGTCATCAGCAGCGCCCCGGTCAGCGTCTTCTCGCCGGGATCGCCGACCGCGCCGACGTCGCCGCGCGCGATGCCGTACCAGGTGATGAGCACGAACAGCACCGCCATCACGCCGAGCAGCATCCGCTCGATGCGGTGCACGAAGTCGTGCCCGATGATCGCGATGACGATCTCCACCACGGCGACGGCGATCAGCGCCCACAGGAACGGGATCCCGAACAGCTGCCGGACGATGTAGGCGCCGAGCACGGTGTTCACCGCGAAGTAGCCGAATCCGGTCAGGAACAGCAGGAACACCGGCACGAAGTTGCCGAAGTAGCCGAACGGGCCGCGCGACTGGACCATCTGCGGGGCGCCGGCCTGCGGCCCCATGGTGGCCGCCACGCCCAGCAGCAGGCTGCCGATCAGCGTGCCGACGACCAGCGCGAGCGCGGCCTGCGCGAAGCTCAGGCCGAGGAACGCGGTCGGGATGGCGCCCACCACGAGCGCCGAGTACTGCAGGTTTCCCGCGAACCACAGGGTGAACGCGGACAGCGGCGAGCCGTGCCGCTCGTCGTCGCGGACCGCTTCGATGCCCTTGTGCTCGACCCCGCCGCGAGGCGGCTGGCCGGTCACGGCGGGTGCGGCTTGGGCAGCGTCTTCGACCATGGGGTCCTCCCGGGGACGCACCGATGGGTTGGTGTTCGCCCTGGCGACGGATGAGGCCGGATGTTGATGTGGCGAACATTCACCGGGGATCGTGAGCCGACGACGGGTTCGGAGTCAAGAGCCGAAACGGGACTTGACGGCGCGGAAATCCGGAGGAAACTGATCCGCAGCCAATGTTGATACTACTTACATTTGCTCGTCAGCGGCCCGGAGCAGCCGGGCAGGATGGAGGTACCCGTGCGGTACGGCGTGTTCTTCTTCGGCTCCGTGGAGATGCCCGACGTGCTGGCCGGGAACCCGCTCCCGGCCGGTCAGCGCCGCGCCACCCGGCAGCAGGTGTGGGAGGCCACCGAGCACCTGATCGACATGGGAGTGCGCGCGGAAGGTCTCGGCTACGACAGCTACTGGCTGGCCGAACACCACTTCCAGCACGAGGGCTACGAGATCGTGCCCAACTCCCTGATGCTGCAGTCGAACCTGGTCGCCCGCACCCAGCGCATCCAGGTCGGCGCGATGTTCAACATCGTCCCGCAGTGGCATCCGCTGCGGCTGGCCGAGGACTTCAGCACGCTGCTCAACCTCTCCGGCGGGCGCGCGGTGCTCGGCGTCGGGCGCGGCACGGTGCCCCGGGAGCTGCGCAGCCTCGGCCTGCACCAGGCGGACATGGGCTACCTGGAATCCGAGGAGAAGAGCAAGGCCATCGACGCGCACAACCGCGAGGTCTTCGCCGAGTACATGGAGGTCGTGCGCACCGCACTGGCCAACGAGACCTTCTCCTACAAGGGCAAGTTCTTCGAGCTGCCGCCGCCGGACACCAACGGCCCGGACGGCGCGGTGGACACCCTGACGCTGCTGCCCGGCCCGCTGCACCCGGTGGAGATCTGGCAGGCCGTGACCAGTCCGCCCACCCTCGGCTACGCCGCCGAGGTCGGCCACGGCTGCGTCTGGTGGAACCAGTACCACGGCTTCGTGCGCGACCAGTGGGAGCGCTACGCGGAGCTCTACCGGCAGCACCACCACGTCGAGCTGTCCAGCGGCGCCAAGCGAATCCTGGTGCTGCCGGTGCACATCGCCGACGACCACGAGACGGCGTGGCGGATCGGCGGCGCGGGCCACGACGAGTTCTGGAACCTGCTGGCCCCGTTCGGCTGGAGCCGCGGCTACCGGGGCGAGGACGGCAAGCCCGCCAAGCCCGGCCTGGTGCCGACGCTGGAGCAGTCGACCGAGCAGAAGATGTGGGCGATCGGCACGCCCGAGGAGGTCGCGGAAACCGTCCAGTTCCACAAGGATTCGCTAGGCCTGGAACACCTGGTGATCTTCCCGCACTTCCCGGGCCACACCTACGCGATGGCGGCGGAGCAGATGCAACGCTTCCAGGACCAGGTCGTCCCCCTCCTCCGCTGACCCCGCAGTTTCAATTGAGGTTTTTCCAACCTCAATTTGCGTGGCGGTGCGGGTAGCGGAACCTCAGAGGCTCCCTGGTCTGTGGGTGCCCCTCCTGATGTATGTCCAATACACGGCGTCAGGGCCGTCCTCGCCAGGAAGCCTCTGAGAACCCGCGGCGGTGCAAGTGTCGTAGGTGGGCTATGCGCCTGCGGCGCATGCGACACCCCATCGACGTGCAGCTTTGCGACCCACGGCTGCGGGCTCACCAGGATGAAAAAGACTCATTGAAACTGCCCCTCCCCGGAGGGTCCCGGGTCGCAGTTTCAATTGAAACTGCGACCCGGCCCGGGGGTCACTTGCGTTCGAGGACCGCTTTGAGGAAGCGTTGGGTCCTCTCGTGCTGCGGGTTCTCGAAGATCTTCGATGGCGGGCCGGATTCGATCACCGCGCCGGAGTCGAACATCAGGACCCGGTCCGAGATCTCCGCCGCGAAGCGCATCTCGTGGGTCACCAGCAGCATCGTCATCGCGGTGGTGTGGGCGAGGTCCCGGATGACCGCGAGGACCTCGCCGATGAGCTCCGGGTCCAGCGCGGAGGTGACCTCGTCGAAGAGCATCACCTTGGGGCGCATGGCCAGGGCCCGGGCAATCGCCACGCGTTGCTGCTGGCCGCCCGACAGTTGCCCCGGCTTGTGCCCCAGGTGCTTCTGCAGCCCGACCATCTGCAGCAGGTCGACCGCGCGGTGCTCGGCGTCCTCCCGCGACATGCCCAGCACCTGCACCGGCGCGAGCGCGACGTTGTTCAGCACCGTCATGTGCGGGAACAGGTTGAAGTGCTGGAACACCATGCCGATCTTGCGCCGCGCCGCCGCCTGGCCGCGGGTGTCCGCCGCCGCGCCGCCGCGGCGGTCCCACAGCGGCTCGCCGTCGACCTCGACGAGGCCGCCGTCCGGCTCCTCCAACGTCATGAGCAGCCGCAGGATGGTGGTCTTCCCCGAACCGCTGGGCCCGATGATGGAGACCTTCTCCCCCGCCGCCACGTCGAGGTCGAGTTCGCGGAGCACGTGGTTGTCGCCGAACGACTTCCCCACGCCCGAGAACGAGATCATCGGCCGGACGTCCTCATCGCGGATGCGCAAGGCGCAGCTCCAATCGTTTGATCAGCTTCGCCGCCGGCAGGCTCACCGCCAGGAACAGCAGGCCCGCGATGGTCAGCGGCTCCAGGTAGCGGTAGCTGCCGGAACCGATCGACGTCGCGTGGCTGAGCAGCTCGAAAACCGTGATGGCGGACAGGATCGCCGAGTCCTTGAACATCTGCACCACGTAGTTGCCCAGCGCCGGTATCACGTCGCGCACCGCCTGCGGCAGCACCACGAACCGCCAGCGCTGCACGGCGGACAGGCTCAGCGCCGTGGACGCCTCCCACTGCCCGGCCGGCACGCTCTGGATCCCGGCCCGGTAGACCTCGGCGGTGTAGGCGCTGTAGTTGATGCCGATGACGATGATCCCGGTGACCAGCGGCGAGAACTGCACCCCGACGTTGGGCAGCACGTAGAAGGCGAAGTACGCCTGCACCAGCAGCGGCGTGCCCCGCACGAACAGGACGAAGAAGTCGAACAGCTTGCCCAGCAGCGGAACCCGCGAGTAGCGGACGACGGCCACCCCGAGGCCGAGCAGCAGCGCGATCGCCGTGCCGACGAGCGTGACCTGAACGGTCACCCACAGTCCGTCCAAAAGGGACGGAACGATGCTCGCGGCGAAGGCCCAGTCCCAGATCATGAGCCGACCACCCCGCCCGGCCGGAACAGGCGCTGCAGCAACGTGGGCCGCAGCTCCGGCCGTCCCGGATCCATCCGGCGTTCGAGCCGGCCCATCCCGACCGACAGTGCGTACGCCGCGACGAAGTACAGCACCAGGATGGTGCCGAACACCGCGGTGGTGGCGCCGGTGGTCGCGCGCACCATCTGCGCCCGGAAGGTCAGGTCCGCGACGGTCACCAGGGACACCAGCGAGGTGTTCTTGAGCAGGTCGACGAAGACGTTGCCGAACGGCGGGATCATCGCCGGGATCGCCTGCGGCAGGATCACGTACCGCATCCGCTGGTACGGCGTCAGGCTCAGCGCGATCGCGCCCTCGCGCTGCCCGCGCGGCAGCGCCGTGATGGCACCGCGCACGATCTCCGCGCCGTAGGCGCCCTCGTTGAGCCCGAGCGCCAGCACCGCCGCGGCGAACGGCACCAGCTGGACCCCGAAGAACGGCAGGGCGAAGAACAGCCAGAACAGCTGGACCAGCATCGACGTACCGCGGAAGATCTCGATGAACACCCCGGCCGGCCAGCTCAGCCAGCGCCGCCGCGACATGCGGCACAGGCCGGCCGCGAACGCGACCAGCACGGTGATCACCACGCCCACGGCGGTCAGCGCGAGCGTGATCAGCAACCCGTTGAGCAGCAGCGGCAAGAAGGGCAGGATCTGCGACATGCGCCCAGCGCTCCCGGGTCAGCCGGCGACGGCACAGAGCTGGTCGCGGGTGACACCCCGGGCCGCGTCCGCCGAAAAGCCCCACCGCGAGAGGATCTCGTCGAACTCGGGGCTGGCCTTCAACGCGCGCAGCTGTTCGTCGTAGGCGTTGACCAGGTCCTGGTCGGTCTTGCGGAAACCGGCGCCCGAGCCGGTCTGCTGCACGTCCTGGATCGCCGGGGTGATGTCGATGCCGTCGGCCTTCAGCGAGTTCAGCGACAGCGTCGGCAGGAAGAACGCGTCGGCGCGCCCGGCCAGCACCGCCTCGATCCCGCTGCGGCCGTCGGGAATGTTGACGATCTGGGCAGCCGGCACGTTCTGCGTCTTCAGCGCCCCGTCCTCGAAACCGCCCGGCAGCACGGCGACCTTCACCGCGGGGTCTGCCTTGACGGAGGCCACGCTGGTGAGGTTCTTCGGGTTGCCCGCGGGCACCGCGAACGACTCCGTCGACACGATTTCCGGCTCGGAGTAGAGGATCTGGCCGCACCTGGACTGCTTCATGAACAGCCCGGCGGCGATGATGTCCCACCGGTTCGCGTTGAGCCCGGGGATCATCGACTCGTACGGCGTGACGACGCCCTCGATGCTCGGGATGCCCATCCGCTTGAGCACGGCGGCGACCACGTCCGGCTCCGCGCCGGTGACCGTGCCGTCCGGCTTGATCTGCGTGTACGGCGGCTCGTTGGCGATGGCGATGCGGGCGGACCCCCGCGCCTTGATCTGGTCCAACGTGGACCCCGGCTGTCCGCCGCCGGGCTGGGTGAAGCTGCATCCGGTGAGGAGACCGGCCGCCGGCAGGGCCAGAGCCGCCGCCGCACCACCGCGGAACAACTGTCGTCGGGAGAATTCGGATCTGCGCATCGGCTCACGCCTCCCTCGCGAGCATCACCCAATCGAGTGATGCGTTGGGCAGAGACGCTAGGTCGCCCGATTCACCCTGTCAATGAACGGATTGTTGACAATGAGTAACCTCGGGATTCGGCCGCACGGCGGTACGAAAGCTCGCAAGATGCCGAACCGCCAGCGCAAACGCACCAAAGAACGCAAGCCGAGCCGGGCGCCGACCGGCCCGGCGCGGCGTTTCCGCTGCGCCGATCCGGCGAACTTCCCCTCACCGCCCGGAGTTGGACGGCCGTCCACAATGTCCTTGTTTCGCATGGCGAAACAGTCCGAAAGGTCCGGGTACCCTGTGATCGTCCCGGACGATCAGGAGCGCACCATGACCACCGAGCCCTGCTCCCCGGCCGTGCTGCTCGGACGGCTGCGGGAGTGCGACCGACTGCTCCCGAGGCCGGGCACGATCCGCTCCCCCACCCTGCCGACGGTGCCCTGGGCGGAGTTCTGCGACCCGGCCGGGCCGTGGCTGGCGCGCTGCGTCGAGGAATGGCAGGAACGCGGCGAATTCCGGCACCGCAGGGCGGGAATCGTGCTGGTGGCGTTCCGCTTCGGCTGGCTCGCCTGCTGCGCCACGGTGCCGGAGTACCACCTCGGGGCGCCGCTGCCCGCGCTGGACGATCTGCGCGTCGCGATCACGACCGAAGGCCGCCTCTCCGGACTCCGCCCGACCGGCGAACTCGACGAGAGCAGCCCTCAGCTGTGGTGGGATCAGCTCCGCCGTGCGTTCGAGCCGCTGGCCGAGGGGCTGCACGCGCTCGGCGGCCCGGCCCCGGAAAGCCCGGAATACTGGGGAAATCCGGTCGGCTCCATCGGCACGGTGCTCTGGCGGCTGCAGCGCTCCGGCCTCCCCGGCGACGCGATCGCCACGGCCCGCGAGCTCCGCGCGGCCACCGGTCGCGAGCGCCTGCTCGACATCGCCCCGGAACGCGACCCGTGGCCCCGGCGGACCACCTGCTGCCAGTGGTGGCGGAAGCCGGGCAGCGGCTACTGCGAGGAATGCGTCCTCTGGAACTCCCCCAACCGCAGGCCGAGCAGCGCGGTCACCAGGTGACCGTTGCCGCCGCGCGGGTTTCGCGGGCGATCTCCAGGTCCTCGCGGGCCTGCACCACCACCGTGCGCACCGCTGCGCCGGGCGCCGTGATGTCGGCGTCGTCCGACGCCGCCGCGTTCAGCTCCGGATCCGCCGCCGCGCCGGCGAATCCCAGCGCCTCGCAGACCGCCGCCCGCACCGGCGGCTGGTGCTCCCCGATGCCGCCGGTGAACACCAGCAGGTCCAGCCCGCCGAGCACCGCGACCATCGCCCCGGCGAACCGGACCAGGCTGTGCCGGTACACGTCGAAGGCCACCGCCGCGTCCGCGTCGCCGCGCTCGCGGGCCGCCAGCACGTCGCGCAGGTCGCCGGAGCCGCCGGCCAGGCCGGCCAACCCGGAACGCGTCGCCAGCACTTCGAACAACTCTTGTGGCGCAACGCTTTTCGTGGTCATCAGCCAGCCGAGCAGCCCCGGATCGACCGTGCCGCTGCGGGTGTTCATGACCAGCCCCTCTTCCGGGGTGAAGCCCATCGTCGTGTCCACGCACCGCCCGTCGCGCACCGCCGCCATCGAGGCCCCGGCGCCGAGGTGGCAGCACAGCACCCGCCCCTCCCGCGGCGGCAGTCCCGCCACCTCCGCGCCGCGAACCACGGCGTAGGAGTGCGACAGGCCGTGAAAACCGTAGCGGCGCAACGACCACTGCCGATTCCACTCCCGGGGCAGCGCATAAGTGGCCGCCGCCACCGGAAGTCCGGCGTGGAACGCGGTGTCCACGCACGCCACCGACGGCGTGCCCGGCGCGGCGGTCAGGGCGGCGCGCAGCCCGGCGATCGCGCGCGGCTGGTGCAGCGGGGCGAGCTCGGTCAGCGAATCCAGGTAGGCCAGCACCTCGTCGTCGACCACGGTCGCCGCGACGATCCGGGTGCCGCCGTGCACCACGCGGTGCCCGACGGCGTCCGCGCCGTGCTCGTCCAGGAACCGGCGGATCGGCTCCGCCCCGCCCTCCCAGCGTTCCAGGGTCTCCTCGGCGACCGCCTCGTCGCCGTCCAGCAGACCGAGCTTCAGGCTGCTGGAGCCCGCGTTCACGGTCAGCACCCTCATCGCGCCGACCAGGCCCAGTCCCGGATTTCCGGCATGTCCTCGCCGTGCGTCGACACGTAGTTGCGGTGCTCGATCAGCTTGGCCTGCAACGCTTCTCGCGCATAGGCCGCGCTCGGGCCCAGCCGCGGCACCCGGTCGATCACGTCGATGGCGAGGTTGAACCGGTCGATCTGGTTCAGCACGCACATGTCGAAGGGCGTGGTCGTGGTGCCCTCCTCCTTGTAGCCGCGGGCGTGGATGTTGTCGTGGTTGTGCCGGCGGTAGGTCAGCCGGTGGATCAGCCAGGGATAGCCGTGGAAGTTGAAGATCACCGGCCGGTCGCGGGTGAACAGGCTGTCGAAATCGGCGTCGGACAACCCGTGCGGGTGCTCGCGCTCGTCCTGCAGCCGCATCAGGTCCACCACGTTGATCACCCGGATGCGCAGGTCCGGGAAGTGCTGGCGGAGCAGGTCGACGGCGGCCAGCGTCTCCATCGTCGGAACGTCCCCGGCGCACGCCATCACCACGTCCGGCTCGCCGTCCTGGTCGCTGCTGGCCCAGTCCCAGATCCCGATCCCCCTGGTGCAGTGCACGATCGCCGCGTCCATGTCCAGGTACTGCGGCGCGGGCTGCTTGCCCGCGACCACCACGTTGATGTAGTTCCGGCTGCGCAGGCAGTGATCGGTCACCGACAGCAGCGTGTTCGCGTCCGGCGGCAGGTAGACCCGCACCACCTCGGCCTTCTTGTTCATCACGTGGTCGATGAAACCCGGGTCCTGGTGGGAGAAGCCGTTGTGGTCCTGCCGCCAGACGTGCGAGGTCAGCAGGTAGTTCAGCGATGCGATCGGCGCGCGCCAGGCGAGCCCGCGGGTGACCTTCAGCCACTTGGCGTGCTGGTTGACCATCGAGTCCACGATGTGCGCGAAGGCCTCGTAGCAGGAGAAGAACCCGTGCCTGCCGGTGAGCAGGTAGCCCTCCAGCCAGCCCTGGCAGGTGTGCTCGGAGAGGATCTCCATCACCCGGCCGTCGGGGGCCAGCGCGTCGTCGCCCGGTTCGGTCTCCGCCTCCCAGGCGCGCGACGTGGCGTCCAGGATCGCGTTGAGGCGGTTGGAGTTGTTCTCGTCGGGCGAGAAGACCCGGAAGTTGCGCTCGCCCTCGTTGAGGCGCATCACGTCGCGCAGGAAGCCGCCCAGCACCCGGGTGGCCTCGCCGGTGGTGGCGCCGGGCTCGTCGACCCGCACCGCGTAGTCGCGGAAGTCGGGCATCCGCAGCGCGCGCAACAGGATTCCGCCGTTGGCGTGCGGGTTGTCGCTCATCCGCCGGGTGCCCACCGGATTGTGGTCCCTGATCCGCTGCACCGGTGCTCCGCTCGCCTCGAACAGCGCGGCGGGTTCGTAGCTGCGCAGCCAGGATTCGAGCTGGCGCAGGTGGTCCTCGTCGTGGCGCGGGTCGCTGATCGGCACCTGGTGCGACCGCCAGGTGCCCTCCACCCGTTGTCCGTCCACAGTGGCTGGACCGGTCCAGCCCTTCGGGGTGCGCAGCACGATCATCGGCCAACGGGGCCGCTGCACCCGGCCGTCCCGGCGGACCCGGCGCTGGATCGCGGTGATCTCGTCCAGGCACCGGTCCAGCGTCGCGGCGAACAGGTGGTGCATCGGCTCCGGCACCGAGCCGGACACCAGGTACGGCTCGTAGCCGAAGCCGCGCAGCATGCTGAACAGCTCCTCGACCGGGATGCGCGCGGGCACCGTCGGATTGGCGATCTTGTAGCCGTTGAGGTGCAGGATCGGCAGCACCGCGCCGTCGGTCACCGGGTCCAGGAACTTGTTGGAGTGCCAGCCGGCGGCCAGCGGCCCGGTCTCGGCCTCGCCGTCACCGATCACGCACGCCACGATCAGGTCGGGGTTGTCGAAGGCGGCGCCGAAGGCGTGCGAGAGCGAGTACCCGAGCTCGCCGCCCTCGTGGATCGAGCCGGGCGTCTCCGGCGCGACGTGGCTGGGAATGCCGCCGGGGAAGGAGAACTGGGTGACCAGGCGGCGCAGGCCGTCGTAGTCCTGCGCGACGTCCGGGTAGATCTCGCTGTAGGTGCCCTCCAGCCACGCGGCCGCGACCAGGCCCGGCCCGCCGTGCCCCGGCCCGATCACGTACATCATGTCCAGGTCGCGGGCCCGGATCGCCCGGTTGAGGTGGGAGTAGACGAAGTTCAGGCCCGGCGTGGTGCCCCAGTGCCCGAGCAACCGCGGTTTGACGTGCTCGGGGCGCAGCGGCTCCCGCAGGAGGGGGTTGTCCATCAGGTAGATCTGCCCGACGGACAGGTAGTTCGCCGCCCGCCACCAGAGCTGCAGGCCGTCGAGTTCCGCGGCGTCCAGGTGTTCGGACACGGCGGGCGTGGTGGTCCAGGTGGCCCCGGTCGCGGTGCTGGTCTCGCTGCTCATCCCGGCTCCTCAAGCTCGACACCCGCCAACCAGCGTGGGCGGCACCGGCCGGTTCGCAACTCGACGGGCCAGGACCAGCACGAATCCGGGTGCCTGCGGAAAACCGCAGTCGACGAGTGCTGTGCACCGCATTCCCCGGCGCGCCGCGGCGCCATAGCTTTGCGCATCGTGACCGGAAAGTTGATCAACAAGCGTTTCCCGCCCGCGGCCGGGGTCGCGAGCGCGCTCGCCGTGTTGGTGGTGCTCGCGTTGTCCGTACTGGGCAATGCGAGCACCCAGCAGCCTGCCCCGGCCTCGGCACCTGCCGGCGAGTTCAGCGCCGAGCGCGCCGTTTCCGAGCTCGGCAGATTCGCCACCGAAGCCCGCCCGATGGGCAGCCCGGCGAGCGACCGGGCCAAGGAACACCTCGTCGAGCGGCTGCGCGCGGAAGGACTGCAGGTGCAGGTCCAGCACTCGGTGGGCGCGCGCTCGGCCACCGGGCTGGCGACGTTCGGCAGGGTGGACAACGTGGTGGCGACGCTGCCCGGCAGCGCATCCACGGGATCGGTCCTACTCGCCGCCCACTACGACTCGGCGGCCGTCGGCCCCGGGGCGTCGGACGACGGTTCCTCTGTCGCGGCGATGCTGGAGACCGTCCGGGCGCTGCGGGCCGGCGGGCCGCTGCGCAACGACCTCGTGCTGGTGATCACCGACGGCGAGGAGGACGGCTTGCTCGGCGCGAACGCGTTCGTCCGGGAGCACCCGCTCGCCCTTCGCGGCGGAGTGGTCCTCAACTGGGAAGCACGAGGCGTCGACGGCCCGTCGCTGATGTTCGAGACCTCGGAGGACAACGCGCGTCTGGTCGAAACGTTCACCACCGCGGTCGCGCACCCGCGAGGCGACTCCTCGATGGTCGCGATGTATCGGATGCTGCCGAACAACACCGATTTCACCGCCTTCACCCAGGCCGGTTTCACCGGCCTCAACTCGGCGTACATCGAGGGCTCGTCGCGCTACCACACCGCGGGCGACTCGATCGCGAACCTGGCGCCGGGCAGCCTCCAGCACCAGGGCGAGAACATGCTCGCCCTGGCCCGCGCCTTCGGCGGCGCCGATCTCGCTGGGCTGCGTTCGGACCACGACCTGATCTACTTCCGCGCGCTCGGCATGACGATCACCTACCCCGACACGCTGGTCTGGCCGCTAGCCGGGCTCGCCGCGTTGTTGCTGGCGGGCGCCGTGGCGCTGGCGCGGTACCGGCGGCTGGTCTCGCTGCCGAAGGTGCTGGTGAGCGCGCTGTCCGCGCTGCTCCCGATCGGCGCTTCGGTCGTGCTCGCGCAGGCGATGTGGTCGCTGATGGTGGCGATGCGCCCCGGCTACGACCTGATGGGCGGTCTGGTGCACCGCCCGCTGATCTTCCAGGTCGCCATCGTCGCGCTCACCGGATTCGCGCTGCTCTGCTGGTACCTGCCGCTGCGCAACCGGCTCGGCCAGGCGGCACTCGCGCTCGGCGGCCTGGCCTGGCCGACAGCCTTGGGCATCGCGTGCGCAGCGCTCGCGCCGGGGGCGTCGTTCGTGTTCACCGTTCCGGCGCTGGCGGGAGCTCTCGGCGCGCTCATCGCGATGATGTTCCCGAGGTGGGCTCTCGTTCCGGTCTCCGCCGGTGCCTTGGTGCCCGCGATGGTGCTGCCTGCCGTCACGCGCAACGTCTTCCACGGCGTGGGCTTGGCCCTCGGCGGTGCCGGTGCGCTGCTGGTCGTTCTGTTCGGACTGGTGCTGCTGCCGATCGGCGAGCTGGCCTTCCCCGACCGCGCACTACGCCGTCGAAGCGTCGCAGTCATCCTGCTGTCGGCATTCGCAGTCGCCTGCGCCTTGATGGGTGGCGGTCTTGCCGCGGACGGATTCGACGCGCAGCACCCCCGCCGCTCCCATCTCGCCTACGTGCTGGACGCGGACGCGAACACCGCGAGCTGGGTCAGCGCCGAGGACGAGCCGACCGACTGGACCAAACAGTTCGTCGGCACCCGCGACACCGACCGGCTCCCGGCCGGATACGCGCGCGGCGACCTGTGGACCGGCCCGGCGCAACCACTCGGCGTCGACGGGCCGCGCGTGACCGGATCCCGCGCCGGAGACACCGTGACCCTGCACGTGTCCTCCGGCCGCGGTGCGGCGGACCTGGTGCTGCGCGTGGACCGGCCGATCACCGACGTCACGGCTCGTGCCCCCGGCAGCGCCCCTGTGTCGGTCCAGGTGTCCGGGACTCGCGCCGGAACGTGGCCCGGTGAGATCCGCTTCCGCGACCTGCCACCGGAAGGCGCGGACATCACCTTCCGCGCTCGCGGGAACGAGGTCCAGGTGACGGCGATCGACGAAACCCACGGCCTCGCCACGGCCCCCGGCTTCCGCCCGAGGCCACCGGACGTCGAGGCGGGCACCCGCGAAGACGGCGACCGCATCGCGGTCACCCGCACCTACCGATTCTGACCAAAGTGGACGATCATTTCGCCTGGTGACCACCCGTGCGTACTTTGTGCTGCCATGGCGGCACAAAGTACGCACGGGCCCTGAGCGGCGAAAACCGTTACAGCAGGCGGTCGACGGTGATCTCGGCGGCGGAGCGGCTGGCCGCCGCGATGATGTCCAGCGCGGCCACCGCGTCGGCCGGGTCCACCGGCGGCGGCGCGCCGTCGCGCAGCGCCGCGACGACTCCGTCGTAGAACGCCGGGTAATCGCCCGCTTCGCTGGGCACTCGACGGACCTCGTCGCCGACGCCGAGAACGCCCCACATCTGCTCGGGTTCCCGGCCCCAGGTGTCGTCGACGGGCAGCCGGCCGGCGCGCAGCTCGGCTTCCTGCGGGTCCAGGCCGTACTTGGTGAAGGTGGCGGCGTCTCCGAGCACCCGGAAGCGCGGGCCCTGCTGCGCCGCGACCTTGCTCATCCACAGGTGCGAGCGCACTCCGTTGGCGTGGGTCAGCGCGAGGAACGAATCGTCGTCCGCCCGCACGCCGTCGCGCCGGCAGTCGATCTCGGCGTAGACCGCCGCGACCGGGCCGAACAGCTGGAGGGCCTGATCGATCAGGTGGCTGCCCAGGTCGTAGAGGACGCCCGCGACGTCCTCCGCCCCGCCGGAGTCGCGCCAGGTCGGCTTCGGCGTCGGCGACCACCGCTCGAACCGCGACTCGAAGCGGTGCACCCGGCCCAGCTCGCCGTCGTCGAGCAACCTGCGCACGGTGCGCATGTCGTTGTCCCAGCGGCGGTTCTGGAAGACCGTCAGCAGCTGCCCCTTCGCCGCGGCGTGCTCGATCAGCTGCCGCCCCTCGACCGAGGTCGGCGTGAACGGCTTGTCCACCACCACGGGCAGCCCGGCGTCCAGCGCTGCGGTGGCCAGCTCGACGTGGGTGCGGTTGGGGCTGGCGATCACCACAAGGTCCGGCTCGCGCGCCAGCAGCGCGTCCATGTCGTCGACCACCGCCGCGTCGGCGTGCTCGGCGCGCACTTGCTGCTGCCGCTGCGGGTTGGCGGTGACGACCGCGTCCAGCCGCAGCGACGGGTGGGCGGCGATCAGCGGCGCGTGGAAGATCGCGCCGCCGACGCCATATCCGACAAGTCCGACTCGCAGTGCAGAACCCATGGTCCCATTAGACCGCCGCCGGGCCCACTCCCGCCCCGGCGGGGCCGCAATTTCAATGAGCCTTTTCATCCTGGTCGGCCCGCAGCCGCGGGTCGCAAAGCTGCACGTCGATGGGGCGCCGCATACGCCGCAGAACCCACCTACGACACCTGCACCGCCGCGGGTTCACGGTGCCCACCCCTTCGGGGTTCCCTCGGCGAGGACAGCCCTGACGCCATGTATTTGGACATACATAAGTCAGGGCACCCACAGACCAGGGAGCCTCTGAGGTTCCGCCACCCGCACCGCTACGCAAATCGTGACCGCAGTTTCAATTGAAACTGTGGCACCGGGGTCAGGCCGAGGCCTGGCGCGGGCGCACCTCGGCCTGGCCGGGGCAGACCAGGCCGGTCTCGTAGGCCGTGATCACCAGCTGGGTGCGCGAGCTGAGGTGCAGCTTCTGCATCACGTGGTAGAGGTGCGACTTGACCGTCAGCTCCGCTAAACCGAGGTTGCGGGCGATCTCGGCGTTCGACCCGCCGCGCGCGACCTCCAGCAGCACGTCCAACTCCCGCTCCGTCAGCACGCTCAGCTCGCTGCGTGCGTCGCGGACGCCCAGCGCCGCGAAGCGCTGCAGGAGCCGCTTGGTGACCCGCGGCGACAGCAGCGCGTCTCCGGCCGCGACCGTGTGCACGGCCTTGACCAACTCCTCAGGCGTGGCGTCCTTGAGCAGGAAACCGCTGGCGCCGGCGCGCAGCGCGGCGTAGACGTACTCGTCGAGATCGTGCACCGTGAGCATGATCACCGAGGTCTCACCGCCGGTCTCCGCGATGATGTCGGCGGCCGCCGCGATGCCGTCCTTGCCGGGCATCCGCACGTCCATGAGCACCACGTCGGGCCGTCGGCGGCGCACCGCCGCCAGCGCCGCATCGCCGTCGGCGGCCTCGGCCAGGACCCGCAGGCCCGGCTCGTTGGACAACAGGGCAACCAGTCCCGCGCGGATCATCGCTTGGTCATCGGCTACCAGGACAGTCGTGTCCGCAGTTTCCACGCCGGGCCTCCTCGGTCCGGACGGCCTGAATTCCGACTCAGGCCAGGTCCGAATTTTCCGGGCACGGTAGCACGGCTTGAAGGTGAAATCCGTTCAAAACCGGATGTGCGGTCAAGGTTCCGCCCAGCAGCGCAACGCGTTCCCGCAGGCCGATCAGCCCATGTCCCGACTGTTGGGAGACGGGCCTGCCATCCACCGCGTCGAGCCCGCTGATGCGGTTGGTCACCTCGATCCGCAGCGCATCGGGCCCGTAGTCCAGCAACACCCGCGCCCGGCCGGCCCCGGCGTGCTTGAGCACGTTCGTCATCGCTTCCTGCACGATCCGGTACGCGGTCATCTCCACGCCGGAGCCGAGCTCGCGGACCTTGCCCCGCCGGTCCAGCGTCCACACCACGTTCCCGCCGCGCACCGACTCGACCAGCGCGTCCACCCCGTCCAGGCTGGGCGTCGGCTGCCAGTCGATCGGGTCCTGACCGGCCGGGTTGCGATCGCGCAGCACGTTGAGCAGGTTGCGCATCTCGCCCAGCGCGCCGCGCGAGGTCTGTTCGAGCTCCTGCAGGGTCTGCCGAGCGTGCTCCGGATCGCGGTCGATCAGCGCGCGAGCGACGCCCGCGCGCAGCGCGACCACGGATAGGTTGTGCGACACGATGTCGTGGAACTCGCGGGCGATGCGGGCCCGTTCGACGACCGCGGCGTCGGCGGCGAGCTGATCGCGAGCCTCGTCCAGCAGCGCCATGGTCTGCTCCAGCTGCGCCGCCCGCCGGCGGCCGATCCGCACCGCCCGGGCCCAGCCGACCACCATCACGAGGTTGACCACCGCGCCGGAGATCCGCAGCAACCCCTCCACCGGCGTCAGCTCGTAGACGACGAGCTCGCTGACCGGGTAGACCATCGCGATCGTCGCGGCGCCCACCTCGCCGAGCACCGCGTTGCGCACGCAGACGGAGTAGACCGCGACCAGGATCACCAGGTTCAGCCCGCCGATGTTGAGCTGCAGCAAGGTAAGCCCGACGGCGACCGCCAGCAGCGCGAACAGGACCAACCACGGCGCCCGCCGGCGAAGCAGCAGCAGGCTGGTGGCGGGCACGCTCACCAGCAGCGGCCACCACCAGTCCATCCACGGTGGATGGTCGCCGATGGTCAGGTCGAAACCGTGCAGCACCGAGAGCACCAGCACGAAGGAGAGATCGCCGAGCGCGGCGCGATGCGCGGCGGCCCAGGCCAGCACGCCGGTCCGCGGCTCGACGACCGCAGCGCGGCCCATTGCGTGATCGACCAATCGAACCTGCCTCAAGACCGTTCCGGAAGCCGTCGGCGCGGCGGCGCAGATCGGCTCGTGAGCGGGAATTCCGGTTCGCACCGGAACGACCCACTCACGAGAACCAAGATCGTGTACCACCGTGCCGACGAGCTTCATCCGGCGAAAGTCGTAGCGGCGAACCTACTGGTTCGCCGCCACCGACATGCCTGGAACGATCAGTACCCGCGCGCGACCCACTCGTCGAACTGCGGCCGGATCGCGCCGATCGTGCTGCTCTCCCCGTGCCCGGTCCGGACCTCGGTGTCCTCGGGCAGCGGCAGCAGCCGGTCCCGGATCGACGCCACGACGACGTCGAAGTCCGAATAGGACCGTCCGGTCGCGCCGGGCCCGCCGGCGAACAGCGTGTCGCCGGTGAACACCACGCCGAGCTCCGGCGAGTACAGGCAGACCGCGCCCGGCGCGTGGCCGGGCGTGTGCAGCACCCGCAGGCTCGCGCCGCCGACCTCGATCACCTGGCCGTCGGCGAGCTCCCGGTCGGGCTCCCGGTCCGGGTGCACCAGATTCCACAGCACCATGTCGTCGGGGTGCAGGAAGATCGGCGCGCCGACCGCGTCGGCCAGCTCCGGAGCCCTGCGCACGTGATCGTCGTGGGCGTGTGTGCACACCACGCCGAGCACGTGGCGGTCGCCGACGAGCCGGCGGATCGCCGCGACGTCGTGCGGCGCGTCGATGATCACGCACTCGCTGTCGTCGCCGACCACCCACGCGTTGTTCTCGACGTCGAAGGTCTGGCCGTCCAGCGAGAAAGTGCCCGACGTGGTCGTGTGGTCGATGCGCGGCGTCATCCGAAGGTCACCACCGAACGCAGCACCTCGCCGCGGTGCATCTTCTCGAACGCCTGCTCCACCTGGTCCAGCGCGATCTCCTCGCTGACGAACTTCTCCAGCGGCAGCCGGCCCTGCAGGTAGAGCTCGATCAGCATCGGGAAGTCGCGTTCCGGCAGGCAGTCGCCGTACCAGCTGGACTTCACCGCGCCGCCGCGACCGAACACGTCGAGCAGCGGCAGCTCCAGCTTCATCTCCGGCGTCGGCACGCCGACCAGCACGACGGTGCCGGCCAGGTCGCGCGCGTAGAAGGCCTGCTCGAAGGTCTCCGGGCGGCCGACCGCATCGATCACCAGGTCGGCGCCGAATCCACCGGTGAGCTCCCGGATCGCTTCGACGGCGTCGGTCTCGGCGGCGTTGACGGTGTGCGTGGCGCCGAACTGCCGCGCCCACTCCAGCTTCTTCGGATCCCGGTCCACCGCGATGATCCGCCGCGCCCCGACCATGCTCGCCCCTGCGATCGCGCCGTCGCCGACGCCACCGCAGCCCAGCACCGCGACGGTGTCCCCGGGCCCGGCGCCGCCGGTGTTGATCGCGGCCCCGATCCCGGCCATCACGCCGCAGCCCAGCAGCCCGGCCACCGCCGGGCGCGCCGCGGGATCGACCTTGGTGCACTGCCCGGCGTGCACCAGCGTCTTCTCCGCGAAGGCCCCGATGCCCAGCGCCGGCGACAGCGGCGTGCCGTCGGTCAGCGTCATCGGCTGCGCGGCGTTGTGCGTCGCGAAGCAGTACTGCGGCCGGCCCCGCTTGCAGGCCCGGCACACCCCGCACACCGCGCGCCAGTTGAGGATCACGAAGTCGCCGGGCTGCACGTCGCGCACGCCCTCGCCGACCGCCTCGACGATGCCCGCGGCCTCGTGCCCGAGGAGGAACGGGTACTCATCGCTGATACCGCCCTCGCGGTAGTGCAGGTCCGTGTGGCACACCCCGCACGCCTGCACCCGCACCACGGCCTCGCCGGGTCCCGGATCCGGAACGCGGATGGTCACCACCTCGACCGGTGCGCCTTTCCCGGTCGCCACCACCGCGCGGACGTCGTCGGCCACGAGCACCTCCAGCAAATCGTCGTTTCGGCCACCATCGTCGTACGCGCGCGCGACCGTCAGCAAGAGCAACACCGGATCGACCGCGAACACCCTGTGTCACTGATTGACTACTGTACGATTCCAGTGAGCGGGGGAGGATGATCATGACCGACATGCGCATTCCGCCGGTCCGGGAAATGGACATCACCCGGCCCTGCGCAGCCCGGATCTACGACGCCTTCCTCGGCGGCAGCCACAACCTCGGCTGCGAGCGGGCCTTCATGGAAGACCTGGAGCGGGAGCTGCCGCACATCGGCGAGTCGTACCGCGAGAACCGGGCGTTCGTCTGGCGCTCCGTGGAGTACCTGCTCGCGCACGGCGTGCGCCAGTTCGTCGACCTCGGCTCGGGCATTCCCACCATCGGCCACGTGCACGAGGTGGCACGGCGCCGGACCCGCGACTTCCGGGTGCTGTACGTGGACAACGAACCGCTCACCGTCGCGCACAGCAAGCCGCTGCTGACCGGCGAGCCACGCGCCGAGATCATCCGGGCGGACTGCCGGAACCCGTGGGCGGTCCTGGATTCCCCGGAAGCCGCCGAACTGCTCGACCTGGACCGGCCGGTGGCGCTGCTGATGACGGCGGTGCTGCACTTCGTCCCCGACTCCGACGACCCGGTCGCGCTGGTCGAGGCCTACCGCGACGCGCTGGTCCCCGGCAGCCACCTGGTGATCTCACACCTGACCGGCAGCCACGACGCGGACGAGATGCGCGTCCTCACGGCCCGCTACGAGGAGACGGCGGACCCGCTGCACCCGCGCGAAGTGGAGTGGATCGAGAAGCAGTTCGGCGACTTCGAGGTCGTCCCGCCGGGAACGACGTACCTCTCGGACTGGCGCCCGGAACCCGGCCGGACCGCGGCGAAGCGCCCCTACCGCCTGCTCTACGGCGGAGTCGCCCGGAAGCACTGACGAACTCCGGAACGCCCGGAGGGGTTTCCAATTTTGCCTAAAATCGGAACGCCCCCACGCGACGTCACCGACAGACAAGCTCCCAATTTTGCCTAAAATCGGGAATTGGCTCAGCGGCGGACGAACAGCAGCAGGACGCCCGCGAGGATTGCGGCGATTCCCGCCGCCAGCCACGCCCCCGCCAAGCCCGCCTGCTCCGCCAGGACGCCGAAGAGCAGCGGCCCGAGGCTGCCGCCGAGGTAGATGCCGGTCTGGGTGAACGAGGTGGCGCTGGCGACCCGGTTCGGGGCGATCTTGGCGACCGCGAAGTTCAGCAGACCCGGCCAGGCCCAGCCCGCGCCGAAGCCGATGGACACACCGATCAGGAACGCCACCGGCGAGTTCACCGCCATCAACCCGAAGCCGATCGAGCCGATCAGCAGCATCGCGGTGATCATCCGCACCAGGTTCAGGTTCTTGCGGTCCGCGATGACCCCCGCGCACAACCGGACCGTCAGCCCGGTCGCCGATCCCAGCGACAGCACCAATCCCGCCGCGGACGGGCTGAACCCGACCTCGACGGCGGTGGTGGTGACGAACGCGCCGAGCGCGTTGGCCGCCGCCGAACCGAGGCCACCGGAGATCGCCAGCAACAGCAGCGCACCGCGGCCCGCGTCGCGCCCGCCGGAATCGGCACTGCGCGCGACGGACCGCTCGGCATCGGGCAACCGCGGCACCGCTACCGCGGCGACCAGGCCGACCGCGCCGGCGATCACGAACACCCAGCGCCAGCCGACCGTCAGCGCCACGGCGGGCACCGCGACCCCGGCCAGCAGCGTCGCGGCCGGGATGGAGGACTGCTTGACGCCGAAGCCCATGCCCCGGCGATTGGCCGGGATGCCTTGCGCGATGAGCAGGTTAGAGGCCGGTTGGGCCAGCGAGTTCGGCAGTCCGGCCACCCACAGCAGGCCCAGCAGCCAGGGCACGCCGGGCGCCATGGCCAGCCCGAACAGGCAGATCGAGCTGCCGAGCGCGCCCAACCGCATGCCCTTCCGGGCACCGATCCGCTCGACGACCCACCCCATCGTCCGGGACGACAGCGACGCGACGCCGAAGAAGCCGGCCGCGCCCACACCCAGCAGCGCAGCGCCGAATCCGAGGTCCTGCTGCAGCTGCACGCCCATGCCGCCGACTAGGAACACCGGGAACACCCCGACCGTCACGACCGCGGCGACGGACGACAGCACCCGCGGGATCCCGATGGTCCGCGGAGCCTGCTCGGCGACGGCCACTGCGGGCATGCGTCCTCCTCGCGGCACGGTGCGGTGCGGTGGTCTTACCAGCGTGCGAAGCGGGCCGATTTTTAGCAACGCTAACGTGACGCACGCCTCCCCGACCGCCCGGTTGACGTCGGCCCCGCCGAGGCGCAAAGGTCAACACGTGGGTCGACAACAGGAAGACAGCGTGGTCATGGCGCCCGGTTCCCGGCTTCCCGCGCCGGAGGTACCCGACCTGGTGCTGCTGGATGCCGTGGAGCTGTCCTGGCTGATCCGCCGCCGGGAGATCACCTGCGTCGAGGTGATGGAGACCTACCTCCGGCACATCGACCGGCTCAACCCGGCGGTGAACGCGATCGTGTCCCGCGCCGACGAGGCCGGACTCATCGAGCAGGCGCGCCAGCGCGACGAGGAGCTCGACCGCGGCGACCCCACCGGCTGGATGCACGGCTTCCCCATCGCGGTGAAGGACCTCTCCCACGCGAACGGGTTCCCCACCACGATGGGCTCGCCGATCTTCGCCGACCAGGTCGCGACGACCGACGACCTGCACGTGCGGCGGATGCGGGAGGCCGGCGCGATCGTCGTCGGCAAGACCAACGTCCCCGAGTTCGGCCTGGGCTCGCACACCTTCAACCCGGTGTTCGACACCACGCTCAACGCCTACGACACCACGCGCAGCGCGGGCGGCAGCAGCGGCGGCGCCGGTGCCGCGCTGGCCCTGCGCATGCTGCCGGTCGCCGACGGCAGCGACTTCATGGGATCGCTGCGCAACCCCGCGGCGTGGGGGAACCTCGTGTCGCTGCGCCCCGGCTTCGGCCGCATCCCGAGCGAGGGGTTCCTGAGCGAGCCCGCCGTGGTCGGCCCGATGGGCCGCACGGTGCGGGACATCGCGATGCTGCTGTCCACGATGGCCGGCCCGGACGAGCGCGCGCCCCTGAGCATCGAGCAGGATCCGGAGCTGTTCACCGGGAACCTGGAACACGACTTCGGCGGGGCCCGGATCGGCTGGATCGGCGACTTCGACGGCTACCTGGCCACCGAGCCGGGGCTGCTCGACCTGTGCACGGCGTCCTTCGGCGCGTTCGCCGAGATCGGTTGCGAGGTGGAGCCGGTGTCGCGCCGGCTGCCGGTCGAGCAGGCATGGGAGACCTTCCTGCTGTGGCGGGCCTGGACGGTCGGGCGCAAGAACGCCGAGCTGCACGCCGACCCGGCCACCCGGGAGCTGCTCAAGCCGGAGCTGATCTTCGAGATCGAGGGCTACCGGCGGCTGACGGTCGACGACATCGCGCGCGCCCTGACCGGCCGCGACGAGTGGTACGCCGCGGTAGCCGGGCTGTTCGAGGATTACGACTTCCTGCTCGCGCCGAGCGCGCAGGTGTTCCCGTTCGACGCCGGGCAGCGCTGGCCGCAGCAGATCGGCGACCGGTCGATGGACACCTACCACCGCTGGATGGAGACGGTCGCGCCGTGGACGCTGTCCGGGCTGCCGATCGTCAACCTGCCGGTCGGCTTCAGCGAATCCGGGCTGCCGATGGGGATCCAGCTGATCGGCCGGAACCACGCGGAGTGGCCGCTCCTGCAACTGGCGCACGCCTACGAGCAGGCCACCGACTGGACCCACCGCGTCCTGCCGCCCATGCTCCGCTGACCCCACCCGGGCCCGGACCGCAGTTTCAATGGAAACTGCGGCCCTCCGGCGTGTCGCCCGACGACACGCCGGAGGGTGTGGACAACCCATCGCAGTTTCAATTGAAACTGTCCGCCAGTTTCAATCGAGCGTTTTTCATCCTGGTGAGCCCGCAGTCGCGGGTCGCAAAGCTGCACGTCGATGGGGTGTCGCATGCGCCGCAGGCGCATAACCCACCTACGACACCTGCACCGCCGCGGGTTCACGGCGCCCACCCCTTCGGGGTTCCCTCGGCGAGGACGGCCCCGACGCCGTGTATCGGACATACATAAGGAAGGGCACCCACAGACCAGGGAGCCTCTGAGGTTCCGCCACCCGCACCGCCACGCAAATCGAGGTTGGAAAAACCTCATCGAAACCGTCCGGCAGTTTCAATTGAAACTGCCGGGCAGATCAGCCGCGGAAGGCCGCGAGGCCGGTCAGGGCCTGGCCGATGGTCAGGGCGTGCATCTCGCTGGTGCCCTCGTAGGTCAGCACCGACTCCAGGTTCGTCATGTGCCGGATCACCGGGTACTCCAGCGAAATCCCGTTGGCGCCCAGGATGGTCCGGGCCGTGCGGGCCACCTCCAGCGCACCGCGGACGTTGTCGAGCTTGCCGAAGCTCACCTGCTGCGGGATCAGCTCGCCGGCGTCCTTGCGCTTGCCGAGGTGCAGCGCCAGCAACCGTCCATTTTGGACGCGCACCGCCATGTCGGCGAGCTTCGCCTGGGTGAGCTGGAAACCGCCGATCGGCCGGCCGAACTGCTCGCGGGTGGTCGCGTAGTCCAGCGCCACCTCCAGGCAGCTGCGCCCGGCGCCGACGGCGCCCCACACGATGCCGTAGCGCGCCTCGTTCAGGCAGGACAGCGGCCCGCGCAGCCCGGTGACCTCCGGCAGCACCGCGTCGGCGGGCAGCCGGACGTCGTCGAGCACCAGCTCGCTGGTCACCGACGCCCGCAGCGAGAGCTTGTGCTTGATCTCCGGCGCCGAGAAGCCCGGCGTGCCGGTCGGCACGACGAAGCCGCGCACGCCCTCATCGGTCTGCGCCCACACCACGGCGACCGAGGCGACCGTGCCGTTGGTGATCCACATCTTGCGGCCGTTGAGCACCCAGTCGGAGCCGTCGCGGCGCGCGGCGGTGCGCATCGAGGCCGGGTCGGAGCCGTGGTCGGGCTCGGTCAGGCCGAAGCAGCCGATCGCCTCGCCCGCGGCCATCTGCGGCAGCCAGTGCTGCTTCTGCTCCTCCGAGCCCCACCGCCAGATCGCGAACATCGCGAGCGAGCCCTGCACCGAAACCAGCGAGCGCAGGCCGGAATCGCAGGCCTCCAGCTCCTCGCAGGCGATGCCGTAGTCCACTGCGGACAGTCCGGCGCAGCCGTAGCCCTCCAGGTGCATGCCGAGCACGCCGAGCTTGCCCAGTTCCCGGGCCAGTTCCCGGACCTGCGGGAGTTCGCCGCGCTCGAACCACTCCGCGACGTGCGGCTGCACGTGGTCCCGGCACAGCGCGCGCACGCTGTCGCGCATCGCGAGCTGCTCCGGGGTGAATTCGGCGTCGATCCCCAGCGGATCGCGCGGGTCGAACGCGGGACGTTTTCCACCGGCACTCATTGCGGGCTCCTCCTCGAGACGAGCGGGGAAAGCTGTTGTTCGGAATCCTCCAGCCAGGCGAGGACTTCCTCGGTGTGTTCGCCGAGCAGCGGCGGCGCCGCCACCTCGGCGGTGCCGTGGCCGGAGAAGTCGATGGGCGTGCGCACCTGCATCGCCGCGCCGCCACCGGGATCGACCATCGGCCGCAGTCCCAGCGATTCGGCGTAGTGCACGGCCCGCGACAGGTCGTTGACCTGGCCGCACGCGATGCCCACGCCCTGCAGGCGCCGCTGCCAGTCCGCGGCGGTCCGCGCGCCGAGCACGTTCTCCAGCTGCTTGGCCAGTTCCTCGCGGTTGGCCACCCGCTGCGCGTTGGTCGCGAACCTCGGGTCGTCGGGCAGCGAGACCAGGCCCAGCGCGTCGCAGAGCTTGCGGAACTGCCCGTCGTTGCCGACCGCGACGGCCAGGAAGGCGTCCTCGCAGCGCAGCGCCTCGTACGGCGCGATGCTCGGGTGCCGGTTGCCCATCCGCTGCGGCGCGACCCCGGTGGTCAGCAGGTTGCTCATCTGGTTCGCCAGCGACGCCAGCAGGCTGGACAGCAGGTTCACCTCGACGTGCTGGCCGCGGCCGGTCAGCTCGCGATGCCGTAGCGCCGCCATGATGCCCAGCGCCGCGTCCTTGCCGGTGAGCACGTCCACCAGCGCCACGCCGACCTTCATCGGCGCGCCGTCGGCCTCGCCGGTGATGCTCATCAGGCCGCCGAGCGCCTGCACCACGAAGTCGTAGCCGGGCAGGTGCGCGCCTTCCTTGCTGCCGAACCCGGAGATCGAGGCGTAGACCAGCCGCGGGTTGATGCCGAGCGCGCTCTCGTGGTCCAGGCCGTAGCGGGCCAGCGAGCCCGACTTGAAGTTCTCCACCACGACGTCGGCGCGGCGGATGAGCCGGCGCGCGGCCTCCTGCCCGACCGGGTCGGCGAGGTCGAGGGTGATGCTTCGCTTGCTGCGGTTGGCCGACTCGAAGTAGGCGGAGCTGCGTTCGGTCCAGGGCGGGCCCCACGAACGCGTGTCGTCGCCACCGCCGGGCCGTTCCACCTTGATCACCGTCGCGCCGAGGTCGGCCAGCAGCATGGTCGCGTACGGCCCGGCCAGCACCCGGCTGAAGTCCGCGACGACCACGCCCTGCAGCGGTAGCGTCTCCATGCACCCACCCTTCCGCCAGGCAGACCAGTGCGATTCGGGCGCGGTGGCCCGAACAGCGGCTTGCCTCGCCGTAATATTGGATCCAATATACAGTGGATCGAGCGGCGGTCAAGACGCCGGAGAACCGCGAAAACCGGAGAGCCGATGCAACGACCACCCACCACCCAGGAGTTCGTCCTCGGCGAGCTCCGCAATGCCATCGTGTCCGGGGAGCTGGCGCCGGGCCAGCCGATCCGGCAGGACACCATCGCCCAGCGCCTCGGCGTGAGCCGGGTTCCGCTGCGCGAGGCGCTGAAGACGCTGGAGGCCGAGGGCCAGGTGATCTACCAGCCGCACCGGGGGTATTCGGTGGCGGAGCTGTCGCTGAGCGACCTGCTGGAGGTCTACCGGATGCGCGAGCTGCTCGAATCGGAGGCCGCGGCGGTGGCCACCGAGCGGCTCACCGACGCCGACCTGGCGCGCATCACCGACGCCCAGGGCGACGTCGAGAAGGCCGCCGACAGCGGCGACCTGGTCGCGATGATCGCGGCGAACCGGCGGTTCCACTTCGCGCTGCTGGAGCCCGCCGGGATGCCCCGCCTGCTGCGCGTCGTGCGCACGCTCTGGGACGCCACCGACGCCTACCGCGCGGTGTACTACAACTCCAACTCCAACCGCGAGCGCGTCCGCCACGAGCACGATTCGATCGTGGCGGCGGTCGCGGATCGACGAGCCGACGACCTCGTGCGCCTGCTCGACGAGCACCGCAGGCACGCGGTCGACGCGCTGCGCGCCACCATCGCGTCCGAAGTGGACTGATCGAGCCGGAACTCAGGCCCCGAGCAGGATCTCCGCGGTCCGGCGCGCCTGGCGGACCGCGCCGTCGAAGCCCGCCGAGGCCGCGACCGTCGCGCCCTCGTAGAGCAGCAGCGCGCTGTCGGCGAAGTCTGCCGGATCGGCCAGCCCGGCCGCCGCGGCGAGCTTCTCGAAGTACTCGCGCATCCACCGCTTCTGGCCGATGATCACGGCACGGGCCGGGCTCTCCGGATCGGGGATCTCCGCCAGGGCGTTGACGAATCCGCAGCCCCGGAAGTCCGCGCCGCCCATCCACGCGTCGAGCGCGTCGAAGACCGCCAGCAGCTCGTCCTCCGGCGTGGCCGCGTGCTCGGCGACCCACTGCTGGAGCCAGGCGCGCCACCGCTGGTCCCGCTCGACGAGGTACGCCGTGACGAGCCGGTCCTTCGAGCCGAAGCACGCGTACAGGGTCTTCTTCGTGACGCCCGCTTCGGCGGCGATCGCCTCGACGCCGACGGCGTGGATGCCCTGCCGGTAGAACAGCTCGGCCGCCACGTCGAGCACCCGCCGCCCGGCCGGCGTCAGCTTCTCCAACAACTCCACGCCTCGACTATACCGACCGGTGTGTTGACACAACGCGGCCGAGCATGCCTACTCTGGTAACCACACCGGTCGGTATACCTGCCCCGACCGGCGCCAAGAACCAGGACGGAGTGTTTCCCATGCGGGCAGTGCTGCTCACCGGTTTCGGCGGACCGGAGAAGCTGGCGTACCGGGAAGACGTGCCCGAGCCGCAGGCCGGGCCCGGCGAGGTGCGCATCCGGGTCGCCGCGACGGCGATCAACAACACCGACATCTGGACCCGCGAAGGCGCGTACGGCTCCCCCGACGACCCGGGGGCGAGCGCGGGCTGGCGGCGTGAGCCGCTGGAATTCCCGCGCATCCAGGGCGCCGACGTGGTCGGCCGCATCGACCAGACCGGCGCGGGCGTGCCCGGATCGCGGCTGGGCGAGCGGGTGATCGTCGACCCGATGCTCTACACCGGCGGCGAACGAGAACTGGTCGACACCGCGTACCTGGGCAGCGAGCGCGACGGCGGATTCGCCGAATTCACCACCGTGCCCGCCCAGAACGCCCACCGGATCGACAGCGACCTCGGCGATGCGGAGCTGGCGACGTTCCCCACCGCGTACGCGACGGCGATGCGGATGCTGAACCGGGCGGCCGTCGGCGCCGGTGAGACCGTGGTGGTCACCGGCGCCTCCGGCGGGGTCGGCTCGGCGCTGATCCAGCTCGCGACGCTGCGCGGAGCGCGCGTCGTGGCGATCACCAGCGACTCGAAGCGGGAGCGCGCGCTGCGTCTCGGAGCGCAAGCGACGGTGGACCGGCGTGCGGCCGACCTGGACGCGGCGGTGCGGGCCGCGGCCGGCCCGGCCGACGTGGTCGCCGACGTCGTGGCCGGGCCCAGCTTCCCCGCGCTGCTGCGGATGCTCGGGCCACTGGGCCGCTACGTCGTGGCCGGCGGGATCGCCGGCCCGCTGGTGGAGACGGACCTGCGCACGGTCTACCTCCGCCAGCTGCAGCTGATCGGCTCGTCGTTCGGCACCCACGACGACTTCGCCCAGCTCCTGCAGCACATCGCCCGCGGCGAGCTGACGCCGCTGCTGGCCGGAACGTACCCGCTGCACGAACTGCCCGAAGCGCAGAAGGCCTTCGCCGCCAAGGACTTCTTCGGCAAGCTCGTGATCACCCTGGACGGCGCGGCATGATCCTGGACCGCAACCTGATCGTCGACGGAGTCCGGCTGGCCTACCGGCGAACCGCCGGGAGCACCGGCGAAACGCTCGTGTTCCTGCACGGAACGCCGTCGCACTCCCACATCTGGCGCGACGTGATCCCACCAGTCGAAGCCGCGGGGCACGGCGTGCTGGCCTACGACCTGCTGGGCTACGGCGCCTCCGAGCGCCCGCCGAACCGCGACACCTCGGTCGAGGCGCAGGCCGATCTGCTCGGAGAAGTCCTGGCGCAGCAGGAAATCCGGCGCTGCTCGCTGATCGCCCACGACATCGGCGGCGCGGTGGCCCAGCTCTTCGCCACCCGCCACCCGGACCGCGTCGAACGCCTCGTGCTGATCGACTCGGTCAGCTACGACTCGTGGCCGTCGAGCACCTGGCGGGAGATCATCCGCGACCACCTCGCCGACCACGCCGCCATGCCCCAGGCGGAGTTCGAGGCGATGCTGACCCGCCAACTGGCGATGACGGTGGCCGACCCGGCCCAGATGACCGGCGAAACCCTGGAGGCCTACCTCGCTGCGCACCGGACGCCGATGGGCCGGGCGTCGTTCTTCGAGCACCAGGTCCGCCACTACGACTCGACGCCGACGCAACGGGTGGCTCCGCTGCTGAAAACCCTTGCGGCGCCGACGAAGATCGTGTGGGGAGCGGAAGACCGCTGGCAACCGCTCGCCTTCGCGCAACGCCTGGCCGAGGACATCCCGGGCGCGGTGCTGTCGATCATCCCCGACGCGGGCCACTTCCCCATGGAGGACGACCCGACCCGGATCACCGAGGCGATCCTGACCTTCCTCAACGACGCCTGAGCGCAGCTCGTGAGTGCGAACCCCGGCAAGAACCGGTTTTCGCACTCACGAGCGCGCGAGCGGTCAGCTGCCGTAGGTGTAGAAGCCCTTGCCGGTCTTCTTGCCCTTGAGACCGGCGTCGAGCATCCGCTGCAGCAGCGGCGGGGCCGCGTAGGTGGGCTCGGCGTACTCCGCGTACAGCGAGTCCGCGATCGCCTTCAGGGTGTCCAGGCCGACCAGGTCGGACAGGCGCAGCGGGCCCATCGGGTGGGCGCAGCCCAGCACCATGCCCTTGTCGATGTCCTCGGCGGTGGCGAAGCCGCCCTCCAGCATCCGGATCGCCGACAGCAGGTACGGCACCAGCAGCGCGTTGACGATGAACCCGGACCGGTCCTTGGCCCGGATGGTCTCCTTGCCCAGCTGGTCACCGGCGAACGCCGTGGCCCGCGCCACCGTGTCCTCGGCGGTCAGCAGCGACGGCACGAGCTCGACGAGGTTGAGCACCGGCACCGGGTTGAAGAAGTGCACGCCGATGACCCGCTCCGGGCGCTTGGTGGCGCCGGCGAGCTTGGCGATCGGGATGGACGACGTGTTCGACGCCAGGATCGCCTCCGGGTCGGACACCACCTTGTCCAGCTCGGCGAACAGCTTGAGCTTCAGCCCCTCGTCCTCGGCGATCGCCTCGATGACCATGTCCCGGTCATCGAGGTCGGTGACCGTGGTGGTGAAGTGCAGCCGGGACTGCGCCTCGTCGCGTTCGGCCTCGGTGAGCTTGCCCTTCTCCACGCCGCGGTTGAGCGACTTCCACAGCCTGGCCCGGCCGACGCGGGCGGCCTCGGTGCTGACCTCGCACACGATCACGTCGATGCCTGCCCGGGCACTGACCTCGGCGATGCCGCCGCCCATCTGCCCGCCACCGACGACTCCCAGGCGTTCGATCTTCGTCACCACACCGATCCTTCCGCTTCCGGCTGCGCTGCCGCTGCAGGGCCCTCGTCGGGCAGATCATGCCAAAAACAGCGATTACCGACCGGTGAACAGTGCGCTAGGCCACGTCGATCACACCGGCGCGCGGAAGGGTGGGCCGTACGGAGCCGGGCCGGATCCCCCTCGGGCCCGGCTCCGCGCGGTCGGACCCCCCGATCCGACCCTGACCCCCTGAAGTTCTTTCAGGTTACAACACGCTCTGCGCATGAATGCATGCACTCCGGGCATGGGTGCTAAGCGGTCACCCCGGCTGGCACACCGGGCAGAAGAGGGTGCTGCGGCCGCCGATCCTCAAGCGCCGCAACGCCGACGAGCACCGCGGACACCTGCGGTCCGGTTCCTCGCGGTGCCCGGTCAGCCACGACGCGCCGTCCGGAATCCGGCCCGCCCGAACCGCCACCCGCAGCATCTCGCGCATCTCGCGGTGCAACCGGCCGAGATCGCCGTCGCTGAGCTCCGCAGTGGAGCGGTTCGGGTTGATCCGGGCCCGCCAGAGGATTTCGTCGGCGCAGATGTTGCCGAGCCCGGCGAGCACCGACTGATCCATCAGCGCCGGCTTGAGGCGACGCCGGGTGCGGGTGAGCCGCGAGTCGAACTCGGCGGCGTCGATGCGCTGCGCGTCCGGGCCGAGGTCGGCCAGCAGACCGTCCACTTCGGCCTGCTCCCGCGCGAGGTGGATGCCGGTCAGCTTCCGCATGTCCCGGTAGCGGAGTTCGCCGGCGGCGAAGTCGAACACGACCCGGTCGTGCGCGTGCAGTTCCTCGTCGTGGGCGCACCACTGGAGATTCCCGGTCATCCCGAAGTGCACCAGCAAGGTCGGCGGCGCCGCCGAGGCGTTCGCGGCGGCCGCCGTCGGGATCAGCAACCACTTGCCGTGCCGCCGCGGCTCGGCGAAGAACCTGCGCCGCAGCGCGCGCTCGAACGCGTCTGCGCCGATACCGCGCAACACCTGCGCGTCGTGCACGCGCACCTCGCGCACCTGCTTGCCGGTCGCCTGCTCCGCGACCCGGCGAAATCCCGCCACGTCGGGCAATTCGGGCATGCCTCCCGGCTACCCGTCGGCGCGGTGCCCTAGCGGCCGTTCCGGAAAGGATCCGGACGAGCTCCTCCGAAGGCACCCGGCACCGGTGGCGGTTTCGCGCGAAACCGCCGTTCCGCCCCACGCCGAATGCCGGTTTCGCGCGAAACCGGCGGCCCGGACGGCCACGCCTCGCACGTGCCGCGTCCCGTTCCGGAACGACCCTTAGCGGGCTCCGCTCGGCTTGGAGAGAATCCGGGCCATGAACATCCCACCCCTGCGGCGCGTGATGGTCGCGCGCGACCCGGCAGAACAGCACCGCGTGGCCACGCCCTTGGAGCTGCTGTTCGACCTGTGCTTCGTCGCGGCCGTCGGCCAGGCCGCCGTGCAGCTGCACCACGGGCTCGCCGAGGGGCACTTCGCCGAGTTCGGCATCGGCTACGTCATGGTGTTCTTCGCGATCTGGTGGGCCTGGATGAACTTCACCTGGTTCGCCTCCGCCTTCGACACCGACGACGCCCTCTACCGCGCGCTGACGCTGCTGCAGATGGGCGGGGTGCTGGTGCTCGCCGCCGGGGTGCCCGGCGCGTTCCACGACTACGACTTCACCGTCGTGACCATCGGCTACGTGGTGATGCGCGTGGCGATGGTCGCCCAGTGGTTGCGCGCCGCGCGCGAGCATCCCGAGAGCCGCGGCTGCTCGCTGCGGTACGCGGCCGGCATCTCGGTGGTGCAGATCGGCTGGCTCCTGCGGTTGGCGCTGCCGCACCCGTGGGCCGAGGCCGGTTTCGCGGTGCTGGTGCTGGCCGAGCTCGCGGTTCCGGCGTTCGCCGAGCGGCGCGACCTGACCCCCTGGCACCCGCACCACATCGCGGAGCGCTACGGGCTGTTCACGATCATCGTGCTCGGCGAGGTGGTGCTGGCCGTGACCGCCGCGATCCAGGAGGACGTCTCCGACGGCGGTTGGTCACCGGAGCTGCTGGAGATCGGCATCGGCGGGTTGCTGATGATCTTCGCGATGTGGTGGATCTACTTCAAGCACTCCGCGGCCGAGCAGCTGCGCGATGCGAAGCGCGCCCCGCTGGCCTGGGGATACGGCCACTACCTGGTGTTCGCCGCAGTCGCCGCGGTCGGCGCCGGGCTGGAGGTGGCCATCGACGTCAACGCCCACAAGGCGCACGTGAGCACCGTCTCCGGAGCGCTGACCGTCGCGATCCCGCTGATCGTCTACCTGGTGACGACCGCCGTCCTGCACTCCCGGATGGCCGACGCGGGCGCGCCGGTCCTGGTGCTGACGGGGGTGGGCTGCGCGCTGCTCGTGGTGGTGGCGCTGCTGGCGGACCGGCTCACCATCTCGGGTTCCGTGCTGACGATGGGAATCCTGATGGCCCTGTCGCTCATCGCCGGGCTTGTCCTCCAGCAGCGCCGGATTCCGGCGCGATGACCGGCCGCCGTGGCCCCGTGCGCGCGGGGCCACGGCGCGAAGTCACCGCTGCAGCGCGGCCTCGGCGGCTTCGAGATCCTCGACGACGTCCAGGACGCCCCACCGCACCGGCCACGCGAAGCGCCGGTCCACGGTCCACGCCAGCACCGCGTCCAGGTCGGCATCCCGCCCCTCCGGGGCGATCACCAGCGACGCCGCCGGGCCCACGGCCGGTTTGGCGATGGTGCACCAGGTCGACTCGTCCAGCGGGAACGAATCCTCCTGGAACATGTCGCCGATGAAGTCGCCCTCCTCAACGGAACGAAGTCCCTCGTCGGATTCCTGGCCGAACGAGAAGTCGCCGAGAACCTCACCGGTCCGGGCGCGAACGAACCGCAGCGTGTACTCCCCCAGCACGGCGAGCACTCCGGAGGCGCCCCACAGCACCGCCGTCGTCTCCGCCGGCACCTCGACCGACCGCACGCACGCCGGCTCGTCGCCCAGGGACCACACCTCGACCCGCTCGTCGGCCGTCAGGCACGCGCCGTGCGCCCCCGACGGTTCCCACGCCCACGGGCGCTCGGGGCCCGCATCGTGCATGCCGATCTGCTCGGTCGTGTCGATGTCGAGGTGGAAGCGGCGGCCATCCTCGTCGTGGACGTCGACGCCACCGCCGTCAGGCAGCACGATCGCCAGCCGCGCAGCGCTTCCGCGCATGCCCCAGTGCAGCATGCCCGGGACCTGCTCCACGGATTCGCCGACCTGGTTCCCGGTGCGGGCGTCGAGCACGGTCAGCGTGCCGGGCTCGCCGCTCGCGACGGCGGCGACCAACCGGTCGTCCGGGCTCCACGCGAGCGGGGTGCTGAGGCCGTTCCAGCCGGCATCGCCGATGTGCGCCACCCAGCGCATCCGCCCGCCCGGCAGGTCGACGACGCAGGCCAGCGGGCCGTCGTCGCCCAGGAGCCGGGTGCCGTCGCGCGACCACCGCACCCGGTCGAAGAACCACTCGTAGTGGTCGGGCTCTCCGCCACGGCCGACCTGCGAGGGCCCGAGCACCCGCCTGGCCTCCGCCGGGATCGGCTCGGGGAGCAATTCGGGCTGTACGCCCCGGACGTGCTGGAACTGATGGGCGTAGACGACCTCGCCCCGGTCCAGCGGCGCGATGCAGCCCATCACCTCGTGGCTCGTGCGCATGCTGATGTAGGCGCGGCGGCCATCGGGTGCCAGCGCGAATGTCGCGGAGGAGTCGTTCCCGTCCGTCACGTCCGCGTAGCCGTGGGGATTGACGCTCTGCCCGAACGGATCCCAGACCCCGACCTGGTTGGTGCAGAACCCGACGGCGAGGCGCGTGCCGTCGGCCGACCACTGCACCGTGTCGCGGTCGCCCAGCCAGCCGACGCCGCCGTCGATCACGATCTCGTTGACGGCACGCCCGGTGCTCATCTCCCAGATCTGCACCGTGCCCGCTTCCGCGTCCTCGCCCCACCGGCCGGTGGCCAGGTGCCGACCGCACGGGCTGAGCTCGAAGTCCAGCAGCCCGCCGCCGTCCTCGTAGGCCGGATGGGCGTGCGGATGGCGCAACCGAGCGCCGAGAGCCACCAACCGCTCGGTCGCCAGCCGGTGCGCCGGCGTGATGCCGTGCTCACGTTCGAGTTCGGCCAGCTTTTCCCGCAGCGAAGGCAAATCCCGCTCCGGCGCGAACGCCGCCCAGGCCGCTTCCCGGAGCAGGCCGAGCAATTCAGCCGGGTCGTCCGCCGCCGCCAACGCGTCGTGATCGGCGAAGGAACCGTCAGCCTGCTCGCCGCGGAGCAACAGCTCGTACAACTCGGCTTCCGGCAGCATCGGCACGCCGAGCTTCTGCTCCGCCAAGTCCGGTAAGCGAACCGAGAACACGACTTCCCCGGCCAGCACCGCATCCGGCGCAGCGTCCGGCTCGACCACCTCGGCGCCGAGCTCCGCCAACCGCCGCTCCAGCTCCTCCCGGGAAACCGGCGCTTCGGTGCTGGACAGGTAGATCTTCTTGCCCTTCAAATCCATGATCGACCACAGTAGAGATGGCCCCCGACGACCGGTGGCGAATCGGCAGCGGGCTGGCCGTCCGGGTGTGCGGCGGTCCGCATACCCTGTGGATCCCGATTCCTTCGAGGAGGCGGTATGCGAGAAGGCGATGTGGTGGCGGACTTCGCGCTGACCGACCAGCGCGGCACCGAGCGCAAGCTGTCCGGCCTGCTGGTCGACGGCCCCGTGGTGCTGTTCTTCTACCCCGCGGCGATGACGACCGGCTGCACGGCGGAGACGTGCCACTTCCGCGACCTGTCCGCGGAGTTCGCCGAGCTCGGCGCCCAGCCGGTCGGGATCAGCACGGATTCGGTCGCGAAGCAGCAGAAGTTCGCCGAGGCGCACAGCTTCGGCTTCCCGCTGCTGTCCGACTTCGACGGCGCGGTGGCCCGCCAGTTCGGCGTGAAGCGGCGGTTCGGCCCGATCCCGGTGAAGCGGCACACGTTCGTCATCGACGAGCAGCGGCGGGTGCTCGCGGTGATCCGCAACGAGTTCCGGATGGCCGCGCACGCCGACACCGCGCTGGAAGTGCTCCGGCGGGGCGCCTAGGCCGATCCGGTTCCGCGGGCCAGCGGGGCCCGCCAGCCGTAGCGCAGGGCGAGCAGCCGGATGACGATCGCGAGCAGCGCCGCGAGCGAGCTGGTGATCGGCGTCAGCACGCCGGCCACGGCCAGGATCGACACCAGCGCGCTGCCGAGCAGGGCGGGCACGGCGTAGATCTCGCTCTTCGGGTGCAGCAGCGCCGGGATCTCGCCTGCGAGCACGTCCCGGGCCGCGCCGCCGCCGATCGCCGTCGCCGCGCCGAGCGCGATCGCCGCCAGCGGGTGCATGCCGTAGTTCAGCGCCTTGATGCTGCCCGCCACGCAGAACACGCCGAGGCCGACCGCGTCGAAGAACATCACGAACCGCCGGATCCGGGCCAGCCTCGGATGCCAGAAGAACACCACGATCGCGGCGACCAGCGGAGTGGTGAAGTAGGCGACGTTGGTGAACGCCACCGGCGGCACCGCGCCGATCACCAGGTCCCGGAACAGCCCGCCGCCCAGCGCGGTCACCTCGGCCAGCACCACGATGCCGACGGCGTCGAAGCGCTTCCGCACGGCGAGCAGCGCGCCGGAGAGCGCGAAGGCGAAGATCCCGACCAGGTCGAGGATCTCCTGCACCAGCGGATTCACGATCGCGGTAGCCACCGCGACATTCTCACCGCCACCGCCGGGGCGCCCCGACCCGGCCGCGGGCAAAAGGCGCGTTCGACCGGCCCGACCGGTCGAACGCGCCCGCCAATCTCAACCGATCGGGTGACGGAGCCTCGCTCAGGCGGGCGGGTTCTCGCAGGTGGGGTTGAGGAGCTTCTGGACGTCGGGGCCGTCGACGTTCTGCTTGGTGATCAGCACGGCGCCGGTGTCCGGGTCCGGCAGCGGGTCCGCCGAACCGCGGATCTTGGCGACCGCCGCGTTCACCGACGCGTAGCCCATCTTGAACGGGTTCTGCGCGATCAGGCCGCTGATCACGCCGTCCCGCAGGCCCTGGATCTCGCCCTCCGAGGTGTCCCAGCCGATGACCTTCACCTGGCCGGCCTTGCCCGCCTGCCGCACCGCCTCGGCCGCGCCGAGCACGCTGGGCTCGTTGGCCGCGTAGATGGCGTTGAGGTCCGGGTTCGCGGTGAGGATGTCCTGGGTGACCTGCAGCGCCCGGTTGTAGTCGCTGTCGCTGGACTGCTGCGCGACCAGCTGCAACCCGGGGTGCTTGGCCAGGCCCTTCTTGAAGCCCTCGGCGCGCGTCTCGTTGGTGCTCGTGCCGGGCTGGAACTCGATGAACGCCACCTTGCCCTGGCCGCCGAGCTGCTCGGCGAGCGCGTCGGTGGCCTGCTCCGCGGCGGCGACGTTGTTCGTCGCGAACACCGGCACGTCCGGCGGCTGCGGCGTGGTGCCGGAATCCATGTTGACCACCGTGGTGCCCCGGCCCTGCGCGGACTTGGTGATGTCGGCCAGCGCCTTGGCGTCCGTCGCCGCGTACACCAGGCCCTTGACGTCGCCCTGCGAGAGCAGGTCCTGCAGCAGGCTCTGCTGGCCGCTGACGTCGCTCTCGGCGTGCACCCCGTCCCAGTGGATCGTCACGTCCGGGTGCTTGGACCCGGCGCACTCGGCGCCGACCCGGACCTTCTCCCAGAAGTCGAACCCGATCGCCTTCGGCACCACGGCCAGCTTGATCGGCCCGCCCTGCTGGACGCCGCCGCCGGTCTGCTCGCGCACCCCGACGCTGCACCCGGCGGCAGCAACCGAAAGCAGCACGCACGTCGCCGTCAGTACCTTCTTCATCGCCGAGCTCCCTTGCTCATCGCGGCCTGCTGGATCGGTGTTCGGGCTCCCGCGCGCCGGGGTTCCGCTGCGCAGAACGAGTGGTGCGGCAAATTCCTCACGTGGCGTCGCCGCCGAGCTTGCGCCGTTGGTACCGGTCCCACCAGACCGCCAGCCAGATGATCACGCCGATCAGCACGTTCTGGTAGAAGGTGCTGATGTTGAGCTGGACCGCCCCGTTTCGGATGACGGCGACCAGGAACGCCCCGATCAGCGACCCCCACACGGTGCCGCGACCGCCGAACAGGCTCGCCCCGCCGATGACGACCGCGGCGATGACGTCGAGTTCCAGGCCCTCGCCGAAGTTCGGCTGGCCCGAGTGGATCCGGGACGCCGCGATCATGCCGCCGAGCCCGGCCAGCGCGCCGGAGAGCACGTAGACGGACGTGGTGTAGCGCCGCACCGGCACGCCGGACAGCCGCGCGGCCTCCATGTTGGAGCCCATCACGTACGCGTAGCGGCCGAGGCGGGTGCGGGTGAGCACCACGTGCCCGGCCACCGCGACGAGCGCGATGAGCAGCACCGGGATCGGGATGCTGTTGATGACGCCCTGCCCGAGCAGCCGGAACGATTCCGGCGCGCCGAACACCGCGACGGCGCCGGTGGCGATCAGCACCAGCCCGCGGGCGACGCTGAGCATGCCGAGGGTGGCGATGAACGGCGGCAGCCCGACCACCGACACCAGCAGCCCGTTCACCAGCCCGGCCACCGCGCCGACCAGGATGCCGCCCACGACGCCCACCAGCGGGTTGAAGCCGTACTCGGCCATCAGCAGCACGCCGAGCACCCCGGACAGCGCCGCCACCGAACCCACCGACAGGTCGATGCCGCCGGTGATGATCACCAGCGTCACGCCGACCGCCATCACCGCGTTCACCGAGGTCTGCGAGCCCAGGTTGAACAGGTTGTCCGCGGTGAGGAACGCCGGTGCGATGATCGACAGCACGACGAACACGACGATCAGCGCGCCCGCCGCGGCGACCTGCGAGACCGCGCCGGAGAGCCGGTCTCCCAGCGCGCCCAGCAGGCCGCGGTCCCCAGTGGACGGTGACTTGGTCTGCTCGGTCATCGGTTGCCCCCGTTTCCGGAATTGCGGGCTCCGGTCGCCAGCGCGACGACCCGTTCCTCGGAGAACTCCGCGCGGCGGACCTCCCCGGTGATCCGCCCGCCGCGCATGACCAGGATCCGATCGCACATGTTCAGCAGCTCCGGCAGGTAGCTGGAGATGAGCACCACCGCTTTCCCGCGCGCGGCAAGGGAATCCATCTGCTGGAACATCTCCGACTTGGCCCCGACGTCCATGCCGCGGCCGGGTTCGTCGAAGAACAGCACCTCCGCGCCGGTCTCCAGCCACCGCGCCAGGATCACCTTCTGCTGGTTGCCGCCGGAGAGCAGCCGCACCGGGCGCCCCACCCACGGCACCCGGATGCGCAGGCCGTCGCGCTCCCGCTCCGCGATCCGCCGCTCGCCGGCGAGGTCGATCAGCCCGGCGCGCATCGGCAGCTTCGCCATCGTGATGTTCTTGTCCACCCCCAGTTGGAGGGCAAGACCATCGGTCTTCCGGCTCTCGGTGAGGTATCCGATGCCGGCGGCGATGGCGTCGGACGGCCCGCGGATGCGCAACCGCTCGCCGTCCAAGGTGATCGTGCCCGCGTCCGGCAGCTCCGCGCCGAACACCGCGCGCGCCAGCTCGGTGCGCCCGGCCCCGACGAGCCCGGCCAGCCCGACGATCTCGCCGGCCCGGACCTCGAAGGACACGTCGCGGACGACGTCGTCCCGGGTGAGCCCGTCCACCTTCAGCCGCACCTCGCCGGGCGGGTTGTGGTGGCGCGGGTACAGGTTCTCCACTTCGCGGCCGACCATGAGCTGCACCAGCCGGGCCTCGTCGAGCTCGGTCACCGGCAGGGTGGCGACGACCGCGCCGTCGCGCATCACGGTCACCCGGTCGCCGATCTCGAAGATCTCGTCCAGCCGGTGCGAGATGTAGAGCACCGCGATGCCCTTGGCGGTCAGCTCCCGGACGATGCCGAACAGCTCCGCCGCCTCCCGCTCGGTGAGGCTGGCCGTGGGCTCGTCCAGGATGAGCACTTTCGACTGCACCGCAAGGGCTTTCGCTATCTCGACACGCTGCTGCTCCGCTGTGGACAGCAGCGCCACCCGCCGTCCCGGGTCGATGTCCAGTCCGACGTGGCCGAGCAGCTCCCGCGCGGCGCGGCGTTCCTCGGCCCGCGAGATCCACCCACCGCGGCCGGGTTCGTGGCCGATGAACAGGTTCTCGGCCACCGACAGGTCCGGGGCCAGCGCGAACTCCTGGTGGACCATGGACACGCCGAGCCGCCGGGCCGCGCCGGGCCCCTGGTAGGCGACCGGGACGCCGTCCAGTTCGATGCGCCCGCCGCTGAGCTGTTCGACCTGGGCGATCAGCTTCATCAGCGTCGACTTGCCCGCCCCGTTCTCCCCGGCGAACACGTGCACCTCGCCGGGCGGGATGGCGAGCGTGACGTCGGAGACCGCGACCACCCCGGGAAACCGCTTGCCCACGCCGTGCAGCGCGACGGCGGGTCGGTCCTGCTCGGTGGACGTCACGAAACGCCTCCCATCGGATCCGCGTGATCGTTCCTTCGGGCTCGCAGTGCGCCGGATCATACCCACAACGAACACCCGGGGAAAAGGTTGGAACGAAGCCAAGTATTCGATTACCAGTGCACCACCACCGGGACGAGTCCGGTGAACCGGCGTACGCCGGGGCCGCGGATCCGTAAGCTCGTTGGGGACGAATCCACGATCTTCGAGGCAGGAGGCTGAGGTCCTGTGCAGCCGTTGCTGGCCAGCGACCCGACCCGGGTCGGCGACTACCGGCTGCTCGCCCGGCTGGGCCGCGGCGCCATGGGCGGCGTCTACCTCGGCCGCTCCCGCGGCGGCCGCGTGGTGGCCGTCAAGGTCGTCCGGGCCGACCTCGCCGAGGACCCGGAGTTCCGCGAGCGGTTCCGGCGGGAGGTGCACGCCGCCCGCTCGGTCGGCGGGTTCTGGACCGCGGCTGTCGTCAACGCCGACCCGACGGCCGAGCAGCCGTGGCTGGCCACCGAGTACGTGCCCGGGCCGACGCTGCACCAGGCCGTCGTGGACCACGGCCCGCTGCCGGAGGCCACGGTGCGCAGCCTGGCCGCCGGGCTGGCCGAGTCGCTCGGCGCGATCCACCGCGCGCACCTGGTGCACCGCGACCTGAAGCCGGCCAACGTGCTGCTCGGCCCGGACGGGCCGAGGGTGATCGACTTCGGCATCTCGCGGGCGATGGCCGGCAACGCCCTGACCGCGACCGGCATGTTCCTGGGCACGCCGGGCTTCTTCTCCCCGGAGCAGACCCTCGGCACCGAGGTCGGGCCGCCCAGCGACGTGTTCTCCCTCGGCGCGGTGCTGGTGTTCGCCGCGACCGGCACCGGTCCGTTCGGCGAGGAGAGCACGGCCGCGCTGCTGTACCGGGTGGTGCACGCCGAGGCCGACCTGTCCCGGGTGTCCGACGGGCTGCGGCCGCTGCTGGCGGCCTGCCTGGCGAAGGACCCGGCCGACCGGCCGACGCCCGGCGACCTGCTCGACCGGATCGGCGAGTCCAGCCCGCAGGGCAACTCCTGGCTGCCGCCCGCGATCAGCGACGTGATCGCCCAGCACGCCACCCAGCTGCAGCAGACGGCGAACGCGCCGCTGCCGGACACTTCCCCGCCGCAGCAGGTCCCGGCGACGCCCAGGCCCGCGACGCGCTCCTACACGCAGGCCCAGAACGCGGCGCCGCCCGCACCGGTCGCACCGGCTCCCGTCCCGCCCGCTCCCGTCCCGCCCGCTCCCGTGGTTCCCGCGGCGGTGGCGCCCGAACGCATGCGGGACAAGATCGTCCCGGCGCGCCCGAGGCAGACCGCGCAGAACCAGCACCCGGTGGCGCGGGTGCGCAAGGACAACCCCGGCCCGGTGTTCGCCACCGGCGGCCGGTTCCGCGCCGCGATGTCGGCGCTGATCTGCGGGTTGATCATGGTCGGCGCGTACCAGGTGTTCCAGAGCTACGGCAGGCTTTCGACCGAGAACCTCGCGATCTTCCGGCTGGGCATGCTGCTGCTGGCCGCCAGCATGTTCTGGTCGATCGGGCGGGTGCTGCTGCCGAGCCTGCGCCTGAAGATCAACAGCGACGGGCTGCTGATCTCCCGGCTGGGCTTGACGCGGGAGATCCCGTGGAGCCAGGTGAACCGGGTCGACGTGGTCGACAACGGCAAGCGGGCGGCGCTGGTGGTCTGGCTGGCCAACGGTTCGAAGCCGCCGTCGAAGTGGTGGCACCGAGCCCCGGCGTACCGCGGCGGCGCCCGGGTCTTCCCGATCGGGGCCACGGGAGGCTGGCTGACCCGCCGCCAGGAAGCGCGCAGGGCCCGAACGGCACTGAGCCAGTACGCCTACGGCCGCTACAGCACCCAGCTCCAGTAACGCGCCCTATTTCGCCCGAGAGCTCGTTCCAGAACGGTGCGCGGGCAAGTGTGGGACGTGACCGCCCGGCACGCAGGGCGGAATCAAGCACCGGGCGGCGTCAGCTCACGGGGAGGACGCAGACCGGGGTCGGCGTCAGAACCGGCTCGCCCAGCGGCGTCAGTTCGCCGTTCTGGCCGATGCGGAACGCCTGCACGTCGTTGCTGCGCTGGCCCGCCACGAACAGCACCCGGCCGTCCGGCGACAGCGCCATGTGGCGAGGTTCCACCACTCCCGCCGGGCGGATGTCGACCAGCCGGAGCTCGCCGTCGCTGGAATCCGCCCGGAACACGGCGATGCTGTCGTGGCCCCGGTTCGACCCGAGCACGAACCGGCCGTCCGGCGTCACCACGACTTCGGCGGCCAGGTTCGGCTGCCCGTAGCCCGGCGGCAGCATCGACAGCGTCCGACCCGGCTCCAGCTCCCCGGTCGCGGGGTCGTAGCCGAACTCGGTGAGCGAGGACGCCAGCTCGTTGAGCACGTAGGCGCGGTCCCCGTCCGGGTGGAACGCCAGGTGCCGCGGCCCGGCACCGGCCCGCACCGGGACCTCGTGCTTGAGCGAAAGGTGGCCGCTGTCCACGTCGAAGTCGTAGACGTGGACCGAGTCGGTGCCCAGGTCCACGGCGAGCACGTGGCGGCCGGCCGGGTCGGGCAGGACCTGGTGCGCGTGCGGGCCCTCCTGGCGCTGCGGGTTCGGCCCGCTGCCGCTGTGCTGCACCACGTGGCACGGCTCGCGCAGCACGCCGCCCTCGGCGATCGGGTGCACCACGAGGTTCCCCGACTCGTAGTTGGCGGTCAGCAGGTACTTGCCGGACGGGTGCACGCTCAGGTGGCAGGGCGCGGCACCCAGCGTCGGCTGGGAGTTGATCTCGCCGAGCGTGCCGTCGGGGCGCACCGCGAAGGCGATGACCCGGCCCTCCCGCAGCTCGCTGACCGCGAACAGCGTCGCCCCATCGGGTGCCATCGCGAGGAAGGACGGATCGAACACCTCGGCCACGCTCTCGGTGCACCGCAGCGCCCCGCCGGGATCGGCGATCGCCAGCCGGATCCCGTCGGCCGCCGATTCCGCTCCCGTGTACGCCCCCAGGTAGACCCGGTACTCCCCGTTGTCCGGCATCAGCGCCTCGCCTTCCCCATCCGCGGAAACCTCACCGCACACATGATGTCAAGAGCCCGCCCCACTCCCCCGATGAGACAACGAACCTCCACATTCTGTCGCTAGCACGCAACAGATCGCTGCTGAAAGCAATGCCTCGCGGATGAAATATGCGCGGGCGTCGACATAACCTAATGGCCATGACTGTCGTTCCGTCGCACCTCGAAGCGTCGTCGCAAGCCGCGCGGTACCGCGCGCTCGACGAGCAGTACAGCGCGCACAACTACCACCCGCTGCCGGTCGTGATCGCCGAGGCGTCCGGCGCCTGGATGACCGATGTGGACGGACGGCATTACCTGGACTTCCTGGCCGGGTACTCGGCGTTGAACTTCGGGCACCGCCACCCCGACCTGATCGCCGCCGCCACCGAGCAGCTCGGCCGCGTCACCCTCACCAGCCGCGCGTTCCACCACGACCAGCTCGGCCCGTTCTGCCGCGAGCTCGCCGAACTCACCGGCACCGACCGGGTACTGCCGATGAACTCCGGCGCCGAGGCCGTCGAATCCGCCATCAAGATCGCCCGGAAGTGGGCGTACCGAGTCAAGGGCGTGCCGGAGAACCGGGCCGAGATCATCGTGGCCGGATCCAACTTCCACGGCCGCACGACCACCATCGTGTCGTTCTCCACCGACCCGGTCGCGCACGACGAATTCGGCCCGTACACCCCGGGATTCATCGTCACCGACTACGGCGACGCCGCGGCGGTCGAGGCCGCGATCACCGAGCGCACCGCGGCCGTCCTGGTCGAGCCCATCCAGGGCGAAGCGGGCGTGATCGTGCCGCCGGCCGACTACCTGCCCCGGCTGCGCAGGCTCTGCGACGACAACGACGTGCTGCTGATCGCCGACGAGATCCAGTCCGGGCTCGCCCGCACCGGCGAGCTGCTGGCCAGCGAGCACGACGGCATCCGCGCCGATCTTTACACCCTCGGCAAGGCGCTCGGCGGCGGCATCCTGCCGGTGTCCGCGGTGGTCGGGCGCGACGACGTCATCGGCGTCCTGGAACCCGGCCAGCACGGCTCCACCTTCGGCGGCAACCCGCTGGCCTGCGCGGTCGGCCGAGCCGTGGTGCGCATGCTGAGCACCGGCGAGTTCCAGGAGCGCTCACGCGAGCTGGGAGCGCACCTGCACGCACGGCTCGGCGAGCTCGTCGGCCGCGGAGCGGTCGAGGTGCGGGGCCGCGGCCTGTGGGCCGGCGTGGAGCTCGCCGCAGGCGGGCCGACGGGCCGCCAGGCCAGCGAGGCGCTGGCCGAGCGCGGCGTGCTGTGCAAGGAAACGCAGGACACGACGCTGCGAATCGCACCGCCGCTGGTGATCACCCGGGCCGAACTCGACACCGGCCTCGACGCGATCGAAGCGGTCCTCACCAGCTGAGCCGGGACCGAGACGTCCGAAGAGGAGGGAACGGACCGTTCGCCGCGCTAGGCGGAGTGAACGGTCCGTTCGCTCCGGATCAGGACTTGGCCAGGTCCCGGGAGAGCGCGGTGAGGCGGCTGATCGCGCGGAGGTACTTCTTCCGGTAGCCGCCCTGCAGCATCTCGTCGGTGAACAGCGCCGACAGCGGTTCGCCCGAGACCCGCACCGGGATCGCCCGGTCGTAGAGCCGGTCCGCGAGCGCGACCAGCCGCAGCGCGACGTCCTGGTCCGGCGCCGCGTGCACCCCGCTGAGGTGCACCGCGGTGATCCCGTCGGCCAGGCGGCCGTACTTCGAGGCGTGCAGTCCGGCCAGGTAGTCGCAGAGCTCGTCGAAGTCGTCCAGCGTCGAGCCGTCGGTGGCCTCCGCGAGCCGGGCCAGCTCGTCCTCGCTCATCGGCGGCGGCGCGTCCGGCAGCCCGCGGTGCCGGTAGTCCGGGCCGTCGACCCGCACCACGCCGAACCGGGCGGACATCGCGTGGATCTCGCGCAGGAAGTCCGCCGCGGCGAACCGGCCCTCGCCCAGCTTGTCGGGCAGCGTGTTGGAGGTCGCGGCGATGTGCACGCCCGCGTCGGTGAGCTTCGCGATCAGCTGGGTGACCAGCATCGTGTCGCCCGGGTCGTCCAGTTCGAACTCGTCGATGGCCAGCAGCCGGTGCGTCGAGAGCCGCTCGACGGTCTCCGCGAACCCGAGCACCCCCACCAGGCTGGTGACCTCGACGAACGTGCCGTAGGACTTCTGCCCCTCGACGGCGTGCCACAGCGACGCGAGCAGGTGCGTCTTGCCGACGCCGAACCCGCCATCCAGGTAGAGCCCCCGCTTGCCGTCGTCGTTCTTCTTCCGGCCGAACACCCCGCGCAGCCAGGACCCGCCACCGGCGGCGGCGTTGATCCGGTCGGCGAACGCCGAGCAGTCCCGGACCGCCTGCTCCTGGCTCGGCTCGTCCGGGTTCGGGATGTAGGTGTCGAAGCGCACCGCGTCGAACATCGGCGGCGGCGTCATCGCCTGGACCAGCTCGTCCGGTGTCATCTCGGGACGGCGGTCGACCAGACGGGGAGAACTCATGCGCAGACCTTATAACCGAACGGGGCATTCCCGGCCGTGCGGGCGCGTGCTCCTGCTCACCCGCCGGACCGGCGCGCGTGGTGGGATTGACCCGTGGTGGACAAGCTCTGGCCGGTCGACGGCGCGCAGCAGGTGGACGACCAACTCGAGGGGTTCTACGCCTACCCGGAGCGACTGGAACGGCCCTGGGTGCGGGTGAACTTCGTCTCCAGCCTCGACGGCGCGGTGACCGTCCGGGGCAGCTCACGCGGGTTGTCCGCGCCGGTCGACCAGCGGGTCCTCGGGCTGATCCGCGACCTCTCCGACGTCGTGCTGGTGGGCGTCGGCACGGCGCTGGCCGAGGGCTACCGCGGCGTGAAGCGCAACGAGGTCCGCGCCGAGCGCCGGGAGCGCCTCGGCCTGTCCCCGGTGCCGCCGATCGCACTGGTCACCGCGCACGCTTCGCTGCCGCCGGAATCGCCGCTGCTCACCGACACCCTGGTGCCGCCGATCGTGCTCACCTGCGAGGCCGCCCCCCAGTCGCGGCGCACCGCGCTCGCCGACGCGGGCGCCGACGTCGTCGTCGCCGGCGACGAACGGGTGGATCTGCACGCTGCGCTGGACGCGCTGAACGCGCGGGGGCTGCGCCGCATCGGTTGCGAAGGCGGCCCGACGCTGTTCGGCAATCTCGTCGACGAGGACCTCGTCGACGAGCTGTGCCTCACCCTGTCGCCGCTGCTGGCCAGCGGCGACGCGGGCCGGATCGCGACGGGCGCCGGTGTCGAGGCGCCTCGGCGGATGCACCTGCAGTCCGCCCTGCATGCGGAATCGCTGCTCCTGCTGCGTTACGCGAGAATGCGTTCGTGACAGTTGGGGCGAGCGCGGACGAAGCCCTGGTGGCTGCCGCCCAACGCGGCGACGCGACGGCGTTCGACGCGTTGGTCCGCCGCCACACCGCCAAGATGTACCGGGTCGCGTACCGGATCCTCGGGGACTCCGCCGAGGCCGAGGACGCGGTCCAGGAGGCGTGGGTGTCCGCCTGGCGGTCGCTGGGCCGGTTCCGCGGCGAATCGGCGCCGACCACCTGGCTGTACCGGGTGGTCACCAATGCGGCCCTGGCCACCGTGCGCCGCCGCAAGCCGACCGTCCCGCTGGAACCGACCGCCGATTTGATCTCCGACCGAATCGCGGTCGATCCTGAGGGCCACGTCGTCCGCACCGAGGACGCGGCCCGCGTGCACCGCGCGATCGCATCCCTCGAACCCTCCCAGCGCATCCCGCTGGTGCTCCGCGAGCTGGAAGGGCTGAGCTACGAGGAGATCGCCGAGATGCTCGACGTGCCGGTGGCCGCGCTGCGGTCCCGGCTGCACCGGGCGCGGGCAGTTCTGCTCGCCAGGCTGAAGGAGATGCGCGATGGATGACCGCTCCTTCGATCCGGACCGCGCGCTGCCGTGCGGCCGCACCGACGGCATGCTGCTGGACTTCCTCGCCGACAGCGCCCCGCCGGAACTCGCCAAGCACATCCCGACCTGCCAGGACTGCCAGGCCAGGCTCGCCGAGCTGGACTCCGACTGGGCGCCGGTGCGGCGAACCGCGCATCTGCCGATCGAGTCGCCGCACGGGCTGGTGGAGCGCACGCTGATGGCGGTGCGCGGGGTGCGGGGCGGCCGCGGCGCGGCGCCGGTGGAGCTCGTCCAGGAGGGCGGCAAGCTGCGCGTCTCCCCGCAGGCGGTGGTGCTGCTGACGCGTCGGTTGTGCCTGGAACTCCTCGCCGAGCGGCCGGGCGTGCACCTGCGCGGCTGCGTCGGCGACGTCGACGAGGTGCGGGTGGACCTGGCGGTCCGCTACCCGCTGCCCGCCCCGGAGCTGGCCGACGCCATCCACCGCGAGCTGACCGCCGCGCTGGGCGAGGCACTCGGCGCGGGCGCGCCGCAGGTGTGGGTGCGGGTGGTCGACGTCGAGCCGCCGAGAGCCGGGTGACCGCATCGTCACAATGAGTGGCGTGGCTCACAGCCGCGGAAGATCACGTCGAGCGGATGCATCAGATCACCTACAAGCCCAGCCGAGCCGTCACGGCATCGGCGAAGACCGGGAAGGAGCTGGATTTCCATGGCCCAGAACAGCGGGAGCCCGCAGAACCCGCAGGCCAAGACCGAGCGCAGCGACGAGAGCCGGCGAATCCCGGAGACCCGCTCCGGCACCGCGCCCGCCCGCCTGGCCGACGAGACCGCCCAGGGCAAGACCACCATCGCCGCGTCCGTCGTGCAGAAGATCGCCGGCATCGCGGCCCGCGAGATCTCCGGCGTCTACGCGATGGGCGGCGGCGTGTCCCGGGCCTTCGGCGCCATCCGGGACCGGATCCCGGGCGGCAGCGGGACCTCCTCCACCTCGGGCGTCCAGGTAGAGGTCGGCGAGAAGCAGGCCGCGGTGGACCTGGACATCGTCGTGGAGTACGGCGCGTCCATCGTGGACCTCGCGCGGGCGGTGCGGCGCAACGTGATCACCGCGGTGGAGCGGATGACCGGGCTGGAGGTCATCGAGGTCAACATCGCGGTCAACGACATCCACCTGCCCGACGAGGACGGCGAGGAAGCCGGCCAGCAGACCACGTCCCGCGTCGAGTAGGACCCGAGAGGAAACGGTTTCCAGGCTCGTCCTGCGTAGCGGTGCGGGTAGCGGCCCCCTGCGGGAGTTACTGCGGCCTTCTCGACCCCGGGATCCCCGGAACCAAAAGACAGATCGTTTTCGTGGAGGACGATTCGACATGCCGGAACAGGTTTCCGCCGGTGAGCTGGCCGATCGGGTGCTCGCCCACCCCTCGGTGGTCCGGCTGCACGGCGGGCAGTTCGGCGAGATCGCGTCGTACCTGCCGGGCCGCAAGGTCGTCGGGGTGCGGTTACCCGAGTCGGGCGCCGCGGAGATCGGCGTCGTGCTGCGCCTGGACCGGCCGCTGCCGGAGGTCCTCGGCGAGATCCGCGGCGCGCTGGCCGAAGCGCTCGGCGACGTCCCGGTGGACATCACGGTGGCCGACGTGATCACCGGTGAGCCGCGGGGAGGCGCATGATGGTGCCTGTGCAGCACGATCCGGCCACCACGCGGGCGGCGATCCGCGCTTTCGTCCGGGCCAACCACCCGGACGTCGGCGGTGACCCGGAGGTCTTCGCCGCCGGTCTCGCCGAACTCCGGTGCCACCGGCCGCGCGACCGCTACGACGCACCGATCGTCGTGATGCACCGGCCGCGCGGGATTCGCGGGCTGCTGCACCGGATCAGCGCCCGCCGGGCACGCCGCCACCGGCCGCCACGAGTCCGGTGACCATCCAAGTCAGTTCCTCAGCAGGAGGGTTGCACCCATGAACGCGACGCAGACCGGCTTGCTCGCCGGCCTCATCCTCGGCACCGCCGCGGCGGTCGCCGGCTTCACCGGGTTCCTGATCGCGCTGGCGGTCGGCGCCGTCGGCCTGGTGATCGGCCGGGTCCTGGACGGAGAGCTGGAGATCGGCGACATCCTGGGCCGGGGCCGGGACCGATGACGGCCACCACCGGACCGGCCGCGGCCGAAGAACCCAGCCGCGACGACGATCCGGCCGAGCGGGGCCGGTTGCACATCAGCCGCGCGGTGCTGCGCAAGATCGCCGAGCACACCGCCGACCAGGACCCCGGCAGCGCCCGGCGGCGCCACCGGCTCGGCGGCGGGCGGCAGGGCGCCGCGGCGCAGGTCTCCGGTCCGGACGACGCGCTGCGGATCCGGCTCGACGTCGCGCTGCGCTACCCGTCGCCGGTGCGCGAAAGCGTGGCGTCCATGCGGGAGCGGATCGGGTCGGAGCTCGAGCGCCTCACCGAGTTCCGGGTCCGCACCGTGGACGTGACCGTGTCCGCGCTCGTCCCCGCCGACGTGCCACCACGAGTGGAGTGAGCCATGCGCCTGTTGGTACGCCTGATCACCACGCTGCTGGGCCTGGCCGTCGCGGCGGGCGGCGCGCTCCTGGCGATCGAGGCGGTGTGGGTCCTGGCGCGGCCCGGCACCGGCGGCCTCATCGTTCCTTGGCAGCAGGTCCACACCGGACTGAGCTCGCTGTCCTGGCACGACCCGCAGGTCCTCGCGACCGCGGCGGTGGTCGCGGTGGTGGGCGTGCTCCTGGTGCTCATCGCGATCGACGCCGGGGCCAAGGACATCCGGCTGCACGACCCGGCGCCGGAGGTCACCGTGACCACCGACCGGCGCTCGCTGGCCCGGCTGGTCGGGCACCAGGTGCGCGACCAGGACGGCGTCGCTGTCGCGTCGGTCACCGCCGGCTCGAAGCGGGTCCAGGTGAAGGCGACCGCGCAGTTCCGGGAATCCGGCGACCTGCGCGCCCGGCTGACCGAAACCGCCGAGCACGCCGTGCAGGACCTGCCGCTGCGCAGCACCCCGAAGGTGCTGGTGTCGGTGACCGTGCCGAAGGAGCAGCGATGACGGGCCGGGATGTCAAACCGAGCACGACGCCGGTCGCGCGCGGGCTGTCCTTCGAGCGCGGCGTGGTCATCGCGCTCGGGTTGCTGGCGCTGGTCGTCGGCGTGATCGCGCTCCTCGTCGGCACCGGGTGGCTGGGCGTCTTCCGGGCGCAGCGACCGCTGGCCGATCCGCTCCTGGTGCAGTGGCTGCGGGACAACTCGCAGGTGGCGATCGCGGTGGCGATCGTGCTCGGCATCGTGCTGTTCGTGCTCGGCCTGTGGTGGGTCGTGCGGGCCTTGCGGCCGGAGCCGCGACCGGCCCTCGTCCTGGAGCGCGGCAACGAAAGCCTGGCGGTGACGAGCGCAGCGCTGACCGAAGCCGTGCGCACCGACGCCGAGCGGGTCACCGGGGTCAAGCGGGCGCGGGTCCGGATGGCGGGCAGCGAGCAGCGCCCGGCGCTGCGGCTCACGCTGTCGTTGCAGGAAGGCACCAACGTGCGCCACGTTTGGGAAGAACTCGACGAGAAGGTGCTTTCCCGCGCCCGCGAATCGCTGGGAATGGATACGTTGCCAACGGCGATCCGGCTGCAGCTGGATCGCGCGCCTCGCCAACGCGTCCACTGACCGACTGAATGACCAAGTCACCACGTCGGGGCTGTCCTCGCTGGGAGAACTCCAGAGGAGTGGGCACCGTGAACCCGCGGCGGCGCAAGCCGAGTCCCACACCGCAAGCGGCTCCCGCCGCTTCTTAAACAGACCTGAGGAGGACCCGGTGCTCCCACTGCAACCGCCGGTGAAGCCGATGCTGGCCAGCCCGGTCGAGGGCATCTCCCGGCAGGGCGGGCTGCTGTTCGAACCGAAGTGGGACGGCTTCCGCTGCCTGGTGTTCGCCGATCCGCAGGCCGAGGAGCCGGTGCTGCTGCAGTCGCGCACCGGCCGCCCGCTCAACCGGTACTTCCCCGAGGTCCTGCGGACCGTCGCCGAACACCTCGACCGGCCCGCGGTGCTGGACGGCGAGCTCGTGGTGATCCGACGCGACGACGTCGGCGACCGGCTGGACTGGGACGCGCTGGGCGAGCGCATCCACCCGGCCGCCAGCCGGGTCAAGGTGCTCGCCGAGAAGACGCCGGCCACCTTCATCGCCTTCGACCTGCTGGCGCTGGACGACCGGGACCTCACGACCGCGCCGCAGACCGAGCGCCGCGAGCTGCTCGCCGGTCTCGGCCTGAACCACGACGGGCTGCGCACCACGCCGGTCACCGATGATCCGGACACCGCGGCGGAGTGGTTCCGGGTGTTCGAGGGCGCGGGGCTGGACGGCGTGATCGCCAAGCCCACCGACGGCCAGTACGTGCCGGGCAAGCGGACCATGTTCAAGATCAAGCACTCGCGCACCGCGGACTGCGTCGTCGCCGGGCTGCGCTGGCACGCCAAGACCGAACCCGGCACCGCGGTGGGTTCCCTGCAGCTCGGGCTGTACGACGACCGGGGCGTGCTGCACCACGTCGGCGTCGTCGGCGCCTTCCCGGCCGCGCAGCGACGCGCGCTGGCCACCGAGCTCGCCGAGCTGGTCACCGACGGGGAACACCCGTGGCTGGGGCCCGACGCGGCGGACGGGCGGCGGCTGCCCGGGTCGGTGAACCGCTGGAGCAGCACCGAGCAGCCGTGGGTGCCGCTGCGCCCGGAACGCGTCGTCGAGGTTTCCTACGACCACACCGAAGGCGCCCACCCGGGCCGGTTCCGGCACACCACGCAGTTCGTGCGGTGGCGCCCCGACCGCGACGCCGACTCCTGCCGCTACGACCAGCTCGACGAGCCCACGCGGTACGACCTCGAAGCCGTGCTCCACGGCGACGTCGACCAGAGCGCCCGCGTCGACGGGTAGTGTCAGGACCCGTGGCAGCACAACGCATCGCGGTGATCGGCTCGGGCGGTATCGGTGGGGTCCTCGCGGAAGCCGCGCATTCCGCCGGGCACCAGGTGACGATGTGCGTCCGGACCCCGTTCGACCGGCTGACGCTGGAAACCCCGGGCGGCACCGGGGAAATCCCGGTCTCGGTGGTGACCGAGCCCGGCGCGCTCGGCGAGTACGACTGGGTCCTGCTGACGACGAAGGTCCAGGACGCGGCGAGCGCGGCCGGCTGGCTGCGGAAGCTGGACGGCGGGCGCGCCCCGGTCGTGGTGGTGCAGAACGGCGTCGAGCACCGCGAATCGATCGCCGGGCTGGGCCTGCAGGCCCAGGTGCTGCCCGCGCTGATCTACGTGGCCGCCGAGCGGGTCCGGCCGGGGCACGTGGTGCGCCGCGGCCCCGCCACCATGCAGGTCGAGGCGGGCGAGATCGGCGAGCGCTTCGTCGAGCTGGTCTCCACCAACGACCTGAGCGCCCGGACCACGTCGGACTTCCGCACCGCGGCGTGGCGGAAGATGCTGACGAACCTGGCGCCGAACCCGATCACCGCGCTGACCCTGCGCCGCCTCGACGTGCTGCGCGAGCCCGACATCCTGGACCTGAGCAAGGGCGTCCTCGCCGAGGCCGTCGACGTCGCCCGCGCCGAAGGCGCCCGGCTGACCCACGCCGACGCCGAGAAGGTGCTTTCGGACTACATCGAGAAGTTCCCGCCGACCAACGGCACGTCGATGCTCTACGACCGGCTGGCGGGCCTGCCGACCGAGCACGAGCACATCACCGGAGCGCTGGTGCGCGCGGCGGACGAGCACGGTCTCCCCGTCCCGCTCAACCGGACCCTCCTGACCCTGATGCGCGCCCTCCGCCCCATGCGGATGCCGTCCATCTGACCTCGGACGGCGTCAGTTGGCGCCGGTGTCCTTGGGGCCCGCATCGTCGGGCTTCCCGTCGCCGCCCTTCGCCGAGCCGACCGAACCGACCGAGGCCGCGACGACGCAACCGATGGCGACCCACTGCCAGCCGCCCAGCATCTCGCCCAGCACCAGCAGCCCGGCCAGCGCCGCCACCGCGGGCTCCAGGCTCATCAGCACGCCGAACACCCGCGGCGGCATCCGGCGCAGCGCCTCCAGCTCCAGCGAGTACGGCACCACCGAGGACATCAGCGCGACCACCAGCCCGGCGATGAGCACCGCCGGGTCCAACAGCGCCGTCCCGGCCTCGGCGATGCCGAACGGCGCCGCCACGAGCGCGCCGAACGCCATGCCCAGGGCCAGCCCGGATCCGCCGCTGGTCCGGCTGCCGAGCTTCGCGCCGACCAGGATGTAGCCGGCCCACAGCGCGCCGGCCATCAGCGCGAAGGCGACCCCGACCCAGTCGAGCCCGCCCTCCGCGCGGGCCAGCAGCACCACGCCGGTGCCGGCCAGCACCGCCCAGACGATGTCCAGCTTGCGGCGGGAGCCGATCACCGCCACGGCCAGCGGGCCGAGGAACTCGATGGTGACCGCCGCGCCGAGCGGAATCCGCTCGAACGCCTGGTAGATGCAGACGTTCATGCCGGCGAGCACCGCGCCGTAACCGGCCACCACCGCCAGCGTCTTGCGGTCCATGCGCAGCGACGGCCGCCACACCGCCAGCAGGATCACCGCGGCGAAGGTCAACCGCAGCGCCACCACGCCGGACGCCCCGGCCGTGGTGAACAGCTGCTTGGCGAACGCGGCACCGACCTGCAGGCTGATCACGCCCAGCAGCACGAGCATCGGCGGCGGGATCGCCCCGAGTGCGCGCGCGGAGACGTTCTCCACGCTGAACAGCGACCACCTGCTCGACGACGCTCCCGAGCCGACCTGCGCGACGTGCACGATGCTCCTCTGCCTCCGCCAACCGCTTCCCGCTGCACGTTATCCCGCCACCGGCCGCGCCCGTCACCCGATTGTCAGGGCCCTCACCGGGGCCTCACCCGGATCATGCGATGCTGACCCGGTCCAGCGACCACCGCGCCTGCCGACTAGGAGTACCCGTGCCGCGCACCACTCACCGGGTCGGGGCCGCACTACTGCCGTTGCTGCTGCTGGTGGTCGCCGCGTGTTCGGCTGGACCGTCGGACCGGCCCGCGGTCGCCTACCACGACGGCGAGCAGCAGGTCGTCCCCGCGCCGCAGCCGCCGAAACCGGCCCCCGTCCCGCCGCTGGGCTCCCCCGGCGACGACGCGCAGAGCTGGGAGGACTGCACCGACCAGACGCGCACGGAGCTCGGCGGGCTGCCGCCGGGCATGACGTTCTCCTGCTCGCGGCTGATCAGCACGCTCGACGCCCCCGAAGCCCCGGAACGCGGCACCGCGCGCATCTCGCTGATCCGCGCCGGTTCCGGCCACGTGCCGCTGGTGGTGCTGGGCGATGTCGGCGGCGAGCCGGGCACGACCTACGCGGCCCGGCTGGCCACGCAGCTGCCGGCGGAACTGCGCAACACCTTCGACATCATCGGGATGGACCGGCGCGGCACCGGTGAATCTGATCCGGCCGACTGCGTGCCGCCCGCGCAGCGCGACGCGATCGTCGGCTTCGACCCGCGCGCCACCGACCGCGGCGCGCTGGACCGGCTGCTCGAATCGGTGCTCGCGGCGAGCCAGGAATGCCTGCTGGACCTCGACGAGCGACTGCAGGCCTACGACACCTGGCGAACCGCCTCCGACCTGGAAGAACTCCGCCTGGAGCTGGGCGTGCCGCGGCTGCACGCGATCGGGCGGGGCGAAGCGGCGCGCCTGCTGACGACCTTCGCCGAGCGCTTCCCCGGATCGGTCGGCCGCCTGGTGCTCGACGGCGCGCCGGACCCGACCCGCGACGCCATCGGCCAAGCGGAATCGCAGGCGCAGAGCGCGGAGCAGGCCTTCGACGTGTTCGCCGCCGACTGCGTCAGCCGCGGCTGCCCGCTGGGCCCCGAGCCGCGCAAGGTGGTCGGCGATCTGGTCGAGCGCACCCGCGGCACGCCGCTACCGGCGCCGGGCACCTCGGTCGGCGCCGGCCGGGTGGTGCAGGCGATCCTGCTGGGTCTTTCCGACCGGGCCACCTGGCCCGCCCTCGCCGATGCGCTGGCCGCGGCCGATCGCGGCGACGGCGCCGGCCTCGCCTCGATCAGCGCGCCGCTGGTCGCCGACCAGGGCGTCAACCCGCCGTGGCTGGACGGCGACCTGATCACCAGCTGCAACGACACGACGGTGCGCGTGCCGCCGCAGCGCACCGGCGAGCTCGCGCTGGACTGGGTGAGCCGGTTCCCGCTGTTCGGCGGTGCCGCCGCTCAGCGGCTGGTGTGGTGCGGGTCGTGGCCGGTCCCGCAGCAGCCGCTGCCCTCGCCGCGCCGCCCGGACCTGCCGCCGATCCCGGTGATCAGCACCGCGAACGACCCGCAGCTGCTGGGTCTGGGCACCGATCACATGGCCGAGCAGATGCCGACCGGGGTGCTGCTGCGCTGGCAGGGCGCCGGGCACGGGGCCATCGGCAAGTCGCCGTGCATCACCGAGGCGGTCAGCCGGTTCCTGGTGCAGGGCACCGTGCCGACGGAAGGCATGGCCTGCCCGGGGTGATCCCGCAACACCCCGGGCCGACCCCTGCCGCTCAGCCGCAGCTGGAGCAGCAGCCGCAGGAAGGACCCGTGCAGCTGCCGCAGCAGCTGCAGCCACCCTTGGCTTGCGGTGCACGTTCGGCTTCGGTGCGGACCATCTTGGCCTCCCGCGTCGTGGCGAATACCAACGGTTGCGATGGTGCTCGCCGACGGAGCAACCGAGACACCGCCGGGCGAGGGAAACGCGTTGGGCCAACCCGCTGAACAGGACACATGAACGCATAGCGATCTGTAACCGGATGCGAAATGCGCATGACGGCTGCGCCGACCGGGTGAGAAGATCCACTCCTCGCACCGGGAGGGAACGTGTCCGACGAGCATCACCAGGCCGTCTTGCTGATCACCGGCATCCAGGCCGCCGGGAAGTCCACCATCGCCCAGGGCGTCGCCGAGGAGCTGCCGCGCTCGGTGCACCTGCGCGGCGACGCGTTCCGCCGAATGGTGGTCGGCGGCCGCGAGGAGATGTCCGCGCCGCCGTCCGACGAGGCGCTGCGCCAGTTGCGGTTGCGCCACCGGTTGACCGCGCAGGCCGCGGACACGTACTTCGCGGCGGGCTTCACCGTCGTCACGCAGGACGTGATCCTGGGCGAGCACCTGGCGGAAATGGCCGAGAACATCGGCAGCCGGCCGCTGCTCGTGGTCGTCCTCGCGCCGTCGACCGCGGCGATCGCAGAGCGCGAAGCAGGCCGCGGCAAGACCGCGTACGACAGCTGGGCGATCGCCGAGCTGAACACCGTGCTGCACGAGCAGACGCCGCGCATCGGCCTGTGGCTGGACACCTCCGACCAGACCCCGGAGCAGACCGTCGCGGAGATCCTGGACCGAGCCTGGACCGAAGCCGCGATCTGATCCCGCCCCGAGTCGTCAGCGGTCGTAGTAGTAGCCCTGGTGCTCCGGCGGCTGGTACTGCGACTGCACGACGCCGTTGGTGACCGAACCGATCACGCCGAGCACGATGAACACGACCAGCAGGACCCGACCGCCCTGGGACATCACCAGCGGGCGGGTGCCCGGCGACTGGCGCGGCGGGTTCTCCTCCGCGCGCGCGTCGCCGAACAGCTTCTTGGGGTAGGCGCCGGTCAGCAGGTAGAAGTAGGCGTTCGTGCGGTAGCTGTAGCGCAGCACCGCCGCGGAGGCGTCGAAGACCGGCCGCGGGTTGCGGCCCAGGACCAGCACGATCAGCCAGATGAAGAACGCCAGCACGCCGAAGCCGTGGGCGACGATCACGCTCACGATCGCGGCCGGGATCACCAGGATGATCCGGAAGAACACCGCCCACCGGTTCAGCTCGCCGGGCCGGATGTCGGCCTGCACCGGGTAGTCCGGCTCGGGCACCAGGAACGGCGGGTACTTGTCGACGAGCAGCATGTTCGACGCCACCACCCGGGCCTGGTAGCCGACGAACTGGCTCAGGAACCCGGCGATCCAGTCCGGCAGCCGCCCCAGGAACAGCGCGGCGAACCAGCCGACGATCACCACGACGGCGGCCGCGATGGACAGCAGCCAGAGCACGATGAAGTGCGGGATCAACAGCAGCAGTCGCAATAGGACGGTCCAGCGCCGCTGCCGCTCCGGGGGAACTACCTCCAGCTCCGGCAGGAACGGGCCGTTGGCCTCCGCGGGCTGGTCGCTCATCATCGCCTCCCGAGTCCGGTGTGGAGCGCGGCGACTGTAACCACGTCACCCGGGCAGGGGCGGGATCCGGCTGGCGGCACGCGCTCCCGATCATCCGATCCGGTGAACGGCAGGTGCGGCAGCTCACGTGCCGGCGCGCCAGGGCGTTTTCCCGGTGAGCAATTGATTCCGCAAGCCGGGAGGAGCTTCCACATGTACGAGATCGGATACCTGTCAGGTCGCGTTGCCCAGGGATGGATTCGCCGTGGTGCCACGCCAGTGCCGAATCGCGGAGGTCCTGGCGAACCCGGCCGACCAACGCATCGGCGCATGCATCGCGGACTGGATCATGTCCGGCGACGGGACGCGGAGCGGTCTTCGCATTGGCCCGTCCGCCACGAGCGCGCGCCTCCGCATGCGACGAGAACCGACCACTGTGGACGATGCGGGCCAAGTGGCGGACAGCCGGCTCGGTGGCCGACTCGTCCGAACGCGGCACGGTTCGGGAATAGCCGCCCGACGGTGCCGCGATGAGGCGCTACGGTGGGGCCGTGGAGCGCGGCGACCGGGATGAGGAGACCGAGCGCCTCGATGAGGATCTGCACGGGCTCGACCCGGAGGACCCCGAGGTGCAGGCCTTCGCTGCGCATCGCGACCGGATGCAGCGGCCGAATTCCGAGGCCACCGTGGAGGGCATGCTACGCGGCGTGGACGACTTCGCGCAGAGCGTGAACCGGGCGGACGGACACCGCAGGCTGGTGGCCGTCGGGGTGATCCTGCTGATCCTGCTCGGCGTGCTGTTCACGGTCTGGAACGCCGTCGCGTTCGTGTTCGGCACCTTCCTCGGCTGATCTGTCGGGGCCGTGGGGCATGCTCGACGCCTGTCGTCGAATCGGGGTACCTGTGATCGAGACCGACCGCGAGCGAGTCCTGGCCTACCGGCACGCCGTCCAGCAGTTGGACCGGTCCGCAGGCTCCGTAGAGGACCTCGGCGTGCTGCCGCTCGGCGTGCCGGACACCCCGGCGGGCTCGGCGCTGCAGTCGGTGCGCACGCGGGTACCTGGAGCGGAGCTCCCGGACTCGGTAGTGCTCGCCTGGTCGGTGCGCGGCAGCGCACACCTGCACCGCGCCGCGGACCTCGCGGAGCTGGCCGGCCGGCTCCACCCGATGTCGGACGCGGACGTGGTGGCCCGGATGCCGATCATGAAGTCGGTCGACGCCCCGCTCGCGGTGTTCGGCAAGGCGGTCGCGGCGATGCGGGAGCACTCGCTCGAACCGACGGATCGGGGCACGCTGAGCGCGGCGGTCACCCGCGACGTCCCGGAAGCCTCGGCGTGGTGCAAGGGCTGCGAATCGACCCACGTCTTCTACTCGCTGTACCTGCAATCCGGACTGGCGGCGGGCATCCGGCTCGTCCGCGCATCCGGGCGGCTGCGGATCACGGCGACCCCGGAGTGGCAAGTCCCGCAGCAGGCCGCCCGGACCGACGTCCTGATCAAAGACGTGCTGTGCCTACTCGGCCCGGGCTCGATCGCCGATGTCGCCGCGTTCCTCGGCACCAGCGCCACCGCGCTGCGGCCGGTCTGGCCGGCGGACCTCGTCGAGGTCTCGGTCGCCGGGAAGCAGTCGTGGTTCGTGCCGGACGCGGTCGCGGCGCTCGACTCGCCGCCGTCACCACGGGGCGTGCGGCTGCTGCCGACCGGCGACCCGTACCTGCAAGCCCGGGATCGCGCGGAGCTGCTGCCGGATCCCGCGCACCGCAAGGTCCTCTGGCGAGCGGTCGGCTCTCCCGGGGCGCTGCTCGCCCATGGCGAGATCATCGGCACCTGGCGAGCCAGGAAGACGGGCAGCGAGCTCCAGGTGGACGTGACGGGCTTTCGCGCCCTGAGTGCCGCCGTCCGCGAGGAGGCGGAAACCGAGGCCCAGCAGCTGGCCGGGACCAGAGGCGCGAAGTCGGCCGCGGTGGCGTTCGACTCGATCTGAGACCGCGCCGATGCAGTTGATCTTCGCACGGATTAGCGTGGAGGCATGGATCCGGTCGCAGGAACCCCGAAGGTCACCAAAACCGATCAGGAGTGGCGGGAACAGCTCAGCCCGAACGAGTACGCGGTGCTGCGCCAAGCCGCCACCGAGCCGGCCTGGCAGGGCGAGTACGTCGACACCAAGACGGTCGGGGTCTACGAGTGCCGCGGCTGCGGGGCCGAACTGTTCCGCAGCGACACCAAGTTCGAATCGCACTGCGGCTGGCCGTCGTTCTACGACCCGACCGACAGCGACGCGGTGATCCTCCGCGAGGACCGGTCGCTCGGCATGGCGCGCGTCGAGGTCCTGTGCGCGGCCTGCCACGGCCACCTGGGCCACGTGTTCGAGGGCGAGGGCTACCCGACGCCCACCGACCAGCGCTACTGCATCAACTCGATCGCCGTCCGCCTGGCCCCGGCGGAGTGAGCAGGCGCGAAACGAGTGAGGCGCGGCCCGGGCAGCGAGTGCCCGGGCCGCGCCTCATCCAGCTCAGGGAAGGCGAGTGACCAGGTCGGGCACGTCGACGCGGTGACCGGTGTAGAACGGGATCTCCTCGCGGACGTGCAGGCGGGCCTCGGTGCCGCGCAGGTGGCGCATCAGGTCCACGATCCGGTGCAGCTCGTCGGCCTCGAAGGCCAGGATCCACTCGTAGTCGCCCAGCGCGAAGGACGCCACCGTGTTCGCCCGGACGTCCGGGTAGTCGCGGGCTTCCTTGCCGTGGTCGGCCAGCATCGCGCGGCGCTCGTCGTCCGGCAGCAGGTACCACTCGTAGGAGCGCACGAACGGGTACACGCAGATGTACTTGCGCGGCTCCTCGCCCGCCAGGAACGCGGGGATGTGGCTCTTGTTGAACTCGGCCGGGCGGTGCAGCGCGACGTTGCTCCACACCGGCTCGGACGCCTGCCCCAGCGGGGTCTCCCGGCGGAACCCGGTGTAGGCCGCCTGCACTTCCTCGATCCGCTCGGAGTGCCACCAGATCATGAAGTCCGCGTCGGCGCGCAGCCCGGAGACGTCGTAGACGCCGCGAACCACGACGCCGGACTCGGCCAGCGAGTCCAGGTACTCCTGGGTCTGCTGCGCGGCCTTGGCCCGGTCCTCGGGCAGCGTGCCCTGCTCGACCCGGAAGACCGACCACATGGTGTAGCGGATGGTGTCGTTCAACTCGTTGTAGTTCAGCCGCGCCATGCGTTCATGCTCCCACCTCGCGGCGACCGACCTGCAGCAGGTCCCGCGTGATATCGGTCGCTGCCGCGGTTCCGGTGGCGATGCACGCCGGAACGCCGACCCCGTGCAGCGCGGCGCCCGCGATCGCCAGCCCCGGCACCTCGGCCACGGCGCGCTCGATGTCGGCGACCAGGTCGAGGTGGCCCACGCCGTACTGCGGCAGCCCGCCGCCCCAGCGCGTCACGACGGAGTCCACCGGAGCCGCGGAGATCCCGGTCAGCTCCGCGAAGTCGGCCCGGACACGGCGCAGCACTTCGGCGTCGTCGAGCTGCAGCTCGGCGGTCTCGCCGAACCGCCCGACCGAGCCGCGCACCAGCAGCTCGCCCTCGGCGCCGCGCAGGTGCGGCCACTTCTTGCTGGAGAAGGTGAATGCCTTGGCGGTGAAGGGAGTTCCGTCCGCGTGCTGCTCGCCGCGCGCGATCAGCACGCCCGACGCCTCCGGCAGCCGCGCGTCGGGCGGCAGGGCGAGCCCGACCACGATCGAGGACGACAGCTCCACCTCGGCCAGCTTCGCGGCCGCTACCGGAACGACGTCGCCGAGGAGCCGCCGAGCCGCTGGAGCGGGCACCGCGAGCACCACGGCGTCGACGTCCAGGAACTCGGGACTGGGCGCGGCACCGATCTCCAGGCGCCAGCCCTGCTCCGCCCGTGTCAGCCGCCGCACCGGAAGTCCCAGCCGTACCTCGGCGCCGGCGGCGATCAGCAGCCGGTCGACCAGCTCCCGGTAGCCGTAGCGGAACGCGCCGAAAACCGGCGGCTTCGGCGCATCCGCCGGTTTCGGCGCGGGCAGCGCCGAAACCGCGGCAGCGATGATCGACTCCGCTCCGGCATCGAGCGCTGCGGCCAGCGCCGGGATCGTGGCCCGCAGACCGAGCCGGTCGGCATCGCCCGCGTAGACCCCACCGAGCAACGGTTCGACGAGGCGGTCGACGACCTCGTCACCCATTCGCCCGCGCAGGAGCTCGCCCACCGAGATGTCGGCGCCGCCGAGCCGGACCGGCGGCAGCTCCGCCTCTGCCCGGACCGCGGCCACTCCCGCCGGGGAAAGCACGTCCTGCACCGCTTCCGGCGAAGCCGGGACGCCCATCACGGTTCCGCCGGGCAACCGGCAGGTCCGGCCCCCGGCGCGCACCGTCGCGGACACCGCGCCCGGGTGCACGACCTCTTCCGGCACGCCGAGCTCCTCGGCCAGCTGCCGGACCTCCGGACGCCGGTCGAGGAACGCCTCCGCCCCGACGTCGTAGCGGCAACCGGCGAGCTCGACGGTGTGGAGCTTGCCGCCGAGCCGCTCACCCTGCTCGAGGAGCACGATCTCGGCGTCCGGCCCCAGCTCGCGGCGGAGCCGGTAGGCGGCGACGAGGCCGGCGATGCCGCCGCCGACGACTGCGACCCGGCGCGTCATCACTGCTGCTTGCTCGCGGTGTGCACCAGCTCGACGACGCGGGTGAGCACCTCGGGGTCCGTGCTGGGCAGCACGCCGTGGCCGAGGTTGAAGATGTGCCCGCCGGCCGCCTGGCCCTCGCCGAGGATCCGGTGCACCTCGCGCTCGATCGCGTCCCATCCGGCGAACAGCACCGCCGGGTCGAGGTTGCCCTGCACCACCGGTGCGGCGGCCTCCGGCTCCGCCGCGCGCAGCCGCGTCGCGGCCTCGTCCAGCGGCACCCGCCAGTCCACGCCGACGACGTCGGCCCCCGCGGAGCGCATCGCGCCGAGCAGCTCGCCGGTGCCCACGCCGAAGTGGATCTTCGGCACGTCCGCGATCTCGGCGACGCTGGCGAAGATCCGCCGGCTGTGCGGCAGCACGAACTCGCGGTAGTCGCGCAGCGACAGGGCCCCGGCCCAGGAGTCGAAGAGCTGGATCGCGTCCACCCCGGCGGCCAGCTGCACCTTCAGGAACTCCAGCGTGGTGTCCGCGAGCCGGTCCAGCAGGGCGTGCCAGGTCTGGGGGTCGGAGTGCATCAGCGCCTTGGTGCGCTCGTGGTTGCGGCTCGGGCCGCCCTCCACCAGGTAGGACGCCAGCGTGAACGGCGCACCGGCGAACCCGATCAGCGGCGTCGGCCCCAGCTCGCGCACCAGCAGCCCGATCGCGTCGGCGACCGGCTCTACTTGCGCCGCGTCCAGCGTCGGCAGCGCCGCGACGTCGGCCGGGGTGCGCACCGGGCTCGACACGACGGGGCCGGTGCCCGCGACGATGTCCAGCCCGACGCCCGCGGCGTACAGGGGCAGCACGATGTCGCTGAACAGGATCGCGGCGTCGACCCCGTGCCGGCGCACCGGCTGCAGGGTGATCTCGCTGACCAGTTCCGACGTCAGGCACGCCTGCAGCATCGGCACGCCCTCGCGGAGCTTGCGGTACTCGGGCAGCGAACGACCCGCCTGCCGCATGAACCAGACCGGGGTGTGCCGGGGGGTGCCGCCGCGGGCGGCAACCAGCAGGGGGGCGTCGGCCAGGTTCCGGCGGGCCGAGGCCGGCGCGGGGTTCGCGGAGTTCGTCATCGAGGTCGCTGTCCGTAGGTCGAGAGGCGTCCCGGGGACGGCGCCACGGCGGGCCGACCGGGCTTACGCGGCAATCTTCGCACGCACCCACCTGCCTCCTTCCCCTGCCTCGGCGCCCCGCCGGGGACGGCTCCGAGGGCGGTCGCGAAGCGTCTTCATCCCCCGTTCGGCGTGCCTCCGCCACCGCCCGCGCCCGGCCGCATACAGTCGGCCGCGTGACGGAGATGCCGGTGGCGCCCGAAGTTTTCCGGCAGGCTGTTGCCGCGTTGACGTCTGCGCGTCCGCGAGCGGAGATAGAGCTGACCGAGGTGGGGCCGCCCAAGCGCCTCGCGCCTTGGGCTCATGCGCTCGCCGCGGAGGCGAACGGTCCGGCCGGTGAGCTGGCCACCGCCCGCTTGGTGCTGCTCTACGACCCGGAAGGCCAGGAGGCGTGGGCGGGCGTGCTGCGGCTCGTCGTCTACCTGCGGGCCGAGCTCGATCCGGAACTGGCGACCGATCCGCTGCTGCCGGCGGTCGGCTGGTCGTGGCTGACCGATGCGCTGGAGGATTCCGGCGCGGCCTGGACCGCCCTGGGCGGCACGGTCACGCTCACCTCGTCGGCCCGCTTCGGCGACATCGCAGGCCCGGCCCGCAGCCACGACCTGGAGTTGCGCGGTTCGTGGACGGCCACCGACGCGGAGCTGGCGCCGCACGCGGCGGCCTTCCACGAGTTGATGGCGAGCGCGGCGGGCCTGCCACCGGAAGGCGTCTCGATGCTCGGTGGGTGGTCCGGGACGGCGCACCGCGACTGATCGCGAGATCGCCCGATCACCGGCTGTGTCGGCCGACTCCGGCGCGTAAGGTTCGGCGCAACCGATCCCGTTTCCGCGGCGGCCGACACGCCGATGCGCGATTTCCTTTCGCGAAGACCCTGCGAGGCCGCCGAAATCGTTGATTGTGCAAATTTTTCACAATCCGCGTTCACGTTACGTCGCTTGGCCACGCTCCGACGTTACGGAGATAGCTCATAGTCACCCAAAAGAGCGATGCGATCATGTTCAGGTAACAACTCGATCGGGATAGATACCCGATTGATCGTCCCGCTGACCCGCTTGGGCGGTTACGCTGCCCCCGACGACACCACTTTCGGTCGATCAGTGGCGCGGCTGATTGGTCGAGAGTCCCGGTGCCGGTCGGGGGGCACGACCGACTCCAGGGAGGTAGTGACGTGGCTGCCGTCGGCTTAGGTCAGGCCGCTCGAACCACGCCCGCCGGCGCTTTGCCGGCCAACATGGTCCCGCACCCGCGGGAAGAGCTGTTCACGGTGCTCGTGGTGGACGACCATCCGCTGCTCCGGGAGGCAATCGCCGCCCGGTTGCTGCAGATGGGCGCCGGCACGGTGCACGAGGCCGCATCCATGGCCGAAGCCAGGGCTCGCGCCCTGGCGACCGGTCCGTGCGACCTCGCGATTCTCGATCTCGGACTCCCGGACGGGACCGGCATCGAGCTGGTAACCGAACTCCGGAGCCAAGGCTGGCCACGGATCGTGGTGCTCGCTTCGTCCGATGACCCGTATGCGGTCCGGGCCGCCTTCCAGGCAGGTGCGCAGGCGTACCTGCTGAAGTCGGCCTCACCCATGGTGGTCACCGACGGCGTGCGCCGCGTGCTCGATGGCGGCGTGTACGCCGATCCCAGCGTGGCTCCGGTGCTTGCCGCCGGTACCCGCGTGCCGGGAACGGACAACACGCCTCGCGAGTTGTCCGGGCGCGAGGTCGAGGTACTCCAGTTGGTGGCCGACGGCCGTTCCAACAAGGAGATCGGCGAGGCGCTGAACCTGTCCGCACTCACGGTGAAGAGCCACCTTTCGCGGATAGGGCGCAAGCTGGGCACCGGCGACCGGGCACAGATGGTCGCGCTGGCCATGCGGGCCGGCGTGATCCGGTGACCGGACGCTGACGCACCTGCACCGGTGCGGTCGACCCGACGAGCTCGGGTGGAGTAGCCCCACGGCGCGGGCCGAAGCACGTAAGGTCTGGTAGCCGTGGAAGCTGCAAGCCCCGAGACCGTCGGGTCCGACCGCCCGGAGCCGGTGTTGTTGACCGAACCCACTGACGGCGTGCCGCCGGTGGTGGACACACCGGCCGCGTTGAAAGCCGCCGCGACCGCACTCGCCGCGGGGACCGGACCGGTCGCCGTGGACACCGAGCGCGCTTCGGGTTATCGCTACTCGCAACGTGCCTACCTGGTACAACTCCGCCGAGAGGGTGCCGGGACCGTGCTCGTGGATCCGATCGCGCTGGACGGCGCGCTCGATCCGATGCCGCCGGCCCTGGACGACACCGAGTGGGTGCTGCACGCGGCGTCCCAGGACCTGCCGTGCCTAGCCGAGCTCGACCTGCGACCGGCACGGTTGTTCGACACCGAGCTGGCCGGCCGGCTCGCCGGGTTCGAACGCGTTTCGCTGGGCACGCTCGTGGAGCGCATGCTGGGCTACCGGCTGGAGAAGGGGCACAGCGCGGCGGACTGGTCCCGCCGACCGCTCCCCCAGGACTGGCTGGTGTACGCCGCCCTCGACGTGGAACTGCTGATCGCCCTGCGCGACGCGATGCGCGACGAGCTGGAGCGGCAGGGGAAGCTGGACTGGGCGCATCAGGAATTCGAGGCGGTCCGCACCGCCGCACCCGCCCCGCCGCGAGCCGAGCCTTGGCGCCGCACGTCCGGGATTCACCGGCTGCGCAGTCCCCGGCAGCTCGCCGCCGTTCGGGCGTTGTGGGAAGCCCGCGACACCGTCGCCCGGGACCGCGATCTCGCGCCGGGCCGCGTGCTGCCGGACTCCTCGATCGTGCAAGCCGCGCAGGCCAATCCGAAGACCGAGGCCGACCTGGTCGGCCTGCCGGTGTTCGGCGGGCGGCAGCAGCGGCGCCGGGCGTCGCTGTGGCTGCAGGCGCTGCGGGCGGCGCGCCGGCTGGAGAACGACGAGTTGCCGGCACCGGCTTCGCCGCACGACGGGCCGCCCCCGACCAACCGGTGGAGCGACCGGGATCCCGACGCCGCTGCGCGGCTGTCGGCGGCGCGCTCGGCGCTGTCGAAGATCGCCGAGCGCCACCACCTGCCGGTGGAGAACCTGCTGCTCCCCGACCTGGTCCGGCGGACCTGCTGGATCCCGCCGGAAGACCGCAGCACCACCGGCGTGACGGAGCTGCTGCGCGACAAGGGCGCCCGCGAGTGGCAGATCGAGCTCACCGCGGAGGACCTGAGCAAGGCCCTCCACGCGACGCCCGCGACAACCGACTGACGTTCCCCGTGCGGCGGTTCCGCGCGGAACCGCCGCACGGGGCCGTCGACTACGGGTTGCGGCCGAGGAAGGCGAGCAGGCGGTCCTGCTCGGGGGCGTTGTCGGCGACGCGGACCTCGGGGCCGCAGACGCCCTTGTGCCGGATGTTGTCCCCGAGGGTGCGGACGTCGATGAAAACCCGCGTCACCTCGTCCGCCGGCAACCTCTCGTCCTGACCAGTGGCCCTGGCGATGTCCCATCCGTGCACGAGCAGGTCGAAGCAGAGGAACCGGTCGATCGTCGCCTCGGCCGTGGTGCGCCCGAACATCCCGTCGTACTCCTGCCGCGCCCGCTGCGGGTCGTCGAGGAGCGCCTGGAGGACATCGCGGGCCTCTGCCCACGCCCCCACCGGGTCGTCGTCCACGTGCTTGTCCAGGGTGATCGTCAGGCCGGCCCAACTGGGGATGTCGCGGTGCAGGTCAACGACGTGACGCAGCACGTCCCGCGCGGTCCAGCCCTCGCAGGGGGACTGCGCCGCCCACGCGTCGGCGGGCACCGCCTCGACTCGACGGGTGAACTCGGCGGCCAGCGCTCGATAGCGCTCGGAGGTTTCGCTCATGCCCACAGCCTGCTCCGCGAGAAGCCTCCTGTCGTGTACGGATCGGACTTCAGCGGCCGACGAGCTCGCCCGGGCTGCGGCCGGCGAGCTCCCGGCAGTCGCGGGAGAGGTGCGACTGGTCGGTGTAGCCGGCGGCCACCGCCAGCGTCGCGAGGTCGATCGGGGCTCCGGGATGCCGGGCCATGTGCAGGAAGCGTTGCAGCCGCAGGATTTTGCGCAGTGTTGCGGGCCCGTAGCCGAACGCGCGCATGCATCGCCGGTTCAACTGCCGCACGCCGAGGCCGGTCGCCTCGGCCATCTCGGCGACCGTCGTCCGGCTGTCGCGCACGAGCAACCGCCGGACGGTCTCGGCGGCGGAATCCTCCGGCGCCGCCACCTCGATCCAGTTGCGGGCCTGATCCTGGAGGACCCGAAGCCTGCTCCCCTGGTCCTCGGCGTCCCCGATCCGGTCGCTCAGGAGCCGCTGGACTCGGGACCCGAGCACGTCCTCCAGGGCAACGCGCTTGTTCAGCACCTCTGCGGCGTCGAACCCGAGGACGCTGCCCGCTCGTCCCGCGCGGAATCGCACGCCAACCGCCTCGGTACCCGCGGGGAAGGCGAACGACCACGCAGATGTTTCCGGACCGCAAACACGGATCGCGCCGGTGCTGATCCAGAGCACGTCGACGCAACCGTCCGGCACGACCGTCGAAGTGCCCGGGACGTCCGCCGTCCAACCGGTGACCAAGTCCGACGCCAGGTCCGGAGCCACCATCGAAGACACGTACCGCACGGGGGCAGCCTAGAACTGGTCGCCGACAGCGGCGCTGATCAGACTGTGAGACGGCCGACACGGTCGACCCGCGTGTTACCGGTGGGTAATAAGCGCTAGAGTGCGGTTACCGGCCGGTAGTGACCGTCTGATCCGGCCATCACCATCCACCAAGCCAGTGAGGAGCACGCCGTGGCCGCACCTGCGTCGGCACCCGCCGACAGCCGCAGCCGCCCAGCGGTTCGGGACGTGGTCTTCGTCGACGGCGTACGCACGCCGTTCGGCAAGGCCGGTTCGAAGGGCCAGTACGCCCAGACCCGTGCCGACGACATGGTCGTCAAGGTCATCCGGGAGCTGCTGCGGCGGCATCCGGAACTGCCGGCGGAGCGCATCGACGAGGTCGCCATCGCCGCCACCACCCAGATCGGCGACCAGGGCCTGACCATCGGCCGCAGCGCGGCGCTGCTGGCCGGGCTGCCCAAGTCGGTCCCCGGCTTCGCGATCGACCGGATGTGCGCCGGTGCCATGACGGCCGTGACCACCGTGTCCAGCGGCATCGCCTTCGGCGCCTACGACGTGGCGATCGCAGGCGGCGTCGAGCATATGGGCAACCACCCCATGGGCGAGGGCGTCGACCCCAACCCGCGCTTCGTCTCCGACAAGATCGTCGACCCGTCGGCGCTGATCATGGGCTCGACCGCGGAGAACCTGCACGACCGGTACCCGACGCTGACCAAGCAGCGCACCGACGCCTACGCCGCCCTGAGCCAGCAGCGCTACGACGAGGCGCTGCGGGCCGGGAAGATCACCCCGGACCTGGTCCCGGTGTCCACCCGCTCCGAGCAGGGCTGGGGCCTGGCCACCACCGACGAGCCGCCGCGCCCGGGCACCACCGTCGAGGCGCTGAGCGGCCTCAAGACGCCGTTCCGCCCGCACGGCCGGGTCACCCCGGGCAACGCCGCGGGCCTCAACGACGGCGCGACGGGCTGCCTGCTGGCCGACGCCGACACCGCGGCCGAGCTCGGCCTGCCGGTCGGGATGCGGCTGGTCGGCTACTCCTTCGCCGGCGTCGAGCCCGAGGTGATGGGCGTCGGGCCGGTGCCCGCGACCGAGAAGGCGCTGCGGCGCGCCGGGCTGACCATCGACGACATCGGCCTGTTCGAGATCAACGAGGCCTTCGCGGTCCAGGTGCTGGCGTTCCTGGAGCACTTCGGCATCGCCGACGACGACCCGCGGGTCAACCCGTGGGGCGGCGCGATCGCCTGCGGCCACCCGCTGGCCTCCTCCGGGGTGCGGCTGATGACGCAGCTGTCCCGGCACTTCGCCGAGCGCCCCGAGGTTCGCTACGGCATCACGACCATGTGCATCGGCTTCGGCATGGGCGGCACGGTCATCTGGGAGAACCCGAACTACAACGCTGGAGGCGAGCAGTGACCAACGACTTCGCGGCGCTGTTCCCCGACGAAGTGGTGACCAAGGCGTTCACCCGGCTCGTCGACGTGCCCGGCCTGGCCGGCAAGCTCGCGCTGATCACCATCGACAACGGCTACGACCACACCCGGCCGTCCACCTTCGGCCCCGGCGGCCTGACCAGCCTGAACGCCGCGCTGGACGAGGCGTTCGCCGCCGAGCCCGCGGCCATCGCGGTCACCGGCAAGCCGTTCGTCTTCGCCGTGGGCGCGGACCTCTCCGGCATCGGCCGGATCACCGAGCGGGAGCACGCCCACCAGATCGCGCAGACCGGGCACGACGTGTTCCGGCGGCTCACCGAGTCGAAGATCCCGACCTTCGCCTTCGTCAACGGCGCGACGCTCGGCGGCGGCCTGGAGCTGGCGCTGTCCTGCCACTACCGGACGGTGGCGGCGAACGCGGGCGCCATCGCCTTCCCGGAGTGCTTCCTGGGCCTGTTCCCGGGTTGGGGCGGCACCCAGCTGCTGCCGAACCTGATCGGCCCGGACGCCGCGGTGACGGTGATCATCGAGAACGCGCTCAGCCAGAACCGGATGCTCAACCCGAAGAAGGCCCGCGGGCTGGGCATCTTCGACGAGCTGCTGGACAGCCCGGACTTCCTGGAGGAGTCGCTGCGCTGGGCGGTCCGCGTGGTCAACGGCGAGCAGGCCGTGACCCGCCCGGAGATCGACCGCGGCAAGGCCTGGGACGACGCCGTCGCCCGCGCCAAGGGCATCGTCGAGGCGCGCACCCACGGTGCCTCCCCCGCCGTGACCAAGGCCGTCGAGCTGATCGAGCTGGCCCGCGGCAACGACCTGGACGCCGGCTACGCCGCCGAGACCGAGGCGCTGGCCGACGCGCTGATGTCCGACGAGCTGCGCTCGGGGCTCTACTCCTTCGACCTGACGCAGAAGCGCGCCAAGCGGCCCGCCGGGGCGCCCGACAAGTCGCTGGCGCGCAACGTCACCAAGGTCGGCGTGGTCGGCGCCGGGCTGATGGCCGGTCAGCTTGCGCTGCTGTTCGTGCGCCGCCTCGAGGTGCCGGTGGTCATCACCGACATCGACCAGGAGCGCATCGACCGGGGCGTGGCCTACATCCACGGCGAGATCGACAAGCTCGCCACCAAGGGCCGCCTGTCGCCGGACGCGGTGAACCGGCTCAAGGCGCTGGTCACCGGCTCGCTGGACAAGAAGGCGTTCGCCGACGCCGACTTCGTCATCGAGGCCGTCTTCGAGGAGATGTCGGTCAAGCAGCAGGTGTTCGCCGAGCTGGAGGAGCACGTCTCCCCCGAGGCGATCCTGGCCACCAACACCTCATCGCTGTCGATCACCGAGATGGGTTCGAAGCTGAAGAACCCGGAACGGGTCGTCGGCTTCCACTTCTTCAACCCGGTCGCGGTGCTGCCGCTGCTGGAGGTGGTGCGCGGCGAGCAGACCGACGACGCGGCGCTGGCGACCGCGTTCAAGGTCGGCAAGCAGCTGAAGAAGTCGTGCGTGCTGGTCAAGGACGCGCCGGCGTTCGTGGTGAACCGGCTGCTGACCCGGTTCATGGGCGAGGTCATCGCGACCATCGACGAGGGCACGCCGTTCGAGGTTGCCGACAACGCGCTGGAGCCGCTCGGCCTGCCGATGAGCCCGATGGTGCTGCTGCAGCTGGTCGGCCCGGCGGTCGCCCAGCACGTCAACGAGACGATGCACGCGGCCTACCCGGACCGGTTCGGGCTCAGCGACAACATGCAGCGGTTCGTCGACGCGCGCAAGACCGCGGTGTGGATCACCGACGAATCCGGCAAGCAGATCGTGGACCCCGAGGTCGCGGCGCTGTGGACGCAGGGCGACAAGCCGTCGACGTCCGAGCAGGTCCGCGACCGGGCGCTGAACGCGCTGGCCGAGGAGATCGGGATCATGCTCGACGAGGGCGTGGTCGTCGAGGCGCAGGACATCGACCTGTGCATGCTCCTCGGCGCGGGCTGGCCGTTCTGGCTGGGCGGCATCACGCCGTACCTGGACCGGGCGGGCATCTCGGAGAAGATCAACGGCAAGCGATTCCTCGCCCCGGGCGTGGCCTCCGTGCCCGCCTGACCGGCGATTCGCGGCCGACGGGGCCGGGGCGTTTCGCCCCGGCCCCGTTCGCGTGCGTGAGCTCGGGTGCCGTGTTCTGCCATGATGGAACCGGACGGAGAAGAGGTGATGGCCGGTGACCGCGCTTGTCCAGCACGAACTGGGGCCGTTCACGATCGCCGACTGGCACGCGCTGCCTGCCCGGGAGGACGGGTCGCGCCTGGAGCTCATCGAGGGGTACTGGCTCGTGACGCCACCGCCGACCGGGCAGCACCAGTGGGCCGAGAAGCGGATCATCTCGCTCTTCGACCAGGCCATCGCCTCGGCCGGGCGGACCGATCTCTACGCGGTCGGCGGCATTGGGGTCGAGATCAGCACGAGTTACCGCTCGGCCCTCATCCCCGACTTCGTCGTCCTCGACACGCCGCCCGTCGGCACGTCGTTCCAGCCCGGGAACGTCCTGCTCATCGGCGAGATCTGGTCCCCGGGCAACACCTCCAGCGAGCAGCAGGAGAAGTTCCAGGCCTGCGAGCGAGCCGGCATCCCGTACTTCTGGAGCGTCGCCCAGGACCACGGCGGCCCCGTCGAACTCGCCGCCTACCGCCTCGAGAACGATCGCTACGCGTGCGACGCGACCGCGAAGGCCGGTCACGGGAGCGCGCGGATCACCGCCAGTCCGGTCCCGTTCGAACTCGATGTGGCCTCGCTGCGGCTATGAACCCTGAACCTCGCGAGCGTTCGGCACCGGCCCGGCTCGCTTGACGGCCGCTGCCACGAACATCGGCAGCGCGAGGAAGAGCCGGTCGGCCTCCGCCCGCGCACGCTGCTCGGCTATCCAGCCGTCCGCCTGCTCGCGCGTGATGGCGCCGGTGGATCGGGCTCCTTCCGCGAGTCCGGTGACCATGGGCAGCATCGACTTCCCGGTGAAGACGCCGGTGCGCACCTCGACCACCACGTCGTCGAACGCGGCGTCCAGCAGCAGGTTGCGGTAGCGGCGGGCGGCGCGCGGGCTGGCGATCAGGTCGGCGCGAGCATGCACGATGGTCCGGGTGAGAATCGGATCGGCGGAGTCGATGACGATGTCGTCCCAGTCCTGACCCAGCAGCACGATCCGCCCACCGGGTGCGAGAACCCTGCGCGCTTCCGCCAGGGCCCGCTCCGGCTCGGCCAGCTCGTGGAACACCTTGTCGGCCCGGTAGCCGTCCACCGAGGCGTCCGCCAGCGGCAGTTCGCACGCCCCGGCGATCCGGAAGTCCGCCTCGGGCCACCGGTCGCGGGCGACGGCGATCATCCGCTCGTCCGGGTCCACACCGATGGTCCGCGCGCCTCGTTCGGCCAGCTCCGCCACGGCACGTCCGGCACCGCACCCCACGTCCACCGCGGACTTTCCGAGGCCGGCGCCGAGCAGGTCGTAGGAGAGGGTCCGCAGTTCCGCTGCGCCCGGCAGCCGGTCGGCCGCGTCGAGCCGGGCGATGAGGTCGTCCGTCGATTGCTTGATCATGGCCCCAGGCTGCGCCTTAATGTCGGCATGAAGTCAAGCGAGCACGAGCCGATGAGCATCGGTGGCCTCGCCGGTCGTTTCGGCCTGGCCACCCACGTCCTGCGCCATTGGGAGGCCATGGGGCTCCTCGCCCCCGCGCGCGACGCAGCCGGCCGCCGCCGCTACGACACCGCCGACCTCACCCGCGTCGCCGTCATCCTGCGCGCCAAGGAGGCCGGGCTCTCCCTCGACACCATCCGTTCGCTGGCCGCCGCCGGCGATCCCGTGAAGCGGAGGGACATCCTGCGGGCAGAGGCAGCGGCTCTCCGCTCCCGCATCGCCGCCGCGCAGGCGTCCCTCGAACTCATCGACTGCGCCCTCGGCTGCGATCACGAGGACGTCACCCGATGCGCCCACTTCCAGCAGGTGGTGGCGGATCGCATCGCCATCTGAGCACGTGCGCGACCGCTACGGCGCGGCGGGGAGCTGGACCGTGACCGCGAGGCCGCCGGCCGGGAGGGGTTGCGCCCGGACCCGGCCGTGGTGGGCCTTCGCCGCCGCTTGGACGATCGACAGGCCCAGGCCCGCGCCGTTCCTGGCCGTGCGCTGGACGCCGGCCCGACGGAACGGCTCGAAGAGCGATTCCACCTGGTCGGGTGGAACCTGCGGCCCGGACGACGCGATCCGCAGAGTCGTCCACTGTGGATCGCTTCCGGTGCTGATCTCCACCCAGCCGCCATCCACGTTGTGCCGCACCGCGTTCTCCAGCAGGTTGCCCGCGACGCGCTCCAGCAGCGCCGGATCACCGACGGCGAAAGCCGGTTCCTCGCAGCACTTGATGCGCAGCCCGCGCTGTCGCGCTTCCTGCTCGACCGCCCGCAGCGCGCGGCCCACGAGCTCCGTGAGGTCCACCGGCTCCCGCACCGCCAACTCCACGCCTTCGGTGCGGGCCAACAGGAGCAGGGCCTCCACCAGCCGCTCCGCGCGGGCCGTCGCCTCGCGGACCACATCGGCCATCCGGCGCAGCTCCGCCTCGTCGGCGTCCGGGTCGGACAGCGTGACGTCGAGTTCCGTGCGGATCACCGACAACGGCGTGCGCAGTTCGTGACTCGCGTTGGCCACGAACCGGCGCTGCGAGTCGAAAGCCGCCTGCAACCGGTCGAGCATCGCGTCGAAGGTGTCGGCCAGCTGGGCGACTTCATCGCGCGGGCCGCTCAGCGCGATCCGCTCGTCCAAGGACTCCGCGGACAACCGGTGCGCCGCGGCCGTCACGTCGTGCAGCGGGCGCAGGACCCGGCCGGTCACCGTCCACGCCAGCAGCGCTGCCGCCAGAACCACTGCTACGAAGGCGAATCCGCCGATCAACAGCACCTGCTGCCGCGCGGAGTCGCGCAGCGCCTCGCCCAGCATCTCGGCGGGCACGTCCACGCCGCGCACCCGGACCAGGGTGCCGACGGGCAGCCGGGGTACCGCGGCGACGACGTTGCCGACCAGCACCCAGCCCAGCCACAGCAGCAGCCCGCTCACCGCGGCGACCAGGGCCGTGGCCAGCAGCGTCAGCCGCGTTCGCAGTCCCGGACCGCGACGGGTGATCGATCGGGCGGCCGCGCGCATCGGCTCAGTCCCTGGCGTGCTCGGCGCCGCCCGCGGACGGCACCCGGTAGCCGGAGCCGACCACGGTTTCGATGATGCCCGGCTCCCCCAGCTTCTTGCGCAACGTCATCATCGTGACCCGCACCGTCGTGGTGAACGGGTCGGCGTTCTCGTCCCACACCCGTTCCAGCAGTTCCTCGGAGCTGACCACGCCACCACCGGCCGACAGCAGCACCTCCAGCACGCCGAACTCCTTGCGGGTCAGCTCCACCTCGCCGTTGTGCCGGTGCACGGTGCGCCGCGCGGAATCCAGCTCCAGCTCCAGCGCGGTGAGCAGCGGCGGCTGCGCCGGCGTGGCCCGCCGCCCCAGCGCCCGGACCCGGGCGATCAGCTCCGCGAACGCGAACGGCTTGGCCAGGTAGTCGTCGGCGCCCAGGGACAACCCGGCGACGCGGTCGGCGACGGTGCCGCTGGCGGTGAGCATCAGCACCCGGGTCAGCTCGCCGGAGGACACCAGCCGGCGGCACAGCTCGTCGCCGGACATGCCCGGCAGATCGCGGTCGAGCACCAGCACGTCGTAGCGGGTGATCGACGCCTTCTCCTGCCCGCTTTCGCCGTCGTAGGCGACGTCCACGGCCATGCCTTCCCGGCGCAGCCCGCGGGCTATCGCATCGGCCAGCGGCTTCTCGTCCTCGACGACCAGGATTCGCACCCGTTCACCCTGCCACAGCCCGGCGGCGGAGCCAGGGCGGATCGTTCAGCCGGCCCGCAGGACCTGGCCACCTGCAACGAGATCAGCGCCGGCGGCGCGCGAAAAGGACGGCCCCCGGGCGGTTCTCCTCCGGGGCGAGCAGCAGTTGGGCCTCGACCACGAATCCGGCGTCGCCCAGCCAGGCCGCCACTTCGGCAGGCCGGCGGCGGTGGACGTGGACCTTCATCGGATGGCCGCCGTAGCCCTCGGTCTTCAGCAGCGACTCGTCGCCGACGTGGAAGCCGAGCAGCAGCGGTCCGCCGGGGCGCAGCGCTCGCCGGAAGTGCTCGAAAACCGCGGGAACCGCATCATCGGGGACGTGGATCAGCGACCACCAGGCGAGGATGCCGGTGACCGAGGCGTCGGCGAGTGCGAGGTCCGTCATCGAGCCCACCTCGAACCGCAGGCCGGGGTAGTCGCGCCTGGCCATGTCGATCATCGCCGGTGAGAGGTCGATCCCGAAAGCATCGATGCCCAGCTCGTGCAGGTGGGCGGTGACGTGTCCCGGTCCGCAGCCCACGTCCGCCACCGGCCCGCCGTCGACGGCGCGCACCATGTCGGCGAACAACGCCAGAGCTGCTCGCAAGTAGGGGTTCTCGGACAGGGCGTCGCGCACCTGGTCGGCATAGCTGACCGCGACCGCGTCGTAGGAGGTCCGGGTGTCCGCCAGCCAGCCGTCCACGATCATGCCCGCCACAGTAGGCCATGATCACGACCGGGTCCGAGCCTCCGGCACGCCGAGCAGCCGGTGATCATCGACCGCTCGGCGCACCGCGGACTGGGCCGGTCAGCCGTTGGCGGCTTCCGGGCGGTCCGGGTCGGCCGCGACCCGCAGCTGAACCCGCCCGTCGCCGCGCTTGGCGACCCACTCGGTGATCCGGCGGGCGATGTCCTGCTCGGTGAGGCCGAGGTCAGCCAGCACCTCTTCGCGCGAGGAGTGCGTCAGGAAGCGGTTCGGCACCGCCAGGTCGCGCAGCGGCACGTCCAGCTCCGAGTCGCGCAGCGCCGCGGCCAGCGCCCAGCCGAACCCGCCGTGCCGTCCGCAGTCCTCCAGGGTGACCACCAGGCGGTGCTGCGCGGCCATCTCGACGACCTGCTCCGGCACCGGCACCACCCAGCGCGGGTCGACCACGGTCACCCCGATGCCCTGCGCGGCGAGCCGCTCCGCCGCGGCCACCGCCAGCTTGCCGAAGGCGCCGACCGCGACCAGCAGCACGTCGTTCGCGCCCGCCGAGCGGCTCAGCACGTCGACGCCGCCGACCCGCTCCACGGCCGGGATCTCCTCGATCACCGAGCCCTTGGAGAACCGCACCACGGTCGGGCCGTCGTCGACGGCGACCGCCTCGCGCAGCTCCTCGCGCAGCGTCACCGCGTCGCGCGGCGCGGCGACCTGGATGCCCGGGATCAGGCCCAGGATCGACAGGTCCCACATCCCGTTGTGGCTGGCGCCGTCGTCACCGGTGACGCCGGAGCGGTCCAGCGTGACCGTGACCGGCTGCTTGTGCAGCGCCACGTCCATCAGCAGCTGGTCGAACGCCCGGTTCAGGAACGTCGAGTACACCGCGAACACCGGGTGCAGGCCGCCCATCGCCATCCCGGCCGCCGCGGTCATGCCGTGCTGCTCGGCGATGCCCACGTCGATGCAGCGGTCCGGGTACGCCTCGCCGAACTTCTTCAGCCCGGTCGGGCCGAGCATCGCCGCGGTGATGGCCACCACGTCCGGCCGCTCGGCGCCGATGCGCACCAGCTCCTCGGCGTAGACGTCCGTCCAGCTCTTCGGGGCCGGCTTGGTCGGCAGCCCGGTCTCGGGGTCGATGACCTTGACCTGGTGCATCTGCTCGGCCTGGTCGTTCTCGGCCGGCGCGAACCCGTTGCCCTTGCGGGTCACCGCGTGCACGATCACCGGGCCGCCGAAGGACTTGGCCATCTGCAGCGCGTGCTCCATCGCGCGCAGGTCGTGGCCGTCGACCGGGCCCAGGTACTTGATGCCGAGGTCGGAGAACATCACCTGCGGGCTGATCGCGTCCTTGATGCCGCTCTTGGCCGCGTGCAGCCCGGTGTAGAGCGAGCGCCCGACGACCGGGAGGTTGCGCAGCGTGCGGCGGCCGCTCTCCAGCGCCTTCTCGTAGCTGGGGTTCAGGCGCAGCGCGGCGAGGTGCTCGGCGAGACCGCCGATCGTCGGCGCGTAGGACCGGCCGTTGTCGTTGACCACGATCACCACCGGACGCTCCTGGTCCGCGGCGATGTTGTTCAGCGCCTCCCAGCACATGCCGCCGGTGAGCGCGCCGTCGCCGACGATCGCCACCGCGTGCTGCGGCTTGCCGCCGAGCTGGAAGGAGCGGGCCAGGCCGTCGGCGTAGGACAGCGCCGTGGAGGCGTGGCTGTTCTCCACCAGGTCGTGGGTGCTCTCGGTGCGCGACGGGTAGCCGGAGAGGCCGTCGCGCTTGCGCAGCTGGTCGAATCCGCCCTGCCGACCGGTGATGATCTTGTGCACGTACGCCTGGTGCCCGGTGTCGAACACGATGGCGTCCTGCGGCGAGTCGAAGACCCGGTGGACGGCCAGGGTCAGCTCCACCGCGCCCAGGTTCGGCCCCAGGTGCCCGCCGGTGCGAGACACCTTCTCGATCAGGAACCGCCTGATCTCCGAAGCCAGTTGCGCCAGCTCAGGGTGCTTCAGGCGCTTGACGTCGGCCGGACTGTGCACGGACCCCAGCAGCGTCACCGTTCCACCTCACTCGTCGTGCCGGTCGGGTTCATTCGCATGCCGGGGCCGGGCTGGCTGCCTGGCTCCGCCGCGATGCATAGCGCGTCCCAGTCTACGGAGGGGCCTGCCGACGGCCCGGCGTGGTACGCGGCACCGTGCGTAACCGTGCGGACACCCTGAGCGCCACCTGCACATTCCTCCGGACTGCGGGGGTCAGCGGTGTCCCGCGGAGCGTCCGATGCGGCCGAAGCGATCGACCCGGCCCCGCGCGAACGGATTTCCGCCCTGCTCAACGGACCGCGACCAGCGCTGTGCGGATCGTCACCGCACGAGCGGCCGCCACTCGGGCAGCTCCGCGAGATCCTCCGCGAGCCTGGCGAACCGGCGGTGCGCCAGCACCGCCGGAGCGGGCGAGGCGATCACGGCGACCAGCGAGATCAGGCCGATCGGCGCGGCGGGCACGACGTTGACGATCGCCTGCGGCACGGCCGCGAGCAGCGCCCAGCCCGGCCAGCGGCGCGGCGTGCGGGAGTCGGCCAGCCACGCCGCCGCGGCGACCACGATCCAGCCCGCCGCCCACCCGGTGAAATAACCGGGCACGGTGGACGAACCGAGCAGCAGCAGACCGGCCGGGACGAGCACGATTCCCAGCGCCGCCAAAAGGAACGCGGTCGCCCGACGCCCTGGCACGGCGCCCGGCGCCGTCGTCCCTGTGCCCAGGACGGGCTGCACCGCGGTCCCGGAAACGGGCGGGGCCGGGAGGACCTCCGGCACGTGTTCGCGCTGCGTCATCTCATGAATCCCGTTCCCGGGCCGCCCGGCTCAGTCCGGATCGACCGGCTCCAGCAGCGCGATGCATTCGATGTGGTGCGTCATCGGGAACGCGTCGAATGCCTCCAGCTCGGTCATCCGGTAACCGCGCTCCGCGAACAGGCCGACGTCCCGCGCCAGAGCCGCCGGATCGCACGCGACGTGCACGATCCGCGCCGGGCGGCGCGCGGTCACCGACTCGACCACGTCCCGGCCCGCACCCTTGCGCGGCGGGTCCAGCACCACGACGTCCGGTGCCGACAGGTCCTCGTCGGTGGCCACCGCCTCGACCGTGCCCGCCCGGAACGACACCTGCGGCAGGTCCCGCAGGTTCGCCACCGCGTCCTCGACAGCGCGCTTCGACGACTCGACCAGCACCACCGAACCCGCCGGGCCGACCTGCTCGGCGAGCACGGCCGCGAACAGGCCGACCCCGCCGTAGAGGTCCCACGCCACGCCACCCACAGGCGCGGCCGCGAGCCGCGCGACGACCTCGGTGAAGGCGTCCGGAGCTGCCTTGTGCACCTGCCAGAAGCCCTGCACCTCGACGTCGAAGGACCGCCCGGCGGCGGATTCGCGGGCCACGCCGCTGCCCTGCACCTGCCGGGCGACGGCCCGCCCGTGCCGCCGCTGCGGCTTGTGGTCCACGGCCGTGACGTGCACGTCACCGGTCGAATCGGCGGCCACCGTCAGCTCCGCGCCCGGACGCCACCGGCGGTTCGTCACCTCGGCCAGCGCGCCCTCGACGGTGATCGGGCAGTCCTCCACCGGGATCACCCGGTGGCTGCGGTGCGCGCGGAACCCCGCCCGGCCCTTGCGGTCCACCGCCAGCCGCGACCGGCTGCGCCAGCGCAGCAGCCCGCCGGGCAGTTCCTGCACCCGGACCGGCCAGTCGATCCCGGCGATCCGCTGCAACTGCTCGGCGATCACCGCGGCCTTCAGCTCCCGCTGCGTCTCGCCGGAGGCGTGCTGCCAGTCACAGCCGCCGCACCGGTCGCGGCCGAGCGCCATGTCCGCCATCGGGCACGGCGGGCTGACCCGCCCCGGCGCCGCGGTCAGCACCTCGACGGCGTCCGCGCGGCAGAAGCCGCCGCCGGCGTCATCCGTGACCTCCGCGACGACGACCTCGCCGGGCAGCGCGTGGCGGACGAACACCACCCGGCCCTCGTACCGGGCCACGCAGTGCCCGCCGTGCGCTACCGGCCCGATCTCGACCTCCAGCCGCCTACCTGTCCAGTCCGGCCTTTCGGTCACTGTTCACCTTCCCGTTCGTACCCAGCCCGCGCCGGGCCGCGCCCGGCATCGAGGTGAGCTGCTTCTGGCGGACCCGCGCGGACGACTCCAGCTGCCACGGCACGCTGGTGACCATCACGCCCGGCTGGAACAGCAGGCGGCTCTTGAGCCGCAGCGCGCTCTGGTTGTGCAGCAGCTGCTCCCACCAGTGGCCGACGACGTATTCGGGGATGAACACGGTGACCACGTCGCGGGGGCTGTCCCGCCGGATCCGCTTGACGTATTCGAGCACCGGCCGGGTGATCTCCCGGTACGGCGACTCCAGCACCTTCAACGGTACCGGGAGATTCTCCGCCTCCCACTGCTTCGTCAGCTCGCGGGTGTCCTCGTCGTCCACGTTGACGGTGACGCCTTCGAGCGCGTCCGGCCGGGTGGCGCGGGCGTAGGCGATCGCGCGCATGGTCGGCAGGTGCAGCTTGGAGACCAGGATCAGCGCGTGGTTGCGCGACGGCAGCACCGCGTCCGCCTCCTGCTGCTTGAGCTCGTCGGCGACGCGGTCGTAGTGCCGGCGGATCGCGGTCATCAGCACGTAGATCGCGGCCATCGCGGCGATCGCGATCCAGGCGCCGTGGGTGAACTTGGTGATCAGCACGATCACCAGCACGCTGGACGTCATGAACAGGCCGAAGGAGTTGATCGCCTGCGCGCGGCGCATCCGCCGCCGGGCCTGCGGGTCGGTTTCCTTGCGCAGCAACCTGTTCCAGTGCCGGATCATGCCGCTCTGGCTGAGCACGAACGACACGAACACGCCGACGATGTAGAGCTGGATCAGCCGGGTCACCTCGGCCTCGAAGGCGAACACCAGGATGATCGCCCCGGCGGCCAGGAACAGGATGCCGTTGGAGAACGCCAGCCGGTCGCCGCGGGTGTGCAGCTGGCGCGGCAGGAACCGGTCCTGCGCCAGGATCGAACCCAGCACCGGGAAGCCGTTGAACGCGGTGTTGGCGGCCAGCACCAGGATCAGGCCGGTGAAGAACACCAGGTACCAGACGCCGGGCGCGAAGCCCGTGAACACCGCGCCGGCGAGCTGGGCGACCAGCGTCTTCTGCTCGTAGCCCGGCGGCGCGCCGATCAGCTGGTGCGCCGGGTCCTCCGCGATCACCGCGCCGCTCATCTGGGCCAGCACGATCAGGCCGAGGAACATCGCGATGGCGAAGCCGCCCATCAGCGCCAGCGTGGTGGCCGCATTGCGGGATTTCGGCTTGCGGAACGCGGGCACCCCGTTGCTGATCGCCTCGACACCGGTCAGCGCGGCGCTACCGGAGGAGAACGCCCGCAACACCAGGAACACGAACGCCACGCCGGCCATCTGGGTCTCGTCGGGCACGATCTGGAAGCCGGCGCTCTCGGCGCGCAGCTCGCGGCCGAGCACGAACGCCTGGAAGAACCCCCAGGCGATCATGCCGAGCACGCCGATGAGGAAGGCGTAGACCGGGACCGCGAACAGCGATCCGGACTCCCGGACGCCGCGCAGGTTCATGGCGGTCAGCAGCGCGATCGCCCCGACCGCGAACAGCACCTTGTGCTCGGCCACGAACGGGATGACCGATCCGATGTTCGCGGCGGCCGAGGAGATCGACACCGCGACGGTGAGGATGTAGTCGACCAGCAGGGCGCTGGCCACCACCAGGCCGAACCGGCGGCCGTGGTTGACGGTGGCGACCTCGTAGTCGCCGCCCCCGGAGGGGTAGGCGCGCACGTTCTGGCGGTAGGAGGCGACCACCGTGATCATCACGAGCGCGACGACGAGCCCGATCCACGGGCTCACCGCGAACGCCGACACACCGGCCGCTGAGAGCACCAGCAGGATCTCTTCAGGCGCGTACGCAACGCTGGACATCGCGTCCGATGAGAAAATCGGCAGGGCGATGCGCTTGGGCAGCAGCGTGTGCGAAAGGCGGTCGCTGCGGAACGGCCGACCTACGATCAACCGTTTCGCCGCGGTTGCGAGCTTGGACACGGCACAGAGCGTAAGCGCAAAGGCGGGTCGACTGACGACCCTGGCCTCCGGAATTGCTCTCAGGTCACATCCTGCACGCCGCCCTGCCCCCGGGGGCGTCTCACCCGGTACGGTGCACCAGCCTGGAACCGATGGGCGCGAACCGGATCGCATCCGCGCCCGTGCCGGTACGGTCGGCAGACGATCGCGAGGTCGTGGCCGGCAATCCCACACCCCCCGCAGCGAGGAGACAAGGTCGTGCACGTGGTGATCATGGGCTGCGGCCGGGTCGGGGCCTCCCTGGCCGCGGCCCTGCAACGGCTCGATCACACCGTGGCCGTGGTCGACAAGAACCCCCAGGCGTTCCACCGCCTGGGCAAGGACTTCCGCGGCCAGCAGGTCACCGGCAACGGCTTCGACCGGGACATCCTGGTCGAGGCGGGGATCGAGCGGGCGACCGCGTTCGCCGCGGTGTCCAACGGGGACAACTCCAACATCGTCTCGGCCAGGGTCGCCCGCGAGACCTTCGGCATCGAGCACGTCGTGGCGCGGATCTACGACCCCAAGCGAGCCGAGGTCTACCAGCGGCTGGGCATCCCGACGGTGGCCACCGTGCCGTGGACGACCGACCGGTTCCTGCGCATGCTGCTGCCCGAAGGCGTCGCCACCGCGTGGCGCGAGCCCTCCGGCACCGTCGCGGTCCTGCAGCTGCCGCTGAGCGACGGCTGGGTCGGCCGCCGCATCGCCGAGCTGGAGTCCACCACCGGTGCCCGGGTCGCGTTCATCATGCGGTTCGGCAACGGCGTGCTGCCGGACGCCAAGACCGTCATCCAGGCCGACGACACCGTCTACGTGGCGGCGCTGTCGGGCACCGTCACCGACGTCACGGCGGCGGCCCGCCGCACACCCGAGGAGAGCGAGTAATGCGCATCGCGATCGCGGGCGCCGGCGCGGTCGGCCAGTCCATCGCGCGGGAGCTGCTCGAAGGCGACCACGAGGTCCTGCTGATCGAGCGGAGCATCCAGAACTTCCACCCGAAGAACATCCCCGGTGCGGAGTGGATGCTCGCCGACGCCTGCGAGCTGGCGTCGCTGGAGGAAGCCGGGCTGGAGTCCTGCGACGTGGTCATCGCGGCCACCGGTGACGACAAGGTCAACCTGGTGGTGTCGCTGCTGTCGAAGACGGAGTTCGCGGTGCGCCGCGTGGTGGCCCGCGTCAACGACCCGCTCAACGAGTGGCTGTTCACCGAGGCCTGGGGCGTCGACGTGGCGGTGTCCACGCCGCGGATGCTGGCCGCGATGGTGGAGGAAGCGGTCAACGTCGGCGACCTGGTGCGGCTGATGACGCTGCGGCAGGGCCAGGCCAACTTGGTCGAGGTGACGCTGCCGGATTCCACGCCGCTGGCGGGGCGCCGGGTCCGCGACCTGAACCTGCCGTCCGACGCGGCGCTGGTCACCATCCTGCGCGGCGGCCGGGTGATCGTGCCGCAGGCCGACGACCCGCTGGAAGCCGGCGACGAGATGCTGTTCGTGGCCATCGCGGACGTCGAGCAGCAGATCCGCGCGATCATCCACGACCGCCGGCCCACCGACTGACGGGATTCCCGGCTCGGCCGCGGGCCGAGCCGGGGTCAGCCCAGCGAAGGCTTGGAGTCGACGGCGCCGGGCTCCGGCAGGGCTTCGGTCTTCGCCTGCTTGGCGACCTTCGAAGCGCGGCGGATCGCCCACACCGTGACGAGCAGCGCCAGGCCGGTCAGCGGGTAGCCCATCGCGATCCGCGCGAACGCCAGCCAGCCGGTCTGGTCGGAGTCGTACAGCCACTGCTGCACCACGTACTTCGCCGCGAACACCACGGTCCAGGCCAGCGTCGCCAGGTCGTAGCCGCGCAGCGCCCGGCGCTGCTTGCGCCAGGAGAAGCCCAGCCCGTTCAGCGCCGACCAGGCCACACCCACCAGCGGCCAGCGGGCCAGCACCGACACCAGGAACACGCCGCCGTAGATCAGGCTCGTCCAGATGCCCAGCAGGAAGAAGCCCTTGGCGTCACCCGAGCGGTAGGCGATGAACGAGCACACCGCCACCCCGAGCACGCCGGAGATGGCGGGCTGCAGCGGCTCCTTGCGCACCAGCCGGAAGATCGCGATCGCGATCGCGACACCGATCGCCGACCAGATCGCCGGCATCAGCGAGGTGAAGGAGCTGATCAGCACGAAGACCACGATCGGGACCGCGGAGTAGGCCAGCCCGCCGACGCCGCCCATCTGTTCGAGCAGGGTCTTCTCGGGATCGCCGCCCCGCTGCGCGGTCGGGTCCTGCTGGTTCTCGGCCGCGTCCTGGGCGGTCGGCCCGGCGGCGGATGCGTCGCGTTCGCTCATGCGGTGTTCTGCAACTCGTAGTAGGGGTTGTAAAGCACCTTGCGGCCGTCGCGGACCGCGATCCGGCCCCGGGCCTTGATGATCCGCCCGGGTTCGATGCCGGCGATCCGGCGGCGCCCGAGCCAGACCAGGGTCACGTCCTCGGTGCCGTCGTACAGCTCGGCCTCCAGCGTCGGTGCCGACGCCTTCGGGCACAGGCCCACGCTGCGCACCCGACCGAGCACCACGGCCTCCTGCCCGCACTGGCAGTCGCTGGCGCGCTGGGCTCCGCCCGCTTGGGACCGCTCCGAGAGGTCATCGGCGTCCAACTCGGCGACGTCGCTGGTCAAGCGGCGTACGAGGCGACGCCAGTAGCCGCCGTCGGTCTTGCTCATCTAGCGCTCCCGTGCGCTTCCGGGGCTCGACTCGAAGCCCGTGCACCCCCAGCGTAGCCGTCCAGAACGGCGTAGTCGCGGGCCCGGCGGGATAACCGACTTGACCCGCCCGATCGGCTAAACCTTGATCAACACGGCCACGCTGGGTGTTCGGCTTCGCACTGGTTCTTTCCGGTGAAAAGCGAAAAATTCCCGCACCGAACTGATCCGAGCGCGGCTGCGGCGAAATCGCCTCGGGCGCCATGCCGGTCTCCGGCGGCGCCCGAGGCCGGCTCCCCTAGCCCTGCTGGCCGTTGTTCTGGGCCTGCTGGATGTGGCGCAGGATCGCCTCCGGCAGCTGGATCGGCAGCGGCGTGCGCACCGGCAGCGGCTCGTCGCCGCGGACCACGACGGTTTCGTCGAGGACGGCGTACAGCAGCTTCGCGCACTCCTCGGCGTGCTCCGCCGGCCCGGCCGCGACGCCGCGCAGCAGCCAGCGCGGCCCGTCGACCCCGACGAACCGCAGCGCCGCGTTCGGCGAGTCCGCCACCAGTTCCGGGCCCCAGTCGCCCTCTTCGGCGTACACCCGGGCACCGTCCTTGCGCAGCTGCTCGGCGAGCTCGGCGCTGACCTCGGTCCACAGCCCGCTGCTGCGCGGCGCCGCGAACGCACTGACGGTCAACCGGCCGACCGGCGTGACCAGGTGCACGGCGCGCACCGGCCCGGCCGGGTCGACCTCGACCTGCAGCTGGCCGCCCTCGGGCACCGGCAGCCGCACCGAACCGAGGTCGAGCCGCTCGACCTCGTCGTCGGGCGCCTCGCCCGAGTCGAACGGGCCGCCCTCCACGACTTCCGCTTCCTCGGCGCTCAGCGCCTCGTCCGCGGCCTCACGTTCGCCCCGTTTCCGGCCCCACCCGAACATCCCCTCAGACCTCCGTCCTGTGACCGGCCTCGGCCCCCGAGACCGCCAGCACCTCGTGCCCGCCGGTGGACCCGTAGCCCCCGGCACCCCGCTGCGACGCAGGCAGCTCGTCGACCTCCTGGAACACCGCGTGCTCGACCTTCTGCACCACGAGCTGGGCGATCCGGTCGCCGCGCCGCAGCGACAGCGGTTGTGCACGATCATGATTGATCAGGCAGACCTTGACCTCACCGCGGTACCCGGAATCCACCGTGCCGGGCGCGTTGACCACGCTCAACCCCGCCTTGGCCGCCAGGCCCGAGCGCGGGTGCACGAAACCCGCGTAGCCCTCGGGCAGGGCCAGCGCGATCCCCGTGCCCACCACGACGCGTTCGCCGGGTTCGAGCACCACGTCACTGGTGGTCACCAGATCCGCACCGGCGTCGCCTGGTTTCGCGTATGCGGGCAGCGGCACATCGGGGTCAAGTCGGGTCAGCAGGACCTTCACGTTCGACACGGGCGGCGAGACTACCCTGAACGCGTGTCGGAAAGCGTAGAAGCAGCCAGCGTCGCCGGGGACTTGCCCGGTCAGGCGAACTCGAAGGGGCGTCCCGTGTTCCGCGAGCGGTTGTACACGTCCTGGTGGGCATGGCCGCTGCCGGTCATCGGAGCCGCGATCATGGCCGCCACGGTGCACATGGGCTACCCGGGCGTGCGCGCATGGCTGCCTTACGCCGTGCTCATCCCGCTGGCCATCGCGATCCCGCTCTGGATGGGTCGCACCAAGATCGAGGTCCTCGACGACGAGCTCTGGGTGGGCGATGCGCACCTGCCGCTGCGGTTCGTCGAGGACGCGGAGGTCATCGCCCCCGCCGAGCAGCGCCGGGCGCTCGGCCCGGACCTGGACCCGGCGGCGTTCATGGTGCACCGGTCGTCGATCCGCACCTCGGTGCGGATCTGGCTGAACGACCCGGACGACCCCACGCCGTACTGGGTGATCAGCACCCGCCGCCCCGAGCGGCTCGTCGCCGCCCTGAAGAAGCCCTGACCACCCGGCTCCCCGCCGGAGAGCAGGTCCGACCGGCCGGCGGGGCCGCGAAAGACAACTGGGCACACGCCGTCAGCGTGTGCCCAGCCACTTCCCGGTCTCGTCGACTCCTGGCCGCCTGGATCAGGCGGCGCAGTCGCGGCAGACGAACTGGCCGTTACGAGTTTCGGCCAGCCGGCTGCGGTGGTGGACGAGGAAGCAGCTCGAGCAGGTGAACTCGTCAGCCTGCTTCGGGAGCACCTTGACGGTCATCTCCTCGCCGGACAGGTCCGCGCCCGGCAATTCGAAGTTCTCCGCGATCGCCCCTTCGTCCTCGTCGACGACGCCGGATTGCGCATCGTTGCGTCGCGCCTTCAGCTCCTCCAACGAGTCCTCTGCCAAGTCTTCGGACTCGCGGCGCGGAGCGTCGTAGTCGGTCGCCATCGTGATTCACCCCTGCGTTAGTGGAGACTGCAATGGTGTGCCGCTGGTAAACGTTCCAGGACCAGGATTTGTGCCCGTTGGCGCAGTGATCGTGGTCTCGCCCTGCAACGCGTTCAGTTCCCCCGTAATGAGCGACTCGCCTCATCCGGCACTCCGTGAGGCGCCGAGAGGGTAGCTCATGCCGAGTCCGCGCACGCATCAGGTCACCCATAGGTGTGGTGTTCGCTGCATCCGCAGACCGCCGAAGATCAATCCCCGGATGCCGCCCGGTCGCCTTCTTCGGTTGCCCGGCACCTCGCCCCGCGAAGCGGTGCCCAGGAAGTTCTTCCCTCGGCATCGATTCAGCGGCCCGCTGCGGACGGCTCCGACATGGTGGGGACGTCCAGCGCCGCACGGCGCCGGTTGTGCGCCTAGGCTGATCTAGTGAAGACGGGCGCACGCTGGTCGAAGCATCCAGGAAGGGGCGGGACGTGTCAGCCGTGAGTGCAAGGTCGGGTCGACGAGCCCGGTACCGACGGCGTCGGCCGGTGCCCGCCCTGGTGGTGCTGGTCGCGCTCGTGCTGCTGTCGGGCCTGCTGTGGACCCGGGTCTTCGACTCGGTGAAGGACATCGAGGCAGCGACGACCTGCAACCCGCCCAGCACACCGACGGCCGCGCCGCAGGGCGACGCCGCGCCGGAGCCGGTTCCGCTGGGATCGATGCTGCCGCGCGACGCGCTGGACTCGACCAACCCGATCCCGCAGCAGGACGTGCAGGTGCGAGTGCTCAACGGCAACGGCGAGGCCCGGCAGGCTTCGCTGGTCGGCGACGAGCTCGCCAGCCTCGGCTTCGCCAAGGGCGGCGCGGACAACGACCCGGTCTACGTCAACTACGACCTGAAGTGCCATGGCCAGATCCGCTTCGGCGGCGCCGGGGTGAGCGCGGCGCGGACGCTGAGCCTGATCGTGCCGTGCGCCCAGCTGGTGCGCGACGAGCGCCAGGACGCCTCCGTCGACCTCGCGCTGGGGTCGGCCTTCAAGGACATCAAGACCACCTCGGAGGCCAAGCAGGTCCTCCAGGAGCTGGAGAACTGGGTGCCCCAGCGGAACCACCAGGACGGCGCCAACCAGGAGGTCACCCCGCCGCAGATCAGCAACGACCTCCTCAACAAGGCCCGCGACGTGCACTGCTGACGACGCTTGAAAGGCGCCTGCGACCACAACCGGTCGCAGGCGCCTTCCGCGTCTCAGGGCCGCCGTCAGACGCGACCGGCGTCCGCGCGGAGCAGCGCTTCGGTCAGCTCGCCCGCGATGCCCGGCGCGGCGCAGACGATCATCCCGTCGCCCAGCCCGTCCGTCGTCCCCTTCGCCGGCAGCCGCAGCTGGGCGCCGGCCTCAGCCGCGACCAGCGCGCCCGCCGCCCAGTCCCACCGGTTGAGCCCGACCTCGAACATGCCGTCCAGCCAGCCCGCGCCGACCGCGCACAGGTCCAGCGACGCCACCCCGGCCCGCCGGATGTCGCGCACCTGGCCCAGCAGCCGGCCGAGCACTTCGGCCTGCGCCGTGCGGCGCTCCACCGCGTAGGCGAATCCGGTGCCGATCAGCGACAGGTCGAGCCGGTCGGCGGACGAGACCCGGAGGCGGTGGCCGTCCAGGAACGCGCCGTGCCCGGCCGCGGCGCTCCACACCCGGCCGGACACGGGTTCCACCACCGCGCCCGCCACCGAAACCCCGTCGAGCTGCGCCGCCAGCGACACCGAGTACCAGGGGAAGCCGTACAGGTAGTTGACCGTGCCGTCGATCGGGTCCACGACCCAGCGCAGCCCGTCCAACGCGCCTTCGCCGCCTTCCTCCTCGCCCAGCACCGATTCGCCGGGGCGCAACTCCGCCAGCCGCTCCCGCACGAGCCGCTCCACCGCGCGATCACCTGCGGTGACGACGTCGGTCTCGGTACTCTTCGTGTCTACCGCACCATCGGTGACGGCTTCGTCACGCACCGTGCGCGCCAGTTCCGCGGCTTCGCGGGCGATCCGCACCGCTACCTGGCACAAGGCTTTTGCGTCTACTTCTGCTGCCAATCCCACGTACACATCGCAACACAACCCGGTTAAGGTCTGCACACCTTCATCTGAATCGAATAGGAAGGATTCAGCCATGGCGACTGCCCGCGGTTTCGGCGTGGACATCGGCGGGTCCGGCATCAAGGGATGTCCGGTCGACATCGACGGTGGCGTGCTGGCCGAGGAGCGGATGCGGATCCCCACCCCGCAGCCCTCGACCCCGTCCGCCGTGGCGGACGCCGTGGCGGAGATCGTCGAGAAGTTCTCCTGGACCGGCCCGGTCGGCATCACCCTGCCCTGCGTGATCAAGGACGGCACCGCGCTCACCGCGGCGAACATCGACAAGGGCTGGATCGGTACCGACGCCCAGGAGCTGTTCGCCGAGCGGCTCGGCCGCACCCGGGACGACGTGCTGGTGCTCAACGACGCGGACGCGGCAGGCACCGCCGAGATGCGCTCCGGGGCCGGCGCCGGGCACCGCGGCCTGGTGGTGGTGCTGACCTTCGGCACCGGCATCGGCAGCGCGATGTTCATCGACGGAAAGCTGGTGCCCAACACCGAGTTCGGGCACATCGAGGTGGACGGCCACGACGCGGAGAAGCAGGCCGCGGCCTCCGTCAAGGACGACCTGGAGCTGACCTACGAGGAGTGGGCGCCACGGGTCAGCAACTACATCCAGGCGCTGGAGAAGTTCCTCTGGCCGGACCTGATCATCGCCGGCGGCGGGGTCAGCAAGAAGGGCCACAAGTGGATTCCGCGGCTGGAGACCCGCACGCCGGTGGTCGCCGCGGCGCTCCGCAACGACGCGGGCATCGTCGGCGCCGCGACGGCGGCCGCGACCAGGCACAACGACTGATCTTCCGGCCGCCTAGCACATCGCGGGACGCGCGGACTCCGCCTTGCAGCGGAACCGCACCCCCGCATCGCGGCTACAATGGAACACGGCCCACTTGATTCGAAGTCCTCGTCGAGGAAACACCGAGGCAGGCACCGGGTGATTCCTCAGCAGCCGCAGGGCTGGATCCAGTGGGTTGTTCCCCGACCTTCGGCGGCCGAGGTTTCGCGCCCTCCGGCCTGCCCTGATCGACCGTCGCGAAAGGGCGTACGTGGCAGCCGCAGAAACAGCAACCCGACGCTCCGCTGCAACAACCGGCGGTGCCCAGTCCCAGTCGGGCCAGTCCCAGGCCACCCCAGGTTCGGAGGCGGCTGCTTCGTCTGACACCGAGCAGACGAAGTCCACCGCCGCGAGCAAGAGCCCTGCCAAGAGCTCGACGGGGGCGAAGCCGACGGCCCGCAAGACCACCGCCGCGAAGTCGGCGGGGGCCAAGAAGGGCGCCAAGGCCCCGGCGAAGAAGTCGACGAAGTCGGCCTCCGCCAAGGGCAGCGGCGAGGGCATGGAGATCGACGAACCGATCGAGACCGACCTGACGTCCCCGGACGTCGGCGACCTCGCCGACGTCGAGGTGGAAATCCCGGAAGAGCCCGTTCCGGAGGAGGAGACCAAGGAGTCCGGCGACTTCGTCTGGGACGAAGAGGAATCCGAGGCGCTCCGGCAGGCTCGCAAGGACGCCGAACTGACGGCCTCCGCCGACTCGGTCCGCGCGTACCTGAAGCAGATCGGCAAGGTCGCGCTGCTCAACGCCGAAGAAGAGGTCGAGCTGGCCAAGCGCATCGAGGCCGGGCTCTACGGCGCGGAGCGGCTGCGGCAGGTCGAAGAGGCCGGCGAGCAGCTGACCACCCAGATGCGCCGCGACCTGCGCTGGATCGTGCGCGACGGTGAGCGGGCGAAGAACCACCTGCTGGAGGCGAACCTCCGCCTGGTCGTCAGCCTGGCCAAGCGCTACACCGGCCGCGGCATGGCGTTCCTGGACCTGATCCAGGAGGGCAACCTCGGCCTGATCCGCGCGGTGGAGAAGTTCGACTACACCAAGGGTTACAAGTTCTCCACCTACGCGACCTGGTGGATCCGGCAGGCCATCACCCGCGCCATGGCCGACCAGGCCCGCACCATCCGCATCCCGGTGCACATGGTCGAGGTCATCAACAAGCTCGGCCGCATCCAGCGCGAGCTGCTGCAGGACCTGGGCCGCGAGCCCACGCCCGAAGAGCTCGCCAAGGAAATGGACATCACCCCGGAGAAGGTGCTGGAGATCCAGCAGTACGCCCGGGAACCCATCTCCCTGGACCAGACGATCGGCGACGAGGGCGACAGCCAGCTCGGCGACTTCATCGAGGACTCCGAGGCGGTCGTCGCGGTCGACGCGGTGTCCTTCACGCTGCTGCAGGACCAGCTGCAGTCGGTGCTGGCCACGCTGTCCGAGCGCGAGGCCGGCGTGGTCCGGCTGCGGTTCGGGCTCACCGACGGCCAGCCGCGCACGCTGGACGAGATCGGCCAGGTCTACGGGGTGACCCGGGAGCGGATCCGGCAGATCGAGTCCAAGACGATGTCGAAGCTGCGCCACCCGTCCCGGTCCCAGGTGCTCCGCGACTACCTGGACTGACGAACACGGCACCGAGGGCCGCCGACCGATCCGGTCGGCGGCCCTCTTCGCGTCCGCGGCGGCGCTTTCGGGTCCGAAAACGCCGAAAATCGGTCCGCCTGGTGGGATTTCCTGTTCGCTTCCAGCGGAAATAGCGACCCCACAACGGCGCCCGATCTGTGATCTGAAACACCGTATGCCCGATTGTCGATCGACTCCGCTTCCGCGCCGCCCGGCCCGCGAGGACTCATTTTCCCATGTCACAAGGCTTTTCGCGGTGTTGATCACGCTCCGCGAGCGGCGCTGCTGCAACCGGGTGCTTCATCGTGACGACCGTCGCCACCCGGCGCGGGAACACTGACTCCGGCCCAAGCGTCTGGAAGAGTGGAGCCACGAGCACCGCTCCCGCAGCCAGTGGGCCAACGGTGGTCGTAGCAGGATCGAGGGCGTCGGGTGATTCCGACGCCGGGACGGAGGGAGATCACGATGCCGGGAACGCTCACCCGCCCCGAGCTGACCGCCGCCGACCGCTGCGACCGCTGCGGGGCCGCTGCGAAGCTTCGCGCCGTATTGCCATCCGGTAGCGAGCTTCTGTTCTGCGGGCACCACGCCCGTGCGTACGAGGCCGGGCTGCGCGACGCGCAAGCTGACCTCCAGCAGGACGAGCAGTAAACACCCGTCAGACCGACAAGACCGTGCCCCCGCAGGGAACCCTGCGGGGGCATGGTCGTTTTCCGGCTAGCGGCGTCCGCTGATCTCCGCCAAGGCGTCGAGCAGCCGCCGCACCTCGGCTTGGCTCGTGTAGTGCGAGAGGCTGGCCCGCACGCCGCCCGTCGGGCCGATGCCGAGGGCGTGCACCGTCTCCCAGGCGTAGGAATGGCCGTGCGAGACGTTCAGACCGCTCTCAGCCAGCTGCTCTGCCACGTCCGAGGGTTCCTTGCCCGGAAGCCCGAAGAACGCCGTAGGAGTGCATGAGCCCTGCGGAGCGCCGTAGCGCACTACGCCGTCCAGAGCCGCTAGACCGTCGAACAGCTCCTTTGCCAGTTCGCCCTCGTGGGCCTGCACGGACCGGCGGGAGACCGCCAGCCGCTCGGCGCGGCTGCCGTCTGCGTCGCTGTCCAGGCCGGCCAGGTGCTCCACGGCGGCCACCACGCCGGCCATCGCGGCGAACGGGTTGGTGCCGAGCTCGAACCGCTCCGGCGAGGTGTCCGGCGACGGCGCCAGCTTGTCCGGGTGCAGGTTCTCCAGCGACCACGGGTCGGCGGCCACCACCGCGGCCAGGTGCGGGCCAGCCCACTTGTAGGCGCTGGTCGCGTAGAGGTCCGCGCCGAGCTCATCGAGCCGCACGTGGGCGTGCGGGCAGTGCTGCACCCCGTCGACGTAGGACACGGCGCCGACCTGCCGGGCCCGGTCGGTGATCGCCCGCAGGTCCGGCATGATGCCCAGCACGTTGGAGGCCGCCGTGACGGCGACCAGCTTGGTGCGCTCGCCGATGAGGCCGGTGACGTTCTCGACGGGCAGCTCCCCCGTCGCCGGGTCCAGTTCCGCCATCCGGACGGCGGCGCCCGCGCGCTGCGCGTGCTGCACCCAGGGCCGCACGTTGGCGTCGTGGTCCAGCTGGGTCACCACGATCTCGTGGCCGGGACGCCAGCCGGCCGCGAACACGTCGGCGAACCGGTAGGTCAGGGCGGTCATGCTCGGGCCGAACGCCACGCACCCGGGCTCCGGGGCGCCGACCAGGTCGGCGACGGCCGCCCGCGCCTCGGCGACGATCCCGGCGGAGCGCCGGCTGGACTCGTACGGGCCGCCCACGTTGGACGTGCCCACCCGGTAGGCGTCGCTCACCGCTTCGATCACCGACTGCGGGACCTGGGTGCCCGCCGCGCCGTCCAACCACGCCCGACCGTCCGCCAGCGCCGGGTACTGGGCCCGGATCTTCTCCACGTCGAAAGCCATGTCCCGACCCTATGAGACCCGGATCGACGACCAAACCGATCGCGCTGCGCCGTTCGGGGCGATATCACCAAGAGCGGAGCGTGGCGATGCGCTCCTCGAGCTGTTCCACGGTGGCCATCGCGGTGGGCGGGCCGCCGCAGCTCTTCTGCAGCTCGTTGTAGATCTTGCCGTGCGGCTTCCGAGTGCGGTGGTGGTGCAGCGACACGAGCGTGTTCAGCTCCTTGCGGAGCTTCTGCAGCCGCTCCTGGACGGTCTGCGGCCGCGCGCGCTGCTCCGCCTGCTCGGCGGCCTTCGCCGCCTTCGCGGCGGCCTCGCGCTTGCCCACGTCCTCCAGCTGCTGCTCCTGCCGCTGCCGCAGCAGCGCCCGCACCTGGTCCGGTTCCAGCAGGCCGGGCAGGCCGAGGTAGTCCTGCTCCTCGTCGGAGGTGCTGAACGCGGCCGTGCCGAACGACGAGCCGTCGTAGATCACCTGGTCCAGCTCGGCCTCGGCGCCCAGCGAGGTGAACGCCTTCTCGTCCTCGCCGGGCTCGTCGCGCTTGCTGTTGGCCGCGGCCAGCAGCTCGTCGTCCCAGCCGTCCTTCTCCCGGTGCGGCTTGCCTAGCACGTGGTCGCGCTGCGCCTCCAGCTGGCTGGCCAGCTCCAGCAGCACCGGGACGCTCGGCAGGAAGATGCTCGCCGTCTCGCCGGGCCGCCGGGACCGCACGAAGCGGCCGATGGCCTGGGCGAAGAACAGCGGGGTCGAGGCGCTCGTGGCGTAGACGCCGACCGCCAGCCGCGGCACGTCGACGCCTTCGCTCACCATTCGGACCGCGACCATCCAGCGGTCCTCGGACTCGGAGAACTCGGCGATGCGACCGGACGCCTGCGGATCGTCGGAGAGCACCACCACCGGTTCGTGCCCGGTGAGCCGGTGCAGGGCCTTCGCGTAGGCCTTGGCCGTGACGTGGTCGGTGGCGATGACCAGGCCGCCCGCGTCCGGGATGCCGTCCCTGCGCAGCTGCGCCAACCGGGTGTCGGCGGCCTGCAGCACCGTCGGGATCCACTCCCCCGCCGGGTCGAGCGCGGTGCGCCAGGCGCGTGCGGTCTGCTCCGGGGTCAGCGGCTCGCCGAGGCGGGCGCTGAACTCGTCGCCGGCGTTGGTCCGCCACCGGGCCTCGCCGGAGTACGCCAGGAACAGCACCGGCCGGACGACGCCGTCGTTGAGGGCGTCGGAGTAGCCGTAGGAGTGGTCCGCCCGGCTGCGCAGCGAGCCGTCGGCGTCGGGCTCGTAGCCGATGAACGGGATCGGCGAGTCGTCGCTTCGGAACGGCGTCCCAGTCAGCGACAGGCGCCGCACGGCCGGGGTGAACGCCTCCCGGATCGCGTCGCCCCAGGACTTCGCGTCGCCCGCGTGGTGCACCTCGTCGAGGATCACCAGGGTCTTGCGGCGCTCGGTGCGCTCCCGGTGCAGGGTCGGGTGCGCCGCGACCTGCGCGTAGGTGACGACGACGCCGCGGTAGTCGCTGGAGGTGATGCCGTCGCTGTTGCGGAAGTTGGAGTCCAGCGGGATGCCCGCGCCGCCGGCGGCCAGCGCCCACTGGTGCTTGAGGTGCTCGGTGGGCGCCACCACGGTCACGGCCTCGACCGTGCGGTCGGCCAGCAGCTCCGCGGCGACCCGCAGGCCGAACGTCGTCTTGCCGGCGCCCGGCGTCGCGACCGCCAGGAAGTCCTGGGGCCTGCGCGAGAGGTACTTGGTGAGCGCCCGCCGCTGCCAGGCGCGCAGTGGTCGGGAAGGAGCCTGCGAGGGGTCGCTGAGCACTGATCGAACGGAATGGTCGAGTTGCGCTTCGGACACGCCGGCTCGCCGCTCCTTCCTTCTTCTCCCCTACAGGATGGTGAGGGCGCGCCCTGCGCAGCCCCGCGACCGCCCGCACGCGCGTTCAGCGTCGATCGACTCGAAGCGGGCCGCCGTGCAGCTTACCTTTCGAGTCCGGCCGGCACCGGCTTGCCCGACGAGAGGTGCGCGACACTCCGTGTTCCCGGCGGTTTTGGCGGGCCGACGCCCGCCGCGGGAGCCGATGCAGCATCCTTATGGGTGCCATGGGTCAGCCGAGTCCACCAGACCGCCAGGGGCGCAGTGCGACCGTCGCACCACGGGAAGCTCCGGTGCGGCGTGGACCACTGCGCCTGGTCATGCGCACGCTCGACAAGGCGTGGTGGGACAACATCTTCTCGGAATCGGCAGCCGCCGCGTTCTGGCAGACGTTGTCCATGCCGCCGCTGCTGCTCGGGCTGCTGGGCAGCCTGGGCTTCGTCGGCGACTGGTTCGGCCCCGAGGTCGTCGACGCCGTGCACGACAAGATCCTGTCGTTCTCCCGCTCGGTGTTCACGGCGAACGTGGTGGACCAGATCATCGGCCCGACCGTCGCCGACATCCTCACCAAGGGGCGCAGCGAGATAGTCTCGGTCGGCTTCCTGATCTCGCTGTGGGCGGGTTCGTCGGCGCTGGCGTCGCTGGTCGACTCGATCACGCTCGCCTACGACCAGTACCTGGTGCGCAACAGCGTGTGGCAGCGGATCTTCGCGCTGCTGCTGTACCTGGTGTGCCTGATCCTCGCGGTGGTCGGGCTGCCGGTGGTCGCGCTGGGCCCGGACTGGCTGCCGACGCTGTTCCCGCAGGACTTCCAGGACGACATCGCCTGGCTGATCCAGGCGTTCTACTACCCGGCGACCGGGATCGGCCTGGTGGTCGCGCTGGCGACCCTCTACAAGGTGGCGCTGCCCAGGAAGCTGCCGTGGCATCGTGGCCTGCCCGGGGCGCTGCTGGCGATGGTGATCTTCCTGTGCGCCAGCATCGGCCTGCGGCTCTACATCACGTGGGTGACCGGCACCGGCTACACCTACGGCGCGCTGGCCACCCCGATCGCGTTCCTGCTGTTCGCGTTCTTCATCGGGTTTGCGATCATCATGGGCGCGCAGTTCAACAACGCGATCCAGGAGATGTGGCCGGCGAAGATGACCCGCCGGGAGCGCCGGCGGTGGCGGCGCCTGGAGATGAGGCGGCTCGCGCAGCGGATGCACACCGAAGAGGGCTACCGCGCGTGGCGCAACGGCCACGGTGAGGGTAAGGACGAGGAAGGCGAGCAGCCGACCCCGCCCGCGGAGCGGCCGCGCAACGGCGTGCAGCTGCCGAAGAAACCGACCGACAAGCAGGCCGAACCGCACGGCGGCTGAGCGCCGCCGCGCGGTTCGTCAGCTACTTCTTGCCGCCCGGCGGGAGGGACTCGAAGATCTCCTTGCAGTCCGGGCATACCGGCGAGCCCGGCTTCGGCGACTTGGTGACGGGGAAGACCTCACCGCACAGCGCGACCACGAACGTGCCCATGACCGCGCTCTCCGCGATCTTGTCCTTCTGCACGTAGTGGAACATCTCCGGACGGTCGTCACTGGTCTGATCAGTGGTCTCGGTCCGGGTATCGGTCTCCGGCATCGTCATCGTGCTCATGCCCCCAATGATGCCGCACGGCATCGACGCATGTCCGCATCCGGCCGGGTATCGCCCGTCAGGCGCCCTCGATGACCTGGTGGCTGCGGGATTCGATCGAGTGCGGCGAACGGCGGAACCGGTTCACGTGCTCGCTCTTCTTGGCCGGGCGATCGTTGGCGATGAGCACCGCCATCCACGGCAGCGGGATGGAAATCGCCAGGATGATCAGTGACAACCACCACAATTGCCATAGCTGGAACACCACTGCGGCCACGACCAGACACGGAATCCGGCTGGCCATCATGATCGCGTACCTGCAGCGCCGCTGCGCCTGCTGATCGTCGTAGGACGGCTGTGCCTCGGTGATCAGCACCGGGGTGTCGTCACGATGTGAGCTGTTCACGACGCTACCTCCGCCTCCCATGCTGCCACCCGATCGCGTCTCCGGGTACCCCGGGTTCTGATGTCCCACAACCCCGGGTGCCGGGCCGACCGGCCGGACCCAGAGGTTGACCGGCAGGACGCACCGCCGAAACCTCGCCGGGTTAGATTCGATCGGGATCAACGGCGCGGGAGGGCGAATGCTGTACTCGGTGAGCAAGCGGGTCGTGGGCGCGGTGGCGCGGACGATCTACCGGCCGACCGTGATCGACGCCGAGAAGGTGCCGACGACCGGCCCGGTGATCCTGGCCCCGAACCACCTCGCCGTGCTCGACAGCTTCATCGTGCCGCTGGTGCTGCCGCGGCCGGTGTCGTTCCTGGCCAAGGCCGAGTACTTCAGCGGAACCGGCACGAAGGGCGCGCTGACCAAGTGGCTCTTCGGCTCGCTCGGCGCGATCCCGGTGGAGCGCGGCCGCGGGCGCGCCGCGAAGGAGGCCCTGGACACCGCCGAGCAGGTGCTGCGCGACGGCGGCGCGTTCGGCATCCACCCCGAAGGCACCCGCTCGCCCGACGGGCGGCTGTACCGCGGGCGGACCGGCGTGGCCCGGCTTGCGCTGGCCGCCGGCGCGCCGGTGGTGCCGGTCGGGTTGACCGGCACGGACAAGCTCCAGCCGCGCGGCAAGAAGATCCCCCGGCCGCACCCGGTGACGGTCCGCTTCGGCGACCCGCTGGACTTCTCCCGCTACGCCGGGATGGAGTCGTCGCTGCCGGTGCTGCGCTCGATCACCGACGAGATCATGTACGCGATCGCCGAGCTGTCCGAGCAGGAGTACGTCGACCGCTACCAGAGCCCCGGCGCCGCTGCTGCGGCCTGAGCTCATCCGCGCGTGGTGGGCGCCGATCCGGAAGTGGTCGGCGAGTCGGAGGTCGTCGGCGAACCGTTCCTCGCCTCTGCCGGTGCCGAGCTGATCGGCGGGCGGCTCGTCGTCGGCACCGCGGTCGTCGTGACCGGCGGGGCGGACGGTTCGGTGGAACTCTCCGGAGGATCCGGGATGCCGTGGCACTGCTCGTAGGTCAGCCCGGCGCACGGGTCCCAGGTCATCGATGGCGCCGGCGGCGCATCGCGCGTCGCCGTCAGCTGGTCGTCGATCCACGGATCCGCTGAGCGCGCGTTGCCGTTCCCGTCGACCGAGCCGCACGCCTTGTTCGTGATGGTGTTCGGGTTGTTCGGGTCGTCGAAGCGCGGCGCCGCGTACGGCTCGCAGGTCAGGGCCCCCGGCTCCGGAGCGCGAGCCGCCGCGGGCGCAACCGGCCGAGCCGACATCTTCCTCGGCAACGGCATCGAAGACGGTGCGACGCGCGGCGGCAGCAAACGCGGCGGCGGGGCGCTACACGCCCCCATCGCGAGCATCAGGCCCGACAATGCGGCGGCAACGGCGTAGCGAGTCATAAGCGGTCCCCCCGTGCGAAGGACCGCGCGTTCGCGGGCCCCGCCTTGGGTTCCGCGTTGACGTTGCCGGACGTTATCCGGTTACCACCCGTAGTGCCGCCGCCGAGTCAGTCCGGGTAGCGGATGAACTCGGGCCGGACGCGGTCCACCAGCCAGACGCCGTTGGCGCTGACCCGGAACTCGTGCCCGGCCGCGTGCATCCCGGCGGCGTCCACGGTCAGCACGACCGGCCTCCCCCGCCGCGCGCCGACGCGCTTAGCGGTCTCGCGATCGACCGACAGGTGGACGTGATGCCGGTTCATCGGCCGCAGCCCCTCGGCGCGGATGCCGGCCAGGTTGCGCGCGACCGTGCCGTGGAACAGCCACGCGGGCGGGTGCGCCACCGGCAAGTCGAGATCCACCGCGACCGAATGCCCCTGGCTGGCCCTGATGCGGTCGGCGTCGATCACGTACCGCTGCTTGTCGTTGTCCTCGACGACCCGCACCAGCTCCGCCCGCGAAATCGGGAAGCCGTGCGAGCCGGCCGCTGACAGCAGCTCGTCGACCGCCACCCAACCGTGCTCGTCCAGCTCGATCCCGATCCGCTCGGGCTGGTGACGCAGGTGCTTGGCCAGGTACTTCGAGACCCGCACCAGCCTCCGCTCGTCCATGAACGCCTCCCCGGCCGGACACTAGCGCGCCGGGACATCGCCGTGAGAGCGATTTTCGGGAGTCAGCCCTTCGCGGCCTTGGCCGCGGCCTTCTGCTCCTTCTTCCAGGCCCGCACCTCGGTGAGGGTCTGCTCGTCGACGACATCGGCGATCGAGCGGCGGGCGTCCGCGTCGCCGTAAGCCCCCGCCGCCTCGCGCCACCCGGCGGGCTCGACACCGCGTTGCTTGCCCAGCAGGGCGAGGAAGATCCGCGCCTTCTGGTCGCCGTAACCGGGCAGCGCCTTGAGCCGCTTCAGCACCTCCTTGCCGTCCGGGTCGCCCTCGGTCCAGATCGCCTCGGTCCGGCCGTCGTAGTGCTCGACGATGTACTGGGCCAGCGCGTGCACCCGCCGCCCCATCGATCCGCCGTAGCGGTGGATCGCCGGCTTCTGCACGCACAGCTCGACGAACTCGTCCAGATCGGATTCGGCGATCTTGGTGACGCTGAACCCGCCCATCCTGTCGGCGATCTTCTTCGGCCCGGCGAACGCGACCTCCATCGCGACCTGCTGATCCAGCAGCATGCCCGTGAGCAGGGCGAACGAGTCGTCGCTGAGCAGCTTGTCGGCGTCGGCCTCGCCGGTGAGGTGCAGCATGTTGGACATGCCACCATCCTGGCACGCAACCGAACCCACCGATGTCCGGTGCTGAGGGGCGTACATCCTGGGTTTCGGCCGAATCACCGTTGGCCGAGTGCGTTCGTTTCGATCCGGCCGGTCAGCCGTTGTCCACAGGCAGGCGACCGGACTGCGACAGTCCGGTGAGCACGACGTCGATGGCGCGTTCGAGAACATCGGACCGAGGCCGCATCGTCGCTGACGCTTGAGCGAGCCCGCGGATGAGCAGGTAGACCTCCTCGATCGTGACCGAGGGCCGGACGGTTCCGGCGTCCTGCGCCCGACCGAGGATCTCGCTGACGGCGACCTTCAACCGGTTCGACGCGGCGCCGGCAGTGTCCGGAACTCCCTCGCGGTCGGCCAGCGCTGAGGCGAGCGTCAGTTTCGTGGCGCCGGTTTCGATCATCGCCCGCACGAGGTCGCGCCACGCTGTGGCCGGGTCCTCCTTGGCGGCGAGAGCGTAGGCCCGTTCGGTGAGTTGATCGAAATGCTGCAGCAGCGCTGCCTCGATCAGCTCCTCCTTGGTCGGGAAGTGGCGAAAGACCGTGGCGATGCCGACGCCGGCCCGCTGGGCCACCTCCTCGGTCGACCCGGTGGCCCCGCGTGAGCCAAAAACCTCCTCGGCCGCCGCCAGGATCCGTTCCCGGTTCTTCCGCGCGTCCTGCCGCATCCAGCCCCCTTCAAGACTCGGTTCGGACCACTTTAACCGGAGTCCAGACTTCGATACGCTTCCGGAGTTCAGACTCCGATTAGCTCTTGGAGGGCGTAGTGCCGTCGTCACCAGCCGATGTTGTCCGCACCGTCGCGACGGGAGTCAGCCGGCTGATCGCCGGCGATCTCACCGAGCAGGAGGCACAGGGACAGCTCGACCACCTGGCCAGCTTGTACGCCGAACACACCGACGTCCGACACCCATTCGCGCCAACGGGCGACACACCACTGCGAACCCGTGCCGAACTGCGCCAGCACTTCGCCGAAGGACCAGCCCGAACGCCAGGAGTCGACCGGTTCGAGCCTGTGGGCCACGTCCACGAAACCGCGGATCCCGAAGTGGTCATCTTCGAGTTCAGCTACGTCGGTTCGGCGAACGGCCGGTCGTTCACGGTGCCGTGCATCTTCGTGGCACGGGTACGTGATGGAGTCATCGTCGAATCACGCGACTACGTCGACCATGTGGGGTATGGCCCGCGCCTTCGGTCGACTCCACAACCTGGCCACCGCACTGGCTGCCGACTCCGGAGGAGACACCGGTTTCCGGACGCAGTCATGACGCGCACGCCGCTGCACGGGCGAGTCGATCGTCACCGCCGAGCGGGGGCCGACGAGTACCCACTAATTAGTGGGCTACGCACCGAAAAGTAAGCCGGTGCGAATGCATGAGCGCCCGGTCTTCTCGGAAAGGCGTTCAGCCAAGCGAGAAGGGCATCGGTCATCTCGTGATCAACCGATTCCCCGGGCTGCTTTGCGTTACGGACGAGCCGTGCTCCGCCCTGCGGGTCGCCAGGTTCGGAGCAATTCGTCGATCAGCTCGACAACCCGATCCGGCGTGGCTCCTCCTTTGACCAGGGCGCTCACGCGCTGGGCCTCCGCAGTCGTCGGCAGGAAGCCGACCAGCAGCGCAGGCAGCAGCACCCGCCTGACGAGCAGTTCCTGCGCCGACGTCATCTGCGGCCTGCGGACGACCGAGACGTTCACGCGCACCGCGTGCTCGTTGAGCGGCGAAGCACCGGGCCGATCGGTCTCGACGGCGGCGTACCGGAACCCGTGGGCGAGGTTGCACGCGGCGCAGTCCATCGGCCCGCGGCTGAGCCGGTCTCCGCATTCGTCGCAGGTGATCCGGTCGAGCGCGGCGTCCACCACTCGCCAGTCGTGCCGGTCCGGCTCGGCCACCACCAGGCCGACGACCTCCGCCTCCGATTCCGCCGCCCACTCGGCGCGGAAGCGCAGCCACTCCTCTTCGACGACGTCGTCCACCAGCGTCCGGCAGCGGCCGCAATCGGGCGCACCGCTGTACTCGTGGCCGCCGCATTCGCCGCACCGGACGAGGGCGGCACCGATCGTGGGTCTCATCCGCCCATGTTCGTGCAGGACGAGCCCGGGGCGCGATCGATTCTCCGGGACTCCGCGCCGCGGGTGCTCCCAGATGCGCGAACGGGTGGCCGTGTGAGGATCGGGATCGTGATTCCAGACCTGTCCCATGACCGCATCGATCGACTTCGCGACGCCTTCCAGGCCGCCGGCTACGACGCCGACGGCGTCGTGGAGCTCCTCGGTCCCGAAGCGCACGCCGCGCTGGGCCGGGGCGAGCCCGTTCCGGCGCTGCGCGCCACCACCGACGCCGGCGCGCTCGGCACCCTGGTCCGCTTGTTCCTGCTCGGCCAGGCCGAGTCGCAGACCGCCGTCGAAGCCGCGCTCGCCCCGCTGCCGTTGACCGAGGCGAAGGCCGCTGGGCTGCTCGTCGACGACGGCGACCGGCTGCGCGCCGGGCTCGACGTCCGCCCGCACGGCGTCGACGACGAATCGTGGTGGGTCGTCTCGGACCTGGATTCTGACCTGCGCGGCGGACGGCCCGTGGAGGCCGACCACGTGCTCGGCGTCGGGCACGCGTCGCTGAGCCTGGTCCGGGCGGCCTCGCGGCGGCCGGTGGACTCGGTGCTCGACCTCGGCACCGGCTGCGGCGTGCAGGCCCTGCACGCGAGCACGCACGCGCAGCGGATCACCGCGACCGACGTGTCCAAGCGGGCACTGGCGCTGGCCGAGGCGACGTTCCGGCTCAACCGCGTCGACGTCGAGCTCGCCGAGGGCGAGTGGTTCGACCCGGTCCGGGGCCGCAAGTTCGACCAGGTCGTGTGCAACCCGCCGTTCGTCGTCGGCCCGCCGCGCACCGACTTCACCTACCGCGACTCGGGGCTGGCCGGGGACGACGCGAGCGCACTGGTCGTGCGGCAGCTGCCCGGCTTCCTCGCCGAGGGCGGCACCGGGCAGCTGCTGGCCTCCTGGGTGCACCGGGACGGCGAGGACTGGCAGGACCGGGTGTCCCGGTGGCTGCCGCCCGGTGCCGGGGTCGACGCCTGGTTCGTGCAGCGCGACGTCGCCGACCCGGCGCTGTACGTGGGCACCTGGCTGCGCGACGCCGGGTACGACCTGCGGTCCCCGCAGGGCCTGCAGAAGGCGGCCGAGTGGCTGGACTGGTTCGAGGCCAACGACGTGATCGGCATCGGCTTCGGGTTCGTCACGCTGCGCCGCACCGACGCGCGCGGCGAGGTCGTCTGCGAGGACCTCCGGCACGCCTTCGACGACCCGCTGGGCCCGGAATCGGACCAGTGGCTGCGCCGCGTCGACTGGCTGCGCGCCCACGACTCCGCCGAGGCGCTGCTGACGGCCCGCCTGGTCACCGCCGACAGCACCGTGCTGGAAGCGGTCTCCGAGCCCGGCGACGAAGGCTGGCAGCCGCTCGTGCACCGGCTGCACCGCACCGACGGCCCGGGCTGGCAGCACGAGATCGACGAGCTGGGCGTGCGGCTGCTCGCCGGGTGCCGCGGGGCGCTCCCGCTCTACGAGCTCCTCGAACTGCTCGCGATGGGTTACGGCGAGGACTCCGAGGACCTGACCCGGGCCGCGATCCCGATGGCGCGCGAACTCGTTCGGCACGGAATGCTGCTGCCGGCGGAATGGGCGGGCGGCGACCAATGAGAGCAATCGTCACCCGAGTCACTCGCGCCTCGGTAACTGTCGACGGCGTCGTGGTCGGCAAGATCGAAGAACCCGGGCTGTTAGTGCTATTGGGTGTGACGCATTCCGACGGGCCTCAAGAAGTCGTCAATATGGCACGCAAACTGCACGAGATTCGGGCGCTGCGGGACGAGGAGTCCTGCGCCACGACCGGGGCACCGCTGCTCGTCGTCAGCCAGTTCACGCTCTACGGGTCGACCAAGAAGGGACGCCGCCCGTCGTGGACCGAGGCGGCCCGGCCGGAACAGGCCGAACCGCTGGTAGACGGGGTTGTGGCGGCCCTGCGCGAGCGAGGTGCCCGGGTGGCCACCGGGGTGTTCGGGGCGATGATGTCGGTGGAGAGCGTGAACGACGGACCATTCACACTTTTGGTTGAGGTCTAAATGTAACGAGAGCTCTCAGGAAATCCTCAGGCTTGGCGGCGCAACGGATGTGACCGCCATGACGTCTCTTCGTCTAGAACTTCGGGAACGAATTCGGCACGCCGGTCGTTTTCCAGGTAACGAAGCTTCGACGGCCATGCCGACAGGTCACCAACGACCCCATCGACAGCGCCGGAGAAGACGTCGACGCGGAGCCCGTACAACCGAGCGTACGCGTCCTCCACACCGCGCAACGGCGCGCGAGTGTGATTTGCGCCCGCCAAGCCAGCCCGCCAGGGAGGGAGCTCAATGACCGTCCCGCAGACCACCAAGCCAGACGTCACCGCCGCCGAAGAACTGGACACCCAGGGACCATCGGCCGACCTGGTGCGCGTCTACCTCAACGGCATCGGGCGCACCGCGCTGCTCACCGCACAGGAAGAGGTCGACCTCGCCAAGCGGATCGAGGCCGGGGTTTTCGCCAAGCACCTGCTGGAAACCAGCAAGAACCTCTCCCCCGAGCGGCGCTCCGACCTCGGCGCCGTGGTCCGCGACGGCCGCCGGGCGAAGAACCACCTCATGGAGGCGAACCTCCGCCTGGTCGTCAGCCTGGCCAAGCGCTACACCGGCCGCGGCATGCCGCTGCTGGACCTCATCCAGGAGGGCAACCTCGGCCTGATCCGCGCGGTGGAGAAGTTCGACTACACCAAGGGCTTCAAGTTCTCCACCTACGCGACCTGGTGGATCCGGCAGGCCATCACCCGCGGCATGGCCGACCAGAGCCGCACCATCCGGCTGCCCGTCCACCTGGTCGAGCAGGTCAACAAGCTGGCCCGGATCAAGCGCGACCTGCACCAGAAGCTCGGCCGCGAGGCCACCGACGAGGAGCTCTCCGAAGAAGCCGGCATCCCGGTGGAGAAGATCCTCGACCTGATGGACCACTCCCGCGACCCGGTCAGCCTGGACATGCCGGTCGGGGCCGAGGAGGACGCGCCGCTCGGCGACTTCATCGAGGACGCCGAATCGGCCGACGCCGAGAACGCGGTGATCTCCGGGTTCCTGCAGGACGACCTGCGCCGCGTGCTGGCCACGCTGGAGGAGCGCGAGCAGTCGGTGATCCGGATGCGCTACGGCCTCGACGACGGCCAGCCGCGCACCCTGGACCAGATCGGCAAGTCGTTCGGGCTGTCCCGCGAGCGGGTCCGGCAGATCGAGCGGGAAGTCATGGCGAAGCTCCGCCAGGGCGACCGCGCCGACCGCCTTCGCGCGTACGCGAGCTGACCGCGCGGCTTGGGGCGCCGTGTGTCCGCTGAAAACGCGGACCACGGCGCGGTCAGGATGATTTTGCGGGGGCCGAGCCCCCGCAGACCCCCACGGTGCGGTGGTCGCTTCCGGGAATGCTCTTCACGTTGTCGAGCGTTCCCGGCCTGCTCACCGACCAGCCTCCGGGGGTTCTGAGCCTCTTGGGTTCTGAGCCTCTTGGGTTCTGAGCCTCTTGGGTTCTGAGCCTCTTGGGTTCTGAGCCTCTTGGGTTCTGAGCCTCTTGGGTTCTGAGCCTTCCTTGTCCTGAACCTTCCTAGTTCTGAACCTGTTGGGTTCTGGGCTTTTGGGTTCGGGTTCTGGTTCTGGTGGCTCGCTTTCGGTTCTCGATCTTGTTCGCGTCTGGTTCGGGCGTTCGGGTTGGGGGGTTCGTTCTTTTGTTGTTGTTCCGGGGGTTTTGGTACACCCGGATGGCTCGTTGACCTTGTTGGGTTTCGGCGGGAACATCGTTCTTCCCCCCTTTTTTTCTCTTCCGCTTCGGTCTTCGCGGCGTGTACGCCGCTCGCCACGGGAGGGCGGACTCGTCGTCGGGGCGGGTCCGGCCTCCCGACCTCTTCTTCCGATCTGCACATCGCTTCTACGCGAACGGCCTGTTCACCTCTTCTTGCGAGGTGAACAGGCCGTTCGCGGCAGGCTTCTCGTCGCCTTGGCTCAGCCGATGAACTTGGCTTGCCAGCGGTCCAGTTCTTCCTTCGTCGCCCCGTGCGTCCGCAGCCAGCCCCTGGCGCCCCCCTCGTGAGCCTCGAAGGCGCTCAGGACGCTCTCGATCGCCTCGGTCGGCGTCGACAGGAGCTCGTGGACCATTTCCTCGTCCACGCCCGGCGGCAGCTCCGGCGCCACGTTCAGGCGCTGCAGGACGCGGAACATGTTCCGGTCCGTGCGCACGTAGTCCGCCACGATCGCGTCGCGGCGCACTCCCACCGCGCCCTGCAGCATCGCCGAGACCACTCCGGTGCGGTCCTTGCCCGCCGCGCAGTGGATCAGCACCGGGCCGTCCGCCTCCAGGACGATTCGGAACACCTCGACCAGCTTCTTCGGGGCGCCCTGCAGGATCGACTGGTACAGCACCGTCAGCTCGTGGGCGGCCTCGTCGACATCGATGTCCGCGTCGCGCGCCTCCTCCAGCAGCGGCACGTGGTGCACGGTGGCCACCGACGCGAGCGGGTGTTCCTGGTCACGGGTCTCCACCGAATCCCGCAGGTCCACCACGACCTTCGGCGGCCACGGCGTCGCTCCCTCCGGCACCCGGTCGCCGGTGTGCGGAGCATCACTCCGGAACACCACGCCGTCCCTCGTCACCACGCCGTCACCGGCGGGCTGCCCGCCCAGGTCACGAAGGTTGACCAGTGCATCGAGGGGATCTGTCGTCGGCAAGGCGACCTCCGTTGCTCCGGCCCCGCGTCCGGGGTGTGGTGAGGCGTTCGGCCGCCAGCCTCGCAGGTGCCCCGCCGCGCCACCAGGGCGGGCGATCCGTCACACCTGGGCCACCCCCGTGGACGCGCTGATCGACCGCGCGGTTTTATTGGTCATCGCGTAACCCGAACGCGCGCAAAGGAGCCGCGACGTGCCCACCACGTTCGATTTCACCGAGGTGCTCCCCCTCGGCCCCGACAACACCGACTACCGCCTGGTGACCACCGAAGGCATCCGAGTCGTCGAGGCGGCCGGGCGACGATTCCTCGAAGTCGAGCCGACCACGCTCACCGCCCTGGCAACCGAGGCGATCAAGGACATCCAGCACCTGCTGCGCCCGTCCCACCTGGCGCAGCTGCGCGCGATCGTCGAGGACCCGGAAGCCAGTCCCAACGACCGGTTCGTGGCCACCGATCTGCTGCGCAACGCGTGCGTGTCCGCCGGCGGCGTGCTGCCGATGTGCCAGGACACCGGCACCGCGATCGTCATCGGCAAGCGCACCGAGACCGTGCTCACCGGCGGCCAGGACGAGGAGGCGCTCGCCAGGGGCGTCTTCGACGCCTACCAGGACCTCAACCTGCGGTACTCGCAGATGGCGCCGCTGAACTTCTGGGACGAGCGCAACACCGGCAGCAACCTGCCCGCGCAGATCGAGCTGTACAACAAGCCCGGCACGGACCCGGCCTACGAGTTCCTGTTCATGGCCAAGGGCGGCGGCAGCGCCAACAAGACGTTCCTGTACCAGGAGACCAAGGCGCTGCTGAACCCGACGCGGCTCGGCCGGTTCCTGGAGGAGAAGCTGCGCTCGCTGGGCACCGCGGCCTGCCCGCCGTACCACCTGGCGATCGTGGTGGGCGGCATGTCCGCCGAGTTCAACCTCAAGGTCGCGAAGCTCGCCTCGGCCCGCTACCTCGACGAGCTGCCGCGGGAGGGCTCGGCCTCCGGGCACGCCCTGCGCGACGTCGAGATGGAGCAGCAGGTGCTGGAGATGACCCGGCAGTTCGGCATCGGCGCACAGTTCGGCGGCAAGTACTTCTGCCACGACGTGCGGGTCATCCGGCTGCCCCGGCACGGCGCCTCGCTGCCGGTGGGTGTCGCGGTGTCCTGCTCCGCGGACCGCCAGGCCAAGGCCAAGATCACCCCGGAGGGCGTGTTCCTGGAGCAGCTGGAACGCGACCCCGCCCGCTACCTGCCGGACGTGGTCGACGAGCAGCTCTCCGACGAGGTCGTCAAGATCGACCTGAACCGGCCGATGGCGGAGATCCGCGCAGAGCTGTCCAAGCTCCCGGTCAAGACGCGCGTGTCGCTGACCGGCCCGCTGGTGGTCGCGCGCGACATCGCGCACGCCAAGATCGCCGAGCGGCTGGACGCCGGCGAGCCGATGCCCGAGTACCTGCGCGACCACCCCGTGTACTACGCGGGCCCGGCCAAGACGCCGGAGGGCTACGCCTCCGGCTCGTTCGGCCCCACCACCGCCGGTCGCATGGACGCCTACGTCGAGCAGTTCCAGGCCGCGGGCGGCTCGCTGGTCATGCTCGCCAAGGGCAACCGGTCGGCGAAGGTGACCGAGTCCTGCCACACCCACGGCGGCTTCTACCTCGGTTCCATCGGCGGCCCCGCCGCGCGCCTGGCCCAGGACTGCATCCGCAAGGTCGAGGTGCTGGAGTACCCCGAGCTCGGCATGGAAGCGGTGTGGCGCATCGAGGTCGAGGACTTCCCCGCGTTCGTCGTGGTCGACGACAAGGGCAACGACTTCTTCGCCAACTCCACCAAGCCGACCCTGCAGATCTCCTTCGGCCGCTGACCACACACCTGTACTCCCGCAGGAGCCCCACCTCCTGCGGGAGTACAGGTTTCAGCTCAGCCGATCGACGCGATTGGCAGGTATCACGCGGTCACCGATCAGCGGGGAACTTTGACATCTCGTTGTTCCAGAACGACCTTCCGCGCGTCCAGCGGTGCGTCGAGCTGCACCGCCACCGGCGGGTAGCGCAGGTCCATCGTGCACATTCCCGGCGGTTCCGGGGTTTCTTCGACCAGCACCACCTTCACGTGGTCGGCGGTCTGTTCGGCCAGCTCGGCGTGCACCTTGCTGCAGCCGCCTTCCTGACCGGTGGCCACGACGACCGCTCCGCCGTCCTGGGTCCAGACCTTCTTCGGATATCCCTTGGGTAGCAACGACGCGTCAATCGCGGCTTCGGCGACCGGAGCGCGTTCCTGTTCGGGTTTCGGCTGCACCGGGCCGGGCGGAGCCGGGGGCTGACCGCCGAAACCAACTTCATTGGATGGCTGTTGGGCGCAGGCTGCCAACGCTACGAGCAGAACACCCGCGCCCACTGCGGTTTGTAGGCGTCTCATGCTCTAAGGACGGAGCGCCCCGCGCGACCGGTTGCGTGGAAATCGCACCGAGTTGAATCCACATCTTTCCCACATTTCGAAACAGCTGGTGGTCGGCGGCGTTCGCGTGGTTTCGTCGACGAATCCGCTTCACATTCGGGAGTGAGGAATGTCCACCACCGCCACACCTGCCACATCCGCCGACGCGGCCCCAGCACCGCAGGGCAAGCCGCAATGGGTTCCGCTGACCGTCGGGTTGATCGCGGCCGTGGCGCTCGTGACCGCTGCGGCCGTCGTGGTCGGCGTGAAGTCCGCCGTGCTGGCCGGGCTGGGCCTAGCGCTCGGGCTGACGCTTTTCCACTCCCGCTTCGGTTTCACCTCGGCCTGGCGGCAACTCGTCTCGGTTGGACAGACGTCGGGAGTTCGGGCGCACCTGCTGATGCTCGGCGCGGCGTCGATCCTGTTCGCCCCGATCCTGGCCGGCGGCGTGACGTTCTTCGGCGCAACGCCCAAGGGAAACGTCGAACCGCTCGGACTCGGGTTGGTCGTCGGCGCGGTCCTGTTCGGCATCGGGATGCAGCTCGGGGGCGCGTGCGCATCGGGCACCTTGTTCGCCGTCGGCGGCGGGAACACCTTGCTGGTGGTCACGCTCTTCTCCTTCATCTGCGGTTCGGTGCTGGGCGCACTGCACCTTCCACTGTGGACATCTGACGCGATCACCCTCGGATCGTTCTCCCTCGCCGAGGACACCGGGCTCGGTTACTTCGGCGCACTGGTGGTTCAGCTCGCGGTGCTCGGCGCGATCGGTTACGCCGCAACGCGATGGGCTCGGCGGCACAACGCGCCCCCGGCAGGCCGCCCGCCGACGTCGCGCGGACTCTGGCGCGTGCTCCGCGGCTCGTGGCCGCTCTGGGTCGGGGCGCTTGTGCTGGCCGGGCTCAACGCGGTCGTTCTGCTGACCCGCGGCAGCCCGTGGGGCATCACCTCGGCGTTCGTGCTGTGGGGTTCGAAGGCGCTGCAGGCCGTGGGCGTGGACGTGGCTAGTTGGCCGTACTGGCAAGGAGAACGCGCAGCGGCCCTGACCGGCCCGGTGCTGGCCGACTCCACCTCGGTGCTGGACTTCGGGATCATCGTCGGCGCGCTCGTGGCATCGGCGGCGTCGGGCGCCTTCGTGCTGGCCAAGCGACTGCCCGCGAAGGTCGTGCTCGCCGCCGTGATCGGCGGCCTGCTGATGGGATACGGCGCGCGGCTGGCGTACGGCTGCAACATCGGCGCCTACTTCTCCGGGATCGCCTCGTTCTCGTTGCACGGCTGGGCCTGGGGCCTGCTGGCGCTGGTCGGCACCTGGGTAGGGCTTAAGCTGCGCCCGCTGTTCGGGCTCGACGTCCCCAAGCCGACCGACTCGGTCTGCTGATGCCAGGTGGGGCGGCTTTCCCGCCCCACCGAAGCGATCCGGCTTCCGCGAAGGGCAGTGGCGATCTCGCTAGGCTTGGACCGAGGAATCGACGGCGGCGATCCAGTCCCGGACCCAGCGGGACAGTTCGCCGCCGTTGCGCACCCAGTTGAAGTGACCGAGGTTCTTCGCGCCGGACGCCGCCCGGGTGTAGTGCTTGTCGGTGCGTTTCGCTCGCCCGGCTTTCGCCGCCAGGTGGTCCACTAAGGACTTCGGGGCCAGCCGGTCACCCGCGATGCTGACGGTCAGCAACGGCTGCCGGACTTCCCGCAGTGCCGCCTCGTAGTCGGTCGTCGAGCCGTTGAGCCGGTAACGGCCGGTGCGGGCCTGCCGAGCCCAGTCGTGCATGAGGTCGGTCGCCTGGCGGCCGCCGAAGCCGAATCGGTGGCCGGGCCAGTAGCCGAGCAGCGCCGACGCGGCCGCCACCAGTTGCGTGCCGAACAGGGTGCGGAACTTGTACATCCCGGGGAAGCTCCCGAACCACACCGAACCGGAAGCCACCAGCGCCACGCCCTGCACCCGGTCCGGGCGGCGTGCCGCGTACAGCAGCGCGATCTGGCCGCCCAGGCTGTGCCCGAGCAGGAACCGTGGCGCCGGCGGGAAAGCAGCGTCGACGAGATCGAGCACGCCGTCCACGTCGTCGATCATGCTCTGGTAGCCGAAACGCACGCCGCGGGCGGCCGACGGCTTGCTCTCGCCCTGGCCGCGCACGTCGAAGGTCACCACCGCCAGGCCCTGGGCGTGGAGGTCGGCGACGAACGGGCGGTAGTACCTGGCGGGCACACCCATCGCGGGGAGCAGGACGACCACCGGACTGCCGGGATCGTCCTGCTTGGCGGCGCGCACGGTAAGCCGGTGCGCGCCGGCCGAAACCTGCCCGAGCACCAGGGAAGCCTGGTCACCCGAAGCGTTCTCGGCGTTGTTCTCGACGGTCTGCTCGTCCACGCCGCCAGATTAACGGAACCAGTCAGTTTCGGGCAGTGTGCCGCCCGGCAAGCGGTCAGCGGAGCCGCCGCGGCCCGTCGTCCAGCGCCGTCGGCGACGCCCCGATGCCGACCCTGGCCCCCGCGACCACGGCACCCGTCGGCGAGGCGAGCACCGGCTGCAACGCCAGGTCACGAACCTCCGGCAGGTCTTCGGCCAACGTCGCCACCCGCAGCACGAGGTCCTCCAGCGCCGCGAGATCGGCCGGTTCGGTGCCCCGGTACCCGGCCAGCAGCGGCGCCGCCCGAGGCGCGCGCACCAGCGCGGAAACGTCCACATCGGACAGCGGCAGCGCGCGGTACGCCTTGTCCCCGAGCAATTCGCTGGCCACCCCGGAAAGACCGAACGACACCAGGGTGCCGAACGACGGGTCGTCGGTCAGATCGATGACGCACGAAGTGCCCCGGGCCGCCATGCGCTGCACGTAGACCTCGTCGATCCCCGAAACCCGCCGGATGTCGGCGTACGCCGACCGCACGGCATGGGCGCTGCCCAGGTCGAGGCGGACGCCTACCAGGTCGTTGCGGTGCCGCAGCTGATCGCTCGCCGACTTCAGCGCCACCGGGTAGCCCAGCTCCTCCGCCACCGCTACGGCCTCTTCGACACCGGCGACCAGGCGGAACGGCACGAGGTCGATGCCGTAGCAGCCGAGCAGTCGCACCACCTGGTCGTCGTCGAGGTCGGTGATGCCCTCCGCCAGCCAGCCGTCGACCAGCGCCCGCGCCCGGTCCTCGTCGATCTCCGGCGGCCGCACGAAGTGCCCCTTCGGCGCGGCGCGCCACTGCGCATACCTGGTGACCCGCGCGAGCGCCAGCACCGACCGCTCGGGGCTCGGGTAGGACGGCACCGAACCCTTGCCGGTCAACCCGTCCGGGCCGGGAACCACGAGCTCGTCGGGCACGCCTTCGGCAGCCAGGAACGTGGTCACCACCGGCTTCGAACGCGCGACACCGGCCTCCTGCAACGCCTCCCGCAAGGCGCGGGCGTACGCGGTGCCGGGAACCGCCACCGGCGGGGCGAACACCGTCACCAACGCGTCGACGTCCGGGCTGAGAGCGGCGTCACGGACCGCAGCCGCGAACTCCTCCGGCCCTGCAGACGCCCCCACGTCGACCGGGTCGCAGGCCAGTTCCAGCTGCTGCGCCTGCGCCACGTCGGCGGCGATCATGCCCAGCGCCGAGGAGTTGCCCACGATCGCGACCCGGTCACCCTGCGGCAGCGGCTGGTGCGCCAGCAACAGCGCGGTGTCGAACATCTGCGCAACCGACTCGACCCGGATGACGCCGGACTGCTCGAACAACGCCTGCACGCTGGTCTCGTCGATCTGCACCGACGTGGCCGCCAAGCCCGGACGCACCGCGTTACGACCCGACTTCACCACCACGACCGGCTTGCTGCGGGCCAGCCGCCGCGCCAACCGGCCGAACTTGCGCGGGTTGCCGAAAGACTCCAGGTACAGCAGCACGACATCGGTGGCCGGGTCGGTCTGCCAGTACTGCAGCAGGTCGTTGCCGGACACGTCGGCGCGGTTGCCCGCGGAGACGAACGTCGACAGCCCGAGGCCGCGCTCGGTCGCGGTGGCCAGGATCGCCACCCCGAGCGCGCCGGACTGGCAGAAGAAGCCGGTGCGGCCGCGGCCGGGCAGCTGCGGAGCCAGGCTCGCGTTCAGCCGGAACTCCGGGTCGGTGTTGACCACGCCCAGCGCGTTGGGGCCGACCACGCGCATGCCGTGCACGCGTGCAGCCCGCACCATCTCGCGCTCCACCTCGCGGCCGTCCGGGCCCGCCTCGCTGAACCCGGCGCTGACGATGACCAGCGCCTTCACACCCTTGGCCAGGCAGTCGTCGAGCACTCCGGTCACGCCGGCGGCCGGAATCGCCACCACTGCCAGGTCGACCTCGTCGGGAATGTCGAGCACCGAGGGGTAGGCGCGCACGCCGCGCACCGAGCGGTGCTCCGGGTTGACCGGATAGACGGGGCCAGTGAAGTCCGCGGTGAGCAGGTTGGTCAGCACCGCGTGGCCGATCTTGCCGTGATCGGTGGACGCCCCGATCACGGCCACCGAACGCGGCCGCAGCAGGTTGTGCACGCTGCGGGCCTCTGCGGCCTGCTCGCGGGCGCGTGCCACCGCCACCGACTCCTCGGTCGGGTCGATGTCGAACTCCAGGTGCACCACGCCTTCTTCCATGGCCCGGCTCACCTGGTAGCCGGCGTCGCGGAAGACCCGGACCATGGTCGAGTTCTCGGCGAGCACCTCGGCCACGAAGCGCCGCAGCCCGCGTTCCCGCGCCGCCGCGGCCAGGTGCTCCAGCAGGATCGATCCCAGGCCGCGCCCCTGGTGCTGGTCCTGCACCACGAACGCGACCTCGGCCGACTGCTGCTCGCCGAGCCTGTCGTAGCGGCCCACCGCCACGATGTCGTCGCCGAGCAGCGCCACCAGCGCGACGCGGTCGCCGTAGTCGACGCGGGTGAAGCGCTCCACGTCGCGCTGGGGCATCCGCGGGTACGGGCCGAAGTAGCGGTAGTACCTGGTCCGGTCGCTGAGCCGCCCGTGGAAGGCCACCAGCTTCTCGGCATCGGCTTCGGTTATCGGCCGCAGGTGCACGGTGCCGCCGTCGGACAACACCACGTCCGCCTCCCAGCGGCGGGGATAGTCCGCCCGCGGGATGGCTGCTTCCTGCTGCTCCACCACTCCGTCCACTTCGGACTCCTCAGTCGCGGCTGTCGACCGGGTCGAGACCATGCAACGGAAACACCGCATGCCGGGTGTCGCGAATCGAGGTGTCCACCGCGGACGCGGTGACCCCCGACCACCGTTGGAAGGCCGGGTCGGCCCCATCGGTCATCGAAGTCGGCAGCGGAACGTTGTCCGCGATCCGCACGGTGTGCGCGATCCAGTCCTCGGGGATGGTCGTCTCCGGGGCGAGGTCGCGGTCCAGCAACGTCGCCAACAGGTGCGTCCAGGCGCGCGGCACCACCCGGAACAGCGAGTAGCCACCGCCGCCCAGCGCCAGCCACTTGCCGCCCGCGTAGCTGTCGGCGAGCTCCCGCAAGTCCTGGTAGGTCGCGCGCTGCCCATCGACGCTCATCGACAGGTCCGCCAGCGGGTCTTCGCGGTGCGCGTCCGCGCCGCACTGCGTCACCAGCACCTGCGGCCGGAACGCGTCGAGCACCGACGGCACCACCGCGTGGAAGGCCCGGCGCCAGTCGGCGTCACCCGTGCCCGGCGGCAGCGGGATGTTGACGGCAGTGCCGTCGGCCCCGCCGGAGCCGACCTCCGTGGAGAACCCGGTACCCGGCCAGAGCGTCAGCGGATGCTGGTGCAACGAGATGGTCATGACCCGCGGATCGTCGTAGAACGACGCCTGCACGCCATCCCCGTGGTGCACGTCGACGTCGAGGTAGGCGATGCGCTCCACGCCCTGCTCCAACATCCACGCGATGGCCACCGAGCAGTCGTTGTAGACGCAGAAGCCCGCGGCGCGGTCGGCCATCGCGTGGTGCAGTCCACCGGCGATGTTGACCGCCCGGTCGGCCTTGCCCGACACGATCTGCTCGGCCGCCCGGATCGAGGCGCCCGCGATCAGCGCCGATGCCTCGTGCATCCGGTCGAAGATCGGGTTGTCGTCGGTGCCCAGCCCGTGGCCGACCTCCCAGCCCGCCAGTGGCGCCGAGCGCACCGCCGCCATGTACTCGGCGGTGTGCACGCGCTCCAGGTCCGCGTCGGTGGCCGGTTCGGGCTTGATGGTCTCGACGCCGTCGAGCACCCCGAGCGCACGGGCCAACCGCATGGTCAGCTCCAGCCTGATCGGATGCAGCGGGTGTTGCCCACCCAGGTCGTAGCCGAGCACCGACTCGTCCCACACGACCGCGCACTGAGAACCCATGCCCCGGACGCTACCTGCCCTGTGTCGACCAACACAGTGTTCCGAGTCACGCGCGCGCACCGGCCGAACGATCTGTCATCCGGCCTCCGATCCGGTCGCGGCCGGCCTCGCCGGGTCCGCCGACCAGTTCGACCACGAGCCCGCGTACAGCGCCGCCGGGCGCTGCCGATCGGACAGGCCCGCGTGCTCCAGCGCGAGCAGGACCGAACAAGCGGTCACGCCCGACCCGCAGTACGCCCCGACCGGGCCGGCCGCATCGACGCCCAGGTCGGCGAAGTGCTTCGCCAGCTCCTCGGGGGACCGCCACCGGCCGGACTCCGCCACGTGCGCCGCGAACGGCGCGTTCAGCGCGCCCGGAATGTGCCCGGCCCTCGGATCCACCGGCTCGACGTCGCCGCGGTAGCGCTCCGGCGCGCGGGCGTCCAGCAGCGTGCCTTCCCTGGCGAGCCGGGCGGCGGCGTCCGCGTCCACCACCGGCATCGAGCCCGGCCGGACCCGGAAGTCGCCCGCCGCGGGCTGCGGCAGGTCCGTCGTGGTGGGCTGCCCCGCCGCCGCCCAGGCCGCGTAGCCGCCGTCGAGCACCGCCACCGACTCGTGCCCCACCCAGCGCAGCAGCCACCAGGCGCGGGCCGCGACCGAACCGTTGTCCGCGTCGTAGACGACCACCGGGCGCTCGGCGTCGACGCCGGCCCGCCGGAACACCACCTCCAGATCGGCCGGGTCGGGCAGGGGATGGCGCCCCGCCGGGCCCGGTTCGGCCGCAAGCTCGGCGTCCAGATCGACGAACACCGCACCGGGCAGATGCCCCTTCTCGTAGTCCTCCCGGCCCGGCGGCCCGAGCAGCGACCACCGGACGTCGAGGAGCGTCGGGGGCGGCTGCCGCCGCAACGCGGCCATGAGATCATCAGTACTGATCAAAGGATGCATGACGGCCCTTTCGTAGCCCGGCGACGAGGTCTGTCGGAAATCCTGGAAGTCAACTCCCGGACCACTGACCGCTGTCGCCCGGGGCGACTAGCATCGTGGTTGGGACTGAATGGGGAGCCGACGTGAACGATCTCATCGATACCACTGAGATGTACCTCCGCACCATCTACGACCTCGAAGAAGAGGGCGTGGTTCCGCTCCGGGCCCGCATCGCCGAACGGTTGGAGCAGAGCGGCCCCACGGTGAGCCAGACGGTCGCCCGCATGGAACGCGACGGGCTGCTGACCGTCGCCGAGGACCGCCACCTCGAACTCACCAAGGCCGGCCGCGCCCGCGCGATCAGCGTAATGCGCAAGCACCGCCTCGCCGAACGGCTTCTCGTCGACGTGATCGGCCTCGAGTGGGAGCACGTCCACAATGAAGCGTGCCGCTGGGAGCACGTGATGAGCGAAGCCGTCGAGCGCAAGCTCGTCAAGCTGCTCGGTGGCCCCACCACCTCGCCCTACGGCAACCCGATCCCGGGGCTCGACGAGCTCGGCGTGGACCACGTCGAGGCGCCGGCCGACGGCGACCTGCAGCGGGTCGACGAGATCGCCCGCAACGGCGGGGGTCGCGCCGTCATCCGTCGCATCGCCGAGCACGTCCAGCTCGACCCCGACCTGATGACCGAACTGAAGGATGTCGGCGTCGTGCCGGGCAACGAGGTGGAGATCATGTCCGTGGTCGGGCCGAACAAGCCGATCGAGGTCCGCGGCCAGAACGGCAGCACCGAGTTGTCGGTCGGCATCGCGCACGCGGTCATGGTGCGTACCAAGTGAATCCAGCGGACCGCGCGGCGGCGTTGTTCGCCGACGAGCACGGCAGCGCGGCGAGCGCGGTCTGGTCCGCTCCTGGGCGAGTGAACCTGATCGGGGAGCACACCGACTACAATGACGGGTTCGTGCTCCCCTTCGCCCTGCCGCACCGCACCGCCGTCGCGATCCGTCCCCGTCCCGACCGGCTGCTCTCCGTCGGCACCCTCGGCAGCGACGGTCGAGTGCACCGCGCGCCCGTCGTGTCGATCGACGAGCTGAGCCCTGGCACCACCACCGGCTGGGTCGCTTACCCGGCCGGTGTCGCATGGGCCCTGCGCGAGGCCGGGTTCCCGCTCGGCGGCGCCGACCTGGTTATCGTCGGCGAGGTGCCGACCGGTGCCGGCCTGTCCTCCTCCCACGCCCTGGAATGCGCGGTGGCGCTGGCGCTGCTCGACACCGCGCAGCTGGCGCCCGGCGAGCCGAACGCCCCGAGCCTGGGCGAGATCGCGCGCCTGGTGCAGCGTGCGGAGAACGACTTCGCCGGGGCGCCGACCGGCCTGCTCGACCAGACCGCGTCGCTGGCCTGCACCGCGGAACACGCGCTGTTCTACGACGTCCGGTCCGGCGACTCCGAGCAGATCCCGTTCGATCCCCGCAGCGCCGGCCTGGAGCTGCTGGTGATCGACACCCGCGTGAAGCACTCGCACAGCGAGTCCGGTTACGGACAACGGCGGCAGGGCTGCGAACGGGCGGCGGAGCTGCTCGGGATCAAAGCACTTCGCGACGTACCTGGCGATGACCTCGCGACGACCCTGCCGAAGCTTCCGGAAGAACTCCGACCGCTTGTCCGGCACATCGTCACCGAGAACGGCCGGGTGCTGGCCACTGTGGACGAGCTCCGCGCCGGGCGGTACGCGGAGATCGGCCCGCTGCTGATCGCCTCCCACACCAGCCTCCGCGACGACTACCGGGTTTCCAGTCCCGAGCTGGACCTCGTGGTGGACAGCGCGTTGGCCGCCGGTGCGCTGGGCTCCCGGATGATCGGCGGCGGCTTCGGGGGCTCGGCGATCGCGCTGGTGCGGCTCGACGACAGGCACCGCATCGAGCGAGCCGTCCAGGACGCCTTCGAGGGCCGACACCTCGCGGCGCCCCGTTTGTTCACAGCGGTACCCTCCGCCGGTGCGGGGCGGGACCGGTGACCACCGGGCGACCGCTCCCGCCTGCCGGTTGACGGCGCCCTCAGAAGATCTCCCACGGAAGGCAGTACGCAGGTGAAGCTCCTCGTCACAGGCGGCGCAGGCTACGTCGGAAGCGTGTGCGCGGCACGTCTGGTGGAAGCCGGCCACGAGGTCGTCGTGGTCGACGACCTGTCCACCGGGCACGCCGACGCGATTCCGGACGGCTGCAAGTTCGTCGAGGCCGACGTCTCGACGGCGGCGAGCGAGCTGCTCTCGGAGCCGTTCGACGGCGTGCTGCACTTCGCGGCGAAGTCGCTGGTCGGCGAATCCATGCAGGATCCGCAGAAGTACTGGCAGGGCAACGTGGTCACCTCGCTGCGGCTGCTGGACGCGATGCGCGAGCACGGCACGCCCCGGCTGGTGTTCTCCTCCACCGCCGCGACCTACGGCGAGCCGGAGGTCACGCCGATCACCGAGGACACCGCGACGCGCCCGACGAACACCTACGGCGCGACGAAGCTGGCGATCGACCACGCGATCACGTCCTACGCCGCCGCCCACGGCATCGGCGCGGTCAGCCTGCGGTACTTCAACGTCGCCGGCGCGCACGGCGCGTTCGGCGAGCGGCACACGGTCGAGACGCACCTGATCCCGATCGTGCTGCAGGTCGCGCTCGGCCAGCGCGAGCAGGTGCAGATCTTCGGCGAGGACTGGCCCACCGCCGACGGCACCTGCATCCGCGACTACATCCACGTCACAGACCTCGCCGACGCCCACCTGCTGGCGCTGGAGAGCGCCGCCCCGGGCCAGCACCGGATCTACAACCTCGGCAACGGCACCGGCTTCTCCGTCAAGCAGGTGATCGACACCTGCCGCGAGGTGACCGGCCACCCGATCCCGGCGAAGGTCGCGCCGCGCCGGGCCGGTGACCCGGCGACCCTGGTGGCGTCGAGCCAGCGCGCGCGGGAAGAACTGGGCTGGACGCCGCAGCGCGCCGACCTCGAGGTGATCGTGCGGGACGCTTGGGAGTTCACCCGGCAGCGCCAGGGATCCTGAACGCCGCCAAGGCATTTCGCTTCGGATCGTCTCGTCGTGATTCATCACCAGGCTCCGTCCTCTTCGAGCATGATCTGGGCGTCTTCGGCGGCGTCGCGGGCGATGACCGCCAGGTCGGCCGGTGAGATGCCGGCTTCGATGGCCTGCCGCAGCAGGATGCCGAGCCGGTGGTCGGGTTGGGCTCGCTCGATTCGCTCCAGTGCGGCGCTGGCCAGCACCCCTTCGCCCCGCAGGTAGGCGGAGAACGCCAGCAGCGCGGCGACCTCGGGCAGTTCTGGGTCAGGGGCCTTGCGGACCAGGGTCAGCCACAGCTCTTCGGCTGCCCTGGCCGCATCGCCCAGCGCGGTGCCCAGGGCTACGTCGCGGACCCTGGTGTCGGACACCGCGACCAGCACACGCAGCAGGTCGTCCTCGGTGAGCGCGGCACCGCTGCCGACGCGTTCGATGGCCGCGAAGACGGTCCGGACGTCGCGGGCGACCTTCCCCGGGTCGTAGCCCTCGGCGCGTTCCTCGGCCAGCAGGTCGAGCTTCGCCGACCAGCGCGCCAATGCTTCGTCGGACTCCGGCGCGACGAGCGTCCGCAGCTCATCGCGGCTGCCGAAGGTCACCGCCCCCTCCGCGGCCAGCGCCGCGCCGACCGCTGAACCCCGCGGATCGGCGATCACTCCGGAGCACCCGGGATCGGCGTAGCACTCCCACTCGGCACCGGCTCGGATCTCCGGCACCCACAAGGCGTGGGCCGTCACGACCCCGGCGCGGTGGAACGCGTCTCGGATCACTTCGATCAGGTCGGCGTGCGGCGCACCGATATCACGATCATCCACTGTGGAGCGTTCGAGACTCTGACATCGCCCGGCACAGGCGTCGCCGCAGGCTGCGCTGCTGGTTTTCTCCCCAACGACGACCAGGATCACGGCTTCGATCTGCCGGTGGCCCAACGGGCCGTCGAGCAGGTGCTCACCGAAGCCGCAAACACCCATCGGGCATGGCAGGTCGGTGCGCAGCGTCACGCCGAACGTCGGCGTTTCCGCCAAGTCGTACAGGGTCAGCACGACCAGCGAATGCGTCGGGTGGAACCCGAGCATGTGCGGTACGGCGGCGATCAGGTCGGCGGGTTCGGTCAGTGAGATGGTGGCGTTGAGTCGTGTTGTCATGCCACAACGATCGACGCCGAACCCGCGTCGGCGAAAGGGCATTTTCGGAATCTGTGGACAGATCCGTCCGTTGTGGACAACTCATCCGACGAAGGCTGAGATATCCACTATGGAGTGACGATCGGTCGGGCCAATCGCGTCACCACTTCGACGCTAACTCTCCGTTTCCACGTCTCAATCGCGAATCTTCGTCGTGGTCGGCCTACTCGACGGGCCCGACGATCGGCAGCCGGAACCGCGTGCGGGACAGGTCGAGTTCCAGCCCGGCACCCGGCTTCGGGCGCAACGTGAAGTCGTGGTCGCTGGACAGCACGACGATCCCGAGCCGGTGCCCCGGCGCGAACACGTAGTCGTCGGGCTGCATCGCCACGTTGATCGAGTAGTTCTTCCCCGGCTCGATCGGCGACGTCCGGTCGATCGAGTGCCGGTTCTGCGGATCCGCCCAGCCCCGGGTGACCACCGTGACCGCGCCGTCCGGCGCCTGGTCCACCAGCAGCGCCGTCACGTTGGCGGCCGGCCGGTCGAAGGTCAATGCCAGTTCGGCCCGGACCGTGCCGCTGACCCGGGCCGGAGCCGCCAACGGGGCGCCGAAGTAGGCGAGCCGGTTCGGCGAACTCGGGGCCGCCGCGAGGTCTTCCGCCAGCCGGCCCGCGTCGTCGTGCAACGACTCCGACACCCGGCCCGGAACCCGCGCGGCAGTGAGCCCGCCTCGCTCGGGGCCGCCCGGGGTGGGCCGCAAGGTCGCCTCACGGGCATCCGGCGCGGGCCACTCGGCCTCCTCGGTCCAGCTGCCGTCCTCCCGCTGCACGGTGGCCCTCGGCTCGCCCTCGACGCCGTTGGGCAAGTCGTACAGGTACCGGGTGAACCACCGGTTCAACGTGCGCAGCCACTCCTGCTCCCGCAGCCGGAGCGGGTCGGTGTGCCCCGACTGGTGCCACCAGATCTTGTGCGGCACGTCTTGCTCCCGCAGCGCCGCGTACCACTGCGCGGCCTGCCGGGTCTTGACGTTCCAGTCGTTGAGCCCGTGCACGGACAGCACCGCGGCGTGGACCTTGTCGACGTCGTCGAGGTAGTTCCGCTCGTCCCAGAACGGGCTGTAGTCGCCGGTGATCCGGTCCTGTTCCGCCGTGAGCTGATCGAGCACCGTCCGGCACGGCTCCCGGTCCGCGCGGGTGTGCACGTACTTGGCCAGCACGTCCGCGTCCTCGCCCTGGAAACCGCCGGGCGCCACGACCGCCCCGTCGGAGCGGTAGTAGTCGTACCAGTTCGAGATCGCGCCGATCGGCACGATCGCTTCCAGTCCTTCGACGCCAGTGCTGGCCACCGCGTTCGGCAGGGTTCCGTTGTAGGAGACGCCCATCATGCCGACCTTGCCGGTCGTCCAGGCCGCCTCGGCCGGCGCGCCGGAGGCGTCATGCCCGGGCGCGCGGGAGTTCAGCCAGTCGACCACCGACTTAGCGCCGATCGTCTCGTTCTCGGCACCGGTGGTCGGGCAACCGGTGGACAGCCCGGTGCCCAGCGATTCCCCGTACACCACCGCATATCCCCTGGCCAGCAGGTATTCCTCGTAGGCCCAGCTGATGTCGGCGGCCGCCGCGATCCGCTCGTCGCCGCCGGCGGTGCGGATGGTCCGGTTGCCCGGCTTCTCGGGCACGTGCAGCTCGGTGTCGACGTTGTGGTTCGGGACGTCGTTCCCGCCGGAGAAGTACGGACTTGCCTGGTAGACGACCGGAACCCGCAGGCCCTGCTGGGTTTCCTTCGGCCGCACCACCTGGACGTGCACCACGTCGTCCTGCCCGTCGCGGTCGCTGTCCACCGGCGCGGTCACGAACAGGTCCTCGCGCACCGCCTGCGCCGGGTCGAACACCGGTTGTGCTTCGCCGTCCTGGAACACCGGACCCTGCGGTGGTTCCGCGAGAGCCGGCATCCCGGTGAGCGGCAGGACGCAAACCGCCGCCAGCAGACCCATCCGAACGCGTCGCATGCAGGCTCCCGGGGACCGAAGGGACATCGACACCAGCACTTTTCTTACAGCGGAACGCGAAGTCAAACACTCCCTCGGCGGGTTTACGCCAGAACCCACCGCGTGCCGCCCAGTAGAGTCGGAGCAGGGAGCCGGAACCGAACCCGCGAGGAGCGAGCATGTCCATTCCGTCCAGCCTGTTGACCTCGGCCGGGTTGATCGGCGGCTTCGCGGTCGCCCGCGCGACCAAGCACCGGCACTGGGGCGGCGTGGTGGCCGCGGGCGCCGGGCTGGGCGCGATGGAGGTGTGCCGCCGCCGGACCGGAGTGGCGCCGGCCCTCGCGCTGGGCGCCACCTACACGGCGGCGTTGGCCGGCTCGCACCCGCTGGCCAAGAAGGTCGGTGCCTGGCCGTCGGTGTTCGCCGTCACCGGCGCCACGGCCGTCGCCGCTCACCTGCTGGCAAAGCGCCGCGGGTGAGCACCAGCAGCAGCACCGGGATCGCCACGATCATGCCGAGCACCGCCCCCGCGGTGTGCGCCGGATGCGCGGTGTGGAACGCCAGGTGCGGAACCGCCCAGACGAGGTTCAACGTCAACGCGACGTAGACCAGCGTCCGTTCCAGGAACACCGCACCCGCGCCGAGCACCACGGCCATGGCGAGGTTCACCGCGCCGGAATCGCGGAAGAGGTGCTCGTCGAACGGCGGGTAATCGCGCACTGTCGGCACCCGGCCGTAGAACGAGTACGGGACAGCAACGTCCAGGAATCCACTGCGACGTGCACGAACGTCAGGAAGACCAGTCCTGCCCGCAGCCAGGCTCGCACCGTCACCGCCCGGCCAGGAAGTCGTCGAAGGTGATGCGGCCAACGGCGTTGTCCGGGGCGAGGTGACCGCCGCGGCGGCAGGCGGCGAACGCCGCGATCGGCAACCTCACCGGCAGCAGGATTCGGCGCCGCCCGGTCGAATCCAGGTAGGCCCGCGCCAGGTCTCGGTGGCTGCGGACCTCCGGCCCACCCATATCCGCTACCCGACCGGCCGGTGATCCGGCGGCGAGCTCGGCCAGGCGCTCCGCGACGTCGCGGACGTCGATGGGCTGGAAGCTCACCCCGGCGAGCGCCGCGACCACCGGGGACCGGCGCTGCGCCGAGGTGATGCGGGCGATCAGGCCGTGGAACTGGGTGGTCCGCAGGATCGTCCACGGCAGCCCCGAAGCCGCCACCAGCTCTTCCGCTTCGAGCTTGGCGCGGTAGTACGGGATCGGCACCTGGTCCACGCCGACGATCGAGATGTAGACCAGGTGCGGGACGCCGTTGCGGCGCGCGGCATCGATCAGACGTTGAGTGGCCGCCACGTCCTTGCGCCCCAGCGTGGTGGCGCAGTGCACGATCGCGTCCACTTCGGACGTCGCCGCGTCGATGCCCGCGCCCGTGCGCAAATCCCCGGTCACCCATCCGTGCTGGACGTTCGCGGGGCGCGGGCCGCGGCTGAGCACCCGCACTTCGCGCCCGTCGTCGAGCAGCCGCCGCACCACTGCCCTGCCCAACGTGCCCGTACCGCCTGTCACCAGGATCGGCTTCTGCATCTGCCCGTCCTTCCTGAGCTGGTCACCGGTAGGACGAGGCGGCCCTGCCGGATGTGACAGGTCATCCGCCGGTGGGTGCCGCGGCCGTAGCCGCAGCACCCTCGCCGTCGCACGAACGCTGCGGCGAACAACCAGTTCAGAGCCGCGTGCAGCAAGACGACTGCCCGAGGCTACGTCCGGGTGGTGTCGTCCCCAACCGGCGCGAGCCGCCACAACGTCGTGACTTCGGCGGCCCGAGCGGCGTGCAACGGATCGGTCGGATCCTCGGCCTTCGGATGACTCGGCCGGGCTTCCGATCTCCCGACGACGCGGAGCCCGGACCCGCTGATGGCGGTGAGCAGGTCCGCTCGGGTGCGCAGCCCGAGGCGCTCGGCGAGGTCGGAGAGGATCAGCCAAGCCTCGCCGCCCGGTTGCAGATGTTCTGGCACCCCGGCGAGGAATTCCAGGAGCATGCGGCTTCCCGGGTCGTAAACGGCGTGGTCGAGCATCGAATGGGGTTTCGCCGGCAGCCACGGCGGGTTGCAAACGACGAGTTCCGCACGCCCGGGTGGGAACAGGTCGGCCTGCAGCGGCTCGATCCGCCCAGCGAGGCCAAGACGGCCTACGTTGTCCTCGGCGCACCGGACCGCCCGCGCCGAGATGTCCGTGGCCACGACGCGTTCGACGCCGCGGCGGGCGAGCACCGCGGCCAGCACACCCGTCCCGGTGCCGATGTCGAAGGCGAGTTCCGCCGGGGGCATCGGGCTTTCGGCGACCAGGTCCACGTACTCGCTTCGGGTGGGCGCGAAAACGCCGTAGTGCGGGTGGATTCGCGCACCGAGTGCCGGCACCGGAACGCCCTTCCGGCGCCATTCGCCGGCCCCGATCACGCCGAGCAACTCCCGCAGCGGGACCACGTACGGCGTGTCCGCCGGGCCGTACGCCTCCTGGCACGCCGTCCGGACCTGCGGCGCGCCCCGCAGGTTCAACGCATGGCCGGGATCGAGTCGCACCAGAACCAGCGCCAGCGCGCGAGCTCGGCGCGCCTGCTGCTGTCGATGCAGCCGGAACGACTCGGCAGCGGACGAGCCGGTTCGCCGATTCCGGTGGAGGCGGCGCGACACGGCGCTGAGCAGTTGGCGCGCGTTGTGGAAGTCGCCGTGCCACAGCAAACCCGTTCCGCGCGAGACCAACCGGTACGCCTCGCTCGCGGGCATCCGGTCATCCGCGTCGACGATCCGTGCTGGTGGGTGGGAACCGTTCGCCGAAAGCCAGCGGAGAACACCGCTTTCGGAAACGACGTGCTGCGGGCGCGCAGCACTGCTTCGGGAAAGATTCATGAACCGCTCCTGCTGATGCGGCCGAGCGCAGGTCAGCGACCTGCGAAAGGTGAGAAGTGGACGGCTTACGCCCCGGCACCCGGCGAGCAACAGCGGGGTCGCTGGATCAGCACGAACATCCCGGCCGGCGGGCACGGGCACGTCGATCGGCCGGTGGGGGCAGCAGCCCGGAACTAACCGACCACAGCAGCATGAACGGGTGTCGTCACGCCACGGAGTCTAGCCGGACGGCGTGAGCGGCAGTGGCTCGCCGGGGCGGCCACCGCCACTCACGCATGCGGGCTACTGGCTCGCGAGGCTCGGTTCCGCGGCGGGCTGCGCCACGGGCCGCCGCCGACGGACGAGGTCGGGCAGGAGCGTGACGATGCCGATCGCCGCCAGGCCCGCGCCCAGCCAGAGCGGTGCCCGCAGGCCGAATCCGTCGATGGCCAGCCCGCCGATCCAGGACCCGATGATCACGCCAAACGTGATGAAGGACGAGTGCACCGTGTTGACCAGCGGCCGAGCGTTGCCGGTGCGCTGCACTCGGGTGATCATCGCCGGGTTCATGGTGACCCCGACCAGGCCGATGCCGAGCATGAAGACGACCGCGGGCACGCTGAGGTGCGCCAGCAGCGCGAAGCCGATGAGGAAGCCCGCGTTCAGGACCAGTCCGCCGAGCAGGACCGGGATCGTGTACCGGTCGGCGAGGCGTCCGACGATCGTGTTGCCGACCACCGTGGCGGCGCCGTAGGCGACGAGCAGCAGCGGGACGGCGCCGGTGCTGAACCCGGTGACCTGGGTGAGGATCGGGTTGAAGTAGCTGAAGGCGGCGAAGGTGGCGCCGATGATGAGCGTGCTGGTGGTCAGCACCAACCACAGCTTCGGCTTGCGGAACGCGACGAGCTCCTGCCGGAAGTTCCCCTCGCCGTCGGCGCGCCCCAGCTTCGGCACGCCGAGCACGGTGCACAGCGCGGCGGCGACAGTGAGCGCGGCGATGGCCCAGAACGCCGCCCGCCAGCCGAACCGCTCACCGACCAATGTGGACAGCGGCATGCCCAGCAAGGTGCCGAGCATCAGGCCGTTCATCACGACCGCGATGGCCCGACCGCGCACCTCCGGGCGGGTCAGCTGCGCGCTGAGCGAGATGGCGATCCCGAAGAACGCCTGAGAAGCCATGCCGGTCACGATGCGGGCCACCAGCATGGGGACGTAGCCGGTGGCGGTGGCCGCGAGCAGGTTGCCCGCGAGGAAGATCGCGAACAGGGCCAGCAGCGCGAGTTTCGGGCTCATCTTCAGCAGCGCGACGGTGAGGAACGGTCCGCCGAAGGCCATCGCCGCCGCGAACGCCGTGATGAGGTAGCCGATCTGGGGAATGGTGGCCGACAGCCCCTCGGCCATCTGCGGCATCAGTCCGGCGACCACGAATTCGCTGGTCACCATGGCGAAGATGCCGAGGGCGAGTATGTAGACGGCGCGTGGCATGACGCTCTCCATGTTTTAGATTGATCAGTTCAAAACTTGGGCACAAAAGAGCACGCAGTGGACGAATGCGATTTCAGCGGGCCAACGCGTCCATGGCGGTTTCGGCGATGGACTCGAGGACGGCCCGGTCCGCACCGGCCTGCCCGGCGATCCGCATGCCGCCGATCACCGCGTTGATGAAACGGGCCAGCGAATCGGCATCGCGCGCGGACGCGATCCCGCCATCCCGCTGCCCCGCCTCGATCACGGCCTGCAGGCCGGCCAGCCGCGCCTCGGTGTCGCGATCGAGCAGCTTCGCGGCCTCCGGATCGCGCCCGGCGAGCTCAACGGTGGAGTTAACCGTCAGGCAACCGAAACTGCGCCCGTCGCGACGGTTCTCCAGCTCGGTGTCGACGATCACGGCGAACAGCGCGCGGATGCGATCCACCTCGGATCGCCCGGAATCCTCCAGGATCGCGAGCTGAACGGCCGAGGTCGTGTTGATGTAGCGGGTCAGCGCGCGCATGAACAGATCGTGCTTGCTGCTGAAGGTGTTGTAGATGCTGCTGCGCCCGAGGCCGGTCGCCTCGCACAGGTCCTGCGTGGAGGTGGCCTCGTAGCCGTTCGCCCAGAAGGTGCGCATCGCCGCTTCCAGCGCCCGCTCTTCGTCGAACAACCTCGGTCGTGCCATGCGGCGACCCTACCAATTTTTGGAACGCTCTGTCCAATACGGTCCGGGCAGAGCGACCGGTTCGACCGGGACGAGGCCCTGTCACATCCGCCCGGCCGATCTCGTCTGTTGCACGGACGCTTGATTTCGCCCGATCTGGGAGGGCAGCAGATTGAAAACCCGCCGACACGCCTTCATCACGACGGTCACCGTCCTGGGGGCGGCCATGATGATGATCATCGGCGCCTGGTGCCGGTTCGCGCCCGCGAGCTTCGCGCAGTGGGCCAACTGGCCGAACCACGAGCACTTCCTCCACGACGCCGGGGTGTTCCAGATCGGCATCGGCCTGATGATGCTCGCCGCGCTGTGGTGGCGCGACGTCCTCGCCGTCGTGCTGGCGGGCTTCGTGTTCACCACCATCCTGCATGCGATCAACCACCTGCTCGACGCAGGCGGCGGCCGCCCGTCCGACGCGTGGTCCCTGCTGGCCGTTGCAGCCATCGCCGCGCTCGCGCTCGCGGCCCGGATGCGCAGCCTGCGCAGCTCGACGACCAGAACGGAGATCTGACATGAGAATCGTGCTCGCCGGAGCAACGGCAACGATCAGCTCCGAGCTACTCCCCCTGCTGCTCGACGAAGGCCATACCGTGCTCGGACTCACCCGCACGAGCAGCGGGGCCGAACGCCTGCGCGCCGCGGGGGTCCAACCCGTGGTCGCAGACGTGATGGACGCGGACGCGCTGCTCACCGCCCTCGACGGGCAAACCGCCGATGCAGTGATCCACCAGGCCACAGCGATCACCCGCACACCGACGTTCCACCGCGATCTCTACGCCACCGACGCACTGCGCGAGGAAGGCACCCGCAACCTGCTGCGCGCGGCGAAGAACCTGGGGGCAACCCGTTTCATCACGCAGTCGTTCTTCCTCGGCTACGGCTGGCGCGACCACGGCCCGGCCCGCCTCACCGAGGAGCACCCGTACGGGCAGCCCAGCCACGGCCCCTTCGGCCGCCACCTGAGATCGCTTCGGTCGAATGAGGACCAGGTGCTCGGCGCAGCGGACATCGACGGCATCGCGCTGCGCTACGGCTTGTTCTACGGGCCCGAGCGATCCACCCGCTCGATGATGGACATGGCCCGGCGACGCCGGCTTCCGGTGCCCCGCCCGGCGGCGACCATGCACCTCGTCCACATCGCCGACGCCGCCTCCGCGACGGTCGCCGCGCTCGCACGCGGCCGCGCCGGTCAGGCCTACAACATCGTCGACGACGAGCCGGTCGGCATGGACGACTACCTCGACGCCGTGGCGGCCGTCGCCGGTGCGCCCACCCCGCGACGGATTCCCGGCTGGCTGCTGCGCGTCACCCCCTACCTGCATTCCCTGCTGGTCGGCACGCACATCCGGCTGGACAACGGCAAGGCCAAGCGCGAGCTGGGCTGGGCGCCGCAGTTCCCGACGTACCGGGAGGGCCTGCGGTCGGTAACGGCCTGACCCGCGCCACCGCGAAGTCACCGGCGGAAGCGGGGAACCGGGCGGCTTCCCGCTCCGCCTGTCGTGGTGGTGATCGAGCGCGGCGAGCACCGGCTGCGACCACGTGGTCGCAGCCCCACACCCACTGCCTACCGCCGGAAGTTCGGCCTCACCGCACCAACCGCCGGAGAACCCGGGCAACGAGAAAAGGGCGAGCGCTGGCCCCGTGCCCCGCGCTACCGTCGAATGCACCGCCAACCGCTGCCCGTCCTGGAGAACCCGTGCCGCCTGAACGCCTCTTCGAGATCCAAATCGGCTTCTACGCGACCGAAGAAGACGCAGCGCAGCTCACCGAAGGATGGACCCGGTTGCTGGACGGCCGCGCAGTGCCGTACCAGCTTTCCGTTGCACGACAGGAGAACTCGGCGGCCACGCCGCTCGCCGAGTACTACGAGGACCTCCCCCGGCAATGGCGGTTCGGGCATCCCGAAGCCGACCCCGGATCCCGGCGCATCCACCAGGTCCGGGTCGGCCTGCTCGCCTCCCGCCCGCAGATGGACGTCCTCCGCGACGAGCTCACCCGCGTCATCTGCCCGGACCCCGAACACAACTCCCCCTGCGCGGTGCCGTGGGAGTCGGGCTACACCGACAGCGAGGAGAGCGCGGACACCACCGACGACCTGAACCAGCGGTACGGGCACCTTCTCTGACGCCACCGGTCACGTCAGAGAAGCCGCGCCTGCCTGAATGCGGCCTCGATGGTCTGCTCCATCAGCAGTGCGATCGTCATCGGCCCCACCCCGCCAGGGACGGGCGTGAGCAGTCCCGCCCGGGTAGCGGCCTCATCGAACGCCACATCCCCGACGTTGCCCTCGTTGTAACCCGCATCGACCACGACCGCGCCGGGTTTGATCCATTCGCCCCGCACGAACTCCGGCTTGCCCACCGCGGCGACGACGATGTCCGCGGTCCGCACGATGGACGGCAGATCGCCGGTCTTCGAATGGCAGACCGTGACGGTGGCGTCGCGCGCCAGCAACAACATGGCCATCGGCTTCCCCAGGATGGGACTGCGCCCGATCACGACGGCGTGCTTGCCGCTCGGGTCCACGCCGTAGGCGTCGAGGAGACGGATGATCCCCGCCGGCGTGCACGAGGCGAAGCCGTCGCGGCCGAACGCCATCGCGGCGAACGACGACGAGCCGACGCCGTCGACGTCTTTGCCGACCGGGATGGCATCGAACGCCGCGCGCTCGTCGATGTGCCCGGGAACCGGATGCTGGAGCAGGATCCCGTGCACAGCAGGATCATCGGCCAGCTCGCTGATCGCGGCGACCAGCGCTTCCGTCGTGGTGGCAGCCGGAAGGGGAACGTGCCGCGACTCGATGCCGAGCTTCGCGCACCGGTTCCGCTTCATCCGCACGTAAGTAGCCGATGCCGGGTCATCGCCGACCAGAACGGTCGCCAGGCAAGGCTTTTCGCCCGTCCGCTGCTCGAATCGCGCTGCGCGCTCGGCGACACGAGCCATGATCTCGCGCGCCGGCCCGGTACCGGACATCAGGGGAACATCAAGGGTTTCGGCCACGTTCGCTCCTCGGGCGTCGGTCTTCCGATGGCACCCAGGCGCGCGGCTGCGAGCCGACGATCAGCCGGCCCGGGCCGTTCCCCGGTGGTGCTCCACCCGAACGCCAGTCACGACCCGCACCCAGCTTAGGCGATTTCAGAACGGGCTTGCGTGACGGCGCGGGAGAGCAGGTAGCGCAGAGCGAGGTGGTGGACGGGAATCAGCGCCGGCCAGAGGATTCGAGCGGCCCGGCGCCGGTGTTCGACGAAGGTCGCCAGCACGATCGAGGACGATCGCGCGCGCAACACCAGGTTCGCCCGCAATCCGATCTTCCAGAGGACTTCCAGCCGAATCCAATCCTGGTGCTGCTCGCTGATCTGCCAGCCCAGGACGTGCTCAGGGGATTTCGTCGGGCCGAGTTGCGCGCCGAACATCGACCAGCCGACCCGGAGGAAGGCGCGGACGGGCGTTGGGGCCGATTCGAAAACCTCCCGGATCCAGCGTTCGGCGTCCCGGGGAACCTCCTCTTCGGTGTCGACGGCGAATGCGTCCTGGTAGTCGGGTTTCGGCAGCGAGGCGCGCGCTCTGACATCGCTGGGAACGGCGATCGCCTTCGCCCTGCCACTCGCTATCTCTGGACCGGTCACCGCACCCGCCTTACTAGACATGTGTCTCTTAACGGGGAGAGCGTACGACTGCTGCGAGACACGCGTCAATTAGTGTTTCCGGCATGGGAGCACGACGGCGACTACCACCGGACCAGCGTCGCGGCGAGCTGCTCGAAATCGGCGCGCACCTGTTCGCGACGCGGCCCTACGACGACGTGCTGATGGAGGAGGTGGCGGAGCTGGCCGGGATTTCCCGGGCCAACCTGTACCGATACTTCGCGAGCAAGCGCGACCTGTTCGCCGCGATCTACCGGCGCGCGGCCGACGAACTGCTGGACGCGGCGAAGGTCGATCCCGCCCGCCCGCTGGCCGAACAGGTGTCGGCGGGCCTGGACGCGCACATCGATTACTTCGTCGCGAACCGGCAGACCGTGCTGGCCGCGAACCGCACGCTGTCGGGCGACCCGGTGATCCAGGCGATCATCGCCGACGAGCTGGGGCAACTCCGGCAGCGCATCCTCAACTCCGCCGAACTCGACGGCCTGAGCCACGAGGTCGCATCGGCCGCGCTGCACGCATGGCTGGTGTTCGTCCGCGCGATCTGCGTGGAGTGGCTGGCGAACGAGGCGTTCTCCCGCGCAGAACTGCGGGAGGTGTGCCTCGGCGCACTGCAGGGCGCCTTGAGTTCGGCCGCTGCAGCACGCCGAGGCTGATCAAGAGAAGGCGGAACGGTCACCGCACTGGCTGGCCCGCTCCTCCGACTTGCCGAATTCGCGGGGATCCGTTGCGAGCAGGCGCTCGGCGATTTCTCCGGCCTGCACTGCTGGATCGGCGTCGGACACGAGCAGTGTGACCATGAACTGCGACCACGATCCGCCTGTGGGCATCCCACGCGGGCGCCCGAAGAAGAGGTTGATCCGGTCGCGCTCCCAGGGATAGGAGCGCACCGAAAGCAGCTGACAATCCCACCGCTCGAACCATGCAACCCGTCGCCCGAGGTCCTGTTCCAACAGCCTTGCCACGGTGCACGCCGTCCATTCCCAGCTGCGGTCCGCGCAGGCCCGGTCGATCTCTGCCTGGTACTGCTTCGCATCGAACCGGAATTCGGGCAGACCGATGTCGACGCTGCCAGGATCGCGCCACCCGTACCAGACGATGTGCTCGCCATCCCGACGGATCGTCACGTACAGCGCGCCGCAGCACTCCTCCACGCAGGCGGCTTCGGCCAGCCGAACCTCGTGCGATTCGGCGGTCGCCACCAGCGGACTTTCCGGCCGCAGAAGAACGTACGGGGACTCAGCTGGTTCTTTCGGGAATCCCTCGGCGACGATGTCAACACCATCGACCAGCGGCCGCACCTCGACGAGCGTCCCGACCTTCCAGGGATCGGGGACGACGACCGGCAAGGCGAGATGACTGATTTCGTCGGTCACCGAGCCAGTGTGGCGCTCGCGCCAACGCCGGGGCCACGGAATTTCCGCTCGCCCATCCCGGATTCAGACCGGTCTACTGTTGGCTCGCAGTCGTCAGCGCGCGCGGTCGTAGACCACGGCGACCTCGCCCAGCTCGCCGGTTTCCTGGCGGGCCAGCGTCCACTTCGAACCCGGCAGGCCGTCGTCGAAGAGCCGCTGCCCGCCGCCGGCGATCTCGGGGACGATCAGGAGGTACAGCCGGTCGATCAGGTCCGCCGACAGCAGCGGCTTGATGACGCTCGCACTGCTGTTGACGAGGATGTCGCCCTCGCCGGTGGCCTTGAGCTCGGCGACGACGTCGGCGGCGGGGGCGTTCACAACTCGGGCGCGTTCCCACGGCGCTTCGGTCAGGGTGGTGGACAGGACGACCTTCTCCGCGCCGACCAGCCACTTCGCATATCCGCGATCGCGCGGATCGGCGTTCCCGTCGGCGGCCACTGTCGGCCAGTACCCCAGGAACCCCTCGGCATTGATCCGGCCGAGCACCGCCGTCGTCGCGGACTCCCAGATGCGGGCGAGGTGGTTCCGGGCGACCTCGGTGGTCGTGTACGGGGCGATCGCACCGAAATCGCCGGGCCCGCCGGGGCCGTTGTAACGCCCGTCGAGCGTGAGAGCCAGGTTCGCGGTCACCTTGCGGCCGGTCGAGTTGCTCATGCCTGCACTTCCTCTTCCTCGTCATGCGCCGCCTCGGCTGCGCGCTGGGATTTGCCGACGACGTCGGCGAAGTTGTCGAGCACCTGGCCCCAACCGGTTTCGATCCCGGCGATGTAGGGGACGGCCTCGACGGTCGTCTCGGTGATGCGCAAGCCGAGCCGCAGCCGGGTGCCGCCCGGGACCTCGGCGAAGGCCAGGTCGTAGTGGCCGCTGAACGAGACCGCACCTGCTGAATCCAGCACCGAAAGGTCGAAGACGAGGTGCTCGGGTTCCTTCGCGGCGCGGACCCGTCCCTCGGAGCGGTACTTCCGACCCTCGGCGTCTCGGTACTCGAGGACGGCGCGACCACCTGGCTTCGGTTCAAGGGAGCAGTCGGTGACCGTCATCGACGGTGGGGCCCACCAAGAGGCGAGCAGGCCCGGATCGGCCCAGTGTCGCCAGACGGCGTCGCGGGGCGCGGTCAGCACGCGCTCGAACGAGAAGGCGCGATCGTCCGCCCACCGATCCCGTTCCGCGACCGCGGATTCCGCTTCGATGGCGGCGCGGTAGCGCGCGATGACATCTCGCTCGCCCTCGTGCGCTTCGGCGGCCTCGACCAGTTCCCGCAGCCGTCCCGCGAGCTCCCCCAGCGGCGCCGTCTCGACCGCGTAGACGCGCCGTTGCCCCAGCGGGAAGACCGCCACGAGACCGGCACGGGCGAGGGTCTGGAGGTGCTTGGTGGTCTGCGGCTGCCGCAAACCGGTCAGCTCGGCCAGTTCACCGACAGACCGGGGCCGCTCGGCGAGGAGCTCGACGATGCGCCACCGCGCGCCGTCGCCAAGCGCTGATGCGATCTGGTCCATGCGCCAAAGTATTCACTCAACAGAATATTCTTGTCAAGGAATGTCTTGGGTCTGTCCCGGGCCCAGGCTCCCCACGCACGCAAAAGGGGAGCCGGCCGAATCGGCCGACTCCCCTTCCAACAGCACCTTCACGCCGTGGCTTCAGGTGCCTGATGTTGCTGTATGCGCGATGAATCCCGACCTGCCGACGCAGGGGGCTCATTCCGAACGTGCGCGTTCCCTGGCGCCTGGGACTGCGACCAGCATGGCCGCCACCCATAGGAAGACCTTGGGGTCGCCGAGTTTGGAAGCCGTGAGCCAGTCAGCCGCCCGACGAGCTTGCCGCTCATCCTGGATCAAGCCCCATCGCCCAGGACGGACGCCGGTCGCGTGCCCGACATCCCGGACGAGACCACCGAGGCAGGTCCAGGTGTGCCAGAGCCCGCAGTCGTAGCCGACCAACTCGAAACCGAGCAGCCGACCTGCGGGGACGGGCTCCCGCCGCGCCAGCCGTTCCGGCAGGCCGCCCGCTGCTTCCCGCCCGCCTTCGGCCATGTCAGCCGACAACGCCGGAATGTCCCGGGAGGCGATGCCCACCCCGAGCACGTGTAGACCAACACGATTCGCCTGGATACGTGCTTGTTCAGCCGATTCCGAGTCGCCGAACCAGTCATCCCAGCCGTGTGGGTCTGCCGCCAGCAGGTCCACCACACACTCACTCGCTGAAACCAGATCAGCGCTCGGCAGACCTACATCCTGCCAATCCTGCCGAGTGGCTCGCGAAGCAACGCGGTAACCCGCCAGGGCGTAGTCGATCGTCACGGAATCAGTTTCGCCTGCCGGGCAAGCGAAAATCACTTGGTCGACGGTCCGTCCCGTCGCATCCGATGCATCGGACGGGCAGTCGGGTTAGCCGGCAGGGGGTGCCAACCGAAGCGGTTGACACCCCCTGTGACCAGCTAGTTCACCTCGAACCTCGTGCTGAGATCAGCTGCAGCCGGAGGTGGAACCGCAGCCCTCGCAGAGGTAGCAGGAGCCCGACGGACGCATCTTGGTGCCGCAGGTCATGCACAGCGGCGCGTCCGCGGCCTTGCCCAGGCGCAGCTCCAGCAGCTCGGTCGAGCTGCCCGCCCGCTGCTCGTCGGCCTTCTTCGAGTAGTCCACAGTGGAACGCATCGTGTCCAGCTCGACGGCCGCCTCCTGTCCGGCCGGCGCCACATCGGTGCCGTTGACCTGCGCCTCCCGCTCGTCGACGGTGAAGACGCCCAGCTGGGCCCGCTTCTCGTAGGGCAGGTAGTCCAGCGCGAGCCTGCGGAACAGGTAGTCCAGCACGCTGCTGGCCATCCGGATGTCCGGGTCGTCGGTCATCCCGGCCGGCTCGAAGCGCAGGTTCTGGAACTTCGAGACGTAGAACTCCAGCGGGATGCCGTACTGCAGACCCACCGAGATCGACATCGAGAAGGCGTCCATGACACCGGCGAGCGTCGAACCCTGCTTGCCCAGCTTGACGAAGATCTCGCCCAGCCCGTCGTCCGGATACGAACCGGCGTGCAGGTAGCCCTCGGCGCCGCCGACGGTGAACGACACCGTCTGGCTCGGGCGCTTCTTCGGCAGGCGCTTGCGGACCGGGCGGTACTCGATCTGCTTCTCGACCGCCTTCTCCGACTCGCCCTTGTCGCCCTTGCCCGCCGACAGCGGCTGGCCGACCTTGCAGTTGTCGCGGTAGATCGCCAGCGCCTTGAGGCCCAGCTTCCAGCCCTCGAAGTACAGCTGCTCGACCTCTTCGACGGTCGCCGACTCCGGCATGTTCACCGTCTTGGAGATCGCGCCCGAGATGAACGGCTGCACCGCGGCCATCATCCGCACGTGGCCCATCGGCGCGATCGAGCGCTCGCCCATCGCGCAGTCGAAGACCTCGTAGTGCTCCTGCCGCAGGCCCGGCGCGTCGACCACGTGGCCGTGCTCGGCGATGTACTCGACGATGGCCTCGATCTGCTCGTCCTGGTAGTTCAGCGCCTGCAGCGCGCGCGGCACCGTCTGGTTGACGATCTGCATGGAGCCGCCGCCGACCAGCTTCTTGAACTTGACCAGCGCCAGGTCCGGCTCGATGCCGGTGGTGTCGCAGTCCATCATCAGGCCGATGGTCCCGGTCGGGGCCAGCACCGAGGCCTGCGCGTTGCGCCAGCCGTTGCGGGCACCGATCTCCAGGCCCTCCTGCCACACCTTCGTCGCCAGCTTGTGCACGGCGGCGTCGTTGCGGTGGTAGGTGCGGACCAGGTCGTTGGCCGCCGCGTGCTTGCGCATCACGCGCTGGTGGGCCTCGGCGTTGCGGGCGTAGCCCTCGTACGCGCCGACCACGCCGGCCAGCTCCGCCGACCGCTTGTACGCGGTACCGGTCATCAGCGAGGTGATCGCCGCCGCCAGCGCACGGCCGCCATCGGAGTCGTAGGCGTGGCCGGTGGCCATCAGCAGCGCGCCCAGGTTGGCGTAGCCGATGCCCAGCTGCCGGAACTTGCGGGTGGTGTCGCCGATCGCCTCGGTCGGGAAGTCCGCGAAGCAGATCGAGATGTCCATCGCGGTGATGACGAACTCGACGGCCTTCTCGAACAGCTCGGCGTCGAAGGTCAGGTCATCGCGCATGAACTTCAGCAGGTTCAGCGAGGCCAGGTTGCAGCTGGAGTTGTCCAGGTGCATGTACTCCGAGCACGGGTTGGACGCGGTGATCCGGCCCGTCTCCGGCGAGGTGTGCCAGTCGTTGATCGTGTCGTCGTACTGGATGCCCGGGTCCGCGCAGTCCCAGGCGGCCTTCGCCAACTTGCGGAACAGGTCGCGGGCCTGCACCGTGTCCAGCACCTCGCCGGTCATCCGGGCCCGCAGGCCGAACCGGCCGTCGCTCTCGACCGCGCGCATGAACTCGTCGGAGACGCGCACCGAGTTGTTGGCGTTCTGGTACTGCACCGAGTTGGAGTCGGCGCCGCCGAGGTCCATGTCGAAACCGGCGTCGCGCAGCGCACGGATCTTGTGCTCCTCGCGCGCCTTGGTCTCGATGAACTCCTCGATGTCCGGGTGGTCGACGTCCAGCACCACCATCTTCGCCGCGCGGCGGGTCGCACCGCCGGACTTGATGGTGCCAGCGGACGCGTCCGCGCCGCGCATGAACGACACCGGGCCGGACGCGGTGCCGCCCGAGGACAGCAGCTCCCGCGAGGAGCGGATGCGGGACAGGTTCAGGCCGGCGCCCGAACCGCCCTTGAAGATCAGGCCCTCTTCCTTGTACCAGTCGAGGATCGACTCCATCGTGTCGTCGACGGACAGGATGAAGCAGGCCGACACCTGCTGCCGGGACTTGGTGCCCACGTTGAACCAGACCGGCGAGTTGAAGCTGAACACCTGGTGCATGAGCATCCAGGTCAGCTCGTGCTCGAAGATCTCGGCGTCGGCGTCGGTTGCGAAGTAACCGTGCTCGACGCCCGCCGCGACGTAGGTCAGCACGACGCGGTCGATGAGCTGCCGGAGGCTGCTCTCCCGCTCGTCGCTGCCCACCGCGCCGCGGAAGTACTTGCTGGTGACGATGTTGACGGCGTTCAGCGACCAGAAGTCGGGGAACTCGACCCCGCGCTGTTCGAAGTTGACCGACCCGTCCCGCCAGTTGGTCATCACCACATCGCGGCGCTCCCACTTGACCTCGTCGTAGGGGTGCACCCCCTCAGTGGTGTAGACGCGCTGCACCCGGATGCCCTCGCGGGCACCTGCTGCCGACTCCCCCGATGCGCCGGCCGGGCTACCGACGGTCTCTGTCATGACCTGACCCTCTTCCTTCTTGATCGCGCGCGTGTCGCTCGCTCGTCGTGCTTCGTCGGCCCCGTCCGGGCTCCCCGTCCGGTTCGGTCGTGCCTCAATCCTCAGCGGCGCCCCACCCTGGGCCGCCGACTGACGCTTTGCGTTTCCGCCCCCTCGGCGGGGCGTCCGCCGACGCGGCTTACTCACGGCCGCTCTCCGCGTTCTGCTCCGCACCGGCCTGCGTGGCGCGCCGCGCCGCGCGGAGGTCGGCGATTTCCTTCTCGAAGTCCTCCACAGAGGAGTACGCCCGGTAGACGCTCGCGAACCGCAGGTAGGCGACCTCGTCCAGCTCCCGCAGCGGTCCCAGGATCGCCAGCCCCACCTCGTGGCTGGGCAGCTCGGAGACCCCGAGGGACCGGACCGTGTCCTCCACCTGGTGCGCGAGCTGCTGCAGCGCGTCCTCTTCGACCGGGCGCCCCTGGCAGGCGCGCCGCACGCCGCGGACCACTTTCTCGCGACTGAAGGGCTCGGTGACGCCGGAACGCTTGACCACCGAAAGCACAAGTTCCTCGATGGTCGTGAACCGCCGACCGCACGTCGAGCACGATCGCCTGCGCCGGATCGCCTGGCCTTCCTCGACCTCGCGCGAATCGACGACCCGGGAATCCTCGCCGCGACAGAACGGGCACCGCACCGGCCCTCACCCCCCTTCCCCAGCTTGGCCGCGACCACCCCACGGCGACCGTCGACCAACTCACCGTCCGTGGGCGCTCGAACACCCTACAAGCCCAACCCATGGACGAAATACACGGACGTAACTACTAGATGTTGTGGTCGACTCTAATCCGCGGCGCACCGCGACGCAAACTCGACACACCCTCGCGGCGCGCCCGGCAGACGCCGATCGACACCGGCCGCGAGAACCCGCTGGTCGCCGCCGAAACCGCCGGCCTAGACCCTCGGGCACCGGGCCGCCACGGGCCAGCACTCACGCCTGCGGCGACCACCCGACGACGACCGGCAGTCGATCGATCACCGGTCGGCGCCGGCCAGGGCACCGATCAATCACCGGCCGGGACCACCAGCAGGCGGCCGGTCTCGAGGACGGCCTCGTCCAGCCCGCTGAGCTCGACGATCTTCGCAACGATGGCGTGCGGGTCGCTGTCCGGCGCCACCCGGCCCGCGATCCCCCACAACGTGTCCCCGGCGTGCACTTCGACGACCGCGTTGCCGCCCGCCACCGGCGCGTCGCCGAGCCCGAAGAACCCCACCAGCATGACAATGAGAAAAGTGAAGATCGCCACCGAGGTCAACCAAAGCCACTCGCCGCTCCGGCGAGCCCGGCCGCACGCCGCGACCGACTCCTCGGCAGGCACGCTTTGCGCGCGGAAAACGACACGCCCGGGCGCCCGCCGGACGCCGTGGCGCGGCCGCGGTACCACGACCGACTGCCGGCCGGCGACCTCCCGCTCGACAGAACGCGCCCTCGCCGCATCGATGAACGTGGTCATGACGCCTCCCACACCCGAGACCATGATCGAATAAATGTTCGATCGAACCTGCGTGCGATTGTGTACCACGAGCACACCGCAAGGCGAGACTTGAGGCCCAAAATTAACTCGAACAGGTGTTTGATCTCTGGGTTTCTCGCGTCTACTGTGGAAATCGGGCGGACCGACACGCCCCCGCGATCAGCACCGCAGTTCACACGGAGCAGTTCACACGGACAGGAGGCAGCGGTGGCGAGGAATGCGACCGGCTCGATCAAGGGCCGCGTACAGGACGTCAAGGACGACGACTCCCGGGCCGACGTGCACACCCTGCCCGAGCAGCCCAGCGGGACCGATGAGCTCAGCGACCGCCAGCTGAAGGTGCTGGAGGCCATCAGGAAGTGGATGCGCGAGCACGGGTATCCGCCAAGCGTCCGCGAGATCGGCGACGCCGTCGGACTCACCTCGACGTCGTCGGTGGCGTACCAGCTCCGCGTGCTCGAACGAAAGGGCTACCTGCGCCGAGATCCGCACCGACCACGCACCGTAGGCGTGCTCGTCGGCGGTGAGCTCGACTCCCCCGAGATGGCCGGACAGCCCAAGCCCGCGTACGTGCCGGTGGTGGGCCGGATCGCGGCCGGTGGCCCGATCCTGGCGGAGGAGTCCATCGAGGACGTCTTCCCGCTGCCGAAGGAGATCGTCGGCGACGGCACGCTCTTCCTGCTCAAGGTCGTCGGCGACTCGATGGTGGACCTCGCCATCACCGACGGCGACTGGGTCGCCGTGCGCCAGCAGCCCGACGCGGACAACGGCGACGTCGTGGCCGCGATGATCGACGGCGAAGCGACCGTGAAGACGTTCAAGCGGACCGACGACCACGTGTGGCTGATGCCGCACAACCCGGCTTACGAGCCGATCCTCGGCGATGACGCGGCGATCCTGGGCAAGGTCGTCGCGGTGCTGCGACGCCTCTGAGCTTCGGCCAGCCGGCGCCCCCGCCGGACGCTCGCTGCGGGATTCTCCGGCTCGACACGAGTCGGAGAATCCCGCAGCGGCGACGGTCAACGCATGGTGGCCACACCGCAATTGATGCGAAGCGCTAACGAAGGCCGCTCGAGTCGGCGGTTCTAGCGGGTGCGGCGGCGCAGCCGACGGGTCACGAAGATGAGCAGCCCGGACAGCGCGGCCGCGAGCAGCAGGGCCTGTCCCGTGGACATCCCGGTACCGACCGGGGACGCAGGCGGCTGGGCCTGGTCCGCGTCACCGCCCGGCGGCGGAGCCGCAGTGTCCTCGCCTTGCTCACCGGACGTTCGCGCGGCCGCCGCGACTCCGGGGATGTGGCGGACCGGCTGGTTTCCTTCGGACCCGGACAACAAAGCACCGTCCGGCTCCCAAGCGATCGCCTCGCCCTGCTGCTCGTTCGGCAACGGGATGCGCAGCGGTTCGCGCTGGAACGCCGCGACCAGGTCGCCGTCCGGCGCGTTGTACACGTACGCCTCGGTGTAGGTGCGGATGGCGACCAGCGTGCCGTCGCAGCTCACGGACCCGCCCGTCACCAGCACCGAACCGACCGCGCCGCGCACCGGGCCGCCCGGGGTTTGGGTGGAACGCAGCGAAATCGAACCGACCCGCTCCAGTGGCACCGTGCGGTCCGCCGCCAAGGGAGCGCTCGGGCGGTAGACCCCGGCAGCACCGAGCGGCTCCTTCGTGACGATGTGCGGCACGCCGGCCCGGTCGAGCAGCAGCGCTTCCGCGTCGTGCGGCCCGTCCGGGTAGGTGAGGCGGTACAGCGTCGCGCCGCCGCCCGGGGGCATCACGTGCAATGCGATGTCGTCCCGACGGCGGCGGTTGTCACCGGTGTCGGCCAGCCAGAGCGATCCGTCGGGTCCCAGCGCGAGGTCTTCGACGTCGTACGGATCGTTGGAGGCCGTCCGGACTCCGCGAACCGAGCAATCGGCCGGGTCGAGCACGAACACCCGCAGCGAGCTGCCGCCATCGCCGATGGCGTACCAGGCGGAACCGTCCGACGCGAGGCCGGACAGCTCGGCTAGGCGCTTGTCCCCGACACGGCACTTCTCGACCGGTGCGAGCGGCTGCTCCGCGGCGGCTGGAACCACTCCCGACGCCACCGACAGCAGCAGCGCGGCCGCAGCCGCGCCGCCCGCACCGGCAGTGCTCACCCGATTCCCACGAACGGCTGGAGCGCGCTGGCCAGGTCCGGCCGGACCTTCGCGCGGATCCTGGTGCCCTCCGGGGTGTGCTCCTCGTCGACCACTTCGCCGTCCGCGTGCACCCGCGCCACGAGTTCGCCGCGGGTGTACGGCACCAGCGCGTCGACGAAGACGTCGGGTCGGGGCAGCCGCTCGGCGATGGCCTCGCGCAGCTCCTCGATGCCCTTGCCGCTTCGCGCGGAGACGAACGCCGCGTTGGGCAACAGTCGCCGAAGCTCGGCCATCCGGGTGGCGTCGACCGAGTCGATCTTGTTGACGACCAGCAGTTCCGGCGGCATCGCCGTCTCGTGGTCCTCGGAGATCTCGTTCAGCACCTCGCGCACCGCGGCGACCTGCTCGTGCGGCGAGGCCTCGGAGCCGTCCACGACGTGTACCAGCAGGTCCGCTCCCCCGACCTCTTCGAGGGTCGAGCGGAACGCCTCGACCAGCTGGTGCGGCAGGTGCCGGACGAAACCGACCGTGTCGGTCAGCGTGTACTCGCGGCCGTCCGGCGTGGCGGCCCTGCGGGTGGTCGGGTCCAGGGTGGCGAACAGCGCGTCCTCCACCAGAACCCCGGCGCCGGTCAACGCGTTGAGCAGGCTGGACTTCCCTGCGTTGGTGTAGCCGGCGATGGCCACGCTGGGGACCTCGTTGGATTCGCGCCGACCGCGCTTGGTGCCGCGCACCGTGCGCATGGCGGCGAGTTCCTTGCGGAGCTTGGCGATGCGCTTGTGGATGCGCCGCCGGTCGGTCTCCAGCTTGGTCTCACCGGGACCGCGGGTGCCGACGCCGCCGTTCGCCCCGGCACGGCCACCGGCCTGCCGGGACATCGCCTCACCCCACCCGCGCAGGCGCGGCAGGAAGTACTGGAGCTGGGCGAGTTCGACCTGCGCCTTGCCCTCCTTGGACCGGGCGTGCTGGGCGAAGATGTCCAGAATCAAGGCCGTCCGGTCGACGACCTTGACCTTGAGCTTCTCCTCCAGCTGCCGCAGCTGGCCGGGCGAGAGCTCACCGTCGCAGATGACGGTGTCCGCCCCGGTCGCCACGACGACGTCGCGCAGCTCGCGGACCTTGCCGGAGCCGACGTAGGTGCCGGGGTCCGGGCGGTCGCGACGCTGGATGATGCCTTCCAGCACCTGCGAGCCGGCGGTCTCGGCGAGCCGCGCCAGCTCGTCCAGCGACGCGTCGGCGTGCGCTGCGTCGCCGTCGGTCCAGACTCCGACCAGCACCACTCGTTCCAGGCGGAGCTGGCGGTATTCGACCTCGGTGATGTCCGCGAGCTCGGTGGACAGCCCGGCGATCCGCCGCAGCGACGCACGGTCTGCGAGTTCCATCTCGCCCGTGGACGGTTGCGCAGTGAGGATGGGGTCGTATTCGTCGGGTTCGACCGCGTCGCGGTCGGGCTCGGCGGACCAGGTCAGGGATTTTTTCATATCGAAACCATTGTCCCACGGTCCGCGACCGATTTTCACGTGTCGCGCCCGCGATTACCCGTTTGCACTGTTGTGACGCCCACCTACGGCTGCTGCCACCAGGTGGGATCGAGGTTTCCGCGGGCCACCAGCACGGCGGGGCCGGTGAGCGTGGAGGTCGTCGCGGTGACCTCCACCTCGACAGTACCGCCCAGGACGTGGACCACCCGGCGTCCGGTTTCCACGCCGGCCGCGCGCAGGGCCGCGACCGTGGCGGCGACCGTGCCGGTGCCGCAGGATCGGGTTTCGCCGACCCCGCGCTCGTGCACACGCATCTGGACGTGGTCGCCCTCGATCGGCCGGACGAACTCGACGTTCACGCCGTGCGGGAAGAGGTGGTGGTCGTGCGGCGGCGCCGTCTTCAGGTCGAGTTCGGCGAGGTCGACGTCGCCCACGCAGGCCAGGTGCGGGTTGCCGACGTCCACCGCGACCCCCGCGAAGGAGTGGCCGGAGGCACTGGTGGTGGACTCGCCGAAGACCTTGGCCGGGCCCATGTCGACCGTGACCCGGCCGTCGTCGTGGATCCGGACCGGTCGAACGCCCGCGCGCGTGCCCACCGGCAGCTCGCCGGGGGCGGCCAGCCCGGCGTCGACGAGGTAGCGGGCGAACACCCGCACGCCGTTGCCGCACATCTCGGCGATCGAGCCGTCGGCGTTGCGATAGTCCATGAACCACACGTCGGCCGGCACGTCCGCTGGGGCGTCCTCCAGCGCACCGGCGCGGATCACCCGCAGGACGCCGTCCGCGCCCAGGCCTCGGTGCCGGTCGCACAGCGCCTGGACCCGCTCGTCGGTGAGGACCAGCGCGCCGTCCGGGTCGGGCAGGATGACGAAGTCGTTCTGGGTGCCGTGGCCCTTGACGAACTCGGGGCCCTGGGAGGAATGCACGCGGCCAGTCTACGTTCGCCCGGACGGCTCTTGACGCGCAGCCGCGCCCGAGGTCAGCAGCGCTCGGACGTCGGTCGCCAGGGTCGGCACGGCGGCGGCGAACCAGTGGATCCGCCCGTCCCGGCGGAACCAGGAGCGCTGCCGCCGGACGAAGCGGCGGGTGAGCTTCGCGGTCTCGGCCGCGGCGGCGGCCATGTCGCCCGCCCCGTCGAGCTCGGCGAGCACCTGCTGGTAGCCGAGCGCGCGGCCGGCGGTGCGGCCTCGCCGGAGTCCGAGCCGCTCCAGCTGCCGGACCTCGTCGACCAGCCCGGCGTCGAACATGCTGGTGACCCGCCGGTCAACGCGGTCGTCCAGGTCCTCGATCGGACGGTCCAGACCGATCAGCACCGCGCCGTAGCGGGGCGGTCCGGGCTTGGGCAGGTTCGCCGAGAACGGCCGGCCGGTGATCTCGATGACCTCCAGCGCCCGGACGATGCGGCGACCGTTGCTGGTCAGGATGGCTTCCGCGGCCACCGGGTCGAGCTCCCGCAGCCGCCGGTGCAGCTCGTCCGGGCCGACCTTCGCCAGCTCCTGCTCGTACTTGTCCCGCACCTCGGCGTCCGTGCCGGGGAACGACAGGTCGTCGACGACCGCCTGCACGTAGAGGCCGGAGCCGCCCACCAGCACCGGCGTCCGGCCGCGGGCGAGGACGTCTTCGACGGCGCTGCGCGCCTGCTCCTGGTAGGCCGCCACGGAGGCGGTCTCGGTGACGTCGAGGACGTCCAGCAGGTGGTGCGGGATGCCGCGGCGCTCCGCCTGCGGCAGCTTGGCCGTGCCGATGTCCATCCCGCGGTAGAGCTGCATGGCGTCGGCGTTGATCACCTCGCCGTCGAACGCCGCGGCGAGCTCGATGCCGAGGTCCGACTTGCCGGTGGCGGTGGGACCGACGATCGCCACCAGATGCGAAAGGGACTGCACCCCTCGACCTTAGAAGCGCTCGCCGCGCCTGCCGCACAGCGGTCCTCGCGGCAGCGTGACTGCCCTCGTTCAGGCCGTGCGGGTCCAGGTGGCGACGTGGTAGGTGACGCCGTACGGCGTGGCCGAGTACAGGAGGTCGCCTCGCCACGTACCGCCGCTGGCCGCGACGACACCGGGCAGGACCTGCAGCGCGGCACGACCCGCGACACCCAGCTCCGCGCACAGCTCCGGCTCCAGCGCGAGCAGCGCGTTCGTGTCCACGTCGGCCAGAGCGGCGCGGATCTGCTCGTCGACCGGCTTGGCCCGCTCGTCCGGCGGGTACGGCGAACGCTCGTCGGAGCGGTTGGTGCCGTCGGCGAGCACCAGCAGGCCGACGTCCTCGGCCGCCAACTCGGTGCCGAGCCGCTGGCATTCGTCGACCGGTGTGTCCGGCGCCAGCAGGCGCGTCGTGGCCGAACGCGCTCCCGCTTGCTCGCGCAACAGGCCGGCGATCAGCGCAGGCAGCGGCAGCCGCGGGTCCGGGGTCCCGGCGCCGCCGAGCGTCACCCGGACGTCGACGCCGAAGCCCGCGAACGTGCCCGCCGCGCCCGGCCCGAGCACCACCGGTCCAGACTGATCTACGCCAAGGGCCACCCATTCGGCGGCAGATTCAGTCAGACTGGACACGGCGCGCAGACAGGCGCCCCGCAGACGAGCGGTTTCCGGGTCGGCCCGCACGGTCAGTTCGGGAACCAGCAACGGCGGGTAGGGCACCACAGCGACACGGGTGATCACACCTGTGCACGGTAGAGGTCACGGGCGAGTTGGCTGGAGCAGGGAGTCGCCACCGGCGGCAGGACACGGAGCGGGTTTCCCGCCCCCTGCCCGCTGCGACCGAACAGGTGCCTGATGACAATGAACCCGTGCAGGTCATGCGCCCGGCCCGGTCACCACGTCGCGCGGCGCGCCGGTCCATCGGCGAACCGTTTCCGCGACGGAGTACCGATTCGCGCCCTGACCTGTTTGAATGCGCCAGCGGCGGCCGGACCACCGAACGGTTCGGGTCGACGCTTGCTGGGCCCCGCCGATGCGGGGCGCCCGTGCCGGACACGGGCATCGGAGCGGGCACGCAAGGAGGAAGCCGGCCATGACGCACCAGGACACGACCCCCGAGGCAGTCGCCAACAAGGCGGCCGCGGACTCGACCACCAGCACCACCGGGTCACCCACGGCAGCGCCGGCGGTACCGACCGCTTCCGCAGATCCCACCAAGTGGGGACGGGTGGACGCCGATGGCACGGTGTACGTCCGCACCCCCGACGGTGAGCGCGCGATCGGTTCCTGGCAAGCCGGTGATGCGGCCGAGGGCTTGGCCCTATACGCGCGCAAGTTCGACGACCTGCTCACCGAGGTCGAACTGCTGGAAACCCGGCTGGGCACCCACGCCGGCGAGCCGAAGCACACGCTGACCAGCGCGAAGCACCTGCACGAGTCGCTGGCCGAAGCCGCCGTGATCGGCGACCTGGCGGCGTTGACCGTCCGGATCGAGCACCTGCTGGTGCGTGCCGAGCAGGCCGTCGAGGGCGCGAAGCACGAGAAGGAACGCGCCCGGGCGGACGCGATCGCGCGCAAGGAGGCGCTGGTCGTCGAGGCCGAGCAGATCGCCACCGAATCCACGCACTGGAAGAACGCCGGTGACCGGCTGCGCCAGATCCTCGACGAGTGGAAGAAGGTCCGCGGCGTCGACCGCAAGACCGACGAGCAGCTGTGGCGCCGGTTCTCGAAGGCGCGGGACGCCTTCAGCCGCCGCCGGGGCTCGCACTTCGCCGAACTCGACCGGCAGCGCGCGGCGTCCAAGGCGCACAAGCAGGATCTGGTCGAGGAAGCCGAATCGCTGACCGAGTCCACGGACTGGGGCGAGACGGCCAACCGCTACAAGCAGCTGATGGCCGACTGGAAGGCCGCCGGCCGCGCCCCGAAGGACAGCGACGAGGCGCTGTGGCAGCGCTTCCGCGCCGCGCAGGACCGGTTCTTCAGCCGCCGCTCGGAGGCGTTCTCCGAACGCGACGCCGAATTCGCCGCGAACGCCAAGCTGAAGGAAGAGCTGCTCGTCGAGGCCGACCAGATCGACCCGTCCGGCGACCTCAAGGCCGCGCAGGCCCACCTGCAGCGGGTCCAGGAGCGTTGGGACGAGATCGGCAAGGTGCCGCGGGAGCGGATGCGGGAGCTGGAGGGCAAGCTGCGCACGGTCGCCGACCGGGTGCGGGCGGCCGCCGACGCGCAGTGGCGGCGCACCGACCCGGAGGCGCAGGCCCGCGTCGACCAGTTCCGCGACCGCGTGGAGCAGTTCGAGGCGCAGGCCGAGAAGGCCCGCACCGCGGGCGACGACCGCCGTGCGAAGCAGGCGGAGGCGCAGGCCGCGCAGTGGCGCGAGTGGCTGGAGGCTGCGGAGCAGGCGATCGCCAGCCGGTAGGCGTTTCGCTCGCGCCGTCAGGCGGGCGGCGCGAGCAGCCTCGCCCGGAGGGCGTCGAGGTCGGCGTCGGCGCAGCCGCCGGCGCGCAGGTGCTGCTCGGCGTCGAAGGCGTCGAGCGCCGAGTGCAGGACCTCGCGCTTGGTGGTGCCGCGTTCGGCGAGCGCTTCGTCGATGAACGGTTCCTGGTCGGGCTTGCCGAGCCGGTCGAACATCGGTCGCAGCCGGTCGTGGCTGAGCTGGTGGTCGGCGACGATTTCGTCGGCCGCCACCCCCGCGAACGCGAGCAGTACCAACGCGATGATCCCGGTGCGGTCGCGGCCCGCAGTGCAGTGCACGAGCACCCCGCCGGGTTCGGCCTGCGCGATCGCGCTGACGACCTCGGCCGTGCGGTCCGGGAAGCGGTCGAGGAACGGCCGGTAGTACAGCGGTGTGCCGTGCAGATGGTTGCCCCAGACCCCCCAGAACTCGGTGTCGTGCACCGGGTTCAGCGGCATCTTCAGGCTGCTCAGCCCCGGTGGCCTCGCCGCGATCTCGGGCAGCGACTCGCCGTCGTCGGTCAGGTCCACGACGGTGCGGACGCCGTGTTCCCACAGCTGCGCCCAGCCCGCTTCGGTCAGGAACGCCGGGCTCGCGGAGCGCACGACCGCGCCCCGGCGGATCTTGCTACCGGCCGCCGCGGGTAGCCCGCCGAGATCGCGGATGTTGTAGCCGCCGTCCCAGGCGAGGTCTCGTGACATGCCGCCGAGGCTACGACTTCGACCGGACGATCACCGCGTTCCGACCGGTCGGGTCAGGAGCGGGACCAGACGATCCGCATCCACTGGATCGCCAGGATCGCCATGCAGGCCACCGCGAGCAGCAGGCCGATCGACGGGCTCTCCACGCCGCTGGTCTGGCGCGACCAGATCGCGATCATGCCTTCGAAGGTCACCACCACGCCGGCGAGCCCGGCCAGGAACGCGACGATCCACCGCCGGGTGATCAGCGCCAGGGCGCCCAGACCGATCCCGACGATCGTCGAGTTGATCGCGAACAGCCGCGGCAGCAGGCCGACCTTGAGCGCCGGATCGGCCTGCCCCATCAGCACCTGCCAGCCGGCCGCGCTGCCGGCCCACGGCAGCAGCGAGCACAGGACGAGCACGAGCATCACCGACGCGATCACCAGCGCGCGCGAGCCGGGGTCGATGCGGCGCAGGACCTCGCGCTCCGACTTGGTCAGCTCGCGGCGCGACTCGTCCGCGCCTTCCGGCTTGCTCAACACGCACATCCCTGCTGCTCGGCGGGCTGCGGCGGCGGGGTTCCGAACGACGGCAGCCCGAGGCTGACTCCGGAGGTCTTGGGCCGCACGCCCGCCTCCCAGTGGTCGCCGGCGGTGGTTCGCCGGTGTCCGGTGATGTCCGCGTCCGCGACCAGGTGGTGCGGTGCGGCGCGGGTGATCGTGGTGTGCACGACGTCGCCGGGCCGGACCTCGCCGTCGACGGCGCCGGTCGGTGCGAAGTGCACCAGACGTCCGTCGCGGGCCCGGCCGGAGAGCCGATGGGTCTCCGAGTCCTTGCGGCCCTCGCCCTCGGCGACCAGCAGTTCCACTGGGCGGCCGACCAGCTTCTTGTTCTCGTCCCAGGAGATCTCGTTCTGCAGCTCGATCAGCCGGTCGTAGCGCTGCTGCACGACCTCCTTGGGCAGCTGGTCGGGCATGTCGGCGGCGGGCGTGCCGGGCCGCTTCGAGTACTGGAAGGTGAACGCGCTGGAGAACCGCGCCTGCCGCACGACCTCCAGCGTCTGCTCGAAGTCCTCCTCGGTCTCGCCGGGGAAGCCCACGATGATGTCGGTGGTGATCGCCGCGTCCGGCATCGCCTCGCGCACATTCCGCACGATGTTCAGGTACCGCTCGGAGCGGTAGGAGCGGCGCATCGCCTTGAGGATCCGGTCCGAACCGGACTGCAGCGGCATGTGCAGCTGCGGGCACACGTTCGGCGTCTCGGCCATCGCCTCGATCACGTCGTCGGTGAAGTCGCGCGGGTGCGGCGAGGTGAAGCGAACCCGCTCCAGCCCCTCGATCTCCCCGCAGGAGCGCAGCAGCTTGCCGAACGCGAAGCGGTCCCCGAACTCGACGCCGTAGGCGTTGACGTTCTGGCCCAGCAGCGTCACCTCGAGCACGCCTTCGGACACCAGCGCCTGCACCTCGGCGAGGATCTCGCCGGGGCGGCGGTCCTTCTCCTTGCCGCGCAGCGCGGGCACGATGCAGAACGTGCAGGTGTTGTTGCAGCCGACCGAGACCGACACCCAGCCCGAGTAGGCCGACTCGCGGCGCGCGGGCAGCGTGGACGGGAAGACGTCCAGCGACTCGAGGATCTCGACCTCGGCCTCGTGGTTGTGCCGGGCTCGTTCCAGCAGGGTCGGCAGCGAGCCGAGGTTGTGCGTGCCGAACACGACGTCCACCCACGGGGCCCGCTTGACGATCGTGTCGCGGTCCTTCTGCGCCAGGCAGCCGCCGACGGCGATCTGCATGTCCGGGTTGCGGTCCTTGGCCGGGCGCATGTGACCGAGAGTGCCGTAGAGGCGGTTGTCGGCGTTCTCACGGACCGCGCAGGTGTTGAACACGACCACGTCAGCCGCATCGGAATCCGCGCGCACGTATCCGGCGTCCTCCAGCATGCCGGCGAGCCGCTCGGAGTCGTGCACGTTCATCTGGCAGCCGAAAGTTCGGATCTCGTAGGTCCTCGTGCTCACCGTTCCACGGTAGCGCCTGGTCAGATCGCAGATTCACCCGCCCGGCGGCCTCGGCGCACTCGATGCGGTTACTACAAGTGAGGTACCAGGCACGCGTGGCGACTTCGGAGCGTAACCGAGTTGCAATCTCACCTGGCCCGTTCTGTCTGGACTATCCCCCAGCTGAGGCTTAAGTTTCGGCCAACGAATCCAATTCCGATGCGTTCAGGAGAACGAATGGCCGCAGCTTCCACGGACTCCCCGATGATCCGGATGTCCGCGGTCGACAAGTACTTCGGTTCCTTGCACGTGCTGCGGGCGATTGATCTCGAGGTGCCTCGAGGGCAGGTCGTCGTCGTGCTCGGGCCGTCGGGCTCGGGCAAGTCGACGCTGTGCCGCGCGATCAACCGACTGGAACCGATCGATTCCGGCCGCATCGAGATCGACGGCGTTCCGCTGCCCGCCGAGGGCCGTGCCCTGGCCGAACTGCGCGCCGACGTCGGCATGGTGTTCCAGCAGTTCAACCTGTTCGCCCACAAGACGATCCTGGAGAACGTCACGCTGGGTCCGATCAAGGTGCGCAAGCAGGCCAAGGACGCCGCCCGGGAAACCGCCATGGAGCTCCTGGAGCGCGTCGGCATCGCCAACCAGGCCGACAAGTACCCGGCACAGCTCTCCGGTGGGCAGCAGCAGCGCGCGGCGATCGCCCGCGCGCTCGCGATGAAGCCGAAGGTGATGCTGTTCGACGAGCCGACCTCGGCGCTGGACCCGGAGATGGTCAACGAGGTCCTGGAGGTCATGACCGGCCTCGCCGCCGAGGGCATGACGATGGTGGTCGTCACCCACGAGATGGGTTTCGCGCGCCGCGCCGCACACCGCGTGCTCTTCATGGCCGACGGCGAGGTCGTCGAGGACGCCGAGCCGGAGAAGTTCTTCGGTGCACCGAAGAGCGACCGCGCCAAGGACTTCCTCGGCAAGATCCTCACCCACTGACCGACCCACTGCACAGAGAGGCAGCGAGACGAAATGCGAGCCAAGAAAATTCGGCTGGTGACGGTGCTGGCGGCGTCGCTGGCGCTGGCCTTGACCGGTTGCGGGCGCGAAGGCGGTCCCGGCGGCGGCGAACCGCAGGTCCAGCAGAACGTCGCCCAGAACGTGCAGGTCCAGGGCTCTCCGACGTTCGACCGGATGAAGCAGAAGGGCCGCGTCACGATCGGCGTGAAGGAAGACCAGCCGGGCCTGGGCTTCCGCGACCCCGTCACCAACCAGTACTCCGGCTTCGACATCGAGGTCGCCCGGCTGATCGCCGCGCAGCTCGGGTTCGACCCGAACACGCAGATCGACTACAAGCCGATCCCGTCCACCGCGCGCGAGCAGGCGATCTCCACCGGTGAGGTCGACTACTACGTCGGCACCTACACGATCAACGACAAGCGCAAGGAGCAGATCAGCTTCGCCGGGCCGTACTTCATGGCCGGGCAGGACCTGCTGGTGCGCGCGGACAACACCGACATCACCGGCAAGGAGTCGATCAAGGGCAAGAAGGTCTGCTCCGCGACCGGCTCGACGCCGATCCAGCGGGTCAAGCAGGACCAGCTCACCGAGCCGCAGAACATCGTCGAGTTCCAGCGCTACTCGGAGTGCGTGCAGCAGCTGCTCGACCGCCAGGTCGAGGCGGTCACCACGGACGACGCCATCCTCAAGGGCTACGCCGCGCAGGACCCGGACAAGCTGAAGGTCGTCGGCAAGCCGTTCTCCGAGGAGCCCTACGGCGTCGGCCTCGCGCACGACGACAGCGCCCTGCGCAACAAGATCAACGACATCCTGGAGCAGGCCGCGACCAACGGCGAGTGGAAGCGCGTCTACGACGGCACTCTCGGCAAGTCCGGCTCGCCCGCCGAGCCGCCCAAGGTGGACCGCTACTGATCCCGTCATCGGATGCCCAGGGCCGGATCGCGCCCTGGGCATCCGATTACTTCAGGAGTACTCATTGATCGACATCTTGGTGGAGTACGGGGACGTCCTCGCCAGGGGTTTCCTGCGGACGATCGAGCTCTTCCTGCTGGCGGCCGCCGGTTCGCTGGTGCTGGGCACGATCCTGGCGACGCTGCGGGTCAGCCCCGTCCCCGCGCTGCGGGCGGTCGGCGCCGGCTACGTGACCCTGCTCCGCAACACACCGCTGACGCTGATCTTCTTCTTCTTCGTCTTCGCCTACCCCAAGCTGGAGCTGATCCAGTTCCCGTTCTTCACCGCCGCGGTCATCGCCCTGACCATCTACACCTCCGCGTTCGTCTGCGAGGTGTTGCGGGCGGGGATCAACACGGTGCCGGTCGGGCAAGCCGAGGCGGCGCGCTCCATCGGGCTCGGGTTCGCCCAGTCGCTGACCAACGTGATCCTTCCCCAAGCCTTCCGCGCAGTGGTCCCGCCGCTGGTCAGCGTGCTGATCGCGCTGCTGAAGAACACGACCGTCGCGGCCGGGTTCAGCGTGGCCGAGGTCGGCTCGGTCATCCCCTACCTCAACGAGCAGGGTGAGCCGACGCTGAACGCCTTCATCTGGATCGCCGTCGGCTTCATGATCCTGGTCATCCCGCTGACCTTGGTCCAGCGGAGCTTCGAGAAGCGGTGGAGCGTGGCCCGATGAGCACCGTCCTGTTCGACACCCCCGGACCGCGCGCCCGCGTGCGCAACCGGCTCATCAGCGTCGTCAGCACCGTCGTGGTGCTGGGCCTGCTCGGCTACGTGGTGTTCCGCTTCTACGAGACGGGGCAGTTCGACGCGAGCAAGTGGGAATGGCTGCTCTACGAGCAGATCCAGCTGGAACTGTTCGGGGCACTGTGGAACACCGTCCGCGCGTTCCTCATGGGCGCCGCGCTCGCGCTGGCGTTCGGTGCGGTGTTCGCGCTCGGCCGGCTCTCCGACCACGCCTGGATCCGGGTGCCGTGCACGGCGATCGTGGAGGTCTTCCGCGCGATCCCGCTGGTCATCCTGATCTTCTTCCTGTACTACGCGGCGCCGGGGCTGGGCGTGAACTTCGGCCAGTACTGGTCGGTCGTGCTCGGCCTGACGCTCTACAACGGCTCGGTGCTGGCCGAGGTGTTCCGGGCCGGCGTCGCCGCGCTCCCCAAGGGGCAGAGCGAGGCCGCTTACTCGATCGGGATGCGGAAGAACCAGGTCATGCGGACCGTGGTGCTGCCGCAGGCGATCCGGATGATGCTGCCCGCGATCATCAGCCAACTCGTGGTGCTGCTCAAGGACAGCGCGCTCGGCTTCCTGATCACCTACCAAGAGCTGCTGTACTACGCCCGCTACCTCGGCGGCATCCCCACGCTGGACCGCCCGATCATCCCGGTCAGCCTGGTGGTGGCGGCGATCTACATCTCGATGTGCCTGCTGCTCACGTGGTTCGCCACGTACCTGGACCGGCGCAACCGCCGGACCAAGAAGACCAGGCAGATCGCTCCGGCCGCCAAGCCGCTGGCGGAGGCCACGGCCGGCGACTGAGCACCGCTCGGAGTGGAGGGCGCCTTCGACCAGCCGGTCGGAGGCGCCCTTCGCGTTGTCAGGCGTGGAGCAGCTTCTCCAGAACGTTCGCGGGCGCGGTGGGATCGGTGCCGCGCCAGGCGACCACGTCGTCGGGACGGATCAGGACGCCCTCGCCCGCTCCCAGGAAGTCGACGTCGAGGCGGTGGACCGGGATTCCGCCGGGCCGCCAGCGCTGCGGATCGTCGGCCACGGCCAGTGCCCACCCGGGCCCGGCGAGGTCCACTGTGGACTTGGTACGGGCGGTGTCCAGCCAGCGGTGCGGGATCCGGGTGCCGACCCGCCCGGCCGGCGCGAACTCGGTGACCGGTTCCGCCTCGCCGCCCTCCGCCGGGCCGCCGGAGATCGCCCCGGCCGGGTACTGGAATCCGCCCGCCGCCAGCACGAACGGATGCGCCAGCGTCGGATCGGGGGCGGCCGTCAGGTCCGTTGCGCGCCTGCTCGACTGGTCCGCGGCGAACCAGCCCGCCGGACGACGCTCCGCGTCGTAGCTGTCCAGCAGCGACGGCGCCGCAGCGCCGGAGAGCACCGCCGCGAGCTTCCAGCCGAGGTTGTGCGCGTCGGCGATGCCGGTGTTGGCACCGACCGCGGCGAACGGGGGCATGACGTGCGCAGCGTCTCCGGCCAGGTGCACCCGCCCCGACGAGTAGCGGTCGGCGACGAGCATCTCGGGCCGCCAGGGAAGCACGCTCATGACTTCGAGGTCCGGGGCGGGCACGCCGAGCGCGGTGCGCAGCAGCGCCGGCCAGTCGCGATCGACGTCGCCACCCGGGGTCATGAACACCCAGTTCAGCCGACCGTCCACCGAGGCCAGCCCGCCGGGCGCGTCGGGGTGCTGGATCTGGCAGATGTTGAACTCCCGACCACGCACGACATCCGCGAGATCGGCGCGGAAGTAGACGTTCACGCTGTCCTCGCCGATGGCGCCGCGCCCGGAGCGGCCGATGCCCAGCGCCGAGCGCACCGGGCTCCGCGCCCCGTCGGCTGCGACCAGGTACGACGCGCGCAGCCCGGAGTCCGCGAGCTCGGCGACGACTCCATCGGCGTCCTGCTCGAACGACGTGAGAGCGGTCGAGAACCGGATGTCCGCGCCCGCGTCCTGGGCCGCTTGGCGCAGCACCGGTTCAAGCACGTTCTGCGCCACCAGGCAGGGCAGCTCCGGGCTGACGTCCATCGACTCGCCCGCCCCGGACGGCCGCCACGGCGGCAACTGCTCGGCCTCCGCCAAGGTCTTCCCGACGGCCATGCAGTCGTGATCGGCGAGGTCTCGCGCGGCCTCGTGGACGGTCTCGGCCAGCCCCAGTTCCCGGAAGATCTCCAGGCTGCGCACGTGGAAGCGCCGCGCCTTGGGCTGCGGCGAGGTCGTCGCGCGCTTCTCGACGAGCGTCACGTCCACGCCGTGGTGGCGCAGCACCAACGCCGTCGTCAGCCCGACGAGTCCACCGCCGGCGATCAGCACTTCAGTCTGTGTACGTTGTACATTCACGATGTACGTTGTACACGCAGGTTAGTATCCGAGGCAAATGACTTCTGCGAAACCTCCGGGCGGCCTGGTCTGGTTCGACGAGCCGCCGCCCCCGCCGGCCACCACGCAGCTCAGCCGCGAGCGGATCGTCGCCGCGGCGATCGCGCTCGCCGACGAAAGCCCGACCGGCGAGATCACGATGCGGGCGATCGCGAGCCGCCTCGGCACGCGCAGCCCGATGGCGCTGTACCGCTACGTCGGCAGCAAGGACGGCCTGACGGACCTGATGGTCGACGAGGTCTACGGCGAGATCACCGTCCCGCCGCCCGGCGACTGGCGGGCCTGCCTGCGCGAGATGGGCCGCTCCGCATGGGCGGCGGTGCAGCGGCACCCCTGGTTCGCGCGGATGTCGTTCAGCCGGCCGCCGCTGGGACCGAACGCGCTGCGCCTCTACGACGCCGCCCTCGCCGCCGTCGACGAGCTGGACCTGGACGCCGCGACCCGCATCGGCTTCGTCAACACGGTGCTCGGACAAGCCCTGAAGTCCGGGCTCGCCCTGCTGGAAGAACGCGCGATGCGGGAACGGACCGGACTGGTGTCCGATGCCCAGCTCGCCGAGGCGGCACACCCCTACCTGGAGCGGATCAAGGCGGAAGGCAAGTACCCGCACTACATCCGGTGGCTCGGCGAACCGGATTGCCTGGCCGACGTGCTGCCCTCCGAGCAGCACCTGGAGTGGCAGCTGGACGGCCTGCAGCGCCTCGTCGAGACCCGGCGCGCCGCCACCTGATCCGACTGGCGGCTACGCGCGGAACCTCGTCGTCTCGCCGAGTTCCGCGCGACCGACCGCGATGTGGTTCACCGGAGCGGATTCGAGGGCGTATCCGAAGGAGACGCCGAAAAGCAGCTTGCCGCCCCGGATTTCCAGCGACTCGCGAATCGCGTCGCCGTAGAAGCCCAGCAAGCCCTGCGGGCAGCTGGCGATCCCGTACGCCGTCATCGCCAGGAGCAGCGTCTGCCCGTACATGCCGATGTCCGCGGCCATCCGCGCGTCCGCATTGGACGGTGCGAACACCAACGCGACGTGCGGCGCGCCGTAGAACCGCAAGCTCTCCGCGTTGTAGGCGTCGCGGGCTTCCCGGTCTTCGCGACCGATGCCGAGCGCCCCGTACATCGCTTCGCCGAAATCCTTGCGCCGCCGCTGGTGCACCTCGTCGTAGAGATCGTCCCGGTACGGGAAGTCCACGGAAAGGCGTTGCTGCGCGTGCGCCGCCAGCAGCGCTTCGCTCAGCCGGTCGCGCGCCGCCCCGCTGACGACTTCGACGCTCCAGGGCTGGGTGTTGGAGTTCGACGGCGCCGCGCTAGCCAGCGAGAAGACGGCGCGCATCGTCGAGTCCGGGACCAGATCCGGCCGGAAGGAGCGGACGGCTCGCCGGCCGCGGATCAGCTCCTCGGCGTGATCGGGCGAGTAGTTCCGCGTCGTGATGCCCGTCAAGGCTCTCCCCTTCGATCGCGATAAACGGAAGCGTTTACATAACGCCCCGGGAGGCTACCACGCAAAACCCGCGTTAAGTACACGGATGTGTACACTTTGCGGATGGGTGAGCAACAGACGGTCCAGCGCCGCCGAGGCCGGGGCGGGCGCGAGCGCATCATCGCCGCGGCGACCGCGCTCTTCGAGGCCCAGGGGATCATCGCGACGGGCATGGAACAGGTGGCGGCCGCCGCCCCGGTCTCCAAGCGCACCTTGTACGCGCACTTCCCCAGCAAGGACGAGCTGGTCGTGGGCTACCTCCGGCACCTCGTCGAGTCCGGGCGCACGATGGAATCCGTGCTGGAGCGCGAGGACCTTCCCCTGCGCGAGCGGCTCCTCGCGCTGTTCGCGGTGCCGGACGAGGGCGACGGCCCGATCCGGGGCTGCCCCTTCATCGACGCGGCGGCCGAGTTCCCGGACCCGCAGAGCCCCGTCCACCGGTACGCGGCCGAGCAGAAGCGGCGGCTCGCCGACCGGCTGGCCGAGCTGGTGGGCGCGCTCGGGGTCGCCGAACCCGAGGCTCTGGTCGAACAGCTCGCGATCCTCGCCGACGGTGCCGCCAGCCGTTCGATGGTGCTCAACGATGCCGGCTGCGGTCGATACGCGAGGGCCGCCGCGGAATCGCTGCTCGACGCAGCCATCCCGACGGCGGCCCGGTAGCGGTGAGCCGTGCCCGGCCGGCGCTCACCGGCCCGGACACGGCGAGCGTCACGGCTTGGACACCGCTCGGCTTTCTTCCTGTGCCTCCCCGTGATCCGCCGGAGCAGGCTTCGGCGCGCGGTGGAGGAACAGCGACGCGACGAACGCGAGCACGCCGATGCAGGCGGCGGCGATGAACGCCGTGCGCAGGCCGACCGCGTCAGGCGCGCCGGAGGGGTCGGTGGTCGACACGGAGGCGATGGTGATGAACACCGCGATGCCGAACGCGCCCGCGACCTGCTGGAGGGTGGCCAGGATCGCGCTGCCGTGCGAGTAGAGGTGATCGGGCAGCACGCTGAGGGACTCGGTCATCAGCGGAGTCATCATCAGCCCGAGCCCGGCCATGAGCACGATGTGGATGCCGACGACCGCGATCACCGGCGAACCCGGTCCAAGGACGGCGAACAGGCACAGCGACAACGCCATGGCCAGCGCGCCGGGGATCACCAGCGGCCGGGCGCCCACGCGGTCGAACAGCCGGCCCACCGGACGACCGAGCAGGCCGAGGACCAGCCCGCCGGGGAGCACGGCCAGCCCGCTGACGAAGGTGCTGACGTGCAGGACCGCCTGCAGGTACATCGGCAGCAGGATCGCCCCGGCGCCCAGCAGGCAGATGAACAGCAGGATGCCCAGGATCAGGGCCACCAAGAACGCGCGGTTGGTGAACGGGCGCAGGTCGAGCAGGGCCCGGTCGTCGCGCTGCAGGCGGATCTGGCGCGCCACGAACGCCGCGAGCGAGACGGCGCCGACCGCGATCGGGATCCACGGCGCCACCAGGTGCGGCTCACCGCTGGACTCCCCGATGGAGGACAGCCCGTAGAGGACGCCGCCGAAGCCGATGGCCGACAGCACGACCGAGGGCAGGTCCAGCGGCACCGACCGCGTTTCGGTGTCCAACCGCATCCAGACCGCGCCCATGACCAGCGCGAGCACCGCCAGCGGCAGCACGATCCAGAACATCCAGCGCCAGCCCAGCGAGGCCAGCACCGCGCCGCCGATCGTCGGCCCCACCGCGGGCGCGACGGCGATGACGATGCTGATCGTGCCCATCGTCGCGCCGCGCTTCTCCTGCGGCACGAGGCGCATCACCGAGGTCATCAGCAGCGGGATCATCACCGCTGTGCCGCACGCCTGCACGACGCGCCCGACCAGCAGGACCGCGAAGCCCGGGGCGAGCGCGCTGAGCAGCGTGCCCACGCTGAACAGCGTCAGCGCGGCCAGGAACACCTGGCGCGGCGTGAAGCGTTCGAGCAGGAAGCCCGTGGTCGGGATGACCACGGCCATCGTCAGCAGGAAGCCGCTGGTCAGCCACTGCACCGTTGTGGTGGTGACACCGAGATCGATGGTGAGCTCGCGCAGCGCGACGCTCAGGATCGTCTCGTTGAGGATCATCACGAACGCCGAGGCCACCAGCACGGCTATCAGCACTGGGGCGCGCGGTGGCGTCGTTTCGCGGCCGGCATCCGCGGTCGTAGCGCTCGCGGAGTCGATCATGGTTGGGGGCACCTCACTGGAGTCGGGTCGCGCTCGACCGCGGGCACGGCCGCCATTGGCCCTGCCCGGCATCGAGCGCGAGGTATGGATACGAGTCTGCTCAACCGCCGACGAATCGGCACGTGCTTTTCCCGAAGAGCAGGCGGCTCCGGGGCCTCGTCCCCGAAACCGGTCGCGTCGTGGTGGTCAGCGCACTTCGGGAATGCCCGTCACGAGCCCGGCCGGGCCTGAATCCCGGCCGCGCCGAGGGTCGCGTCGTAGGCGCGCTGCCAACTGCCGTCCGCGACCGCCTCGTCGAGCATCCGCTGCAGCTCCTCGGCCAGCTTACGGTCGTCGGACTTGACCACGAGGTAGCGTTCGCTGCCGGTGATCACGTACGGCCCGACCTGGGCCAGCTGCGGGTTGTCGGCGGTCCCGCCGAACAGGACGTCGACATTGCCTGCGGCCACGCCGTCGAGCAGCAGGGTCGACGGCAGCCGCCGGAACTGCACCTGCGTCGAGTCGAGTCCGATGCGTTTCGCCAGGTCACGGGCCATTTCGACGTCGAATCCCCGGTATTCGCCCGCCCCGTCCCGGGTGGCGAACTGGGGCGCGTCCTCCCGCACGCCGACCAGGAGCAAGCGCCGCTGCTTGATCCGCGCGATGGTCGGAGAGGTGTCGAGTTCGACCGAATTGCCGGCCGACGGGGCCGGGCTCGTCGGCGCCGTGGTCGGGGCGGGCGGCTTCGGCCCGGCCAGCGCGTTCGGCTCGACCGGCGCGTCCTGCCCGCAGCCCGACAGCAGCGCGGCCGCGGCGACCACCGCGGCGAGCACCCGAATCCGCATGGGCCCGCTCCTCACTCCTCGACTCCCCGACCCATGATCCCGCACGCGGCGGGGTGCTCGGGGCCGGATCTCGGGAGATCGTGAAATGCACACCACACCCGCGGCGTGATCGTCGTCACGGGCGCCGCAGTCATTCGGGAAGGCCTGGGAGGCGAGCGAGTTCGAGGCGGGAGGCGACGCCCAGCTTCGGGTAGGCGTTGGACAGGTGGTAGCCGACCGTTCGCGTGGTCAGGCCCGTCGCGGCCAGGCGAGCGACCTGGCGTTCCTGCGGGGTGAGGCGGGCCGCGGGATCGGCCGACGCGCCGCGGCTTTCGCTGGGCGTGCCGACGCGAACCCTGCGGCTCGCTCGCGCCGGAAGCCGCCAGCCCGCGGTGGCATCGGGGCCGCGGTCGAGCCGGCCGCCCGGGGGAGCAGGGCGCCGATCTGCTGGCCCAAGCCCGCCAGGCGTGGGCCGATGCGTTGCACGTCAGCACCGCGATCCTCGCCGTGGCCGCGGTCGGTGCGTGGAGCGTCCAACGGCGCCGAACGGCTCGGGCCGGCGCGGTCACTGCAGGTGAGCAAGCTGTATCGATTGTGAAATCCAGGCCACACCCGTTAGTGTGATGGCCGTCATGAGGCGCCATCGTCGTCGCCCCGCATTTCGCAATTCTTCCGGAGGCGATCAATGGCGCCGCCAATGCAGCACGTCGTCGAACAGGTCACCCAGCGGATCGCGGACCGAAGCTCCGCGTCCCGCGCCGCGTACCTGGAGCGCATCCGCGCGGCCGGGGCGGTCGGTCCGGCCCGCACCGAGCTGCCCTGCAGCAACCTCGCGCACGGCTTCGCCGCGTGCAGCGGCCCGGACCGGCTCGCGGTGCGCGGAGCCGTCAAGCCCGGCATCGCGATCGTTTCCGCCTACAACGACATGCTCTCCGCGCACCAGCCGTACGCCGAATACCCGGCGTGGCTGAAGGACGCGGTCCGCGAGGCCGGCGGCGTCGCGCAGTTCGCGGGCGGCGTGCCCGCCATGTGCGACGGCATCACCCAGGGCCGCACCGGCATGGAGCTGTCGCTGTTCTCCCGCGACGTCATCGCGATGGCCACCGGCGTCGCGCTCTCCCACGAGATGTTCGACGGCGCCCTGCTGCTCGGGGTGTGCGACAAGATCGTGCCGGGCCTGCTCATCGGCGCGCTGTCGTTCGGCCACCTGCCGACCGTGCTGGTGCCCGCCGGGCCGATGCCCTCCGGGCTGCCCAACCGGGAGAAGAGCCGCATCCGGCAGCTGTTCGCCGAGGGCAAGGCCAGCCGCGAGGACCTGCTGGAAGCGGAGTCGGCGTCGTACCACTCGCCCGGCACCTGCACGTTCTACGGCACCGCCAACTCGAACCAGCTCGTCGTCGAGGTCATGGGCCTGCACCTGCCGGGATCGAGCTTCGTGCCGCCGGGCACCCCGCTGCGCAAGGCCCTCACCGAGGAGGCCGCGCGCCGCATCGTGGAGCTCGGCCGCGGCGCCGACCGGATGCCGATCGGCGAGATCATCGACGAGCGGGCCATCGTCAACGGCGTCGTCGCGCTGCTGGCCACTGGCGGTTCGACCAACCACACGCTGCACCTGGTGGCCATCGCCGCCGCGGCCGGCATCGAGCTGACCTGGGACGACTTCTCCGACCTGTCCGCCGTCGTGCCGTCGCTGGCGAAGGTCTACCCCAACGGTTCGGCCGACATCAACCACTTCGCCGCCGCCGGGGGCGTGCAGACGCTCGTCGGCGAGCTGCTCGACGCGGGCCTGCTGCACCCCGACGTCAAGACGGTCGCCGGGCCCGGGCTGGACCGCTACCGGCAGCAGCCGTTCCTGGAGGACGGCGAGCTCGTCTGGCGGGACGCGCCGGCGAAGAGCCTGGACCCGGACGTGCTGCGCGGCGTCGACGAGCCGTTCGCCCCCGACGGCGGGCTGCGGGTGCTCGACGGCAACCTCGGGCGGTCGGTGATCAAGGTTTCCGCGGTCAGCGCGGAACACCGCGCCGTCACCGCCCCGGCCCGGGTCTTCGACGACCAGCACGGCTTCACGGCCGCGTTCCAGTCCGGCGAGCTGGACCACGACGTCGTGATCGTGATCCGCAACCAAGGCCCGCAGGCCAACGGGATGCCGGAGCTGCACGGGCTGACGCCCGCGCTGGGCGTGCTGATGGACCGCGGGCACCAGGTCGCGCTGGTCACCGACGGCCGGATGTCCGGTGCCTCCGGCAAGATCCCGGCGGCGATCCAGCTGACCCCGGAGGCCAGCGCGGGTGGGCCGCTGGCCCGCGTCCGCGACGGCGACGTGGTCCGGCTCGACGCCGACCGCGGCACCCTGGAGGTGCTGGTGCCCGACGACGAACTCGCCGCGCGCGACAACGCACCGGCCGCGCCCGGAGCGCAGTACGGCACCGGCCGGGAGCTTTTCGCGGCGTTCCGGCAGGCCGTGGGACGGGCCGATCGCGGTGCCAGCGTGTTCGCGCCGCCGACGGCGCAGCCCGCCGACGTGACAGCATGACAACGCTGCTCAGAACTCGTGAGCGCGTCGGGCTGCCACGACGGTCCTACGCGCTCACGGGTGCTCGGCGGAACGCACGAACTAGAAACGGATGAACCCCCATGAAGACTGCAGCTGACGTGCTGGAACTCGCCCCCGTGGTCCCGGTCGTGGCGTTGGACGACGTCGCGCACGCGGTGCCGCTGGCCGAAGCGCTGCTGCGCGGCGGAATCCGCACCATCGAGGTCACCTTGCGCACCCCGGCCGGGCTGCCCGCGATCGAGCGCATCGCCGCCGAGGTGCCCGAGATGGTCGCCGGGGCCGGCACGATCACCGAACCCGGGCAGGCCAAGCGGGCCGCCGACGCCGGGGCCCGCTACCTCGTCACGCCGGGCACCACGGACCGGCTGCTCGACGACGTCGAGGCGTCCGGGGTGCCGTTCCTGGCCGGCGCGAGCACCGTGTCGGAGGCGATGCGGCTGGCCGAGCGCGGGGCGACGGCGATGAAGTTCTTCCCCGCCGAGCCCAGCGGCGGCGTGCCGTTCCTCAAGGCGATCGCCGGGCCGCTGCCGGGCCTGCGGTTCTGCCCGACCGGCGGGATCAGCCCGCAGACCGCGCCGAACTACCTCGCGCTGCCCAACGTGGGCTGCGTCGGCGGCTCGTGGCTGGCGCCGAAGGACGTGCTGGCCGCCGGCGACTGGGCGCAGATCGAGCAGCTCGCCCGCGACGCGGCCGCGCTGCGCCCCTAGCGGCCCGGCCCGCATCGAGCGGAGTGCGCGAACGGCCCGTTCACCTCGTCTATCGCGGTGAACGGGCCGTTGACTTCAATCCGGGCGGTGAGGTGCAGGCCTCCGCAGGTGCGAGGCGAGTCGTGAAGCCGCTGCAGCAGCCCGAAAGTCTCGCAGCCTCCGTCAAACGCGGTAACCAACGCCCCCCAGCGACTGGTTCCGCCTCCGCCCGTGCCGTCAGTAGCGTGATGCCGGTCAGTATCCGTCGATCGGGTTGGCGGTCAGGTGCGATGGACGGAGCACGCCCGGCTCGCAAGCGCTCGAGCAGAATCCTCGCCTGTGTCAGCGCAGCCCTGCTGGCCGTTTTCCTCGGCATGCCGGGCGAAGCCAACGCGCAGACGCCGCGCACCGTGGTCACCTTCACCGTGGACGACGGGAGCGTCTCGCAGACCTCCGGCGCCCGAATCCTCAGCAAGCACGGGATGCGCGGCACCTTCTACGTCGTGTCCGGATCGATCGGCACGCGCGGCTACCTGAGCCTCGACGACCTGCGCTCGCTCGCCGCGGCCGGGCACGAGATCGGCGGGCACACCGTCAACCACCCCGACCTCGCCGAGGGCGCACCGGACGAAGCCCGCCGGGAGATCTGCCAGGACCGGGCCAACCTCGTCGCCTGGGGCTTCCGGCCGACCTCGTTCGCCTACCCGTTCGGCAGCTTCAGCCGCGAGGCCGAGCGGGCGGCCGCGGACTGCGGTTACAACAGCGCGCGGGTCACCGGCAGCCTCCGGACCAAGAACAGCTGCTCGGACTGCGCCCCGGCCGAGTCGATACCGCCGGTGAACCCGCTGGTGGTGCGCGGCACCGACACGGTCACCCCCGACTGGACGCTGGCGGACCTGCAGCAGGTGGTGCTGCGGGCCGAAGCCTCCGGCGGCGGCTGGGTTCCGCTGGTGCTGCACCAGACCTGCGACTTCTGCGGGTCGCTGTCGATCAGCCCGGCCGTGCTGGACCAGTTCGCGTCCTGGCTGGCGCAGCGGCAGGCGAACGGCACGGTGGTGCGCACGGTGGACCAGGTGATCGGCGGCGGGTTCCGCCCGCTGGTCCGCCCGCCGGCGTCCGCGCCGCGCGACGGACTGGTCAACGCGTCGCTGGAAGAGCCGGGCCCGCGCGGCTGGGTGCAGAGCAGCTGGGGCCAGAACAATCCACAATGGACTCGCGTCTCCGACGCGCACGACGGGCATTGGGCGCAGCGGCTGGACATCACCGAATACGCCGGCGGCGAGGCGAAACTCCTGCAGCAGCTGGACATGGGCGAGGCCGCACCGGCCGCGCACCCGAACAACACCTACGAGCTGAGCGCCTGGTACAAGTCGACCGCGCCCACCCAGCTCGCCGTCTACCGCCGCGACCAGGCCGGCGCCTGGCGCTACTGGACGACCAGCCCGTGGTTCGCCGCCTCGGCGAACTGGGCATCCGCGGCGTGGACGACACCGGCGGCCCCGGACGGCACGACCGGCCTGAGCTTCGGGCTCACCCTGACCCGCGCCGGTTCGCTGACCACGGACGACTACCGGCTGCAGGAGCACGTCAGGCCGAAGGCCGAGGCCGTCTGCGCCCGCCTGCCGTGGACCTACCTGCTGAGATGGCTCTGCTGACGGCGAGCGCGGTCGCGGTCGTCGTCCTGATCGCGGCGGCCTGCAGCGGCGACGCGACGGAACCGGACGGCCGGGCGTACCCGCCGCACACCGGCACCGTGGCCACCACGTTCTGGGTCGGCGAGGTGCTCGACCCGGACTCGCCGGACGGCAGCCAGCGGTTGTCGGCCTACGACGCCGACTGGCTGGCGAGTTACGGCGGTTGCGACGGAGTGGAGCAGGACGGCCGGTGCGACACCGAACGCCGCACGGCCGCCAACGACTTCTTCCCCACCCGGATGACGCCGCGGCAGAACCCGTTCTACCTGGACCTGCCCTTCGACGACCGCAACGATCCGGCCGCGTTCGAGCAGCGCGGCCGGGTGGTGCCGTGGGCCGGTGATCCGGGCTACGCGGGCCGCGCCACCAGCTTCATGAAGAACCGCTGGGTTCGGATCCAGCACGGCACCGCGGTCTGCTACGGGCAGATCGAGGACGCCGGGCCGGGCGAGTACCACGACGCGGCATACGTGTTCGGCGCCGACGACCGCCGCCCCGCCAACACCCGGTTCAACGGCGCGGGCATGGACGTCTCGCCCGCGCTGAACGGTTGCCTCGGCCTGCGCGAGCTCGACGGCAAGCACGATGTCGTCGACTGGCGATTCGTCGACGACGTCGACGTGCCGCCGGGGCCGTGGACCCGGATCGTCACCACGAGCCCGCCGTCGGCCTGGTGAGGATCAGGCGGCGATGGTGGTCAGCGCCTCGGGAATCGAGTCCACCACGGGGAATCCGGACGTCTCCAGCGCCGCCCGGCTCATCACACCGGTGGTCACCAGGACGCACTTGGTGCCGGCCTGCTCCGCCGCATGCGCGTCGTCCAGCACGTCGCCGATGAGCACCACGTCGCGCGCGTCGATCTCCTGCGCCGCGAGGTGGCGGCGCAGGTGCTCGGCCTTGGACCCGCCGCCGATGTCGTTGCGGAGCCCGTCGACGCGCGCGAAGAGCGAGTGCAGGCCCATGTCGGTCACCAGCGGGACCAGTTCGTCGTGGAACCACATCGAGAGCAGCGACTGGGTGCGGCCGGCGGTCGCCCAGTCCTTCAGCGCGTGCGGCACGCCCGCCGCGAGTTCGCAGGTGTGCAGCAGTTCCCGGTAGGCCTCGTGGTAGAGCACGTCGATGCGCGCCCAGTCCTGTTCGTCGAGCGATCGCCGCAGCAGCCGCTCGTAGCACTGCAGCAGCGGGCGGCTGAACACCGACCGCCACTCATCGATGTCGATGTGCTCGCGGTCGTAAGCCGTGCAGACCGCGTTCACCGCCGCCACCACTGCGTCGTTGTCCGCGAGGAGTGTGCCGTTCCAGTCCCACACGATGTGCCGCACGTCGGCGAAGGTCGTCATGGCTGGCGACTCTACGAGCCGACCGCGACACACCGGTACCACCGTCCCATTCTGAGAGGCGGCCCACACGCGACCGGCCCGGGATCACACGCCGCCCGTGCCGACCTTCGGGGTCCCGCTCGCGCAGCGAGCCCAGCAGCGGCTTGTACCGGACGGACGGCGTGTAGCCCATCGCGTAGACCGCCGCCTTCCTGATATCGGCTTCCGGCGCACCAAGCGCTTCCCGGATCGCCTCGAAGACGTCCTCGTCGAATCCGTGCGAGCCGCCGAGCGCCACCATCAGAAGCGCGTGCCGACGATCGGCGACGCTTCGCGCGGACTCCAGCGCGTCGAAGAGCTCCTGGCACGAGTAGACGTCGAGCCTGCCCTCGGCGAGTTTGGTCAACGAGAGGCAGGAGTTCCACATTCCCGTGGTGATGAAGAAGTACGGGCAGCCGGTGACGTCGTCGACGACGAAGCGGAGCTCGACGTCGTAGCCGCTCCACACCACCTCGCGGAGCATTCCGTCCCGCTCCGGGTACACCGCTTTCTCCCAGCCGAACTCCGCCGTGAAGGAATCGAGCCGGGATTCAGGTTCGCTCTCCCGCAGGGTGAGCCGGAGGCCGTGGTGCACGAGCGAGAAGGGCATTCGAATCCTCCTGCGGCGACGGGGCGCCGGCCGATGCGGGTCCGGTGGATCTGCGATCCCCCCATCGGACGAACCCGGCGCCGCCGCGTTCCGGCTCCACGGCCATGCCGGCAAAAGCAAAGCCGAGCGGGCGGCGCGCCATCGCGCACCGGCCGCTCGGCAGGTCTGCTCGCTCAGCGGGCGGGCGAAGCCGCGACGCTGTCGGTCACGTGGATTCGAGGTCCGAGTCCGGAGCGTCGTCGCCGGAGCGCTCGATCTCCTCCCGCACCACGCGGAAGGCGAGGCCCTCGGAGTAGCCCTTGCGGGCCAGCATCCCGACCAGGCGGCGCAACTTCGCCGCGTGGTCCAGGTTCGCCATCGTCCGGAGCTTGCGCTGCACCAGCTCCCGCGCCCGCTCGACCTCCGCGTCGCCATCCACAGTGGACAACGCCGCTTCGACCAGGTGCTCGTCGACGCCCTTGCGGCGCAGCTCGAAGCCCAGCGCCTTGCGCCCCAGGCCCTGGTGCCGCTGTCGCGAATGCACCCACTCCTCGGCGAACGAGGCGTCGTCGACCAGGCCCGCGTCGACGAACTTCTGCAACACGGCGTCGGCGACTTCTTCGTCGATCTCCTTGCGCAGCAAGGCCTGTCGCAGCTCCGAGCGACTGCGCGCGCGGGCCGCAAGCAGCCGGTACACCATGTCCCGGGCCAGCTGCTCCGGATCGTCCGGCTTGCGCCGCGACTCCTCGTCGGCCGCGGCTCCCGGCAGGGCGTCGCCGGAAGAGCGGCGCCGTGCACCGCTCCCTCGACGCGTACCGTCACCGTTCATCTGCACCCAATGTCCAAGAGACGATCAACAGGTGGTCGGCGGGATCAGAAGTCCACCGGCGCCGGCTCGGCGTTCTCGGCGTCCAGCGTCGCGCCGATGCCGAGCTTCTCCTTGATCCGCTTCTCGATCTCGTTGGCGATGTCCGGGTTCTCCCGCATGAACTTGCGGGCGTTCTCCTTGCCCTGGCCCAGCTGGTCGCCCTCGTAGGTGTACCAGGCACCGGACTTGCGGATGATGCTCTGCTCGACGCCCATGTCGATCAGCGAGCCCTCGCGGCTGATGCCGATGCCGTAGATGATGTCGAACTCGGCCTGCTTGAACGGCGGGGCGACCTTGTTCTTCACGACCTTGACCCGGGTCCGGTTGCCGACCGCGTCCGAGCCGTCCTTCAGCGTCTCGATCCGCCGCACGTCCAGGCGCACCGACGAGTAGAACTTCAGCGCCTTACCACCGGTGGTGGTCTCCGGCGAGCCGAACATCACGCCGACCTTCTCGCGGAGCTGGTTGATGAAGATCGCGGTGGTCTTGGCGTTGTAGAGCGCGGAGGTCAGCTTGCGCAGCGCCTGGCTCATCAGCCGAGCCTGCAGACCCACGTGGCTGTCGCCCATCTCGCCCTCGATCTCGGCGCGCGGCACCAGCGCGGCCACCGAGTCGATGACGATGATGTCCAGCGCGCCGGAGCGGATCAGCATGTCCGCGATCTCCAGCGCCTGCTCACCGGTGTCCGGCTGGGACACCAGCAGCGCGTCGGTGTCCACCCCGATCGCCTTGGCGTACTCCGGGTCCAACGCGTGCTCGGCGTCGATGAACGCCGCGGTGCCGCCCAGCTTCTGCGCGTTGGCCACGGCGTGCAGCGCGACGGAGGTCTTACCGCTGCTCTCCGGGCCGTAGATCTCCACGATGCGGCCTCGCGGCAGGCCGCCGATCCCCAGCGCGACGTCCAACGAGATGGAACCGGTCGGGATGACCTCGATCGGTGCGCGCGACTCGTCGCCGAGCCGCATGACCGACCCCTTGCCGTACTGCTTGTCGATCTGGGCGAGCGCGAGCTCCAGCGCCTTGCCCTTGTCCGGTGTCGCTGCCATCGGGGGTCCACCTCGGTCGAGTCGAACTTCGTCGTCGTGTGTCAGATCAGACGCTACGGGCAGGGACCGACAATTCCGCCGCGGGGTTCGCCGGCGGCCCGATCCCACGCGCTCCATCTTAGCCGAACGGATGTTCGATCAACTTGCCGACACGCCGGCGACATCACCCGACCGTGTGACGGTGCGATCACCGTGTTCGGGGCGGACACTCGGAAGACCGACTGGCGAACCGGTCGCCCGGGCCCGAGGAGGTGCCGACCATGCGAATGGACCGCTACCTGCCACCAGACCACCCGCTGAGCCGGTTCTACCGGGTCGGGGCGGCCATCTTCGGCGCGTTCCTGCTGGCCTTCGGCGTGCTCGGGCTGGCCAACGAGGTGCCGTTGTTCACCACCAGCGGCATCGACATCATCGGCCTGTCCAGCAACGGCCTGCTGGCCGTGGTCTCGGTGGTGGTCGGCGCGATCCTGGTCGGCGCCGCCGCCTGGGGCGGCCCGGTCGCCTCCACCACCACCGCAGCGATCGGGGTGCTGTTCTTCCTCTCCGGGCTGATCAACCTGGGGCTGCTGAACACGCCCTGGAACCTGTTCGCCTTCAAGCTGCAGAACGTGGTGTTCAGCCTGATCGCGGGCATGCTGCTGATGTTCCTCGGGTTCTACGGCCGGGTCAGCGGCGGACTGCCGCAGGACAACCCCTACGTCCGCTACCGGCACCACGAACCGCCCGCCGAGGAGGTCCCCGAGCAGCGGCTCGCCGACGAGCGGCGGATCGCCGAGATCGAACCGCTCTGCAAGGCCGAGAAGGCCGTCGCCGACGGCAACCCCACGCCGGAGCAGAACCGGTTGGTGCAGGCCGAGACGTGGCGGCACATGCAGGAGGAGCGGCGCCGCGCCTACCAGCACTACCTGGAAGCCGGGCGCAGCCCCGAGCAGCAGATCAGCGCGCAGAACCTGTGGGCCGACTTCGAGGTCCCGGAACGCCGGCCCGCGGAGCCCCGCACCGCGGAGCGCAAGGAGGAAGCGGAGTCCTAGGTCGTGGTTTATAAGCGGCGGTAGCCGCTTGCGGTGTGGGACTCGACTCGCACCGCCGCGGGTTCACGGTGCCCACTCCTCTGGAGTTCTCCCAGCGAGGACAGCCCCGACGTGGTGAATTGGTCATTCATGATGTCGGGGATCCCACAGCGAGGGGGCAACGGTAATTCCCGCAGGGGGGCCGCCACCCGCACCGCTACGCAAACCAAGTTCGAAACGCTCTCTAGCGCCGTTCGGCGGGCACCTCGAATGCCTCGCAGACCGCCTGCCAGACCTCCTTGGTCGACAGCCCGGCCTCGAGCGCCTGGTCGACGGTGCGCCCGCCGAGAATCGAGAACACGTGGTCCTGGGCCAGCATCTCGGCGCGGACCCGGCCGAATTCGTCGGCCATGCGTTGGCGGAAAGCAGTGTGGCGCATCGCCCGCCAGCCTACGCGGCGCCCGTACCCTGGTGGCGTGCTGCTCTTGCTGCAGGCCGATCCGACCGGCTTGTCGACGCCGCTGGGCCAGGTGGTGATCGGCGCCGGGCTGCTGGCGGTCGTCGTGCTCGCGGTGCGCTTCCTGTGGGAGCACCGCAACCGGCGCTGAATCAGGCCTTGCCCGGCTGGACCGACTTCTCGAACTCGTCGGCCAACTTGTTCGGGTCGAGCTGCTTGTCTCCGTTGGGCTTGAGCACCATGCCGACCAGCGGGCGGTCGTCGACCGTGAACACCAGGGTGCCGAAGGTGTCGCTGGTGACCGCGCGGTAGGTGCCGGTCAGGCCGTTGCCGCTCCACTCCGCCTCGACCTGGTCGCTGGTCACGCCGTTGAACTCCAGCAGCAGGTCGGCGCGCCGCTGCGCGGCCTCCATCGTGTCCAGCTGGGTGTAGACGATCTGGGTGCCCTCGTTGGGGTTGCCGATCGAGCAGGACACCACGGTGCCGTCGAGCTCCCGCAGGCCGGGCATGATCCGCTGCCAGCCCGGCGCGCAGTTGGCCTGTTCCGGGACGGTGCCGGCGAGGTTCCCCATGCAGGCGGTGAAGCCCTCGGCATTAACGGTGCCGGGCTGGAAGCAATCCGCCGCGCTGGGCGCGCCGGAGCCGCTGGTCGCGCGGAACACGATCGCCACGATCACCGCGACGGTCGCGACCGCGCCGAGGCCGATCAGCATGTTGCGGTTGCGCCGGGACACGTCCGCGGATGGCTGGGGGTGGGGCTGCTGCTGAGGCGGCGGGACGGGGAACGTGCGGACCGTGTCGGGCTCCCGGTACGGCGCCTGCGGCTGGCCGGTCTGCGGGATGGCGACCGGGCCCGACTGCAGGCTGGACCGGATGTCCTGGGTCCACATCGCGGCACCGTCGCGGGACACGTGGTGCGCCCCGAGCGCGACGGCGGTCTCCGGCTGGTCGAGCGTCGTCGGCACGATCCGCAGCTGTTCACCGATCAGGCTGGCGACCAGCGGCAACCGGCTGGAGCCGCCCACCAGGTACACGCCGGCGAGGCGCTCCGGGTTCATCCCGTTGGAGCGCAGCACCGCGGCCAGCAGCTCGACGCTGCGCAGCATGCTCGGCCGCACCAGGGCTTCCAGCTCCGCGCGGGTGACCAGCACGTCCTCGAAGGGCTCCGGCATCGGCACCTCGGTCTGCGGGTGCCGGGAGAGCGCTTCCTTCGCGGCGCGGACGTCTTCGCGCAGGGCGCGCTGGGCCCGCCGGTCGCCGGTGCTCTCCGGGCGCAGCAGCCGCTGCCAGCGCTGCGGGTCCTTGTTGGAGACCTGCCGCCCGACGTGCTCCAAGAGTGCCTGGTCGACGTCCAATCCGCCGAGGTCGGCCAGGCCGTCCTCGGCCAGCACCGCGAACCCGTTCTGAGTGGCGCCGACGATCGCGCAGTCGAAGGTGCCCGCGCCCAGGTCGTAGACGGCGAGCGCCTGGCCGGCGCCGAGGGTGCGGTCCGGGAAGGACGCGAAGTGCGCGGCCGCGGCCACCGGTTCCGGGATCAGCACCAGGTTGCAGGTGAAACCGGCCAACCGGGCGGCGGACAGCAGCACGTTGCGGCGGACCGTGCCCCACTGCGCGGGGTGGGTCAGCCGGACCTCGTCGGGCTGGGCGCCGCCGAGCTGCCGGGTGGTCTCCTCGGCGACCCGGTGCAGCACCGCGGCCAGCGCGTCGGTGACGGTGATGACGTTGTCGCCGAGCAGCAGGGTGCTCTCGTCGACTCGGCGCTTCGGGTTCGGCTCGAACCGGGACGGGTCGAGCCGGGCGCGGCGTTCGGCGTCGCGGCCGACGATGATCCCGCCGTCCTCGGTGGCGAACACCGCGGATGGCATGGTCGCCGAGCCGTCGACCTCGACCACCCGCGGCGGCCTGCCGTGCGCCGACAGGACCGCGACGGTGTTCGAGGTGCCGAGATCCACTGACAGGACGCGCACCCGTCCCCCTCCCACGCTGAAGCTTCCGGGCTCGAATGCTGCCACGTCAGCGGCGGCGGGAAGCGATGATCCCCCGCATTCGTGCCGAATCACATCCCGGCAGGCCCTTGTGGACGGTCGGCCGCTGCCGGTCGCGGGTGTCGGTGTCGGGGCGTTGGTCCAGCATGTAGTGGTGAGCGATGTGCTGGACGGCTTCTCCGCGGCGACCCGCGACTGGTTCCGCGGGGCCTTCGCCGCGCCCACCGAGGCGCAGCGCGGGGCGTGGGAGGCGATCGCCGGGGGCGAGCACGCGCTGGTCGTCGCGCCGACCGGCTCCGGCAAGACGCTCGCGGCGTTCCTCTCCGCGCTGGACAAGCTTGCCGCGGAGGGCACGCCCGCCGACGCGAAACAGCGCTGCCGGGTGCTCTACGTGTCGCCGATGAAGGCGCTGGTCGTCGACGTGGAGCGGAACCTGCGCGCGCCGCTGGCCGGGATCCGGCAGGCCGCGCAGCGCCTCGGCAGCGCCCCGCCGGACATCCGCGTCGGCATCCGCACCGGGGACACCCCGGCCGACGAGCGCCGTTCGTTCGCCCGCACCCCTCCCGACGTGCTGGTCACCACGCCCGAGTCGCTGTTCCTGCTGCTGACCTCGGCGGCCCGGGAGTCGCTGCGCGGCGTCGAAACGGTGATCGTCGACGAGGTGCACGCGGTGGCCGCCACCAAGCGCGGGGCGCACCTGGCGCTTTCGCTGGAACGGCTGGACGAGCTGCTGCCGAAGCCGGCGCAGCGCATCGGGCTGTCCGCGACGGTCCGCCCGGTGGAAGAGGTGCGGACCTTCCTGGCCGGCGGCCGGCCGGTGCGCACCATCCAGCCGGCGAACGCCAAGGAGGTCGAGGTCCGGGTCGAGGTTCCGGTGCCGGACATGGCCGAGCTGGGCGCGCCGACCGGCGAGGTTGAGGGCCCGGCGGCGGGCGCGGAGCAGCGCACGTCGATCTGGCCGTCGGTGCAGGAGCGGATCCTGGAGCTGATCCGCGCGCACCGCTCGACCATCGTGTTCACCAACTCCCGGCGGCTGGCGGAGCGGCTCACCGCCGGGATCAACGAGCTCGCGGCCGAGGAGCCGGTGCCCCTGGAGCGGTTCCCCGCCGAGGCGGTGGGCGGTTCCGGGATCGGCGGCGGCGCCCCACCGATCGTCGCGAAGGCGCACCACGGCTCGATGTCAAAGGAACAGCGGGCGGTGGTCGAGGAGGAGCTGAAGTCCGGGCGGCTGGCCTGCGTGGTGGCCACCTCGTCGCTGGAGCTGGGCATCGACATGGGCGCGGTGGACCTGGTGATCCAGGTGGAGACGCCGCCGAGCGTGGCATCCGGGCTGCAGCGCATCGGGCGCGGCGGGCACCAGGTCGGCGCGGTGTCGCGGGGCGTGGTGTTCCCGAAGTTCCGGGGCGATCTCGTCGGCTGCGCCGTGGTGTCCGAGCGGATGGCGGACGGGCTGATCGAGTCGCTGTACTTCCCGCGCAACCCGCTCGACGTGCTGGCCCAGCACGTCGTGGCGATGGTCGCGATGGACACCTGGCAGGTGCCGCGGCTGGCGGCGCTGCTGCGGCGCGCCGCGCCCTACGCGGGACTGCCGGACTCTGCGCTGCACGCGGTGCTGGACATGCTGGCGGGCCGCTATCCCAGCGAGGAGTTCGGCGAGCTGCGGGCTCGCATCGTCTGGGACCGGGTGAACGACGAGCTGCGCGCGCGGCCGGGCGCGCAGCGGCTCGCGGTGACCTCCGGCGGCACGATCCCGGACCGGGGCCTGTTCGTGGTGACCACGCCCGCCGACGAGGCGGGCAAGGGCGGGGTGCGGGTCGGCGAGCTCGACGAGGAGATGGTCTACGAGTCGCGGGTGGGCGACACCTTCCTGCTGGGCACCTCGGCGTGGCGGGTGGAGGACATTACCCACGACCGGGTCGTGGTGGTGCCCGCGCCGGGCGAGCCGGGCCGGATGCCGTTCTGGAAGGGCGATTCGCCGGGCCGGCCGCTGGAGCTCGGGCGCGCGCTGGGCGCGTTCGTCCGGGAGTTGACCAGCGCGGACACACCGGCGGCGCGGTCCCGCGTCGCGGCCGCTGGGCTGGACGAGTGGGCCAGCGACAACCTCCTGTCCTATTTGGACGAACAGCGCCAGGCGACCCGGCACGTCCCGGACGACCGCACGATCGTGGTGGAGCGGTTCCGCGACGAGCTCGGCGACTGGCGGATGGTGGTGCACTCGCCGTTCGGCGCCAAGGTCAACGGCCCGTGGGCGCTGGCCATCGGCGCCCGGATCCGCGAGCGGCGCGGGATCGAGCCGCAGGTGGCCTCCTCCGACGATGGGATCGTGCTGCGGCTGGCCGACGCGCTGGACGAATCCGGTGCGGAGGTGCTGCCGACCGCCGAAGACGTCCTGCTGCCGCCGGAGGAAGTGCAGCAGGTGGTGACCGACGAAGTCGGCGGCTCGGCGCTGTTCGCGGCCCGGTTCCGGGAGTGCGCGGCGCGGGCGCTGCTGTTGCCGCGCCGGGATCCGCGTCGCCGCACGCCGTTGTGGCAGCAGCGGCAGCGGGCCGCGCAGCTGCTGACGGTGGCTGCGCAGTACGAGCAGTTCCCGATCGTGCTCGAAGCGATGCGGGAATGCCTCCAGGACGTCTACGACCTGCCCGGGCTGACCGAGCTGATGTCGCAGGTCGCGGCGCGCAAGGTGCGGGTCGTCGAGGTCGAGACGCCGACGCCGTCGCCGTTCGCGCGCAGCCTGCTGTTCGGCTACATCGGCATGTTCCTGTACGAGACCGATGCGCCGCTGGCGGAACGCCGATCGGCGGCGTTGAGCCTGGATTCGACGCTGCTGGCGGAGCTGCTCGGCTCGGAGGCGATGCGGGAGCTGCTCGATCCCGAGGCGCTCGACGAGATCGAGCAGCAACTGCAACGACTCGCCCTGGATCGGCACGCCCGCGACGCCGAAGCCGCCGTAGACCTGTTGCGGTTCCTGGGCGATCTGTCCACGACCGAAGCCGAGGCGCGGGGCGTGCGGCCGGAGTGGCTGGCGGACCTTGCGGAGCAGCGCCGGGTGCTGCGGGTGCGCATCGCGGGCGACGAGCGCTGGATCGCGATCGAGGACGCGGGCAAGGTCCGCGATGCGCTGGGCGTCGCGCTGCCGGTCGGCGTGCCGGAGGCGTTCACCGAACCGGTCGCCGACCCGCTGGGCGACCTGCTGATCCGCTACGCGCGCTGCCGCGGGCCGTTCACCGCCGACGCCGTGGCGCAGCGATTCGGGTTGGGCGTGGCCGTGGTGCACGGCGTGCTGGACCGGCTGACCGGCACCGGGCGGCTGGTCCGCGGCGAGCTGCGGCCGTTGGAGGCCGGTGGCGGCGGCGTGCTGGAGTACTGCGACGCCGATGTGCTGCGGCGGCTTCGACGTGCGTCGTTGGCCCGGCTGCGCGCCGAGGTCGAGCCGGTGGAACCGGCCGCGCTGGGCCGTTTCCTGCCCGCGTGGCACGGCGTCGGGGCGCGGCTGCGCGGCGCGCCGACGGTCGACGACGTGTACGCCGTGGTCGAGCAGCTCGCGGGCGCGCCGGTTCCGGCGAGCGGCCTGGAGTCGCTGATCCTGCCCGCCCGGCTGCCCGGCTACTCCCCCGCGCTGCTCGACGAGCTGACCGCGACGGGCGAGGTCAGCTGGGTCGGCTCGGGCTCGCTGGCCGGCGGCGACGGCTGGATCGCGCTGGCGCCCACCGACGTCGCCGACCTGCTGCTGCCCGACCTGCCCGAGGAAACCACCGCCGATTCCCCGTTGCACCGCGCTGTTGTGTCCGCATTGGACGGTGGCGCGCTGTTCTTCCGCCAGCTGGCGGATCGGTCGGCGGCACTGCTGCTGGGGCAGGGCGAGACCGCGCCCGCCGACGATGCGGTCACTGCGGCGTTGTGGGACCTGGTCTGGGCCGGTGCGGTCACGAACGACACCTTGGCACCGTTGCGGGCGTTGGTGTCCGGACGCGGCGCAGCGCACAAACCTCGCCGCAGCGCGCCTCGTGGCCGCTACGCGAGATTGCGCGCCGGCCGGCCTTCGATGCCCAGCCGCAGCGGGCCGCCAACGGTGTCGGGGCGTTGGTCGCTGGCGCCGCAGCCGTCCAGTGAACCGACGCGGCGGGCGCATGCGCGGGCCGAGGCGTTCTTGGAACGACACGGGGTGCTGACGCGCGGAGCGCTGGACATCGAGCGCGTCACGGGCGGATTTTCTGCCGTGTACAAGGTGCTTCGGGCGATGGAGGAATCCGGGCGTTGCCGGCGCGGATACGTCGTCGAAGGGCTCGGGGCCGCGCAGTTCGCGGTGCCCGGCGCGATCGATCGCCTGCGCGCGCTGTCCCGCGAGGACGGCGACGGCGAGGCGGTGGTGCTTGCTGCCGCCGATCCGGCGCAGCCCTACGGGGGCGCGCTGGAATGGCCTGCGGTGATGGGCGAAACGCGGCATCGGCCCGGGCGCAAGGCCGGAGCGCTCGTGGTGCTCGTGTCCGGCGAAGCGGTGTTCTACGTCGAGCGCGGCGGAAAGTCGTTGTTGTCCTTCACCGACGACGAATCGGCGTTGCGCAGCGCCGCAGCAGGGTTGGCCCGCGTTGTCCGGGACGGCTGGTTGGAACAGCTCGCGGTGCAGCGCGCCGACGGCGAAGGCGCTTGGGGCTCCCGCCTGGCCGACGTGCTCACCGAAGCTGGATTCCGCGCCACGCCGAAGGGTTTGCGGCTGCGCGCCTGACTCGGTTCGTCAACGCCGGAGCGGGCATAACCACGCGTCGCAGGCCCGCAGCGCATCGACGAGGCCCGGCTCGACCGGAGCTGGCCAGGCTGGGCGGTCTTCGCGAAGGCGGCGGAATGCACCGCGTGGATGGCGGCGACGTCGGCAGGGATCTCACGTCGAATCAGCACCCGCACACGCTGACCCTGCCACCTCCGCGACGCAAACGGATTGAGCCGTCCCGTGCCGCGGCGAGATCCGCGCCGCCACGCAGGGCCAGGCTCAGCGGGTGGCCAGTTGCAGCAGGCTCCAGAGCTGCGCGATCGCATCGAGATCGCCGCTGGTCTCCACCGCTCGATCGGGCAGCCGGCCCCACATCCACAGGTAGACGGCGGGCGCATCGCCGCCGACGACCGCGTCGGGCGTCGTGGTCGCCACGTCCGCGGAACTCACCACCGCGGTGCCGTTCTGATCCGCGGTGACCAGCCAGTTCTGGTCGGCCACGTACACCCCGACCGAACAGGGCCGCGTCGCGGTGATGCCGAGCGCGTGCAGCCGGTAGCCGAACCAGAGGCGCAGCACCTCGTCGACGCCGTCGGTGGCCACCTCCGGCTCGATCGGCGTCGGCAGCACTCCCGCCGCAACCTGCACGTCCACCCGGTGCACCGTCGTGGCGTGCAGCATTCGCCGCAGCCAGAACCGCACGGTGTGCTGCTCGGGCCACCACGTCGGACACCGGTCGTGCGGCGGGCGGGCGCCGAACTCGGCGAGCAGGTCGGCCAGGCGAACGGCGAATCTGCTGGTCACCTCGCGCAGCGAGGGCTGATCCGGCAGGTCCCAGCGCTGCTCGGCCGCCGTCGCGCCCAGCCAGGACAGCGTGTCCTCGCACAGATCGCCCAGGTGCCGGATCGTCTGCCCCAAGGTCCGCCCGGACGCGCCCAACGCCGGCGCGTCGGCGTGCGCGTCGTGGGTCGCCGCGGTGAGCAGCTGCGCCTCGATGCCGAGCAGGTCGAGCATCCGCCCGTAGTCGAGCCCCACTTCGGTTCCGTTCATCGAGCCACCCCCAGCAGGCTCCGGCCCACGATGTCGAGGAATTCGCGGCTGCGCGCCAACAGCCCGTCGGCATCCAGCCAGGTGATGGTCGGCACCCCCGCCTCCGCCACGGCCCGCCGGTCCGAGCGCGCCGCGAAGAAGGCCGCCCACTCCCGGAATTCGGGGGCGGCGGCGGTCAGCATCGTCCAGACGCTGGCCGGGCGGCTGTTCTCGCTCCGCCAGGAACGCGCCACCACCACCGCCGTCGCGGCGCGTAACGCCGCCACGTGCGCGGCCACGTACCGCTCGCTCGGCCGGTCCGCCTCTTCCGCCTCGTGCAGGCGGCTTCGGGCGTCGAGCAGCAGCGTCAGGGAACCGGCCGGCGTGTCCGCCTCGGGCGTCGGTTCGTGGTTCTCCACGGAGTGCCGCGGAGCCGGAATCGAGAAGTCAGTGGAAAAAGACATCGGCGTATCTCCTCTGCACGACGAAGCCGTCCACGCCTGCCGTGGGGAGCCGGCAGGTCCGGCGGCGGGGTGCTTCCCCCACCCCACCGCCGGACTCGATGTTCGAACGTATGTCCATCGAACTTCCGTTCGAACATCTTTAGATTAGCGCGCACCACCGACGGACTCAAGCAATGAGCCCCAGCTCACCTGTTCGAGTCATGACCAGCCAAGATGATCACCCGAGTGGCCGAATCAGCCACCCGGCCGAGAGCTCGCGGCGGCAGGATCGGCCGCGGAAAGGACCGCACGCCGCGGAGGGGCTAATGTTCGCCCCGTGACCGCCGCGCCATCACCCCGTTGTTACCGGATCACCGAGCTGACCACGGAGCAGCTCCGGGCCCGGCTCCCCGAGGCCCTGCAGATCTACGTGACCGCGATGAACTACCCGCCCGCGACCGCACAGCAGCGCGCCCCGATGTGGTCGGCGCACATGCTGCGCGCGGGCTGGCGCTGCATCGGCGCGTTCAGCGACCGCGACGAGCTCATCGGCATCGGCTACGGCTACCTGGGCGCCCCGGGGCAGTGGTGGCACGAGCAGGTCCGCCGCGGGCTGCTGAGCAGCGGCGGCGACGCAGACAGCTGGCTGGACGACTACTTCGAGCTCACCGAGCTGCACGTGCACCCGGGAAGCCAGGGCGGCGGCCTCGGCGAGGAGATCCTGCGCCGCCTGCTCTCCGGCGCGCAGGGCGGCAAGGTCCTGCTCTCCACGCCGGAAGGCCCGACCCGCGCCTGGAAGCTGTACCGCAGGGTGGGCTTCGCGGACGTCCTGCGCAACTACCGCTTCACGGGCGACCCGCGCCCCTTCGCGGTCCTGGGGCGCCCGCTCCCCCTGGAAGCCGTTTGATCGGCTGACGTCGGACCGGGATTCGATTTCCGATCCCGGGCCGTGGGTCCCTGGCGCCCTGGAAGACCCACAGCCCGGGCCGGGGCTTACAGCAGGGCCAGCTGCTCGCGGAGGGTGTCGAGCCCCATGCCGCCCATCTTCAGGGCCTGCGTGTGGAACTCCTTCACGTCGAAGGCCGCGCCGTGGCGCTGCTTGGCCTCGTCGCGGGCCGCCCGCCACAGCCGCTCGCCGAGCTTGTACGACGGCGCCTGGCCCGGCCAGCCCAGGTAGCGGTCGATCTCGTCGCGGACCTGCGCCGGGTCGGTGATGGTCCGGCTCAGCATGAACTCCAGGCCCAGCTCCGGCGTCCAGCGCTCGCCCTCGTGGAAGCCGGTACCCGCCGGGATCTCCAGCTCCAAGTGCATGCCGATGTCGACCACCACACGCGCCGCGCGGAAGAGCTGGTCGTTGAGCATGCCGAGCAGGTCGCCGTCGTCCTCGAGGTAGCCGAGCTCGCGCATCAGGCGCTCGGCGTACAGCGCCCAGCCCTCGCCGTGCCCGGAGACGAAGCAGGCCAGCCGCTGGAACTTGTTGAGCCGCTGCGCCTCGTGCACCGCGGTCGCGATCTGCAGGTGGTGCCCGGGCACGCCCTCGTGGTACACGGTGGAAACTTCGCGCCAGGTCGGGAAGTCCTGCCGGTCGGCGGGCACCGACCACCACATCCGGCCGGGCCGCGAGAAGTCGTCGGTCGGGCTGGTGTAGTAGGCGCCGACGCCGCCGCCCGGCGGGGCGATCCGGCACTCCAGCCGCATCAGCGGGTCCGGGATCTCGAAGTGCTTGCCGCGCAGGTCCTGCAGCGCCTGGTCGGACAGCTGCTGCATCCACTCCTCGAACCGGTCCTGCCCGTGCACCTGGTTGCGCGGGTCGGCGTCGAGCACGGCCGCGGCCTCGGCCAGCGTCGCCCCCGGCTTGATCCGGTTCGCGATCTGCTTCATCTCCGCCTCGATGCCGGAGAACTCCTGCCAGCCCCACTCGTACGCTTCCCGCAGGTCGAGGCGGGCTCCGGTGAAGTAGCGCGACCACAACCGGTACCGCTGCTCGCCCACGGCGTCCTTCTCCGGGGCCTTCGGCAGCAGCTCGCCGCGGAGGAAGTCGGCGAGCCCGGCGTACGCCTCGGCGGCCGATTCGGCCGCGGTGCCCAGGTCGCGGCGCAGCGACTCGTCCACGCCCTCGGCGCGCCCGACCATCGCCGCGAAGAACGACGACTGCCCACCGCGCCCGGACCAGGTGTCGCACTGCTCCGCGACCTTGCGGACCTGCCGGGCCGCCGACACGTTGCCGTCCGCGGCCGCCGCCAGCAGGCCGGCGCGCAGGCCCAGCACCGCTTCGGGCATCACCGACAGGCGGCGGGCGATGGTCCGCCACTGCTCCGGGGTGTCGGTCGGCATCAGGTCGAAGACCTGCCGGAGGTCCTGCACCGGGCTGGCGATCACGTTCAGCGAAGACATGTCCGCGCCGACCTCGTGCAGCTCCAGGTCCAGGCCGACGCGCTCGGCGAACACCGCCTGCGCGACCCGCTCGGAATCGTCGGCGGGATCGGCCGCCTGCACCGCCGCGAGGCTGCGGCGGGCGAGCTCCGCGCGGGCCCGGTGCCCGTCCGGCGAATAGTCGGTCAGCTCCTCTTCCCGGCCGGGCACGCCCAGGTAGGTTCCGGCGACCGGATCGAGCGCGACCAGCTCGGATACGAACTGGTCGCTGATTTCGTGCACACCGCTGTGGTCAACTCCCATGCCCGCCACGCTATCGAATCCGCTGGAGAACTCCTTTCGAATAACGGAGCGGGTAGCGGCCCGGCGGGAGTAGCCGCCCCGACTGCATGAATGACCGATTCACCACGTCGAGGCAGCCTCGCGAGAAGACGACCGGAGAACCCGCGGCGGCGCAAGCCTTCGAAGGCAACAACCCGCTATCGCGCGACGACGACGGTCACGCGCCTCGACGAAGTGGGCGTTAGCGGGCAGCGAAAAGGCTCTCCGGATGGGAAGATCGCCCAGGTGGAGGACAAGACCCCGCGCGGCCGCACCGCGCTCCTGCTGGTCCTGATCACCGCGCTCGGCGCGCTGCTCAGCGGGTGCCTGCACGCCAACGCCTCGCTGAACATCTCCGGCGAGGACCAGGTCTCCGGCGAGGTCGTGCTCACCACCCAGGTCGCCGACGGGCAGCCCCCGCTCCGCCTGCAGCCGCCCGAGAACCTCGCCGACCGGGTGCAGATCACGCCGTACCGCGACAGCGGCCGCGACGGCTCGCACCTGTCGTTCCACGACCTGACCTTCCCGGAGGTCGAGCAGCTCGCCGAGGCGATGAGCCCCGATGCCCGCTACCAGCTGCACCTGTCCCGGTCCGGCTCGCTGGTGATCTTCAAAGGCTCGGCGGACCTGACGCCGCTGGCCGACACCGACTCCGGCGTCGACCTGAAGATCAGCGCGCCCGGCGAGATCACCAACACCAACGGTCAGGAGAGCGCCGGCACGGTCGCCTGGTCGCTGCAACCCGGCGCGGTCAGCGAGATGTCGGCCACCTACCAGTTCTCCAACTCCACCGGCATGGACTGGATCGGCTGGGCGCTGCTGGTCGGCGCGCTCACGTTCTGCGCCGCGGCCGTCGTGGCGGGGCTCGCGCTGCGCACCCACGTGCGCAGCCGGGCCGACCAGAACGCCTAAAAGGGTTGTTGGTTGTTCTTCGTCTTTGAAGCGGCGAAGCCGCTTAGCCCACCCACGCAACTCGCACCGCCGCGGGTTCTCAGACGTCGTCTGGCGAGGACAGCCTCGACGCCGCGTATTGGACATACGTAAGTCGGGGATCCCACAGTCCATCCAGACGGCGTCTGAGGTTCCGCCACCCGCACCGCCACGCAAAACAAGCCTGGAATCAGTCGCTAGCCGGCTCCCAGACCGAGGTTCGCGACCACCTGGCGCGTCGCCTTCGAACGGTTGAGGGTGTAGAAGTGCAGCGCCGGGACGCCCTCGGCGATCAGCCGCTCGCACAGCCGCGTCACCAGATCCACGCCAGCGGCGCGGAACCCCGCCGGATCCTCCGCCAGCGGCAGCAGCTGCTCCGACACCTCGGCGGGCACCGGCACCCCGGCCAGCTCGCCGAACTTGCCCAGCACCCGCGGCGTGGTGATCGGCATGACGCCCGGCAGCAGCGGCACGTCGCAGCCGCGGGCGGCCATCCGGTCGCGCAGCCGCAGGAAGTACTCCGGCTCCAGGAACAGCTGGGCGATGGCGAATCCCGCGCCCGCACGGATCTTGCGCACCAGGTGGTCGGCGTCGGTTTCCAGGTCCGAGGAGCGCGGGTGGCCGTGCGGGAAGGCCGCGACTCCGACGCAGAACTCGCCGAGCTCCCGCACCAGCCGGACGAGTTCCTCCGCGTAGGTCAGGCCGTCGGGGTGCCTGCGCCATTCGCCGTTCGGGTCCCCCGGCGGATCACCGCGCACGGCCAGCACGTTCTGCACCCCGGACGCGGCGTACCAGCCGATGACGTTGCGCAGTTCGGCGACGGAGTGGTCCACCGCGGTGAGGTGCGCCATCGGCGTCAGGGTGGTCTCCTGAGCGATGCGGCCGGTGGTCCGGATGGTGCGGTCCCGGTTGGAGCCGCCCGCGCCGTAGGTCACCGAGACGAAGGCGGGGTCCAGCGGCTCCAGCTCGCGGATGGCCCGCCAGAGGACGCGCTCCTCGTCGTCGCCGCGCGGCGGGAAGAACTCCACCGAGAAAGTCGTCTTCTCGGTCCGCAACCGATCCACCACCGCCGTCATGCCGAACAGGATAAGGACGGTTCCCGGGCTCCTCCGGCATCGTCCCAGCGGCTGGGAGCGGCCCCGGCGGCGTTCACCCGATGGCGTCGCGGAGGATGGAGGTGTGCCCCCATCGAATTCGACCGTCGTGCAAGCAACCGGCAAGGACATCGTCGTCGTGGAAACCGACCTCCCCGGTCAGGTCCAGCGGACGCTGACCGACTACCTGCAGACCCGCAGCGCCGAGGCAGCCGACCTCGATCCGGCGTTCGCGGCCGCGGTGGCCGAGCTGGCGCGGTTCGTCCTCGGCGGTGGGAAGCGGATCCGCCCCACCTTCGCCTGGTGGGGCTGGCGCGCGGCCGGCGGGCCCGCCGAGGGGCCCGCGGCGCAGGCGATGCTGCGGGCCGCGAGCGCATTGGAGCTGCTGCAGGCCTGCGCGCTGGTGCACGACGACCTGATCGACGAATCGGACACCCGCCGCGGCAATCCGACCGTGCACCGCAAGTTCGAGCAGATCCACCGCGAGTCCGGGTTCGCCGGCACCGGCATCCAGTTCGGGCGCGCCGCCGCGGTGCTGCTCGGCGACCTGGCGCTGTCCTGGGCCGACGACCTGCTGCACAGCGCCGGTATCCCGCCGGCGGCGCTGGCCCGGGCGCTGCGCCCGTGGCGCGCGATGCGCACCGAGGTGCTCGCCGGTCAGTACCTCGACGTGCTCGGCCAGTTCCGCGGCGACGAGACGCCGCAGGCCGCGCTGCGGATCTGCCAGCTCAAGGCCGCGTCCTACACCGTCCAGCGGCCGCTGGAGCTTGGCGCGGAGGCCGCCGGGGCCGGCCCGGACGCGCTGGAGGCACTGCGCCGGTTCGGCTCCGACATCGGCGTCGCCTTCCAGCTCCGCGACGACCTGCTCGGCGTCTTCGGCGACCCCGGGGTGACCGGCAAGCCCGCCGGGGACGACCTGCGCGAAGGCAAGCGGACGGTGCTGATCGCCGAGGCCGTGGCGGCGGCCCGCGAGCAGGCCGACCAGCCCGCGCTGGACCTGCTGCGCGACGTGCTCGGCGATCCCGAACTCGACGCGGACCGCGTCGGGCAGGCCCGGCAGGTGCTGACGAGGCTCGGCGCGGTCGCGGCCGTCGAGAAGCGGATCACCGAGCTGACCGGCTCGGCGATGCTCGCGCTGCACGCCGCGGGACTGGCCGAACCGGCCACGTCGCGGCTGGCGGAGCTCGCGATCGCCGTCACCGACCGCAGCCACTGATGCGCACCGTCACCGGCCGCACCGATCACGTCGTGGTCGTCGGTGCGGGCCTGGCCGGGCTGACCGCGGCCCTGCACCTCGCGGGCGCGGGGCGGCGGGTGACGGTCGTCGAACGGGCGGGCCTGCCGGGCGGGCGGGCCGGGTTGCACGAGGTCGCCGGGTACCGGATCGACACCGGCCCGACCGTGCTGACCATGCCCGAGCTCGTCGACGAGGCGCTGCACGCGGTCGGCGAATCGGTGGCCGACCGCCTCGACCTGATCCCGCTGCACCCGGCCTACCGGGCGCAGTTCGCGGACGGCTCGGCGCTCGACGTGCACACCGACGCCGCCGCGATGGAAGAGGAGGTGCGGCGGTTCGCCGGGCCCGCGGAGGCGGCCGGGTACCGGCGGCTGCGGCGCTGGCTGACCGAGGTCTACCGGGCGGAGATGCACCGCTTCATCGACGCGAACTTCGACTCCCCGCTGGACCTGCTCTCGCCCGAGCTGGCGCGCCTCGCAGCGCTCGGCGGCTTCGGCCGGCTCGGCCCGGCGATCGGCCGGTTCCTGGCCGACGAGCGGCTGCGCCGGGTGTTCTCCTTCCAGGCTCTCTACGCGGGCCTGGACCCGCGCCGAGCGCTAGCCCTGTACGCCGTCATCTCGTACATGGACACCGTCAACGGCGTGTGGTTCCCGCGCGGCGGCATGCACGCCGTCCCGACCGCTCTTGCCGACGCAGCAGCGGGCGCGGGCGTCACGTTCCACTACAACGCCGAGGTGGCGGAGCTGGAGCGGCGCGGCGACCGGATCACCGCGGTCCGCACATCCGACGGCACCCGCATCGAGGCCGACGCGTTCGTGCTCACGCCCGACCTGCCGGTCGTGCACGGGCTCCTCGGCCACCGCCAGCGGCGGCGGTTGCGCTGGTCTCCGTCGGCGGTGGTGCTGCACGCCGGGACCACCCGCGGCTGGTCCGACGCCCACCACACGATCTCCTTCGGCGCGGCCTGGCACGGCACGTTCACCGAGATCATCCGCGACGGCAGGCTGATGACCGATCCGTCGCTGCTGATCACCAGGCCGACCGCGACCGATCCGTCGCTGGCGCCCGACGGCCGCGAGCTGCACTACGTGCTCGCGCCCTGCCCGAACCTGCGCACCGGGCCGATCGACTGGGAGCGGATCGGCCCCGCCTACCGCGACGAGCTGCTGGGCGAGCTGGAGCGGCGCGGGTTCACCGGCTTCGGCGCGGCGATCGAGGAGCAGCAGCTGATCACCCCGGCGGACTGGGCGGCGCAGGGCCACGCCGCCGGAACGCCGTTCTCGGCCGCGCACACGTTCGCGCAGACAGGACCGTTCCGGCCACGCAACCTGGTGCGCGGCCTGGCCAACGCGGTGCTCGCCGGCTCGGGCACGACGCCCGGCGTGGGCGTTCCGCCGGTCTTGCTGTCCGGCAAGCTCGCCGCGCGACGCATCACCGGCTGATCAGCGTCGATCGTCCGCTCCGGGCCCGCGCGGCCCGGACCGGACGACGACCTCAGAAGCCCATCGCCTGGGCCCTCCGCTTCACCTCTCGACCGCGGTCGCCGCGCAGCGCGTCGATCGGCGTGCCGGGCAACGAGTCGTCCGGGGTGAACAGCCACCGGAGGATCTCGTCCTCCTGGTAGCCGGCATCCCGGAGCAGGGTGGTCGTGCCCGCCAGGCCCTTCACCACTTCGGTGTCGACGAGGAACGCGCTGGGCACGCCCAGCACTCCGTTCCTGCGCAAGGCGAGCAGATGTCCATCACGGATCAGTTGGTGCACCCGGGTCACTGGCTGACCGAGTCGCTCGGCGACGTCGGGCAGCGGGACGACCTCCACATCGGGAGCGAGCACATCCGGGGCAGCAGGGATCGCACTCACGCTGCATACCTTGCCACATGACCGACCTCGATGCCGCACACTGCACGGCTCGCCCCCGGATACCATCATGATCGTGATCGATCCCGAGCCCGACCGCGGAGGCATCCCCGGTGCCGCGCGCGCGGCCTGCCACAATCGGGGTCGGAAAGGTACCTGGTGGTGGGCGGAAGATGACTCCTGAGACACGTTCCGGTGGTGGCCCGAGCCTCGTCGGAGCCATGCTCGAACGCCGCTACCGGGTCGATTCGCTGATCGCTCGCGGTGGCATGTCCACGGTCTACCGCGGCCTGGACACCCGGCTGGACCGGCCGGTGGCGATCAAGGTGATGGACGCGCAGTACTCCGGCGACCGGTCGTTCGTCGACCGCTTCGAGCGCGAGGCGCGCGCCGCGGCCCGGCTGCACCACCCCGACGTCGTCGCCGTCTACGACCAGGGCGTGGACCACCGCCCCGACGGCGATCACGTGTTCCTGGTGATGCAGCTCGTCGAGGGCTGCACGCTGCGGGACCTGATCATGGACCGCGGCGGCCGCCTGCCGCTGGCGATGGCGCTGAGTGTCATGGCGCCGGTGCTCTCGGCGCTGGGCGCCGCGCACCAGGCGGGCATGGTGCACCGCGACGTCAAGCCGGAGAACGTGCTGATCGGCCGGGACGGCTCGGTCATGGTCGCCGACTTCGGGCTGGTCAGGGCCGCGGCGGAAGCCGGTACGACCAGCGGCAGCATCATCCTGGGCACCGTCGCGTACCTGTCGCCGGAGCAGGTGACCACCGGCGCCGCCGACGCGCGCTCCGACTTGTACGCCGCCGGGATCGTGCTCTTCGAAATGCTGACCGGCCGCCCGCCCTACGTGGGCGACACCGCGCTGTCGGTGGCGTACCGGCACGTCAACGACGACGTCCCGCCGCCGAGCGAGCTGGTGCCGGAGATCCCGCAGGCCATCGACGACCTCGTGTTCCGCGCGACGCGCCGCGACCCCGCGCAGCGCCCGGAGAGCGCCGAGGTGTTCCTCGCGGAGCTGCAGCAGGTCCGCACCGACCTCGGCATCGCCCCGGTCGCCGTGCCGGTCCCGGCGTCCGAGGAGCGCACCACGCAGATGGCGCTCGCGGCCGGGGACCCGCCGACGGAGCAGATCCCGGCCGTTCGCGAGACGCGCCCCGTCGGGCCGCAGCGCACGCGCGCGATGGCCCGGCCCGCCACCGGCGACCACACCCAGGAGTTCTCCGCCGTCGCCGCCCCGCCCACGGGCCCGCAGCGGGACCGGAGTCGCGGCAGGCGCACGGTGCTGGTGTGGACCGTCGTGGTCCTGGCGCTGGCCGCGCTGGTCGGCGGCGCCGCGTTCTGGCTGGGCCTCGGCAGTTCGGTCCAGGTGCCGCGCCTCGTCGGCGAACAGGAGGCCGTCGCGCAGCAGGCGCTGGAAGGCGCCGGGCTGACCGGCAACGTCACCAAGACCTACGACAACGCCGTCGCGGAAGGCGTGGTGATCAGCTCCAACCCGCGCGAGGGCGGCAAGGCGAGCAGCGGCAGCACCGTGGACCTCGTGGTCTCGCTGGGCAAGCCCAAGGTTCCGGAGATCGCCGAGGGCACCACGCTCGCCGAGGCGGAGAGCGCGGTCCGCAACGTCAAGCTGCAGCCCAAGCACGACGAGTCCGCCGACCAGTACCACACCACGGTGCCCGAAGGCCGGGTCATCAGCGTGAACCCCGGCCCCGGTACGCCGCTGAACATCAGCGCCGAGGTCACCCTGATCGTCAGCAAGGGCCCACCGCCGGTGCCGGTGCCCGATGTGCGCGGGATGAGCAAGGCCGACGCGTTCACCACGCTGAGCAACGCCGGGTTCGACCCCTACGAGGCAGGCCGTCAGTTCGACTCCGACGTCGCCGGCGACCACGTCATCAGCACCGACCCGGCCATCGGCAGCGAGATCCGGCTGGTCGGCAAGCCGCGGATCGGCGTGGTGCTGTCGAACGCGGTGGAGGTGCCCAGCCTCAACGGCGTTCGGGTGGACGAGGCGAAGCAGCAGGTCGCCGCGCTGGGCCTGCAGCTGGACGTGCAGGCGTTCTTCGAGCGCGACGGCATGGTGATCCTGGGCCAGCTGCCGCTGGCCGGCAGCAAGGTCGAGCCCGGGTCGACGATCCACGCGACCGCGTTCTGAGCCACCGGGTCGTGGGCGCGCGCCCACGACCCGGCAGAACCGCGCGATCCGCAATGTGATCCTGATCTCTTCTAGGCGGTGTAACGTTTGCCCGCCGCCGGTGTCTACCAGCGCGTACTTGGCGTCCGGCGATCACCGAAAAGCGGGAGCGTCACCCACGACACGACGGATCTCGCCTGGTCACAGCGGCTCGAGCGGTCGGTTGTGGAACTATTGGAAGCACAATGCCCCCGAGTGTTTCGATCGAGTCGGCTCCCGACTGGTCCGAACGGACCGCCAACACCACAGCCGGCCAGCCCAGTCTCGGCGGACGCCGGCCTCGGCGCCCGCTGCCCCTGCGCACCATCGCACTGGGTGCGATCGGGTCCGTCCTGCTACTGGTCAGCTCCTTCGGCGCCGGCGGCACGCTCGTCCACGATCCCGTCCTCGGCTCCGGGCCGCTTTCGGCGCTGCGCTACGGGCACGGGCGCGACGTCGCGGTCACGGTCGTCTACGTCGGCTTCGCGCTGCTGGTGTGGGCGTGGGTCCGGCTCGGCCGCGGGGTGATCGCGAATCTGGTGACCTCGCGCGGCGTGCTGTGGGCGACCGCCGCCTGGCTCGGCCCGATGGTCATCGCGCCGCCGCTGTTCACCCGCGACGTCTACAGCTACCTGGGCCAGGGCCTGCTCGCGCTCAACGGCCTCGACCCCTACGGCGTCGGCCCGTCCGCGCTGACCGGGCCGATCCCGGAGAACGTGCACCCCACCTGGCAGACCACGCCCGCACCGTACGGCCCGCTGTTCATGGGCGTGGCCAAGGGCGTGATCCTGCTGGCCGGCCACGACGTCATCGCCAGCGTCATCGTGATGCGACTGGTGCTGCTGGGCGGCCTGGTGCTGCTGATCTGCGCCCTCCCCGGCCTGGTCCGGCGCCTCGGCGGCCGACTGCCGGTCGCGCTCTGGCTGGTCGCGGCCAGCCCGATGACGGTGGTGCACCTCGTCGGCGGCCCGCACAACGACATGCTCATGATCGGGCTGCTGGCGGTCGGCACGCTGCTGATGCTCGAAGGCAAGAACGTCACCGGGATCGCGCTGGTGTCGGCGGCGATGGCGATCAAGGCGACCGCCGGGCTCGCGCTGCCGTTCCTGGTGTGGATCTGGGCGTCCCGCCTGGACGGGCCGCTGTGGCGGCGGTTCGCCCGCGCCGTGTTCCCCGCGGTTGGCGTGTTCGTGGTGGTCTTCGGGGCCTGCACGGCACTCGCCAAGGTCGGGTTCGGGTGGCTTTCCGCGCTGTCCGCGCCCGGCATGATCGTCAACTACCTCTCCGCCCCGACCGCTGTCGGACAGGCATTGCACAGCCTGGTGCAACTGTTCGGCGAGACCAACATCTGGCCGTTCGTGGGCACCACGCGCACGCTCGGCTCGGTGCTGCTGGTCGCGATCCTGGCCTGGAACTGGTGGCAGGCGCGGGAAGGCGGGCCCGAGGCAGTGCGCCGCGCGGCGATCGTCCTGTGCTTCGGCGCGTTCCTGTCGCCGGTCCTGCTGCCGTGGTACACGACCTGGGGCTTGGCGCTGGGTGCGGCCTTCGCCTGGACGCCGCGCGCGCTGTCGTACGTGGTCGGCGCCTCGATCGCGCTGGTGCTGGCCTACTACCCCGACGGCGAGCAGGCGATGTACAACTGGCCGTTCGTCGCGGTCGGCATCGGCGCTGCAGTGCTCGGCGCGCTGTCCCTGGTCCGATTCGACCCGCTGGGCCTGAGCAGCACCTTCGGCAAGTTCTCGCGCACGGTCACGACCGCCCACCTGCCGCGCGAAGCGCACGAATCACGGCCCTGACCGTTCGTCCTCGTCGCTCGTCGGGCCACGACGAGCAAGACCCGGTTCACCGGCCCCGGCCGCCGCAGGCGAGGCTGTCGGGCACGACGCCGTTCGACGAGGAGGACGCATGCGCACGATCGGGATGCTCGGCGGGATGAGCTGGGAATCCTCCGCCGAGTACTACCGGCTGCTGAACGAGGAGAGCCGTGCTCGACTCGGTGGCTACAACACCGTGCCGAGCGTGCTGTACAGCGTAGATTTCGCCGCGATCGTGGCCATGCAGGAGGCCGGTGACTGGGCAGCGGCAGGCCGGCACCTGGCCGACGCCGCGCGCCAGGTGCGCCGCGCCGGAGCAGACCTGGTCCTGCTCTGCACCAACACGATGCACCAGGTCGCCGAGGAGATCGAGGCGGCGATCGACGTGCCGTTCGTGCACATCGTCGACGCCACCGGCGCGCGGATCGCGGCCGCCGGCCTCACCCGGGTCGGCCTGCTGGGCACCCGCTACACGATGGAACTCGACTTCTACCGGGCGCGGATGCGCGACCGGCACGGCATCGACGTGATCGTCCCGGAGGAACCCGACCGCACCCTGGTGCACGACGTGATCTACCGGGAGCTGACCCGCAACCGGGTCGAGGACGGCTCCCGCGAGCAGTACGTGCGGATCGTGCGGGGCTTGGCGGAGCGCGGTGCCGAGGCCGTGATCCTCGGCTGCACCGAGATCACGCTGCTGCTCGGCCCGGGCGACAGCCCGCTGCCGCTGTTCGACTCCACCCGCCTGCACGTCGCGCACGCCCTCGACATCGCACTCGCCCAGTAATCGCAGGAGGGCCCGGAACCGCTCGGGTTCCGGGCCCTCCCGACTGCTTCCCGCTGGTTCAGCCGCGCAGCATCTCCGCGACCAGGAACGCCAGCTCCAGCGACTGCTGGGTGTTCAGGCGCGGGTCGCAGGCCGTCTCGTAGCGGCCCGCCAGGTCCGCGTCGGAGATCTCCTGGGCGCCGCCGACGCACTCCGTGACGTCCTCGCCGGTCAGCTCGATGTGGATGCCGCCCGGGTGGGTGCCGAGCCGGTGGTGCACCTCGAAGAAGCCCTGCACCTCGTCCACGATCCGGTCGAAGTGCCGGGTCTTGTAGCCGGTGCTCGCCTCGTGGGTGTTGCCGTGCATGGGGTCACACTGCCAGATCACCTGGTGCCCGGAGGCGGTGACCTTCTCCACGATGGGCGGCAGCACGTCGCGCACCTTGCCGTTGCCCATCCGGCTGATCAGGGTGAGCCGGCCGGGCTCGTTGTTCGGGTCCAGCCGCTCGACGTACTCCACGGCCTGCTCGGGCGTGGTGCCCGGGCCGATCTTGAGGCCGATCGGGTTGGAGATCAGCTCGGCGAACGCGATGTGCGCGCCGTCCAGCTGACGGGTCCGCTCCCCCACCCACAGGAAGTGCCCGGACAGGTCGAACAGCCGCGGCCGTTCGCCGGTGGTGTCCAGCCGGAGCATGGCGCGCTCGTAGTCCAGCACCAGCGCCTCGTGGCTGGCGTAGAACTCCACCGAGTGCAGGCTGGAGTCGTCCACGCCGCAGGCCGTCATGAAGCGCAGGCCGCGGTCGATCTCGGCGGCGACGGACTCGTAGCGCTCGCCGGCCGGCGAGTTGAGCACGAAGTCCTTGTTCCAGTCGTGCACCTTGGTCAGCGCAGCCATCCCGGCGCTGGTCAGCGCGCGGGACAGGTTCATCGCGGCGCTGGCGTTGGCGTAGGCGCGGATCAGCCGCGACGGGTCGTGGCGGCGCGCGTCCTCGGTGGCGACCAGCGAGTTGATCATGTCGCCGCGGTAGGACGGCAGGCCCAGCGCGTCGGTGTTGCTGGAACGCGGCTTGGCGTACTGCCCGGCGATCCGGCCGACCTTGACCACCGGCATGCTCGCGCCGTAGGTCAGCACCACCGCCATCTGCAGCAGCGTGCGGATGTTGCCGCGGATGTGCGGCTCGGTGTTGTCCGCAAAGGTCTCCGCGCAGTCGCCGCCCTGCAGCAGAAACGCTTCGCCGCGGGCGACCGCCGCGAGGTGCCGACGAAGTTCGTCCACCTCGGAGGGCACGGTCACCGGCGGGACGCTCTCCAGCACCTTCCGGACGCTGCCGGCCTGGTCCGGGTTCGGCCACTGCGGCTGCTGCGCGGCAGGGCGGGCCAGCGCGTCGTCCAGGCGGGCGCGCATCTCCGGCGGCAGCGGCGGCAGCTCGGGCAGGTCATCTACGGGGACGTCGACGGTCCAGTTCACATTCCCAGAATAGGGGCTGCGCGCTACTCCTTTAACGCCGGGAGAGCCGTCCCACATCGCGGAAGCCCTGCGGGCTTCGATTCAGTAGCCGCCGCCGAGCTTGCGGTGGTCCCAGGTGATCTTCCGGGTGGGGGTGAAACGCAGCCCGACCCGCTTCGCGGCCTTGGCGCGCAGGACGGCCCGGGCCTCCTCGCTCGCCGCCAGCTCGCCCGGGGCCGCCGTGCCGTAGCGCTCGGCCAGGCTCAGGCCGATGCGCTCGACGTCCTCCGGCGCGTCCAGGAACTGCACGTCGCACTCCAGCGAGACGCCGCGCAGCTCGCCGTACTCCGTGCCGGTCTCCAGCAGCAGCGTGGCGCGCGGATCGCGGCGCAGGTTCAGCGTCTTCTGCGACCGGCCGTAGGACCACACCTCGATCACCGGGCCGTCGTGCACGAACCACATCGGCACCAGGTGCGGTCGCCCGTCGGCCTTCACCGTCGCCAGCACGACGATCCGGCGCCGGGCGATGAAGTCGACGATCTCGTCCTCGGACATGGTGATCTGACCGCGACGCGACATTGCAGCGCTCCGTTTCCCGCTGGGCCGGTGGTGTGCCGATCTTGTTCCGGAACACCCCACCACGTCAACGGAAGACCGCCCGCCGAAGATCATCCGAACCGACGAGGCGGACGCTGGGCGTCGTGGTGCGGAAGACGCCGAGCTAGCTCGTGGCGGCGGCCTTCTCCTGCTGCCACTCGGCCTCGATCGCGTCTGCGTCGTAGCCCACCGGCTCCCAGCGCTTGGCCAGCAGCGCCACCAGGCCCATCAGCGGGGCGAGCGCGATCACCCAGAACACGCCGCTGCCCAGCGATGCGCTGAGCACCGGGAAGAAGAACAGCGCCAGCGTCGAACCGACCCGCAGGGTGCCCTGGTTGAAGCCGATGCCGGTGCCGCGCATCGTCGTCGGGTAGCTCAGGGACGCGAAGCTCATGAAGTGCGCGCCCGGCCCGGAGGCCTGCGCGAACATGAACGCGCCCAGTGCAAAGATCGCGAACAGCACGTACGCGGTCGCCGACGGCTTGCCGATCAGCGCCAGCACCACCAGCGACGTCAGCTGCACGGCGAACCCGATGAACGTCATCTTCCAGGCGCCCGCCCTGTTGGCGAGCCGGATGCCGAGCAGGCCACCGGTGACGGCGAAGACCAGGTTGAGCACCAGCGAGGCGGTGATCGTGTTCAGCGCGCCCTGGGCGAGGATGCTCGCGATGATGATCGGCAGCCCGTAGGCGACCGCGTTGTAGCCGAAGGTCTGGGCGAGGCCGATGACCAGCGCCTGGAACGTCCGGGCGCGGTAGCGGGGCTGGAACAGCTGCGCGAAGTCCCGCAGCCCGCGGCGCTCGGCCTGGGGCTTCACCACCTCCGCGTCCGGCGCGACCACGGCGTTGACGCCGTAGGACTTGCGCAGGATCTTCGCGGCCCGCTCCAGGTCGCCCTGGTTTGCCGCCCAGGACGGCGACTCGTTCATGTACTTGTTGCGCACCAGCAGGATCACCAGCGCGGGCACCGCGCCGAAGCCGACGGTGAACCGCCACAGCAGGCCGTGGTGCTCGTCGGGCAGCACGAAGTACAGCGCCATGATCACCAGGTAGCAACCGCTGGTGGCCACGTACCAGGCGGGCGACCACGCCGCGGTGCGGGAGCCCTTGCTGCCCTTGCCCTTCAGCCGGGAGAACTCGGCCAGGAAGGCCATCGCGACCGGGATGTCCATGCCGACGCCGAAGCCCATCAGGAACCGGAAGAAGATCAGGACCTCCATGTTCGGCGCGAGCGCGCAGCCGAGCGCGGAGACCACGAAGAACAGCATGTCGGCCATGAACACGCGGTAGCGGCCGAGCCGGTCCACCAGCAGGCCACCGAGCCACGCACCGAAGATCGCGCCGACGCTGATGGAGGCGGTGACGGCGCCGGCCCCGGCCGGGGAGAGCCCGAACTGCTGCTTGATGTCGGTGATGCCGTAGGCCAGCGAAGTGAGGTCGTAGGCGTCCAGGAAGATCCCGCCGAGGGCCAGCAGCACGATCATCTTCGCGTGGCTGCCCCGTGCCGCACCCGAGTTGACCAGTTCGGTGACGTCCCGAGCCGAGCGAATGAGCACGGGCTCGCGCTCGGCGACCGGTTGCGTGGACACGGCTGCACCCCTCCGAAGTTCTCGTATCGCGCCTGCAGGCGCGAGCGAGGAGTTAGCCTAACTGGTGGAACGAATGCGTCCACATGCTGAAACAAGTCAGCGCACGGCAGCGATCAACCGGTCGATGCCGCTGCGGATCCGACCCGCGTCGGCGGGGGTAAGCAGGAACATCTGCTCGCCGGTCGAGCCGCGTTCGGTGTGGTCGAGGTAGCGGCCGTCGGGCTCGGCGTTGTCGAACCAGCGCACCACCGGCGACCGCCGCACGCGGCCGTGCGGGTCGCGCAGGTTCGCCGCGATCTGGCCGCCGCGCACGTGCACCGCGTTCCCGATCTCGTGGTACGCGGCCACCTGCTGGTCACCGCTGCTGCCGCGCGACTGCGTCACCTCTTGCATCATGCTGTCCGGCATCTCCTCGGCCTGCGGGGCCGGTTTGAGGGAGCTGGCCGGAACCCGCACCGCAGGGCGGTTACCCGGCGGCGCAGGCGGCAGCGTCGGCAGAACCACTTGGGAGAGCTGCATCTTCTCGTGCACCTCGACGGTGAGCGCGCCACCGAACCGGTCGGTCTCCCCCGGCTCCTGCACGCCAAGCACCACCCGGTCGCCTTCGGTCAAGGCGGCGACGGTGCGCCAGGCCGCGTCGCTGGCGAAGTCCGGGAACCACAGCGAGTCGACCCACAGGTACGGCTTGGTGAGCACCTTCAACGCCTGCGCCAGGCCCGGGTCGACCTCGTTGTTCACCAGGATGCCCAGCTCCGCCATGGTGCCGGCCTCGCGCTGGGCGACCTCGCCGAGCTGCTGCTTGGTGCGGCCGTAGGCCGGTCCTTCCAGCGGCAGCGTGAGGTCGTCTAGTTCGAGGTAGCTGCGGACGAGGTAGAGGTGCAGCGGGTGCAGTTGCCAGCGGCCGACGAGGGCCACGTGTCCTCCCCCAAGGAGTGATCGGTGTTGTCGGTTGGGTCGACTTGCCGCAATTCCAATGGAAATCGAAGGTCCAATTTCCATTGAAATTGCGGAAGTTATCCACAGGTGTCGGCGTGTCGTGGTGCGACACGCCGACGATCCGCAGTTTCAACTGAAACTGCGGAGTGATCAGGCGCCGAAAACGGGTGGCGCGGTCTTGGGCATGTCTTCGAGCCAGATGTCGTCCTGCTCTTCGAGCCACCCGGGACGCTCGTGATCCTGGTCCTCGGAGCCTTGGCCGCGCTGACCTGCCGCGCCCGTCCCGCCGGCGCCCGTGCCACCGCGTCCGGCCGCACCGCCCGCGGCACCGGCCGCGCCACCGGCTGCGCCGCCAGCGCCGAGCCCGCCAACTCCGGCACGACCACCTGCTCCGAGCGCGCCCGCACCAGCACCGGCGCCTAGCCGACCGGCGCCACCTGCACCGAGCCCGCCGGGCTTACCGCCGCCAGCACCACCGGCACCGCCGCGGCCCATTCCTGGACCACCGCCAGGCCCGCCACGTCCCATTCCGGGCCCGGGGCCACCGGGGCCAGTGCGTCCCGCTCCGGGGCCGGGCAGGTAGCCGATGCCCGCGTCTCCCTGCCCAACGCGGCCGGGGAGCCCGGAGCCGGGGATATCACCTGGCAGCCTGGCCGGCGAGTCGCCCGGGGTCCACGCCGATCCGGTCTTTGCCGGAATGTTGGGGTTTCCGCCGGTGATGTCGCCGACGTTGGCGACTGAAGGCGTCGAGGGCTGTCCGCTGCCCTTGCGGTTCCTCGGCTGAACCGGCGGGGGCGGCGGCTCGATGGGCGGCGGCGGGGGCGGCGGTGGGGGCGGCGGAGGCGGCGGCGTGGGCTTGTCGTTGAGGTCCCGGTAAGCCGGAACCGAAGTGTCCACATTGGAGTACGTGGGACTGAGCACCCGCCCCATGGTCTCCTGCGCCCCGCGCTCGGCCTGCTGCCGCTCCCTCATCTGCGCCAGCGCGTCGAGACCGCCACCGGCGACTCCAGCCGGGATGCTCGCCAGCATGGTCCGACCGTAGTGGTGCCCCTCGGGTTCCGGGACCATCGCCTTGACCTGACCGGCACCCGAGGCGGCTTCCTCGATCTTGTTGCCGGTCAGGTGGAATGCCTCGGAGCTGCTGGACATCCAGTTGACCAGCGGTTCCGCCGACTCGTTGGCCGCATCGGCGGCCTCGCCCTCCCAGCCGCCCGAGATCGCCGCACCGGCCTCGCGCTGCAGCGCTGGCCCGATGTCCTTCAGCTTCGCGGCGATTTCCCGCCACTGCTGGGCGGCTCTGGTGGCCTTTTCCTGGTCCAGCGAACGCTGGTTGGTGTCGTAGAGCTCCTGGTGGCTGTAGGACTGCCAGTTCTCCTGCTGGGTGATCGATGCGGGGTCGAACTCCATGCCGCTGGCCAGCGCCCTGTTCTGCGCCTCAAGCTGTTGGCGGAGCTGCTCGTTGTGCTGCTCGGAAGCCGCAGCAGCGGCCTCCTGGGCGTTTTGTGCCCGGGAGTTGTAGCCGAACAGGTCCGCGCCGGCGTCGTAGGCCCCGCCAGCGCCCTGGGCGACGGCGTTGCCAACCGTGGAGGCAGTGTCAACGACGGCGCCACCGACGTCTTTGGCTACACCCCCGGCCCACTCGAAAAACCCCATCGATCCCCCAGCTATCTCGGCATCCGAGGCGCAATAGCCTCAGCAATCTTCAAACCCTCGGCACACTCATCGAGCCCCTGGTCACGGAACTCACTCACATCGATGATGATCACACCACCACCAGCGTTGAACAGAGCCGAACAGATCCGCGCCTGCGTCGCACTCTTGTCAATCGCACTAGCCGCAGGACGCCCATCGACCTCTGCGCGGTCAAACTTCGCCCAGTTGTCCTGCTTGCCGTACGACTCGACTGTCTTCTCCTGGTTCTTGGAGAAAGTCGCCCTGAACGGACGCCCGTTGAAGCGGCAGCCCGGCTCTGAGGAAGTACTCGAGTCAGGCTCGCCAGACTCCTCGAAACCAAACGACTTCAGCTCTTCAGGCGTCAGCAGCGCACAAGGATCGATCGCGGCGAGCCCCTGTGGCTCCTCCTTGGGAGGCGGGGCGTCACTCGATGCCGGACCGCCACAGGCTGCGATGGCCAGCATTGCTGTGCCGACACACGTCGCAACCGCAGTTCGAGACAACGTCCTCACGCCTGACTACCCCTCTGCAAGTCCTCACCGATCTGCTCGTCAGTAGCAACGTAGTCCCTCGCCGCTTGACGGAAGAGGTCCGCCTTCTGGATCAACTCGTCACGCAGCTTTCCCAGCAAGTCAGCCGAACCGTTTTCTCCCACGGCCTTCTGCCCGAACTTCGCCGCCAACTCCTGCGCGGAGCGATACTCCCCCAAACCGTCAATACGACCCAATTTGGCTGCAGCTTGGGCAAGATCGTCGACTTCTTCTGCCTTGCGCTCGTAGACGTCGGCCGCTTTGTTGGCTGCGTCGGGGTTCATCTTCAGCTGGCCGGATGAAACCTGCTGCGACAGCTGGTCGTTCTGCTGCGCGATCGCGCCCAGCGCCGCACCGGCACCGGCGAAGCCGACGGCCGAGCCCAGCTCCCCAGATAAGTACGCGTCAGCCATCCCGAGCCCCCTCCGGCACAGATCGTCCAACCGGGAAGAACTCTAGCGAACCGGACATCGCGCACGCGTGTGAACTCGAAAGATGATCACATGACGGGCTCACTTCACCCGTTGAGACTAGTCAGGAATGAAGCCCACCGAATCCAAGACTGATTCCTCGATCACGGCAGTCAACCGAACCGGAGAGGCGTTGGGGAGCCCGGAAGAATTCATGGCCGAACTTCGGGACCTGGCGCGGGAAACCGCTCCGCGGTTGTTCGCCCTGTGCGAGGAGTTCGGCGATCGCCACGACGCGCAGGTCGAGTACTGGGGCATGGCCTTCGACGACTGAGCCGACGTCGTCAGCGCATCCGGCCAAGTTCGGGCCAGCTTCCGGTCCGCCGAGGCCGCGCTCAGCCGGTTGTCGCGGCGATCGAACCTGCATCTCGTCTGGGCTTGAACGTGCGAAAGGCGCCGCCGCCCGACCTCACGGGTCAGACGGCGGCGCCTATCGGGCGGCTCAGCCGAAGAGGACTTCGGCTTCTGCGTAGCGCTCCAGGGGCACCGTCTTCAGCGATGCCGTTGCTTCGCGCAGGGGCACCCGGACGATGTCCGTGCCGCGCAGCGCCACCATCTTGCCGTAGTCGCCTTCCGTGATCGCGTCGATCGCGTGCAGGCCGAAGCGGGTCGCCAGCACCCGGTCGTAGGCCGTCGGCGTGCCTCCGCGCTGCACGTGGCCGAGGACCATCGCGCGCGACTCCTTGCCCGTGCGCGCCGCGATCTCCTCCGCCAGCCAGGTGCCGACGCCGCCCAGCCGGACGTGGCCGAAGGCGTCCTTCTCGCCCGTCAGCAGCAGTTCCTTGCCGCCCTCCGGAACCGCTCCCTCGGCGACCACGATGATCGGCGCGTACTGGCGCTCGAAGCGCTGCTCCACCCAGGCGCAGACCTTCTCGACGCTGAACGGCTGCTCCGGCACGAGGATGACGTTCGCGCCGCCCGCCAGCCCGGAGTGCAGCGCGATCCACCCCGCGTGCCGACCCATCACCTCGACCACCAGCGCCCTGTGGTGCGACTCCGCCGTCGTGCGCAAACGGTCGATGGCCTCCGTGGCGATGTGCACCGCCGTGTCGAAGCCGAACGTGTAGTCGGTGGCGTCCAGGTCGTTGTCGATCGTCTTGGGCACGCCGACCACCGGCACGCCGTCGTGGGTGAGCTGCTCGGCGACGCCGAGGGTGTCCTCGCCGCCGATCGCGATCAGCGCGTCCACCCGGTTCTCCTCCAAGGTCGCCTTGAGCCGGGCGATCCCGTCGTCGACCTTGTACGGGTTGGTGCGCGACGAGCCCAGGATGGTGCCGCCCCGGTTGAGGATGTCCTCCACCTTGTCCAGGGTCAGCGGCATGGTCAGGCCCTCCACCGGACCCAGCCATCCGCTGCGGAATCCCAGGATCTCGTGCTGGTGCACCGAAATCCCCTTGCGGGTCACCGCGCGGAGCACCGCGTTGAGCCCGGGGCAGTCGCCGCCACCGGTGAGCACTCCGACACGCATTCCAGCCGGCATCGCTTTTCGCCGCCTCCTCGAATTCAGCCCAGAAAGGACGTGATCTGCATCTCCCCCTGGCCACAGCGTGGCACGAACTGGATCGTTGCAGCAAGTACCCGGGAAGTTACCGGTCGCGACCGCGGAGCTGGGAACGTGCGAGGTCCGGAGCCGATTACCAGACGAAGCCGCGCTTGCGGCGGACCTCCTCGATCACCTTCCAGCGCTCGAGGTTGTGCTTGGCGTCGGCCAGGGCGTCGTGGGCGTTGTCCGGCGCGGCCGGCAGCTTGGGCTTGCCGACGTCCTCCCAGCGCTGCCGCAGGTCGCGGGTGAACTTCGGGATCCGCGACGGCAGCATCGGCATCGCGCCCCACAGCTGCGCCAGCGCCACGTGGTCGTAGGCGGCGTACCAGGCCCACAGCTCGATGTTCCCGTTGCGGGCGGTCAGGAAGGAATACAGGTCCTCGCGGATCCGGGCGCGGGAGCGCCAGCACGGATCGGCGGGCGGCGGCAACTGCGGCAGCACGTGCTGCCGCACCCAGGCACCGGCCCGAGACGCGTCGAACTCGGTGGACACCGCGTAGAACTCGCGGCCGGACTCGTCGACCATCCCGATCGACACCAGCTCGATGGTCTGTCCGTCCTCGATGAACTCGCAGTCGTAGAAGTACCGCACCGGGCAAGGGTAGGTGGCCGCTGTTCCAGCAGGGTGTGCGGGCCGTCAGCCGGCCTTGGACTCCGGGAGCCGCTCGGCCGGCTTCTGCGCCTTCCAGCCCGCGACGTGCTTGCCCTGCGCGGCGAGGTCGTCCTTCACCTTGGCGGCGTAGACGTCCACGTACTCCTGGCCGGAGAGCTCCATGAGCGCGTACATGATCTCGTCGGTGATGGACCGCTCCACGAACCGGTCGCCCGCCATGCCCTCGTAGCGGGAGAAGTCCAGCGGCGGCCCGACCTTCACCACGACCTTGTGCGGGTACCACATCTTCGATCCGATGGGGTTGACCCGGTCGGTGCCGAACATCGCGATCGGGATCACCGGCGCCTTCGACTCCAGCGCCATCCGCGCGACACCGGTCTTGCCCTTGTACAGGCGACCGTCCGGCGACCGGGTGCCCTCCGGGTAGACGCCCAGCAGCTTGCCCTCTCGCAGCAGGCGGACGCCGGTGTCCAGCGCAGCCTGCGCGGCGGCGCCGCTGGAGCGGTCGATCGGCACCTGCCCGACACCCGAGAAGAAGTACTTCTTGAACTTGCCCTTGACGCCCTTGCCCGTGAAGTACTCGCGCTTGGCCAGGAACGTCACCCGGCGCGGCATCATCAGCGGCATGAAGAACGAGTCGGCGACCGCCAGGTGGTTGCTGACCAGGATCGCGCCGCCGGTAGCCGGCACGTGCTCGACGCCTTCGACCTTCGGACGGCAGAACAGCTTCATCAAGGGCCCGAGCAGGAAGTGCTTCATCACCCAGTACAACACCGCGCTGCCGCCTCCTTGCCCCGCCGACTTCCCTGCTCAGCCTACGGAGCCGCGACATCGGGCACAATGCGACCTCGATGTGGTGATCTCGACCGCCTACCCGGAGCGATCACGACGGCACCGCCAATCCGCCCCACATGTCGGCCGCGCATGCGACGATGAAGCGGTACTGGCTCGCCGATGCTGTTGGGAGGCCGCGGTGCCCGTGCTCCCCGGTGCCGAACCGTTCACGCACAACGGATCGGAGGACATCGGCGTGCTGCTCTGCCACGGGTTCACCAGCACCCCGCAGAGCATGCGCGCCTGGGGCGAGCACCTGGCGGCGGAGGGGTTCACGGTCCGCTGCCCGCTGCTTCCCGGCCACGGCACCCGGTGGCCGGACCTGAACCGGACGAGCTGGCGGGACTGGTACGCCGCGGCCGAGGCCGAACTCGCCGAACTGCGCGGGCGTTGCCGGTCGGTGTTCGTGTTCGGCCAGTCCATGGGCGGCACGCTCACCTTGCGGCTGGCCGAGCGGCATCCCGATATCGCCGGGATCGTGCTGGTCAACCCGTCGGTGACGACGCTGCGCATGGGTGCCCGGCTGCTACCGCTGCTGGGCCGGGTGTGGCCCGCGATCGGCGGGATCCCCGGCGACATCGCCAAGCCCGGCGGGTTCGAGCTCGCCTACCAGCGGTTGCCGCTGCGCGCGATGGCCAGCATGCAGGAGTTCTGGGGCGTCGTGCGTGCCGACCTCGGCCGGGTGCGCCAGCCGCTGCTGCTGTTCCGGTCGGCCGTCGACCACGTCGTGGAGCCGGTCAACTCCGCGCTCGTGCTGGACGGGGTCGCCAGCAGCGATCTCGCGGAGGTCGTGCTGGCCGACAGCTTCCACGTGGCGACGCTGGACCACGACGCGCCCGCGATCTTCAGCGGCAGCGTCGAATTCCTGCAACGCATCCACTGCGAACGGGCCGAGGAAGTCGTATGAACACGCGCCGCGACAACCCCGACGGGCCGGAGGACATCGACGCCGCATTCGCCGAGATCGTCGCCGATCTGGAGCGGGACTCGACGTTCGCGCGGTGGCCCGAGGACGTCCCCGGGGAGACCACCGACGCCGCGGGCACCGCGAGCGCGGTCGCCGACGTCGCCGAGGTCGAGCCGAAGGCCGCGCCCGACGCGGGGCCGCGGGACTGGACGCCGGGGCCCGAGGAGGAGGAAGAGCACTTCGTCCCGCCGGAGCCGCCGCCGCTGCCCACGCCGCGACCGACGACGCTGCTCGGGATCGCGGTGATCGCGGTCGGAGTGCTGGTCCTGCTGGTGCCCGGCCTCGCCGGGATGTCGAGTTCGCTCTCGATGCCGCTGGGCCTGGTGCTGATCAGCGCAGGCATCGGCTGGCTCCTGCTGAGGCTGCGCCAGGGCCCGCCGCCGAACACCGGCAACGACGACGGCGCCCAGGTCTGACCCTCGCTTGTCGAGAGATTGGCGCAGTACAAGGCCTTGCCTACCGGGCGCAGGGAGCGGCAGCACCCTCAATTGCTGCGGAGAGGGGCGCCGTCCAACGGCGCTAGCTCCTCGAACGCAGGCTGGTTCACGCCGAGCGCTTATGGCCCACTCCTGCCCAAGTGGCTGATTCGCTTGGGCTAGTAAACGGAGAATCCTGGGATAAGGAGTCAGTTGCCTCCGGGTACCAAAGCGGCGTCCAGCACATACCCGGCGACAAATGCGTGAAATTTCCGAGGAGCGCGCCGATGTCATCCCGGCTGCGCCAAATCATGGGACTGCTGGAGGAGGCGCAACGACACCTGAGAGCTACGAGCTTGGAGAAGATTTCCTCGGGAACACCGTCATCAGTTATGTGCGACACCGCGAGGAACGAGCCAGTCGGCAGCAACTCGCGGTACCGCGCAACAGCCTCCGGGCCTATTTCCGAACCATTTTTATCGAATTGTTGTATATGGAGAACAGCGATCAGCAGCAACGCTATCGGCTCATCAGGATCCACGAGTTCGGTGGCGAGCATCTTCTGCCAAAGCCTGTCCGGTTCACGCAGGTCGGCTTCGATCGCCACATGTCTGCGCGGATCGCCCGTTTGGTCCAGAAGTAGTCGCGAATGGGCAACCGCGATCGGATCACGGTCAATGTAGACAACGTTGACCTCGGAATCCAGCTCTTGGGCCACCTGGTGGGCCGCCCCCATCGTCGGCGCACCAGAACCAACATCGACGATCTGCCGCACACCGAGGCGCACGAGATGGCGGACCACACGATGCATGAACAGCCGGTTCGCGACGGCGATATCACGCAGGACGGGGAAGCCCTGCAGGATCATGTCGCCGAAAGCGCGGTCGATCGCCCAGTTGGTACAGCCTCCGAGGAAGTAGTCGTAGACACGCGCCACGCTTGGACTCTCGAGATCTATGCCGCGAGGTGCGTCGATATCCTCGTCGCGCTCCGACATCGCGCTGATCATCTCCCCGCATGCTGTGCCGCAATGATGATCATTTAAGCAGATCTTTGCTCTCCTGGGGAAGCGCCGTTAGGGGGAGCCGGCTACGGCACTCCTCGGCCAGGTCCTGCAGGAACAACTTCGTATCTTGCTGCGACAATGCAGCCGCACTGAGCTGATCCCACGTGTTGTGGTACCCCTTGAGCTCCTGGCTCTTCTTGCGGTAGTCGCCATGGTGCGCGTGCTCAAGGTAAACGAACGATTCCCGACCTGCCTCCGGCGCCTCCGCATCAGCCGACAGCGGATCCACAGCGAAGCTCATCGCAGTGAAATCGCCGGGTACGTAGGGAGTTTCCGCGTCAAAGGGCAGGACCTGCAGCTGCAAACGCGTGCATTGGGATGTGAACTCGATGAGATGTTCCGCTTGGTCCGCGAGGATAGCATTTCGCCTAGCCCGTCCTCCAGGCATGCGCCGGAAGGCCGATTCGCTCAGGACGACGCGGTAGAACGGCGGCCGGGATCCCAACAGTGTTTTCCGCCGCTCGAGGCGCTGACGCATGGACTGGGTCACATCATCGGCACCCGCATGCCTGAATTGTGCCAACATGTACTGTTCGCTTTGCAACAAGCCTGGGATCCGCTCGCAATGCCACGCACGAACCTCGGTGGCATGGGGTTCGGATTCGAGGAACCTGTGGAAGTACGGAGGCGGCGACGGGCGCCCACTTCGAAGCTCGCGGGACTTCCGCGCCGAGTCCCTCATCTTTTCGGCCAATTCTTCACCGATGCCCAACGCCTCGACGAGCGTGTCCACATCCCCCACAGCGGTCGCCTGACTGGCAGACTCGATCTTCTGGATCTTTCCCTGCGACCAGCCACACTTCTTGGCGAGCTGGTCCTGGCTCACGGCAACCCGGATGCGGGCGTTGCGCACCGCCTTGCCGAGAAAACTTCGCGCCGCGAGACACTGCATCGTGCCGGACACCGGTCTCCAAGTCGGTCCGAGATTAACTCTGAATGATTATTGTAGCTGTATGTGCAGCAACACCGAACTTGACATACCAGCATCGAAATGACACACCCAATTGGAGTCATAGACGGCTACGCTATAACGATTAATCGCAACCCATGAGACCAAACGGGTGGTATCGCGCATCTCACCTGTCATAGACCCCGGCTCGCGCGGAGGCCAGGAAGGACCACCACTGGCGCGCCACGAACACCAGCACGGGACTGTCGGACAGCTTCGTGTCACGAAGTCCGACAAGATCAGTCCCCTTGTCATGGTTGACTGCCAGGCAGTTCGCATTGTTAGGGCCACATCTGCTAGACGTTCGCCAGGTCTCATCGGAGAAATGAGCCGTAACGCGCATCGGGCACCGTTCCTTCACCTTGTACCTCCAACAGATAAATCTCCCTTACCTCAAACGCATGATTAATCGTGTTCCACGATTAATCTCCCGGCAATCGCGGTCACACCATCGAGAGCACCACGCTCCAGTTGAAGGACGAACACGGACAAGCCCCACCGCACAGTGGCAAATCCGGCATCGATCGTGTTTGCCCAGGCGCGGACACGGCTGGGCAAACACGAGACCGAAAGACGTCTTACCGCAACCGGCGGCGGAATGCGATCCTCCCCCACACAAACCCGATCAACGAAGTGACGAGAACGGCCCCCGGTGCTGACATCACCAGCGCTGACCCCAGAAAACAGATCACCAACAACACGCCCGCTCGCATGGTGATGCCCCACCCGCCAAGGACGTCACCGATCAAACCTAGCCATGCCGGCCCAGCCGCCCTAGGGACGAGCGCGGCCTCGCGCCCCTCGTCGGCCCCAACTCGCAGCCGCGCACCTGGCCCCACCAGGGGGCTCCGACTCCGACGGCGCCCCCTGGGCGGGTGAGATGCCCTGTGACCACCTTGTTCGCCTGGCCCGGCACGCCGATGACGATCTACACTCCTCAACCGTTGTTCCTTTCCAACCCGCGAAGACAATTAACCCGCATGGCTCCCTGCTGGAACAGGAAGCCACGCTCTACACCGAGAAACGCCGCCGGAGTCAGCAACCCAAACGACCATTGAGGCCAAACGAGACGTCCCGATACATGTGACCAATTTTTACCAGCCCAGCACCTGTCATTTCAACAATAATACGAGAAAAACTTCGAAAATCCGCACGCGATTAATCGAAGAATGATTAATCGAATCCTCAACGCTGCCGCCACCTTTAAATAGGTAGTTGTTGGGGGCACATCGGACCAGGATTTGACCACGCCGATTGGCGCAGGACCGTTTACAGGGGCTTGGCCGACGCGATCTGTGGGCGCGTGTTCGGCGACGTCTCGCGGAATCGCGTCGTCAGGTCAGGTGGGGGGCTTTGGTGAGGACGTGTTCTCGGGCCAGGGCCGCCGAGCCGATCATGGCCGCCGAATCCCCGTAGTGGGCCACCGCGATCCGCGCCAGCGGGCGGTGACCGGCTCCCGTGACCGCCTGGGCGTAGTGCTCCCGGGCCGCGTCGAGGAACAGGTGCGCCGAGTCGGAGACCCCGCCCGCGATCACCACGACCTCCGGGTCGTAGACGTCCGCGACGAGCGCCAGGCCCTCGCCGAGCCAGCGGGCCAGATCCGCGACCGCGCGGCGGGCTACCGGATCGCCCGCTTCCGCCGCGTGCGCGACGTCGACGCCGGTCGGCTCGACCAGCACCGGCTCCCCCGCCTCCCGGCGGAGTTCCAGCGCCGTGGCCGCCAGTGCGGTGCCGCTGCAGTACCGCTCCCAGCAGCCTCGTTTGCCGCAGGAGCACGGCCTGCCGTCCGGGACGACGCGCAGGTGCCCCAGCTCCGGGGCGACGCCGTAGGCCCCGCGGAACACCTCGCCGCCGATCACCAGCGCGCCGCCGATGCCGGTGCCGATGGCCACCAGCGCGGCCACCCGCGCGCCGACCGCCGCTCCGAAACGCTGCTCCGCGACGGCCGCGGCGTTGGCGTCGTGCTCCAGGACGACCGGCAGCCCGAGCCGCTCGGCGAGCTCGTCGGCGACCGCGACGTGCCGCCAGGCCAGGTGCGGCGCGAAGCGCACCACCCTGCGGTCCTCGCTGACGAACCCGGCGACGGCCAGGCCGACCCCGGCGACCGGGTACCGGTCGGCGAGCGCGCGAACCGTGTCCGCGATCGCCGCGTTCAGCTCCGGGCCGGTGGCCGGCGTGGGCACGCGGTGGGTTTCCAGGATCTCGCCGTGCTGATCCGCCACGCCGGCCCGCACGCTGGTTCCGCCGACGTCCACTCCGATGGTCAGCACCTCGACGCGGCCTCGCCGTCCGCCAGCACCGGGCCGGTGACCCGCCGCACCGCGATCCGCCGCACCTTCGACGGTGCCGGAACGTCCTCTTCGGACTCCTCCGGCTCTTCGGCCGGGCGCGGATCGGCCAGCATCTGCCGCAGCGACCGGACGATCCCGAGGAGCTGGTCGTTGAGCTCCGGGCGGTGACCGCGCAGCCGCGCCACCGCCGCGCACAGCGGGCACCAGCCGCAGGCCGTTCCGCTTCCGGGCTCGGCGTCCTGGTCGCAATTGCCGAGGTAGTCCTCCGCCTTGCCCGCGACCACGTCGAGCAGTTGCCGAAGCTCGTCGAGGAGCTGGTCGTGCCGGGATTCGTCGCGCATCTCGTCCACCGGTCTCACCGCATCCACAACTCTGGGTCCGGCCGGAACCGCACCGTCAGCCCGTCGTCGCCAGCGACCGCCGAGGTCACGGCGCACCGCTGGAGCACCGCAGGCAGGGCGATCAGCCTGCGGCGGCCGTCGACGGTGATCGCCAGCTCGTCACCGACCCGCGCCAGGTCCAGCTCCGCCGCCGGGTGCAGCGGCAGCGCGATCCGCAGCGAGTACTCCGCGTCCAGCGTTCGCCCACCGCCGGTGACCTGCATGGACGGCTGGTTCGACGGGTTCTCCAGCGGATCGGCCTCGGCGTAGAGCTCGTCGCCGAGCGCCAGCAGCTCCTCCGCGCCGACCGGTTCGGCGGCGCGGTGCTCGACCACGCGCAGCGGCAGATCCGTCGCCGCCCGCAGGGTGTCGAGCACCTTCTCCTGCTCGCGGCGGCGGGTGCGCAACCAGCCCGCCGCGGCGCCGCGCGCCGATCCGGGGTGCGGCACCACTCGGTTGGCCACCAGGCCGTCCACCCGGATCTGCTGGAGCGCCAGGGCGGTCAGCGTCCGGCGGGTTTCGGCGGCCACCACCGTCTCCGGGGTGAGCACCAGCCGGACGCTGGTCCCGTTGTCGCCGAGCATGTCCTTGAGGTCCGCGAGCCGCTCCGCGAGCCGCCCGAGCCCGTCGGCGACGGAGTCCCAGCGCTCCACCTGCTCGCTACCGGCGATGCCGGCGAGCAAGCCGCGCACGGCCCGGCGGTGCGCCGGGAACAGCCGCTCCAGGTAGCCGGCGAGCGATTCGGGCAGCGCGAGCAGCCGCAGCGTTTCGGCGGTCGGCCCGCAGTCGACGATCACGGTGTCCCACGGCCCGCTCACGGCCAGCCGGTGCACCTCGGAGAGCGCGAGCAGGTCCTCCACGCCGGGCAGCACCGTGAGCTCTTCCGCGTCGACCTCGTCGACACCGGCTCCCTGCAGCATGGTCCGCAGGTGTTCGCGCAGCTCCCGCCAGGCGCCGTCGACCAGGCCGCGGGTCTGCACCTCGGCGGCGTGCAGCATCGCGCGCGAGCCGTCCAGCCGCACCTCGCGCGGCTTCGCGCCGAGCTCGACGTCGAGCGCATCGCCCAGCGAGTGCGCCGGGTCGGTGGAGACGACGAGCACCTTGCCCCCGCGGCCGGCGATGCGCGCAGCGGTGGCGGCGGCGAGGGTGGTCTTGCCCACCCCGCCTTTTCCGGTGAACAGCAGGATTCGCAACGGATGCTTGCTTACTTCGCGCCTTCGACGCGGCGCTTGAGCTCCTTCAGCGCCGTATCCATGATCATCTTCTCGGCCTTCCGCTTGAACAGGCCGATCATCGGGATCGCCAGGTCCACCGCCAGGCTGTAGGTCACCTCGGTGCGGTCGTCAGGCAGCGGGCTGAGCCGGTAGCTGCCGCGCTGCGCCTTCTGCACCTGGCCCTCGACGAGGTTCCAGCTCACCGACAGGCCGTCGCCCGCCCAGTCGTAGACGTTGACGTAGGTGTCCTTGACCACTCCGGCGTCCAGCACGAAGCGCACCCGCTCCGCGTCACCACCCGAGGTTCGCGAGAGCACCTCGGTCTCCTTCACCGCTTCCGCCCACTCCGGGTAGGCGCCGAAATCCGCGATGGCTGTCATGATCTGCGCGGCCGGCGCCTCGATCACGATGGACTGGGTGGACTGATCGACCATGCGCCGCAGGTTACCGGGTGCGGGCAGCGGTAGCGGCGCGGAGGAGCAGGGTTTCTCCTCACCTTCACCAGCGGAGCACGTAGGGCCGCCCGATGCGCTGGAAATGCCCGACGTTGACGCACTCGGTGCGCCCGATTCGCATGCGCTGCGCCAGCGGCTGGTGCACGTGCCCGAACAGCGACCACCGCGGCCGGTCGGCGGCGATCCGTTCGACCAGCGCGGCCGAGCCGGTCTCCGGCCGCCGCGCCACCACGTCGTAGGTCAGCTCCGCCACGGCGGGCGGCAGGTGGGTGCACAGCACGTCCACTTCGGGCAGCGCCGCGACGGCCGCGTCGTACTCGTCCTCGGGCCGCAGGTACGGCACCCAGGCGGCGTGGCGGCGCAGCGTCACGCCCGCCGGCAGCACGGTGCCGCCGACGAAACCGAAGGTCAGGCCGCCGATTTCGGCGCTCTCGCCGTCGAGCACCCGGATGCCGTCGCGGACGAACTCCGGCCACAGGTGCGGTGCGTCGACGTTGCCCGGGGTGGCGTAGGTGGGCGCGGTCAGCGCCGCGAACAGCTCGGCGTACTGCTCGCGCACGGCCTCCTCGACCACCGCCGCCGGATCGGTCAGGCCGGCCCACAGCGAGCGCACGTAGGCGCCGAACTCCGGGCCGCGCTGGCTGCGCCGCAGCTCGGCGAACCGGGCCACCTTCTCCGGGCCGAACACCCGACCGAGGATGCCCTTGCCGTGGTCGTGGTAGTCGACGAAGTCGATCAGGTCACCGAGCACCACCAGCGCGTCGGCGCCGTCCCCGGCCCGCTTGAGGTCCTCGACGTTGCCGTGGACGTCCGAAACGACGTGGACGCGCAAGTCCAACTCCCCTCCGCCGACAACTCCTCCCCTCGAACTTAATCCGTTCGAGCACCGCTTTGGGAGCGCTCGTAGCCCACCTGCACCGTTCGAGCGGCGCAAGCCGCCAACCGGCGGCACCATGCCGATCATCGGGACAACTACGCTGTGTTGACTGGAGCGGCGCACAACGGGGACTACCGCTCAGTAACTATCGGCGTTAGGTTGTGCCCCACTGACTGGTGTGTTTTCGGAGGTTTCGACGTGCGAGAGTTCAGCGCGCCTGCCACAACGACCGTGGCCGAGGACGAGAACCTCACCGACATGGTGTGGGCCAACGCGGAGCGCTTCGGGAGCACGGTGAGCTTCCGGCGCCGGGTGGACGGCACCTGGGTCGACGTCACCGCCGCCGACTTCGCCGCGCAGGTGCTGACCGTGGCCAAGGGCCTGGTCGCCGCGGGCCTGGAGCCCGGTGACCGGGTCGGCCTGATGTCGCGGACCCGGTACGAGTGGAGCCTGCTGGACTTCGCGATCTGGACGGCCGGCTGCGTCACGGTGCCGATCTACGAGACCTCCGCGGCCGACCAGGTCGAGTGGATCCTCACCGACTCCGCGGCCAAGGCCGTGATCGTGGAGACCGAGTCGCACCGCGCCGAGGTGGACAAGGTCGTGGACCGGCTCTCCGAGGTCTCCCACGTCTGGCAGATCGAGGGCCCGACCAGCGGCGGAGCCGCCGGCGCGATCGACGAGCTGACCGCGCTCGGCGCGGAGGTCGAGGACCGCGACGTGCACCTGCGCCGCCGCGCGGTGCGCGCCGAGGACGCCGCGACGCTGATCTACACGTCGGGCACCACCGGCCGCCCCAAGGGCTGCGTGCTCACGCACCGCAACATGCTCGCCGAGGTGCGCGCGGACATCGAGGCCTTCCCGCAGCTGACCCGGCCCGGCAACTCGATGCTGATGTTCCTGCCGATGGCGCACGTGCTGGCCCGCGCGATCACCGTGATGTGCGTGTACGGCAGGGTCACCCTCGGCCACACCAGCGACATCAAGGACCTCGTCACCGACCTCGGCTCGTTCCGGCCGACGTTCGTGCTGGCGGTGCCGCGGGTGTTCGAGAAGGTCTACAACACCGCCAAGCAGAAGGCGCACGGCAGCGGCAAGGGCCGGATCTTCGACCTCGCCGAGGACACCGCGGTCGCGTTCAGCCGCGCCCAGGATGAGGGCGGCCCGGGCCTGGGGCTGAAGCTCAAGCACGCGCTGTTCGACAAGCTCGTGTACGGCAAGCTCCGGGCGGCCCTCGGCGGTCGCTGCATCGCGGCGGTATCCGGCGGCGCGCCGCTGGGCGAGCGGCTCGCGCACTTCTTCCGCGGCGTCGGCGTGCCGGTGCTGGAGGGCTACGGGCTCACCGAGACGACCGCCGCGGCCGCGGTGAACGTGGAGAGCGCGTTCAAGGTCGGCACCGTCGGCAAGCCGGTGTCGGGCACGTCGGTGCGCATCGCCGAGGACGGCGAGGTGCTGATCAAGGGCGACGTGGTGTTCAAGGAGTACTGGAACAACCCGACCGCCACCAAGGAGTCCCTCGAGGACGGCTGGTTCCACACCGGCGACCTCGGTTCGCTGGACGACGAGGGCTTCCTGAAGATCACCGGCCGGAAGAAGGAGATCATCGTCACCGCGGGCGGCAAGAACGTCGCCCCGGCGATGCTGGAGGACGCGCTGCGGGCGCACCCGCTGATCAGCCAGTGCATGGTGGTCGGCGACCAGAAGCCGTTCATCGGCGCGCTGATCACCCTCGACCCGGAGTTCCTGCCGTCCTGGCTGGCGAACAACTCCCGGCCGGAGAACACCCCGGCGACCGAGCTGGTCGACGACCCGGACCTGCGCGCCGAGGTGCAGAAGGCCGTCGACGAGGCCAACAAGGCGGTGTCCCGGGCGGAGCAGATCAAGCAGTTCCGGATCCTGCCGGCGGACTTCACCGAGGCCACCGGCGAGCTGACGCCGAGCATGAAGCTCAAGCGGAACAAGGTCGCCGAGAACCACGCGGCCACCATCGAGGCGATCTACTCGTAGCCGACTCGTCGCAGTGCGGAGGGCCGCCGATTTCGCGCGAAACCGGCGGCCCTCCGCGCTATGCGAGCGCTCCGCTGTCGTACTCCGGAACGCCGCCGACGACGGTGGCGCCTACCGCGACGTCCTTCAGCCTCGCCGGGTCGACCGCCCAGAGGTCGTCCGACAGCACGACGAAGTCGGCGAGCTTCCCGCGCGCCAACGTGCCCTTGAGCGCTTCTTCCCCTGCCGCGTAAGCGGATCCGTGCGTGTAGGCGCGAACCGCCTCCAGCACCGTCAGGCGCTCGTCCGCGTTCAGCACCTCGCCGGCGGCGGTGCGGCGGTTGACCATGTCGTGGATGTTCAGCCGTCGCACTTCGCGGCGGCGGAGATCGAGGCCATGGTCGGCGAACTGGCCGACTGGGCGCGGTCGAACCGATCCGATCCCGCGATGCGGATCGCCGACGACACGTTGACCAACCTCAGCTAGCGGCACGAAGCCGCCCGAGAATCAACCGAAGGTGTGACGGAGGCCGGCTCGCCAGTCGGCCACCAGCTGGGCCTTGCTGAGGCCCGTGGCCTCGCGCAGGGCTCTGTCCACTTCGGCCGGTGAGCCGGTCGCCGCCACGCGGCGGTAGAGGTCCACCAGGCGTCGTTCGCCGAGCCGGTCGGCGAGGTGGCTCACCACCGACCAGGACTGCTGGTAGGCCAGGTCCAGGCGGCGCCCGGCCTGGTGGAACTCGCGGTCGTCGGGCAGCCTCGCCGGCGGTCCGGCCTCGTGGATCTTCCGGATGAGGTCCGGGGCGATGTCCTTCGGCGCCACCCCGCTGTTGCGGTAGCCGACGTAGTCGGCGAAGCCCTCCAGCATCCACATCGGAGCGTCGGCCGCCGTGTCCACGCGGGCCGCGACGTGGGTGATCTCGTGCCGCAGGACCACGCGCAGGGCCTGGTCGGAGAGCCGGTCGGCCGCCTTGGGGTTGAGCACCACCCGCTGGCCCTCCGCCCGGCGGGCGTCGGTGTCCACCCGGTCGGCCACCGCGACGGCCGCGATGCCGTCCACCGCGAACTCCGGCCCCACCAGCGAACGCAGCTCCTCCTGGGACGCCGGGACCAGCACGCCCACGCGCCGGGGCCAGTCCGGCCCCCAGACCGCCGTCACGTCCGCCACGGCGGCGTCCAGCAGCCGGGAGACCCGCGCCACCGGTTGCGGATCGTGGCCGATGACCATGCCGGTTGCGGTGCGGCGCACGTGGCACAGCCCGAAGTCCCACGGGCCCCGCCAGGCGCCGGCATCGTCCGCGAGGTACCAGGAACCGCCGCGCCGGGCGAACACGTAGCCGAGCGCCCGCCGGGTCGGCGAACCGTCCACATCGGTCAGCGCGTAGCGCAGCACCACCCGCGGGGCCCAGGTCTCGTCCGCCGCGGGCACCGGCGGCCGGTCACCGGCCGTGCCGTCGAGTTCGTAAGTCCACTCGGTCGCCGGGATCGTCGTGAGGTTGCGGAAGAGCTCGTGCTGGCGGCGCTGGAAGTCCGGCGGCGACTGGGGGTCCACCGTGGTCGCGAACGCCGCCTCGTCACCGGCGCGGACCGCGGCGGCCCGCCGCTCCAGCAGGTCCCGCACCGCCGCGTCCGGCGTCGCAGGCACGGCGAAGCCGGCGCGCACCGACGCGGTGCGCGGAAGTTCCGGCGACGGCAGCGGGATCGCGGAAACCCCGGCCAGCACGGCGCCGGCGGCGACTACCGCCAGCCACGCCCTGATCACCCCCGGTGCATGCACGGGGCGCATGGTATTCCCGATCACATCGGCGGCCCGTCCGGGTCCCCCGACATGCGTTCGGGGCCGGCACCTGGTGGCGCCGGCCCCGAATGCGGAACGTCAGCTCAGCCCGCGACGCGGCGGATCGCCGTCACCGGGCCGATCTTCTTGTAGTCGGCCACCTTGACGACGTCGCCCTCGGTCGGGGCGTGCACCGCCTTGCCGTTGCCGATGTACATGGAGACGTGGCTGACCGGGCTGTAGTAGAAGATCAGGTCGCCCGGCTTGAGGTCGCCGGCGGACACGCTGCGGCCCTCGGTGACCTGGGTCTTCGTCGAGCCGCCGATGGTCACGCCGGCCTGCTTGTAGGCCCAGTAGGTCAGCCCGGAGCAGTCGAAGGTCGACGGCCCCTTGGCACCCCACACGTAGCTGGAGCCCTGCTTGCCCAGCGCGGCGTTGACCGCCTGGATCGCCGCACCGGCACCGGCGATCGAGCCGACGCCGGTCTCTCCGTCGGACTTCAGCGAGTCGCGGTCCGCACTGCTGAGCTGGTTGTAGCGCTGCCTGGCCTTGGCGATCTGGTCGTTCATCGCCTTGGTCTTCTGGTCCAGCTCGCCGGCGATGCGCGCGGCATCGGACTCGGCCTGCACAGCGCGGTTGCGGGCGTCCTGCGCGGCGCGCTCGGCGGTCTCCGCCTGCTCCCGGGCCGAGGACAGCGCCTTGACCGCGTCGTTGTTGTCCTTGGCCAGCGCGTCCAGTGCGGACGCGCGGTTGAGGAAGTCTTCCGGGGTCTCGCTCACCAGCAGCGCCGACAGCTTGTTCAGCCGAGCACCCTGGTAGGACGCGTGGGTGAGCTGGTCGACCTGGCCGCGGAACCGCTCTTCCTCGGCACGGGCCTGGTTGGCGACCTGCTCGGCCTGACCGGCCTCCTGGTTCGCCCGATCCAGCTCCGCCCTCTTGGCGTCGTGGTCGTCTTCGGCCTTCTTCGCTTCTTCGGTGAGCTGCTCGGCCTGGTGCTGGAGCTCCTGCACCTGCTTCGCCGCGTCCGACGCGTTGTTCGGGAGTTGTGGGTCTGCGAGCGCCGGCCCGGAGGTCATGCCAACGACGGCTGCGACCGCGGTTGCGGCCAGGGCACCTCGCAAAGAGCGCTTAAGTCGGTGCGACTCCACGTCGCGCACTGCTCCTTCTGCTTCGCCCGCTTACCGGCCGGTTGCCCCCTGCCCGGCACAGCCCGACTCCCCGACAAGCCGGTGCAACGGTGCCCCGCGGGCCGCCCGGTCTGGGCAACTGATCGCCACGAGGTCCCGAGTAGGTTACGAAAGGTGAGCCGCAAGGTCCAGAAGTGGGTCCAAAAATTTGCGCCTCCGTGCACAAGACCTCTAACGGATGAGAGTCATGCGCTCACGGTGACGGATCATGCAGGCCGGTCACCTGGAATTGTTGTATTCGAACCCACTCGATCGAGAGACACACAACACGCTGGTGATCGGTTATGACATCGGCCACGTGTCCGCCAATCGCCAGGCGGTCGATTGCGTCGGCAAGCTGCAAGGCGGTCCTGTGGATCATCGAGGCCAGGTCGTGGCGGCGATGATCAGGCCGGCCCGGCAGCTGGATGCGCGTTTGGGGTAGCGGCTGCCCAGTCCGTCGTACCGGGCCCCACCCTCTTCGAACCCGGCGGCCCCAACACCCCGGACGCACCTCTTCCTCCGCCCGCGGCCGCCCGTCCCCGCCACCTCGCAGATCCGCCGTCCCGCCCCCGCGGCCGGCGAAGTCGCATCGTCCGCTTTCCTGTGTACATTAGGATTAATCCTAGGAAGGTTAGGAAACTTTATGGCGCGTGAAAGGATCACTCCGGATGCCCTGGTGTCCGCCGCCGCCGACCTCGCCGACGAGATCGGCTTCGAGAACCTGACGCTGGCGGCGCTCGCGAAGCGCTTCGGCGTCCGCGACGCCAGCCTCTACACCCACATCCGGGGCCTCGCCGACCTGCAGGAACGCGTGGCGCTGCGCGCGCTCACCGAATGGGCCGACGCGCTGGGCGCGGCCGTGGCGGGACGCTCCCGCTACGACGCCCTGATCGCCTTCGCCGACACCTACCGGGCCATGGCGACCGGGCATCCGGGCCGCTACGCGGCCACCCGGTACCCGGTGTCGTCCGAGGGGCCCGCCGCATCGGCGGGCGTGGCACGCATCGTCGAGGTCTGCTACGCGCTGCTGCGCGGCTACGACCTCTCCGAACCCGACGCCACCGACGCGGTCCGGTTGCTGCGCAGCACCTTGCACGGCTTCAGCGACCTGGAGGCCACCGGCGGCTTCACCGCCGACCACAGTCTCGACGTCTCATGGCGGCGGGCGGTCGACACGCTCCACCACACCCTGACCAACTGGTCGAAGATCTAGAAACCCAACAGGAGAAACTCATCCGCACCGGAACGCTCACCCTCGACGGCACTCCCATCGACTACCGCGAGCGCGGCGACGGTCCCCCGCTGCTGCTCCTGCCCGGCGGCGCCGGCCACGCCGGCGTCCTCGACGGGCTCGCCGCGCACCTGGTCGACCACTACCGCGTCGTCGCCATGTCCAGCCGCATGGCCTCGGCGCGTCCGGGCACCGAGCACGGCGACCAGCACCCGAAGCTCTACGCCGAGGACACCCTCGGCCTGATCGAGGCGCTCTTCGACGAGCCGCCGACCGTGTTCGCCTTCAGCTCCAGCGCCATCACCACCCTCGAACTGCTGGCCCGCCACCCCGACCGCCTCCGCCTCGCGGTCGTCCACGAGCCCCCGGTGCTCGGCCTGCTGCCGGACGCCGGACGCCACCGGGACGCGCTCGAAGCGGCCCGGACGACCGCGCGCACCCAGGGGATGGACGAAGCGGCTCGGCTCATTACCGAGACCATGACGGCTCTGGAACCCGGCACGGACTCCCCGGACCTGCGCCACCCCGGCGACTGGCTCGACGGCTACGCCGAGACCCTCCCCGAACCGCCCACCCCGGAACTGCTGGAGCTGTTCTCTCAGCTCGGCGAGCTCCAACCGCTGTTCCTGGAGCACGTCCTGATCCCGTTCACCACCGGTGAGGTCGACCTGGCCGCGCTCGGCGCGGCGGGCCCGCGACTGATCCCCGTCGCCGGCATCGACTCCCGGGGCCAGCTCCCCTACCGGGCCGCCGCGGCCCTCGCCACCGGGCTCGGGCTCCCCCTGACCGAGTTCCCCGGTGGTCATCTCGGGCCCGTCGAACGCCCCGCGCAGTTCGCCGGCGCGCTCAGGGCGCTCCTCGAAGAACGCTGACGCGAAGGCGGTCTAGACGCGGTTGAGCCGGGCCAGCAACATCGCGGACGAAACGGCGTAGGCGCCGCGTCGGCGGACCGAGGTGACCACGGCCCGGTCCGAGGTCGCGACCACGACCTGCCGCCCCTTCGGCTCGGCGGAGACGAGATCGCGGATCACGTCGTCGGCCTGCACCCCGGGCTCGCTGAACAGCACCCGAACCCCGCGTGGCCCGGCGGTCGGCACCGCCAGCACGTCGGCGCCGTCGAAGACGACGGTGACCTCCGCGCCGGTCCGCGCGGACAACGCGGCGAGCTGGTGCGCCAACCGGTCCCGCTGATCGGACAGCGGCAACTCCGGATACCCGGTCTTGGTCACGTTGTAGCCGTCGACGATCAGGTGCACGGCGGGCAGCGCCAGCAACCGGTCCAGCGCGGCGACGTCCGGCACCTCACCGGTCGCGCCGGAATGCGCCCTGACGCGCTGCACGACGTCCGCGGGCCGAGGCCCGCTCCCGCTCGCCCCCAGCTCGCGCCTCAGGCCGCCTACGGCGCCCTCCAGCGTCTCCAGCAGCAGCGCCAACCGCACCTCGTCGCCCTGACGGGCTTCTCGGGCGGACTGCCGCGCCACCTCGACCTCGGAGCTAGCGCGCTCCGCGCGCCGCCGCTCCTCCTGCGCTCGCGTCCGCTCGCGGTCGCGCTCCGCGGCGACCTCCTCGATCTCCGCCTCGTGCTCCGCACGGATCTTCTCCAGCTCGCCGCGCGCGTGCTCCGCGGCGTCTTTGGCTTCCTTGAGCCGCACGCCCTGCTCGCGCAGGCGTTTGCGCAGCCGGTCCGCCTCCGAGCTGTTCTCGTCGCCTACGCGCTCGGCAGCGTGCTTGGCCTCGGTGAGTTCTCCGCGCAGGCGCTCGACGTCAGCGGTCAGCCTCTCGACCCGCGCTGTCGCGGAGTCGCGCTCGCTGCGCAGTTGGCCTTGTTCGGCGCGGAACGCGATCAGTTCCACGTAGTGCGGCGCGATCGGCGAGCCGAGCAGCACAGCGGCCGCGGCGACCGCGACCGGATCGGTGTTGTCCAGGGCGAGCGCCTCCGGGCGGTGGTTGCCGCACCAGTCCACGACCGCGGTGCGGAACACCCCGGAGTCGCGCAGCGCCGCGATCAGCGCCGGCTGGCCGAGCTTGGCGCGCTTGGCCGGTGCGAAGCGGACCACCGGGCGGAGCTGGGCCGGCACGTCCGACGCGCGCATCTCGCCCAGCGAGCAGGCCGCCAGTTCCGCCAGCCGCAGGCGCAGCGGACCGGGCAGCGCGTCCCAGTCGACGGGCGGGCCACCGCCGGCCTGCTGTGCACTGTCCACAGCAGACTCGTCGGGCGTTGGGGCGTCGGCTGACCCCGGCTTCGGCGGTACCACCCCCACAGGCTAATGGCCCAGGTCCCAGATCCACGCATCCACCGGTCCTGTCGGTAGCGGGACGTAACGTGATCGCCGATGTCCGCGCACCCGCAACTGTCCTTCGACGAGCTGCTCACCGCCGAGGAAGTCCCGCTGCACCAGGTGACCTTCGTCGTCGTCGACCTGGAGACCACCGGCGGCGACCGCAACGAGGACGCGGTGACCGAGATCGGCGCCGTCAAGGTCCGCGGCGGCGAAGTGCTCGGCGAGTTCGCCACGCTGGTCAACCCGGAGCGCGGCATCCCGCCCGCGATCGTGTCGATCACCGGCATCACCGAGGCGATGGTCGTCGAAGCACCCCGCTTCGACACGGTGCTGCCCGCCTTCCTGGAGTTCAGCCGCGGCAGCGTGCTGGTGGCCCACAACGCCCCGTTCGACATCGGGTTCCTCCGCGCCAACTGCGAGCGGCTCGGGCTGCGGTGGCCGAAGCCGCAGGTGGTGGACACCGTGCGGCTGTCCCGCCGGGTGCTGACCAGGGACGAGACGCCCAACCACAAGCTCGGCACCCTCGCCCGGGTGCTCAACGCCCGCACCGTTCCGGTGCACCGCGCACTGGACGACGCGCGCGCCACCGTGGACGTGCTGCACGCCCTGCTGGAGCGGGTGGGCCCGCTCGGCGTGCGAACGCTGGAGGACCTGCTCGGTCACCTGCCCGACGTCGCGCCGCAGCAGCGGCGCAAGCGCGGCCTCGCCGACGGGCTGCCGAACTCGCCGGGCGTCTACCTCTTCCGCGGGCCGAAGGACGAGGTGCTCTACGTGGGCACGGCGACCGACCTGCGAAGGCGCGTCCGGCAGTACTTCACCGCCGGGGAACGGCGCAGCCGCGTCAAGGAGATGGTGCTGATCTCCGAGCGGGTCGATCACGTGGAGTGCGCTCACCCGCTGGAGGCCGAGGTGCGGGAGCTGCGGCTGCTGGCGGCGCACCAGCCCCGCTACAACCGGCGCTCGAAGTTCCCGCAGCGCGCCTGGTGGGTGGTGCTGACCGACGAACCGTTCCCCCGCCTGTCGGTGGTGCGCGTCCCGAAACCCGATGCGCTGGGGCCGTTCGGCTCCCGCCAGGCGGCGGCCGCCGCCGTCGAGGCTCTGCAATCCGCCGCACCGGTGCGCCGGTGCACCGAACGCATCTCGGCGCGCGAGCCCAGCGGCCGCCCGTGCGCCCTGTACGAGCTGGGGCGCTGCGGAGCGCCTTGCGCGGGTCGGCAGAGCGCCGCAGAGTACGAGCCCGCGGTGATCTCCATCCAGGACGTCATCCGCGGCCGCAGCTCCGATCTGCTGGAGCAGCTGCGGGGCGAGCTCGACCGGCTGTCCGAGGCACAGCGCTTCGAAGACGCCGCCGTGCACCGCGACCAGCTGGCCGCGCTCGTGCGGTCGTTGGACCGCGGGCAGCGGCTGGCCGCCCTGACCGGCGTGCCCGAGCTCGTCGCGGCCCGGCCGGACGGCCGCGGCGGCTGGCACCTGTCGGTGATCCGGCACGGCCGGCTCGCCGCGGCGGGCAACGCGCGGCGCGGCGTCCCGCCGATGCCGGTCGTGGACCTGCTGCAGGCATCGGCGGAGACCGTCATCCCCGGCGCCGGACCGCTGCACGGCACGACGGCCGACGAGGCGCGCGTCGTCTACCGCTGGCTCACCACCGGGGGTACCCGGATGGTCCGGTGCAGCATCCCGTGGGCCGAACCGGCCGGGGCCGCCGGTTCCTGGCGCACCTGGCTGGAGAAGGCCACCACCGGCCGGACCCCCTACGCCGGCATCGACTGACGGCCGAGCTCACCCGGTGATGTCCAGGGCGGCGATCACCTTCGTCGGCCGGATGCGGACCACCAGCTCGCCGGGCACGGCGTTGCGGCGGCCGAACTCCTCCGCCCGGTCCCTGCCCATGTAGCGGCCGCCGATCTCGGTCGCCGTCCGCAGCAGCTCGCCGGGCTCCTCGGACGTCTCCGCGATGCCCTGCACCTGCACGAAGGCGTAAGGCGGCTCGGGCAGGTCGACGCACAGCACGAGCCGCGGGTCGCGGGCGATCGCACGGCCCTTCGCGGTGTCCTTGCCCGTGTTGAACACCAAGTCGTCGCCGTCCAGCACGAACCACACCGGTGCGACCAGCGGTCGCCCGTCGCTCGCGGTGAAGCCGAGCTTGCCGGTGCGGGTGCCTGCTTCGAGGAACGCGCGGACTTCTGGATCTTTGATCGATGCCACGCCGGCAAACGTAGCCGCCCCTGGCCCGCCTCGCGATCGCTCCCGAAAACGACGAGGCCCGGCACCCTCTCGGGTACCGGGCCTAGTGCGTGCTCGCCTTACTCGGTGGGCTGCTGCGGCTTGCCCGCCGTCAGCTCGCGCTCCGCGTCGCGGGACACGTCCTCGTGCCGAGCGCGCTCCAGCGCTGCGGTCTCCTCGGACGGGTCCGGGGTGAGCAGGCTGCCCTTCACCGGGCGGCCGGCCGCGCCGAGCTTGTTCATCTTCTTCGGCACCGGAGCGCCCTGGTAGGGCAGCGCCTCCGGGTGGCCGTGGTCGTCCACCGGGCCCAACGGCTGGTGGACCTCGATGAACTCGCCGTGCGGCAGGCGCTTGATGATGCCCGTCTCGACGCCGTGGTCCAGCACCTCGCGGTCGCTGTGCTGCAAGCCCAGGCAGACCCGGTAGGTGATGTAGTACGCCAGCGGCGGGAGGACCAGCAGGCCGATGCGGCCGGCCCAGGTCATCGCGTTCAGCGAGATGTTGAACTGGAACGCGACGATGTCGTTCGCACCCGAGATCATCAGCACGCCGAACAGCGTCAGCGCCATCATGCCGAGGCCGGTGCGGACCGGCGCGTCACGCGGCCGCTGGAGCAGGTTGTGGTGCGCGTTGTCCTTGCTGAGCTTGCGCTCGATCAACGGGTAGGTCATCAGCAGCGTGAACAGGATGCCCATGCCGATGACACCGGCGAAGAACACCGGCGGAACCGTGTACGGCCCGAGGTAGAGCTCCCAGGCGGGCCAGATCCGCAGGATGCCGTCCGCCCAGATCAGGTACCAGTCGGGCTGCGAGGCCGCCGACACCTGGGAGGCGTTGTACGGACCGATGTTCCAGACCGCGTTGATCTGGAAGACGCCGGCCAGGATCGCGCACACGCCGGTGACCAGCGCGAAGAACGCACCGCCCTTGAGCGCGAAGACCGGCATGATCCGGACGCCGACGACGTTGTTCTCCTTGCGCCGCACGCCGGGGAACTGGGTGTGCTTCTGGTACCAGACCAGCGCCAGGTGCACCGCGACCAGGCCGAGCATGACGCCCGGGATCACCAGCACGTGCAGCACGTACAACCGAGGGATGATCTCCGTGCCCGGGAACTCACCGCCGAACAGCGCCCAGTGGATCCAGGTGCCGAGCACCGGGATCGACAGCACGATGCCGGACAGGGTCGCCCGGATACCGGTGCCGGAGAGCAGGTCGTCCGGCAGCGAGTAGCCGAAGAAGCCCTCGAACATGCCCAGCATGAACAGCAGGGCGCCGATGGTCCAGTTGCTCTCGCGCGGGCGGCGGAACGCACCGGTGAAGAACACCCGGAACATGTGCGCCGCCATCGCCGCGACGAACAGCAGCGCCGCCCAGTGGTGCAGCTGGCGGACGAACAGACCGCCGCGCACCTCGAACGAGATGTTCAGCGTCGTCTCCATCGCCCGGGACATCGGGACGCCCTGGAGGTTCTGGTAGACGCCGTTGTAGACGACCTCCTCCATGGAGGGGTCGAAGAACAACGTCAGGTAGACGCCCGTCACGATCAGGATGATGAACGTGTAGAGCGCGATCTCCCCGAGCAGGAACGACCAGTGCGTGGGGAAGACCTTGTTGAGCTGCCGCCGCATGCCCTTGGCCAGCTGGTACCGCGAGTCGAGCTCGTCGGCCGCCGTGGCCACCTTGCGGTACGCAGCGCTCTCCGACTTCGTAGGTCGAGTGATCGAACTCATGCGTTACGCTCCCAGTATGCCGGGCCGACCGGTTCGATGAAGTCGCCCTTGGCCACGAAATAGCCCTCTTCGTCCACCGCGATCGGCAGCTGGGGCAGTGCCCGGGTGGCCGGACCGAACACCGGTTTGGCGTAGGTGTTGACCACGTCGAACTGCGACTGGTGGCACGGGCAGAGCAGGCGCCCGGTCTGCTGCTCGAACAGCGAGGTCGGGCAGCCGACGTGGGTGCAGATCTTCGAGTAGGCGTAGTAGTCGCCGTAGTTGAAGTCTTCCTGCCCCTTGCGCTTGACCGGCTGGCTGCCGGGGCGGAGCCGGATCAGCATGACCGGCGCGTCGCCCTTCTTCATCGAGGCCTCGAGCTCGTGCTCGTCGTGCCGCATGGACTCGCGGAACGGGAAGACGGTCTCGAAGCCACCCGCGTCGATGTCCTCCGGCCGCAGCAGGGAGATCTCGTGCGGGTTGCCGGTGTTGCGGCGCAGGTAGGTCTTCTCGCCGTTCTCCGACAGCCACTCGGTGTGCTGCAGCGACTCCGGGCCCTCGGTCGCCCACGGGTTGCGGACCAGGCCGCCGATGGCGAACACGCCCGCGCCGACCCCGAACGCACCGGCGCCGAAGCCCGCGGTGCGGCGAATCATCGACCGGCGGGAGATGCCGCTGCGGACGCCCGCGTCGGCGAGCAGCGCGGCGGTGGTCTGCCGGTCGACCTCGTCGGAACCGTGACCGTCGTGCCGCTGCTGGACTGCGACCTCGTGCGGGATGAACTTCTTCTGGTACTGCACCACGCCGATGCCGACGGCCAGGATCGCCAGGCCGAAGAAGAAACCGATCAGCGGGTTGTACAGGGAGTAGATGAAGTGCGCGCGCTCGTCCGACGGCGGCTGGTAGCTCCACGGCCAGAACACGAAGACCGCGATGAACGCCAGCGCCGACAGGCCGGCGAGGGTGAACCAGGCGGCGACCGCCCGCTCCGCCCGGCGCTCCGCCCGGGTCCCCGGGACGGGGAAGTTGTCCCGGTACTCGACGAGTTCGACGTCGTCGAGCGCCAGGCCGAGCCGGACCTTCTCGTCGCGGCTCATCTCGGCCAGTTCGGCCTCTGTGTATTCGTTCTTCTGCTCACTCATGCCCTGGCTCCGATCCACAGGGTGAGGCCGATCAGCGCGCCGAGCCCGACCACCCAGGCGATGACGCCTTCCGGCCCGGGCCCGTAGCCGCCCAGGTCGTTACCACCCGGGTTGTTGTTGCCGTTGGTGACCGACTTGATGTAGCCGATGATGTCCTGCTTCTCCTCCGGCGTCAGCTGCCGGTCCGAGAACTTCGGCATGTTCTGCGGGCCGGTGAGCATCGCCTCGTAGATCTCCTGCTCGGTGGCGGGCTCCAGGTTCGGCGCGAACTTGCCGGAGGACATCGCGATGCCGCGACCGGTGAAGTTGTGGCAGGACGCGCAGTTGAGCCGGAAGAGCTCGCCGCCGCGCGCGGTGTTGCCGCCCTGCAGCGCCTCGCCGGTCTGCTTCGGCGACTCCGGCCCACCGCCGTAGGTCTGCACGTAGGCGGCCAGCGCGTCGATCTCTTCCGGGTTGAACTTCGGCGGCTTGCGCGTCGCCTGCGCCTCCTGGCGCACCATCGGCATCCGGCCGGTGGCGACCTGGAAGTGCACGGCGGCCTCGCCGACGCCGACCAGGCTCGGACCGCGGTCCTGGACGCCCTGGAGGTTCGAGCCGTGGCAGGAGATGCAGGCGTTGTTGTAGAGCTGCTCGCCCTGCCTCACCAAAGCCGGGTCCGCAGCGGCGTGCGCGGTCTGCGGCTCGGGAGTCACGACGGTGTACAGCCCGCCGGCACCCACCAGCGCGATGCCCAACGCCAGTACACCGGAGATCCGCCGCTTAAGCTTCGAGCCCGCGCGGTTCCGTTTCTTGTTGGTGGTCATGAGAGCGGCAACCCTTGCTGTCCGGTTCGGGGTGTTCGGTTTCGACCTCGTTCGAGAAGCCGATCACAGGGACCTTGCTTCATGGGCCAAGGCCCCTGCTACATCCATCAGGGGACGAGGTAGATCACGGCGAACAGCCCGATCCACACGATGTCCACGAAGTGCCAGTAGTACGACACCACGATCGCCGCGATGGCCTGGGCCGGCGTGAACTTGCTGAGCTTCGTCCGGATGATCAGGAAGACGAAGGCGATCAACCCACCGATGACGTGCAGACCGTGGAAGCCGGTCGTCATGTAGAAGACCGTGCCGTACGCCGACGAAGCGATCGTGGTCGCGTGCTCGGTGACCAGCGTGTAGTACTCACCGGCCTGCCCGAGCACGAAGATCGTGCCCATGATCAGGGTGATCACGTACCACCGGCGGAGACCGAAGACGTCGCCGCGCTCCGCCGCGAACACGCCCCACTGGCAGGTGAACGAAGACGCCACCAGGATGATCGTGAACGGGAGGGCGTACGGGAGGTTCAGCTCGGTGGGCGGTGGTGGCCACTCGCCCTCGTTCTGCGCCTTCACCGTGAAGAACATGGCGAAGAGCCCAGCGAAGAACATCAGCTCGCTGGCCAACCAAACGATGGTGCCTACGCTGACCATGTTCGGCCGGTTCAGCGAATGCACGCGTTGACTGATTGAGGGCGCTGCCGTTGTCACGCGACGCATTATGTCTTGCACGTTTTCCCCTCGCGCCCTCGGGTCCGGCCCTCCGCCGGAGGGTGATCGGATTGCAACCCGGAGGTAACGCACCGTGAAAGGCATCCGCGCGACCTGGGCGGCCTTCAAGTCCGGCCGCCGCGCCCGGAGCAGGCCCGTGATCAGCATCGACGATCCCGGCCTGGAGATCGTCGTGACCGCGTTCGACGAAACCGAGGCCGCCTCGGCCGCACTCGCGCGGTCGACCCGCTGGCAGCCCGGACTACCTGCGGTTTTGCGCCACCACCTGGCCCTCCCGGGTCACTCGATCGAGTCGGCACGGGCCCTGCTGGACGCCGATGGCTGGTCCGTTCGCCCTGGTGGGCGCGGCGACGAGCACGCCGCGCCGGGCCTGACCGCGCTGATCGCGCTGCGTGTCCAGCAACTCGACGCGTTGCATTGCTCACAGGAGAGCTCCCGGATGGCCGGTCTCGCGCAGCGGCACGCCGGCGAATCCTTCGGCTGGGACGCGCTGCAACCCGCCGCGGACCCGCCGAGCTGATCGACTTCCGGTTGATCGATTTGCCCGGGCGGCTACTGTTCGCCCCGGTCGGGCCGATAGCATCCGACGGACCCATCCTGCGCCGACCAGCGAGGAGCTAGTGATGAGCACACCGACCACGAACGTTCTCGTGTTCAGCCATCGCCCCGAGGTCCGGGAGGCGATCATCACAGCGATCGGGCGCCGCCCGGCCCCGGATCTCGCGCGGCTGCACTACATCGAGGCCGGCACCGTCGCGGACGTGCTCAGCGAGGTCGACGCGGGCCGCGTGGACCTGGTGATCCTGGACGGCGAGGCGCAGCCGACCGGCGGCATGGGCGTGTCCCGGCAGCTGAAGAACGAGATCGAGCAGTGCCCGCCGGTGGTGGTCGCGGTGCGCCGCAAGGACGACCGGTGGCTGGCGACCTGGTCCCAGGCCGACGCGGTCCTGGTGCACCCGCTGGACCCGCTCGCCGCCGCGGAGACGGTCGCGGAGGTCCTGCGGTCGCAGGGCAAGCCGGTACCCGCCTGAACGCGCGTTGCGGGATGATTTGCACAGCGGCGCAGCCACCCGGGCGGGAGGCATCGCCGCTGCGGGGTGCGCGGCCCTGAGCCGCCGCCCGCTGCCGACCCGCTCGCTGAAGACGGAGTGAAGAACGTGGGAACCAAGGCGGGAAACTGGGCGGGACTGCTGGGCAGCCTCGTCGCGGGTGAGGATCTCTCCGCGGAGGACACCGCCTGGGCGATGGACCTGATCATGTCCGGCGAGGCCAGCCCGGCGCGGATCGCGGCCTTCGTGGTCGCGCTGCGCGCCAAGGGCGAGACGCCCGCCGAGGTCCGCGGTATGGCCGACGCCATGCTCGCGCACGCCCGGCCCCTGGAGATCACGCAGCGCGCGGTGGACATCGTCGGCACCGGTGGCGACCGCACCGGCAGCGTGAACATCTCCACGATGGCCGCGATCGTGCTCGCCGCCTCCGGCGTCACCGTGGTCAAGCACGGCAACCGGGCCGCGTCGTCGAAGTGCGGCACCGCGGACGTGCTGGAGGAGCTCGGCGTCGCCATCGACCTGGTGCCCGAGGGCGTGCGGCGCTGCATCGAAGAGGTCGGCATCGGCTTCTGCTTCGCGCCGGTGTTCCACCCGGCGTTCAAGCACGCGGGCGGGCCGCGGCGCGAGATCGGCATCCCGACGGCGTTCAACGTCCTCGGTCCGCTGACCAACCCGGCGCGGCCGGCGGCCGGCCTGATCGGCTGCGCCGACCCGCGGATGGCGCCGGTGGTGGCCGAGGTGTTCGCCACCCGCGGCAATTCCGCGCTGGTGGTGCGCGGCGACGACGGCATGGACGAGATCACCACCACGGCCGCCAGCACGGTGTGGGCGGTGCACGACGGCACGGTCCGCGAGGACCGGCTCGACCCGCGGGACTTCGGCATCCCCTTCAGCCGCCCGGAGGACCTGCAGGGCGGCGACGCGGCGGTCAACGCGAAGGCGGTCCGCGACCTCCTGGCGGGCGCCAAGGGCCCGGTGCGGGACGCTGTGCTGCTCAACGCGGCCGGTGCGGCCGTGGCCTACGACGGGCCGGGAACGGATCTCAGCGGCCAGCTCAGCGCCGGTTTGGAGCGCGTCGCGAACGCTATCGACTCCGGTGCCGCCGCGGACCTCCTCGACCGCTGGGCGATCCGCTCCAGCGCTCTCCGCGCCCAGCTCGGCGCCTGACCCGACTGACGACGAAGGGCACCTGCTACCTGAACTGGTCCCCGGAGGTTGGACTGAGGAATTCAGTTCCGATCTCCGGGGAGCGGTTGTATGGCTGGGCGAAGTTCGTTGAGCGTGGAGCAGCGTGCCGCGGCG
>NZ_FNOK01000007.1 GCF_900106995.1 Saccharopolyspora shandongensis
GTTGAACAGGACGAACGTGCTGAGCTGAATCCAGAACATGACGAGGGGTTTCCTTCCGTGATGCGGAGGTTGGGTTTCGGGTTGTCCGATTTTGCCTAAAATTGGGGACCTCTCCGCGGCACGGAACTTTCCAATTTTAGGCAAAATCGGGAGCCCTCCTGACCGGTCAGGGGCGGGCGGCGAGGACGTGCCAGCAGCGCATGCAGGTGTCCTCGCGGATCCAGTCCACTTCGGAGCGGTCGTGCAGCTCTCCCGCGTCCGCCCTCGCTCCGCAGAACGCCACCACCGGCACACCCGCAGGGGTTTTCGTTGCTGTGATCGGGAAAGCGTGGCGGCCTCTCGTGACCGGGCGCCAGGCGTAGGTCAAGTAGTCGGTCATGGCTTCTCCTTTCCGGATCAATGATCGTGTTACCGGTACCAGATTTGCTAATCCACGATTGACGGATCAAGATCGGGCGATGTTCCGGGCTATCGTTGGTTCATGGCCGGAACCAACGAATACACGCCGAAAGCGCGGATTCTGGGCGCTGAACTGCGTGAGTGTCGCAAGCAAACCGGCCTGACAGTGCGTGACCTTGCCAACCGGGTTGGTACCAGCCACGTGACCATCTCCCGTTACGAGACCGGCACTCGCACACCACAGCCAGAGGACGTTGCCCGGATCTTGGGAACACTCGGAGTAACCGGTACCAGATACGACGAGATCGTCGAGTTCGCACGAACCGCCGGAAACAAGAACACCTTCGCGCGCAGCTCCTCCAGTACTCACAAGCACTTGGTGGAGCTGGCGGAGTTCGAACGCACAGCCTCCAACATCGTCGATGTAGCGCCGAACTTGCTGCCAGGGCTACTTCAGACGGCCGACTACGCAAGACAAATCATGCACGGTTTGCCCGCTGAAGAGCGGGAGATCAGAGTCGGCCTGCGCATGTCCCGTCGAGACGTGCTGTTCGCCAAGGCCGCACCGAAGTTGGCGGTCCTCGTCTCGGAACACGCCCTTCGGCAGCCGTTGGGCGGCGCCGAAACCATGTCGGAGCAGCTTCGGCACGTACTCCGGATGGCTGCGATCGACAACGTGATCGTGCGGGTGATCCCGGATGGGCTCACCCGCTACACGCCTGCGCAGGATGGCGCGTTCGTCCTCTACGAGTTCGCGAAAGCACCGCCCATCGTTCATCTGGAGCACTTCCGTGCTCCTGCGTTCTTGTTCGACGCAAAGGACGTCGCCGCTTACCGGGATGCCGTCGCCGAGCTGCGGAACCTTGCCTTGTCCAGCAGTGATTCAAGTGATCTGATCGCAACGATCGCCGAAGAAATGGAAGGTTAGACATGCCGTTAGGGCAGATGATCTGGCGGAAGTCCAGCTACAGCGGCCAATCGGGTAGCTGCGTTGAGGTGGCGTTGGTCCCTGAGGTGGTCGCCGTTCGGGATACCAAGGATCGGGATGGTGCCGTGTTGATGTTTCCCCGGCGGCAGTGGGCGGCGTTCCTCTCGGGGTTGCGGGACCGCCGCTGACCCGGTCGTTCGTGGAAGGCTTTCACGAATTGTTGGGCATGGGGCGGTTGGTCCCCGTGGGGCGTGGGCGCTTCTGATCGGCATCGACGCAGGTCGCGGTGTGTGGTATCAGGTAGCGGTCAGGGCTCGTTGATGCCGGTTCACGGCGCTCGGGCCTTCGCGGCACCGGGAGGAGGCCGTGATCGTGAGGACTCGTTCCGCTCCCTTGGTTTCGTTGGTCGCCGTTGCCGTCCTGGCGGCCGGCGGGTTCGCTTCGGCGGAGCCGCGCTGGGCCGCCTCGTCCACCGCGGCCGTGCATCCCGGCGTGCAGACCGTGACCAAATCCGCTCAGTGCACCTCGAACTTCGTCTTCGAGAGCGGGTCGAAGGTGTACCTCGGGCAGGCCGCGCACTGCGCCAGGACCGGCGGCGTCGAGCAGACCAACGGCTGCACTTCGCCGTCGCTGCCCATCGGCACCCAGGTCCAGGTCACCGGCGCGAGCAAGCCGGGCGTGCTGGTCTACAGCTCGTGGCTGACGATGCAGGCGATCAAGGAGAAGGACGCCAACGCCTGCGCCTACAACGATTTCGCGTTGGTCCAGCTCGACCCGGCCGATGTCGGGAAGGTCAACCCGAGCTTGCCGGTGTGGGGCGGCCCCAGCGGCCTGAACACCGGCGGACTGCAGCAGGGCGACGTCGTGGTGACCTACGGCAACTCGAAGCTGCGGGCCGGTGCCAGCGATCTGAACGCGAAGGCGGGCACCTCGCTCGGCGATTCCGGCGGCGGCTGGAACCACACCATCTTCACGGTCACGCCGGGCATCCCCGGCGATTCCGGGAGCGGAGTCCTGGATTCGTCGGGGCGCGCGGTGGCCGTGCTGTCCACTTTGAACATTTCCACGCAGAACTTCGGGAGCAACGGCGCCGGCGATCTCGCGCGCGAACTGGACTACCTGCACGCGCACTCGTCGCTGCGGAACATCTCGTTGGTCACCGGAACCCAGGAATTCCGCACCGTCTGGTGACTTTCAGACGGCCCGCCACCAGGGCTCGGCTTCGGTGCTCGGGAACATGCCGTCGCCGAGGACCACCCGGAACGGGTTCGGGCCGATCACCGCCCAGGCGTGCCGCGCCCGCTCCGCCGGGAACTCCGGGCTGGTGACCAGCGCGAAGAGGTCGTCGAAGGCGTCCGAGAACAGTTCGCTGAGGTGCTCGCCGAGCCGGTCGTAGACGCCGTTGCGCAGATGTGCGGCGAGCGCGTCGAGGTCGATCTCGTCGAGCATCCGGGCCGTGGCCGGGTCGTCGGCGAGGAGGTGCTCGGCCGCTGCCAGGCAGAGTTCGCGCAGCTCACCGGAAACCTCGACGACGGACGGCATCGTGCTGAACGCCGCCATCAGGTCGCCCGGGTCCTGGTGCGGGAGGCCCTTCGCCTTGCCGTGGCAGTACGGCACGAACTCCGGGAACTCCATGGCGTGCGCCGCCTGCGCCACGCGCAGCCAGAACTCGGTCGGCAGCTCGTCGGCCCGGCCCGCCTCGTCGGCCCAGTGCCCGACGAAGTGCAGCGCGTTCATCCAGAGGTGGTTGTACCCGTCGTCGATGCACTCCGCGATCTCGACGGCTTGCCCGCTGTCGTCGAGCAGCGGCTCCGGTACGAGCTCCGTCGCCGCGGTCAGGTGCTCCACCAGGTTCCCGTCCGGGAACACCAGGTCAGCGGTCAGCCAAGTCGGGTACATCCGTCGCCTCTCTCCCACTGCCGACCGCCCCGCGGGCCGGCATGCCGAGGTTGAGACGCGCCGCCACGAGCCACAGTTCCGCCGGTTCTGCCGGAGCGGCACCGACCGCGCCGCGCCGCCGGTCGGGGGCGCGGCGCGGTCGGGACGATCAGCGCCAGACGGCCACCACGGAGGGGCGGGGTTGGCTGGTCCCGCCGTCCGGCCAGTGGGAGACCGGGTTGTCGGCGCTGGCCCCGTCGACCTCTCCCGGGTGCTGGGCCGAGACCATGATCAGCTCGTCCTCGACGATCGGGCCGCAGGCCTCCGCGCCGCGCGGGACGCTGAGGAACTGCATCACGTGGCCTCGCTCCGGGCCTTCCAGCGGCACCGCGTAGAGGCCGTCGTTGGCGCCCAGGACCGCCGACGAGTCGGTGGTGATCCAGAGGTTGCCGTGGCTGTCAAAGGCCACGTTGTCCGGGCAGGCGATCGGGCTGACCTGGGACTTGTCGAAGCCCGCGAAGTACGTCGCCGGGTCGTTGGGATCGCCGCAGACCAGCAGCAGGCGCCAGGCGAAGCGGGTGCTCGCCGGGTCGTCGTCAAGCTCCAGGACCTGGCCGTGCTTGTTGCCGTTGCGCGGGTTCGGCTCGTCGGCCGGTGCCTTGCCGGTCGTCCCGCGGTCCGAGTTGTTCGTCAGCGCCGCGTAGACGCGGCCGGTCTTCGGGTGCGGCTGCACGTCCTCCGGGCGGTCCATCTTCGTGGCGCCCACCTCGTCGGCCGCGAGGCGCGTGAAGACGTAGACCTCCTCGGCGGTCATGCCGGGCACGAAGCTGGTGTCGTTGTGCGCCAGCGGAATCCACTCGCCGGCGCCGTCGAACTCGCCGTCCGCGGGGAGCTTGCCGGAGCCGTCGATCTCGTCCGGGCTGTCGCCGGTGAACTTCGCGACGTAGAGCGTGCCCGAGTCCAGCAGCGACATGTTGTGCCGCCGGGCGTGCTTGCTGCGGCCCGGCTTCATCCGCCGGTCGGAGACGAAGCGGTAGACGTACTCGAACTTCTCGTCGTCGCCCATGTACGCCACGACCCGGCCGTCGTCGGCGACCCGGATGTTGGCGCCCTCGTGCTTGAAGCGGCCGAGGGCGGTGTGCTTGACCGGCGTCGATTCCGGATCGTGCGGGTCGAGTTCGATGATCCAGCCGAACCGGTTCGGCTCGTTGACCTGCTCGGCCAGGTCCCAGCGGGAGTCGAAGCGCTCCCACTTCCGCTCGCTGGCGGCGCCCTTGATCCCGTAGCGCGCCAGGCGCTCCTTGGTCGCCGGGTCGGTGATCGAGTCGGCGTTGGCGAAGTAGAAGTGGATGTTCTCCTCGCCCGAGAGGATCGTGCCCCACGGGGTCACGCCGCCGGAGCAGTTGTTCATCGTGCCGAACGATCGCGTGCCGGTCGGATCCGCCGGAGTTCTCAGCAGCTCGCCGCCCGCCGCCGGGCCGCGCAGCTCGAACGGGGTGTTGAGGGTGATCCGCCGGTTCAGCGGGTCGAGCACCGGTTTCGGCGCGCCGTCGCCGGTTTCGAGCACCACGACCGACAACCCGTGCGCGGCCCAGGCGACCCGGACCTGCTGCTCGGTGGGGTTTTCCGGGTCGTAGCCGCGGAACAGGAACTCCTCGGTGGTGTACTCGTGGTTGTTCACCATCAGCCGCCGGTCGCCGTCCAGCGGCAGCAGCGCGCAGAAGTCGTTGTTGTAGCCGAACTGCCGCTCCTGGGCTTCCGGCGTCTGGGCGTCGAAGTCGAACTCCGGGGCACCGGGCAGGATCGGGTCGCCCCACCGGATCACGACCTGCTGCTGGTAGCCCTCCGGCACGACGACGGCGTCTTCGCTGTTCGGCCGCACCGGGGTGAAGTCCAGCCCCGGCGGCCGGCCGGGTGCGGCGACGGCGGGCCGTCCGGCGAGGCCGGGCAGCACCGCGGCGGAGGCCGCGACCACCGCGCCGGCGCGCAGCAAACCCCGGCGGGACAGCACGTTCTGCAGCAGGTCGCCGAAGTACGGGTTCTCCGTCGGGTTCGGCGGGTGCTCCGCGCACTGGTCGCCGCAGCGGTACCGGCAGGTCACCCGCGCCCGCCCGGCCGACAACAGCGGTAGGAGTCGACGTTCGCCCGGCTGTGCCACCGCAACCTCCTTGATCGAGAAATGGCTAGGAGCGTATGACACCACCAAAAGAAGGCAAGCACTCTTCGAAAACTCGGCGAATTCTCGAAGAGTGCTTGCAAGCCCTCTTGTTTCCAGGCTCGTTTTGCGTGGCGGTGCGGGTGGCGGAACCTCAGAGGCCCTCTCGCTGTGGGATCCCCGACATCATGAATGCCAATTCACCACGTCGGGGCTGTCCTCGCGAGAAGACCTCTGAGAACCCGCAGCGGTGCGAGCTGCGAGGGTGGGCTAAGCGGCTTCGCCGCTCCAAGGACAACAACCCGCGTTACCCATCACGTGCCACCACATTTAGATCAGCGGGTCAGAACTCCTCGCCGACCAGCACGGCTTCGGCGGGGACCGAGCGCGTGTTGGCCTGGGTGCGCAGCTCCGCGAACAGCAGGCCCGCGGCGATCACGCACAGGATCGCGCCGGCCGCGAACGGGGCGTGCTGCGAACCGAACCACTGGGCCACGTGCCCGACCAGCGTGGCCGCAGCCGCCCCGCCGAGCCAGCGCAGGAAGTTGTAGCCCGCGCTCGCGACCGGGCGCGGCGCGTTGCTGATGCTCATCGCGGTTCCGGTGAACAGGGTGTTGAGCAGGCCGGAGGCCAAGCCGCTGAGGATCACCGCGACGACCACCACGGGCTTGGAACCGAACGTCATGACGCCGAGCAGTACCGCGAAGATCAGCACCGCGAAGATGGTGCCGCCGACCTCGCCGAGCCGCGCCGCGAGCCGCGGGGCCAGGAACACGCCGGCGAGGGCGACGCACAGGCCCCAGCCGAAGAACACCAGGCCGACCGCGATCGCGCCGAACTCCAGGACGAACGGCGACCAGGCCAGCACGATGAAGAACGCTGCGGTGTAGAAGGCGGCGCCGAGCGAGGTGCGGAGCAGACCGCCGTGGCGGAGCGCCCGGATCGGGTCGAGCAGCCGGACCTTGGCCCGGTCGGTGCGGTTGCCGTCCTTGGGCAGGAAGCCCGCCGAGAGGATCAGCGCGATCGCCATCAGCACCGCGGTGCCGGCGAACGGCCCGCGCCAGGAGATGTTGCCCAGCAGGGCGCCCAGCAGCGGGCCGGTGGACAGGCCGATGCCCAGCGCCGCCTCGTAGAGCATGATGGCGGCGCCCTGACCGCCGCTGGCGGCACCGACGATCACCGACAGCGCGGTGGCGATGAAGAACGCGTTGCCGAGGCCCCACACCGCGCGCAGCGCGACGAGCTCGCCGATCGAGCTCGCCATCGCGCACGCCAGCGTCGCGACCACGATCAGCACCAGCCCGGTGACCACGGTCCGCTTCGCGCCGAAGCGCGCGCTGAACGCGCCGGTGATCAGCATCGCCAGCACCTGCACGCCCAGGTAGGACGAGAACAGCAGGGTGACCTGCTCGGGTCCTGCGTTCAGCGCCTCTGCGATCGAGAGCAGGATCGGGTCGACCAGGCCGATGCCCATGAAGGCGATCACGGCCGCGAAGGCGGTGATCCACACCGCCTTCGGTTGTCCCTTGAAAACGTCGAGTAATCGAACGTCGTGCCCGGCGCTCATCGGTCGCCACCCCTCGCTGGACGGAAGAAATTCGTTTGCGATGCTAACAAGTTTTGGTTAGCGGGACAAACGACGATGAGCGAGTTCACTGCCTACCGGCCGGAACCGCGAGCTCAGGAGCTCAGGGCGGCCTGTGCCGCCGCCGCGATCACCTCCTCCTCGTGGTGCTCGGCGAGGACCGCGAGGATCTCGCCGGCGCTGTTGTGCTCCGTCGCGGCGATCTCCGCGATCAGCTCGACCTGCGCAGGCCCCGGCTGCCTGCTGAACTCCGCGAGGAACAGGTCGACGTCCTCGTCCAGCGCCGCCGCCATGCCGTCCAGCGAGAACAGCAGCTCATCGCCGGGACGGACCACGTTCTCGGTGCTCGCGGGGCGGGACTGCAGCCACATCCGCGCCGCCGGGCCGGCCAGCGGATCCTCGGCCAGCTCGCGCACCGCCGACACGCCCTCGGCGCCGGTGTGCTCCAGCAGGCCTAGAGCCGCCAGGCGGATCGCCGGGTCGTCCACGCGCCGGAGCAGCGCCGCCAGCTCCGCGCTGGCCCGCTTCGCGCCGCGCTGCTCGATCCACCGCGGGATCAGCACCTGCTGCACGTCGGCCGGGGTGCCGGCGACGACCAGCGCCAGCAGCTCCGCCGGATAGGGCACCAGATCATCCACGGTGGGCACCTGGAAGCCGAAGGCTCGCAACGATTCCCGCGCCGCCCACAGGCCGGGTGGCAGCAGTTCGATCATGGTGCGATCGGCGATGACCCCTGCGGGAACGGCGGATTCCAGCGCCTCGATCTCCTCCGGCGCGGTGGTGACGTGGCAGCGGACCGCCAGCATCGCCTCCCACTGGGCGAGCATCCGGCGGACGATGCCGCGCACCGCCTCCCGGTCGCGTGGTTCTCCCACGTCCAGGAGATCGCAGGCCATCGACACCACCAGCTCCAGCGGCACCGCGTCGGTCCGCGAGTACAGCACGCTCAGCGCGGCCTGGACGATCTCCGGCAGCGCGTCGTCGTCCTCGGCGATCCCGTCCAGCTCGGCGTGGAACACGTCGTCGACCAGCACGAAGCACTGCCAGAGCCGGGTCCACAGCAGTTCCGGTTCGGCCAGCAGGGGTTCCGCGATCAGCGCGGGCACCAGCAGCTCTCCGGCCGCCCGGATCAGGCCCGCCCGCTCGGCCCACTCCAGCAGCAGGTCGGCCTCCTCAACGTCGGATGCCTCGCCGAGAGCGGCGACCAGGTCGTCCACATCGGACTGATCGCGGCCGGTGCCGACCCATTCCAGGACGGCGCGCATCTTCCGGACGACCGGCGAATTCGCCGCGATGGCCCGGTGCGGCTCGACGTGGACGAGATCGACCGGCGGAAACCAGAGCGCGTGCTGGTCCGGCGGCTCCTGCGCGTCCCGGCGCTCGATCTCCTCCAGGATCTCGCCGTCGAAGTCGATCTCGCCAACCTCCACCGCGTCGAAGAACTCCGCCGCAGACCCCGGATCCTCCGGATCGAAGCCGAGCTCGTGCATCGTCGTGTCCCAGAACTTCGCCGCTGCCCACTCGGTCGGCTCCGCCATCGCCGCGAGGTAGTCCGGCGCGGCCCGCTCCACCGCCCCGTGCAGCTCGGCGAGCGAGCCGGGCGAGGTCAGCAGGCGTGCCTCGGCCAGGAAATCCAGCCACTGGTGCAGGAAATCCGGCACCAGCGACCACTTCGGCACGAGCAACCGGCGGGGCACCACTTCGACCAGGAATCGCACCAGGTCTTCTTCGGTCCAGCGGGCCAGCAGCCCGTCCCTGGTGAACTTGTCGTCCAGCAGGCACCCGGCCAGCCAGCCTGCGTCGGACTCCGGCCGGCTGCGGGTGAACGCCGCGACCAGCTCGTCGCGCGCCGCCTCGAACCGGTCGACCTCGCCGTGGATGAAGGCAGTTCGCATCACGTGCTCCTCTCGCTCAGGTGTGCGGATCAGGTTAAGTAGCACGCCGCGCTGCGGCGGGGAGCCAAGCGAGTTGGGTGCGCGTGTCGTGATCCCCTGAACGGGCGGCATCTAGGTATGGCCCTCGGTACATGTCCCGCTTCGGCACCAGGGCCTTTGGGCCCATGCTTTCGACACGTCCTGAAACGGACGTACCGCTCGGGAAACCGGTGGTCGAACGGCGACGAACCGCCGGAGCGGCCGCGGCCCACCCGTTCGTTCCGGCCAGGGTCGACCCCGGATCCCAGCGGCGTTCCCGCACGAGGGAGGAGGTTGCATTGACCGGACAGCAGCTACTTGCCCCAGCTGCCTGTTGTTCGGCCCTCCCACCGGCGAGGCGGGTGCCACCCGTCCGATCAGGCGGCAACGGAGCCGCCGCACCCACCTCGCCGGTTCACCATCCCCCGATTCTCCGAAGGCCCTGCGAACAAACGAGATGAACAGCTCTTCCGAATACCGCTCCTACGGTTGGTGGGTCGAGCACGACCCGAACTCCGACCGCACCACGCTCATCATCGGCGGCCGCATCGGCGCGCTGCGCATGCCCGCCGAATTCGCCGCCCGCGTGCACCAAGTGCTCGCCATCCACCTCCAGGCCGGACCCGTGCTGGTCGACGGCGCCGACTGGGTGCTGCTCACCCAGCCCGATGGCCGCGTCCAACTGCCCGAGGACCTCGACGAGGTCGTCGGCGTGCAGGCCGGCGCGCGCCTGGCCCTGCCGCCGCTGGACGACCCGAGCTGGATCAGCCCGCCGCGCGCGGACCGCCCGGCGCCGAGCCGTCAGGTCGTCGTCTCGGCGGCCCGCCGCGCCCGCGCCGACGCGCAGCTCGCCATGACGGCCTGAGCCCGGACCGCGATGAGCGGCTGAGCGTGGAGTGAACGACGTAATCGCCTCGGTAGGAGAGGTGAACGGCCTGTTCGCCTCATTCGCCCGGCTTCGCTGGATGCCCGATGGGATGGAGTGAACGGACCGTTCGTCTCGATAGGCGCGGTGAACAGGCCGTTCACTTCAACCGCCCCTCGCGTCACGGCTGTTCGGCCACCCAGACCGCGATCTGCGCGCGCGAGGTGGCGCCCAGCTTGGCGAGGATGTGCTCGATGTGGCTGTCCGAGGTCCGCTTCGAGATCACCAGCTGCTCGGCGATCTGCCGGTTCGACAGGCCCTGCGCGACCAGCCGCGCCACCTCGCGCTCCCGCGGCGTCAGCCGCACCAGCGCCTCCTCGGAAGGCGCGGGCGGGCGCTCGCCGAGCGCGAACCTGATCAGTTCGTCCAGCGTGTACTCCGCGCCGCGGGTGCGCGCAGCGCGGAGTTCCGCCGTCGGCAGGGCGTTTCGGATGCGCGCGTCGGCTTCCGCATGCCAGGCGAGGTAGCGCTCCAGGCCGAACAGGTAGCGGCCCAGCGGACGCCACAGGTGCGCAACCGCCGAGCTCAGCCGGGCCGCCCGAGCCACCCGGCCCTGCACCGCGGACACCCACGCCTCCAGCTCGATCGCCATCAGGATCCCGGGCACGTCGTCGAACAGCTGCTTCATCCGCAGGCATTCGTGCACGTGCTCCAGCGCGCCAGGGAAGTCACCCTGCCGCCAGCGGGCCAGCCCGAGCACCAGCTCGGCCCACGAGCGGCCCCACAGCTCGCCGTGCTCTTCGCAGATCTCCCGGCATTCCTCGCACAGCTCGACGGCTCGCTCGCAGTCGCCGCGGAACACCGCCAACAGCGCCAGGTTCGGCAGGCTGAGTAGCGCGACCCCGTCGTGCTGCAGCATCTCCCGCCGCTCCAGCGCTTCGGCCAGCCGGGATGTCGCCGCCTGGTTCTCGTTGCGCAGCAGGTCGACGAACCCGGTGATGTGCGCGATCAGCGCCAGCACCGAGCCGTACTCCGCCCGCCGCGCCGCGTCCCGTGCTTCGGAGAGCAGCGCGCGGGCGGCTTCGATGTCTCCCTGCATGGCGCTGACCAGCCCGTTCACCGTTAGTGCCCGGGCCCGCTGCTGGTCCGGTTCGGATACCGCCCGGAGCATCTCGTCCAGCCAGTACCGGCCTTCCCGCAGCGAACCGTCGGCCGCCCAGAAGAACCGCAGGGCCGCCGCCATCCGCAGGCCCTCGTGCTCCTCGCCGGGCTCGGCGCGGCAGAAGTCCAGGGCGGCGCGCAGGTTCGACCGGTCCTGCCGCAGCCGGGTCAGCCACTCCACCTGGTGCGGGCCGAGCCATTCCGCGTCGACGTGCTCGGCGAGCAGCAGGAAGTGGTCGCGGTGCCGTCGCCGCAGCGCGAGCTCCTTCACGCCGCCGCCGAGCCGCCCGCGCCCGTACTCCTGGATCGTCTTCAGCAGCCGGTACCGGGTCCGGGCGCCGGGCTGGTCGTCATCCTTGACCAGCACGGACTTCTCCACCAGGCCCGCGACGCCGATGAACACGTCCTCGACGGTCACGCCGTCGCCGACGCAGACCGCCTCCGCCGCGTCCAGCTCGAAACCGCCGGCGAACACCGACAGCCGCGCCCACACGGCCTGCTCGGTCGGCGAGCACAGGTCGAAGCTCCACTCGACCGCCGCGCGCAGCGTGCGGTGGTGCGGCAGGCCGCTGCGATCGCCCAAGGTCAGCAGGCGGTACCGGTCGCTGAGCCGGTTGAGGATCTCCTCCACCGACAGCGATCGCATCCACACCGCGGCCAGCTCGATGGCCAGCGGCAGGCCGTCGAGCTGCCGGCACAGCCGGACCACCAGCGCCTCGTTCGCCGGGTCGATGGCGAACCCCGGCAGCACCGCCGAGGCCCGGTCGGCGAACAGCTCCAGCACCTCGAAACCGGTGGCGCGCTGCACCACGTGGCCGTCCCGGTCCAACCGCGGCATGACCATCGGCAGCACCGGCCACACCCGCTCCGCGGCGAGCGCCAGCGGCGCGCGGGAGGTGGCGAGGACGCGCACCTCGGGGGCGGCGGCGAGCAGGTCCCCGACCAGCGGCCCGCACTCGTCCAGCAGGTGCTCGCAGCCGTCGAGCAGGATCAGCATCCGCTTGTCGGCGAGCTGCTCTGCGAGCACCGCCTCCGGCGGCAGGTCCGAGAGTTCGAGCCCGAGGCTGGTGACCAGCACCTGGGCGAGATCGTCGCGGGGCAGGACCTTGCCCAGTTCCACCAGCCAGATGCCGTCCGGGAAGGCGCGGCGCAGATCGCGCGCGACGCGCATCGCCAGCCGTGACTTGCCGACCCCGGCCACCCCGGTCAGGGTCACCAGCCGCGAGGCCGAGACCAGTCGCTTCACCTGTGTGATCGCCCCGCGGCGGCCGACGAAGCTCGTCAGATCGTCGGGAAGTCTGCCCACCCGCCGGGTTGTCATGGCGGCCACCCGTGCTCGCCGAACGCCCTTTCGCCACCGAGTGTAGGCCCAGGATCCCCCGAACGGCGGCATCAAGCGTGCAGCACCGCCCAGGTGATGACGCCGCCGACAACGCTGAACAGGCCGCCGAACAGCAGGAACGCGAAGCTGGCCAGCTCCGGCCAGTCACCGGCCAGCAGGATCCGGTGCGGATCGCGCGGGTGACAGCGGACGGTGATCTCGGTGCCCACCGGGATGCGGCGGATCAGCCGGCCGCGTCCGCTGGGCGCCTCCAGCACCTCGCCGGTCGGGGCGGTCCAGCGGACCATGGCGTGGTGCCGCGTCATGCCCTGCGGGCCGGTGCTGGTGGTTTCGCCGATCACGACGCCGCGGGAGCGCGGGCCGGTCTTGATGCGCAGCGTGGCGAGGATCCCGGCGACGCCGATGGCCAGCACGCTGCCGCCGACGCACAGGAACACCGCCCCGAACAGGACGCCGTTGTCCATCAGGTCGTCGGCGGTCATGCCTCGCCAGAAGGCCCAGAGCGCCCCCAGTCCGATGGTCAGCACGACCGCGCCGATCAGCGTGAAGATCACCGCAGGCCCGCCGTCGTGGCCGGGGAGGAAGATCTTCGCCGGGTCGGCGCGGTCGTAGTGCACCAGCACGCACCGACCGGGGATGAACGACGTGTGGGTCTTCGAGATCTCGGACTTCGCCCGGTGGGTCCGGCCGTCCTCGGCGACGAACTCGATCACCGGCGCGTGGTGGTAGCTGCCGCCCGAGCCGTCGTTCGACGACGACCACCTGCTGTCCTGGGCGACCACGATCCCGTGCGCCCGGCCGCCGTGGCGGACCAGCCACCGGTTCCGCCGGATCTGCCGCGCGCCGCCCACCAGGAAGATCGCGCCGAGCACCACCGGCACCAGCACGGGCAGCACGCCGAAGTCGAAGTCCACGACCGATCAGACTCGCGCCGGGCGCCGGCGGTTCCTCAGCGGTCGGACACCAGCGGCAGCCCGGCCCGGTGCGCGGCGGCGAACTCCTCGTCGACCAGCACCACCTCGCGGCCCGCGCGCGCCAGCAGCGATGCCGCCGCGGCGGCCCGGTACCCGGCGCTGCAATGCGCCCACACGACCCCGTCCGCGAGCTCGTGCATCCGGTCGCGCAGCTCGAAAAGCGGGATGTGCACGGCGTTCTTGAGGTGGCAGGCCCGCCATTCGCGGCGCATCCGCACGTCCAGCACGACCGTTCCCGGGCCGGCTTCGGCGAGGTCGTCGAACGTCGCGGACGGCAGGTTGCGCACCAGGCTCGCGTCCGCGGCGAGCTCGTGCGGATGCCCGACCGCCGCCATCGGCCGGTCGATGCCGATGCGCGCCAGCTCGCGTTGCGCGGCGGCGACCTGTTCCCGCGAATCGCCGACCAGCGTCAGCGGCGCGCCCCGGTCGGGCAGCCAGCCGAGCCAGGTGGCCAGCGGCCCGTCCAGGCCGAGGTTGATCGTGCCCGCCAGGTGCGCGTGCGAGAACGCCCGGCGGGACCGCAGGTCCACCACCCAGTCGCCGACGCGCAGCCGCCGGGCCAGCTCCGCCGGCCGCACCCGGGCCGGTTCCCGCAGGTCGACCGGCTCCGGGCCGGCCGCGTTCCGCGCGCCCATCTGCGCGAAGTACGCCGGGAACGCGTCCAGCGCGGACAGGGCGTGGTCGACGAAATCGTCCTCGCCGAGCCGGAACGCGGCGTTGACCTTCTTCTGCTGGCCGACGGTCGCGGAGCCGCCGGACACGGCGCCGGCCGAGCAGTAGCCGCCGAAGCCGTGCGTCGGCCAGATCGCCGCATCGTCCGGCAGCACCTCGGCGAGCTTGCGCACCGACGCGTGCTGCTGCCGGGCGAGTTCCTCGCTGTGCTGCTGTCCGAGCAGATCGGTGCGCCCGGTCGAGCCGAACAGCAGCGAGCCGCCGGTGAACACCCCGACCACGCCGCCGGGCTCTTCGAGCACGTAAGACAGGTGGTGGAAGGTGTGGCCGGGAGTCGCCAGCACGCGCAGCCGCAGCCTCGGCGACACCGCCACCACGTCGCCTTCGGCCAGCGGACGCCGCGCGAACGACACCACGTCCGACGCCGACACCCCGTACTCCGCGCCGGTCAGCCGGCACAGCTCCAAGCCGCCGGAGAGGTAGTCATCGTGGACGTGCGTCTCCAGCACGTGGGTGATGCGGACCCCTCGGCGACCGGCGACGGAGAGCATCCGGTCGACGTCCCGCTGCGGATCCACCACGGCCGCCACCGCGCCTTCGGTGACGAGGTAGCTGCGGTCGCCCAGCGATGAGGTCTCGATGACTTCCACCGCGACCATGACACCACCCGCTGGTCAGCCGGACTTCTCGTCGCGCCCGTGGACCTGGGCCGGCGGGTGCGTGGCCTCGACCGCGGTGAACGTTTCGATGATGTTGTAGCGGTGCTCGGCGCCCCTCGGGATGATCCACGAGTCGCCCGGCTCGAGCAGCACCGTCTGGCCCTCGCTGTGCAGCTCCGCGCGGCCGCTGATCACGTATCCGGCGGTCTCGTAGTCGCGCGTCGCCGACTCCTTGTCGACGCCCGGCGGCTCTTCGCGCCACAGCCGCATCGCCAGGCCGAGGCCTTCGGCGAGGTAGTACTGACCGAGGGAACCGCGCGGCGAGTGCGCGCCGTCCACCTTGATGATCGTGGTGTCGCTCATGGGATCCCCCTCCCGTGCCCGTTTCGCCTCGATTCTCCCGCCGCGGGGGCGGTCGGGCAGCGCGGCGGGTCAGCCCCAGATCGCGGCGGCCAGCACCACGCCGAGCACGCCCGAGCCGATCCCGGCGAGCACCGTGACGACCACGTTGAGCGCCGCGAACAGCCGCGCGCCGTCGAGCAGCAGCCGGACGCTTTCGTAGCTGAACGTGCTGAAGGTGGTCAGCGCGCCGCAGAAACCGACGCCGATGAACGTCTGGAGCACCGGGATCGGTACGCCGAAGAGCGCGACGCCGGCGAGGAAGCCGAGGATCAGCGAGCCGATCGCGTTGACCGTCACCGTGCCCCACGGGAAACCGGTGTCGTGCCGCGCCTGCACCCAGCGATCGGTGTGGAACCGCACGCACGCACCCAGCGCTCCACCGAGCGCGACCAGCACGAACGTCACTGCGGATCCTTGCCCGCGTAGCGGATGACCTCGACCTCGTCGAGCAGCACCAGGCCGTTGGTGACCAGTCCGTCGAGCTCCGGCAGGAAGCCCCGCACCCGCTGCTCGTCGTCGACGATCACCACCGCGACCGGCAGGTCCTCGCTCAGCGACAGCAGCCGCGCGGTGTGGATCGCCGCGGTCGCGCCGAAGCCCTCGACGCCGCGGAACACCGAGGCGCCGGCCAGCCCGGCGTGCCTGGCCCGCAGCACGATCTCGTGGTACAGCGGTTTGTGCTGGTAGGTGTCGGCTTCACCGACGATCGCGGTGAGCCGGAACGCCTCGCCCTGGAGCCGCATCACCGATCCCCCCGTCCGAACAGGCGCGCCACCGAGCGCGCCGCGAGCACCCCGACGAGCACCGCGAGCAGGCAGCACAGCACGGTCCCGGCCAGGTAGGCCAGGGCGAGCGCGGGCTGGTCCTCGAACACCAGGTGCACCGCGTCGGCGACGTAGGTCGAGAACGTGGTGAACCCGCCGAGCACGCCGACGCCGAGGAACGGCCGGACCAGCCGGTGCGCGACGACGAGCTCGGTGATCACGTGCATCAGCACCCCGATGGCCACGCAGCCGATCACGTTGACCAGAAACGTCGACCACGGCCCCGGCCACGCCAGGGACGCGCCGTAGCGCAGCAGCGAGCCCAGCGTGCCGCCGACCGCGACGACCGCGTACACGTCCCACGCGGCCCTGGCCCTGGGCTTGCTCTGCGGCTGCAGCTCAGCCGGGAATGCCGAACTCATCACGCTCCTCACCTGTTCCGGTGCGAAACGCTACTCCGCGCCCTGGTGGCCGTCGTCGTGGCCGGGTGATCGCCGTTGGCCGGGACCGGGCGGCCTACGCGCCGGCTCGGGTGGCGTTGGCGTTGATCGCCGTCCGGACGTACTCGGCGAGGCCGGGCGCGAGATTCTCGTAGTTCGCCGCGAACCGCTCGTCCGCCACGTACATCTCGCCGAGACCGCGGTGGATCTCGTAGGTGCAGTCGTAGCACCAGCGCGTGATGTGCCCGCGGTGCTCCTCGGCGAGGTCCATCGCCTCCGCGCCGTCCGGTGCGTGCCCGGCCCGCATCGCCTCGGCGAGCCGGCGGCCGATGTCCTCCTGCTCGGCCAGGAACCGCTTCCAGTCCGCCTTGGTGAAGCCGGACATCTTCTGCTGGGACTGCCGGTAGGCGTCGGTGCCGCCCCAGCGCTGCTCGGCCTCCGCGGCGTAGTCGTCCGGGTCGAAGTCGCCGAACAGCTCGAACTTCTCCTCCTGCGTCAGGTCGATCCCCATCTCGTTCGCCTCCATCTCGCGTTCCACCGCCGCGACCATCCGCTGCAACCGCTCGATGCGGGTCAGCAGCAACTCGTGCTGCCGCTTCAGGTGCGCATGCGCGCCACCGTCGGCGAGGATGCTCGCGATGTCGTCGAGGCCGAGGCCGAGCTCCCGGTAGAACAGGATGCGGCGCAGCCGGTCCAGGTCCGGGTCGGAGTAGCTGCGGTAGCCCGCCGCCGTCCGGCCGCTCGGGGTCAGCAGGCCGATCTCGTCGTAGTGGTGCAGCGTCCGCACCGTCACCCCGGCGATGCGGGCCGCCTCGCCGACCGAGTAGCTCATGGTCCTCGCCTCCTCGGCACCGAGCATGCGGCCTCACGTGACGTGAGGGTCAACCCGAATTGTGCGGGGAGGATGTGGCGTTTTCGCGCGAAAACGGCGCCTGCTCCAGTGGCGAACGCCGCTAGACGTTCTCGCCTTCGGTCGTCGACGGTGGCTTGATCAGGAACGACGCGACCAGCGCCAGCGCCGTCACGGCCACCGAGATCCACAGCGCCGAGTGGTAGTCGCCGCCGTCCACGGTCGGCGCGACGATGCCGATGCCCAGCGAGGCGCCGATGCCGAACGCCGCGCCGTTCATGCCGGGCAGCGCCCCGGGGCTCTCCTTCGGCGAGAGCACCACGCCGAGCCCGCTGAGCGTCGTCATGACCAGGCCGTTGTAGCCGATGCCGAGCCCGATGAACGCGGCGAAGACCAGCCACCGCGAGTCGGCGAAGGCCGCGGCGAAGACCAGCGAGGCGATGCTCAGCGCCAGCCCCACCCGCAGCACCAGCCGCCAGCCGACGCGCGGCGCGAGCCAGCCGGCCACCGGCCCGGACGCCAGCCCGATCACCGCGGGCGGCGCCAGGAACATCAGGGCCGACAGCGTCGCGTTCATGCCGTAGCCGAGCTCGTCCTGGCTGAGCAGCACGACGGTGAAGTTGATCGCGCAGAACACGCCGGTGAGGGCGAGCAGCGTGGTCGCCACCAGCGGCCACACCTGGCGGGACCGCAGGTGGCGGGCGGCCATCAGCGGCTCGCCGACGCGGTTCTCGATCCGCCAGAACACGGCCAGCAGCACGGCGCCGCCGATCAGCAGGCCGAGCGCGAGCGGGCTGAGCCAGCCCTGGTCGTTGCCCTGGCTGATGCCGAGGTTGAGGGCCGCGAGCGCGCCGGTCAGCGCAACCGCGCCGGCCCAGTCCATCCGGCCGCCGGTGCCTGCGTGGGTCTCGGGCACGAACCTGCCCGCCAGCAGCGCGGCGATCACGCCCAGGCCGAGGATCACCGCGAACACCGCGCGGAAGCCGACGGTGTCGGCCAGCGCGCCGCCGGCCAGCCCGTCGAGGCCGCCGACGCCGCCGTTGATCGCGGTGACCAGGCCGAGGGCCTGGCCGAACTGCTTCGGCGACAGGACGTCGCGCAGGATCAGGTAGGTGAGCTGGAACGTCGCGCCGGACGCGCCCTGCAGCACCCGGGCCGCGATCAGCACGCCGATGTTCGGCGCGAGCATCGCGATCAGCGAGCCGGCGGACATCACCAGCAGCGAGATCACCAGGACCTTGCGCCGCCCGACGTGGTCGCTCAGCCGCGACAGCACGACGCCCGCGAGGCCGCCGATCAGCAGGAACATGGTCTGCGACAGGCCGACCATGTCGGTGGTGGTGCCCAGGGTGCGGGCGATGTCCGGCATGGCCGGGGTGACCATGGTGGCGTTGAGCTGGAAGCTCACCACACCGATGATCAGCGCTGTGAGCACCAGCCCGGTGCGTTGCCGCGTTGCCGCGGGCCGATCCACGACGGACCCGACCATGATCACTCCCGTAGTGATGGAATCGATTTCCGTAGAAAGTAGGCATCGTCCGCCGGAACGTCAATGATTCGCCTAACTTTTTGTTGAATCAGCTGATAGAACTAGATCCAACTGTGCGGAGAACGTTTGCCGTGATTCGACCCGAGCGAGGTGGCGAATTGGCCAAGATCATCTTCGATGGCGACTACGGGATCGACGACGCGCTCGCGACGCTGTTCCTCCTGGGCCGGGACGACGTCGAGCTCGTCGCGGTCGGCACGGTGCACGGCAACGCGCCGGCCGACGCTGCCGCCGCCAACGCCCTGCAGGTGCTCGACGTCGCCGGTCGGCGGGACATTCCGGTCGCCGTCGGCGCGCAGCGCCCGCTGGCGCAACCGCTGGACATCTCCGCGCTCGTGCACGGCGAGGACGGCCTCGGCGGGCACGCCAGCCCCGTGCCCGAGCTGCGGCCCGAGCCGGTGTCGGCCGCCGAGCAGCTCGTCCGGATCGCGCGGGAGCTGCCCGGCGAGTGCACCGTCGTGGCCACCGGGCCGCTGACGAACCTGGCGCTGGCGCTGCTGCTCGAACCGCGGCTGCCGGAACTCGTGCGCAACGTGGTCGTCATGGGCGGCACGACGCGGGAACCCGGCAACATCGGCCCGTTCGCCGAGGCCAACATCTGGCACGACCCGGAGGCCGCCGCGTTGGTGCTCGGCGCGGGCTGGCCGCTGACGCTGGTCGGCCTGGACGTCACCATGCGCACCTGGCTCGACCAGTCCGACGTGGACCGGATCGCCGCGGCGCCCGGCCGCAAGGCCGAGTTCGCGCACGCGATCCTCCAGCACTACCTGCGGTTCTACCGGGGCAGGCACTCCCGGCCCGGCTGCCCGCTGCACGACCCGAGCGCCGCGGTGCTCGCGGTGCGGCCCGATCTCGCGCGCTGCGAGAAGGCCCCGGTCCGGGTGGAGCTCCGCGGCGAGCACACCCGAGGCATGCTCGTCGTCGACCGCCGCGAGTTCGCCGAACCGGACGGCCCGCTGATCGACGTGGCGGCGGAGATCGACCGGGACCGCCTGGTCGCGGAGTTCCTCGCCGGGCTGCTCGAACTTGTTTGAGAACTCGTTTTGCGTGGCGGTGCGGGTGGCGGAACCTCAGGTGCCTTCTCGCTGTGGGATCCCCGACATCATGAATGCCCAATTCACCACGTCGGGGCTGTCCTCGCGAGAAGGCCCCTGAGAACCCGCCGCTTCAAAGACAGCCTCTCCGGGGATTCGTGAGCGGGTCGGGTCAGCGGCTGGCGACGCGGCGGTAGCGGGCAACCGCGAGCGGCATGAAGATCGCCAGGATGACCAGCGCGGATCCGATCGAGTAGAGCACCGCGTGCTGCGCCGGCCAGCTGTCCGGCGGCGGGCCGGTGACCCGCAGCGGGTTGCCGTAGAGCTGGCGCAGCGCGTCGGCGGTGACGGTGATCGGGTTCCACTCCGCGAAGGCGCGCAGCGGCGCGGGCATCGCCTCCGCCGGGACGAACGCCGACGAGACGAAGGTGACCGGGAACAGCCAGAGCAGCCCGGCGCTCTGCGCCACCTCGACGCTGCGCGAGATCAGCCCGATGAACGCGCCGACCCAGGACATCGCGAACGAGAACAGCAGCAGGATGAAGAACGCGAGCAGCGCTTCGAGCAGGCTGCCGCGGATCCGCCAGCCCACCAGCAGCCCGCACGCCGACATGATCACCACGGTCAGCACGCTGATCACGAGATCCGACGTGGTGCGGCCGAGCAGCACCGCGATCCGCGACATCGGCAGCGACCGGAACCGGTCCACGATGCCCTTGTTCAGGTCGTTGGCCAGCCCGATCACGGTGAACGCGCTGTTGAACGCGACGGTCTGCACGAAGATCCCGCCGATCAGGAACTCCCGGTACGCCTCGCCGCCGAGGCTGCCGCCGAAGACGTAGGCGAACAGCAGCACGAACATGATCGGCTGCGCGGTGCTGGACAGCAGCCAGTCCGGGTTGCGCTTGATGTTCATCAGGTTCCGCCACGCGACGACGCTGCTGTCGCGGATGCTGGTGGCGAGCGCGCTCATGGCAGTTCCGCCTCTCCGCGTTTCACAGTTGTGGTTGCGTCCGGCTCAATCCCGCGTTTCGCAGTTCCTTGTGGCTGGTTTGCGTCACGTTCCCCTGAGGTGCGGTTGAGGAGGACTCGGGTTGACACAGGGCTACTCACGGCTGCTTCTCCTGCTCCTCGGTGCGCCGGCCGGTGAGGCCCAGGAACACGTCGTCCAGGGTCGGTCGGTGCAGCGCGACGTCGTGCACCGCGACGTCTTCGGCGTCCAGCCGGCGCAGCGCCTCGATCAGCGATTTCGGCCCGCTGTCCACGGCGACGAACGCCTTCTTCAGGTGTTCCTCGACCTCCGGCGCCCCGGCGCCGACCTCGCCGAGCACCCGCGCGACGACCGGCAGGTCGGCCGCGTCCTGCGCGACCAGTTCGAGGCGCTCGCCGCCGACCTGCGACTTGAGCTCGTCGGCGGTGCCGCTGGCGATCACCCGGCCGCGGTCGATCACCGCGATGCTGTCGGCCAGCTGGTCGGCCTCCTCCAGGTACTGCGTGGTCAGCAGCACCGTGGTGCCGTCGGCGACGAGTTCGCCGATGACCTGCCAGGTGTCCATCCGGCCGCGCGGGTCCAGGCCGGTGGTGGGCTCGTCGAGCACCACGACGGCCGGTGCGGCGACCAGCGCGCCGGCCAGGTCGAGCCGCCGCCGCATGCCGCCGGAGTAGCCCTTCGACGGCCGGTCGGCGGCCTCCTGTAGGCGGAACCGGTCGAGCAGCCGCCGGGCTCGCGCGGTCGCGTCGGCGCGGGTCATGCCGTACAGCCGGCCGACCATGTAGAGGTTCTCGTAGCCGGTGAGGTTCTCGTCGACCGCCGCGTACTGCCCGGACAGGCCGATCGAGCGGCGGACCGCCTGCGGGTCGGCGAGCACGTCGTGCCCGGCCACGAAGGCCCGCCCGGAGTCCGGCTTGAGCAGCGTGGTGAGGATCCGCACGGCGGTGGTCTTGCCCGCGCCGTTGGGTCCGAGCAGGCCGAGCACCTGACCGGTCGGGATCTCCAGGTCGACGCCGTCGAGCGCGCGGTTCGCGCCGAAGGTCTTCACCAGGGCTTCCGCGCGCACCGCCGTCATCGGGGCCTCCGCTGGAGTAGTCGCCGGAACGTGAGCGCAACTGTAGGTGTCTGCTCCGACACACCGCCGCCGTTTTCGATATCGAACCTTGGGGGAATAGGATCTTTCCGGCGGAACGCCCCGCGTCGCGGCCTGATTTCTAGAAGCCGCCAGCCGGGCCGCTTGGCAGAAGTTACCGCCAGGTAATACTCTCTTGTTACCGACGAGTAAGGGCCGAGCCGGGCCCGCCCGCAGCAGCGCGCAAGAGGGAGCCTTCGATGGGCCACTACAAGAGCAACGTCCGAGACCTGGAGTTCAACCTCTTCGAGGTCTTCAAGGTGCAGGAACGGCTGGGTAAGGGCGCCTTCGAGCAGTCCGACGAGGACACCGTGCGGGGCGTGCTCAGCGAACTCAACGAGCTGGCAACCGGACCGCTGGCCGACTCCTTCGTCGAAGGCGACCGCACCCCCGCCAAGTTCGACCCGGCCACCCACTCGGTCACGCTGCCCGAGGCGTTCAAGAAGTCCTACCAGCAGGTCATGGACGGCGAGTGGTGGCGGCTGAGCCTGCCGGACGAGCTCGGCGGCTACGGCACCCCGCCCACCGTCATCTGGTCCGCCGCCGAACTCATGCTCGGCGCCAACCCGGCCATCTACATGTACATGGCGGGCCCGAACTTCGCGACGATCCTGTGGCGCAACGGCACCGAGGAGCAGCGCCGCTGGGCCGAGCTGATGATCGAGCGCGCCTGGGGCGCCACCATGGTGCTCACCGAGCCGGACGCGGGCTCCGACGTCGGCGCCGGCCGCACCAAGGCCATCAAGCAGGAGGACGGCTCCTGGCACCTGGAGGGCGTGAAGCGGTTCATCACCTCCGCCGACCAGGACATGACCGAGAACATCATGCACCTGGTGCTGGCCCGCCCCGAAGGTCCCGGCATCGAGTCCAAGCCCGGCACCAAGGGCCTGAGCCTGTTCCTGGTGCCCAAGTTCCACTTCGACGGCGCCACCGGTGAGCTCGGCGAGCGCAACGGCGCCTTCGTCACCAACGTCGAGCACAAGATGGGCCTGAACGCCTCGGCCACCTGCGAGCTGACCTTCGGCCAGCACGGCGTACCGGCCAAGGGCTGGCTGCTCGGCGAGGTGCACGACGGCATCGCGCAGATGTTCCAGGTCATCGAGTACGCCCGGATGATGGTCGGCACCAAGGCCATCGGCACCCTGTCCACCGGCTACCTCAACGCGCTGGACTACGCCAAGGAGCGCGTGCAGGGCGCCGACCTGACCAGGGCCGCCGACAAGGCCGCGCCGCGCGTGGCCATCACCAACCACCCGGACGTGCGCCGCATCCTGATGCTGCAGAAGGCCTACGCCGAAGGCCTGCGCGCGGTCTACCTCTACACCGCGACCTTCCAGGACCAGGTCTTCCAGGGCCAGCACGAGGGCACCGACTTCAGCGTCGCCGAGCAGGTCAACGACCTGCTGCTGCCCATCGTCAAGGGCGTCGGCTCGGAGCGGGCCTACGAGATGCTGACCCTGTCCCTGCAGACCCTCGGCGGCTCCGGCTTCCTGCAGGACTACCCGATCGAGCAGTACATCCGCGACTCCAAGATCGACAGCCTGTACGAGGGCACCACCGCGATCCAGGCCCAGGACTTCTTCTTCCGCAAGATCGTCCGCAACAACGGCGCCGCGCTCGGCCACATCGCCGCCGAGATCCAGGCGACGCTGGAGGCCGAGGGCGCCGACGAGCGGCTCAAGGAGGAGCGCGCGCTGGTCGCCCGGGCGCTGCAGGACGCCCAGGGCATGCTCGGCACGCTGATCGAGTTCCTGACCTCCTCGCAGGAGGACGTCAAGAACATCTACAAGGTCGGCCAGCACGCGGTGTCGTTCCTGATGAGCATGGGCGACGTGCTGATCGGCTGGCTGCTGCTGCGCCAGGCCGAGATCGCCCTCGCCGCGCTGGACGCGGGCGCCTCGGCCAAGGACCAGCCGTTCTACCAGGGCAAGGTGGCGGTGGCCCGGTTCTTCGCCAAGAACGTGCTGCCGGAGCTGACCGGTCGCCGCAAGATCATCGAGGCGGCGGACGACTCCCTGATGGAGCTCGACGAGTCCGTCTTCTGATCTGACGTTTCCGCAGGTGAAGGGCCGTGTGCGTTTTGTGTCGCTATGACAGCACAAAACGCACACGGCCCGATCCGTCAGTCCAGCGCGTAGTCGAACTCGTAGGGCACCGTGAGCTCGCCGCTGGTGGCCGTGTAGCGGCCGGTTCCGCGCAGCCCGGACAGCTCGCCGGTGCCCGAGTCCGGCACCACCTCGAAGGTCGAGTGGATCGAGCCGTCCCCGCCGAAGTGACCGCGCTCCTCGATGGCGAAGCGGCCCTCGCGCCCGTCCAGCGTCCCGCGGATCAGCTGCATTCCGGTGAACGAACCGGTCAGCTCGGTTCTGTACACGAGGGTGTACTCGCACGCGACCTCGGCCGCCTCGATGCCACCGGTGAACTTGTTGGTGATCGCGGCGCGCGCGAGCTTCGGGTGCTGCTCGCCGTCGCCGATGACGCTCTCGTCCCAGCGGACGACGGTGAAACTGCCGGTGGTCATGGACATCCCTTCGATCGGTCTTGCGACCAGCCTGAACGCCGTACCTGACATCCCCTGTCAGGTACGGCGGGCAAAATTCGGCCCATGCGCGCCGACCGGCTCCTCACCGTCATCCTGCTGCTGCAGAACCGCGGCCGGATGACCGCGACCGAGCTCTCCGAGGCACTGGAGGTCTCGGTCCGCACCGTCTACCGCGACGTCGAGGCCCTCGGCGCGGCCGGCGTCCCGGTCTGCGCCGACCGCGGACCCGACGGCGGCTACCGCCTGATGGACGGCTACCGCACCCGGCTGACCGGCCTCACCGACGCCGAAGCCGGCTCCCTCTTCCTCGCCGGCGCGCCCGGACCGGCCCGGGAACTCGGCCTCGGCGCGGTCCTGGCCACCGCGCAGCTGAAGGTCCAAGCCGCGTTGCCCGCCGAACTGGCCGAGCGGGCCCGCCGCATCCAGGACCGGTTCCACCTCGACGCGAAGGGCTGGTTCCGGGACGCCGACGACGTGCCGCACCTGGCCGACATCGCCCAAGCGGTGTGGGAACAACGCGTCCTGCGCGTGCACTACCGCCGGTGGCGCGGCGAAGTGCACCGAGAGCTCAACCCGCTGGGCATCGTCCTGAAAGGCGGCATCTGGTACCTCGTGGCCCAGGCCGGCGAAGCCATCCGCACCTACCGGATCTCCCGCATCCTGGCCGCGGAGATCACCCCGGACGCCTTCGCCCGGCCCGCGGCATTCGACCTCGCCGCCAGCTGGGCCGAATCCGCCCGGCGCATGGAAGCCGAGATGTACCGCGGAACCGCGCGCCTGCGGATCTCGCCGCTCGCGCAGAAACTGCTCACCGCGAAGTTCGGTTCCCTCGGCACCAACGCCCTCGCCGCCGCCGGGCCGCCCGACGAGCACGGCTGGGTGGAGGTCGATCTGCTCGTCGAACGGCAGGACGTCGCCGTCCACGACGTGCTCCGCCTCGGCGCCGAAGCCGAGGTCCTAGGCCCGCCCGAACTCCGCGCTGCGGTCGCCGCAACCGTCACGGCACTGGCGACTCGCTACGCAACTTGAACGCGCTCCGCACCGGGCCGAAATCGTCCACAGTGGAGCGCGCGGCGAGGAACGCCACGAACAGGCCCACCAGCAGCGCCGCCCGGCCCCAGACGCCGATCATCAGCGCCTGCGACGTGAAACCGTCGTGGATGCCGTTCGGCTCGCCCGCCATGTTCAGGTAGAACCAGCGGAAGATGCTGATGCCCATCGCCAGGTCCGCCACCAGGTACGCCAGGATCCAGCCCCAGCGCACCGCCACCAGCACGAAGAACGGCAGCAGCCACAACGTGTACTGCGGCGAATGCACCTTGTGCAGCAACAGGAAACCGCACAACATCGCCGCCGACACCTGGATCCACGGATACGTCCCGGTGCGCTCGTAGCGCAACCAGCCCACCGCGCAAGCCACCGCGAACGACAGCAGCATCAGCAGCGGCGACACCACGCTCATCGCCGACTGGAAGCCCTCGTACTCGGTCCAATGCCGGAAACCCCAGTACCAGATGGAGTTCGTGCTGATGTCCACCTGCCGCCGGGACTGGAAGTCGAACGACGCCAACCAGCCGCCGAACCCGGCCAGCATGAACGGCACGTTCGCCAGCACCGCCGTTCCGACTGCGGCCCCCGCCACCTGCAGCGCGCCGCGCACGTCGAACCGCCGCTCGTCGCGGCCCTCGGTCAGCACGTACAACGCCAACGGCAGCACGAAAAGCGCCGGGTACAGCTTCAGCGCGAAACCCAGGCCCAACAGCACCGCGGCCGCCGTCGCCCGCCGGCGCAACGACGCCGACGTCCACCGGTGCACGACGAACACCGCGGCCACCGCGCACGCCACCACCGGCAGGTCCCAGTTGTGGAAGGCGTAGAGCACCAGCGGCGGGCTCAACGCCCACAACAACGCCCGCCAACCGCTCAACCGGCCCAACCACCACGCGACGGCCAACCCGAACGGCGCCATCAACAACGCCGACAAGGCCAGGAAACCCGCGTCCGTGTCGGCGAACCAAGCGCCCACCCAGATCAGCACGCCGGTCAGCACCGGGTACTCGACCACGCCGCCGTACAACGTCCCGTCGGGCTCGATCCCGCCGTGCACGTACGGGAAGACGTGCCGGTCGATGTCCCGGCCGACCCACAGGTTCTGGATGTCGGAGTAGCACACGTCGCCGTACGCGCGCTCCTGGTAAGCGGGCTCCGAACGCCCCCACTCGTCGAAGAGCGGGCCGGTGCAACGCGCCTTGTTGGCATACCCCAGCGCCAACGCCAACGCGGTGAACATGCACAGCGCGACCAAGCCGGAGATCGTCAACCTGCGGGCCGTCTTGACGCCGATGCCGATCACTCCCGTTCGATACCGCGAAGAAGTCGAAGCGTTCAGGCGACCTTGCCGCGGAGGAACGCGATGTCGTCGGCCTGGCCTTCGTCCGGCGTCTCCACCACCACCGGCGCCCCGGCGCTCGCGCACACCGCGACCAGCAGGTCCGGATCGATGTTGCCCGCGCCGATGTTGGCGTGCCGGTCCCGCGAGGAGCCGAACTCGTCCCGCGAATCGTTGAGGTGCACCAGATCGATCCGCCCGGTGATCGCCTTCACCCGGTCGACGATGTCCAGCAGCTCCTCGCCCGCGGCGTGCGCGTGGCAGGTGTCCAGGCAGAAACCCGCCCCGAACTCGCCGACCGCATCCCACAACCGCGCCAGCGCGTCGAACCGCCGCGCCATCGCATTGGCGCCGCCAGCGGTGTTCTCGATCAGGATAGGCACGCCGAAACCGCCGTCCGCGGCCTGCCGCTCGAACAGCTTCCGCCAGTTCGACACGCCCTCGGCCGGTGCATCGTCCTTGGTCACGTGCCCGCCGTGCACGATCAGGCCCGTCGCGCCCACCGCGGCCGCCGCAGTCGCCTGCTGCGCCACGGCCTTGCGGGACGGGATCCGGATCCGGTTGTTCAGCGAGGCCACGTTGATCACGTACGGGGCGTGGATGAACACCTCGACGTCGCTGTCGCGCAACTGCTCCGCCTGCGGATGCGGCTTCGGGGCCTTCCAGCCCTGCGGATCCGACAGGAAGAACTGCACGACCTCCGCGCCGCGCTCGGCGGCGGCGGCCAACGGGTCATCATCGCGAACGTGGGCGCCGATACGCATACCCGAAGTCTAGGCGGCCGACCGGACCGCCTCCCGGCGGCGTGAACGGCCCGCTCCCACAGCACGGGAACCCACGGGTTTTCCCCCCGGGCGTCACCAATGGCGGTGTTCGCGCGTTATTAATCTTGAGAGAGTGATCGGCATTCGCATGGCCGTGGGGAGACGAGACATGGGAGCACGGGGGAAACCCAATCCGCTGGTCCGGCCGAACGCGTTCGGCCGAACCGTGTCCGCGGGGCTGGTCGGATTAGCGATCACCGCGAGCACCTTCCTCGGCGCCGGCGCCGCCTACGCGGCCGACCCGCTGGTCGTCGACCAGCCCCTGGCCATCGTCGACGCGGAACCCGGCCAGCAGATCACCATCGCGCCGTCGACGCTCGACTTCAAGGTCCGCGAGGCCGTGCTGCTCGCCATGCCGCTGGCCTTCGGCCAGGCCGACGACGCCGCCAAGAAGTTCGCCGCCCTGACGCCGATCTCGCTCGGGTCCGCGCGGGAGGGCCGCACCTTCTACTCCGGCAAGGACATCGCCGAGGCCGCCGCGCCCCGGCTCGCCGAGATCGGCCTGCCCGAGAAGAAGGTCGAAGCGGTCACCTGGCACTTCACCAACCTGGTCAGCATCGGCAACGCCCTCACCGTGAAGGTCGCGAAGCCCGCGGTCGAACCGCCGCCGCCCACCTCGCATCAGCCGCCGCCCGAGACTCCCAAGCCGACGCCGAACCCGCCGCCCAGCACGAACCCGGCGCCGCCGAGCCCCACCCTGCCGTCGCCCACCGCCCCGCCACCGGCTGTGACGCCCAGCGGCGGGGCACCGGGAGCGCTCAGCGTCCTGCCGCCCAGCCTGCGGGACCTCCAGGGCGGCTCGCTGCCGTGGGCGCAGGCCCGCTACGGCCAGGTGCCGGGCCTGGTGCCGGACATCGGCGACCTCGCGCAGCAGTCCCAGGAGCAGCAGAAGGCACGTGAGCAGCAGGAGGAGATCCGCGCCGCGGGCAAGGCGGAGGCCTTGCCGACCGAGGTGACGGAGCGGGTGGCGGCCCCGGTGCTGCTCGCCGCGATCTCGCTGGCGGTGGTCACGGCGGCCCTCGTCCGCAGCTGGGTCCTCCGCCGCTACTGACCTTCCGCCGCCAGCCCTGGGCAGACCCCACCCGGTGACCCGCAGTTTCATGTGAAACTGCGAGTCACCGGCGTGTCACACCCCGACACGCCGGTGCCTGTGGACAACTCCCGCAATTTGAATGGAAATCGGGCCATCGATTTCCATTGAGGGTTTTTCATCCCGGCACCGCCACGCAGAACGAGGTTGGAAAAACCTCATTGAAATCGCGGACCCCCGGACGTCGTCGGGGGTGGGGCGGGGGGATGACGGCGGTGTCGGTGCCGCTTGCTAGCCTTGTTCAGTTCGTCGACGCGAACGACCCTCCTGCCACGGAAAGTCCGTGGCCGTGAGTCCACAGGAGGTGAATGGTCTTCATGCGTCACTATGAGCTCATGGTCATCCTGGACCCGAGCCTGGACGAGCGCACCGTCGCTCCGTCCTTGGAGAACTTCCTCAACGTTGTCCGCAACGACGGTGGCACCGTCGAGAAGGTCGACGTCTGGGGCCGCCGGCGGCTCTCGTTCGAGATCGAGAAGAACGCCGAGGGCATCTACGTCGTCCTGGACCTCAACAGCGAGCCGGCCACCATCAAGGAACTGGACCGGCAGCTGAACCTCAACGAGTCGATCCTGCGGACGAAGGTCATCCGCAAGATCGTCGAGCCCCGCAAGGTCGCGCGCGCCGCCAAGGCCCGCGCCGCTCAGGCGTCCGCCTGACCGGCCCGATTCCGCTAACGACCAGACTGGAGTCCCCAGGTCATGGCTGGTGAAACGGTAATCACGGTGGTCGGCAACCTGACCGCCGACCCGGAGCTGCGCTTCACCCCTTCCGGTGCCGCGGTCGCGAACTTCACGGTCGCGTCCACGCCCCGGACCTTCGATCGCCAGTCCGGCGAGTGGAAGGACGGCGAGGCCCTGTTCCTGCGCTGCAACATCTGGCGGCAGGCCGCGGAGAACGTGGCCGAGTCGCTGACCCGCGGCATGCGGGTGGTCGTGCAGGGCAGGCTGCGGCAGCGTTCCTTCGAGACGAAGGAAGGCGAGAAGCGCACTGTCGTCGAGCTTGAGGTCGACGAGATCGGGCCGTCCCTGCGCTACGCGACCGCCAAGGTGAACAAGGTCAGCCGTGGCGGCAGTGGCTTCAGCGGTGGTGGGGGCCCGTCCGGTCCCCCGGCCGACGACCCGTGGGGTTCCGCGCCGCCCGCCGGCTCCGGTGGTGGGTTCAGCGACGAGCCGCCGTTCTAAACGGCGCAGCAACGCTTACGAAGTTTTCGCTCAGGAGGAAGACCGATGGCCAAGGCGCCCGTGCGCAAGCCGAAGAAGAAGGTCTGCGTGTTCTGCAAGGACAAGGCGGCGCAGATCGACTACAAGGACACGACGCTGCTGCGGAAGTACATCTCCGACCGCGGCAAGATCCGTGCCCGTCGCGTGACCGGCAACTGCAGCCAGCACCAGCGCGACGTCGCCATCGCGGTGAAGAACGCCCGCGAGATGGCCCTGCTGCCCTACACCTCGACCGCTCGCTGACCCGGAAGGAGACACGTCGTGAAGATCATCCTCACCGCTGACGTGACCGGTCTTGGCGAGTCTGGCGACATCGTCGAGGTCAAGGACGGTTACGCGCGCAACTACCTGCTGCCCCGCAGCCTGGCCATCGTGGCCACCAAGGGCGCGCAGAAGCAGATCGAAACGATCCGCCGCGTGCAGGAGAACCGCCGGGTGCGCAACCTGGAGCACGCCCACGAGCTCAAGCAGCAGCTGAAGGACCTCGGCACGGTCGCGCTGACCGCGAAGGTGTCCTCGCAGGGCAAGCTGTTCGGCTCGATCACCAGCGGCGACATCGTCACCGCTGTGCGCAAGGCCGGTGGCCCGAACCTGGACAAGCGCTCCGTCGAGCTGCGCGGCCACATCAAGTCGCTCGGCAAGCACGTCGTCGACGTGCAGCTGCACCCGGACGTGACGGCCAACGTCAGCGTCCAGGTCGCCGGCGAGCAGTGACCCGGTAGTACCGGTTTCAACAACGCGGCATCGTCCACTCCGGCATTCGTGTGACGGGTGGACGATGCTGCGTCCGGTGCGCGCACCGGTTGTCACGGCGGAGGCCGAGCCTCGCCGAGTTCCGACACGCCGATGAGAGCGACACGCCGGGACTTTTCCACGGATTTCTTCCACAGCCTTCGCACAGGGGCTGAACTGGGGTTTTTTGTCGATCATGCCGACTTGTCCCCAAGTTGTCCCCAGCTGCGTGGAAGGCTGCCGCGAGTTATCCCCAGCTCGATTCGATCTATCCACAGGTTGTCCCGAGCTTTGTCCACAGCTTGATTTGCCTGCTCCAGGCGGGCGATCTAGCTTCGCGCGCGGGCGTTCACGCACACCACGCGTGAAGGCCTTGTGCCGGAGGAGGTGACGGGTCCGGTGGCGGTGCCCGACGAGCAGGAAGATCCGTACTTCGACAGCGACGGCGGGTCGAGCAGCAGCACCACCTTCGAACGGCAGCCACCGCAGGACCTCGCCGCAGAGCAATCGGTGCTCGGCGGCATGATGCTGAGCAAGGACGCCATCGCCGACGTCGTCGAGGTGCTCAGCCCCAACGACTTCTACCGCCCGGCGCACCAGGCGATCTACGACTGCGTCCTCGACCTCTACGGCCGCGGCGAACCGGCGGACGCGATCACCGTGTCGGCGGAGCTGGAACGCCGCCAGGAGCTGCTCAAGGTCGGCGGCGCGCCGTACCTGCACACCCTGATCGCCACGGTGCCCACGGCGGCGAACGCCGGCTACTACGCGGAGATCGTCTCGGAGAAGGCGATCCTGCGCCGCCTGGTGGAGGCGGGCACCCGGATCGTCCAGCTCGGCTACCACGGCTCCGAGGGCGCGGCGATCGAAGAGGTCGTCGACCGGGCCCAGTCCGCGATCTACGACGTGACGGAGCGCAAGGCCAGCGAGGACTACCACGTCCTCGAAGAACTCCTCCAGCCGACGATGGACGAGATCGACGCCATCGCCTCGCGAGGCGGCCAGTCCCAAGGCATCCCAACGGGTTTCGTCGACCTCGACGGCCTGACCAACGGCCTCCACCCGGGTCAGATGATCATCGTCGCGGCCCGGCCCGGTGTGGGAAAGGCGCTCTCGCTGGACACGCCGCTGCCGACCCCGGACGGCTGGACGACGATGGGCGAGGTCGCGGTCGGCGACCACCTGATCGGCGCGGACGGCAAGCCGACGAAGGTCGTTGCGGCGACCGAGGTCATGCAAGACCGCCCCTGCTACGAGGTCGAGTTCTCCGATGGCACGGTCATCACCGCCGATGCCCAGCACCAGTGGTTGACCGACACCCGGGCATCGCGGAAGTCGGCTCAAGCCGCTGCGGTCGCATACAACCGCACCCGCAACCAACGAACTTTTGCGGAAGTGCGGACGACTGAGGAGATCGCGGCCACCCTGCGCTGCAACACCGCCGACCGACGGCTCAACCACTCGGTGAACGCCGCGCGGGCACTAGACCTGCCGGAGCGAGAACTCCCCATCGCGCCCTACGTGCTGGGTGTCTGGCTGGGTGATGGCACATCGGCGTCGGCGGCCTTCACGAGCGACGATCCAGAGATCGCGATGTACGTGGAAGCGGAGGGCTACCGCGCTCCGCAAATGCGCTACCGCTACTACGGAATCCGGTTCGCGGAGTCCGAACCCGTCGCCGAGCGGACGTGCGTCGTTTGCGGTGCCGAGTTCGTGCCGAGGACCAGCCAAGTGCGGACGTGCGGCAAGAGCTGCGGCGACAAGGCCCGTCTCGTCTCCGAACCGGTGTCGCAGCCGACGTGCCCGGACTGCGGAGAGCCGACATGCGGACTGCGCCAGTGCCAGGCATGCCGGAACGAACGGGGGACTGTTCAGGCACTGCTCCGGACAATGGGCGTGCTGGGCAACAAGCACATCCCGGCTGAGTACCTCCGAGGCTCCGAATCCCAACGCCGAGCCATCCTCGCGGGCCTTCTCGACACCGATGGCACGGTGGCACCGAGTGGCTCCGTGCAGTTCAGCGTGACCAACGAGCGGCTTGCCCGCGACGTGTACGAGCTCGTCGTCGGTCTCGGCTACCGCTGCACCTTGACGACCAAGGGGGTTCGTGGCCGAACGGAAGCGTCGTCCACGGCCTTCACGCTCACGTTCACCACGCAGGACGATGTCTTCCGGCTGAATCGCAAGAAGCTGGTCCACAAGGAGCGCAACGCGCGTACTCCCCGGATGGTCGGAACTCGCTTCATCACCGACGTGCGGCCGGTGGCGAGCGTGCCGGTTCGATGCGTCGAGGTGAATTCGTCGGATCACCTGTACCTGGCCGGCCGATCGATGATTCCGACGCACAACTCCACGCTTGGACTGGACATCGCCAGGTCGGCGTCGGTGAAGCACGGGCTCGGGAGCGTCATCTTCTCGCTGGAAATGAGCCGCACCGAGATCGTCATGCGCATGCTCTCCGCCGAGGCGCGGATCCGGCTCGGCGACATGCGCGGTGGCCGGATGAGCGACGACGACTGGACGCGGTTGGCGCGGCGGATGAGCGAGATCAGCGAGGCGCCGCTGTTCGTCGACGACTCGCCGAACCTCACGATGATGGAGATCCGCGCGAAGGCCCGGCGGCTCAAGCAGCGCCACGACATCCAGCTGATCGTGCTGGACTACCTGCAGCTGATGACCTCCGGCAAGCGCGTCGAGTCCCGGCAGCAGGAGGTCTCGGAGTTCTCCCGAAACCTCAAGCTGCTGGCCAAGGAACTCGAAGTGCCGCTGATCGCGATCTCCCAGCTGAACCGAGGCCCGGAACAGCGGACGGACAAGCGCCCGCAGCTCTCGGACCTACGTGAATCCGGTTCGCTTGAGCAGGACGCGGACATGGTGATCCTGATCCACCGGCCGGACGCGTTCGAGCGGGACGATCCGCGGATGGGCGAGGCGGACCTGATCCTGGCGAAGCACCGTGCGGGCCCGACGGCCACGATCACGGTCGCCCACCAGCTGCACTACAGCCGCTTCGTCGACATGGCCCAGGAGTAGCCGGCTTCTTTTGAGGGTCTCAGAATTCGTGGCGGAATCTCGGAATGCTGGGCGGTGACGTGGCGGATCCGCCACGGTCTTGAGATTCCATTTCGCGCATCGGCTGCTTTCTGGTCGGCCACCGTGGATCACCAAGCGACGGGAAGCCTCTCGACGCCGTGCACGGCTGTCATGCTGCGAAAGCGGATGTCTGCCGGACTAAGCTCGAGCCGGAGCTCGGGGAAGCGCCGCAACAACGCTGGTAGCGCAATCCGTAGCTCCATCCTGGCCAGTGGCGCGCCGATACAGTGGTGGATGCCGTGTCCGAAAGCCACGTGCGGGACCGGTTTCCGTGAGATGTCGAAGTCATCTGGAGCGGTGACAAGACTCAGGTCCCGGTTGGCCATGGGTAGCGACGGGACCAGATCGCCGGTGTGCATTTCCTGCCCACCGACGGCGGTGTCCGCCATGACGGTTCGGGGCAGACCAGAGTGCACCGGGGTGAGAAAACGGAGCAGTTCTTCGACGGCATCGTCGACACGCTCGGGCTCGTCGCGGATCGCGGCCAGTTGTTCGGGGTGCTCTAGCAACAGGGCGGTGCCCGTGCCCAGGGCGTTGGCGGTGGTCTCATGTCCCGCGATCAGCAGCACGAGGGCGATACCGACCAGCTCGTCGTGACTGATGTCCTCATCGTGTTCGCGGATAAGCATGCCGATCAGGTCATCATCCGGAGCACTGCGATGCCGGTCGACGAGATCGCTCAGGTAAGAACGAAGAGCAAGGAACGCTTCGGTTCGTTCGTCTTGTGAGGTAGTGAGCTGAAGCTGAACCGACGACAGACGTTGGAACATCTCCCGGTCAGAGTAGGGAACGCCAAGGAGTTCACAGATGACCAGGGAGGGGATGGGCAGCGCGAAGCTCTTGACGAGGTCGAGCGGCGGAAAGTTCGGGTCCTGGGCTGTAGCGCTCGCGCGACATGTTGACCGGACGCGGCGGGGTCGGCGACGTCATCACTCCTCCAATCGAACAGCGGCCGGACCTCTCCCGCACCGCGCTGCTCAGACTCGGTAACCTTACCCAGTAAGTTTACTGAGTAAGTAATGATCGTGCCGGGCCGAATCGAGGAGACCGGGACGGGTACTGCTCGATCGTCTTCCTGGTGCTGACAGATGGGAATCGGTGTCATGACATCCGCATCCGGAACTCGCTCCTTGAAGGTCCTCGTGTGCGGTGGTGGTATCGCGGGACAGGCGACGGCCTACTGGCTCGTGCGAGGTGGTCATCGAGTAGTCGTGGTCGAGCGTTTCCCGGCGCTGCGAGCCACGGGCGCACAGGTCGATCTCCGCGGTCAAGGCATCGAGGCGGTCGAGGCCATGGGGCTTCTCGATGTCGTGAAGAGCAAGCTAGTGGACGAAGCCGGCGTCGCCTTTGTGAATGCCCAGGGCAAGACGAGGGCGACGATCATGGCCAACACGTCCGGCCAGGGGCGCCAGACTCTGACGTCCGAGTACGAGATCATGCGTGGAGACCTCGTGCGCATTCTCAACGATGCGACGAAGAACGACGTCGACTACGTCTTCGGGACGAGCGTGGACCGCTTCGAGCAGGATGAGAAGAAGGTCGTCGCTTACTTCTCCGACGGCTCGTCCGACGCGTTCGACCTGCTGATCGGTGCCGATGGGCAAGGGTCGCGCGTCCGTCGAGCCATCTTGCCTGCCGGGACTCCAGAACCGTACTGGCAGATGGGCATCCACATGTCGTATTGGTTCGTTCCGCGCATCGCGTCGGACAGCAACATCCGCGACACCTACAACGCCCCCGGCGGCCGGATGATCATGCGCAGGAGTCACCACCCGGACGAGACTCAGGTGTATTTCGTGCTAAGGGAAACATCGGAGGAAGCCTCGGCCATCCATCGCGAGCCGGTCGAACGCCAGAAAGAGTTCTGGGCCGAGCGGTTCCGCGGCGCGGGATGGCAGACCGACCGGTTCATCGAAGGCATGGAGACGACCCCGAGCTTCTACTCCCAGGAGGTCGTGCAGGTCCGTACGGACACCTGGTCCCACGGACGCGTGGCCCTTGTCGGAGATGCCGCGCACTGCGCCTCCCCCTACAGCGGCATGGGGGTCTCCGGCGGTCTGGTCGGCGCCTACGTCCTGGCTGGTGAGATCAACCGACACCCCACTGACCTGCCTCGGGCGCTGGCGAACTACGACACGACACTTCGACCGTTCGTTGACGAGGTTCAGGCCACGGTGAAACCGCGCCTGCTGCGCCTCGGCATGCCCATGAGCCGGTTCGGGATCAACGCCTTCCTCGCCGTCTCGGGACTGGCTACCTTCCTGCGCATCCCCGACCTCGTCGCGTGGTTCTCGAAGGAGGACCGGGGCGGCGATTGGCAGCTCCCCCAAAGCCCTGAACTTCGTGTCCGTTAGGAGTGAGGTTTTTCCAACCTCGTTTTGCGTGGCGGTGCGGGTGGCGGAACCTCAGCGTCCGCCTGGACTGTGGGTGCCCTGACTTATGTATGCCAATACACGGCGTCAGGGCCGTCCTCGCCAGGCGAACGCTGAGAACCCGCGGCGGTGCTAGTTGCGAGGGTGGGCCTGAAAGCGCCTGACGGTGCTTGGCGACGGCGCGCGCTCAGGCGCAGGTCAGACGCCGCGGCTGCGGTATCCGACCAGGATGAAAAACCCTCAGTGGTATTGCCCGGTAGCTTATACGATAGACTTTACTTGATAAGTTTATCGAATAAGTATACTGCGTAAGGATGAAGCGCAGTGAGGGAGCCCTTTTCACATGCCGAATCGAGGAGATCGCGGCGGGTCGAAGACGCGAGCGCGCATCGCTGACGTCGCGAGTGAACTGTTCCTGGAGCGCGGCTTCGACGACGTCACGATCGCCGAGGTCGCCGCAGCCGCCGGTGTGTCCAAGGTGACGGTGTTCTCGCACTTCGAGCGGAAGGAAGACCTCCTGCTCGATCGTCTTCCGGACGTTGTCGACATCGTGCGAACCGCAGTCCGCGAGCGGGCGGACGACACCAGCGCCGTCGAGACGCTCCGTCAGGCCGCCCTCGCACTCGCGGAGGAGCGGCACGTGCTCTCGGGCCTGGACGGGGACATCGAACCGATGATGCGGACCGTCACGGCTTCGCCCGCCTTGATCGCGCGGCTCCGCGCATTCGCGTATGAGATCGAGACAGAGCTGGCCGCCGAGCTCGACACGGACACGACGTTCTCCGGCGACAGCACGTTGGCCGCGGCCCTGCTCGTCGCCGCATACCGGACAGTCGCCGTCGAGACGGTACGACGCCGACTCGCCGGAGACGACCTCACCGACATCGCCACGACGCACCATCAGCGCCTGAACCAGGCGTTCGACGCCGTCGAACACGGCATCTCAGGCGCTCATCGCAGGGCGCCATCCGCCTGAGATCCCGAACGCCGCGACCGGCTTCAGTGGGTGAAGACGGCTGCGACAAAGCGCGTGATCGTCATGGAGGCTTCGGCGGGGCCGATGTCGCGACGCGCCAGTTGGAGCATGAGGCCCTCGACGAGGGACAGCAGTCCGCGCGCATCGCGTTGCGCCTCTTCGAGGGATCGGCGGGTGGCGCTCATGCGGATCGCCGCGGCGATCGCTTGTGCGAGCCGATCAGAATCGGCGGACAGGCGTGCCGACATCTCCGGATTCTGCGCGGCCCTGCTCACCATGGTCAGCCAGGCCATCACCTGTATCCGCCAAACGTCGTCCGACACCGGTGCGGATGAAGGGTCGGAGCCGTCGGTGGCCCCGGGGATCATGTTCTGAAGTACTCGGCGCACGGTCGACTCGGCGTGCTGCGGGTCGGCAAGCGTGGTGAGTTGATCGACGAGCCGCTCGTCGAGGATATCGAGCACTTCTCCGACGGCGTAGTCGAGAAGGTCGTCTGTGCCGGCGAAGTAGTGCTGGACCGACCCGAGCGACAAACCTGCCTCCGACGCGACCCTGCGCAGGCTCACCGCGTTCCAGCCATCGCGGTACGCCAATCGCCACAGCGCGGCCGCCACCTCGTCACGTCGCTGCTTGCGATCAACGATCTTCGGCACTGGGGCTCCTTTTTTAGTACAGTGACTTATATTAGAGTCTCACGCCCAAGGAGGTCACTGGTGGATGAGGTTGTCCGCACAGAGTGTGGTGCTGTGCGCGGTGAATCGAGAGAGGGATATTCGGTCTTCCGCGGCATTCCGTATGCCGCGCCCCTGGACGGCGCCCGCCGTTTCCAGGCGCCGGCTCCGCCACACCGCTGGGACGGCGTGCGCGACGCGCGGGCTTTCGGCTCCTCGGTTCCGCAGCCGACGGTCTGGCACACCGGTGACGACCCGGAGTGTCTCACCGTCAATGTTTGGACCCCTGATGTCACGTCGTCCGGGATGCCGGTCATGGTGTGGCTCCATGGCGGCGCCTGCCTGGGTGGCACCGCCGCCACCACCGACTTCGACGGCGCGGCCCTTGCCACCGCGGGGATCGTCCTGGTCACGTTGAACTACCGGGTGGGATACGAGGGTTTCGGCTGGGTCGACGATGCCCCGTGCAACCGGGGTGTGCTCGATCAGATCGCCGCGCTCCGCTGGGTGCACGACAACATCGCCTCCTTCGGCGGAGACCCGGACGCGGTGACCCTGATCGGGCAGTCGGCCGGCGCCTCGTCGATTGTGGGCCTGATCGCCGGTGATGGTGCGCCGGGGCTGTTCCGGCGCGGAATCGCGCAAAGCCCGGGAAAGATCTTCGTTCCTGCCGACGAGGCCCGCGTTGTGTCGGCGATGATCACGTCGCATCTCGGCGTTCGCCCGACGGCCGACGCCCTGGCGGCGGTGCCGCCCGAGGCAATTCATGCAGTGCAGATGGCGCCGGTGGCGATCATGTCGAGTGAACCTGCACAGTGGACCTATCCGAACGCGCCGTACTCGATGATCATCGACAACGAACTGTTCGATGCTCCTCCGTGGGTGCGCGGGAATCAGTGCGCATCCGGCATGAGCCGGGAACTCATCTGCGGGTTCACCACAGACGAGGCCCGCATGTTCACCGTCGATGCAGACCTGTCGGCATCCGATCCCGTCGATACCGCTCGCGCGTGCGGCCTGAGGGCGAGCGCGGTTCGGGACTACCGAACCGGGAATCCCGGCATCACCGACGATGACCTTCACGCCCTGATCCTGTCCGATTCGCTGTTCCGGATACCCGCCCTGTGGTGCGCCGAGGCCAACGCCGACGCAGGAACGAAAACCTATCTGTACGAGTTCGCGTGGCCGAGCCCGGCGCGCAACGGTGCGCTACGGGCCTGCCACGGCCTCGATGTCCCCTTCACCTTCGACACCGCCCACGGCCCCCTCGCCGCCAGTCTCATCGGCCCGGAGGTCCCGCCGGACTTCTCTCCACTTTCGAGCGCAATGCGCAGTGCCTTCGCCGCATTCGCCACGACCGGCGACCCGGGCTGGCCGCAGTTCGACAGCGCAGAACGAATCCGCCGGATCTGGAAAACGCCACCCACGCTGGGCGGGGACTCGCTGTCGACGTCTCGTCGGATCTGGCAAAGCGAACACCCTTCATGAGCTGCCGGACCTGATGAGGAGATGAAGCGCTTCGTGAGACAGCCCGACAGTGAAACCGTTACGAGATAACGTAAAAGACCCAGGTCACAGCCTCGGTACATGAAGCGAAGCCCGAGACCCTGCACTTCTTTGCAGGGTCTCAAATCCGGCTCATCCGCGACTGCATCTCGATTGCACTTGTGTGGCGGGCTTTGTGATCGGGCGCGGAGCGTCGTGGCCCGTGTTGTTGACCAGGGGCCGCCGGATGGCATCACGGTGAGACGACCGAGAAACCCCAGGTCGCACCAGATCGAAATGTCGCGGCCGGGGCCGCCCATCGGTGCGGCACAGCGATCGCCGATCACACTCGTTGATGGGGGCTGCCGAGGATGACGTTGCGGGTCTCGGTGTCGGGGTCGGTGAATGCCAGCAGCGCGTGAGCTTCTTCCGTGACAGCTTCCGCATCGTGCGTGGTGAATGGCCGGTCGTAGGGACGGATGGTGATCGTCGCGGATCCGGTGTTTCGGTTGATCGTCCAGTCGCCTGCGGTGAACCCGTCGACCAGCAGGATCTGCGGAGCGGGGCGCTGGGTGCGGTATCCCTGCTTGCCGTGCTCGTCGGTGATCACGCGGGTGCGGTCCGCGTGTGAGAGCAACAGGTTGTCGAAGTCGTACAGAAACCTCGGCGGTGCCGGGGTTTCGGGGTCCGGGCGTGCAGCGTCGGGTAGGTCGAACAGCTCCTGGCCGTGCTGATCCTGGAAGATCATCAAGTCCTGCCGCATCCGGTCGACGACCTCGCGCAGCCTGGTGAGACCGGACCACACCTGCATGTCCTTCACGCTGGCGGGGCCGAAGGCGGCCAGGTAGCGCAGGATCATTCGCTCGAGCGACGCAGTGATCGTTCGGTCTGCGCCGAGCCACGCGTCGGCGGTGGTGTGAGCGATCGGCCCGCTGCGGCCCCAGATGCCGCGTGGTGGCACCTGCACCAGAGGCACCTGGTTGCGGATGGCGTAGACCAGTGAGGCGGGCGCGCGATCCGGCCATCGTTGGCCGAGCAGCGCGCCGAGCTGCTTGTTGGTCAACGGTTTCGGGGCGAGCAGCTCGATACCGTCGGCGATCAGCTTCGGCATGTCGATGCCCTCGATGGGCTTGCCGTGCGTGTGGTTGCGGTAGAGGTCGCGATCCAACACAGGTTGGACCAGGGGGCGCAGCGCACGTGCGTCGTCGGGGGTGACCAGGTGAATCGTCGAGCGCATCAACGCAATTCGAATCAACTCGCGGTCGGTGAGCAGCTCGGCAGCCTGTTCGGGGACGAAACCGGCCAGCCGTGACCACAATCCGACGTACCAGGTGTGCGGGGTCTGGGCTTGCAGCCCGACCAGTTGCTCCACTGCGTCGATGACGGACAACTCGGAGCGGCGCAACAGCAACTGCCGATCGAGAGTGGCGCGATTGAGCGCCCGACGACTGAGTATTCGCGTCATCAGTGGAACCTTTCGGCAGAGCAGCGGGGTTTGGTGGCGCCAGGACGACGCCACCACCACGGACGATCATTCGGTGCTGATCACTTAGTTCGCCGAAGAATCGGCGAATGTCGGCGATCAACAGGTCGGGTGCGTCCTGGGTCGCCCAGTGGCTGCCCCGGTCGAACTCGTTCCAGGACACGATGTTGCTGTGGTCGCGTTCGGCGAAGCGGCGAAGTGGGGTGAAGTCGTAGGCGAAGCTGGCCAAGCCGGTGGGAGCGGTGGTCGGTCGGGTCGGGTGCTCGGCATGGTGGTCCTCGTAGTAGAACCGGGCGGCCGAAGCAGCCGTGTTGGTCAGCCAGTACAGCGTGGCGTTGGTCAGAACATGATCGTCGTCCAGCGAGGCCAGCAGCTGCGCCGTCCACGCGAGCTGCCCGGTGGGTGAGTCTGCGAGCGCGTGCGCGAGGTTCTGCGGCGCGCTCTCCTGAAGCCGGGCATATCCGGACATGTTGTCGTTGAAATATTTCAGGTGCTGCACGTACCCTCGCTCCTCCTCGGTCAGCTCGGCCAGCTCCGCCGGGTCGCCGGAAGGGAAGGAGAACAGCTGGGTCACGTGCACCCCGAGCACGTGGTCCGGGTCGATCCGACCCAATTCGGGTGACACGTGCGAACCGATGTCGTTGCCGTGCGCGCCGTAGCGGTCGTAGCCCAGTCGTTTCATCAGCTCTGCCCATGCCGCGGCGGTGCGGTAGCGGTTCCAGCCCTTCTCCCGGGTGGGGCCCGAGAAGCCGAAGCCGGGCAGAGAGGGAATCACCAGGTGAAATGCCTTGGCAGGGTCCTCGCCGTGGGCGCGCGGATCGGTGAGGGGCTCGATCAGGTCGAGGAACTCGAACACCGAATTCGGCCACCCGTGGGTCAGGATCAGCGGGGTGGCATCAGCCTCCGGCGAACGGACGTGCAGGAAGTGGATGAGCTGTCCGTCGATCTCGGTGGTGAACTGCGGGTAAGCATTGAGCTTGGATTCCCATGCGCGCCAGTCGTATCCATCGCGCCAGTAGGCGGTCAGCCGCTGCACGTAGTCGAGCGGGACTCCGTACTCCCAACCCGGCGGCACCGGCCCGGTCTGGACCTTTCCCTCGGTCTCCGGAGGCAGTTCGTCGGCCCAGCGCACCCGCGCCAGCCGATCCTGCAGATCGTCGAGGTCTGCCTGCGGGATATCGATGCGGAAGGGCGTGATCGTGGTGGTCTTGAACGTCATGTCCTGAACGGTAGGAGATCTTTAGGAAGACTCCTTTCCTAATGAAATGGCAGACTGAAGAAATGTTGGAGACCTCGGCACGACTGCTCCGGCTGCTCTCGCTCTTGCAGCTCCCACGCGACTGGAGCGGTGCAGACCTGGCCGAACGGCTGGAAGTCAGCACGCGGACGGTGCGCAACGACATCGAACGGCTGCGTCAGCTCGGTTATCCGGTGCACGCGACCAGAGGGACGACGGGCGGCTACCGACTCGGCGCGGGCGCCAGCCTGCCGCCGCTGCTGCTCGACGACGAGGAAGCCGTCGCGGTCACCATCGGCCTGCGTACCGCCGCCGGGGGCGGCATCGCCGGAGTCGAGGAGACCTCGCTGCGGGCCCTCACCAAGCTTGAACAGGTGCTGCCGAATCGGTTGCGGCGCAGGGTCAATGCGTTGCAGGCATATACCGTCGTAGTTCCGGGGGACGGCACGAGTCCACGTGTCGATGCCGAGACGCTGACCGCGATCGCAGCCTCTTGCCGTGATCACGAGCGGCTCCGATTCGACTACCGCGACCACAATCATGGCGACAGCAGGCGAGCGGTCGAGCCCTATCGGCTGGTCAACTGGGGACGACGGTGGTATCTGGTCGCGTTCGACACCGATCGGTGCGCCTGGCGCACCTTCCGCGTGGATCGCATCACGCCGAAAACCTCGACCGGGCCGCGATTCACTCCCCGTGAGCTGCCGCAAGACTTGACCGACCGGGTCACCCGCGGCGTATCCGCCGCCGCCTGGCGATTCCGGGCATCGGTGACCGTGCACGCACCCGCTGAATTCCTCAGTGCCCGCATTCCTCCGGCCGCGGGTACCGTCGAAGCGATCGACGACACGACCTGCGTGCTCCACACCGGTGCGGACACCCCGGAGGCGCTGGCGATCAACATCGGACAGCTGGGCATGCACGGTATCGATTTCACCGTCGATGACCCGCCGGAGTTGGTCGAGCTACTTCGCTCGCTGGCCGACCGCTATCTGCGTGCCATCGCGGGCGCTACCCGAACCAACACCCCAACGACCGAAGCTTGACGGGCTCGATACATCGTCGCTAGGAGACACTGTTGGTCGCGAACTCCCGGGCACCCCAGGAGTTTCGCGGCCAACAGGCCATTCGCCTTCGCCAGATCCAACCGCACCCCCGTGCCCTTGGCGCCGTTTTTGCCGTTTACCACCCGACGGGCTGCATATCCTCGCCAGCATTAATGGCTGGACCTGGCCGCATGACCGGAAACCCCGCCGTGCCAACGGACTCAGGTAGCAACCGGACATAGGTCCGATGTGCACGACCACGACTTCCGGTGGTCACGCCGGGCGCTGGAGCACGACGGCGCCCGGCTCGCTGAGGCTGCCAGCCTCGGCCAGGCACGGCGTTCGTCACGAGCGGAGGCACCACGTCTGCTCGGTTTGGCCCTCCAGATGGCGCGCCCTGACCATGCCCTCGTGGGCTTTACCAACCGAGGAGACCCGTTCTGTTGTTCGTGACAAGGCTCGTGTGGATTCTTGGTTGACGTGTCGCTCGTGGCTTACCTTCCGGTTGTCGTCCATGTGCTTCGTTCAGGTGCGATGTGCTCGGCATCGGTGATCTGGGCTGGGCGTGCCGGAATTTCCATTGCCGATGTGCGAGAGATACGACCACCCTGGTTGTCGTGACTCCAGACTTGGGCGAGTACTACGTTCGTGAGACCAGCGAGGACGCCCGACTGACCCGGTCGGCGCATGGAAAGCTGGAGTTCCTACGCACCCAGGAGCTGGTGCGTCGGGCCGTGACCGGGACGCGGATGCGAGTGCTCGATGTCGGTGGCGGGACCGGAGTTCATGCCCGCTGGCTGGCTGCTGAAGGCCACTCGGTGCACGTTGTCGATCCGGTGGCCAGTCATGTGGAAGCGGCGGCCGCGATCGCGGGTGTCACTGCGGAGCTCGGCGATGCCCGCAACCTGACCTGCCCCGATGACGCCGCGGATGTCGTGCTGCTCCTCGGTCCGCTCTATCACCTGATCGATCGCGATGACCGTGCGCAAGCGCTGGCCGAAGCCCGGCGTGTGCTCCGCCCAGGAGGCATGCTGTTCGCCGCCGCCATCAGCCGCTATCTCCCTGTCTTGGAGACCGGGACCACCGGTCGGCTCACTGGACAGATGAGTCCTTCGGTTGAAGCCGTCATCGCGACCGGCCGCTATGACGGCCACCTCGGTTTCGTCTCTGCGCACTTCCACACAGCTGATGAACTTCGAGACGAGCTGCACGCCGCTGGAATACAGGACGTTTCGGTGTATGGGGTGGAGGGTCCCGCATGGCCCGCTCTTGACGTTGCTGGTGTGCAGGAGTTCGACGCACGCTTGGATGCAGCACTTCGATGTGCCCGCATGGTCGAGGAGGATCCCCTTCTGATCAACGCCAGCGCTCACTTCCTTGCCATTGCAAGGCTGTAGCTGCCCGAGCGCGCAGCGGCCGTGGGCAGTCGTGGTGCCTCTTGCAGTGATCATTCGTCGTGGACGGGTCGAGGAGTCGTACTTCGAGCTCGGCGATCCGCCGGTCTTGGAAACGCACGTTGGAGCGTGCAGTCCTCAGACGTTCGCCGAGTGCTTGGTTTTCCTGCGGGTTTGCCGACCAGGCGGCAGAACTCCGCCCGCTGATCCGCCCACTTGTCCTCGGTGAGCAGGTAAGCGGCCGGGTCGGAGTAGCGGCGCGAACACGTCCCCCGTGCGCAGCCCGTCCCGCAGGGCCAGCAATACGCACAGCTCCCAGTAGTGCTGATAAGCAGTCACATTGCCGTTCGCCGCCGCGGTTCCGCTTGGCGCGTTGAGTTTCGGGGCGGTTTGCGGGACGCTCAGGAGCCGTCGTCAGATGATCATTTCTTGTCGATCAGTGTGTAGCCGCCGTTGAGCACCGGCGCGTCGGCTGCGGGGGCCATGCACTTGCGCAGTGGACCGTCCTCGGGCCCGGGGCCCCCGCTCAGCCCGATCCGGCTGGGTCCCGCGCCATTGCCGGCGACGTAGAAGCTGACGCCCATGCGCTCGTGATTCTTCAGCATTTCTTCCCATGGCCCGCCGGGGGTGGTTTTGGTGAGCGTGCCGGTGACGGTCGCGGTGGGGCCGCCGGTGGTCAGGCAGTCGACGGTGAGGTCACCCCAGTTGGTGAACCACGTCCCGTCGGGCATCTTGAGGCGGTGGGAGATCCGGAAGGTTCCCCACGACCGGGTGGGCTTGGATACGCCGTTGGGGTCGAACGTGGCGTGCGCATCGACCGTGACCTGGATGTCGTTGTCGGGTGCCGGGAAGTACATCCTGGCCCACCCGTTCAGGTGGGAGGTCTTGACGCCGGGCGTGGCCGGGCTCGTACGGGCCGGGCCGTTCGGGATGGATGAGGCTGGGGCGTCGGCCGCTGCCCAGGAGTCCATGGAGATTGTGTCCGTCAGGGCCGCGGTGAGGCCGACGGCGACGGTCATGCCCAGGACGGACATGCGACGGGTCCGGTTGATCATGTGTGTGCGCTCCGATCGAGCGGGTAGTGACCTTCGACCTCACCAGCTTGCGAGCCGACGCCCTGGCCGCGCTTCCTCCTCGCGGATGATCACGCTCCTCCCTGCGAACGAACCGACGGCCCCGACGTCCACCTGCACTTGAACGGCCGGTGGCGGTAACCCGAGTCCCGTTGTCCCGGGCCGAGTTAGAGCGGTTCTCCTTCCTTGACGACGTCGATCGGGGCCTGGTGGAGACCAAGCGTCGGGACCACAACAAACTCGGCTTCAGCTTGCAGCTGGTGACGGCCTCGAACTGCCGAAGCTGCGGCCAGGGGTCATGTAGCGCGGGATCAGCTGGTTTGACCTGGTGAGGATGGGGTCGCCTTGGCCAGGCGGCGGTAGATGGTGGGGCGGGTGACGCCGAACTCGTCGGCGATCTGCTGGACGGTGTGTATGCGCTTGCCGTTCTCGTCTTTCTCGTCGTACATCTGCCGTGCCGGTTCGACTTGCCGGGGGCCGAGTTTGGCTTTCTGGCCGCCGGTCCGGCCGCGCCCGCGCCGCCGCGAGGCCGTCCATCGTCCGCTCGGACATCAGGGCGTGCTCGAACTCCGCGATCACCCCCAAGATTTGGAAGAACATGTGGCCGATGGCGGTGGAGGTGTCGATGCCCTGGTCGAGCACCATCAGGTCCACGCCCTTGTTCTCCAGCGCCTTGGAGAGCTGGATCAGGTGCTCCACGGAGCGGCCGAGCCGGTCCAGCTTGGTCACCACGATCTGGTCGCCCTCGCGGTTGGCCGACAGCAGCGCTTTGTCCAACTCGGGGCGCTTGGCGAGTTTGCCGCCGGCCTTGTCGATGTAGATCGAGTCGCAGCCGGGGTCGCCGTAGCATCGGCGGAGTTTCCGGCGGATTTGCTGACTGCTGGTGACCGCATGGGCATGCGGGACCGGCCCGAAAGTTCGTCGCTGGTCAGACAAATCCGCCCGATTCTTCTCGGTTGCTACGGCGACCCCATGACACCGGTCTGATCGTCACCACCAAAGACCTGGACGGACCGCCACTTGGCGCCCTGACGTGGCGGTCGGTGTGCCTAGCGGAAACTCGCCACGTTATCGGCTGCCCAGTCCGCGAAGGTACGTGCTGGGCGGCCGGTCACCTCGGTCACCGTCGGATACACCGGGTCCGGATTGTCCACCGCGTGTGCCCAGTAACCGAGCAGCATGTCCATCGCAACCTCCGGCATGTACGCGCGGACCGAGTCGCGCCATTGCGCCGCGGTGATCTCCTCGAACCGGATGTCGGTGCCCAGTACCTTGGCGATCACTCGCACCTGTTCGGCCCTGGTGATCGCCTCCGGCCCGGTCAGCCGGTACTTCGCACCTGCGTGGCCGTCTTCGAGCAGGGCGATGGTCGCCACGTCCGCGATATCGGCGGAATGGATCACTGACTGTGCACCCGCCGCATAAGGTGCGCGAACGACTCGTTCAGCCTGAATGGAAGGTGCCCAGTCAATCGCGTTACCGGCGAATGCGCCGGGCCGTAGATGCGTCCATTCGACTCCGGAAGCCTCCACTGCCCGCTCGACCGCGAGGTGATGCTCACCGGCTTCCCTGTTCGTCGGCAACACGACATTGACCGAGGAATCGGAAGACAGCACCACGATGCGCCGCACGCCCGCCTGTACCGCCACGTCGATGAACTCGTCCAGCCCGTCGAGCACCGGAAACAGATACATTCGATCAACACCGGCCAGCGCTGTGTGAACCGTGTCGATTCGGCCGATTTCCCCTTGGTGTACCTCGACTTCCGACGGTAGCGCGGCCGTCGCCGGATCCCTGGTCAGTGCCCGGACCTGCTGCCTGGCCCGCAGTAGCCCATCGACCACATGACGGCCGACTGTTCCCGTCGCGCCGGTCACCAAAATCGCCACTTCAGCTCCCTCTGGTTGGCTTCCCGAATTGGGAGCGCCGACGCTATACGACTTTTTCCGTCTCCGCACATGGCCATTTTTGACGTATTTCTAGATCGGCATTTCCGCGAGCTGTCAAATTCGCTGGTAGCGCTGTAGTTCCCACGGATCGTGAGCACTGCAGTGATCTCAGTGGGGGCTATGTGTAGCCGTGTTCGTGGTGGGTGAGGACGAGTGCGGCTTGGATGGTGGCGCCGGTTTTGCGGGGACTGCATCGCGAACCCCCGGCAGCGTGACGGTGGCGCGTACACGGCAAGCGTTACAGATCCGTCCTGGGGAAACGCAGGTCTTCGAGTCGTGTAAAGCGAACGTTCGTTACCGGACGCTCAGGCTCAGCAAGGCGCACTGCCCGCTCATGCCGACGAGCGGATGTATTGGATCAGCGATTGGAGCTTGTGGTTGAACGATGTCCGCTGGTTCTTCTCGAACTCCAGTAGTTTCGGACGATATTCATCGCAAGGTATTCGGCTCCGGCACGTCCGCGCGGACCTACGGTTGGACGCCCAGGTCGGCGAGGATTTCCCGGTACGACATCTCGTGGTGGTTGACCTTGATCTCCAGGCTGGCCCGGAGCGTACGCGGGTCGGAGTTGGCGGAGTAGGCGGTACACATCAGTTCCACCACGCAGGGCTCGGTGACGTCCACCCAGAACTCGTTGCGTGAGAACACAGTCCGCTTGGCTTGCACGACGGGCACGCTCAACTCCATCCGCCACGTGCCCTCCGCATCCTGGGTCAGTTGAAGGTGCTGGGTGGGCTCGGGCCAGTGCATGTTGACGTCGGGCGGCCCACCCAGAACAACACGATCAGTAGAAGCTGAACTGTGGTCACGGCGCAGGCCCGCGACGGGGTGCTTTACCTGCGTGCGGCGGGTGTGGACATTGGCAAAAGATCCGTGGTGGCCTGGTGTCCTCGCTCGACCACAACGCTCAACTACGGGCATGCCCAATTCGGCGCTCATCGAACATCTGCTCATGCCGCTGGGCGAGCGTTCTCCAGTCCGGCTATGCCGCTCACATCTAGGTCCAGGCGTTTGTCCATGTCCAGCCGGAACCGTCCGTACGGGGTGATGTGGGTCCAGAACAGGGCGCTGAGGGCTCGGCGGCCCTCGGCCGTGAGCCGCTTCTCCCACACCGGGTCTTCCAAAACCCGTTGCACCAGAAGGGTGTTGATGAACACGAGGCTGCTCTGCAGGAAGTGGAGCGCGAGCATCGAGACTTCGGCGTTCTCTCGGTCGGCGCTGGTGAGCACCCCGTCCTTGCTGTAGAACACGACGTCATTGGCGGAGTTCCAGTTCTCGACCACCTGCAACCCGGTGTAGAGCTCCCTGCGCAACTCCTCGGCCGCCAAGAGCGCTGGCTGGACGACCGGTTTTCTGGTCGTATTCGGTTGCCTTCAGCCAGGTTGGAAGAATGCGAGCATTTTCTGGGCGGCGTCCGGTGACATCAGCAATTCCTGCATGTCCGCGGACATCCGGGCGGCAGCGCTGGTGCGTTCGAACATCTCGCGTTCGTATTCCTTGACGGCGGCGGGAAAGTCGTCCGGGTGCGCGGCCAGCGCGAGGCCGAGCAGGGCGCCGTCGAGCAGCGCCATGTTGGCGCCCTCTCCCACTGGCGGCATCAGGTGCGCGGCGTCGCCGAGCAGCGTGACGCCTGGCGTCGACGGCCAGGTCAGGCCGACCGGGAGAGTGGTGATCGACCGCGGCACGACCGTGTCGTCGCAGGCCGCGATCAGCGCGGTGAACCGTGCGTCCCAGCCGGGGAGCAGGTCGATCAGCCGCGCCCGGGCGGCGGCTGGGTCGTCGAACGGGATCCCGCTGGTGGCGAGCCAGTCCTCGGCGGTGTCGTAGAAGCTGAGGCCGATGCGAACGCGGCCGTCGCCGTTGCGCTGCGCTGCCAGGGATTTCCCGTTGCCGAGCACCCAGTAGTTCCCGCGCCCGACCATCGCCGCGAGGTCGGGGTAGGTGCGGTCGATGTCGGGAATGCCGAGCTCGACGACGTTCTGGCCGATGTGTGCTGGTCGAGCGTCGGTGAGCAGGGCGCGGACCCGGGACTGCGCGCCGTCCGCGCCGACCAGCAGGTCATACGTCGCACTGCTGCCGTCGGCGAAGTGCAGCAGGCCGTTGTCGGCGGATTTGAACGCGTGCCCCCAGCGCACCACGTTTTCGGGGAGGGAATCCAGCAGCAGGTTGCGCAGATCGGCGCGGTCGACCTCGGGTCGCTCAAGCGGGGCGTCGTCGGGCGTGTCCTCCTGGAGCAGCAGGGTGCCGTCCGGCTCGAGAAGACGCATGTCCTGGCCTTCACCACGGGCAATCGCGTGGAACCGGTCGATCAGGCCGGCCTCGTGCAGCGCCCGCTGGCCGGAGTGGATGTCGAGCATGCCGCCCTGACCGCGCGCGTCGCGCGACGATTCGCGTTCGTACACGACGGCGTCGATGCCGTTCACGTGCAGCACCCGGGCGAGGGCCAAGCCACCCAAGCCGGCTCCGACGATGGCGATGGTCATGGTTGTCCTCGATTCGCCGTATCAGTCAATACACCGTATCACTCCCAACGCTGTATTCTCGTCGGCATGTTGGTGTGGGAGCGGCCGGAGCCGCCGGATCGACCGGTGCCGGCCCCGCTGAGCCGGGAGCGGATCGTCCAAGCGGCGATCCAACTCGCCGATGCGGACGGCCTGGACGCGGTGTCGCTGCGCAAGGTCGCCGCGGCGCTGGATGTCGGGCCGATGCGGCTGTACGGCTACATCGCCACCAAGGAGGAGTTGCTCGACCTGATGGTCGATGCGGTCCACGCCGAGATCCGGCCGGCCGGAGATGGTTGGCGAGAGGTGCTGCGTTCCCTTGCCGAAGCCACCCGGCAGGCCGCCCACCAGCACGAATGGCTCGCCGACCTGATCGGTGGGCGGCCCCAGCTCGGGCCGAACACGCTGGCCAGCGGAGAGGCCGTGCTGGCCGCGATGGGCGGTGTCGACCTGGACACTGTCGTGCCGGCGGTCGCCGCGGTCAATGCGTACGTGATCGGCGCGGTACGCCGGGAGATCACCGAGCGGCGCGCCGAGCGGCTCTCCGGGATGGACCAGAAGCAGTGGCAGGCCACCTTCGGGCCTTATCTGCAGCGGACCTTCGCCACCGGCCGATTTCCCGCACTGGCCACGGTCGTGCACGATGGCCCCCACCTGGACGCCGACCAGACCTTCTGGACCGGCCTCGATTTCCTCCTCGACGGCATCGAAGCCCGCATCTCAAGCCCATGAGACAACCCGCAGGCTGAGATGACTGGCTGCAAGAGGCTTTGCCGTGGCGGACGTTTCGCCGGCAGATGCGGCCGCCGGGATGTCGGATCCCTTGCGTCGCCCCGGACACCTGCGCTATTCGCTCGTCCGGCTCGAGAGCATGTACACCAGTTGCCGGACGACCTCGGTTGCCATCACCGCTTGACCCGATGTCGAGAAGTGGATCCGATCCTCGCTGAGAAGGTTGTCCCGGTCGTTGACCGGGTGATTCCACATGTCGACGACGACGGCCTCGTATTCGGCACCGAGGCGGCGCGTGATGGCGTTCATGGCCCGAATTCGTTCGTCCCAGTCCGGAAAGGTCGGCACGACATACGCCCTCCCCAGCGTGAATGTCGTCAGCAGGGCGCGGGTGCGGGCCGCGAGGTCGTACATGCGCCGCATCGTCTTTTCGATCTCGTCGAAATCGGGCTTGCGCCGCAGAATGTCGTTCGGGCCGCACGGCAGATGCAGGAGGTCCGGGCCGAACTCGGCCATGCGGTCGAGTTGGTGGGCCACGGTCCGGGCCGTGGTGACCCCGAACTCCGAGGTGTTGAGGTACTGCACATCCGGGCACACCCGCTGCAGCACATTCGCGACCCGATCGGCCCAGCCCTTGTTCGTGTACCCGGGTGTGGGGTCGCCGACGCCGGCCGACAAGCTGTCGCCGACCACGCCGAATCGTCGCCACGGAGCATCGAACAGCAATGCCGCGGCGGTTACCTCGGATAAGCAGAGCGGATCGGACTGCTCGGTCATTGCCGGTATCGGCATGTTCACCTGCTCCGGTTCCGGTTATGACCGACGAGTGCGGGGCGTGATGCCGAATGCCGTTGCCGCGCTGCCGGCGGCAACGATGGCGATGAACAACCAGCCGTGCTGGAACGCGGTCAGCATCCGGTCGGCGGCGGCATCGAGCGATCCGAGGATGGCGACCAGGACGGCGACGCCCAGCACATAGCCGAGCTGGCGGGCGGTGTTCACCACAGCACTGCCGGTGGCGGACTGGTCCGGCGACAGATCGACGGCAGCGGAAGCGATCATGCTGGGCAGAGCGAGGCCGATGCCGATGCCGGAGATCACCCAGCCCGGCAGCACCTCGGTGGCGTACTGCACAGGCGTGGAAGCGGTGGTCAGCACGAGCACCACGCCGCCGGCGAACAGCAGATTCCCCAGGGCCACAACGACACCCACCGGCATCCGCTTGATCAGTCGCTGGCTGACGACGGCGAAGATCGGCACCATGATCGGTCCCGGGACGATGGCGAGCCCGGTTTCGATGGAGTTGAAGCCGGCCACGTTCTCCAGCCACATGGTGATGCTGAGGAACCACGCCCCGAACGCGGTGCAGAACGCCAGCACGGTGGCATTGGCCCACACGAACGTCGGCACCCGGAACAGAGCAGGCGACACCACCGGATTCGGATGCCGCATCATCCGCGCCACGAACAGGACCACGCCGAGCACCGCGACGGCCAGTGCGCCGAATGTCGCGGCACTGGCCCACGACCATTCGCTGCTCTGCACCAGGCCCAGCGACAGCGCCCCGATCGCCACGATCAGCAGCGCTGCCCCGAGCAGGTCGGGCACCCGAGCCGGTATCCGCTGGTGCAGATTCGGCACCAGGCGCATGGCCTCGACCCCGGCCACCAAGCCCACCGGCAGATTGATCAAGAACACCCAGCGCCAGGAAGCCTCGACCAGTGCCCCGCCGACCACCGGACCGAACGCCGCGGCGAAGGAACTCGTTGTCGCCCAGATCTTCACCGCGCCCGGCACCCGCGCCGGCGGCAGCACGGTGAGAAGCAACCCCAGGCCGGCCGGGGTCAGAGCGGCGGCGCCGACCGCCTGCAGGACCCGGAACGCCACCAGCGCCCACAGCGACGGAGCCACCGCGCTGGCCAGGCTCGCCAGCGTGAAAATGCCGAGGCCGACCAGGAATCCGGCTTTGCGCCCGAACCGGTCCGAGAAGCGCCCCGCCGGAATCAGCAGTGCCGCATAGACGATCGCATATCCGTTGAGGACCCAGCTCACATCTGCCAGCGAAGAACCCTGATAGGACTCACCGATCTTCGTGAACGCGACGTTCACGACGAATACGTCGAGCATCGCCATGAACGAGGCCGAGCACAGGACCCACACGATCGCCGTCGAATGGTCCCGGACCGGCCGTGGCGTCGCCGTCCTGTCCGTGGTCACGGCCCGCTTGGCTGCTACGCCATCCATCAGGCATCCCTTCTCGTCGGCACCGGTCTCGGCAACACGTGCCGATCTCCACCGATGCGGATCGGTCAAAGAATACGGTCGGCCGTATTTATATTGCAACCTCCTTTCGTGCGCCGGACCAGCGGCATACGATCGGCCGTATGGCCACATCTGGGCAAAGGACGGCCGACGAAAGCGCCGATCGGCGGCTGCTGCGCGGCGTGCGGTCACGGCGTGCCGTGACCCGCCGCGCGGTCGAGATCGCCTCGCTGGACGGACTCGACGGACTCAGCTTCGGACGTCTGGCCGAAGATCTCGGCATCAGCAAGGCCGGCATTCAGACGCTGTTCCGAACCAAGGAGAGACTGCAGCTCGCGACCGTGGAAGCGGCGCAGGAGGCATTCGTCGACGCGGTCGTCCGGCCCGCCCGGGACTCCCCCGCGGGCGTCGCACGCATCCGCGCCCTCGTCGACGGATGGATCGACTATGCCGTACGGCCGCTGTTTCCCGGCGGTTGCTTCTGGGGCGCGAACCTGCCGATATTCGACAGCCGGCCCGGGCCGGTCCGGGATGCGCTGCTGCGGCAACAGCGTGCCTGGGTTGCGATTCTTGCGACGCAGTTCCGGCTAGCCGTCGCCGCCGGTGAGATCGCCGATATCGATCCCGAGGTGGCTGCCTTCCAGGTCGGTGCCGTGCTGAACGCGGTCAACCTGGCCCTGCGCCTCGGCGACGACGACAGCGTGACCATGGCGCAACAGGTGGTCGACGGTTTGCTCGATGCTGCCGCCTGATCTGCGGTAACCGCCCGTTCGAAGTCGAACTTCGCCGCACACGCCGACGTCCGCACACGCGGACGTCCGCGTTGCAGCATCGCCGCCAGAGGCCGGCCTCGGTCCACGCCGAGAACCGGCGATGCGCCGTCGGCACGGTGACCGGAAGCGATGCCGCAGGCAGGCAGCCGGGCCCGAAGGCCCCTGCTGCCCGGCCGTACGACGCGTCAGACCACGGCGAGCCGGTCCACCAGCAGCTCCACCCTCCGCTCGGCGTCCCCTGTGAGCTGCCGTCCCGCCCGGGTCAGGGTCGCCAGCCCGTGCAGGGCCGCCCAGAACACCTCGGTGAACAGTCCAGAGTGGACGTCTTCCCCGGCGACCTCGCCGAGAGTCTCCAGCAGGGCGGCGAAGGCGTCCTTCAACGGCTCCGGGGTCTTCTCGTCCGCGAACACCAGGCCGCCGTCGAGCTGGAACAGGGCGTCGTAGACCGCCGGGTTGCGCTCGGCGAAGTCGAGGTAGGCGCGGGCGAGGGCCGTGACCCGGGCGCGCGGGCCGTCCGCGGCGGAGGCCGCGGCCCGCAGCGCCGCGGCCATCTCGGCGGCGCCCTGCAGGGCGACGGCGCCGATGATCTCGCGCTTGCCGCGGAAATGGCTGTAGAGGACGGGCTGGCTGTATTCGATGCGCTCGGCGAGCTGGCGGGTGGTGACCGCGTCCCAGCCCTGCTGCTCGGCGAGTTCGCGGGCCGTCGCCACGATGAGGCGCTCGCGGTCCGCCTGCTCACGCTGCTTGCGTTCTTGTACCGACATGCTTCGATCCTAGCACCGCTAGACAACCGAGCGACAGCAATGCTAGCGTTGCCTCATCAGCTAGCAGCACTAGATTTCAGGAAGGTCGCCATGCTCAGCGCGCTCGAGGTCTGCACCATCGTGGTCGTCGGCCTGATGGTGGGGGTGGAGTTCTCCGTCGCCTTCGTCATCAACCCGATCCTCAATGGACTCCCCGATGACAGCAACCAACGCGGCCGAAGCCACGGGGGCCGGATGCTCGGCGCCGTCATGCCGGTCTGGTACATCGGCTCGCTCGTCCTCGTCGCGGTCTGGGCCATCGCCGGATGGCACCACGACGGCGCCGGACTCGTCGTCACCGCCGGCGCGCTGCTGATCCTCAGCGTGGTCATGTCGCTCCTGCTGCTCGTCCCGATCAACAACCGGGGCAAGACGTGGACCCCCGAGAACCGGCCCGAGGACTGGAAGGAGCAGATGAACCGCTGGGACCGCTACCACTACGTCCGCGTGGCCATCATCATCGCCGCGTTCGCCCTGCTGGCCGCCGCCCTCGCCTGAGCCCGCGGGCCGACACCACGCTGGTGGCGCACAATCCCCACTCCCCGGGCGACAGCGGGCCACCGAAACCCCGACATCCGGGAATGCAGCTGCCGCTGAGAGCCGATTCTCGGTTTTGCCTTTCGGTCAAGTGGCCACGGGTCGAGATCGGCCGAGAGGCTTTGCCGTGCCGCACTTCTCGCTGGCACCAATTCGGCGAGGAGGGGCGTCGGCTCGGGTCGGCCGCCTCATCCCCGTTGGTGGTGCGCGAGCAGTCGGGTCAAGGTCTGCCTGTCACCAATGTTGGAACCACCAACGGAAGAGGCACCATGGCCACGGATGCTCCGATCGCCGACCACATCGACCTCGACGCCGGCGCCCGAACATCCGGGCGCCGAACGAATCGCTCCGGAGCAAAGACCGTGATCAAGCCGTTCCGCATCGACATCCCCAGACCGACCTGAACGACCGGCTCTCCCGCACCCGTTGGCCCAACGAGATCACCGACGCCGGCCGGTGATCGCGACCCGGTGGCCGTCACGGCGGTGGTGATTTCCGCTCGTGGTGGCGGACTCGTGCTGCTTCGCGGGTGAGGTGGTCGCGTTCCGCCAGGTTGGTGGCGGCGCGGGCGGCTTCGGCGTACAGGTCGGCGGCGTGGTCGAGATCGCCCGCCCGTTCGCGGAGGTATGCCGCCACCGCGGTGTACCGGGGCAGGGCGGGGTCGATCTCGGCGAGCTCGGCGAGGCCGGCCCGCGGTCCGTCGGCTTCGCCGACCGCCACGGCGCGGTTGAGCCGCACGATCGGGCTGCCGGTGAGGAGCAGCAGTTCGTCGTACCACTCCACGATCTGCACCCAGTCCGTTTCGGATGCGGTGCGGGCGTCGGCGTGCAGGGCGGCGATCGCGGCCTGGGCTTGGTATTCGCCGAGCCGGTCGCGGGCCAACGCGGTCTGCAGGATCGTCACGCCTTCGGTGATCAGCTCGGTGTCCCAGCGCGAGCGGTCCTGCTCGGCCAGCGGCACCAGGCGACCGCCGGGCCCGGTGCGAGAGGCCCGGCGCGCGTGGTGCAGCAGCATGAGCGCGAGCAGCCCGGCCGCCTCGGGCTCGGCGGAGAGGGCAGCGAGTTGGCGGGCGAGCCGGATCGCCTCGGCCGCCAGGTCGACATCCCCGCCATACCCCTCGTTGAACACCAGGTAGAGCACTCGCAGCACGGTCGCCAGGTCGCCCGGCTCGTCGAGCCGGGCCTCGGCGATGCGCTTCTTGGCCCGGCTGATCCGCTGGGCCATCGTCGCTTCCGGAACCAGGTATGCCGCCGCGATCTGCCTGGTCGTCAGGCCGCCGACCGCGCGCAGGGTCAGCGCGACCGCCGAACTCGGCGGCAAGGTCGGATGCGCGCACAGGAAGTACAGGCGGAGCGTGTCGTCCGCGGCAGGCACCGGGCCACCGGGTGGTTCGGCCTCCACCGCGAGCTCTCGATCGCGCCGGGCCTTCTCGGCCCGGGCGGCGTCGAGGAACTTGCGCCACGCGACCGAGATCAGCCACGCCTTCAGGTCGCGCGGCTGCTCCTCCGCTTCGAGCGCCCGGATCAGGGCCTCCTGCACGGCGTCCTCGGCCGCCGCGAAATCGGCTCCGCGGCGGACGAGGACGCCGATCACCGCGGGCACGAGCTCCCGCAGCTGCGGCTCGTTCATTCGGTCACGGCGGGCGGCTCGGTGAGGAACGGCCGCACTTCGAGCCATTCGTGGATCGGCTCGCCGCCGGGCCCGGGCGCCGCGGACAGCTCCCCGGCGAGCTCGACCGCGCGATCCCAGGACTCCACGTCGATGATCATCCAGCCCGCGACGAGATCCTTGGTCTCGGCGAACGGGCCATCGGTCACCGGCGGGCGTCCCGCGCCGTCGTATCGCACGAAGGCGCCCTCGGGGGCCAGTGCCTGGGAGTCCACGAATTCGCCGGTCTCCTCCAGGCGCGCAGCGAAGTCGTTCATGTACTGGATGTGCGCGTCGACGTCCTGCGGGGTCCACCGATCCATCGGCGGGTAGTCGACCGCCCGTGCCGGGCCGCCTCGGTAGTGCTTGAGCAGCAGGTACTTCATGGTGAGCTCCTTCTCGGTCGTGCGGCCCGTTGGGACCGATCGTGCCCCAGGGACGGAGCCGGCGCGCTGTTCTCGACAGCTGCGCCGGAAATCCGCACATCTTTTTTTCGACGAGGTGCGGACCGCTGGTGACCGAGCCGCAGGCGCCTAGCCGGCGGGATCTTGGCGCGCCAGCTCCGCCGCGTGGGAGGCGAGGCCGTCGGCCATCTGCTGCATGACTCGCCGCATGACGCGCTTCATCAACCAGCCCATTCCCCAGCGGGCGGCATAGGTGCCGTGCCAGTGGATGACCGTGCCCCCGCCGGGTGCGGGCGTGAGGTCGATGACCGCCCGGTAGTCGTGGATGGCCGAGTTGAAGGCGTCCTCGTACGTCAGCTGCTTCTCCTCGACGCGCCCGGTCAGCCGTTCCCCGGTGACCGTCCGCCCGGTGCGGAACGCGCGGACCGTGCCGACGGGATCGCGGCCGTCGGGGTCGAGGCCGCTGGAACGTTCGGTGACCAGGCTGTCGACGGTCGACCAGGTGGGCCAGGTGCGTGCGTCGACGAGCAGGCGCCAGACGAAGGCCGGCGGTGCTGTCGAGGTCGCGGTCGCGGCGTAGTCGAGCATGGTCGGAATCCTTTCGTTCGCCGCCGCACCCACCGCTCTCATCGCGGGAACGGTGAGTGCGCGACAACGACGAAGCTGCTTGGCACGGCCGAAACTAGGGGACGCGGACGGCCGGGGACATGCGCTGGATTGCCGATCTTCGATCAGATCTTGCGGTACGCCGACGGCCGGACGCCGACATGGCTCAGGAATGCCGCCGACAGCGCTCCGGGGCTGGCGAAACCGCAACGCTCGGCGATCTGCCCGATGGTGAGGGCGCTGTCGGAAAGCAGCCGTTGTGCCCGCTCGATCCGCAGCCGGGTGAGGAACCGGTGCGGCGTTTCGCCGGTCGCCGCCCGGAAGACGCGGATGAAGTGGTAGACGCTCAGGTGCGCTTCGGCGGCGATGTCGGCCAGCGTCAGCGGCTCGGCCAGCCGGTCCCGCATGACGGCGATGCCCGCGCGGACCGCCGCGTGTTCGGGCCCCGGCAGGGGTTCGTGCCGACCCCGGGTCAGCAGGTGCGTCGCGAGGAACGCCGCGGCGGATTCCGCGTAGAGATCGTTCGCGCCACCGGCGGCGGGCAGTGCGCGGATGATCTGCTCGACGACCGGATCGCCCGTGTCCAGCGCGGCCGACAGCACTTCGAAGTCCGGCCCCGAACCGCCCAATTGCGCTGCGGTCCGCTCGACGGTCGCCGACGGGACGTGCACCTGGATGGTGCGCATCGCGGACGTCGTCCGGTAGTCGCGCACGGCCGCTCGCCCGGGCACCACCAGCTCCAGATCGCCGGGAACCCAGCACCGGCGCAACGGTTTTCCGCCTGCGCGCGTCCGCATGGCGACGTCCCCGGCCACGTAGAGCACGAGATGCAGGTCGGACACCCCGGGCATCGGGAGGTGGTCGGCCTCGGATGCGTGGTCGAAGCACTGCACGAGCAGCGACCGCCAGCCCGCGTCGCCCCAGCTGCAGTAGGTGCGCCGCACCAGCGCTGACGTGTCGAACTCCGCGTACGGCGCCAGATCGAAGTCGGGCGAGTCGAACACCGCACCAGGCTAGTCGATGTCGTGCCCGTGCCACGCGATGTCGTCCACCGCCAGCCACGGCTCGCCGGCCACGGTCGTCGGAGTCACCCCGGTGAAGGCCAGGACGTCCCGATGCAGGTGGGATTGGTCGACGTAACCGGACTCCGCCGCGATCCGGGCCGCGTTCCCGCCCGCCGCCAGGCGGTGCGCGGCGTGGTCGAAGCGGACCAGCTTCGCGGCACGCTTGGGCGGGAGACCGATCTGCGCCCGGAACCGGGACCACAGGCGCTTGCGGCTCCACCCGATCTCGGCCGCCAGTTCGTCGACCCGGGCCTGGCCGCGGCTGACGGCGATCTGCCGCCAGGCCCAGGCCACCTGCGGATCCACGGGCCGCCCCGCCTCACGGCGACGGGCGAGCAGGGCGTTCGTCAGGGCGAAGCGGTCCTGCCACGACCGGGCGTCGCCGAGCTGCTCGCGGATCCGCGCCGCGTCGCGGCCCCACAGGTCGTCGAGGGTCACCACCACGTGGTCCAGCTCCGCAGGGGAGGTCCCCAGCACCTCGTGCGCGATCACCGGGGACAGGCGCACCTGCACGCATTCGACGTTCTCGCCCCGCACGCGAACAGCGCCGTGCATGAACCCGGTGACGAGATTTCCCCGCCGCTGCCTACCGGTTTCGGCATCGACCACGAGCGGGCCGGCACCGAATTCCAGCGCCAGCGTGACGGCCGGGTGCGGGACCACCCGTACGTCGACCGGGCCCGCGCCACGGTCGCGGAACCCGGCCATGCTGACGCCGGCTATCCGGCTGGGCCTCGGCGGCCTCGCGACGCACCACCTGGCCACCGCCTCGCGCTCGTTCCCGGCGGATCGCATCACCCCATGCTATGGGCGGATCGACGGGAACATTCGTCCAAGACATCGGCCTGCGCCAAGGGAAACAGTGGGCGCCATGAGCCGAAGCATCATCCAGAACGCTTTCCAGGCACTCGCCGGCAACGACCCCGAGAAGATCTCCGCGGTTTTCACCGAGGACGCCGAATGGCTGTCGCCGCCGGGGAACGCCACCGCCGTCGCGCTGGGCGCGCCCGATCACATGGTCGGCAGGGAGGCGATCGTGCGCTTCTTCGCCGACGACTTCCCCCGCTTGTTCGCGCGTGACGTCACCGTCGCCTTCCACGGGCTGCACGTCGACGGCGAGCGGGTGGTCGTGGAGGCGACCATGACGGCGACGCTCGCCAACGGCAACGACTACGGCAACGACTACTGCTTCGTCTTCGAACTCCGGGACGGGCTGATCCACCGGGCCCGCGAGTACGCGGACACGGCCCGCGGGCACCGCATGATCTTCGGCGAAGCACCGCAGTAGTCAGCGGCGCCGCAGGGCCGGGTCGATCAGCGCGGGTGGGGTGTCGGACTTCTCGTCCGCCGCGAGGTCGGTGCCCGGGCTGACGATCTCGTCGATCGCGTCGAGGACATCGGCGGAGAGCACGGTGTCCGCGGCGGCGAGCTGCGAGTGCAGGTGGTCCAGCGTGCGGGGGCCGATCAGCGCGCCGGTCACGGCGGGGTGCGCGGTCACGAATCCGAGGGCGAGCTGGATCATGGTCAGGTCGGCTCCGTCGGCGACCTCGGCCAGCCGCTCGACGGCGTCGAGCCTGGCGCGGTTGGCTGGGATGGCGGTGTCGAAGCGCTGCGGCATGAACGCCGAGCGGTTGGTGGTGATCTCCTGGCCCTCGCGGATCGCGCCGGACAGCCAGCCCGACGCCAACGGGCTCCACACCAGCACGCCGAGCCCGTACTCCTGGGTCACGGGCAGGACGTGGGTCTCGATACCGCGCTGCAGGATCGAGTAGCTGGGCTGTTCGGTGGTGTAGCGGCTCAGGTGGTGCTCGCGGGCGGCCCACTGCGCTTGCACGATGCGGTACGCGGGAAAGGTCGAGGAGCCGAAGTAGCGGATCTTCCCCGCGCGCTGCAGGTCGGTCAGGGCCGACAGCGTTTCCTCGTCGCTGGTGCTCGGGTCCCACCGGTGGATCTGGTAGAGGTCGACGTGGTCGACGCCCAGGCGGCGCAGGCTGTTGTCCAGCTCGCTGATCAGCCAGCGGCGCGAGCCGCCCCGGTGGTTGCGCTCGTCGTCCACGGGCAGGCCCGCCTTCGTGGCCAGCACGATGTCGTCGCGGCGGCCGGAGATGGCGTTGCCGACCAGTTCTTCGGATTCGCCGCCGCCGTAGATGTCGGCGGTGTCAATGAGGTTGATGCCGCCTTCGAGGGCGGCGTCGACGATGGCGGTGGCCTCTTCCTGGGTGGTGCGCCCGATCTTGCCGAAGTTCATCGCGCCGAGCGCGAGGGAGCTGACCTGCACACCGGTGCGGCCCAAGGTGCGGTACTGCATGTCCGGATTCCTCCATTGCGAAGAGTGCGGTGACGATGCGCGGCTTGGTCGCCGGGTCCGTGCTCTGGCATCATGAGCAAACGGAACGTTGTCCCGTTTGACGATACGGAACACTGTCCCGGTTAGCAATCGCGACGGCGGAGGGAGCGGTGCGATGAATGACGGCGACGGGCTCAAGCGGGCGGACGCCAGGCGCAACAAGGAGGCCCTGCTCGACGCGGCCGCCGCGATCTTCGTCGAGTCGGGCGTGGAAGCCCCGGTGCGCGACATCGCGGCCAAGGCGGGCGTCGGGACGGCCACGATCTACCGCCACTTCCCGACGCGGTCGGATCTCATCATCGCCGTCTACCGGCACCAGGTCGAGGCCTGCGCCGAGGCTGGTCCGGCCCTGCTGGCGGAAGGCCCGACCCCGCACGCCGCGCTGGGGCGGTGGATCGACCTCTTCGTCGATTTCCTGGTCACCAAGCACGGTCTCGCCGCCGTGCTGCAGTCCGACAACGCCGGTTTCGAAGCGCTGCACGCCTACTTCGTCGACCGCCTCGTGCCCGTGTGCGCCCAACTGCTCGACGCCGCGGCCGGTTCCGGCGAGATCCGGTCCGATGTGGACGCTTACGAGCTGATGCGCGGCGTCGGGAACCTCTGCATCGGCGCGGACAGCGATCCCCGCTACGACGCGCGTCGACTGGTCGAGCTCCTCATCACGGGGTTGCGCCGGCGGCGCTGATCACCGGCCGAGCGCGGTTCAGGCTCGGGTGTTGAGACCGCCCTGCGCGTAGCCCAGCAGGTCGAACGTCGTCGGAAGATCCATGGAGTAGGACTCCAGGAGGAAGTTCCGGACCGTGGTCATGGTCACCGGTCCGCCGACGATCGCCGGTGAGCGCCCGGTTTTCGAGCGTGCGGCGAAGGGCGGGGTGCGGGCGCCCGCATCCCGCGGCACGTCACCGGCGCTGCGCCAGCAGCTCGAACAGGCTGGAGAAGCCCTGATCGCCGTGGCCGTCGGCGATCCGGCGGTCCATCAGCTCCTTGACCTCCCGCATCCGCACGGCCTCCACGCCGACGGATTCCCGGTGGTCGATCATGTCGTCCATCAGCGCGGCCTGGACGTTGAGCGGGCCGAGATCCGGCGCGTACTCGCCGCTCTTGATCGCCTTGCCCATCATGGTCAGCAGCGGCGGGTAGGCGGCCACCGAGCCGGCGACGCGCTCGGTGAACGCCACCACGTCGACCCCTTCGGCCTGGACCAGCTTGAGGGTGTGCAGGAAGCCGATGAGCATCTCGTAGCCCATCGCGACCTGGGCGGGCGGCTGCGCGAGGAGATCCTCCTCGTGGCCGAGCGGATGCTCGTCGAGGCGGGCACCGAGGAGGCGCTCACGCTGCGGGCCGTGGCCGAGCGGCCGTCGGTGTACCGGCACTTCGCGAGCAAGGACCGGCTGGTCGAAGAGGTATGCCTGCGGGAGTGGGACGGGCTGGGCAGCCGGATCCGCGAAGCCTGCGCGCGGCTGACGGATCCGTTCATCGCGGTGGGCCAATGCGGCCGCGCCTACGTCCGGTTCGCCCTCGACCATCCGGTGCAGTACCGCGTTCTGATGCTGCACCGGCCCGGCGGCCCGGAACTCTACCTGGCCGACCGGAGCTGAAGCTCAGCTGGTCGCGATGGGAGCCAGCGGGCGTGGTACTGCACGTGGATTCCGCCCGAGTTGCGCAGTATGCCGTCGAATTCGTGGAATTCGGTGCAGCAGTGGTGCGGCGTTTCTTCTCCAGGCGCGGAGCCGGGGGCGCGGAAGGCGATGTCGAGGAACCGGTCGGCAGTCTCCCGGAACACGGGTGCGCTGCCGGTCAGGAACAGGGTGTCGGCGTGGATGCGCTCGTGCAGCAGGTCGGCGTTCTCCCTGCGGTGGCGCGCCATGTAGTCGATGGTGTCCGGGTCCGGCATGTCGGTGGACGGAATGCGCACCGTGTGGGGCCGGGCGGGGCCGAGCGCGGAGCGCAGCCGCGGCCACAGTGAGGCCCGCAGTTGCACGGTGTGGTGGGTCAGCACCAGATCCAGCCGCGTGCCGTCGAAAGCGGGTTCGGCCGGTTGCCTGCCGCCGCGCAGCGGTAGGTGGATCACCGTGCGCCGGGATCGCGCGGCCAGCAGCCACAGCACGCCGAGCTGGTACGCCGACCTGCGGTCGATGAAGAGCTCGCGCCAGCCGCCGCAGTCGATCAGTGTCGCGTTGTGGGTGCCGCGCTCAGGGCGGATCACCCGCCACCCCCGGCCGTCGAACCGAGCGCGGCTGATCTGCACCGCCACCTTCATCGGATGCCTGCCGTCAGATCGGGCCATCACGCGTTCCTCCGTTCGCCGCAGAACATTTCAGAATCGCAGCGTTCGTGCCGGGCACCAAGCGAATATCCGCGACGGTCACGCGCGGTCGCGCAGGGTTGCGACTCCGTCGCCGTCGAGCTCGTCGAAGTAGGCCGTGCGGCCGGTCATGGCCATGGTCAGCGCCAGGGTGGTGCCGGACACCAGTGGTCCGGAGCCGGTGGCGAAGGGGCCGTCGGTCGCGGCGAGCCGGAGTCCGGCGATCCGCTTCTTGACGGGGACGACGAGGTCGGAGCCCTGGTAGTACTCGGCCAGCCGCGCGAGGGTGTCGATCGGGTAGTCGCGGTGGATGCCCAGCGGTCGCCGGATGTCCTCGGCGTGCACGATCGCTTCGCCGAGCATCGCCACGACCGGCAGCGGCGGCGTGGTGGTGCTGGTGGCGACCCGGCGGAACCGCGCGAGCGTTTCCGCCGGGGTGGCGCCCAGCTGCTCCGTCAGCCGCATGGCCACCTGCTTGTCGAAGTCGAACCGGCAGCGGATCACGCCCGCGAACCACCGCACGGGAGTGAGACTCGCCCCCGCGGTGAGGTGCGCCAGCACCTCGCGCACCGTGAGCTCGGTGCACAGCGACGGCGTCGCCCACTGCTCATCGGTCAGGTCGGCGAGGTCGGCGGCCAGGGCCGCCCGCTCGGCGTGCACCAGCGGCCAGATTCCGCGGGTCGTCGGTTCTGCTCTGGTCACGGCTGAATCTCCTGTGTTTCAGATCGGTCACGAGTAGGACCGCGAAGGCCGGGCCGATTCGTCGCTCGGGCGCGAACTTTTTCCAGCCGCGTTTCAGGGCATCCGCGACCAGAAGTCGAGGGCGTGCCCGGCCGCGTAGTCCGTGCCGCCGATCCGTTCCGGCGCCAGCGATTGGACGTGGCCGGTGGCGGCGTCGGGCCAGGCCGGCAGGTCGGCGCAGGAGGGGTCGCCGTTGGCGGCGAAGGCGGTCCAGTAGCGGTTCATCCGGTCGGCGAGCTCGCGCTGCGCCGCCGCTAGCGGCGGTGCGCCGGGGAAGTCGAACTGGTACGCCAGCTCGCTGGAGTGCTGCGCGCCGGTCGGGGCGCCGGGGAGCGGCACGAGCGGCGGCGCGTCCCGGTCGGCGAACTCGTAGAACCAGGTGTCGGTGTGCGCGGCGAGGGCTCGGCCCAGTTCCCAGGCCGGCCGCGCCCACGCCCGGTCGGTGCAGATCTGCGCCCAGGCGAGGTTCGGCGTGGGGAAGCGGTCGAGCGCGTAGCGCGCGGCGACCTCGTTCGCCGCGTCGCCGAATGCCTCCGCGAGCAGGTGCGGGTAGCTCTCGTCGGTGACCGGGTTTCCGGCGAGCCCGACGAAGAACCGGGCCTCGTCGAGCGTGGTGCCCAGCAGCACCGGCATCCGGTGGAAGCGCCCGGCGAGCAGTGCTTCCGCAGGTGATTCGGGCAGTGTGGTGCCGCCGAAAGCGGGCCGGATGAAGTTGCCCGACACCTGCAGCAACTCCTCCGCCGGAACCCGCCGGAGCTGTGCGAGCGCCGCTTCGGCGTCGCTGCCGGGCGTGGCCCAGCCGTGCTCGGCGGCGGTGGCGGCGCCGAGCCGGTCCAGCTCGGCCACCGGTGTCCACATTGGAGGAAGCGCCGGTACGCCGGGCATGAAGGTGTGCGCCGGTGTCGGGCCCAGCGCGCCGAACGCGCTCTGCAGGATCGCGCGGTGGAACAGCCCGGCGGAGGCGGGTGACGTCAGGTGCGCCGCGACCGCGAGGGCCCCGTTGGACTCCCCGATCAGCGTCACGTTCGCCGGGTCGCCGCCGAATCCGGCGATCTCCCGCCGCACCCAGCGGAGTGCGGCCTGCTGGTCCTGCAGGCCGAAGGTGCCGCCGTCGGCGAGGCCCGGATGCCCGAAGCAGCCGAACACGCCGAGCCGGAAGTTCGGCGCCACGACGACGACGTCGCCGGAGATGGCGAGCCTTCGCGGGTCGTAGACGGCGGCGGTGCCGTTCGTCCCGCCGCCGCCGTGCAGCCAGACCAGCACCGGGCGCCCGGTGCTCCCGGCCGCGGGCACGGTGACGTCGAGCGTCAGGCAGTCCTCGTCGACGGAGGTCGCGTCCGCGAAGGACTGTGCCAGCTGCGGCGCGGGATTCCCGGGGACGGTCGCGTCGCGGACTCCGGACCACGGCTCGACCGGCGCGGGCGGCCGCCACCGCCGCTCGCCGACCGGCGGGGCGGCGTACGGGATGCCTCGGAACGAGAGGTGTTCGTCGAGCCTGCGGCCGCGGATGGCGCCGCTGCTCAGCCGCACGGTCACGCGTTCGGTCATCGTTCGAGCTCCTCGACGGTCAATAACAATACGAGCATATTGCTACGATAGACGCACGGCCGCAGTGCCGTCGCGAGGTTTTGTCCGCAGTGAGGAGATCAGCGATGCCCGGTGAACACCGCGGCGATGACCGGGCGCAACGCGTCCCGCGCCGAGAAGGCGTCCGCGCCCGAGAGCGCGACCTGATCGGCCAGTCCCTGCACGGTCGCGAGGATCGTGCGGGCGGCGAGCACGGCGTCGACACCGGGCTCGACCTCGCCGCGCTCCACGCCGTCCTGGATCACCTTCGTGACGTAGTCGAGGATGGCGCCGCCCGCCTGCCGGGCGACCTCTGCGAGACCGGCGTGATGCAGCGCCTGCGCCTGCAGGCCCTGCCGAACGCGGTACTCGACGTCCCTTTCGTCGTCGAGCGGCAGCAGTTCGACGAGGCTGTCGAGCAGCACCTCGGCGATCGGGAGGCGGGCGGCCTCGCCGTCGCGGACGCGAACCCGCACCCGCTCGCCCAAGCGGCGCGCGGCGTCCTCGTAGGCGAAGTGCAGCAGCGCGTCCTTGCCCGCGAAGTAGTGCTGGATGAGCCCGACCGAGATCCCGGCCTCGGTCGCCACCCGCGAGAACGACACGCCCGCGAAGCCCTCCGCGGCGAGCAGGCGCTGGAAGGCCCGCGCGATCTGGGCGCGACGCTGATCATGATCGGCAACCCGCGGCACCCGAATATCGTACAGCCGTACTGCTACCGAAGGCAGGCCGGCGACACCCGGATTGGAGTCCCGACACATGCGCACCAGCCTGCGTGACGACCTGAAAACGGCCCTGAAGGCCCGGAACGCCGTCGCCGTCGCGGCGATCCGCTCGGCCTTGGCGGCGATCGACAACGCCGAAGCCGTGCCCGCGGACCGCCCGCTGAGCGGCGGGAACGAACACGTCGCGGGTGCGGCGCTGGGCGTTGGCGCGGCGGAGGCGCAACGCCGCCACCTCACCGAGACCGACATGCGGTCGATCGTGGCGAACGAGGTGCGGGAGCGATCGGCCGCGGCGGAGGAGTACGAGCAGGCCGGCCGCGACGACCTCGCCGAACGGCTCCGCGCGGAGGCCGCGGTGCTGAGCCGCCACCTGGGAACTCCCTGACGCTTTTGCCATTTCCGCAAGCAACGTTGCGGGTTCTCGGCTCCCGAGGTCATGTTGGTTTCGGAGGTGGTCGAGATGACCGAGCAACGAACCGTCCGGGATACCTTCTCGAACGAACTGGAAGCGCGCGTCTGCGAGCTCGTCATGGGAGATCGGCGCCATGGCCTCTGAGGGCGGCCCCGAGGTGATCGGTCAGGAGTTCTGGGACGAGCGCTACAGCAGCCAGGACCAGCTGTTCAGCGGCGAGCCGAACGGGGCGCTCGTCGCCGAAGCGGCCGACCTGCCGCCCGGGCAGGCGCTCGACGTGGGATGCGGCGAGGGCGGGGACGCGCTCTGGCTGGCCCGGCACGGGTGGCAGGTCACCGCGGTGGACGTCTCGCAGGTAGCGCTGGAGCGCGCCGCCCGAGCCGCCGCGGGCGGTCCCGACGTGGCCTGGACGCGCGCCGACCTGAACACCGTCGCGCCGCCGGCCGGCGCGTTCGACCTGGTGTCGGTGCACTACTTCCCGCTCGTGAAGCAGCCCGGGCACACGGCTCTTCGCGGCTTGCTGGCCTCGGTCGCCCCGGGCGGCACGCTCCTGTTCGTCAGCCACGACATGACGGACATGCCGCCGGAAGCCGCGCACGGCTACGAGCCGAGCGAGTTCTACCAGCCCCACGAGATCGCCGGACTCCTCGACGACGACTGGACCGTGCTGGTCGACGAATCCCGACCGCGGAACCCACCGTCGCCCGGCGGCCACACCCACGACACCGTCCTCCGGGCGAAACGCCTGCGCTAGGCGCAGTCCGTCCGATGTGGACAAAGTTTCGGAAAGTCTCCGCCCGGCTCGTCCTGAAGCTGACGAGGTGGCGGTTTCGCGCGAAACCGCCATCCCGCCCCACGCGGATCGCCGGTTTCGCGCGAAACCGGCGCCCCGCGCTCCAGCTCCGAAACGACCCCTAGGGGCAGAGAGCGGTGTCGATGGCGGCGAACATGTCCCGGTGGATCTCGGGCGTGGCCGGGTTCAGGTTGGTCACGGCGGTGGCACCGCGGCCATCGTTGGTCGCGGCGGACAGGGTGGTGAAGCCGATGATGTCGCCGCCGTGGCCCCAGAATTCGCCGCCGCAGGACAGCGGCACGCTCGCCAGCCCGAGTCCGTAGCGCGCGCTCTTCCCACCGAGATCGGCCGGGACGGTGCGCTGCATCTCGGCAAGCTGCTCGGCGGGCAGCAAGCGGCCTTCGAGCAGGGCCGCGAAGAAGCGGTTCAGGTCCCGCCCGGTCGAAACCAGGGCGCCCGCGGCCCCGCCGATCGACGGGTCGAACTCGGTGAAGTCGAGCAGCCCGCCCACGGGCGCGTAACCCCTCGGATGCGGCGTCGGGAGGATTTCGTCGCCGCGCTTCGGCAGGTACGTGTCGTGCAGGCCGAGCGGCCCGGTGATCCGCGCGGCGATCTCGGCGTGGATGCTGCGCCCGGTGACCCGCTCGACCAGCATCCCGGCCAGGACGTAGTTGGTGTTGGAGTAGGACCACTTCGCGCCCGGCGGGAACAGCGGCCGGTGCTGCATCGCGATGCCGACCAGCTCGGCCGGGTCGGCGCCGCGGTGGCGCAGCTGCTCGGGGTCGACGTCGAGGAATTCCTGGAGGTAGTCGTAAAGCCCGCTGGTGTGCTGCAACAGCTGGCGCACGGTGATCGCGTTGCCGTCGTTGCCGTTCCCGGCGATCACGCCCGGCAGGTACCGCTCGACGGGTGCATCCAGTTCGACCCGTCCTTCGGCGACCAGCTGCAGCACGACGGTCGCGACGAACGACTTGGTGATGCTGCCGGCGCGGAACCGCCCGTCCGCCGGGAACGGCATGCCGGTGCTCACGTCGCCGACGCCGCTGCGCACCGACCAGCTCGGCCCGGTGCGGTCGTGCGCGGTGACCTGCGCCCCGGGCACGCCGTCCTGCGTGGTGAGGACGTCCAGTGCGCGCTGGACGTCTTGGTGGTCGGTCGCGGCCAGCGCGGGCGCGGTCGTCGTGGCGGTGAGCATGAGGACGAGGGTCGCCGCTGCGGCGATTCGCCTGCCGGGCGTGGAAGTGCGCATGTCGACTCCGATCGTTGACCTGCCGACACGCTAGGGATCGGTGCCGGGCGGGGGTATCGGGCAGATCCCGGAAATCGGATCGGGGTATTCGCCGATGCCGCAGCTGTTCGGGGCAGCACCGGAAGGACTTGTGCCATGATTTCGGCATGACGATTCGCAGAAAGGGCGATGCCGCGTAGGTCGCCGGGCGCGTTGCGCGCCGAACGTGCAGTCCCTCCCGGGATCCGGCCGGCAGGCCGGATTCGCGGTGCCGGGCGTGGGCCGTGGTCAGAGCTCGACCGGGTCGAGGCTCGCAGGTTGTTCTGGCTCATCCTGGTTTCCCACCCGCTCGATCGATATCGACGATTCCTGCGGCAGCCAGGCCGGTTTCGCTACATCCCGCTGAACTACGACTCATCCGCAAATCCGGTCTCGGCACGTGACGACCTGGAATGTGCGATGCCGAGGCTGTCTCCCCAGGCCCGAGCCGAGCTCCGCCGGGTGTTGGCTCCGCTCGACGAGGAGTTCCGGAGGCGCACCATCCGCCATCCGCGGGCGCCTGCCCTGGGCGAATGGCATGCCGAGGCGTGGTGGCGGCAGCGGTTGGAGGAGTGACCGGATCACCCGGCCCCGACGCTCACCCCCTCCCGTCAGGAGGCTTCGCGAACGCTCATCCGAAGGCGCCCGGCGGCGGTTTCGCGCGAAACCGCCACCGGGCCCCACGCAGATCGCCGGTTTCGCGCGAAACCGGCGTCACCGTCGCGGTCCGCCTGGACGACCGACGAAGCGAAGCGCCCGCCGGGGGCTCCGGCGGGCGCGTCCGTCCTATCTGGACTTGGAGGTCGTATCGGAATGGCTCCGCCCGGCTGATCCCGAAGGCGCCGGGTATCCGGCACCGGCGGCGGTTTCGCGCGAAATCGCCATCCCGCCCTCACGAGGTGCGGCGGTTTCGCGCGAAACCGCCGCGCCGTGTGCGCTCCAAGCAGCCACGTCCCACACCTGCCTGCGCACGACTCTGAAACGACCCCTTACAGCTTGCGGGCGATGACGTGGGCTTGCGCGGTGCGCTCGGTGTCGTCGGCCTCGCGCTCCAGGGCGGCGCTCATGGCGAACCCCGCTGCCTTGAGCGGATCGGCGAGCCGGGCGGGCGTCCAGCGGTGGAAGTCGAGGTCGAAGACGTGGCCCCACCCCTCCGTCAGGTGCAGCAGGTCGTCCTCCTCGCCGAACTGGAAGGCGAGCAGCAGGTGCCCGCCCGGGGCCAGCACGCGGTGGAACTCGGCGAGCACCGCGGGCACCTGCGCCGGCGGGATGTGGATGATCGAGTACCACGCGACGAGGCCGGCGAGTTCGCCGTCCGGCAGGTCCAGGGCGGTCATCGAGCCCTCGTCGAATCGCAGGTCGGGGTGCAACCGCCGGGCTTCCGCGAGCATCCCGGGCGACAGGTCGATGCCGCGGACGTTCACGCCGAGGGAAGCCAGGTATCCCGTCGCCATGCCGGTGCCGCACCCGACGTCGACCACCGGTCCGCCGTCGACGAGCTCGGCGAACGTGCCGAGCATGGCACGGCCGAAAGGCCTCTCGGCGAGCTCGTTCTTGGCGCGTTCGGCGTACTCGACGGCTAGGGCGTCATAGCCGGCGCGGGTGGAGGAGAGGTAAGAAGCTTCGGTCACGGCTGGAGAGCTTAGCCACGGGGGCCGTCCATTTTTGTGGGACAGAAGCAACTTTCCGGCGAGCGGAACGTCTTGGCGGGTATGAACACCTATCAGTTCCGGAACGACTGGGACGCGTCGAACCGCGGTGCCGGAAGACCACGCCTGAGGGGCCGCAAGATCTTCGCGGCGGTGCTGGTCCTGGTGCTGTTACCGGTGGTGTTCGGGGGATGGCTGTGGTTCCACGTCGATTCCTCGATCCGGCGGATCGACGCCTTCCCCGACTACCCGGGCCGCCCCGCAGCGGGCGCGGGCACGAACTGGCTGATCGTGGGTTCGGACAGCCGCGATGGGCTGGACCCGGAGACTGCGGCCGGGCTGCACGTCGGCGACGCGGAGGGCCAGCGCACGGACACGATCATGGTTGCGCACCTGCCGGACAACTCCACGGCCCCGACGCTGATCAGCATCCCGCGCGACTCGCGGGTGCCGGTCCCCGGCCACGGGCGGACGATGATCAACGCGGCCTTCTCGGAAGGCGGCCCGCAGCTGCTGGCGCAGACGGTGGAGCAGACCACGGGCCTGCGCATCGACCACTACGCCGAGATCGGCTTCGGCGGGTTCGCGGAGATCGTCGACGCGGTCGGCGGCGTCGAGATGTGCCTGGATCAGGAGATGCACGACACCAAGACCGGCCAGACGCTGCAGGCGGGCTGCCAGAGTTTGGACGGCTCGAACGCCCTGACCTTCGTCCGCATGCGCTACAGCGACGCGACGCCGCGTTCGGACCTGGACCGGGTCGCGAACCAGCGCAAGTTCATCGGCGCCCTGGCGCAGGAGGCGTCGAGCGCGACCACCCTGATCAATCCGTTCACCACCTACGCCCTGGCGGACGCGGGCGCCCAGGCGATGGCGATGACCAGGGAGGACGGCCCGAGCGACCTGCTGTCGCTGGCGTGGGTGATGCGCGGCATCTCCTCGGGCTCGGTGGTGACGACGACGGTCCCGGTGACCGACGGGACGGCGAAGAGCTGGGACAAGAAGAAGGCCACCGAACTCTTCGAGACCGTGAACAACGACCAGCCCGTCCCGGAGGACCTGATCGTCGACTGAGCGCATACTCGTCGGATGTTCCCGGAACCCACGGCGCCCGCGGCCTCGCGCGGCGAGGTGCTCCTCCGCTACCTCGACTTCTTCCGAGACAGCGTGATCGGCAAGGTGACGGCCCTTCCGGACGCGGAGCTGCGATCCAGCCGGGTTCCGTCGGGGTGGACGCCGCTGGAACTGGTCAAGCACCTGACCTTCGCCGAACGGCGCTGGATCGAGTGGGGATTCGAGGGGCGCCGGTTCGAAAACCCTTGGGGTGACCGGACGGACGGCCGCTGGTACGTGGCCCCGGAGGAGACCCGCGACGATCTGGTGGCGGCCCTCCGAGCCCAGGGACGGCACACCAGCGAAGTCGTGGCGATCACGCCCCTGGAGCAGGTGGGCGAGCCGGGGCCGCGCTGGAAGGGCGCGGAACCGGCCACCCTGGAGAGGGTGCTGCTGCACCTCGTCCAGGAATACGCCCGCCACCTGGGCCAGCTCGACATCGTCGTGGAACAGGCCGACGGTCCGACTGGCAAGTAGAGTCCCCGTGTGCACTTTCTGTTGCTATGGCAGCAGAAAGTGCACACGGGTCTTCCGCGGCCTCAGCGGCGCGGCGGCTTCATCTGCAGCGGGACGCCGATGAGGTTCAGCGCGTTGATCAGCGCGACCTGGGCGACCAGGTGACCGAGCTCGGCCTCGTCCGGGAACGCCTTGCGCAGCGCCTCCCACTGGTCGTCGCCGATGTGCTCGCGGCGGGTGGCCGCCTCGGCATAGCCCAGCGCGGCCCGCTCTCGCTCGTCGTAGAGCTCCGACTCCTGCCACACGGCCAGCTGGAGGAGCCGGTCCTCGGTCTCGCCGATCCGGCGCGCCTCCCGGCCGTGCATGTCGACGCAGAAGACGCAGCCGTTGATCTGCGAAACCCGGACCTTGACCAGCTCCCGCACCTTGTCGTCCAGCGGCCCCTTGCGAAGCGCGGCGTCGGCTTCCTTGAAGCCCTTGTAGGGCTCCGGTGCCACTTCGCCGAGGTTCAGACGTGCCATCGTTGTCTCCCTGTCGTTCTGGGCTGTCACCAGGGAGACGAGCGGGCCTACTCGGATGTGACCGCCTTGAGGTGGGCGAGCTTCCGCGGGTTGAGCACCCGCCGGTAGGCGACGATCCGGCCATCGGCGAACCCGAACGTGTCGACGGAGTGGATCCCGCCTTCGCGGTGGAGCACCAGCGCCGGCTCGCCGCCGATCTCGACGATGTCGATGCGGTCGGCCCGCCACCGGCGACCCACCCGGAGCAGGACCTCGGCGATGCGCTGCCCGCCGACGATGGGCACGCGGGCCGCGCTGACCTGCCCGCCGCCGTCGGTGAGGTAGACGGCGTCGGGATGCATCAGCTCGACCAGCGCGGCGAGGTCCCCGGTCTCGTAGGCGGCGCGGAACGCGAAGACCAGCCGGTCCAGCTCGGCGCGCGGCACGTCCGGCGCGCTGCCCCTCGCCTCGGCGACGCGGTGCCGCGCCCGCGAGGCCAGCTTCCGGGCGGCGGGCACCGAGCCGCCCAGCACCTCGGCGATCCGCGCGAACTCCAGCCCGAACACGTCGTGCAGCACGAGGGCCACCCGCTCCGGCGGGCTCAGCTCCTCCATGATCAGCAGCATCGCGGAGCCGACCGACTCGTCGACGAGCACCGGCTCGGCGGCATCCGGCCCGGTCAGCAGGGGCTCCGGCAGCCACGGCCCGAAGTAGCTCTCCCGCTGCACCCGGGCGGACTTGAGGATGTCGTAGGACCGCCGCGCGGCGACGGTGACCAGCCAGGCCCGCAGGTCGTCGACGTCGCCCAGGTCCGCCGCGGCGGCCCGCAGCCACACGTCCTGCACGACGTCCTCGGCATCGGCGACGCTGCCGAGCAGCCGGTAGGCCACGCCGAAGACGGCAGGCCGGTGCTCCTGCCACTCCGCGCCCAACCGCTCGCCGTGTCCGCCACCCATTGCAGAACCTCCCGAGCAGAGACTTACCCGAACAAAAACAATCATTAACTCTTTTGGTCTAATGATTATTACGCCAAGTAGTCCAGTAATATTCTCCGCGTCCGCTGCGGCGGACCTTCATCCGGAAAGCGTTCCCGGATTTTATCGGGTAGGCGAACCTCGGCCTGCACTCCCGATGACCAGCGCGTTCGCGCACAGTTCTGATCGAAAGGTTGCGGAAGTTGTTGGCAAAACTCACCCGTCGCGTCCTGCTCGCCACTGCCCTGACCGCCGGAACGATGACGATGGCCGCGGCCGTGGCCCCGGCACAAGGCGAAACCCCAAGCACACTCCGGCTTTCGCTGGACAACGGCCGCGGAGCGGTCCTCGGCAACGCGGTCCTGATATGCCACCCGGCGGGCGGCACGCACAAGAACGCGGCGAAGGCGTGCAGCGACCTGGACGCGGTCGGGGCGGATTTCCGCCTGATGACGGCGAAGCCGGCGATGGCCTGCACCCTCCAGTACGAGCCGGTCACGGCGAAGCTCGAAGGGAACTGGCGCGGGCGCGAGGTGAGCTTCACCGAGACGTACTCGAACAGCTGCGCCCTGACGGTGGAGACCGGGGTCGTCTTCGACTTCTGAGCCGCTACCCGAAGTCCCTGGCCAGCCAGCGATCCGGCCGGATCTCGACGTACTCAGGTTCGCCGGCGCCGTTGCCGCCACCGAGCTCCCAGTCGGCCCAACCGTCGATGGCATCGGCGGGCAGGTAGCGGCCGCCGATGGCGACGAGCTCGTCCCGAGTGGGCCGCTGCTGCCTGACGACGGTGCCTTCGACGGTGACGTACCGATACGGAACCTCGGTCCGCTGAACGGAAATCGAAACCTTCCCGGCGAGCCGGATGAGCCGTGACTTCCGCTTGTCCTTCCTGGTGACCACGGCGATGTTCCCGCCCGGCCGGTAGCTGTACCAGGTCGGCAGCGTCGACGGCGGACGGCCGTCGTCGCTGCCGACGCTGAGCACGGCGACGTGCGGCTGGGCCAGGAATTCCTCCCGCTCGGCGGTGGTGAGCTTCCGGGGCTGGCCGGGCTTGTCAGCAGACATCTGAACTCCCAACGACGGTGGTGCAATTCCCAACCAACGCCGGGAAGTGATCATTCCCGGCTGTGCTGGGTCATGTGGCCACGCTGAACGGGTACGCTGCCCACTGTCCAAACAGGAGGGTTCGGGATGTCGCTGATCGAGTGGGCCGATTTCGAGAAGGTGGAACTGCGCGTGGGAACGATCGTGCAGGCGGAACCGAACGAGAAGGCGCGAAAGCCCGCATACGTCCTGACCATCGACCTCGGCGAGATGGGCCAGAAGAAGTCGAGCGCGCAGATCACGGACCACTACGAACCGGAAGCTCTGATCGGCCGCCAGGTCCTCTGCGTGTGCAACTTCGAGCCGAAGCGAATCGCGGGAGTCAAGTCCGAGGTACTGGTTACGGGAGCCCACGACGAGGAGAACAGCGTGGTCCTAGCGGGCTTCGACCACCCGGTCCCGAACGGCACCCGCCTCCTCTGACCGAGCCTGCCGCTCAGCCCTCGGCGTCCCGGGCAACCCGCCGAGCCCACAGCACGAGCGGAATCTGCAACGGAAGCCGCGCGAACTTGATGACCTGCCAAGGCAATGAACGACGCTGCCAGGCGAGGGCCATCGTCACGTTCGCGGGAAAGACGGCGGCGAAGAGCAAAGAGGAAAGCCACCCACCCAGAGGTGCGACGATCGACCTCGTCGCAGGTGAGGGGACCGCTGGTCGGCCGGTTGTGCTGTGATTCGGGCATGGAGTTCGAAGACGCGGACGAGATGCGGCGGTTGTGCATCGAGCGACTTGGGGATGCGGCAGGCCGGCAGTTCGCGAGCTTGGCGAAGCGCGGGTTCCGCCTCGAACCGGTAGGTGACGCCGAACCGGCCGGCCACTGCCGCATCGGCGGCTCCGCGTTGCTGGAGCCGGGCGAGGAATGGCCGGACTACGAGGGAATTCCGCTGTCGCTGTACGCGGTCCTGGATCTCGATGAGCTGGCGCCGTGGCTCGGAGACCAAGCGCCACCGGTCCGGGGCCTGCTCAACTTCTTCCTGTTCGACCCGAACCTGCCCTACGAGGCCCACCAACACCTGAAACGCGACAGCCCCGAAGCATGCCGAGTGGTGCTGGCAGATCCGGCCAGAGCAGTGGAAACCACGGCACCGGAACGGGCGACGAGCTACCCGCGACGCCCGGTCCGGGCGGTCGAGGTGACGATGCTCCCGGACTGCTGGGACGTGCGAGACGAAGACGTCGAGTTCGACGAGCACGTGCACTACGGGGCGGAATCGCTGATCCTCACGGAGTTCGAGGAGATGGACGGGAACAGCGCAGAAGGCCACCGAGCCTTCGGCTGGCCAGGCCTGTCCCACGCCTCAAGCGTGATGCGAAGAGAAGAGCCCCAAGTCCACCTGCTCCAACTAGCGGAAGACGAGACCTGGAGCTGGGGAGAAGCAGCAACCCAGTACTTCACGATCCCAGCCGAAGCATACGAAAAGGGCGACTTCACCAAGGCCGAGAACACCACACGCAACTGCTGACACGCCCCCATCGCGAGCCTGCCTGATCGGGGCGAAGGGTTCAGGGCACGTTATCCGGTCGAGCCTGGTCCCGATGTATCGGTGTCCAACCTGTTCAGGTGGGTGCGGACGATTTCAGCGTCGGGATGCCCGAGGCCGTCAAGAATGGCGAGCGCCGCTTGCCAAACTTCCCGCGCCGTCGTGTCCACGGGCACGGGCTGGCATGCCGGCATCGACGCGAATGGCGTCGTGTGATGGTGATCATTCGCGGGGGCTGAATCCTTTGACCCACGTACCGACTCTTGTAAGGGCCGGGACATGCCCGGCGCTGGAGGAGGTTGCCGTGAGTGTCGTCATCGTCGTAGTCCAGGCAGGCCCTGCGTTGGTGGGGAGCTAGACATGGCTGAGGCCAGTTGGCCCCGGGAGTCTTTGATCGTTGCCGCACAGGGCGGGGACCCTGTCGCCGTCGCTGCCCTGGTGTCGGATTCGCACCCGCACGTGCAGCGCTTCGCGCGCTCTCTGTGTGCTTCGCCGGAGGACGCGGAGGACTCCGCGCGGGAAGCGCTGATCATTCTGTACCGCAAGATCGGCACTCTGCGGGCCTCCGGTGCGCTCGTGTCGTGGATGTTTCGGATCGTGCGCAATGAATGCCTGCGCCGGGTCCGCCGGGCGTTGCGCGGCGACGCCCCAGTGCGTCTCGGCACGATGGTTTCGGCGGAGGACGACGTCATGCAACGGCTGGAGGCGCAACGGGTTGCTGCAGCGGTCGCCGAGTTGCCCGCCGACCAGCGTCGCGTCCTGATCATGCGGGACATCCAGGGCTATTCGGGCCGGGCAGTCGCCGCCGCGCTCGGCCTGAGCACGCCCGCGATGAAGTCCCGGCTGCATCGGGCCCGGGCGACGGTCCGCCAGTTGCTGCAAGACCCGAGCCTCCTCGAGCAACACGATCGATAGCCATCCGCGGTGTTGTGCCTCGCCGCCCAATCCATTCCCGAACTTCTGTCGCTGCACGTCCGCCAACCGAGCCGCTCGGTACCCGAGCGGTCAAAAGGAGCCCCCATGCTCGAAACCGGATCCACCGCCCCTGACATCGCACTGGAGGACACCGCCGGGCATGCCGTCCGCCTCGCGGACTACCACGGCACGGACAACGTGCTGCTCTACTTCATGCGCTCGACTACCTGTCCCGTCTGCAACAGCCACGTCAAAGACCTCGCCGGGCGTGCCGCCGATCTGACGGCAGCCAACGTGCGCGTCCTGGTTGCGGTCCCTGAAGGTCGAGCCGCAGCAGCGGCCTGGCAAGCAAAGCGCGAGCTGCCGTTTCGTGTGGTTACCGGCCAGCGCGGCACGCCGCACGAGGCCGTCGGGCTGATGAAGAAGGTATTCGGTGCGATCCAGCAGTCCGGCAGCCTGCTGATCGACCGGGACGGAGTAGTACGCCACACCCATGTGGCGACGATGCCCACCAACAGCTACGACAAGAAAGGCATCACCAAGGCCATCAACGACCTGCCGACCACCGGTCCCCTCGGCTAACCCGCGATGGCGCCCAACACCGGGTGGCGCCATTACCGAAGCCAAGGGCAAGGACCGCGGTCGCTCCACCGAAGTCCCATACCGGTGGGTCCGAACTCGGGGTCGGCGAGCAGTTCGAGCATTAGGCGCGGCGGTGCGCTGGTCCGGAAACCGAATTGATGGGTAACGAAAATGCTGGTCGGTGGGCAGGCCGGGAACGCTCCATTCGCAAGGAGCCGGCGAAGGGCGACCACCGCACCGTGGGGGGTTTGGGGGGCTCGGCCCCCCATGTAAAGGCGAGGAGCCCTGTGTCCACGAATTCCGTGGACACAGGGCTCCCAGCTCCGAGCGGATGACGGGAATCGAACCCGCGTTCTCAGCTTGGGAAGCTGATGTTCTACCATTGAACTACATCCGCGTACCTCATCAGGCTCTCCTGAAGAGTGCCGTCAGCCTAACACGGTGGGGCGCGAAGATCATCACCGGGATGCCGATACGCTGAGGGCGTGTTGCTGAGTGACCGGGACCTGCGCAAAGAGCTCGATGACGGCCGCCTCGAACTTGATCCGTTCGACGCCGCCATGATCCAGCCGTCGAGCATCGACGTCCGGCTGGATCGCTTCTTCCGGGTCTTCGACAACACCCGGTACACCCACATCGATCCGTCGAAGCAGCAGGACGAGCTGACGTCGCTGGTGGAGACGCCCGACGACGATCCGTTCGTGTTGCACCCGGGCGAGTTCGTGCTCGGGTCGACCTTCGAGTCGGTGCGGTTGCCCGATGATCTGGCCGGCCGGCTGGAGGGCAAGTCGTCGCTGGGCCGGCTGGGGTTGCTCACGCACTCCACCGCCGGGTTCATCGACCCCGGGTTCACCGGTCACATCACCCTCGAACTGTCCAACGTGGCCAACCTGCCGATCACGTTGTGGCCGGGGATGAAGATCGGTCAGCTGTGCCTGTTCCGGTTGTCGAGCCCCGCGGACTTCCCGTACGGCTCGAAGGAGGCCGGGTCGCGCTACCAGGGGCAGCGCGGGCCGACGCCGTCGCGGGCGTACCTCAACTTCCGGCGCACCGACACCCGTCGCTGAGCATCGCCACCACCTCGTCGGTCGCGCGAACATCGCCGAACGACCGGTAGATGGTGTGCAGCGTGGCGTTGTGGTCCGCGTCGCGACCTGCCGCGTTGGCGTCCGCGACCATGATCACGCGCAAGCCCAGGGTGCTCGCGTCGCGGGCCGAGGATTCGCAGCAGACGTTGGTGACCGTGCCCGCGATCAGGACCGTGTCGATTCCGCGTTGCTCCAGCAGTTCCGGCAGCGGGCACCGGCCGGGGAAGAAGGCGCTGGGCGCGGACTTCTCGACCAGCACGTCGTCGTCGTGGATCGTGAACTCCGGCCACAGGCGCTGCGCCAGCGGGCCCGTTCCGCCTGCGGTGCGGTACACCTCGGCCGCTTCCGGGCCGTAGAACTCCTGGGCCGTCTGCGTCGGCTCGATCGTCGCCGGTAGCACCCATGCCACCGTGCCGCCGGTCTCCCGGACGGTTCGCGCCAGGCGGCCGATGTTCGGCACGATGCCCCGGCAGTAGGGATTGCCGGACACGAAGAACGGCACCATGTCGATGATCACCAGCGCCGTCCTGGGCGGATCGAGGGTGGGGAACGCGAAGCGCCTGCCGCGGCGCTCCTCGTGCCGGGCGTATTCGCGGCCCTCGACCAGCCACGCGTGCTGCTTCTCCGGTGCGTCCATGTCGGGCTCCTGATTTGACAGGTGATCACGACAGGTAATCATCTAGGCACGTACCGGGTGGCGTTTTCCCTGGTGGCGCCTGTTTTGTGTCGCGTTGTCCCGGCTTGTGGTGACCGTGAGCTACTTCACTCTGAATCGAGTAAGCAAGTTGGGGATTCAGAACTTACGATCCCCCTCGCCCGGCGTACTGGAACGATCCCGCAACGGGGCGGGGTCGGCGAGCGGGCAGCAGGAGTACTCGATGTCCGCATTGCAGCCGCGCGCCTCGGGCACTGCCACCGAGAACCTCGGGCACGTCGTGATGATCGCCGGGGCCGCGGCGCTCGGCGGGTTCCTCTTCGGCTACGACACCTCGGTGATCAACGGCGGCGTGGACGCCATCCAGCGGCACTTCGACGTCGGTTCCGCGTTGACCGGCCTGACCGTTTCCTCGGCGCTGCTGGGTTCCGCGGTGGGCGCCGGGATCGCCGGCGGGTTGGCCGACCGGGTCGGCCGGATCCGGGTCATGCAGCTGGCCGCGGTCCTGTTCATCATCAGCGCCGTCGCCTCGGCCGTGCCCTTCGCGATCTGGGATCTCGCCATCTGGCGGGTCGTCGGCGGCGTCGCCATCGGCATCGCGTCGGTGATCGCGCCCGCCTACATCGCCGAGGTCGCGCCCGCCGCGTACCGCGGGCGGTTGGGGTCCTTGCAGCAGTTGGCGATCGTGCTGGGGATCGCCGTTTCGCAGCTGGTCAACTATGCCCTGGCGCAGGCCGCCGGCGGCAGCGCTTCCGGGATGCTCGGGCCGTTGCAGGCCTGGCAGTGGATGCTCGGGGTGGCCGCGATCCCCGCGGTGATCTACCTGGTGGTGGCCTCGACGATTCCCGAGTCGCCGCGGTACCTGGTCGCGGTCGGCAAGGTCGACCGGGCGCGGGAGATCCTGGCGCAGGTCGATTCCGGTGATCCGGACGAGAAGGTCGCCGAGATCAAGGCCGTGCTGGGCGGCGAGCGCAAGCCGCGGCTGAGCGATCTGCGGGGCCGGTTCGGCGTGCTGCCGATCGTGTGGGTCGGGATGGCCATCGCGGCGTTGCAGCAGTTCGTCGGGATCAACATCATCTTCTACTACTCGTCGTCGCTGTGGCACTCGGTGGGCATCGACGAGAGCAGTTCCCTGCTGCTGAGCCTGTTCACGTCGATCGTGAACATCGTCGGCACGTTCGTCGCGATCGCGCTGGTCGACAAGATCGGCCGCAAGCCGCTGCTGGTGATCGGTTCGCTCGGGATGGCCGTGTCGCTGGCCGTGACCGGGTGGGCGTTCAGCTTCGCCGAGGTCGTCGGCGAGGAGGCGCACCTGCCGTTCCAGTGGGGTGCCGTCGCGCTGGTGTCGGCGAGCGCTTTCGTGCTGTTCTTCGCCGCCTCGTGGGGCGTCGTGATGTGGGTGCTGCTGGGCGAGATGTTCCCGGCGCGCATCCGGGCCGCCGCGCTGGCGGTCGGCACCGCGACGAACTGGATCGCGAACTGGCTGGTGACGGTGAGCTTCCCGAGCATGCGGGACTGGAACCTGCCGGTCACCTACTTCATCTACGCCGCGTTCGCGCTGATCTCGGTGGTGTTCGTGGTGAAGTACCTGACGGAGACCAAGGGGCGCTCGTTGGAGGAAATGGGTAGCTGACCTGGTCCGATGTTCGAGGGGCGTCCCCGCTGGGGGCGCCCCTCGAAACTTTTTCCGCGGGTTCGGGAACAAAGCCGGCGCGTTGCGCGTATCTAGTACCGTACAACGTACGAAGGAGCGTGCATGGCCTCTCGCGACATCACCCGGTTCCGCCTCGACATCCCGCAGCACGACCTGGACGACCTCCGGGAGCGGCTGGCCCGCGCCCGCTGGGCCGACGAGGTGCCCGGGCAGGGCTGGAGCTACGGCCCGCCGCTTGGCTACCTGCGGGAGTTGGCGGAGTACTGGCGCAGCGGCTACGACTGGCGGGCGCAGGAGGCGCGGCTGAACGAATTCCCGCAGTACACCACCGAAATCGACGGCGAGAACATCCACTTCCTGCACGTCCGGTCGTCCCGGCCGGACGCGCTGCCGCTGCTGATCACGCACGGCTGGCCCAGTTCGATCGCCGAGTACCTGGACGTGATCGGGCCGCTCGGCGAGTCGTTCCACCTGGTCATCCCGTCGCTGCCGGGATACGGCCTGTCCGGGCCGACGTGCTCGGTCGGCTGGGGCGCCGGCCGGGTCGCGCGGGCCTGGGCCGAGCTGATGAGCCGGCTCGGCTACGAGCGGTACGGCCTGCAGGGCGGCGACTGGGGCACGTGGATCTCCCGCGAGCTGGCGATCCTCGCGCCGGACAACGTGATCGGCCTGCACACCAACGGGATGATCACGTTTCCGGGCGGCGATCCGGCGGAGATGGCCGGGCTCACCGAGGCCGACCACGCGCGGATGGGCGCGTGGCAGCGCTACACCGACGAGCTCTACGGCTACAAGCTGATCCAGTCGACGAAGCCGCAGGCGCTGGCCTATTCGCTGGCGGACTCGCCGATCGGGCTGCTGGGCTGGATCGTCGGCGTGCTCAAGGAGTGGACCGACTGCGAGGACACCCCGGAGGACGCCATCGATCGCGACCGCATCCTGACGACGGTGATGCTGTACTGGCTGACCAACACGGCGGGCTCGGCGGCTCGGTCCTTTGTGGAGACTCCGGACAACTCCTCGAAGGCGGAGGAAGAAGGCGTCATCGCGGAGCTGCAGAACGGCACCGTGCCGCACGGCGTCGCGGTGTTCCCGAAGGACATCCTCGCGCCGGTCCGCCCGTTCGCGGAGCGCATCAACAACATCGTGCGCTGGACCGAGTACGACCGCGGCGGGACGTTCCCGGCGATGGAGGAGCCGGACCTGTACGTCCGCGACGTCCAGGAGTTCTTCGCGTCGCTGCGCGGCTGACGTGCGGGGGTCGTGAGTGGTGAAGCCGGTAAGAACCGGCTTCACCACTCACGAGTGCAGCATTCGCTGGACATGGGGCCGGTGGGCGGGATTCGGGCCATACGATTCCGGTTTGTGGAGATGGAAGAACGGTTTTCGCGGCTCTGGACCGATGCCGAAGCAGGGGATCCCGCTGCTGCGCGGGAGTTCGGTCGGCTCCGCTGCCTCCTGCCGGTGGACGAGGCAGCGGAGGACGCCAAGGAGTACTGGCCCGGGGAGCCTTGGTTGCGCGCCGCGCTGGACGCGGACCGGGGTGACCGCGTCGCGGCCAACCTGCTGGCGGCACGCCTCGTCCAGCAGATCGATTTCATGCAGCAGACGGATTCCGCGCTGGACGAGGACGACGACATCGACGAGGCCGTCGCTGCTCGCGGCGACGAGGCGGCTGAGCTGTACGGCCGGGTCCTGGCCGCTGATCCGGACGACCCGGGCGCCCGCACGGGTCTGGCCGTGCTGCGGGAAGTGATCGAGGCCGCGACCGCGGATCCGAAGGCGGACGCCTACAGCTACTACCTCGTCCAGCTCGATTCGGTCAGCGGTTCGTCCGGGTTCTACGAAGAACTGGTCGTCACCGATGCCGACGAGTTGCGCTGGGCCTGCGACCACTGGTTCCGGCGCGTCGACAGCCAGCGGGGCTTCACGCTCGTGCCCGTCGTCTCGGGCGAACGGGGGAGCTTGATCAGCCTCGACGCGGTCTGCGTCGACGACGCGACGGATTGGGGCGCGGTCGCCATCCCTCCGCTCAGCGGCGAGCTGCTCCCGGTCGGGTGTCCGGCGAGTTCCGACGGGCTCCGCTACCACTACGGCTACACGCTGAACATCTGCCTGTGACGGCCTTTTCGCGTCAGCCGAGCGCCTGCCGCACCAGTGCTTCGGCGGCGGCGCGGGTGATCGATGCGGCTGCGGATTCGCCGGCGATCGAGTAGCTCACGATGGCGCCCTCGTGCAGGCTCAGCAGCTGCACGGCGAGATCCTCCGGGTTCTTGGCGCCTGCCTCGGCGAGCAGGTTGCGGAACAGGTCTCGGAGCCACTGCTTCTCGGCGACGATCAGCTGTCGCCCCGGGTGGTCGGGCTCGGGGAGTTCGGCGAAGGCGTTGACGAAGCTGCACCCGCGACTGCTCTGCGGGAGCCATTCGGGGAGCACGTCGAACGGCACCAGCGCGCGCCGGACCGGGTCGGCCTCGGCGTCCAGGCGGGCTTCGACGAGCTCGCGCCAGCGCCGGTCGCGCGTCTTCAGGTAGGTCACGAGCAGGCCGTCCTTCGACCCGAACCGGTCGTAGAGGGTCCGCTTGGTGACACCGGATTCGGCGGCGATGGTGTCGACGCCGACGGCGTTGATGCCGCGCGAGTAGAACAGCTCGGCTGCGACGTCGAGGATGCGCTTGGCGCCCGGTGTCAGGCGCACCTCGGTTCCATCACCTGCGGCAGCGGGCATCGCCCAACCCCCTTGTATTCACAGGTCTGTGTACCTTACGGTTCGGGTCGAACTTCACAGACCAGTGTAGAGGAGTGCGCGATGCGAGGAGTGGTTCGGGCGTTGGGGCGGTTCGTGCGGGATTTCGCCCGCGGGATCCACGCCGGTCACGCGATCCGGCACGGCGTGCGCCGCCCGGCGGACGGGGCGCGGTGGAGCGAACGGCCCGTTGACTCCACCTAGCCCGCTATCCCCGCCGCGACCGGCGGGATTCCGCCGGTCGGTGAGCGTCAGGCGGACCAGATCTGGTGGGCGGCGGTCAGGGCTGCCGCCTGGTACTGCGGCAGTTGCTTGCCCTCCACCACCACCTCCAGCGGCCACTTCTCCTTCAGCGCCACCCACAGCCGCGAGGACAGGCCCGCGTACGCGCTGAGCTGGTCCGTGCCTTCGGCCACCTGCAGCACGTACACCCACGCCGCCGCGTCCGGGGCTCCCGCGAGCGGCTCGCGCCAGGCGCGGCGCAGGCGGTGGCCGCCGTGGCGCGGGGCGTCCGTCGACAGGACGATGTCCGCTCGGCTCGGGTCGGGCGCGTCCGCGGGGCCGGCCGGGCTGAAGCGGTACTGCAGCGGCGGCACCGCGTCGATGACCGGCACGTCGTCCAGGTCCGGGTTGCCCGGGTCGTCCAGGGCGGAGCGGATCAGGTCCTGCTCCTCGCGGGTGATGCCGACGCCCTCGCCCTCGAGGTTGAGCAGGAGCGTCGACTCGGCCAGGTCCGACTCGCCGGCGGCGTACTGGTCGCGCACGACTCCCAGGGTGTCGTCGGACAGCCGGCCCGCGAGCCGTGCGCACACGTCCGTGACCGCGGCGTAGGTCTTCGCATCCATGGCGCTCACTTCTTCTTCTGGTAGTCGCCGAGTTCGGTCGTGGTCACGTTGCCCTGGGCGTCCTGGACGACTCTGATTATCTTGTTGCCCTTCGGGCCTTCCCACGTCCAGCTGCCATCGCCGCCGATGTCGGGGTGACTGTAGCGAGGCGGGTCGCTCACCGGCACGCCCTTCGGCTGCGGGTTCGGCGCCGGCGGGTTGGTGATCACGCCTGGGTCGGCGCTGTTCGGCGGGTACGCGGTGCGGATCTCGCCGTCGGCGAGCACGGTCGTCTTGACGGTGACGCCGTCGACCGTGCCGGTGTAGTCGTAGGCCCACGCCTTCTTGCCGTCGGCGTCCTTGGTCAGGTACGGCCCCTTCGCAGGCGGTCCCTGCTGCGTGACCTCGTGCGCCGCGTCGAGGATCTTCGGCCCGTCCCAGCTCTGGGGGAACTCGGTCTTCTTCGAGAGTCCGGTGCCGGCGATGTGGCCGCCCTGCCGGCCGCCGTCGCCCCCGACGATGTGCGCCTCGGAGGCGTCGCTGTGGTGGATGTCGTCCGCCTTGGGCGGGGCGGTCGGCTTGGGCGGCGGGGTGGGCTTGTTCGGCGGCGGGTTGGTGGGGTTGTTCGGCTGCTTGCCGCCGGGGCCGCCAGGGCGGCCGTTCTGCGCGGCTTGGGCGGTGGCTTGCTGCGCGCTGGAGATGCCCTTGCCCGCGTCGATGTTGCCGTGCTTCTGCGGGGGTTTTCCGGTGCTGCCACCGTCTCCGCCGTCGCCGTGCGGATTCTTGGGTTTCGCCATGGACGCCTACTCGTCGAGGAGCTTGGTGAGGTTGGTGAGGCTGGTGATCAGACCCGTGGTGTAGGTGAGGATCCGCGCGGCCCACTTGACCACCGCCGCGGCGATCTGCGCTGCGACGACCGGGATCGTCACCACGAAGACGGCCTCCACCGCCCACACGATCACCCTGGCCACCAGGTCGGCGATCAGGTCGCGGACGATCTCCCGGGTCTGCTCCACCAGGCCGCCCGCGCCTTCGGTGGCCGCCGCCATCGCCGCCGAGATCGCGGCCAGGCCGCCGATGGCCTCGACGTTGTTGGCCATCATGCCGTGGTAGGCATCCGAGGCCGTGCCGGTCCAGCCGGGCAGGTCTTCCTTCAGGTGCGCTTCGAGATCGGTGGCCATGGCGCCCAGCTCGGTGGCCATGTTGTTCCAGGTCTTGGCGTGGGACTGGACCACGTCCGGCGCGCCGGTCAGCTCGTCGAGCATCTCCCGCAGCGGCTCGAAGTACTCCATGGCCCAGCCCAGGCCGTTGGACAGCAGCGCGCTGATCGGGTCCAGCGCGCTCGCCGCGACCTCGACCGCCAGGCCCGCGCCGGCCAGCACGTCGTCGACCCAGCCCTCGGACTTGATCGCGTCGGCCAGGCCCTCGATGCTGTCCGCGAGCCCGGCGCCCGTCCACGCCTCGCGCGACGATTCGACCGGGGCGACCAGCGAGTTGTCGGTCATGGCATTTCCTCGCCGCTCGAACGGATCAGGCCGGCGTGCTCCTCGTCGAGGGCTTGGTAGTCGTCGCCGCTGGCGCGCAGCTCCTCTGAGAGCAGCGAGAGGTTCTCCTCCACGTACGCGATCAGCTCGTCCTGCTTGGCGTGCCGGCCTTCCAGCACGCCGGAGATCCAGCCGCACAGCAGCCCGTACGCCTGGTCGTCCTGCGCGATGTTCGCGCTGGCGGACTTCACCGCGGCGAACCGGTCCTTGATGGCGTCGACGTTGGCCGCGTGCGAGCGCAGCTGCTCGATGTCGACGTTGTACCCGTCGCCCACGTTCACCACCGCTCGCGGTGGGTGTTGATCTCGTAGCCCTCGTCGTCGTCCTCGGCGTAGGAGGCGGCGGGTTCCGGGGCCGGACCGGTGCGCAGGTGCCGTTCCACGCTGTCCGCGATCGCCCGCGCCGCGGGCGATTCGGTGCCCACCGTGTCCGCGATGATCGCCTGGGACTGGTCGGCCAGCTTGTTCTTCGCGTCGCCGAGCGTGGCCATGATCGCCTGCGCGACGGCGTCCGGCGCCATCCGCTGGATCCGGCTGGTCAGCTGCAGGCCCACGAGCCCGCCGGTCGAGTCGATCGTGACCTCGGCCAGCCCGTTCGGGTCGCTCGCGGTGACGCGGACTTCCTGCAGCCGGTCGCTCATCGTCTGGGTGTCCGCGGCCAGCTTGTCGATCCGGCCCTTCCAGGCGGCCAGGCGCTCGCGTGCGCCGTCCGGATCGAGGATGTTGCCGTCCATGTCCCTCCGATTCCGCCAAGTGGCGCAGTACTTCGGGGGAGTTTAAACAGCGCTAGGCCGGCGCAGTCGGCTCGCGTTCGAAAGTGGTTGGCATCACTCGATTCTCGATGCCGATCCGGAAAGCACGAAGGGCACCTGCCGCCGATCGGATCGGCGGAAAGTGCCCTTCGTCTTGCAGAACGGCCCGTCAGCTGCCGGTGGGCGCCGTGTCTGCGGTGTCCGTTGTGGACGTCTCGCCGCGCTTGACCGCCGACAGCAGCAGCTGGGCGACGTCGACGACCTCGATCGACTCGGAGGCGACCTTCTCGCTCTGGCGGGCGGTGAGGCCGTCGGAGAGCATCACCTTGCAGAACGGGCAGCCGGTGGCGATCTTCGTCGGCGCGGTCCCGAGCGCCTCGTCGACGCGCTCGACGTTGATGCGCTTGCCGATGCGTTCTTCCATCCACATCCGCGCGCCGCCCGCGCCGCAGCACATCGAGCGGTCCGCGTGCCGCGGCATCTCCCGGAACGTCGCCCCCGACGCCCCGACCAGGTCACGCGGCGGCGTGTAGACCTTGTTGTGCCGCCCCAGGTAGCAGGGGTCGTGGTAGGTGACGTCCTCGGCGACCGGCGCGACCGGCACCAGCCGCTTCTCCCGCACCAGCCGGTTCAGCAGCTGGGTGTGGTGCACCACCTCGAAGTCGCCGCCCAGCTGCGAGTACTCGTTCGCCAGGCTGTTGAAGCAGTGCGCGCAGGTGGCGACGATCTTGCGGGTGCCCCGCTCGCGGCCCTCGAACACGCTGTTGAGGACCTCGACGTTCTGCTGCGCCAGCATCTGGAAGATGAACTCGTTGCCCGCCCGGCGCGCCGGGTCACCGGTGCAGGTCTCCTCCGGGCCCAGCACCGTGTACTTCACCCCGGCCAGGTGCAGCAGCTCCGCCACCGCCCGCGTGGTCTTCTTCGCGCGGTCCTCGAACGCACCCGCGCACCCGACCCAGAACAGGTACTCGGTGTCGTCGGCGAGTTCGCCGTCGAACACCGGCACCTCGAAGTCCAGGTCCTCGGTCCACGCCAGGCGGTCCTTGGCGTTCTGGCCCCAGGGGTTGCCCTTGTTCTCCAGGTTCTTGAACATCCCGCCCAGCTCGGTCGGGAAGTTCGACTCGATCATCACCTGGTAGCGGCGCATGTCCACGATGTGGTCCACGTGCTCGATGTCCACCGGGCACTGCTCCACGCACGCCCCGCAGCTGGTGCACGACCACAGCACGTCCGGGTCGATCACGCCGAGCTCGTCCGGGCCGCCGATCAACGGGCGCTCGGCCTCCGCCAGCGCCAGCACGTCGACCTTCGCCAGCCGGGCCTCGGCGTCGTCACCGGTGATGCCGACCTCGTCACCGGCCATGTCCTTGCGGCCACCGGCCAGCAGGTACGGCGCCTTCGCGTACGCGTGATCCCGCAGCGAGGTGATCAGCAGCTTCGGCGACAACGGCTTGCCGGTGTTCCACGCCGGGCACTGCGACTGGCACCGGCCGCACTCCGTGCAGGTGGTGAAGTCCAGCCAGCCCTTCCACGAGAAGTCTTCGATCTTGCCCGCGCCGAAGACGTCGGTGTCCGGGTCGGCCTCCTCGAAGTCCAGCGGCTTGCCCGCCGACATCATCGGCTTCACCGCGCCGAGCGCCACACCACCGTCGGCCTCGCGCTTGAAGTAGATGTTGAAGAACGCGCTGAACCGGTGCCACGCGATGCCCATCGTCATGGTCCTGGAGATCACGATCAGCCAGATCGTCGCGCTCATCAGCTTGATGAAGGCGAAGAACGAGACGAGGTTCGGGCTGGCGGGCAGCAGGGAGCCGACCGGGCCGGAGACGAACTCGGCCCACAACGGGATCTCGTGCACGCCCAGCGCGGACTTCGCGGCGCGGACGCCGATGATGCCCACACCCTCGATCAGGACCACGGCCTCGATGAAGTAGGCCCAGGCGAAGTTCGAGCCCTGGAAGCGGGAGACCCGGCCGGCGCGGCGCGGGTGGTTGCGCTGGCGGATCACGATCAGCACCAGGATGCCGACCACCGTGCCGACGCCGAGGATCTCCATCAGGAGGTGGAAGATCGCGAGGTCGTCGAGGATCGGCCAGCCCCAGGTCGGTACGAAGACCTCGCCGTAGGCCTCGAACAGCGCCAGGGAGCCGATCAGGAAGCCCCACATGACCAGCCAGTGCCAGATCCCGACGTTGCGGAACTTGTTCATCCGCGTGTGGGCGGCGAACTCCTTGACGAGGGTGGCCAGGCGGGCCATGACGGGGCCGTTTCGGGTACCGTCCGGCTGCCCGAGGCGGATGATGCGCACGAACTTGGCGATCGTCGCGGCGAACATGCCCCAAGCGACGATGCCGAGCACGACAGCGATCCCGCCGAGCGTGATCTGTACAGCGCCCATTGGTTCGGGTGCCTTTCCTCCGGGGGCGGTGGTGTGAGCAGCGTACGCCGTGTTACTCATCGGTAACTATACGGGCGCTGCTCTGTCGGGAACAGACGGTGATTCTGCGAGACCACTGGACGAAAAACTAGTTGTGCATTCGTCCAATTTGTTTCGGTCTTGCGGGATCCGCGGGCGATCGCTCGGTCGCCTGGGGGCGCGATGCCGTTGTGGGCGTTTCGGGAGTTGTTCCTGTTAGACGTGTGCGACGTCGCATCACGATTTCACGGCGGCTCGGGCGTCGCCGCGGCCGATCGCGGCAGAATTGCGGCCGTGGTGCGATTTTCGCCACGTATTCGATCCGGCGAACGATCTGTTCGGTCAGGACAGCGGGTGGCGTCGAGGCAGGGGGATCGGCATGGGCGAGTCGGGCGGCGAAGCGATGCGCGCATCGGACGCTGATCGGGAGGCGATCGCGCAGCGGTTGCGCGCCGCGCAGGACGAAGGCCGCCTCACCATCACCGAGTACGACGACCGCCTGCAGAAGGCGTACGCGGCGACGACGCTCGGCCAGTTGCAGCCGCTGGTCGCCGACCTGCCGGAGCCGGTGCCCGCGAAACCGTCGCCGGAGGTCGCCAAGCGCGAGCGGCGGAAGAGCAAGGCGATCAAGGAGTGGCGCGACTGGGCGGGCGTCGCCTTCATCCTCATCGCGATCTGGGCGGTGACCTCGATCAGCTCCGGTGAGCTGAAGTTCTTCTGGCCGATGATCCCGATCGGCATCTGGGGCGCGATCAACATCGCTTCGATGATCTCCGGCGACAGCGGCGACAAGAAGCACAAGGGTCCGGGCCACTAGGAAAACCGCGTGCACGCGTGATCGGCCATCCGTATGCTGAAAAAGTAGGGCACTCGTACAAGTTTCTCCGGGAGGAAGCGTGGCCTACCTGCTGCTGGCGGTGGCGATCTTGAGCGAGGTGCTCGCCACGGTCTCGCTGAAGCTGTCCGAGGGCTTCAGCAAGACCGTCCCGTCGATCCTGGTCGTGGTCGGCTACCTGGTGGCCTTCAGCGCGCTCAGCGCCGTGCTCAGGCTCGGCCTGCCGGTCGGCGTCGCCTACGCGATCTGGGCCGGGGCCGGGGTCGCGCTGGTGGCGATCATCGGCGCGGTGTTCCTCGGCGAGGGCATCACGGCGGTGCAGGTCGCCGGCATCGCGCTGATCATCGGCGGCGTGCTGGCGCTCGAACTGGGCGGCGCGCATTGACCTCGCCGCGGCGCGCCCCCGACGAGGCGGAGACCGACGGTCGCCGCCTCAAGGGTGAGCGCCGTCGCCGCGCGATCATCGACGCGACGCTGCGGGTCGTCGCCCGCGACGGCGTCGCCGCGGTGAGCCACCGCAACATCGCCCGCGAGGCCGGGGTGCCGCCCGCGTCGATCGCCTACTACTTCGCGGGCATCGACGACCTGCTGGTGGCCACGCTGCTGGAGAGCTGCGAAACCCTGATCAACGAGATCGACCGGCTGAGCGGGCAGGTCCGGGACGGTTCCGACTGGCCGCGGGTGATCGCCGAGGCACTGGCGGCGATGGTGCGCGACCAGCGCGAACGCACCCTGGGCGAGTACGAGCTCTACCTGCTCGCCGCCCGCCGCCCGGCGCTGCGCCCGGCGGCCCGCCGCTGGATCGAGGTGGCCACCGGGTTCCTCAACGGCGGCGCGGGCGGCGACGAGCCGGTGGTCCGGGCGCTGTTCGCCGCGATCGACGGCCTGCTCATGCAGGCGCTCATCGCCGACGAGCCGCCCACCGCGGACGAGCTGGAACCGACGGTGCGCTTCCTCCTCCAGCCGGTGGACTACCTGCGGGACGCGCGACTGATCAACTGAAGGTCGTGCTGTTCGCCCGGAAATCAAAGGTCCAGTTTCAATTGAGCGTTTTTCATCCTGGTGAGCCCGCAGTCGCGGGTCGCAAAGGTGCACGTCGATGGGGTGTCGCATGCGCCGCAGGCGCATAGCCCACCTACGACACTTGCACCGCCGCGGGTTCTCAGAGGCTTCCTGGCGAGAACGGCCCCTCCGCCGTGTATTGGACATACATCAGGAGGGGCACCCACAGACCAGGGAGCCTCTGAGGTTCCGCTACCCGCACCGCCACGCAAATCGAGGTTGGAAAAACCTCAATGAAACTGCGGTCGACGCGGTGAGCGGGCTTCGAGGGGGCGGCGCACACTCCTCGCATGCGGGTCACGCTGGTCCGGGGCGACATCACCGAGCAGGACGTCGACGCCGTCGTGAACGCGGCGAACTCGTCGCTACTCGGCGGTGGCGGCGTGGACGGCGCGATCCACCGGCGCGGCGGCCCGGCGATCCTCCAGGAATGCAGGCTGCTCCGCGCGAGCCGGTACCCGGGCGGGCTGCCGACGGGGCAGGCGGTGGCGACCACCGGCGGTGAGCTCCCGGCGCGCTGGGTGATCCACACCGTCGGGCCCACCTACAGCGCAGCGGCGGACCGGTCCGGGCTGCTGGCGTCCTGCTTCCGGGAATCCCTGCGGGTCGCCGACGAACTCGCCGCCGAGGTGATCGCGTTCCCAGCGATCTCCACCGGCGTCTACCGGTACCCGCTCGACGAAGCGGCGCGGATCGCCCTGCGCGCCGTGCGCGATGCCGAGACCGACGTCGTCGAGGTGCGCTTCGTGCTCTTCGACGCCAAGTCCCTCGCCGCTTTCGAGGCCGCCCACGACGAGGTCTTCGGCGCCTGACCGATCGGTCCTAAGCGGACTGACGCCGAAAGCTCGCGAGCGATTTGGATCGCCATAGCGGTGGAGTAGGGCGGGTTGTTGTCTTTGAAGCGGCGCAGCCTACGCAACTTGCACCGCCGCGGGTTCTCGGTGCCCACCCCTCCGGGGGTCTCCCAGTGAGGACAGCCCCGAGCGAGAAGGCTTCTGTAACTCCCGCCAGGGGGCCGCCACCCGCACCGCCACGCAAAACGAGCCTGGAAAACAGGTTTCAGCCGATGACGGTGTTGTTCGGTCCCGCCTGGACCACGCCGACCTGCGCGTAGTCGGAGTCCTGGGTGAACGTCGTGCAGCCCATCGCGCCGGGCAGCGGCAGGAACATCGCCGCCTTGCTGTTCGGCGGGTACACCCGCAGGCCCTCGGCGGCCTCGGCGCCGCAGTCCTCCGGGTTCATGTGCGCGACCGGGCTGAACAGGAAGGGCGCGGACGCCGTCTCGCCCGGCGCCAGGCTGATGACCGGCCGGTCCTTGATCACGCGCTTGGCGGGCTCGCCGATCTGGCGGCCGCCGCTGCCGACGTAGGAGACGCCGGGCGCGGAGGAGAGCGTGCAGGTCGTCGAGCCGATGTTGGTGAACTGGATCGGCGCGTAGATGTGCCCGGCGGCGCCGTCGGATTCGCCCATCGTCAGCTTCAGGACGTCGACGCCGCAGTCCTGGCGAGTGCTGGAACCGGCCGATCCGCTGGAGCCCTGGGTGTTCGAGTTGCCGTCCGCCTCGACCGAGCCCTGGCCCGACCCGGCGGAGCTCGACGCGACCGCGTCCGAGGTGCCCGGCTGCGGAGCGGAAGTCGCGGGGCTGCAGGCCGTCGTGGCGGCGAGGACGAAAGCGCCCGCGACGAACATGCCGACCCGAATCCCCCGGGAGTTCTTGAACATTTCGCATCTCCTTGCTTCGTTCGCTGCGCCCGATCAGGAGACGCGTTGGCGCGCAAGGGGTTGCGTCGGGTGCGCCACGTCACAGTCGCGGCAGCGCAGCCGGATGGCGGAAGACGAAAGTCGTGCGGCCGCCGCCGAAAGCCGGCTTCGGGAGGATTCCGGGATGTTTCGGGGGTGCCCCTGAGGTGGAGAACGGGCGTTGTGCGTACTTTCGTGGGCGCGATCAAACGGATTCAGGGGGAATCACGATGGCTCGGGTGGGACTCGCGGTGGGTGGCGCGACGCTGGTGCTGATCGGGGGCGCGGCGATGTTCGCGTGGCCGAAGTCGTCCGTGCAGGAGCGCACCACCGCGTTGGACGGGATCGATCGCATCGAGCTCGCGGGCGGCAGCGGCGAGGTCGAGGTGCGCCACAAGCCCGGCGCCCGCGCCGAGGTCGTGCAGCGCGTGAACCGCTGGGAAGGCCTGTTCTGGGGCGGCGGCGCCACCGACGAGATCGAGCACCGCATCGAGGGCGGTGCGCTGGTGCTCTCCACCGACTGCGGCTGGAACTGCAGCGTCGACTACGAGGTCACGCTGCCGGTCTCGGTGCCCGTGCAGGGCAACCTCGGCTCCGGCGGGCTGGACGTGGCCGGCATGCGGTCGGTGCAGGCGGAGACCGAATCCGGGGAGGTGCGGATCGGCGACATCGGCGGCCCGGTCGCCGTGCGCACGGGTTCCGGCGGGGTGCTGGTGACCCGGGTGAACGGCCCGGTCGACGCCGAAACCGGCTCCGGGGAGATCTCGCTGGAGGAGATCGGCGGCGAGGCCAGGATGCGCACCGGCTCCGGCGGGGTCTCGGCGCGCGGGGTCGACGGCTCGGTCGACGCGAACACGGGCTCCGGCGAGATCACGCTGGCCGGGATCGGCGGCCGCGTCACGGCCGAGAGCGGCAGCGGCGGCATCAGCGGGGAAGACCTGCGCGGTGCGGAGATCGTCGCGAAGGCCGATTCCGGCGACGTCGAGCTGCGGCTGACCGCCCCGCAGTCCGTCGACGCGTCCACCGGCAGCGGCGGCATCGAGCTGACCGTGCCCGGCGACCACTACCGCGTCGAGGCGGAGGCCGACTCCGGCGGCGTCGACGTGGGCGTGGTGCGGGACCCGGCGGCCGCGAAGCGCCTGACGCTGTCGACCGGCAGCGGCGGCATCACCGTCCGGCAGGCCTGACCCGTCCGCCACCGGCCGATTCGATCACGGCGCGGTGTCGGCCACGTCACGCCCGGGAACTCCCGTCGCTGGTCAGCCGTTGTACTGGCAGAAAGCTTGAGTGACCCGCGCTCAATCCGGATTGACGGTGATGATGCGCGTTGGGTAAAACTTGAGTGAACAAGGCTCAAGGGTCGGGGATGGTCCTTGAGCACAGGTTGCAAGTCGGGAGGAATTGAGCATGGCGCGAGCGGTCGGCATCGACCTGGGGACGACCAACTCCGTCGTTTCCGTCCTGGAGGGCGGCGAACCGACGGTGATCGCCAACTCCGAGGGCTCGCGGACCACGCCGTCGGTGGTGGCCTTCGCGAAGAACGGCGAGATCCTCACCGGTCAGCCCGCGAAGAACCAGGCCGTCACCAACGTGGACCGCACCAACCGGTCGGTCAAGCGGCACATGGGCACCGACTGGAAGGTCCAGATCGACGACAAGCCCTACACGCCGCAGGAGATCAGCGCCCGCGTGCTGATGAAGCTCAAGCGCGACGCCGAGGCGTACCTGGGCGAGGACGTCACCGACGCGGTGATCACCGTCCCGGCTTACTTCGAGGACGCCCAGCGGCAGGCCACCAAGGAAGCCGGCCAGATCGCCGGCCTCAACGTGCTGCGCATCGTCAACGAGCCCACCGCGGCCGCGCTGGCCTACGGCCTGGACAAGGGCGAGAAGGAACAGACCATCCTGGTCTTCGACCTCGGTGGCGGCACCTTCGACGTCTCGCTGCTGGAGATCGGCGAGGGCGTCGTCGAGGTCCGCGCCACCAGCGGTGACAACCACCTCGGTGGTGACGACTGGGACGAGCGGGTCGTCGAGTGGCTGGTCGAGAAGTTCAAGTCCTCGTCGGGCATCGACCTGACCAAGGACCGGATGGCCATGCAGCGGATCAAGGAAGCCGCCGAGAAGGCCAAGATCGAGCTGTCCAGCTCCTCCACCGCGAACATCAACCTGCCGTACATCACGGTCGACGCGGACAAGAACCCGCTGTTCCTGGACGAGACGCTGTCCCGCGCCGAGTTCCAGCGCATCACCTCCGACCTGCTGGAGCGCTGCCGCAAGCCGTTCGAGGCGGTCATCCGCGACGCCGGCACCAAGCTGGAGGACATCGACCACGTCGTGCTGGTCGGTGGTTCCACCCGCATGCCCGCGGTCAGCGACCTGGTCAAGGACCTGACCAACGGCCGCGAGCCGAACAAGGGCGTGAACCCGGACGAGGTCGTCGCCGTCGGCGCCGCCCTGCAGGCCGGTGTGCTGCGCGGTGAGGTCAAGGACGTCCTGCTGCTGGACGTCACCCCGCTGTCCCTGGGCATCGAGACCAAGGGCGGCATCATGACCAAGCTGATCGAGCGCAACACCACGATCCCGACGAAGCGCTCGGAGACCTTCACCACCGCGGACGACAACCAGCCGTCGGTGCAGATCCAGGTCTTCCAGGGCGAGCGCGAGATCGCCGCGCACAACAAGAAGCTCGGCATGTTCGAGCTGACCGGCCTCCCGCCGGCGCCGCGCGGCATGCCGCAGATCGAGGTCACCTTCGACATCGACGCCAACGGCATCGTGCACGTCTCCGCCAAGGACCTGGGCACCGGCAAGGAGCAGTCGATGACGATCACCGGCGGCTCCGCGCTGCCGAAGGACGACATCGACCGGATGGTCAAGGACGCCGAGGCGCACGCCGACGAGGACAAGAAGCGTCGCGAGGAGGCCGAGGCCCGCAACCAGGCCGAGACGCTGGTCTACCAGACCGAGAAGGTCCTCAAGGAGAACGACGAGAAGCTGCCCGCCGACGTCAAGGACAAGGTGAAGGCCGCGATCGGCGAGGTCAACGAGGCGCTCAAGGGCGACGACGTGCCCGCCATCTCCGCCGCGGTGGAGAAGCTCGCCACCGAGTCGCAGGCCCTCGGCCAGGCGCTGTACGCCGAGGCCGGTGCCAACGCCGCGGCCGGTGCGGGTGACGCCGGTGCGGCCGGTGCCGGTGCCGGTGCCGCCGGGGCCGGTGCGTCGAAGGACGACGACGTGGTGGACGCGGAGATCGTCGACGACGAGGACGAGAAGAAGAAGTGACCGCGGACAGGCCGGAAATGTCGCGCAACGAAGGCGAGCAGGAGCCGGTGGTGGTCCGGGATCGGCGTCGCATCGACCCCGTGACCGGCCAGCGCCGGACGCCTGCTCCGAACGGAGAAGAGGCGCAGGTGGCCGAGACCATCTCCGGCACCCTCGACGAGGAGATCGTCAAGGGCGCCGCGCAGGAGGCCGCGGAGCCGACCGCCGAGCAGCCCGAGGGCGAGCAGGCGACCGGCGAGAAGGCCGAGCTGCAGAAGCAGGTCGACGAGCTCACCGCCGACCTCAAACGGGTCACCGCGGAGTACGCGAACTACCGCAAGCGGGTGGAACGCGACCGCGAATCGGTGATCGCCGCCGCGAAGGCGTCGGTGGCCGGCGACCTGCTGACGGTGCTCGACGACCTCGAACGCGCAGAGGCCCACGGCGACCTCAACGGCGCTTTCAAGGCCGTGGCGGACAAGCTGATCACGGCGTTGAACTCGGCCGGGCTGGAGGCGTTCGGCGCCGAAGGCGACGAGTTCGACCCGTCGGTGCACGAGGCGGTGCAGCACAGCACCTCCCCGGACGTCAGCGGCCCGACCGTCACGGTCGTCCTGCGTCGCGGCTACCGGTTCGCCGACCGGGTGCTGCGCCCGGCGATGGTCGGGGTGACCGACCACGAGCCGGCCGCCGAGCCCGCCGGATCCGCCGAGCCGGCGGCCGACGAGAACCAAGCCGAGCAGGGTTGATCGGGAACGGAGGGAGGAGCGCCCGGTGAGCGCCAGGGAATGGCTTGAGAAGGATTTCTACGCCGAACTGGGCGTCTCCTCCGCGGCTTCGGCCGACGAGATCAAGAAGGCGTACCGGAAGCTGGCCCGGGAGAACCATCCGGACGCCAACCCCGGGAACGCCCAGGCCGAAGCCAAGTTCAAGGCCGTCTCCGAGGCCTACGGCGTGCTGTCCGACACGGACAAGCGCAAGCAGTACGACGAGGCCCGGAAGCTGTTCGGCAGCGGCGGTTTCGGCGGCGGCCAGGGCGGCTTCGGCGGTTTCGGCGGCCAGGGTGGCGGCGGCTTCGACATCGGCGACCTCTTCGGGGGCGCCGGTGCCGGTGCCGGCACCGGTAGCGGCGGGCTCGGCGACCTGTTCGGCGGCCTGTTCGGCAACCGCCGTTCCGGCGCCGGCACGACCAGCCGGCCGCGGCGCGGCGCCGACGTGGAGACCGAGGTGCGCATCGACTTCGCCGAAGCGGTGCGCGGGGCCACGGTTCCGCTGCGGCTGTCCAGCCCGGTGAGCTGCCCGACCTGCCACGGTTCGGGCGCCAAGCCGGGCACCCGGCCGCGCACCTGCGCCACCTGCACCGGTTCCGGGCTGGTGACGCGGAACCAGGGCGCGTTCGCGTTCAGCGAGCCGTGCCCGGACTGCCGGGGCCGCGGCTCGCTGGTCGACGACCCGTGCCCGGACTGCCGCGGCGAGGGCGTCAGCACCCGCAGCCGGACGCTGACGGTGCGGATCCCGGCCGGGGTGTCCGACGGGCAGCGGATCAGGCTGGCGGGTCAGGGCGAACCCGGTCGGCAGGGCGCCGCCTCGGGCGATCTGTACGTCGTGGTGCACGTCAACTCGCACCGGGTGTTCGGACGATCCGGTGATGACCTGACGATCACGGTGCCGGTCACCTTCCCCGAGCTGGCGCTGGGCACTACGTTGACCGTGCCGACCCTGGACGGGAAGGTCTCGCTGAAGGTCCCGGCCGGGACCGGCAGCGGCCGCACCTTCCGGGTGCGCGGCAAGGGCGTGGGCAAGAAGGACGGCAGCAGCGGGGATCTCATGGTGACGCTGCAGGTCGCGGTTCCGTCCAAGTTGGACGAGAAGGCGGCCGAGGCGCTGGCGGACTACGCGGAAGCGACCGCCGACCACGATCCGCGCCGCGACCTGAACGAGCTGCTCGGGAGGTAGTCATGGCCGGTCGCCCCACCGATCCGGGCTTCGGGTTCCCGCCAGGGGCCAACGAGGACACGCCGATGTTCGTGATCTCGGTGGCCGCACAGCTGTCCGGGCTGCACGCGCAGACCCTGCGCAGCTACGACCGGCTGGGCCTGGTCTCGCCCGGGCGAACCCCGGCGGGCGGCCGCCGCTACTCCCTGCGCGACATCGCCCTGCTCCGCGAGGTGCAGCGCCTCTCCCAGGAGGAGGGCGTGAACCTGGCGGGCATCAAGCGGATCATCGACCTGGAGAACGAGGTCGACGCGCTCCGAGCGAAGGTCCAGGAGCTGGCCGAGGAGGTGGCGGCGGCGCACGCGGCGGCGGAACAGGCCGCGGCGGCGGTGCACGCCTCCTACCGCCGGGACCTGGTCCCGATCCGCCAGGAAACGGCCCTGGTGGTCTGGAAGCCGGACCGCAAGCGCCGCTGAACGGTTCCCAGACTCTTCTCGCGTAGCGGTGCGAGCAGCCGGTCCCTGCGGGAATCACGGCAGCCTTCTCGACCCGGGACGTCCAGATTTTTCAAGCGAAGGGGCCCCTTTAATCGGCGATGCCGGTCAAAGGGGCCCCTTCGCCCATGTCCAGATCGAGCCGGTGGCAACGCTGCTTCGCGCCAGGCAAGCGACACAAGCCGCGTCCGCTTTTCCCACTCGTGCAACGGTGACCGCGATACGCAACGCCGCACGGTTCAAGTCGCCGCAAGCGGCGCAGCCGCTTAGCCCACCCTCGCAACCGGCACCGCCGCGGGTTCTCAGACGTCTTCTCGCGAGGACAGCCCCGTGGTTCATGCGCAAGTCGGGGATCCCACAGCGAGAAGGCGACCGTAATTCCCGCAGGGGGGCCGCTACCCGCACCGCTACGGAAGACGAGTTTGGAACACCTTCTAGTCCAGGGTGAACGGGTCGTAGTGGATGCGGTCGAGGGAGGTTCCCGCTACGAGCATGCTCGAGACCGTCGCGCGGATCATTCCCGGCGAGCCGCTGACCAGCACGTCCCAGCCCTTCCAGGCGCCGTAGCGGGTCACCGCCTCGGCGAGCGTGCCGTGCTCGACGCCCGAGAGGCCCGGCTCGTTCTCCAGCACCGGCGTGATCGTCAGCCACGGGTTGTGCATCGCGATGCGCTGCAGGTTCTCCAGGTCGTAGAGGTCCTCGCGGGTCCGGCCGCCGTAGAACAGCTGCACGCGCGGGTTCTCGCCGTACTGCGCGAGGTCGTCGATGATCGCGCGCATCGGGGTCACCCCGGTGCCGCCGGCGACCATCAGGACGTCCGGGGTGTTCTCCCGGTCCACGGTCAGCCGGCCCATCGGCGAGCCGATCCGCCACTGGTCGCCGGGGCGGGCGTGGCCGACCAGCGCCCGGCTGACCCAGCCGCCCTCCACGGACCGGACGTGGAACTCCATGATCCCGTCGGCGGTCGGCGCGTTGGCGGGGGTCAGGTACCGCCACAGCCGGGGCCGCTGCGGCACCTCGACGCTCACGTACTGCCCGGGCAGGTACGGCACCGGGTGGTCGGGCTGGATGCGGATCACGGCGACGTCCCAGCTCAGCCGCTCGTGGTGGACGATCTGGCCGGTGTACCAGGCGGGGCCGTCGTCGGTGGCGGCCGCTTCGGTCATCGCGGAGGCCATCACCGTGTACGCCTCGGCCCAGGCGCGCTCGACGCTGTCGGTCCAGGCGTCGCCGGCGTACTTCTTGATCGCGGCGAGCAGCGCGGTGCCCACCGCTTCGTAGTGGGCGGAGACCACGCCGAACTTGCGGTGGTCACGACCGAGCTGGTGCAGGAACGGCAGCAGCTCGTCGGGCTTGTCGACCATCTGGATGACGTGCACGAGCGCCCGCAGCAGGCGGCTGCGCTGCACTTCCATGTTCACCGCGAACAGGTCGCGGGTGGCCGGCGAGAGGCTGAAGAGCATGCCGTAGAAGAACCTCGACACCTCGTCGGTGTGCGGCTCGACGACGGCGAAGCTCTCACGGATCAGGCGGACCATCTTGCTCACACCGGAGTTCGACGGCTCGTTGTTCGGGGGTGGTCCGGGGCTCAGTACGGCATTCGCTGTCATGGTTCGGGGCTGTTCTCCACGTTGGCGGTCGTACCCAAGGCAGGCACACCACTACTTCCAAGCGTCCCCCGACACAGAGAGGACCCTAACTCGTGCCTCGTGACGCGTCTGCCTTGATGCCACTTTTGAGTGCTTTTCAACTACATCTTGTAGATCGTGCATCGATCTGTCGGGGGAACCTAGTATCCACCGTTGTAACGGATGAGGGAGGCGTGACACGGTGGCCCGCGTGACCCCCGATCACCCGACGCCGACCGGAACGGCCGATGCGGCGCTGCTCGACCTGGAGCTGTCCGACCCGCCGACCCCGAACGATGCCTGGCAGGCCGTGACCCCGCTCCAGCACCACGGCCCGGCGGCCGCGTCGCCGCGCGATCCGTTCGTCGAGGAGCGGCCCGTACCGCTGCCCGGTTCTACCGGCGAACACCTGCTGCAACGCGCCTACGGCACTGAGAAGCGCGCCCGGAAGTTCTACGACGACCAGGTGCTGGACCACCTGAACCCGCAGATGAAGGAGTTCATCGGGCGGATGGAGATGGCGTTCGTGGCCACCTCCGACTCGCACGGCGAGTGCGACTCCAGCCTCCGTGCCGGGCCGCCCGGCTTCCTGGAGGTCCTGGACGACCGGCACCTGTGCTACCCGGAGTACCGGGGCAACGGCGTGCTGGCCAGCCTGGGCAACATCAGCGAGAACCCGCACGTCGGGATCCTGCTGGTGGACTTCGTCACCGACCTGATCGGCCTGCACGTCAACGGCAAGGCCCGCATCGTCGAGGACGCCGACCTGCGCTCGATCTACCCGGCGCTGCCCGCCGAGTTCGACCGCGGCCGCACGCCGGAGCGCTGGGTGGTGGTGCAGGTCGAGGAGGCCTACATCCACTGCCGCAAGCACATCCCGCGAATGGTGCCGGTGCTGCGCACGCGCAGCTGGGGCACCGACGACGTCAAGCGCAAGGGCGGCGACTACTTCGAGTCCAAGGGCATGCCCCGGCCGTGGCACCGGCCCGAGCCGGTGGGCAGCCGCGACTGCTGAGCCCGGCCTGCGCGGCCACCCGCCCTGCCACGCGAAATGTGTTCGAGACGTGCACTTAAAGTGGGGCGAAACGGACTAGCGTTGACCTCGCGAGGAGCGGGCCGACGTGTGGTGCCGCCGGATCGTCGGCGGTGCGGGCGGGAGAGCTGTGATCGAGGACGAGGCGCGCGGGCCGATCGGCGGGGTGCGCGAGGAGGGTGTCGACCGGCGCACCGCGGCGGAATCCGTCGAGCGCGAGCTGGTGATGATGTTCCGCCGCGCCCGGAACCTGTCGACCGCGGTGGCCGCGCACGTGCACCCCGACCTGGATCCGGCCTCGTACAGCCTGCTGCTGATGGTCGACGACGCCGGGCCGCTGCGCGGCATGGACGTCGCGGATCGCACCGGGCTGGACAAGTCCACGGTGAGCAGGCAGATCGCCACGCTGGTGGACCTGGACCTGCTGGAGCGGGTGCCGGATCCGGACGACGGCCGGGCCCGCCGCATCCAGCTCTCCGACCTGGGCCGCGAGCGGCTGGCCCAGGTGCGCGAGGAGCGCCGCAAGCACCTGCACGGCCAGTTCGCCAGCTGGACCACCCAGGACCTCAAGGAACTGGCCCGCCTGCTGGGCAAGCTCAACGCCATGATGTGAGTTCGTTCCACCACGTGAGGGGCGCCCCCGGCCGATCTTTCCGGCCGGGGGCGCCCCTCGTTTTCGCTGATCGCGCGGGTGGTGGGTGGCGTCACAGCGGGACAAGTTGTGGCATGCAACTAAATGAGTTTATAGTTGCGTGCAGCAACTAAAGGATTGGGCTCATGGGACCGACACTCGAGACCTGCGCCGAGCTGCTCCGACCGCTACGCGCGATGCTCGGCCTCAAGCAGGTGGCCATGCAGCGAGGGCAGTTCACGACAGAACAGGTGCCCTACGCCGCCGCCGGGCTGCTCACCGAACTCGTCTTCCGCGGTGAATGCCGCGCCTCCGACCTCGCCCACCACCGGATCGTCGACGCGTCCGTGGTGAGCCGCCAGGTCGGGCAGCTGGAGCAAGCCGGCCTGATCACCCGCCGACCTGACCCCGCCGACCGGCGAGTAGCGCTGCTGCGCGCCACGGCCGAGGGGGAACGCGCGGTGGCGGAGCTGGAACGCCGGAAGGCGGAATGGATCGGCGAGGCGCTGGCCCACTGGGACGACGCCAAGGTGCGCCAACTCGCCGGCCTGCTGGGGGAAGCGATGGACGACATTCGTCGCAACACGATCCACGACGGAGCCTGTCTCGCCGGCCCCGTGACCAAGGAAGGAACTCGATGACCACCTCGACGGAGACGGCGCCGGACGCCACAGCGCCGGCCCGCCGGGACGGGCGCGACGAGCCCGCCGCGGGATCGTCGATGACGCATCGGCAGATCCTCGAGGCGATGTCGGGCCTGATGTTGGCGCTGTTGGTCGCCATCCTCAGCTCGACGATCGTGTCGAACGCGCTGCCCCGGATCATCGCCGACCTCAACGGCACCCAGGGTCAGTACACCTGGGTCGTCACGGCGATGCTGCTCACCTCGACCGCATCCACCCCGATCTGGGGCAAGCTCTCCGACCTGTTCAGCAAGAAGCTGCTCTACCAGCTGGCCATCACGATCTTCACGATCGGCTCGGTGCTCGGCGGTTTCGCGCAGTCCATGGAGACGCTCATCGGCTTCCGGGCCCTGCAGGGCATCGGCATGGGCGGCCTGCAGGCGCTGATCCAGGTCGTGATCGCGGCGATGGTCTCGCCGCGCGACCGCGGCCGCTACAGCGGCTACATCGGCGCCACCTTCGCGGTCGCCACGGTCAGCGGGCCGCTGGTCGGCGGCCTGATCGTGGACACCTCGTGGCTCGGTTGGCGCTGGTGCTTCTGGGTGACCGTGCCGATCGCGGTGATCGCGTTCATCGTGCTGGGCCGGACGCTGAAGCTGCCGGTGATCAAGCGGCCGGTGAAGATCGACTGGTTCGGCGCGTTGTTCCTGGTCGGCGGCGTGAGCCTGCTGCTGGTGTGGGTCTCGCTGGCGGGTAAGCAGTTCGAGTGGTGGTCGGTGGAGACCGCGGCCTACGTCGGCGGCGGCCTGCTCGCCCTGCTCATCGCGGTGATCATCGAGACCAAGGTCAGCGAGCCGATCGTGCCGCTGCGGATGTTCCGCAACCAGACGGTCACGATGGCCACCATCGGCACCGTCGCGGTCGGCACCGCGATGTTCGGCGGCTCGGTGTTCCTGGGCCAGTACTTCCAGATCGCGCGCAGCTTCACGCCGACCACGGCGGGGCTGATGACGCTGCCGATGGTCGGCGGCCTGTTCATCTCCTCGACCGTGTCCGGGCAGATCATCTCCAGGGTCACCGGCAAGATCAAACCGTTCCTGGTGATCGGCTCGATCGTGATGATCGCGTCGATGTGGCTGCTGAGCACCCTGGATCACGAGACGAACCTGGTGCTGGTCGGGGTCTACCTGTTCCTGATGGGCGTCGGCGTCGGCATGCTGATGCAGAACCTGGTGCTGGCGGTGCAGAACACCACCAGCGGCAAGGACATGGGGTCGGTGACCTCGGTCGTGACGTTCTTCCGGACCCTCGGCGGCTCGGCGGGCGTCTCGGTGCTGGGCGCGGTGCTGGCCACCCAGGTGTCGGACTACATCATGCAGGGCCTGGCGAAGATCCCCGGCCTGCCGAAGGGGGCCGGCTCGGGCGGCGGCTCGCTCGACGTCAACCACCTGCCGGAACCCGTGCAGACCATCGTGCGGGCGGCCTACGGCGACGCGATCGGCGACATCTTCTTCGTCTCCGCGTGCATCGCGGTGGTCACCTTCCTCGCGGTGATCTTCATCCGGGAGACCCCGCTGCGCAGCACGATCGACAGTCACGAGGAAAGGGAGGCGGCAGCCGTGGCCGCGCACGACGACGCTGTGGACAACCTCACCCGGCCTGTGGACAACTCGGCCGTGGCGCGTCCCGCGACGAACGGCTCTGCCCAGGTTGGGGGCGTCGGGCAGCGGCCCGCGCAGCTGGCCGCCGAGCCTGTGGACAACTCTGTGGATGGCCGCTCGGATGCCTGGTCAGAGCCGGTTGCGCCGCGTCGCTACGCGACCAACGGCAAGCACCTGGCGGGCGAGCTGACGAGCCCGGTCGACGGCGGCGGGCTGTTCGTGCACGGCACCGTCCAGGACTCGGTCGGCACGCCGGTGTCCGGTGTGGTGCTCACCCTCACCGACGCCAACGGGCGGCAGGTCGAGCGCGCCCGCACCGACCACGACGGGCAGTTCCAGCTCGCGGTCGGCCACGGCGGCACCTACGTGCTGATCGCCTCCGGCGGCAGCTACCAGCCGACCGCGTCGATGGTCGTGGTCGGCGACCGCCCGGTGCGCCACGACGTGCAGCTGCTCGGCGCCGGGCGGCTGACGGGCCTGGTGCACGTCGGCGGGCAGGGCGTCGCCGGGGCGATGGTGGTGCTCACCGACGTCCGCGGCGAGGTGGTCGCCAGCGCCGGCACCGGGCCGGACGGGCACTACCTGTTCGCGGACCTCGTCGGCGGCTCCTACGCGCTGACCGTCACCGCGCCCGGCTACCGGCCGGTGGCGAACTCGGTCACCGTGACCGATGGCGACCAGTCCACCCTGGACGTCGCGTTGCAGTCCGGCGCGCAGCTCAGCGGCGTGGTCCGGTCGGCCAACCTCGGTGTCGCGGTGGCGGATGCGCGGGTGACGCTGCTGGATTCCGGCGGCGCGGTCGTCGGCGCGGCGACCACCGACATCGACGGCAACTACACCTTCACCGACCTGCCGGACGGCGAGTACACGGTGATCGCGACCGGCTACCCGCCGATCGCCACCTCGCTGCGGCTGTCGGGCGAGCAGAGCACCCACGACGTCGAGCTCGGCTACCCGCAGGGCGACTGACCGGCGGTGCCGGGTGGTGCGGGCGGACCGTTCGCCTGGACGGTCCGCCCGCCCCGCACCAGGACTTCCAACGCGCAAGAGGAGATGTTCGAAATGGATCTCGGCCAACGGCAGGCCGAAGCGCCCGGTGTCGCCGCCGCATCGGGGGCGGTCACCGCGACGGTGCGCGGCGGCGACGGCTGGCCGGTGCCGGAAGCGGTGCTGACCGTCATCGACGGCACCGGCACGCAGGTCGCGAGGGTGCAGGGCGACGCGCAGGGCTCGGTGGTCGCCGCCGGGCTCCGGGCCGGCGCCTACACCGCGATCGTCACGGCGGTCGGGCACGAGCCGCTCGCCCGGACCACGCTGGTGCACGACGGGACGGCCGCCACCCTCGGCGAGGTCGAGCTGCGCCGGGTCGGCGGGGCCGACCTGCCGTCGCCCGGGCTGTGGCGGATCGACCCGGTGCACTCGTCGATCCAGGTCACCGCCAAGCACCTGGGCATCAGCAGCATCCACGGGCGCTTCAACGAGTTCGCCGGCGAGGTGCGCATCGGCAACCCGGTGGAATCGTCCACAGTGGAGGTCCGGATCGCCGCGGCCGGCATCGACACGGCCAACGGGATGCGCGACGACCACCTGCGCAGCGCGGACTTCCTGGACGTGGAGCGGCATCCCGAGATCACCTTCCGGTCCACCGGGCTGCGCCCGCGCGGCGGCGACCGCTGGGACCTCGACGGCGAGCTGACGCTGTGCGGGGTGACCCGGCCGGTGCGGCTGGACACCCGGTTCGCCGGCGTGGGCCCGGACCCGTGGGGCGGCACCCGGGCCTCGGCGACGGCGACCACCCAGCTGCGCCGCGAGGACTTCGCGATGACGTTCAACCAGGCCCTGCAGACGGGGATCGCCGCGATCGGCACCACCCTGAAGGTCGAGATCGACATCCAAGCCGTCCGCGAGGACGGGTAGTGTTCCAGGCCCGTTTTGCGTGCGTCACGCGTCGCGGCGGCGGTTGCGTGCATGGGTGAAAGAGCTCGTGAGTACTTTGGATCGCTATGGCGCTCCAAAGTACTCACGAGCATTCATCTGCTGAAACCCTTGTGCGTCAGACCTTTTCGAACTTGCGGACCTCGCCGGTGCGCAGCTTCTCCCGGTAGGACGCCAGTTCCCGCTTCACCACCGGGACCATGATGTACAGCCCGATGATGTTGAACAGAGCCAGCGCGAACAGCACCGCGTCGGCGAAGTTCAGCACGCTGCCCAGCGTCAGCACCGAGCCGACGACGGTGAACAGGCAGAACACCACGTTGTAGATGCGCTCGCTGGTCTTGCCCTTGCCGAAGAGGAACAGCCACGCCCGCTGGCCGTAGTAGCCCCAGGTGATGATCGTGGAGATGGCGAACATCGCGACGGCCAGCGTGAGGACGTAGGGGAACCACGGCAGCACCGTGGCGAAGGACTCCGAGGTGACGGTGACGCCGTCCGGGGTCTCGCCACCGGCCAGCACCTGCTGCTGGGCGTCCACCCAGAACTGCGTCTTGGCGATGACGATGGTCAGCGCCGTCATGGTGCACACGATCACCGTGTCGATGAACGGCTCCAGCAGCGCGACCAGGCCCTCGGTGGCCGGGTGCTTGGTGCGCACCGCGGAATGCGCGATGGGCGCCGAGCCGAGCCCCGCCTCGTTGGAGAAGGCGGCTCGCTGGAAGCCGACGATGAGCACGCCGATCATGCCGCCGAACCCGGCCTCCGGGGTGAACGCGCCGGAGACGATCTCGCCGACCGCGGTGGGCACCGAGTCGATGTTGACGCCGATGACGATCAGGCAGGCGGTCACGTAGATGACGGCCATCGCTGGGACGAGGCGGCTGGTGACGGCGCCGATGGACTTGATCCCGCCGATGATCACGGCGCCGATGATGACCGCGAGCAGAATGCCGAAGACCAGGGCCGCGCCGTCGGAGCCGAGCCAGCCGGTGTCGCCGCCGGTGACGTCGCGCAGCTGCGCGAAGGTCTGGTTGGCCTGGAACATGTTGCCGCCGGCGATGGCGAAGAACAGGATCATCACGGCGGCCAGCACGGCGAGCACCTTGCCCAGCACCGCGCCGAACGCGCCGGGGATCCGCTCCGGGATGCCCTTGCGCAGGTAGTGCATCGGGCCGCCGGAGACGGTGCCGTCCGCGGCGATTTCCCGGTACTTCACGCCCAGCGTGCACTCGACGAACTTGGTGGCCATGCCGAGCAGGCCGCAGACGATCATCCAGAACGTCGCGCCCGCGCCGCCGATGGTCACCGCCACGCCGACGCCGGCGATGTTGCCGAGCCCGACGGTGCCCGACAGCGCCGAGGCCAGCGCCTGGAAGTGGTTGATCTCGCCCGGTTCCTTCGGGTCGGTGTACTTGCCCCGGACCAGGTCGATGGAGAGCTTGAACGCGCGGAACTGGACGAAGCCGAAGACGACCGTGAACACCGCGGCGGCGATGACCAGCCAGGCCACGATCCACGGGAAGGTCACGCCGAAGACGGTGATCTTGCCGAAGACGATGTCGGAGAAGCCCTCGGAGATCGGGTCGAACACGCTGTTGATCGCGTTCTCGATGTCGGCCAGGGCGCCGGATTCGGCGGCCAGGACGAGCCCACCGTCCGGCGGCGATGTGCTGTAGGTCATAGCCGTGTAGCTAAATAGGGTTAAAACGTTCGATCAAGCAAATCTGATGACATTTCGGATAAATCGAAATCTCGCCGCGACCCGAAGTGAGTCAGCTGACTATTCTTGAGTGGAACTCGCTCAAGTTTCCTCACGTTGACCGGGTAACATGGTGGCTGCAGAGACCCGAACCAGCCGCCCCCGGCCACGAGGTGAGGAATGGACGCGTTCAACCCGACGACGAAGACCCAGCAGGCGGTCTCCTCCGCCGTGCAGGCCGCAACGGTGGCCGGCAACCCGGACGTCGACCCCGGTCACCTGCTCGGCGCGCTGCTCGCCCAGGGCGACGGGCTGACCGCGCCGCTGCTGACCGCCGTCGGAGCCGATCCGACGGAGGTGCGGCGCGAGCTGGAGCAGCTCGTCAACAAGCTGCCGACCGCCAGCGGCAGCACCGTGTCCGCGCCGCAGCTCTCCCGCGACGCGGTCAGGGCGCTGACGCACGCCCAGCGGCTGGCGACGGAGATGGGCGACGAATACGTCTCCACCGAGCACCTGCTGGTCGGGCTCGCCGCCGAAGGCGGCCGGGTCGCCGATCTGCTGCGCAAGCACGGCGCGACGCCGGAGGCGCTGACCGACGCGTTCGGCAACGTGCGCGGCTCGGCGCGGGTGACCAGCCCGGACCCCGAGGGCACCTACAAGGCGCTGGAGAAGTACGGCCAGGACCTCACCGCCCGCGCCCGCAAGGGTGAGCTCGACCCGGTGATCGGCCGGGACGCCGAGATCCGGCGCGTCGTGCAGGTGCTGTCCCGGCGCACCAAGAACAACCCGGTGCTCATCGGCGAGCCCGGCGTCGGCAAGACCGCGATCGTGGAGGGCCTGGCCCAGCGCATCGTCGCCGGTGACGTGCCGGAATCGTTGCGCGGCAAGCGGGTCGTGGCGCTGGACCTCGGTTCGATGGTGGCCGGCGCGAAGTACCGCGGCGAGTTCGAGGAGCGGCTCAAGGCCGTGCTCAAGGAGATCACCGAGTCGGCCGGGCGGGTCGTCACCTTCATCGACGAGCTGCACACCATCGTCGGCGCCGGTGCCTCCGGCGAGGGCGCGATGGACGCGGGCAACATGATCAAGCCGATGCTGGCGCGCGGCGAGCTGCGCATGGTCGGCGCGACCACGCTCGACGAGTACCGCGAGCACATCGAGACCGATGCCGCGCTGGAGCGCCGGTTCCAGCAGGTGCTGGTCGGCGAGCCGAGCCCGGAGGACACCGTCGCGATCCTGCGCGGCCTCAAGGAGCGCTACGAGGTGCACCACGGCGTGCGGATCACCGACGGCGCGCTGGTCGCCGCGGCCACCCTGTCCGACCGCTACATCACCGCCCGGTTCCTGCCGGACAAGGCCATCGACCTGGTCGACGAGGCCGCGTCCCGGCTGCGCATGGAGATCGACTCCCGGCCGGTGGAGATCGACGAGGTCGAGCGCGCGGTGCGGCGGCTGGAGATCGAGGAGATGGCGCTGTCCAAAGAGGACGACCCGGCCTCGTTGGAGCGCCTCGCCGCGCTGCGCGCGGAGCTGGCCGACCGCCGCGAGAAGCTCTCCGAGCTGACTGCGCGCTGGCAGCAGGAGAAGGAGTCCATCGACAACGTCCGCGATCTGAAGACGCAGTTGGAGCAGCTGCGCGGCGAGTCCGACCGCGCGGAGCGCGACGGCGACCTGGGCAAGGCCGCCGAGCTGCGCTACGGCCGGATTCCGAAGCTGGAGAAGGAACTCGAAGCGGCCGCGCAGACGCAGTCCGAGCGCAAGGCGATGCTCCAGGAGGAGGTCACCGCGGACGACGTCGCGGACGTGGTCAGCGCGTGGACCGGCATCCCGGCCGGCCGCCTGCTGGAGGGCGAGACCGCCAAGCTCCTGCGGATGGAGGACGCGCTGGAGTCGCGCGTCGTCGGGCAGTCCGAGGCGGTGCGCGCGGTGTCCGACGCGGTGCGCCGGACGCGCGCAGGCGTCGCCGACCCGGACCGGCCGACGGGCTCGTTCCTGTTCCTCGGGCCGACCGGCGTCGGCAAGACCGAGCTGGCCAAGGCGCTGGCCGGGTTCCTGTTCGACGACGAGCGGGCGATGATCCGCATCGACATGAGCGAGTACGCCGAGAAGCACTCGGTGGCCCGGCTGGTCGGCGCGCCGCCCGGGTACGTCGGCTACGACCAGGGCGGGCAGCTGACCGAGTCGGTGCGCAGGCGCCCGTACTCGGTGGTGCTGTTCGACGAGGTGGAGAAGGCCCACCAGGACGTCTTCGACGTGCTGCTGCAGGTGCTCGACGACGGGCGGCTCACCGACGGCCAGGGCCGCACGGTGGACTTCCGCAACACGATCCTGGTGCTCACCTCGAACCTCGGCTCGCAGGCGATCGCCGAACCGAACCTCACCGATCAGGAGCGCGACGAGGCGGTGCGGTCGGTGGTGCGCGGGCACTTCAAGCCGGAGTTCCTGAACCGGCTGGACGACGTGGTGGTCTTCCACTCGCTGACCACGGACGAGCTGACGTCCATCGTGGACATCCAGGTGGACCGCCTGGCCCAGCGGCTGGCCCAGCGCCGGTTGACCCTGGACGTGCAGCCGGCGGCGCGGGACTGGTTGGCGCTCAACGGTTTCGACCCGGTCTACGGCGCGCGCCCGCTGCGCCGCCTGGTCCAGTCGGCGATCGGCGACCAGCTCGCCAAGAAGCTCCTGGCCGGCGAGATCCGGGAGGGCGACAAGATCCGCGTCGACACGGCGGACGACAACGAGTCCCTCACGGTCGAAGCCGCCTGACCTTCGCCCCACGGGCCCTGACCGCACCCCGGGTGTGCAGTTTCAATTGAAACTGCACACCCGGGGTGCCCGGGTTTCCCGCAGTTTCAATTGAGGTTTTTCCAGCCTCGTTTTGCGTGGCGGTGCGGGTGGCGGAACCTCAGAGGCTCCCTGGTCTGTGGGTGCCCTGACTTATGTATGTCCAATACACGGCGTCAGGGCCGTCCTCGCCGAGGGAACCTCTGAGAACCCGCGGCGGTGCAGGTGTCGTAGGTGGGTTATGCGCCTGCGGCGCATGCGGCACCCCATCGACGTGCAGCTTTGCGACCCGCGGCTGCGGGCCGAGCAGGATGAAAAACCCTCATTGAAACTGCGGTCAGCGGCGGGCGAAGGTGGAGAGGGCCGCGACGGTGACGAAGACGGCCGCCGTCGCGGTGAAGACCAGCGTCGCCGCGGTCAGGCCGTAGGCCGTGCTGAGGAAGCCCAGGGCGACGCTGGGGACGCTGGCCGACAGGTACGCCACGACGTAGATCAGCGCCGCGGTGCCCGCCCGGTGTTCCGGGGAGGCCAAGCCGGTCAGCATCCGGAATCCGCCCATGAACACCAGGCCCCAGCCGGTGCCGAGCACCGCCGAGCCGACGAAGAACACCGAGGCGCCCTGTCCGAGCGCAGCCGCCGCCACTCCCGCGAGCCCGGCGAGCATCAGCGGCGCGCCGACCCGCACCGCGCGCCGCGCCTCCCAGCCGCCCAGCAGCAGTTGCGCGAGCCCGCCGAACCCGGCCAGCACCGCGACCGCCAAACCGCCCACCAGGTAGGGGTTTCCGCTGACCAGCCCCTTGGCCACCGACGGCCCGAGGGACATGAACATGCCGCCGACGATCCACGAGGCCAGCAGCGTCGTCGCCATCAGCGCGAACGCCGCGCCCTTCCCGGCAGGCACGGTCGGCCGCTGCGGGCGCAGCACCTCGCGCAGTGCGCTGCGGTGCGTGACCGGCTCGGGCATCAGCAGCACGCCCGGGATCGCGAGCAGGAACCCGAGGATCAGCAGCAGGTAGCTGGTCAGCGTCGGCCCGGGCACGAACTGCACCAGCGCACCCGCCAGCAGCGAGCCGAGCGCCATGCCGAGCCCGGCGGCGACGCCGTTGATCAGCGATCCGCGATTGGTGCCCGGGCGCTGGAAGTCCAGCAGGGCGCCGCTGATCGCGCTGGTCGCGATCCCGGTGGCCAGGCCCTGCAGCGCCCGGCCGACCAGCAGCCAGCCGACGCTCGGCGCGATCGCGAGCACCAGCATCGAGGCGATCTCCAGCACGAGCCCGGTCAGCAGCACCGGCCTGCGGCCGATGTGGTCGGACAGCGACCCGAACAGCACCAGCGCGAGCAGGATGAGGACCGCGTAGACGGCGAAGACCTCGGTGAGGACCGTGGTGGTGAAGTGCCATCGCTGCTGGTAGATCGAGTACATCGGGGACGGCGCGGTGGAGGCCATCAGGAACAGGGCGTACAGCCCGCCGATGAACCAGAACGACGCGGGCCGGGACAGCGCGGCGCGGGTGAGGGGTCCGCTGCGGGGCTGGACGAGCTCCGTTGTGGTCATGCCTTCCTCTGCTTCCAACGGCCGCGGATCGCCCTGCTCGCAGCGGGCCGCAGCGGAATGAGTGATTCCGCTCGGGTCCAACCCGGCAGCGGAATGGATCATTCCGCTGTCCGCGTATGCTGTGGCCATGCCCACACCGGACAGGTCCGCGCAATACGACGACCAGGTCATCGCCGCCGCGCGCGAGGTGTTCGCCGAGCAGGGCTTCGCGGCGCCGATGTCGGAGGTCGCCAAGCGCGCGGGCGTCGGAGTGGCGAGCGTGTACCGGCGCTACCCGAGCAAGCAGGAGCTGGTCGAGCAGGTCCGCATCGCCGCGTTCCGGCGGATCATCGGCGAGGCGGAAGCGGCCCGCGCCGAGGAGTCCGATCCGTGGCAGGCCCTGGACCGGTTCATGCGCCGCTGCCTGCGGGAGGGCTCGGGGATCGGCACCGTGTTGCCGCCGATGGACCAGCAGCACACCTATTCCGCGGAGTTCCGCGAGCTGCAGCAGGGCGTCGCGAAGGAGATCGAGGCCCTGGTCGACGCCGCGAAGCAGGCGGGCGAGCTGCGCGCGGACGTGGACTGGACGGACATCCTGCTGCTGCTCAAGCACCTCAACCCGGCGCTGCCGACGAGCGAGGCCCGGCGGGCCGAGTTCCGCGCCCGCTACCTGTCCCTGGTGCTCGAAGGCCTGCGGGCGGGAGGCGCGGAGCTGCCGGGGCCGCCGCCGGACCGGGCCGAGTGGCAGGCCCTCTGCGACAACTTCGCCCTGTCCTGACCGATCGCCCCCGGGTTCGGTTTCCCTTGGTGGGTCCCCAATTTTGCCTAAAATCGGGTCGTTCGGAACCCGCTCAATTTTAGGCAAAATCGGACACTGCGGGACCCGAGTTCTGCATTGCGGAACCTTGGCTATGGGTCTTTCCCGTCTTGGTCTATGGGGGAAGTCGTCCTGCTCCGCTGCGCCTCAGCGTTCAGCTGGGGCGCTTTTTGCTGCTCAGGGGCCTTTTCGGGGGTTCGGCTTGACCTAGATCGGTCCATAGTTATCCTATGGTCGTAGGTAAATAGAGTGATAGGGGAAGTGCTTGATCGAGTTCCGCGTCGACAGCGGTACCGGGGTGCCGCCCTACCGGCAGCTCGTGCATCAGGTCGAGCACGCCCTCCGGCTCGGGCAGCTGCAGGTCGGCGACCGCCTGCCCACCGTCAAAGAAGTCGCGAAGAGCCTCGTCATCAACCCGAACACGGTGTTGAAGGCGTACCGCGAGCTGGAGCACAAGGGACTGGCCAAGGGCCGTCCCGGGGCGGGCACGTTCATCGAGAGCGGCCTGACCGGGCTCCCCGCTGAGAAGCAGGCCGAGTTGCGCGCCGGCCTGGAGCGGTGGCTGACCGAGGCGTACCGGGCCGGCATGGATTCCGACGGCATCGCCGCGCTGATCGCGACGGCGCTGCACGACTTCCGTCCTGAGGGGAACCAATGACTGAAATCGCCATGACGGCGACCGGCCTCGGCAAGCGGTACGGCCGCAAGTGGGGCCTGCGGAACTGCTCGCTGCAGGTGCCCGCGGGCCGGGTCGTCGGCCTCGTCGGCCCGAACGGCGCGGGCAAGTCCACGCTGCTGAACCTGATGGTCGGCCTGCTCGCGCCGACCGAAGGCGAGCTGACACTGCTCGGCGAGCGCGTCGGCCCCGGCACCGTGCTGGACCGCGTGGCCTACCTCGACCAGGAGCACTCGCTGTACCGGAACTTCAAGGTGCGCGAGATGCTCAAGGCCGGGCGGATGCTGAACAAGCGCTGGGACGAGCAGATCGCGCTGGACCGCCTCGCCGAGCTGAACATCCCGCTGGAGAGCCGGATCGGCGGGCTCTCCGGCGGCCAGCGGGCGCAGGTCGCGCTCGCGGTGGCCCTGGCGAAGAAGCCCGAGCTGCTGATCCTGGACGAGCCGGTGGCGAGCCTCGACCCGCTGGCCAGGCGGGAGCTGATGAGCGTCCTGATGGAGACGAAGGCCGACTGGGACTGCACCGTGGTCCTGTCCTCGCACGTGGTCTCCGAGCTGGAGCGGCTCTGCGACCACCTGATCGTGCTGGACCACGGCCAGGTCAAGCTCGCCGAGGACATCGACGACCTGCTGGAGCAGCACCACGTCCTGACCGGGCCGGCGGGCGCGGTGGCGGGCGTGACCGGCGAGGTCGTGCACCGGGAGGAGCGCGGCGACCGGGTTTCCCTGCTGGTGCGCGGGAATCCGCCGACTGCCGGCTCTTCGTGGGACGTGCAGCGCGTCGATCTGGAAACGCTCGTCATGCACTACCTGACGGCTGCGGCGCCGCCGCGCATCCGGGAGGCCGCCGCATGACCTGGTTGACCTGGCGGCAGCACCGGCTCGGGCTGGCCGGATTCGCCGTCGTCTTCCTCGGCGGGGCGGCGATCTACCTCTTCTCCGACTCGCTCGGCGCCGATGCCTCGACGGTTTACGCCACGCCGTACGGGTTCTCGCGCCTGGTCAAGTTCGTCGAGGACGCCAGCATCTTCCTGCTGCCGCTTCCGCTGCTGGTCGGCATGTTCGCGGGTGCTCCGCTGGTGTCCAGGGAGCTGGAGCAGCACACGTTCCGCTACGCGTGGACCCAGGGCGTTTCGCGGAGCCAGTGGCTGAGCAGCAAGGTGCTCCTGGTCGGGTGCGCGGTTCTGGCGCTCAGCACGATCTTCTCCCTCGTGCACATGAGCTGGTTCGCGCCGATGGTTCCCGAGATGGGCTGGTTCCGCTTCTTCAACCAGTCGATCCCGGCGTTCCCGATGAGCTGCCTGTTCACCTTCGCGCTGGGAGTTGCCGCCGGAACGCTGCTCAAGCGAACGGTGCCCGCGATGGCCGCGACCCTGTTCGGCGGCGCCGCGGTCTTCGTGGTGGTGGCCTGGCTGCTGCGGCCGAACTACCAGGAGCCGATGACCCTGACCCGGGCGGTCGAACCGGTCGGCCAGCAATCCGGATCCGACGACGTGCTCAACGATGCGTACTACCTCGGCACGGTTTACCGCGACAGTTCGGGCGGAACCGGGGTTTCGGCGGTCTGGCGAGAAGGTGAACCCGCGCCGCTGCGCATCGTCACCTACCACCCGGCGGACCGGTTCTGGTCCTTCCAATTCATCGAAGCGGGGATCTACCTCGCGTTGACCATCGCTTGTCTGGCGCTGGCCTTCTACTGGCTGCGCCGCAAATTCAGCTGACCTGATTCCGGGCGAAACGAGGGCGCGAATCGCGCCCCGACCGATGCTGCCCGGAAAACCCCAAAACCGGAGGTACGAATGATCTGGTTGACCTGGCGGCAACATCGGTTGATGATCGCCCTGGTCGGTGCGGTTCTGCTCGGTTTCGCCGCGTGGTTCCTGTTGCTGGGCAACGGAATGCGAGGTTCGCTGGGACCGGCCGAGTTGGCCGAGTGCATCGGGTTCGGCATGGACTGCGGCGAGTGGACTTCGTCGCTCGGCCTGCTGAACAGCCTGCAGACCACGCTGCTTCCCGTGCTGCCGGCGCTGATCGGCGCGTTCCTGGGCGCGCCGATGCTCACGCGGGAGATCGAACAGCGAACCTTCCGCTACGCCTGGACGCAGGGGGTCTCCCGCGAGCACTGGCTGTTCAGCAAGGTGTTCCTGCTCGGCGGCGCGATCGCGGTGCTCAGCGCCGTGTTCTCGGCCGCGTACATGTGGTTCTTCCAGCCGGCCGTGCCGGAGTGGAGCTGGTTCGACGCCTTCGGCATGCTGCTGCCGTCCTTCCCCGCGACGTGCGTGTTCGGTTTCGCGCTCGGCGTCCTGGCCGGAACGGTGACCAAGCACCTCCTCGTCGGAATGGCGTTGTCGCTGGTCGGTTTCCTGGCCCTCTTCCTCCCTGTCGTGGCGTGGCTGCGACCGCACTACATGTCGCCGATGCAGCTCACGGTCGACGAGTACTACAGCGGACCTCGCGGCTGGGTGACCGAGTTCGTCTACCGGAGCCCGGCCGGCGAGGAGTTGGACATCTTCGAGGCGCTCCGGGCGAGCGGCATCTCGCATGCGCCGAACTCCTTCGGCTCGGCCGAGACCGACCAGCTCAGCGCGGCCGGTTACACCCAAATCATGCTCGTCCAGCCCGGAAGCCGGTTCTGGACGTTCCAGTTCGTCGATGCCGGGGTCTTCCTGGTGCTCGCCGCGGCGTGCATCGCGCTGACCTGCTGGCTGTTGCGCCGCAAGGCGATCTGATCTCCCGGCTTTGCTCGGGACCTTCACTGAATCGAGAGGAAAAACCATGCGAATTCGGAAGTTGTTCGCTGCCGCCTTCGGCGCGGCGCTGGTCGGGATCGCGACCGCCGGCAGCGCCGGCGCGATCGTCGGCGGTGGCCCGGCGGACGAGCAGTACCCGTTCATGGCATCGCTGCAGGTGCCGGACGAGCCCAGGTTCCACTGCGGAGCGACGCTGATAGACGACGACTGGCTGCTGACCGCCGGGCACTGCGTCGACTCGTTCGACCCGGCGCAGCTGACGGCGCGCATCGGCAGCCCGGACCGCACCACCGGCGGCGAGGAGCGCCGGATCACCGAGAAGGTCCTGCACCCGAAGCTCATGCAGGAGTTCCTGGCGCAGTACGACTTCGCGTTGCTGAAGCTGGACCGGCCCGTCGACCTGCCGACGGTGCGGATCGCGGACTCCGCGCAGGTGCCGGGCAAGGACACCCGGCTGATCGGCTGGGGCCGGGAGTGCAGCGAGTTCGAGTGCGGCGAGCTGCCGGTGTACCCGCGCGGGCTGAAGCAGTTCGACACCGAGGTGGGCGACGACGCCGAGTGCGCCAAGACCGACGGCAGCGTCGACACCTGCGTGCGCGCCCCCGGCAACCGGGTGTCGATCTGCCAGGGCGACTCCGGCGGCCCGGCGCTGATCCGCGACGCGGCCGGGCGCTGGGAGCAGATCGGCATCACGAGCCGGTTCGGCGGCACCGAGGAGGCGGAGGTCTGCGGCGACGAGCCGGACATCTTCGCCGACCCGGTCGCGGTCCGGGACTGGATCGGCCAGACGATCGGCGGCTGAACCACCTGATCGGCGGTGCGGCCGGAGCCCGTTGCTCCGGCCGCACCTCTCCGCGACGTGTTTTCCCAGGTCACTATCAGCCGATGGAGCGGTTCCGAACCGGATGCCCAGGTGATCTTCGTGTTCGGCGATGATCGGACTACCCTGCGCTGTGTGGGCATACCTGCGTGGCTCTGGTTCGTCATCGCCGTCGTCGCCATCGGTGCGGGCGTCGTGCTGCTGATCGCCGACCGATCCCAGCGCGCGTCGAACAACCGCGAGCGGCGCCGTTGGGCCGCGTTGCGCGGCTGGCAGTTCGCCGAGGTGGACCAGGTCCTGCCGACCAGGTGGGAGCGCGGCGTGCTGGCCCAGTTCGGCGGCGTGACCGCCACCGACGTGGTGGCCGGGTCCACGTTCACCGCCGACGGGCGGCGCCAGGTGTACGTCCTCGACCTCGACGTCAACGGCAAGGCGGCCGCGGTGCTGGCCGCCATCCGCTGCCGCCGGTCCGCCCCGGCCACCATCGAGCTGTGGCTGCCCGACGTCCCGGTGCCGCAGGACTCCGAGCTGGACCTGCTCGGCCCGGTCGGCTCGCGGTACGCGTTCGTCACCGAGGTGGCCGCGGCCCGGCCGCTGGTGACGCCGGACCTGGTGGACGCCACCGAGGAGATCGGCCACGACATCACGGTGGTGTGGCTGGAGAACGACTGGGTGCTCGCGGCGCTGCACCCCGACGACGCCGACCCGGCGCGCCTGGAGCGGCTGCTGCGCGACCTCGGCGAACTCGCCGACCTGATCGACCCCTTCGACGCCGACCCGAACGAGGGCGACGCCAACGGCGCGGTCGAGGACGACGAGCTCCTCGACGCCGAGCCGGAGCCGTCGGAACGCTCGCGCTGACCTCGGGAGTCCGCAATTTCAATTGAGGTTTTTCCAACCTCGATTTGTGCGGCGGTGCGGGTGGCGGAACCTCAGAGGCTTCCTGGTCTGTGGGTGCCCTGACTTATGTATGTCCAAATACCCGGCGTCAGGGCCGTCCTCGCCAGGCGAACGCTGAGAACCCGCGGCGGTGCAAGCTGCGTAGGTGGGCTATGCGCCTGCTTTCGGGATACGGCCCGTTAGCTGTCGCGGCTGCGGTCACCAGCCAAGACGAAAAACGCTCAATGGAAGTCGCGGGGACCCCGGCGGGTGCTCGGGTCGGGTGAACTCTTCGGTAGGTTCGGGCCATGGCTACCGCACTCGTCACCGGCGCCACCGCGGGCATCGGGCGCGCCTTCTCCCGCCGACTCGCCGCCGAGGGCCACGACATGGTCCTGGTGGCCCGCGACGCCGGACGGCTCGCCGAACTCGCCGATCGTCTGCAGGCCAGGCACGGCGTCCGGGTCGAGGTGCTCCCGGCGGACCTCGCCGATCCCGAGCAGCGCGCCGAGGTCGAGCGGCGCCTCGCCGACTCCGACCGGCCGGTCGACCTGCTGGTCAACAACGCCGGGTTCGGCACGGCCGGGGCGTTCTGGGACACCACCGCCGCCGAGCTGCAGCGGCAGCTGGACGTCAACGTCGCCGCCGTGCTGGCGCTGACCCACGCCGCGGTGCGCGGGATGCGGGAGCGTGACCGGGGCGACGTGATCAACGTGTCCAGCGTCGCAGGCTTCTTCCCGGTCGCCGGCTCCACCTACGGGGCGACCAAGGCCTACGTGACCGCCTTCTCCGAAGGGCTGTCGGTGTCGCTGACCGGCACCGGGGTACGGGTCATGGCGCTGTGCCCGGGCTTCACCCAGACCGAGTTCCACCAGCGGGCCGGGCTGGAGATGGGCCGCCTGCCCAGGGCGTTCTGGCTGCAGGCCGACCAGGTGGTGCACGAGGCACTGGCCGATCTGCGCCAGGGCAAGAGCGTGTCGGTGCCGGGCGTGCAGTACAAGGCGCTGGTCGCCATCGGCCGGCTGGTGCCGCAGAAGCTCCAGCGGATGATCGTGTCGCGCACCGTCCCGGGCCGCACCTGAGCCGCCACCATTACCGCCGACCGGGGTCCGGCACCCGGCCGGTATGCTGAAAACTCGTGGTCAAAGTGGATGAACAGCAGCGCATCGAGCTCGCCCGCCTGGTCCGGGAGCTCGCCGTCGTGCACGGTCGGGTCACCCTGTCCTCCGGCAAGGAAGCCGACTACTACGTCGATCTCCGCCGGGCGACGCTGCACCACCAGGCGTCGCCGCTGATCGGCACGCTCCTGCGCCAGCTCACCGCCGACTGGGACTACGCCGCCGTCGGCGGCCTCACCCTCGGTGCGGACCCCGTCGCCACCGCGATGATGCACGCCGAAGGCCCCGGGCTGGACTCCTTCGTCGTCCGCAAGAGCACCAAGACGCACGGCATGCAGCGGCTGATCGAGGGACCGGACGTCACCGGGCGCCGGGTGCTGGCTGTCGAGGACACCTCCACGACCGGCGGCAGCGTCCTCACCGCCGTCGAGGCGCTGCGCGCGGCCGACGCCGAGATCGTCGGCGTGGCGACCGTGGTCGACCGCGACACCGGCGCGCGCGAGGCCATCGAGGCCGCCGGGCTGCCGTACCGCTCGCTGCTGAGCCTGGCCGACCTCGGGTTGGCGTGAGCGAGGAGCTCGGTCCCACCGAGTGGGGCACCACCGTCGGCGTCGGCCCCTGGCCGGGCCCGTGGCCGGCGGACGAGCGCTACGACCCGGAACTGCTGGAGCACGGCGACCGGCGCAACGTCGTGGACCACTACCGGTACTGGCGGCGCGAGGCGATCGTCGCCGACCTGGACCTGCGGCGGCACGACTTCCACGTGGCCATCGAGAACTTCCAGCACGACCACAACATCGGCACGGTGGTGCGCACCGCGAACGCCTTCGCCGCGAAGGCAGTGCACATCGTGGGGCGGCGGCGGTGGAACCGGCGCGGCGCGATGGTCACCGACCGGTACCAGCACATCCACCACCACCCCGACCTGGAGGCGCTGCGCGGCTACGCGACCGAGCACGACCTGGCGCTGGTGGCGGTGGACAACACCGCGGGCGCGGTGCCGATCGAGCGAACGGCGCTGCCCCGCCGCTGCGTGCTGCTGTTCGGCCAGGAGGGCCCCGGCCTGCGGGAGGACTCGCGGCTCGGCGCGGACCTGGTGGTGTCGATCGCGCAGTTCGGGTCGACCCGCTCGATCAACGCCGGGGTCGCGGCGGGTGTCGTGATGCACACCTGGATCGAGCAGCACGCCGATCTCTCCAACGCCTGGTGATCAGCGCCGCCGACCGATGAGTTCTCCGCCCTGGCCGGGTCTGTTCTGGTGTACCGAGAGCAGACCCTGATTGGTTGGGGGATCCATGACCAGCAACGCCCTACCGCCCGTCGTCGACGCTGAAACCTGGCAGCGCCGGCTCGACGAGCTGCGCGCCCGGGAGAAGGCCGCGACCCGAGAGCTCGACGCGATCGCCGCGCAGCGCCGCCGCCTGCCGATGGTCGAGATGCCCGACTACACCCTCGAAGGCGAGGCGGGGCCGGTCCGGCTGGCGGACGTCTTCGAGGGCGCGTCGCAGCTGATCGTCTACAACCACATGTGGTTCCCCGGCAAGGAGTGGCAGTGCTCGGGCTGCACCGGGTTCACCTCGCAGTTCACCAGGCTGGAGGTCCTGCACAACTACGACGCCCGGTTCGTCGTCGTCACCCAGGGCCCGATCGATGAGGCGCTCGCCTACAAGCGGCGGGTCGGCAACCAGATGACCTGGTACTCCACCGCGAACAGCTCGTTCGGCTCCGACGTCGGCGCACCGCCCGGCGGGGCATTCGCCGTCAACGTGTTCCTGCGCGACGGCGACACCGTCTACCGCACCTGGCACACCAACGCCCGCGGCTGCGAGCAGCTCAGCCACACCTTCGCGCTGATCGACGTGTTGCCGTACGGGCGGCAGGAGGAGTGGCAGGACTCGCCCGAGGGCTGGCCGCAGTCGCCCGCCTACAGCCGGTGGGCCAGCTCCGAGGACATCGCCGCGTTCTACGGCCCCGAGGCCTGATCGGGCCCGGAAAGCAGTTCGCGCGGATCCGGTTCTCCGGATCCGCGCGAAGGTGGCGACAGGTCAGCTCGCGGCGCCGCGGGCCTTCTCGCGGCGGCCCTTCAGGTACTCGATGATGATCGGGACGACCGACACCAGCACGATCAGGATGGCCATCGCTTCGAGGTTGTTCCTGATCCACGGGATGTTGCCGAGGAAGAAGCCGAGCACCGTCATGCTGACGGTCCACGCGATGCCACCGACCGCGGAGTAGCCGAAGAACTTCTTCTGGTCCATCTGCGCGACGCCCGCGACGGCGGTGATGAAGGTCCGCACGATCGGCACGAACCGGGCCAGGATGATCGCGCGCGCCCCGTACTTCTCGAAGAACCCGTGGGTCTTGTCCACGTGCTCCTTCTTGAAGAGCTTCGAGTCCGGCTTGTTGAACATCGATGGCCCGACCTTGCGACCGATCCAGTACCCGGTCACGTTGCCCACGAACGCGCACACCGCGAGCAGCGCGCACACCAGCCAGATCGGGGTGTCGATCGCGCCGGTGGCGACGAACAGGCCGGTCACGAACAGCAGGGAGTCACCGGGCAGGAAGAACCCGATGAGCAGGCCGCACTCGGCGAAGATGATCAGGCACACGCCGATCAGGGCGAACGGCCCCATCGACTGGATGATGTGCTCCGGATCGAGCCAGTCCGGCAGCAGGGCGAGCGCGGGGGTGTTCGCGGCGGCGTCGACAATCGCGGGCAATTCGGTCGTCACGCTTGCCAACGGTACCGTGACCGCCCTCGTGCCAGCCCCCGGGCGAGCAAGCCCGCCGAACACGCAGGGCAATCCCATGATCACCTGAAAGTGGGTATCGGCTCAGGCGCGACCGGGAACAGCGTGAGCGCTCCGGCGATGGAGCCGGCCAGGAGCCCGACGATCAGCGCGAACAACAGCACGCCGACCACCGGGAGGCGCTTGCGCGGCGGAGCGGGCGGAGGCTGCGGAGTCGTGCCAGGGCTGCCCCCGGCCTGGGCGCGCAGCGCCGCCGACAGGAGGTGTGCTGGGTCGGGTCGGGTCACCCCCCGAGCGTAGGCGAGGGGCGACCGCGCCCACAGCGTTCCGGATGCGGCCGGAGTGCCCGTTCGGGTTACTTCGGTTCGGTCACCCAGGTGCCGTCCTTCATGACCGCGTCCAGCCCCAGGTCGGCGTCCAGCACGACCAGGTCCGCCGCCAGGCCCGGGCGGATCTCGCCGATCCGGTCGCCGAGGCCGAGCAGCTGCGCCGGCTTCGTCGACGACGCCGCCACCGCCGCCGGCACCGTCAGGCCGCAGCTGCGGACCAGGTTCCGGAACGCCACGTCCATGGTCAGCGTGCTGCCCGCCAGCGAGCCGTCCGCGAGCCGCGGCTCGCCGTCGGTCACCGTGACCGGCAGCTTGCCCAGCTCGTAGGTGCCGTCGCCCGCTTCGGTCGCGCTGATCGCGTCGGTGACCAGCACCGTCCGCCCGGTGCCCGCGTGCGAGGCGGCCAGCTTCACCACGGCCGGGTGCAGGTGCACCAGGTCGCAGATGAGCTCGACGGTCACCCGCTCGTCCTCCAGCAGGACGCCGATCGGGCCCGGCTCCCGGTGGTGCAGCGGGCGCATCGCGTTGAACAGGTGCGTGGCGACCGTCGCGCCCGCCTCCACCGCGGGCACCACCTGGTCCAGCACGGCGTCGGTGTGCCCGACGGCGGCGATCACGCCCTGGTCCACCAGCCGCCGGACGGCGCTCAGCGACTCCGGCAGCTCCGGCGCCAGCGTGATCATCCGCACCGCGCCCCGTCCCGCGTCCAGCAGCTGCTGGACGGCCGCGGCCTCCGGCGGCCGGAGGATCGCCGGGTCGTGCGCGCCGCAGCGCGCCGCCGACAGGAACGGGCCCTCCAGGTGGATGCCCGCCAGCGCGCCGTCGACGACCAGCTCGCTGAGCGCGCTGATCTGCTTGGCGAGATCGGACAGCGGCGCCGACACGAGGCTGGCCAGCATCGTCGTCGTGCCGTGCGCGCGGTGGGTGTTGATCGCGGCGTGCGACTGGTCGAGCTCGATGCCGGTGAAGGAGCCGCCGCCACCGCCGTGGCAGTGGATGTCCACGAAGCCGGGCACCAGCCACCGGCCGGCCAGGTCGACGGCGGGGCCGTCCGGCGCGGGGCCGCTGCCGACCGCGGCGATCTGGCCGCCGGAGACCCGGATCCAACCGCGGTCCAGCACTCCGTCGGCGGTGACGACCTGCCCACCGGCGAGGATCAGTTCGGGAGCGTTCACGTTGTTTTCAACCCTTCCGTCGCCAGCAGCGCTGCACCGAGGCAGCCCGCGGTGTCACCGAGCTCGGCCAATTTGAGGTGGGGGCGGCGGTGGTATGCCGCCAGCATGCCGTCCAACCGGGCGCGCAGCGGCTCGACGAGCAGATCGCCGGCCTGTGCGAACCCGCCGCCGAGCACGATGCACTCGGGCGCTGCGATCGTCACGAGCACCAGAAGCCCCCTGGCCAGTGCGTCGATCGCGTCCTGCCAAACCGCCTGGGCGTCCGGATCGCCGGTGCGCACCGCGGCGGCGACGTCGGCGCCCGAGACGTCCCGCCCCGTCCGCGCGCGGTAGCGGCGGGCGACCGCGGCCGACGATGCCACGGCCTCGACGCAGCCGCTGCTCCCGCAGCCGCACGGCTCGCCGTGCCCGACGTCGATGTGCCCTACCTCGCCGGCGAAGCCGCCGCCGGAGTGGAGCCGGCCGTCGAGCACCAGCGCCGCGGCGATCCCGGTGCCGATCGGCAGCACGACCACGTCGCGCATGCCGCGGGCGGCGCCCAGGCGTGCCTCGGCGAGCCCGCCGGCCCGGACGTCGTGGCCGAAGGCCAGCGGCAGGTCGATGCCGGCGGCGAGCCGTGCGCGCAGCGGCACGTCCCGCCAACCGAGGTTCGCGGAGAACACTCCGACACCGCGCGCCTCGTCGACCACACCGGGCACCACGACGCCGACGGCGTCCACCGGTTCCACGCCGGAGCGCAGCTCGGACACCAGCTCGATCACGGCCTCGACGACGAGGTCCGCGGTCGCTGCGCCGTCCGAGCCGCGCGGGGTCGGGCGGCGCGCATGGCGCAGCTGCCGAGCGGCATCGCGGCCGACGGCCACCAGGGCGGCCTTCATGTCGGTACCGCCGACGTCTACGGCGATGGCGTGTGCGGTCACGCCGACGATCCTCCGCTACCGGCCACCCAATGGTCTACACCAAATCGGTGTGTCGTTCGACTGGGATTTCGCGGACTTCCCCGTCGATCAATTGCCCATCAGCTTCTGCAGGGCTTCCAGGCCGCGGCTCGCGGTCGACTTCACGGTGCCCTTCGAAACGCCCGTGGCCTCGGCGATCTCCGCTTCCGTGAGGTTCCCGTAGTACCGCAGCACCAGCACCTCGCGCTGCCGCCGCGGCAGCTTGCCCAGCGCCTCCACGACGGCCTGGTGCTCGGCCGTCAACATCGCCAGCGACTCGGCCGAACGGGCGTCGGCCTGGTGCGGCGGCTGGTACTCGCGGGCGGTCTTGCGGCGCCGCAGCACCGAGCGGCTGCCGTTGACGACCGCGGTGCGCAGGTACCCGATCGCGGCGCGGGCGTCGCGCAGCCCGGACCAGTTCCGGTACAACCCGGTGAACGCCTCCTGCACCACGTCCTCGGCCGTCGCCGGGTCGTCGACCAGCAGGATCGCCAGCCGCACCATCCGCATGCGCTGCTGGCGGTACAGGTCTTCCAAGGTCAGCGGTTGCGCCGAGACGTCCATCGCCGCGCTGTCCAGCGCGCGCAGGTGTCCGAGAGTCTGCTCGACGCTGCGTTCGGCGCTGTGCGAATGACCGGCCATGATCGAACAACCTACCGGCTGGCCACTGGCGCGGATAACACGACCGGGTAGCGTCGATATCGATCGGTGATCTGCAGCGGAGGTGTCGGGACATGGCCAAGTTCGTGGTCGAGCTGGTGTACGGCGAGGACGAGGAGCGACGCCTCGAAGTGCGGCCCGCGCACCGGGAGTACTGCCGCGGACTCGCCGAGCGCGGCGTGCTGCTGGCCGGCGGCCCGTACGCCGACAACCTCGGCGCCCAGTTGATCTACGAGGTCGCCGACGCCGACGAGCTCGGCGGGGTGCTCGCCGCGGACCCCTACACGGAGGCCGGCGTGATCGCCAAGACCACCGTCCGCGAGTGGAACCTGCTCACCGGCGCCTGGGCCTAGCAGCCGCGCCACCAAGATCAAATCGGCGGGCTCCCTGGCCGCCGAACCTGCAGCGTGTGAGGATGTCCACAGGATTCGTCCCGTTCTGAATCCTGTCACCGGCTTTCCAAAAGAGCCCCGGCTGGGGCACTGTGACGCGAAAGTGTGGCACCGGGCCGAACGGGCCCGCTGACAACGGGCATGAGCTCGTAGGATGCTGCGCGACTTCCCGTCACCAAGACCAAACTCCACCCCGAGGAGGACGACCGATGCCCATCGCGACCCCCGAGGTCTACGCGGAGATGCTGGACCGGGCGAAGGCGGGCGAATTCGCCTACCCGGCCATCAACGTGACCTCGTCGGAGACGCTCAACGCGGCGCTGCGCGGGTTCGCCGAGGCCGAGAGTGACGGCATCATCCAGTTCTCGACCGGTGGCGCCGAGTTCGCCTCCGGCACCAAGGTCAAGGACATGGTCACCGGCGCGACCGCGCTGGCCGAGTTCGCGCACGTGGTGGCCGCGAAGTACCCGGTGAACATCGCGCTGCACACCGACCACTGCCCGAAGGACAAGCTGGACGGCTTCGTCCGGCCGCTGATCCAGATCAGCCAGGAGCGGGTCGACCGCGGCGAGAACCCGCTGTTCCAGTCGCACATGTGGGACGGCTCGGCCATCGACCTGGACGAGAACCTGGAGATCGCCCAGGGCCTGCTGGCCGCCGCCGCCAAGGCGAAGATCATCCTGGAGCTGGAGGTCGGCGTCGTCGGCGGCGAGGAAGACGGCGTCGCCAACGACATCAACGAGAAGCTCTACACCGCGCCCGGCGACTACGAGAAGACCGTGGACGCCCTCGGCAGCGGCGAGAAGGGCCGCTACCTGCTGGCCGCCACGTTCGGCAACGTGCACGGCGTCTACAAGCCGGGCAACGTCAAGCTGCGCCCGGAGATCCTCAAGCAGGGTCAGGACGTGGTGTCGGAGAAGCTCGGCCTAGCGGCCGGCTCGAAGCCGTTCGACCTGGTCTTCCACGGCGGCTCCGGCTCGCTGCTGGAGGAGATCCACGAGGCGGTCTCCTACGGCGTGGTGAAGATGAACATCGACACCGACACCCAGTACGCCTTCACCCGGCCCATCGCGGACCACATGTTCAAGAACTACGACGGCGTCCTGAAGATCGACGGCGAGGTCGGCAACAAGAAGACCTACGACCCGCGCAGCTACCTGAAGGTCGCGGAGCAGGCGATGGCGGCCCGCGTCGCGCACGCCTGCGAGAACCTGAAGTCCGCGGGCCGCATGCTCGCGGGTTGAGGTTTTCCGGACTCACCTTGCGTGGCGGAGCCAGTAGCGGAACCTGAGAAGCCTTCTCGACTCCGGGATCCCCGACTTGAGTATGTCCAATACGAGGCGTCGGGGCTGTCCTCGCGAGAAGGCTTCTCAGAACCCGCGGCGGTGCCGGTTGCTTAGGTGGGCTAAGCGCCTCCGGCGCTTGCGGCGACTTCGGCACATGCGGCGTTGAGCGCCGCGGTGGCGGTTTACCGCTGGAAGCCGCTGCGCCGCTTGCCTGACGTCCAACGGCCAGGGCTGCCCGGTCGCTGCCGTTGCTCGCGGTGTTGAGAACGAACGGCCCGTTCGCCTGGTGGCGGACGGGCCGTCGTCGTACCTGGGAGGATTGGGGCATGACGAGGAACCTGTTGGAACCGCCGGAGACCCTGCTGCCGGAGAACGAGGCCGCGCAGGGCGAGCTGGCCGCCGGCACCGACCCGGCCGAGGTCGCCGCGCACCACCCCACCTTCAGCGCCGCGTGGGCCGCGCTCGCGGAGGCCGCGCTCGACGCCGACGAGAACATCGCCGCCTACGCCTACGCCCGCACCGGCTACCACCGCGGCCTGGACGCGCTGCGCAAGGCCGGCTGGAAGGGCTTCGGCCCGGTGCCGTGGCGGCACGCCCCGAACCAGGGCGTGCTCCGCTCGATCGCGGCGCTGGCGAAGGCCGCGAAGGCGATCGGCGAGGCCGACGAGTTCGACCGCTGCCGCCAGCTGCTCGCCGACAGCGACCCGGCTTCCCTGGAAGCGACCGGCGTGGCCTGAGCCGCTTGCGCGACCGGGCGTCGCGCCCGGTCGCGCAGATCGAGCGAGGATCACTGCGGCGGCACTCGGATTGCGCCGTGATCTGTCGGACAATGTGGAGCGTGCACCGACTGCGCGAGGAACTCGTCCGCCGCTTGCGCCGCCTCATGCGCACCGGAGTTCCCATCGCGCAATGCGCGATCGCGGCCGGTCTCGCGTGGTTCCTGGCCCGACACCTGTTCGGCCACCCGGCGCCGTTCTTCGCGCCGATCGCCGCGGTCATCTCGCTCGGTGTCTCGCTGGGCCAGCGGATGCGGCGCGCCCTGGAACTCGTCGTCGGCGTCAGCATCGGCGTCGGGGTCGGCGACATCCTGATCTCGTTCATCGGCACGGGAAGCTGGCAGATCGCGCTGGTCGTCGCGCTGGCCATGAGCACCGCGGTGCTGCTGGACAGCGGCGTCGTGATCGTGCTGCAGGCCGCGTCGTCGTCGGTGCTGGTCGCGACGCTGCTGCCGCCGGCCACCGCCGGCGGGCTGACGCGGATGCTCGACGCCGCGATCGGTGGGCTGGTCGGCTTCATCGTCGCCGCGCTCCTGCCCGCCAACCCGCTCGCCGTGGCGCACCGCAACGGGCGACTCGTGCTCGGCGCCCTCGCCGACGCGCTCCGCGGCGTCGGGAACGCGGTGGCGCGGCAGGACATCGAGCTCGCCGCCGACGTGCTGGCGAAGGCGCGCAAGAGCCAGCAGGACGTGGAGGAGCTCCGAACGGCGCTGGAGGCCGGACAGGAGATCGCGCGGTTCGCGCCCATCCGGTGGCGGCGGCGCGGCGACCTGGAGCGCTACGGGACCGCGGCGACGCCGATCGACCGCGCGCTGCGCAACACGCGCGTGCTCGCGCGCCGGGCGCTCGCCGCATTGCGGGACGGCGAGCCGGTGCCGCGCCCGCTCCCGGGGCTCCTGGAGGAGCTGGCGGGCGCCGTTGTGCTGCTGCGCGACGAGCTGGCCAGCGGCGTCGATCCGCTGCAGACCCGCGCGGCGGCCAGATCCGTCGCCAAGAAGTCCACAGTGGAACTCCTCGGCGAGGGGGACTTCTCGATGCAGGTGGTGGTGCTGCAGGTCCGCTCGATCGCGGTGGACCTGCTGCAGGCCACCGGCCTCAGCCGGACCGAGGCGATCGCCGCCCTGCCGCCCCTGCACCCGGAGGAGAGGTCCGGCTGAGCGTCAGCCCGCGGGGCGGTTCAGGACCGCGATCAGGGCGTTGTGCAGGGCTTCGTGATCGCGCGGGTCGTAGAGGTGGCAGTCGGCCGCCGAGAGCCGGTACCACTCCGCCGCGCCCGCGTAGCGCACCCACACCGTGACGTCGCCGTCGGCGCATTCGGTGGCCAGCTCCAGGTCGCCGGTGATGACCCCGACCTCGTCGGTCATCACCCCGCCCGGCGGCGCGGTCACCGCGGAGCGCCGCACCGCAGGCTCCGGTGCGGTCGAGCGATCCGGCTCTGCGTGGTCCGACATGGAACCACCCTCCTCACGGCGCCTCGGCCGCTCCAGTATGTCCTGCCGAGAGCGGCGCGGTCGGAGGTCGGTTTCGCGCGAAACCGGCGGTGCCCCGCTCCCGCACGGGGCACCGCGGGCGGATCAGCAGCCGTCGAGGGTCTTCTGCAGCGCCGACTTCTCCGCGTCGGTGACGGTCAGGCCGTACTTGCTCTTGGTGCCGACCCACATCGACGCGTACGTGCAGTGGTAGCTCGCCAGCGGCGGCATCCACTCGTCCGGCGTCTGGTCGCCCTTCGACTGGTTGACGTTGTCGGTGACCGCGATCAGCTGCGGGCCCTCCAGGTCGTTGGCGAACGCCTGGCGCTGGTCCTGGGTCCACTCCGCCGCGCCGGAGCGCCACGCGGCGGCCAGCGGCACGACGTGGTCGATGTCCAAATCGGACGGCTTGGTCCAGGTCTCGCCGTCGTACGGGCTGAGCCAGCTGCCGGAGGTCGGGTAGCAGTCCGAGCCGGTCTCGACGTCCTTGCCGTCGCGCTTGAGCACCGCCTCGCGGGTGTTGCAGCCGTCCGGGCCCTCGATCCAGTGCGGGAACTTCTCCCGGCTGTAGCCGTCCATCGAGCCCTCCGGGGCGACGGTCAGCTTCGTGAGCTCGGACTTCGCCGTCGCGGGGTCCGGGATGCCGGGCGGCTCGGCGCCGGCCGGCAAGGCCAGGGCGAGGCCGAGGATTCCCGCCAGGGGTAGGGCGGTCAGGGTGGCGCGCAACGATCGGTGGCCTGTCATGGCTTCCCTCCGCGTGGGCGTCTCGGCGATGTCCGTGCTGACCATCGCCGACGCAGGTGGCCGGGACAATGCCGGAGAGTGGCGAACGGGTGACTTGGCGTGAAATCGCCACCGATCGTGCCACTTATCGGTGAATTTCGCACCGACCGGCGCGGCCGCGGCGCGTTCGGGTCACCCAATTTTCGGCAAAAATGGGAATCCCTTTTGTCGGGAATGGCGGATTTCAATTTCAGGGTTCGTTCCAGCGCGGTGCGCGGGCCCGTGCGGGACGTGGCCACCTGGGGCCTTCGGGACCGGTCGGGCGGAGCCATTCTGAAACGGCTCCTCGGGTGGAATCGAAATGTGCCCGGGCGGTCAGCGGGCCAGTCGCAGGTCCTCGGTGTGCCGGTACCAGACCCACTTCTCCATCGGGCGCGGGTGGGCGACGCCGTCGTGGTGCACCGTCGCCGACCGGAACGACGCTTGCACCGCGCGCCCGCGCGCGACGGTGCGCCGGCTGCGCAGGAGGCCGCGGCGGACGGTGGTGACCAAGATGCCGTCGGCGGCCGGGTCGAGCATGGCGTTCATCGGATCGGAGGTCGGCTCCGGCAGCGGCGTGGCCGCCGGGTCCGGCGAGATGGTGATGCTGGTCGCGGCGCCGTTGAGCACCTGCTCGTCGTCGCAGTACACCTGCCCGGTGATCGGCTCGATCGAGCCCTCGCCGAGCAGCACGCCGCCCGAGTCGTCCCGGATCAGCGCCGCCGGTCGCGGCGCGGCGGTCAGCGCGCGGTCGAAGTCGCCGGGGCGGAGCCCCCACAGCCGCGCGGCCGGCGAGTCGGCGACCGGGACGTAGCCGACGATGAGGTCGGCCAGCCGGTTCTTCCGGAGCAGGCGCAGCACCACCGACGCGAAATCGATGTCGGTGCCATGCACCACCAGCCGTTCCCCGGCGTCGGCGAGCAGCGGGTCCAGGTCGGCGCGGGCCGGGGCCGCCGGGACGTCGAACCATTGCACACCGTCACCGGACGGGCGCTCTGCGCGCTCGACGTTTCCGCAGGACAATGCGGTGGTACTCACGTTTCGCTCCTGGTTTACCCTGATCGACCGGCATACCCCGTGGTGGGAGCGGGCGAAGCGTGCGGTCACGCTGGCGACCACCCAGTCCAGGTTGGAGTTTCACATGCCGGCGATCGTGCTGATCGGCGCCCAGTGGGGCGACGAAGGCAAGGGTAAGGCGACCGACCTGCTCGGCGAGCAGGCGCAGTGGGTCGTCCGCTACCAGGGCGGCAACAACGCGGGTCACACCGTGGTGCTGCCGGACGGGCAGGACTTCGCCCTGCACCTCATCCCGTCGGGGATCCTCACCCCCGGCGTGACCAACGTGATCGGCAACGGCGTCGTCGTCGACCCGGGCGTGCTGCTGGAGGAGCTGGCCGGGCTGGAGGGCCGCGGCGTCGACACCTCGCGGCTGCTGGTCTCCGCCGACGCGCACCTGATCATGCCGTACCACGTGGCCATCGACCGGGTCACCGAGCGGTACCTGGGGAAGAAGCAGATCGGCACCACCGGTCGCGGCATCGGGCCCTGCTACCAGGACAAGATCGCCCGGGTGGGCGTGCGGGTGCAGGACCTGCTGGACGAGAAGATCCTGCGGCAGAAGGTCGAGGCCGCGCTGGACATCAAGAACCAGATCCTGGTCAAGGTCTACAACCGCCGCGCCCTGGACGTCGACGAGGTCGTGGACACCGTGATGTCCCAGGGCGAGCAGTTCGCGAGCCGGATCGCCGACACCAAGCTGCTGATCAACCAGGCGCTGGACCGCGGCGAGACGGTGCTGCTGGAGGGCTCGCAGGGCACCCTGCTGGACGTCGATCACGGCACCTACCCGTTCGTCACCTCGTCGAACCCGACCGCGGGCGGCGCCAGCGCCGGTTCCGGCATCGGCCCGACGAAGATCAACGCGGTGATCGGCATCCTGAAGGCCTACACCACCCGCGTCGGCGCCGGTCCGTTCCCGACCGAGCTGACCGACGAGGCCGGCGAGAACCTGCGCAAGCAGGGCGGCGAGTTCGGCGTGACCACCGGCCGCTCGCGGCGCACCGGCTGGTTCGACGCGGTGATCGCGCGCTACGCGACCCGCGTCAACGGGATCACCGACTACTTCCTCACCAAGCTCGACGTGCTGTCCGGGCTGGAGACGATCCCGATCTGCGTGGCCTACGACGTGGACGGCGAGCGCGTCGAGGAAATGCCGATGACGCAGACCGGCGTGCACCACGCGGTGCCGGTGTACGAGGAGATGCCGGGCTGGTGGGAGGACATCAGCGGGGCGCGCAGCTTCGACGACCTGCCGGCGAACGCGCGGGCCTACATCGAGCGGATCGAGGAGCTCGCGGGGGCGCGGATCTCGGCGGTCGGCGTCGGCCCGGGCCGGGACCAGACCATCGTCCGCCACACGATGGCGTGAGTCGAACCGCGGTTCCCACGGAGATCGGACTCCCGGTTTCCGTGGGAACCGCGGTTGATCAGCGGTTGCGCCAGGAGCTGTCGATGGCGGCTTCCTGGAGGTCCAGTTCGCGCAGGACGCGGCGCAGCACCTCGTCGTCGACGTTGCCCGCGTCCCGTGCGTCGGCCATCGCCGACCGCTGCACCTCGATCAGCTCGCGGCGCAGGTCGGAGAACGTCTTGCTCGCCGTGTCCGCCCGCTCGTCGGGCGTGCGCCCGACCTGCTCCGCCGCGGCCATCCCCTGGTGCTCCACCAGGGCCTTCATCCGGCCGATCATCCGGTCGAAGTCCTCGTGGCTGGCGTGCAGGTCCGCGGGCGTGAGCTCGTCCAGGTAGCTCAGAGCGGCGTTGGTCGCGGTCACCCGCGCCTCCGCCTCCGCCTGGTCGTCGCGCGCGGCCTCCGCCGGATCGGCGATGTCGAGCTTCCGCATCAGCCACGGCAGCGTGGTGCCCTGCAGCAGGATGGTGCCGACCGCGATCACGAACGCGATGAACTGGATCAGCTCGCGCGCCGGGAACGGCGCGCCGGTGCCGGTGGTGTGCGGGATCGCGCCCGCGGCCGCGAGCGTGACCACGCCGCGCATCCCGGCCCACGACAGCACGGTCGTGCGCCGCCACCGGACGCCGCGCCTGGTGGTGGTGGCCAGCAGGTGCGCCAGGCCGGGCAGGTAGTTGGAGCCGAACATCCACAGGATCCGCACCGCGATCGTCGCGGCCAGGATGATCAGCGCGGACGCGAGCACCATGCCGAGGTTGAGCCCGGAGGTGACGATGGCGGTGATGACGGTCTGCAGCTGCAGCCCGATGTAGGCGAACACCAGGCTTTCCAGCAGCAGGTTGATCGACGCCCAGACGGTGTGCTCCTGCAGGCGTCCGGCGGCCCGCGCCCGCGGCTGGTTGTGGCCGACGTACAGCCCGGCGGTGACCACCGCGAGCACGCCGGAGCCGTACAGCTGCTCGGCGGTGAGGTAGGCGATGAACGGCACGAGCACGCCCAGCACGGTCGCCACCTGCACGTCCGGCACGCGGGTGCGGGCGACCTGCGCGAGCATCCCGAACACCAGCCCGAGGCCGACGCCGACCACCACGGCCAGCACGAACACCAGCGCGCCCTGCGCCAGGGTCGGCGTGGTGCCGACGACCGCGGCGATCGCCATCCGGTAGATGGTCAGCGCCGCCGCGTCGTTGATCAGGCTTTCGCCGCCGAGGACCGTCATCATGCCGCGCGGCAGCTTCAGCTGGCGGCCGATCGCGGCGGCGGTGACCGCGTCCGGCGGCGCGATGACCGCGCCGAGCACGATCGCCGAGTTCAGCGGCAGTTCCGGGATCAGCGTGAAGGCCAGCCAACCGACCAGTAACGACGTGGCGACGACCTGCAGCACGCCGTGGTGCACGATCGGCGCGATCCGGGCCCGGAAGTTCGTGTAGGAGCTCTCCAGCGCGGCGGCGTACAGCAGCGGCGGGAGCACGACGGTCAGCAGCAGCTCCGGATCGATCTCCAGCCGCGCGGTGCCGGGGATCAGCGAAACGACCAGGCCGACCAGGACCAGCAGCAGCGGGGCGGCGATCTCGCGGCTGCGCGCGACCGCGGTGACCAGCAGGGCACCGATCAGCACGAGCAGCAGTTGGGCCACCAGGCACCTCCGTCCATCATGGACAGGCTAGGTGGGCGGATCGCTCGGCGCGGCCCGAGGCTCCGGCGGCAGGTTCTGCTGAAACTGCGCCCGAAACCAGAGGGAACCGCCGAAACCAGGGGGACCGCAGTTTCAATTGAAACTGCGGTCCCCCTGGGTCGGAACGGTCGTCAGCGGCCGGCGAACTCGTCGCGGGCGGTGACCGCGATGTCCGGGTGGTCGCTGAAGATGCCGTCGATGCCCTGCTCGAACAGCGCCCGGAAGAAGCCGAAGGCGTCGCCGAAGGCGGCCGGGTCGGCCGAGGAGCGGAAGTCCGCGGGCAGGAACTTGTTCTCCGCCCGGACCGTGTAGGGCACCACCTCGAGGCCGGCCGCGTGGGCGTCGGCGACGACGGTGGTCGGCGCGGTGAGGAAGCCGTCGGCGTTCACCGGCAGGATCACCTTGGTGTCCGGGCCGATCACGTCGGCGTAGGTCGCGATCTCCCGCAGGCCCGCCGGCTTGACCAGGTCGGCGTAGGTGCGCGGGTCGCCGGCCTCGACGAAGTCCTGCGGCGCACCGGAGTTGCTGATCAGCTGCACGAGCTGCACCCGCAGCGACCGGTCGAGCTGCTTGAGGTTGGCCACCTCGAAGGACTGCACGGCGACCTTGGCGTTCGGCCGGTTCAGGTCGTTGCGGGTCAGCGCCTCGACCACGCCGGGTTCCAGCGCCAGGCCGAGCTTGGCGAAGTAGCTGGGGTGCTTGGTCTCCGGGGCGACGCCGATGTCGCGGCGGAGCTCCTGGGACAGCCGGGCGCGCAGGTCCAGGACCTCCTGGAACGTCGGCACCTCGTAGCGGCCGTCGTAGATCGTGTTGTTCGGCCGGACGTCCGGGATGCGCTCCTTGGCGCGCAGCGTCTTGAGCTCCGCGAGGGTGAAGTCCTCGGTGAACCAGCCGGTGATCGAGCTGCCGTCGATGACCTTGGTGGTCTTGCGGCCGGCGAACTCGGGGTGCTCGGCGACGTCGGTGGTGCCGCTGATCTCGTTCTCGTGCCGCGCGACCAGCACGCCGTCCTTTGTGGACACAAGGTCGGGCTCGATGTAGTCGGCGCCCATCCGGGCGGCCAGCTCGTAGGAGGCCAGCGTGTGCTCCGGTCGGTATCCGGAGGCGCCGCGGTGCCCGAAGACCGCCACCTGGTCGGTGTCGTGCGGCTGGTTCGGTGCGGCGATGGCGGGCGCGGTGATCAGCCCAAGCGCCGCTGCGCCCGCGACGGACAGCGCCGTCAGGCGTACCCGGATGGTCATGTGCCCTCCTGTGTCTCGCGCAGCATGTCGATCAACGCTGCACATTCGGGCAAAACACTGACCGCCGCAATCGACCATTCGCGCAAGGCCGGGCAACCCCGCGACAACGGCCGGGTGAACTACCGGGATGGACCGGATGAGCTACCCCCGGCGAGGCATTCGCGTCAAAAAGGGCGGGGGCACCGCCGACGTGGCCTGCCGCACGCTCTACGCTCACGGCTTGTGCGAATCCTCGTGATCGGTGGCGGTGGCCGGGAACACGCGATCGTGCTGGCGCTGTCCCGCGACCCGTCCGTGACCGCGCTGGCCTGCGCGCCGGGCAACGCCGGCACCGCTGCGCTCGCCGAGACCTACGGCGTCGACGTCGCGAAGCCGGCCGACGTGGCCGAGCTGGCCACCAAGTGGAAAGCCGACCTCGTCGTGTTCGGCCCGGAGACGCCGCTGGTCGCGGGCGCGTCCGACGCCGTCCGGGCGGCGGGCATCGCCTGCTTCGGCCCGTCGAAGGCCGCCGCGCGCATCGAAGGCTCGAAGGCGTTCGCCAAGGACGTCATGCTCGCGGCCGGGGTGCCGACCGCGCACAGCGAAGTGGTCGACAACCCGGCGAAGCTGGACGCCGCGCTGGCCCACTTCGGCCCCACCTGGGTGGTCAAGGACGACGGTCTGGCCGCGGGCAAGGGCGTGCTGGTGACCGGCGACTTCGACGCGGCGCGCGTGCACGCGCTCAAGCTGCTCGACGGCGGGCACCCGGTGCTGCTGGAGTCGTTCCTGGACGGCCCCGAGGCCTCGCTGTTCTGCCTGGTCGACGGCACGACGGTGGTTCCGCTGCTGCCCGCGCAGGACTTCAAGCGCGTCGGCGACGGCGACGCGGGCCCGAACACCGGCGGCATGGGCGCCTACGCGCCGCTGCCGTGGGCGCCGGACGACCTGGTGGAGAACGTGGTGCGCACCATCGTGCAGCCCACGGTCGACGAGCTGGCGAGCCGCGGCACGCCGTTCTCCGGACTGCTGTACGCCGGGCTGGCGCTGACCTCCAGCGGCCCGCAGGTGATCGAGTTCAACTGCCGCTTCGGCGACCCCGAGACCCAGGCCGTGCTGTCGCTGCTCAACACCCCGCTGGCGTCGTTGTTCAACGCCGTCGCGCGCGGTGAGCTCGCCGAGCAGCCGCCGCTGGAGTGGGAGCCCGGCGCCGCGGTGACCGTCGTGATCGCCGCCGAGGGCTACCCCGGGCGGCCGCGCATCGACGACGTGATCCAGGGCGGCGACGCGCAGGGCATCCTGCACTCCGGCACCCGCCGCCGCGAGGACGGCGCGGTGCTGTCCGCCGGCGGCCGCGTGCTGTCGGTCGTGGCCACCGGTGAAGACCTGGCGTCGGCCCGCGAGGCGGCGTACGGCCGGGTCGCCGGTGTGCACCTGCCCGGCTCGCACTACCGCACCGACATCGCGCTTCGCGCGGTCGAGGGCGAGATCGCCATCCCGAGCTCCTGACCAAAACGGAAACTTCGGTGAAAACCGCCCGGTAATGGGGGAAACCCCGCCGCCGGGCGGTTTTTTCTGGTGTTCTTGCTCTGGCCGCGGAGAACCGCGGGGACCCGCCGTCGGAGGTGCGGGGGCGAGCACTAGGAGGCGTCTGTGACGCAGGCGGGCTACAACCTGGAAGCCATGGAGGACTGCCGGGCGTCGGTCGACGGCAAGGCCGGGCCGGTCGGGGCGGTGGGGGACGGCTTCGAGGGTCAGCACGTCGACGCCGCGATCTTCGGCGAGCTGGAGGCGGCCGGGTCGTTCGCGTCCGCGATCACCGAGTTCGACGCGACCGGCAAGCGCGAGTTCGACGCCGCCGAGCAGCTGCTGCGCAGCGTCAGCGGCGCGCTGGACGCGGTGCGGACCACCGTCGACGAGACCGACCGGGCGAACGTCGAATCATTCCGCTGAGCTGGGGATCTGATGGGGATTTCGGGAGAGGTGGCGAGCAAGCCCGGTGGGGGCGAGCTCGCCGAGCAGCTGCGCAAGATCGAGAACAGCAGGCCGGCGGACATCCGCGCGATCGGCGCCCGCTGGCGCGACGCGGCCGGCCGCACCGGCGACCACGGCAACGACCTCGGCCAGGCGGTGCGCGGTCTCGACGGGGCGTGGGAGGGCGCGTCCGCGGACGCCTTCGTCGGCTACATGGGCAAGGTGACCGGCGGGTTCGACAAGGCCCGCGAGGCGCTGCAGAACTCCGCCGACGTGCTGGACCGGGCGGCGCAGGGCGTGCAGTCCGCCAAGGACGAGGTCAACGCGATCGGCGAGCGGGCGCTGTCGGACGCCAAGGCCGCCGAGGACGCGTACCAGAAGGAGATCGCGGGAGCGGGCGACGACGCGGCCAAGGAAGAGGCGGCGCGCCGGCGCGACGACGCCATCACCAAGGCCATGAAGGAGCACGCCCGGGAGGCCAAGGGCAAGATCGACGACGCGAACGCGAAGCTCGGCGCGGCGCTGGGCGAGTTGCGCGGCGCCGGGGCCGGGCTGACCGGCGCGTTCTCCTCGTTGCCGAAGGCGGGCGAGCAGCCGTTCACGCCGGCCCCCGGCAGGCAGGTCGACTGGGACATGACGCCGCCCGCGGAGACCAAGCAGCAGTCGAGCACGCCCGGCGGCGAGTCGAGCTCGTCCGGTGGCTCGGGCGGTTCCGGAGGCAGTGGCGGCGGCAGTGGCGGCGGCGGTGAGTCCGGTGGGGGCGGTGGCGGCCTCGGGCCGAGCGGTGGCCCGCCCAGTGGTGGCCCGCCGCCCGGCAACGTCGAGGAGTGGATCCGCGAGGCCATCAAGATCTTGCAGGCCAACGGCGTCCCGGTCACCGAGGACAACATCGACGAGATCTGGACGATCATCCAGAAGGAGTCGGGCGGCAACCCGCACGCGATCAACGACTGGGACTCCAACGCGGCGAAGGGAACGCCGTCGAAGGGCCTGATGCAGTGCATCGACCCGACGTTCCAGGCGCACAAGCTCCCCGGGCACGACGACATCTACAACCCGGTGGACAACATCATCGCGGGTGTTCGCTACACCTTCGACCGCTACGGCGGTTTCGAGGGGCACCCGGGCCTGAAGTCGATGGCCGGCGGCGGTGGCTACCAGGGCTACTGATCGGGTTCGCCCGGCGGACCGGCTGGGGCTGTCGAGGTTCCTGGTGCGGCTGCCGTTCGTGGTGGCCAACGGTGCCGGGCTGATCGTGGACGTTCGCCAAGACGGACTGACCGGGGCCTGGGCGTCCGGGCGACTCCTGCGCCTGGCACGCTGAGCACATGCTCGATCCTGCGGTTCTGGGTGTCGCGCGGCGCGCCGACGTCGCTCCTTTCCATGTCATGGAGGTCCTGTCCGCTGCCGCCGCGCGGCAGCGGACGAAGGGCGACGTGGTCTCGCTGGCCGCCGGCCAGCCGGCCACGCCCGCGCCGAAGGCCGTGCGCGACGCTGCCGCGCAGGCCATGCACCACCACGCGCTCGGCTACACCGAGCAGCTCGGCCTGCCCGAGCTGCGCGAATCGATCGCCGGGCACTACGACCGCGCCTACGGCCTGGCGGTGCAGGCCGACGACGTCGTCGTGACCACCGGCGCCTCCGGTGCCTTCCTGCTCGCGTTCCTCAGCGCATTCGACGCCGGGGACCGCGTCGCGCTGGCCCGCCCCGGCTACCCGGCCTACCGGAACATCCTGGCCGCGCTGGGCTGCGAGGTCGTCGAGCTGCCGTGCGACGAGACGACCCGCTTCCAGCCGACCGTGGAGATGCTGGACGCGCTCGACGAGCCGGTGCAGGGGCTGGTCGTGGCGAGCCCGGCGAACCCGACCGGCACCGTGCTCTCCCGCGACGAGCTGGCCGGGCTGGCGCGGTGGTGCGGGGCCAACGGCGTGCAGCTGATCAGCGACGAGATCTACCACGGCCTCAGCTACGGCGATCCGCTGCACTCGGCCTGGGAGTTCTCCCGCGAGGCCATCGCGGTGAACTCGTTCTCCAAGTTCTGGTCGATGACCGGCTGGCGGCTGGGCTGGATGCTGGTGCCGCCGCGGCTGCATCGCGCGGTCGACTCGCTGACCGGGAACTTCACGCTCTGCCCGCCCGCGCTGTCCCAGCACGGCGCGGTCGCGGCGTTCTCGCCCGACGCCTACGCCGAGGTCGACGCGCACGTCGAGCGCTATCGCACGAACCGGGAGCTGCTGCTGAGCGGCCTCGGCGAGCTCGGCATCACCCGGGTCGCCCCGGCCGACGGTGCGTTCTACGCCTGGGCGGACATCGGGCACCTCACCGACGACGCGACGGGGTTCTGCCGGCGGCTGCTGGACGAGACCGGGGTGGCGGTGGTGCCGGGCGTCGACTTCGACCCGGTGCTGGGCAACCGCTTCGTGCGCCTGTCCTTCGCGGGCAGCACCGAGGACATCGCCGAAGCCCTGGACCGGCTGGCCAGCTGGCTCCCCCGCTGAGCACCTCCGCCGGGGCCTCCGGGAAGCCCTGAGTTTTCCCCGGTATCGGCTTCGACGGGCCGATTCGGGCCGACGATCTGGCAGGCTGGGTGTAGGACGGGGAACGACGCGGGCGAGCTGAGGTGCGTGCGATGGTGTGGAAAGTGATCGGCGGACTGCTGCTGCTGTGGCTGGTGATCTCGGTGGCGGGCTTCGTCATCAAGGGGCTGTTCTGGCTCGCCGTCATCGGTGGCGTGCTGTTCGTCGCCACCGCCGCGATCGGCTGGGCCCGGGACCGCAAGCAGATCAAACCCTGAACCACTCTGTGCGGAGAGAGGGCGCCTTCGGTCTGGACGAAGGCGCCCTTCTCGCATGAGGGGCCCGGGTCAGGGCAGGATGCCGTGGGTCCGGAGGGTTGCGCGGGCCGCGTCCGCGCCCTGCCAGCGCTCCGCGTGGAGACCCGCTTCGCGGGCGCCGTCCACGTTCTCCTGCCGGTCGTCGAAGAACAGGCACTCCGTCGCCGGTGCGTCGAGCGTTTCGAGCAGCACCCGGTAGATCGCCACGTCCGGCTTCGCCAAGCGCAGGTCTCCCGAGAAGATCAGTTGCTTGAACAGCCTCGCCCAGCTCTCCTGCTCCGCCGCGCGCCCGAACGACGAAGGCGCGTTGGACAGCACCGCCATCGTGACGCCCTGCCGGTGCAGATCTTCCAGCAGCTGCAGGGTTTCCGGCGCGGTCTCCAGCCAGCCGCCGACGTCGGCGCGGGTCAGCCGCGCGGACAGCTCGCCGTCGACGTCCTTGCCCAGCCGCGCCGCGACCGCCCGCCAGTAATCCACATCGGACAAGCCCCAGTCGTAGGCGAGGCGCTCGGCGAAGTAGGCCTGCTCGAACTCCGGTGGCTCGGCCCCGAGCAGCGCCGCGATGGCGGGCAGCGCAGCCGTCCGCCGGCTGATCACCTCGCCGTAGTCGAACACGATCCAACGCACCACGAGTCCTCCAAGTGGGAGTCCTACAGCCGGGCTTCGCCGATCCTGCGGAGCACTTCCTCGATCTCGGTCTTGGACACGTCGCGGTGCGTCACGAACCGGACCTGCCCGCTCATCGGCACCGCCCGCACCCCGATCGCCTGCAAGCGTCGCAGGGTCAGCTGCACGTCCGGAACCGCCGCGAGAACGATGTTGGTCTGCGGCGCGGTGACGGCCCACCCGAGCTCGGTGAGCCCATCGGCGAGCGCGCGGGCGTTGTCGTGGTCCTCGGCGAGCGCGTCGAGGCGGTCCAGCGCGACGAGTCCGGCCGCGGCGAGCACGCCGCCCTGCCGGACGCCGCCGCCGAGCATCTTGCGCACCCGGCGGGCCTCGCCGATGAATTCCTCGCTGCCCGCGACGACGGAGCCGACCGGCGCGCCGAGCCCCTTGCTCAGGCAGGCCTGCACGGTGTCGACGCCGACGGTCAGCGCGGCCGGCGGGACGCCGAGCGCGACCGAGGCGTTCCAGAGCCGGGCGCCGTCGAGGTGGACCTTCAGGCCGCCGTCGCGCGCGGCCGACGCGAGCATGACGTGCTCGTCCGGCGGGATGACCGCGCCGCCCGCGCCGTTGTGCGTGTTCTCCAGGCACAACAGCGTGGTGTGCAGCATGTCGTAGGCCGCTGCGCCGCCCAGCTGGGCCCGCACCGCCTCAGCCGTCGGGCGCCCCGGTCCGGCGCTCCAGTCCAGTGGTTCCGGCATGCCGCCGGCCAGCCAGGCGGCGGAGCCGAGCTCGTGGTTCAGCACGTGGGCGCCGCGCGGCGCGAGGAACCGGTCCCCGCGTTTCAGGTGCAGCATCAGGGCGATCAGGTTGCCCATCGTGCCGCTGGGCACCCACAGCGCGGCGGCGGTGCCGAGCAGTTGCGCAGCGCGTTCTTCGAGCGTGCGCATCGTCGGGTCGTGGTCGAGCACGTCGTCGCCGACTTCGGCCGCGGCCATGGCCGCGGACATCCGCTCGTCGGGACGCGTGACCGTGTCGGAACGGAGGTCGATCGGTGCCGTGTTGGTCACGAACAGATCACACCACACCGGCACCGGGTTCGGGCAGCAACCCTGCTGACACCGCTGCGGTGACTGCGGTATCAATCACAGGTGGATCGCCGAGGCCGTGCAACGGCCGGGGCCGGCGATTCCGTCCGTACAGGTGCAGGCACAACGAGCGGAGAGTTCCGCGTGGACCAGCGCGAGGAGCAGGAGTTCGCGGAGTACTTCGCGGCTCGGCGAGAGGCGGTGCGTCGAATGGCGTACATGATGTGCGGCGATTGGCACCGCGCGGACGATCTCGCCCAGACCGCGTTCATCGCGTTGCACCGGCACTGGCGCAAAGTCCGCGACAAGGGCGCGCTGGACGCGTACGTGCGGCGCACCCTGACCCGCGCGGTGATCGACGAGTCCCGGCGGCCGTGGCGGCGGGAGCGCGCCGCGGAGGTGTTGCCGGACCGGCCGGTGGACTCGCCGGACGTGGACAACTCGGTGGCGACCAAGCAGACCCTGCTCGCGGGCCTGCAGAAGGTGCCGCCGAAGCAGCGGGCCGTGTTGGTGCTGCGGTTCCTCGAGGGATTGGACGTCGCGGGGGTGGCGGCAGTCATGAAGTGCAGCGAAGGCAACGTGAAGAGCCAGTGCGCCCGGGGGTTGGCGGCGTTGCGGGAAGCGCTGGGCGATGAGCTCGGCGACCTGCGGTCGGCGTGAGGAGGTGGGGGTAGGTGGACGAACGCAAGCTCGAGGAGCTGTTCCGCGATTCGGTGCAGGCCGTGCCTCCGTCGTCGTTCGACGAGAGCGACGTGGCGCGGGCATCGCGGCGGATCACGGCGCGCCGCCGGATGGCGGCGTTGGGCGGCACGGTGGTCGCGGCCGCCGTGCTGGTGGGTGGTGTCGGAGTGGGCACCGGTCTGTTCGGGTCGTCGTCGACCAGCAACTTCGCGAGTGAGCCGGAGACCGCGTCGAGCTCCCCGCGCATCGACGGGCCGGGCGTCCTGGGTGACCGCTCGGGCCGGTGCGGGCCGGACGCGCAGCTCGTGGCGGCGGTGACCAAGCAGCTGCCGGAGGCGGCTGGGACGGCGCCGGTCGTTCCGGACCCGTGTCCGTCCGGCGCGAAGACGGCTTCGTTCCTGCTGCGCGACGGGTCGTCGACGGGCAGCGTCACGGTGATCGTGAGCCCGGTGGGCGCGGTGTCGCCGGAGCAGTCGACGCCCGGCGACGTGCGGCGCCCGGACGGCACCGAGCAGTCGGTGCGCAAGGCGCGCAGCGGCAAGCTGGTCGTCGTGCTCAGCGATCCGGACGCCGGCTCTCCGGCGGCGCCGTACGGCACGCGGATCGCGTCGATCGCGGGCGGCCTGGCCGACCAGTTCTGATCTCCGCTCCGGCGCCGCCTGCGCCCGTGAGTGCTTTCGGCTGCCCGGTCAGCTGAACCAGTTCATCTGCTTTGACCTGCGAAAACAATCCCGGCTGTTCCCTCGTGTCCGGCGTGTGGTGTCATCGCTCACCAGAACGGTACGACTGTACCAAATTATTGGTACGTTAGTACCAGACAGCGGGTGAGCGGCCCGGCTGCCGGATCGAGGGAAGGGCGACCAGAAATGATGGCCTGGATCATTCTGATGGTTTCGGGAGTTTTCGAGGCGGGTTGGGCGATCTCGCTCAAGCTCTCGCACGGCTTCAGCCGGCTGATCCCGACGGTGTCGTTCTTCGTGCTGGCCGCCATCAGCTTCGCGGGCCTGGCGTACGCGATGCGGACGCTGCCCGCAGGCCCCGCGTACGCGGTGTGGACCGGCATCGGCGCCGCGCTGACGGCGATCATCGGCATGGTCTGGCTGGGCGACGGCGTGTCCGCGCTGAAGCTGGTCTCGATCGTGCTGATCGTCGCCGGCGTGATCGGCCTGAACCTGGCGGGCGCCAGCCACTGACCTCCGCGGTACCTCGTGAGATCGCGCGGACCGGACGAGTCGTGAGCGGTGGTGGTCGCCCCGGCGGCCGTTGCCGTTCACGACCGTTCGTGTGACCACCCCGTGCTCGCTGACGAATAGGATCGGCAGACATGACAGCGGCCAGTACTCCGAAGGGCGAGCGGCGGCGGCATGCCCTGGTCGTGGCTGCCGCGCAGCTGCTGGCCGAGGGCGGCTTCGAAGCCGTGCGGCATCGTGCGGTCGCCGAGCGAGCCGGGCTGCCGCTGGCCTCCACCACCTACTACTTCTCGTCGCTGGACGACCTGGTCAGCGCCGCCGTCGAGTACGAGTCGCGGCAGGAGCTCGCCACCGGCCGGGCCCGGCTCGACGAGCTCGCCGAGCGCCCGCGAGGCACTGACGCAGTGATCGAGCTGCTGCTGGACCTCCTGCTGGGCACGGGGTCGCGCGACGGCGGCGCGGAGCCGGTGCTGCTGCGCTACGAGCGGCTGGTCGGCTCGCCGCGCCGCCCCTACCTGGCGCCGCTGATGCGCGAGCTCAGCGCCGAACTGCACGAGCTGCTCGCGGAGATCTTCGCCCGCAGCGGCATGGAGGTCGGCCGCGAACGGCTGCTCGAACTGATCGCGCTGGTGGACGGCGCGGTGGTGAACGCGCTGATCGAAAGCGACCCGGATCCCCGCGGCGCGGCGCGGCGGATGCTGCGTTCTCAGCTCGGCTGAGATGCACTTTCTACAAGCGGCGGTAGCCGCTTGCGGTGTGGGACTCAGTTTGCACGGCCGCGGGTTCTCAGGCGTCGCCCCGCGAGGACAGCCCCGACGTGGTGTATTGGACATACATGATGTCGGGGATCCCACAGCGAGGCGGCGCCTGAGGTTCCGCTACCCGCACCGCTACGGAAACCACTTTTAAACCCTTCTTTGAGCCACCCGGTACAGCCGCGCGTACGAGCCGTCGGCGGCGAGCAGCTCATCGTGGCTGCCCAGCTCGACGATGCGCCCGTCGGACATCACGGCCACCTGGTCGGCGTTGCGCGCGGTGTGCAGCCGGTGCGCGATCGCGATCACCGTGCGCCCCGCCAGCAGCGTCGAAAGCGCCCGTTCGAGATCCCGCGACGTGACGTTGTCCAACAGCGACGTCGCCTCGTCGAGGACCACCGTGTGCGGGTCGGCCAGCAGCACCCGGGCCAGCGCGAGCTGCTGCGCGCGGGCCGCCGGAACCGGGTGCCCGCCCGCGCCGAGGACCGTGTCCAGCCCGTCCGGCAGCGCCGCCACCCAGTCCTGCAGCCCGACCGCCTTGAGCGCGTCGGTCAGCTGGTCGTCGTTCGGGTCGCCGTCGGCCAGCGCGAGGTTCTCCCGCAGCGAGCAGGCGAAGACGTGGTGCTCCTGGGTCAGCAGCACCACCTCGCGGCGCAGCTGTGCGGCGGGCAGGTCGGTGATCTCGGTGCTGCCGAAGGCGACCGACCCGGAGTCCGGCCGGCTGATGCCGGCGATCAGCCTGCCGAGGGTCGACTTGCCCGCGCCGGACGGGCCGACGATCACCAGCCGCTGACCGGCCGGGACGGTCAGGTCGATGCCGTGCAGGATCTCCCGGTCTGTCCGGTAGGAGAAGCGCACGTCGCGGATCACCAGGTCGCGGCCGGGCTCCTCCTCGGGGCCGGACGCGGCGTCGTCGGCCACTGGGATCTCGCGGACGCCGAGGATGCGTTGCAGCGCCGTGTGCCCGGTCTGCAGCTCTTCGAGCCACATGAACAGCTCGTCGAACGGGTTCGACATCGCCTGCGCGTAGAGCACGACGGTGATGATGGTGCCGAGCTCGACGAGATCCGCCTGGTACGCCCAGCCGCCGATGAGCAGGATCGCGCCGATCGGCAGCACGTACGACAGCTCCAGGAACGGCAGCCACACGGTGAGCAGGTACCGGTGCCGCTTCTCCGATGCGGCGGCCCGGCCGAGCATCTGCTCGTTGCGCGCGCGGCGGCGCGCGCCCAGGCGCAGGGCAGCGATGGCTCGCGCGCCCTCGACGGATTCGTGCGTGCTCGACTGGACCTCTGACCAGTTCGCCGCGACCTGCGCGAGGTTCGGCAGCGAACGCGGGAAGTACCAGCGGGTGCTGAAGACCATCAGCGGCACCGCGACCAGCATCCCGCAGGCGAGCAGCGGCGAGGTGACGATCATCGCGGTGCCGGTCAGCACGATGGTGATCAGCGCCGTGGCGATCTCGGGCGCGGCGTTGCGGATCGTGTAGTCGAGCCGGTCGACATCCGTGGTCGCGCGGCTGAGCAGGTCGCCGGTGCCGGCCGCCTCGACGGTGCCCAGCGGCAGCCGCAGCGCGTGGCCCACCATGCTCTCGCGCGATTCCGCGAGCAGGTGCTCGCCGAGCATCGTCGCGCGCAGTCGCGCCGAACGAGCCAGCAGCGCCTGCACCACCAGCACCACGAGGAACACCGCGGCGAGCAGATCGACGTAGTCGGTGGTGGTGCCGGTGACCACCGAGTCGACGAGGGAACCGAGGATCTGCGGTCCGATCAGGCCGACCAGCGTCGTCAGGCCGAACAGCAGCATCATCGCGGCGAAGTGGCGGCGGTGCACCAGGAGCGTGCGCCACATCCAGCTGCGCACCGCGGTTCCGCCCGCCAGCGGCAGTTTCGTGCTCATGCATCGTCTCCCGCGTGCCGCACCTGATCCGCCACGGCCATCCACAACGGACTCTGACTCAGCACCACGGTGGTGCGCCCGCGCCGCAACTCGCCTACTCGCTCGGCGATCCTCGCCTCGGTGTGCGCATCGACCGCCGACGTCGGCTCGTCCAGGATCAGCACGTCGGCGTCCGCGCACAGCGCGCGGGCGAGCAGCAGGCGCTGCCGCTGACCGCCGGAGAGCGAGCGGGCGCGCTCGTCGAGCAGCCCGTCGGCGGGCAGGGCCGACATCACGTCGTGCGCATCGGCCGCGTGCAACGCGCTTTCGACGTCCACATCGGACTCCAGGTCGATCTCGGTGCGGGCCGGTCCGGAGAACAGCTGGTCCTGGTTGTGCGCCAACACGATTCGGCGGCGCACCTCGTCCGGCTCGACGTCGCGCAGCGGCACGCCGTCGGCGATCGCCGCACCGGCGAGGCGCTCCGCGAGCGCCTCCGCGTGTTCGCCTGCGTCGATCACGGTCAGCTCGCCCGCCGGGATGCGCAGGCCGCTCGCCTCGTCGAACAGCTCCAGCGGACCCGGCGGCAGCGGCTTCGGGTGCTCCGGCGGCGCGGGCTCGGGCTCCAGCCGCAGCAGCGAGCCCATGCGACCGGCCGCGACCTGCGCAGAGGCGAACGCGTAGGCCGCCTCGGTGGCGGTGCGGACGGGGATGACCAGGTACGCAGACACGCCGTAGAACGCGACGAGCTCGCCGACGCTGATGTCGCCGTCCAGCGCCAGCCGCGCGCCGATCCAGGTGACCAGCACCGTGACCAGGCCGGGCAGCAGGATCTCCGCGGCGGACAGCAGCGCCTCGATCCGCCCGGCGGCCACCCCGGCGACCCGGACTCGCTGGGAGGCGTCGACGAACCGCGCGTGGAAGCGGGACTCGCCGCCGACGCCGCGCAGGATCCGCAGCCCCGACACGATGTCCGCGGCCTGCGCGCTGACCTGCGACAGCTCCTCCCGCTGCGCTTCCTCGCGGCGGCGCAGCGGGGCCAGCAGCGGCCCGATGCCCACGGTCGCCAGCGGCACGCCGATCAGCACGACGACGCCCATCACTGGCGAGATCCACAGCACCGCCGCGGCGGCGACCGCGAAGGAGACCAGCGATCCGGTGGCCCGCCCGATCACCTCGAACACCCCGCCGACGCGGTAGATGTCCGTCGCGCCGACCGTGACCACCTCGCCCGCCCGGACCTTGCGCGTCAGCGTGCCGCCGAGCCCGATCACGTGGCCCAGCACGATCCGCTGGGATCCCACCGCGCCGTGCAGCCAAAGCGTGTGCGACGCCCAACTCAGCGTGCCTGCGGCGACCATCAGCGTGAGGCCGAGCGCCACCACGACCAGCACCCAGCCCAGCAGCGCGCCGTCGACGCCGTCGCGGATCCCCTCGTCGATCGCGTGGCCGACCACCAGCGGCATCAGCGCCGTCGGCAGCATCCACAACGCACCGGAAATGGTCGCAAGCGTCAGCAGTCCCGGCCGTTGTGCCAGCAGGGACCACAGGAACCGGGATGCACTCGAATCGCGCGAAGCCATGGTGACATCGACGGTAGTTCGTGTCGTGTGTCCCGGTCGACCGATTTTCCGTTGGTGCGCGGGGTGGTCAGAAGTCCCAGGTCGTTTCCGCGAAATCGCCTTCGGCGGCTTCCCGCGAGCATTCCTGGCATTTGTCGGTGACCGGCTTCGAGTTCGGTTCGCGGCCGCTCGGGGTGGGCTGCGGAACCTTCAGCGAGGCGCCGCACAGCGCCGGAATCGACTGCCCGGCGTACACCGCGCCGGGGCGAAAGATGGTGGCGTGTCTCAGGGGGAGGCCCATGCCGACGATCCAGAACACGTCCTGCCGCTCATCGCGGAACACGTCGATGGCCATCCGTTCGAGTCCTTTTGTTCGCGTCAACTCGGTCGTCCGCCAACGATATGTTCGAGATTTGGCGGCGTCCAGCGAGGGTCGGGTCATTTAGGTCCGAATTAATGTGCCGATCCGGTCTCGGTCGCGAATTCCGGGCCGGACCACCGGATTGCCTGCCGGGATGCGCGGTGCTGGACCGATCGGGTCGCGGGTTGCGCGTTCGTGCAACCCCGCTCGAACCGGGTCCGTGGAGAAGGTCGGTAGCGCGAAAGGGGACCGATTCCATGCGGGCCGAACGGGAACAGGAGTTCCGCGAGTTCGCCGCGGCGCGTGCGCTGTGGCTGCGCAGCTCGGCGTACCTGCTGTGCGGGGACTGGCACCTCGCCGAAGACCTCGCCCAGAACACGCTCCTCGAGCTCTACCGGGCGTGGCAGCGCGTAGATATGTCCACAGTAGACGCTTCGAGTCGGCGCAGGTGTTGCGCGGCTGCACCACGCGCACGCTCGATGACGGATCGATCCTCGTGGAAGGCGCGAGCGTCCTCGCCTCCCTGGGTGAGGACGGGCCGACGACGCACATCGTCCGGCACTTCCGGACCGACGGCAGCGTCGTTTCGGCCTCCGCGTCGCACACCGCCGGCGCGGAGGCCGCCGGCCTGGGCGCCTACCGGCAGCTGCACGTGGATCGCCTCGACCTGATCGCGACCGATCGAGAAATCACGTTCCAGGGCTGACGCCCGCCGAACCGCTTTCCAATTCGAATCGCCGACTCGACGGAAATATCCGATTCGGTGGATTTTGTCTTCCGGCAGGCGTGGGGAACGCCGATTTCGCGCGAAAACGCCCGAAGCGAGGCGTCGGGCGCCGAACGGGTGGGGCCGCCGCCTCGCGTCGCGGGGCCGGGCGCCGACCGGGTGGGCCGAACGGGGGCACCCCGCCGGTATCCTGGCTGTTCGTGACGGTCAAGCCCAGCATTCCGAACGTCCTCGCCGCCCGCTACGCCTCGCCCGGGCTGGTCGAGCTGTGGTCCCCGCAGCACAAGATCATCCTGGAGCGCAAGCTGTGGCTCGCGGTGCTGCGCGCCCAGGCCGACCTCGGCATCGAGGTCCCCGAGAACGCGGTCGCCGACTACGAGCGGGTGTTGGAGCAGGTCGACCTGGACTCCATCGCCGCCCGCGAGCGCGTCACCCGCCACGACGTCAAGGCCCGCATCGAGGAGTTCAACGCCCTCGCCGGCCACGAGCAGATCCACAAGGGCATGACCTCCCGGGATCTCACCGAGAACGTCGAGCAGCTGCAGGTCCGGCTCAGCCTGGAGCTGGTCCGCGACCGCACGGTCGCCGTCCTGGCGCGGCTCGGCAAGCTCGCAGGCGAGTACGGCGAGCTCGTCATGGCCGGGCGCTCGCACAACGTCGCGGCCCAGGCGACCACGCTCGGCAAGCGCTTCGCCACTGCCGCCGACGAGCTGCTCGTCGGCTTCCACCGGCTGGAGGAGCTGCTCGCGCGCTACCCGCTGCGCGGCATCAAGGGCCCGGTCGGCACCTCGCAGGACATGCTCGACCTGCTCGGCGGCGACCCGGCGAAGCTCACCGAGCTGGAGCGCCGGGTGGCCGGCCACCTCGGCTTCGGCAGCACGCTGACCAGCGTCGGCCAGGTCTACCCGCGCTCGCTGGACTTCGAAGTGCTCACCGCGCTGGCGCAGCTCGCCGCCGCGCCGTCGAACGTGGCGACCACGATCCGGCTGATGGCCGGGCACGAGCTGGTGACCGAGGGCTTCAAGCCGGGCCAGGTCGGCTCCAGCGCGATGCCGCACAAGATGAACACCCGGTCCTGCGAGCGGGTCAACGGCCTCGCGGTGGTGCTGCGCGGCTTCGTGTCGATGGTCGGCGAGCTGGCCGGTGACCAGTGGAACGAGGGCGACGTGTCCTGCTCCGTGGTGCGCCGGGTGGCGCTGCCGGACGCGTTCTTCGCCTTCGACGGCCTGCTGGAGACGTTCCTGACGGTGCTCGACGAGTTCGGCGCGTTCCCCGCCGTGGTCGCCCGCGAGCTCGACCGCTACCTGCCGTTCCTGGCCACCACGAAGGTGCTGATGGCGGCGGTGCGGGCCGGCGTCGGCCGGGAGACCGCGCACGAGGCGATCAAGGAGAACGCGGTGGCGGTCGCGCTGGCGATGCGCGAGCAGGGCGCGGAGCGCAACGACCTCCTGGACCGGCTGGCGGCCGACGACCGCCTCCCGCTGGACCGGGCCGAGCTGGACGCCCTCCTGGCGGACCGCCTCGCCTTCACCGGAGCGGCGGCGGCCCAGGTCGGCGCCATCGTGGACCAGGTCGAGAAGATCACGACCCGCCACCCGGAGGCGGCGGCCTACAGCCCGGCCGACATCCTCTGACGACAGCAGGAGGGCGCCCCGACCGGGGCGCCCTTCTCGCTTCGAAGACGTGGTGGGATGGCGTTGTGAGCCGCGCTACCGAGGAGAACAACCGCCGCATGCTCCGGGCGCGGGATGCGATGGACCGCGCCTACGCGCAGCCGCTGGACGTGGCGGCCCTGGCCCGGATCGCCCACGTGTCGGAAGCGCACTTCGCGCGCACCTTCCGGGCCACGTTCGGCGAGACGCCGCACCGCTACCTGCAGCGCCGCCGCGTCGAGCGCGCGATGCTCCTGCTGCGGGAGACCGATCGCAGCGTGACGGACATCTGCTTCGCGGTCGGCTTCGGCAGCCTGGGAACGTTCAGCCGCACGTTCCACGACATCGTCGGCAGCTCGCCGCGGACGTACCGCAAGGAAGCCGTGGTCACGAGCGTGCCGAACTGCTTCGTGATGGCGTGGACGCGGCCGAGTTCCCGAGCTCGCCGATCGATCAGTTCTGGATAAGTTTTCCCGGACCCGGCTGATTAGCGTGTTGTCCATGTTCAACGCCATCACCCACTCGCAGATCTACGTCCTCGACCAGGACGAGGCCCTCGACTTCTACGTCGGCAAGCTCGGCTTGGAGGTCAACACCGACATCGACATGGGCTTCATGCGCTGGCTGACCGTCAGCGTCTCCGGCCACCCGGAGCGCCAGATCATGCTGGAGAGGCCGGGGGCTCCGTCGTTGTCCGAGGAGGCCGCGCAGGAGGTCCGCGAACTGGTGACCAAGGGCGCGATGGGCGGATGGTTCATCCTCACCACGGACGACTGCCACAAGACGTACGAGACGTTGCTGGCCAGGGGCGTCGAGTTCACCGAGGAACCCACCGAGCGCCCGTACGGGATCGACTGCGGCCTCCGCGATCCCTTCGGCAACCGCCTCCGCTTCACCGAGCTGCGGGCCTGAGCGTCGCGGCCTGACCGGCATCCGCTGACGGCGGGAACCCTGGACTTCCCTGCTCGTGAGCACTTTGGACTGCCATAGCGATCCAAAGTGCTCACGAGACCGGCCTAGACCGTGATCCCGGTGAACAGGTCGTCTTCCGGGAGGTTCGTGCCGACCAGGCTGCGGGCCAGGTGGTAGTCCTCGGTCGGCCACACCTCCCGCTCGACTTCGCGCGGGTGCGCGAAGAACGGGTGGTCCGGGTCCATCTGCGTGGCGTGCGCGAGCGCCGCCCGGTCCCGGGCCTCGAAGTGCTCCGCGCACCGGATGCGGGTGGTGACGGCCAGGTTCGGGGCGGTGTCCGGCCAGTCGGCGAGCACCGGCGCGAACAGCGACTCCAGGCCGCGCGTCGTCATCGCCTCGTCCAGCGCCTCGAACCACGCGCGGGACAGCGCGGCCTGGTAGTACAGCTTCAGCGGCTGCCACGGCCGCCCGTCGCCGGGGTAGCGCGCCGGATCGGCGGCCGCCTCGAACGCGGTAGCGGTCACCTCGTGGGTCTTGATGTGGTCGGGATGCGGGTAGCCGCCGGTCTCGTCGTAGGTGATGACCACGTGCGGCCGGAACTCGCGGATCGCGGCGACCAGCGGCCGGGCCGCGACGTCGAGCGGCTGGGCGGCGAAGCAGTCGTCCGGCAGCGGCTCGCCGTCGGCGGGCAGCCCGGAGTCGACGAACCCGAGGAACCGCTGCCGCACGCCGAGGATCTCCGCGGCGGCGGCCATCTCCCGCCGGCGGATCCCGGCCAGGTTCGCCCGCACCTCGGGGCGGTCCAGCCGCTTGTTGAGCACGTCGCCGCGTTCCCCGCCGGTGCAGGTCACGACCAGCACCTCCGCCCCCGCGGCGGCGTAGCGGGCCAAGGTGGCGGCGCCCTTGCTGGATTCGTCGTCGGGGTGGGCGTGCACGCTCATCAGGCGCAACGTCATTTCGGCTCCTTCTTCGCGGCGGGCAGCAGGAATGCGGGGATCAGGCTCAGCGCGGTGATGCCGAACGCCCACCAGAAGGTGTCGCCGAACGCGGCCGCCGGTTCCGGCGCCGACGAGCCCTGCAGCACCACCACCAGCAGTGCGGTGCCCAGCGATCCGCCGATCCGGTTGAGCACGTTCAACGCGCTGGCCGCGCGGGGAACCTCGTGCCGCTGCACGCTCTGGTAGACCGCGGCCATGCCGGGGGCCATCGTCATGCCCATTCCGATCCCGCGCAGCAGCAGGGAAGCGGTCAGCAACCAGCCCGGGGGCTGGGCGGCGAGCTGGGTGAACGACACCGTTCCGGCGAGGGCCACGAGGATGCCGGCGAGCAGCAGCGGTCGCGGCCCGATCCGGTCGGAGAGCCGCCCGGCCGCGAACGTGGTGATCGCGGTGCCCAGCGCTTGCGGCGCGAGCAGCAGCCCGGCGGCGAGCGGTCCGACGTGCTGGACCTGTTGGTAGTAAAGCGGAATCAGCAGCATCGAGCTGTAGAGCGAGGCGCCGAGCAGGAACGAATTGCCCGTGGCGGCGGCAAATCCCCGGCGCGCGAACAGGCGCAGGTCGATCAGCGGCGCAACCCGGCCCCGCAGCGCATGCACGCCATAGCCGAACAACAGCACCGCGCCCGCGGCCAGCGGTAGCACCGTCCACATAGAACTGAAACCGCCGGCAGCTCCGGCCGCGGTGAACCCGTACACCACGGCGGCCAGCCCGGGCGAGAGCAGCAGCAGGCCGACGGCGTCCAGCCGGTTGCCGCTCGCGGTGCCCGGCTCGGACGGCAGCACCCGCACCGCCAGCCACAGCGCGATGAGCCCGATCGGCAGGTTGATCAGGAACATCCAGCGCCAGTCCAGGCTCTGCACGATCGCGCCGCCGAGGATCGGGCCGACCACCGGCGCGAGCATCACCGGGATCGACGTCACGCCCATCACGCGGCCGATCTTGGAACCGGCGGCCTGGGCGACCATCGACTGGCCGATCGGCTGCATCATCCCGCCGCCGATGCCCTGCAGGACGCGGAACGCGACCAGCGCCGGGGCCGACCAGGCGATGCCGCAGAGCGCGGACCCGCCGACGAACAGGGCGACCGAGACCAGCCACATCCGCTTGGCGCCGAACCGCTCGGACGCCCAGCCGGAGATCGGCATCACCAGCGACACGGCCAGCAGGTATCCGGTTGACACCCACTGGATCGTGCTCAACGGGCTGCGCAGCTCGCCGGCGATCGCGTCGATCCCGACGTTGACGATCGTGGCGTCCAGCCCGCCCAGCACCGCGCCGAGCAGCAGGACTCCGGCCATCCGCCACAGCTGCGCTGGAACCTCTTCATCCGATCGCGCCGCCGGGGCGGCTTTCGCAACCGTCATCGCACCTCCTCGCGTCGAGCAACGGAGGTTAACTTAGGTTGAACCTAATAATTAGGTCAAGTACATTATTTGGGTGCGACCTAGCCTGGTGGCTAGGCTGGCGGCATGAGCCCTGTGCCAACCTCAACCCTCCTCAACCGCACCCCGGGGGACCGTGACGCAAACCAGCCACGAGAAACCACGCAACGGGAGATTGGGCTGAACGCAACCACCACTGTGGATCGCGGAGAGGCGGACCAGTCATGAGCACGGAGGGACTGCGGGAACGGCGCAAGCGGCAGACGAGGCAGGAGATCTCGCACGTCGCGACGCGGCTGTTCATCGAGCACGGCTTCGAGAACGTGACGATCGCGCAGGTGGCGGCCGCGGCCGGGGTGGCGAAGATGACCGTCACCAACCACTTCCCGCGCAAGGAGGACCTGCTCCTCGACATGCACGAGGAACTGGTCGCCGGGCCGGCGCAGGCGGTCGCGGAGCGCGAACCGGGCGAGTCGGCGCCGGCGGCGCTGCGGCGCGCCTACTTCGAGGCGCTGGCCCGGCGCGACGCGCTGATCGGCTTCTCCGGGGCGGAGTTCGTCCGGGTGATCAGCGGAAGCCCGACGCTGCAGGCCCGGCTGCGGGAGATCCACGAGCAGCGGGAACGGGCGCTGGCCGACGCGCTGGCGCCGGAACTCGCCGAGTTCACCGCCAAGCTCCTGGCGGCACAAGCCACGACGGCGTACCGAGTGCTGCTGGAGGAGATCTTCCGGCGAACGCTCGACGGCGCGAACCACGAGGAGATCGCGGCGGCGATCGAGCCCCTCGCCGAGCAGGCCTTCGACGCGCTGCAACGAGCCTTCGAGTGAGCCGTAAGGCCAGGTCAGTGGCCGTGCGTACTTTGTGTCGCTGGAGCAGCACAAAGTACGCACGGGCCTGACCCGTCACTTCCAGTGGGCGTTGAAGAAGTCGAGCTCGCAGCGCGTCGCCTGCTGGAACACGCGCAGGCAGCGGGCCCGCTCGCGCTCGTCCAGGTCGGCGCCGATCCGGTCGAGCTCGCCGCACAGCCACCGCACCCAGCCCTGGAAACCCGGGTTGTTGTGCAGCGTGATCCACTCCGCGTGCACGAAGTTCTCCGGCGGCGAGGCCGGTGCCCGCATCGCCCACTCCAGGTAGGTCCACTCCGCGACGGTCAGCACCGTCAGCACCTCGGCGTAGCTCCCGTTCGCGTTGGCGTCGTTCATCACGTCCCGGAACGCCACCGTCGCCTCGTCCAGCACCGGGCGCACCCGGTCCGCCTCGCCGACGCCCAGCGCGTCGAACGCGCGCTGGAAGTAGGTGTTCTCCTCGCTGGTGACCACGGCGATGCTGCCCGCGATCGCCAGCCGCGACGAGTAGCGGTCCGCCTTGGCCACCGCGGAACCCAGCAGCGCCAGGAAGTCGTCGACGAACTGGTAGTCCTGCACCAGGTAGGAGCGCATCGACTCGACCGGCACCAGCCCGTCGAACAGGCCCTGGGTGAACGGGTGCGTGACGACCGCGGTCCAGTCGGGCTCGCTGCGCTGGCGGAGCCAGTCGGTGAATGTCTCGGTCACGAAGTCCTCCTGTGGTCGATCGGGGCTGGTCCGGGCGGCCCACGCCGGTTCTTACCACCGGCCCGCGTGCGAGTGCCCTGGCCCCGGTGCGAGACAATCCGCACGTGGTTGCACTCGCCGATTACCCCCAGATCGCGGCCGGCAAGGTTCGCCAGCTGCACGCCGTGGACGACGAACACCTGCTGCTGGTCGCCTCCGACCGCATCTCGGCGTACGACCACGTGCTCGACACCCCGATCCCCGACAAGGGCCGGGTGCTGACCGCGATGAGCGTGTTCTGGTTCGAGCTGCTCGCCGACGTGATGCCGAACCACCTGGTCGCCGCCGACGACCCGCGCATCCCCGGCGAGGTGCGCGGTCGCGCGCTGCTGGTGAAGCGGCTGGAGATGCTGCCGGTGGAGTGCGTGGCGCGCGGCTACCTGACGGGTTCCGGGCTCGCCGACTACCAGCGCACCGGCGCGGTGTGCGGCGTGCAGCTGCCCGGCGGGCTCGTCGAGGCGTCCGAGCTGCCGGAACCGATCTTCACCCCGGCGACGAAGGCCGAGATCGGCGAGCACGACGAGAACGTGAGCTTCGAGGCGGTCGCCGAGCAGCTGGGCGCGGAGCGCGCCGCGGAGCTGCGCGACCTGACGCTGCTGGTCTACCGCCGGGCGGCGGAGCACGCGCGCGGTCGCGGCGTGATCCTCGCGGACACCAAGTTCGAGTTCGGCCTGGCCGGGGACGGCTCGCTGGTGCTCGGCGACGAGGTGCTCACGCCCGACTCGTCGCGGTACTGGCCGGCGGACGGGTACGAGGCGGGCAAGGTGCAGCCGTCGTTCGACAAGCAGTACGTGCGCAACTGGCTGACCTCGCCGGCTTCCGGCTGGGACCGCGCCTCGGACACCCCGCCGCCCCCGCTGCCTGCCGACGTCATCGACGCCTCGCGCGCCCGCTACGTCGAGGCCTACGAGCGGATCACCGGCCGCTCCTTCGCCGACTGGCTCGCCCCCGCGCAGTAGTCCCGCATCACCCGGGAGACTCGCGAAACCGGCCGCCACCCGGGCGAACTCGGCGCGGCGAGCACGGGCAGGCGCGCGATTTCTCGTGGAATCGCGCTGCCGCCGGCCCGGTTCCCCCGGTCGGAGTATGCGTCGGCGTGTCGGCGTCCGGCCGGGACCGGGCTTGCCGAAGGTGGCGGCGTGGAGGTTCGCCGGATTTGCGCCGGGACGACACCTGGCCGTCAGGTCGTGGACACCCGGACCAGGCGGAATGAGGGATCGTGAGCACGCCGCTCGTCGTGTCGTTGTCCGGTCTTGGGCTCCGGGTGCTGGACCAGTGCGCGGAATTCGCCGCCGAACTGGACCGCCGCCAGGTCCCGCTATCCCTGCTGATCTCACCGCGCCCGGATCACCTGGAGGCGCGGAACCCGCAGTCCCCGCTGCTGGACTGGGTGGCCGAGCGCCTGGCGCGGCGCGACGCCATCAGCCTGCACGGCTTCGCCCGCCTGTCCCCGGGCCTGCGCGCCCGTCTCGCCCCGGCCGCCCAACTCCCGGCGCACGAAGCCGGGCTGCGGCTGGCGGCCGCGTCGGCGGTGCTGGAACAGGTCGGGCTGCGGACGAACAGCTTCATCCCGCCGCGCTGGCTCGCCTCGCCCGGCACCGTCACCGCGCTGCAGCGGCGCGGATTCTCCGTCTGCGCGGACGCGATGGCGGTCCGGGATCTCACGACCGGCCAGGTGCACCGGGCGCGGATCCGGATGCTCGGCCCGGGGGAACGCGCGGAGCCGTGGTGGTGCCGGGCGCTGGTGCTGGGCGTCGAGCGGGCGGCCCGCCGCGGGAGGCCGGTCCGGCTCGCGATGGACGCCGCCGAGCTGCGGAAACCGGCCGCGAGGCAGGCGCTCCTGGACGCCGTGGACCTGGCGCTGCACCACGGCGCGCGGCCGGTCACCTATGCCTCGTTCGCCCGCCGCTCCGCGACGCCGGCACGGGGATGAGGATCCCCTCATTCGACCTTCAGGGCCGCCTCACGCTGGGCGCCGAAGCTGGTTCTCGTCAGGCGAGAGCAGCCAACGGAGGACGAGGACGATGCGGATTCGGAACACGAAGCGGACCTGGCTCGCGGCGGTGGCGGCGGTAGCGCTGGTGGGCCTCGGCGGAACGGGAGCCGCGCTCGCAGCGGAAACCGGCACGGCCGAAACCCCGCGAGCGGCGACCCCGGCCGACCAGCTCCCGCTCGCCCAACCAACCCCGGTCTGCTTGGACGACCAGGACGACCACTTCGAAGACGCCGACGACAGATTCGACGACGACGCGGACGACCGCTTCGACGATGACCGCGACGTCGACGACCGCTACGACGACGACCGCGACGAGGTCGATGACCGCTTCGACGACTGCGACGATCACCTCGACCTGGACGACCGCCTAGACCTCGACGACAACCTGGACGACCGCGACGACCACCTGGACGACCGGCCCGGCGACCACCACGACGTCGACGACCAGGACGACGACCGCAACGACGACTGAACCTGCGACCCCGCCACCAGGCGAAGCACGCCGGAAGGATGTCGATTTCGCGCGACATCAGCGCACCGCACGCGTGGCAGATGGCGGTTTCGCGCGAAATCGCCGCGCCTACGCGGGCGTGATGCCGGTTTCGCGCGAAACCGCCGCGTCCGCGCGTGACTGGTGGCGGTTTCGCGCGAAAACGGCGCGTCCGCGCAGGGCCGGGGACGGTTTCGCGCGAAAACGGCGGCTGGCGCGGCGGGGCCTCCTTGGCGCCCGGTCCGGGTCAGAGCGTGGTCTGGGTGCCCTTGGTCAGGACTTCGAGGGCCGTGTCCTTCGGGCCGAGCTGTTCGAACATGCGGTAGTGCATGTTCGGGTTCGCCAGCACCGCTTCGTGGATCGGCACCGCCGCTCGCGGCGCCACCGCGCGCAGGAAGTCGACCGCTTCGGAGAGCTTCAGCCACGGCGCCCCCGTAGGCACGCCGAGCACGTCGATCCGCTGTTCCGGCACGTAGAACGAGTCGCCGGGGTGGTAGAAGGCGCCGTGGTCGACGACGTAGCCGATGTTGTCGATCACCGGGATGTCCGGGTGGATCACCGCGTGCGTGCCGCCGACGACGTTGATCGACGCGCCGCCCAGCTCCAGCGACTCGCCGGGGCGCGCCGTGGTCGCGGCCAGGCCCTTCTCGGCGATCGCCGGCGCCGAGCCCGAGTCGGCCACCAGCCGGGCGTTCGGGTTGGCGGCGAGCAGGGCCGGGAGCCGGTCGAGGTCGAGGTGGTCGAAGTGCTGGTGCGTGATCAGCACGGCGTCGAGGTCGCGGAGGTCTTCGAAGTCGGCGGAGAACGCGCCGGGGTCGATCAGCAGTCGCGCCGAATCGGTCTCGACCAGCACGCACGCGTGTCCGAAGTGGGTGATCTGCACGGTGTTTCCTCCTAGATGAGCGAGCACGTCCACTCTTCCACGCTGCTCGGCTACCGGCGGAAGATCACCGGAGGTTCGGTTTCCGCTGGTAGGAGCCCGTGCGTGTTTTGTGCTGCTATGGCGACACAAAACGCGCACGGGTTCTGACCAGGCCGAAGGAGGTCGGCGAGATCACCGGGTCACTTGGCGAGGGTGGCGAGGAGTTCGGCTTCCTCCTCCGGGGTGAGCCCCGCTCGACGCTCTCGGTCCAGGCCCAGTGAGCGCTCGGTCTCCAGCGCCGCCGACACCGTCTCGGCGAGCGGCCGGATGCGCAGGCCCGCGTCGAGGCTGGGCTGGGCGTTGCGCGCGACGATGCCCTGGTGGCTTTCCGGCAGCCAGAACGGCAGCGACTTCGGGCCTGCCCAGGGCTGCACGCCCGCTTCGGTCAGGGCTTCCGGCGCGATGGCCACGAGTTCCGTGCCAGGCGGCGCGACCAGCTCGGCGATCTGCGCCAGCAGCTCGTTCAGCGGGGTGGTCGGGCTCGTGCCGTCGAAGGTGCCGGTAATGCCCTGCTCCCCGGCGTCCACGATCCACGCCGCCAGGTCGCGCACGTCGGCGTGCTGGGTCGGGTGGTCGGCGTCCGGCACGAGCACGCGACCGCCGCGCGCCATCCGCGCCGGCCAGTAGCCGAACCGGTCCGAGATGTCGTTCGGCCCGGTGATCAGGCCGGGGCGCAGCACGAAGGCCCGGTCGCCGACCGCGGCGCGCACCGCGTTCTCGCACGCCACCTTGATCCCGCCGTAGGCCTCGGACGTGCTCACGTCGTCGGAGTCGGTGATCGGCTCCAGCAGTTCGGCGTCGGTGCTCAGGCCGGGCGTCTCGTTGTCGGCGTAGACGTTGATGGTGGACACGAACGTCCAGTGCCCGGCCGTCGCGCCCAGGACGTCGAGGGCGTCGCGCACCCACCGGTAGTTCCGCGCCACGTCGACCACGGCGTCGAACCGTTCCCCGGTGAGCTGGCCGAGGCCCTGCTCCCGGTCCACCGTCACCAGCTTCGCGCCGTCGGGAATGTTGCCGCCCGTGCCGCGCGCCGCGCAGACGACGTCGTGCCCCCGCCGGAGGGCCTCGGCCGCCACCGCGTGCCCGAGGAAAACCGTTCCGCCCAAAACCAAGATCCGCATATCGGCACCCTGCCTCGACCGGTCCGGGCATCGCGACGGTTCTCGCTGCGGGTGAACGCTTTACGCGATCAGCTGAATCGCGAGTGGGGCGCCCCCGGCCGGGGACGCCCCACTGCGCGAGGTCACTTCGTGACGGTGATCTTCATGGTCGGGCCCGCGCTGCCGCCGATGCGGGTGTGCACGATGTACTCGCCGGGCGCGACGTCGGCGATGGTGGCCACCGCCTCGGCGTTGCCGTCGCGGTCGTTCACGACCTCGGCGAGGCCTTCGTCCGCGCCGAACGGGTGTTCCCGGTTGCGCACGAACGCCGCCGACGAGATCCAGTTGACGCCTTCGGCGCCGTGTTCCAGCCGCAGGACCAGCGTGTTGCCCGCCCGGACCTGCGACTTGTCCGCGGTCAGCAGGGCGTTCTCGGCGGGCGCGACGGCCGCCGGGCCATGGCTCGGCGCCGCCATCGCCGGCACGGTGGTGGTCAGCGCGAGGCCGGCGAGCAGGCCGGCCGCCATCAGCGTCTTGATTGTGCGCATCGGTGTGCGTTCCCCCTAGGTAACTGCAAGCGGGGCCCGGGTTTCGGTGCCCCGGTCGTAATAGACGTCCGTCGGGCCAAAGGTTTAGACAATGTGCGAAAATTGTGGCGCAAGACACAGGCCGTGTCGGGTGTCGTGAGCCACGCCGCACCTCCGGCCCCTGCCCGGCAGGGTGAACTCCCAGCTCAGTTACCCTTTGGCGGTACTGCTGGCCATCCGCCGGGGTCCCGGCGGATCTGCACGGAAACCGGGAGCAGCACCCGTGGCCCGAGTCGTTGTCGACGTCATGCCGAAGCAGGAAATCCTCGATCCGCAGGGACAGGCGGTGGCGAACGCGCTGCCCCGTCTCGGTTTCGAGGGCATCACCGAAGTCCGCCAGGGGAAGCGGTTCGAGCTGGAGGTCGCCGACGACGTCGACGACGCCACGCTCGCCAAGATCGCTGAGACGCTGCTGGCCAACCCGGTGATCGAGGACTGGACCGTTCGCCGGGTGGACGCATGAGCGCGAAGATCGGCGTCGTCACCTTCCCCGGCACCCTCGATGACGTCGACGCCGCGCGCGCGGTGCGCCGTGCAGGTGGCGAATCGGTCGCCCTCTGGCACGCCGACCACGACCTCAAGGGCGTGGACGCGGTGGTCGTTCCCGGCGGCTTCTCCTACGGCGACTACCTGCGCTGCGGCGCGATCGCCAAGTTCGCCCCGGTCATGACCGAGGTCGTGGAGGCCGCCCGCAAGGGCATGCCGGTGCTCGGCGTGTGCAACGGCTTCCAGATCCTGTGCGAGTCCGGGCTGCTGCCCGGGGTGCTGACCCGCAACGCGGGCCTGCACTACGTCTGCCGCGACCAGTGGTTGAAGGTGGAGAACAACAGCAGCGCCTGGACCACCCGCTACGACGCGGGCGCCGAGCTGCTGATCCCGATCAAGCACGGCGAGGGCAACTACGTGGCCGACGAGGCCGTCCTCGACGAGCTCGAAGGCGAAGGCCGGGTGCTGTTCCGTTACGCGGGCGAGAACCCGAACGGTTCGCGGCGCGACATCGCGGGCATCACCGACGCGCGCGGCCGGGTCGCGGGCATGATGCCGCACCCGGAGCACGCGATCGACCCGCTGACCGGCCCCACCGACGACGGCCTCGGCATGTTCCTGTCCGTTCTGGATGCACTGGTGGCAGCGTGACCAATCTGGCAAAGGTGGACAGCGTCGATCACGCGAAGTCCACACCCGACGTCGACCAGCCGTTCCGCGAGCTGGGGCTGAAGGACGACGAGTACGCCCGGATCCGCGAGATCCTGGGCCGCCGGCCCACCGAGGCCGAGCTGGCCATGTATTCGGTGATGTGGAGCGAGCACTGCTCCTACAAGTCGTCGAAGGTGCACCTGAAGTACTTCGGCGAGACGACCACCGACGAGATGCGCGAGAAGATGCTCGCGGGCATCGGCGAGAACGCCGGCGTGGTCGACATCGGCGACGGCTGGGCGGTCACGTTCAAGCTGGAGAGCCACAACCACCCGTCGTACGTCGAGCCCTACCAGGGCGCGGCCACCGGCGTCGGCGGCATCGTCCGCGACATCATGGCGATGGGCGCCCGCCCGGTCGCGGTGGCGGACCCGCTGCGCTTCGGCCCGGCCGACGCGCCGGACACCAAGCGGGTGCTGCCCGGCGTCGTCGCCGGCGTCGGCGGCTACGGCAACTGCCTGGGGCTGCCGAACATCGGCGGCGAGGTCGTCTTCGACGAGTGCTACGCGGGCAACCCGCTGGTCAACGCCATGTGCGTGGGCGTGATGAAGGTCGAAGACCTGCACCTGGCGCACGCCAGCGGCAAGGGCAACAAGATCATCCTGTTCGGCGCGCGCACCGGCCTCGACGGCATCGGCGGCGTGTCGGTGCTGGCGTCGGAGACGTTCGACGGCGACGAGAGCGGCGGCGGCCGCAAGAAGCTGCCCAGCGTCCAGGTCGGCGACCCGTTCGCCGAGAAGGTGCTCATCGAGTGCTGCCTGGAGCTGTACCACGCCGGGCTGGTCGTGGGCATCCAGGACCTCGGCGGCGCGGGCCTGTCCTGCGCGACGTCGGAGCTGGCGTCGGCCGGCGACGGCGGCATGCGGGTCGACCTGGACCAGGTCCCGCTGCGCGCCACCGGGATGACCCCGGCGGAGATCCTCTCCAGCGAGTCGCAGGAGCGGATGTGCGCCGTCGTGGATCCGTCCAACGTGGACGCGTTCATGGAGGTGTGCCGCCGCTGGGACGTCACCGCGACCGTGATCGGTGAGGTCACCGACGGCGAGAACCTGGAGATCTTCTGGCACGACGAGCTCGTGGTGGACGTGCCGCCGCGGACCGTCGCGCACCAGGGCCCGGTCTACGAGCGGCCGGTCGAGCGGCCCGCCGAGCAGGACCTGATCGTCGCGGACAGCGCGAACACGCTGGCCCGCCCGTCCACATCGGACGAACTGCGGGAGACGATCCTGCGGATGGCGGCGTCGCCGAACCTGTGCTCCCGGGCGTGGGTCACCGACCAGTACGACCGGTACGTGCGCGGCAACACCGTGCTGGCCCAGCCGTCGGACGGCGGCGTGCTGCGCATCGACGAGGAGACCGGGCGCGGCATCGCGGTCGCCACCGACTGCAACGCCCGCTACACCCGGCTCGACCCGTACGCGGGCGCGCAGCTGGCGCTGGCCGAGGCGTACCGCAACGTGGCGACCACCGGTGCCACGCCGGTGGCGGTCACCAACTGCCTGAACTTCGGTTCGCCGGAGGACCCGGCGGTGATGTGGCAGTTCCAGCAGGCGGTGCGCGGCCTGGCCGACGCCTGCCAGGAGCTGGGCATCCCGGTGACCGGCGGCAACGTCAGCTTCTACAACCAGACCGGCGCGAAGCCGATCCTGCCGACGCCGGTGGTCGGCGTGCTGGGCACGATCGACGACGTGACCCGCCGCATCCCCACCGGAATCGGTGGCGAGGAAGGCGAAACGCTGCTGCTGCTCGGCGAGACGCACGAGGAGCTCGGCGGCTCGGAGTGGGCGCGCGTCACCCACGACCACCTCGGCGGCGTGCCGCCGAAGGTCGACCTGGCGCGCGAGAAGTTGCTGGCGGAGATCGTGCTCGCGGGTTCCCGCGACGGCATGATCTCGGCGGCGCATGACCTCTCCGAGGGCGGCCTGGCGCAGGCGCTGGTGGAGACGGCGCTGATCGGCGAGTGCGGCGCCCGGGTGGTCCTGCCGGAGGGCGTGGACCCGTTCGTCTGGCTGTTCTCCGAGTCGGCGGGCCGGATCCTGGTGGCGGTGCCGCGCACCGAGGAGCTGCGCTTCACGGACATGTGCTCGGCCCGTGGCCTCCCGTGGGCCAAGGTCGGCGTCGCGGACGCGGGCGCGCAGTCGCTCGACATCCAGGACGTGGCGGACATCCCGCTGGCGGAGCTGCGCGAAGCCTGGGAAGGCACCCTCCCCAAGCTGTTCGGCTGATCCAGAGCTGACGCGAACGGCCCGTTCACCTCGTCTATCGAGGCGAACGGGCCGTTCGCGCATCCGCTAGCGGTCGAAGACGCCGCCTTTGACGGCGCCGATGAACCGGTGCCAGCTCGGCACCGGCACGGCTAAGTGCCCACCGTCCCGGTCTTTCGTGTCCCGCACCCCGACGGCATCCACACCGAGGCCAACTTCGACGCAGTTGTTGTTATTCGGGCTGTAGCTGGACTTTCGCCAGCCGACTTCCACGCAGTTGTTGCTTGGTCCGCTGTAGCTGGACTTTCGCCAGAATTCCACGATCGCGCTCCTTCAGATGTCGGCGTGCCGGCTGATCAGCTTGGTACTGGCTTCTTCGCTCATAGCACGCTCGCAAAGCCGCTGAAACACCGTGCTGAGGGCAGCCACTGCATCCTTGTCGTCGACGAGATGGCCGCCCACGGCGTACTCCTGGTAAGCCGAGGATGGCCATGTTCCGGGCGGGAAGTCCAGCAGTGTGAAGCTGCCGGAAACAGACTCGTGCAACCCGGAGCTGAACGGTAGGACCTGGATCGAGATGTTCGGCTTCGCCGCCAACTCGGCAAGGCGCCTCATTTGTTCTTGAGCGAGTGCCGGGTCGGCGGTGCATCGATGTAGCGCCGCCTCCGAGATCACCGCGTGCAGCGCCAGCGAATCGCCCTCGTCAAGTCGGACTTGCCGACGAAGACGAGCACTTACCTGTCGCTCGACCTCTTCGGGTTCCGTCATGTGGCTGCCGATGACGTTGATCGCCCTCGCGTAGGCCTCGGTCTGGAGCAGGCCAGGAATCATTTCGAGTTCGAAGGTGCGCACGCGTACTGCGTCCGACTCCATGCCGACGTAGTCCTGGAACCACGACGGCAGGCGGTAGGTCGACCACCAACCTCGCTTGCGCGCTTCTTCCCGGGTTTCTTCAAGGATCGAGCGGCGTTCGTCGGGCAGTCCATAGTGGTCCATCAGGACCTTGAGCTCCGCCTTCGACGGTGCGGTGCGGCCGTTTTCCATGTGCCGCACCTTGGCCTGGGAACAGCCCAGAAGATCCGCGATCTGGTCAGCGGAGAGCGCCTCGGCGTTCCGGAGCCTCCTCAGCTCGGCTCCCAAGGTCTTTCGACGCATCGTCGGGCTTGGCATGGCCGAAGCCTAACCGTCGCGCATGATCACTCAACTGTGCGATGTCAAATTTGATCGATAAGAAATATCGTTAACTTGGATCGATCAAGCGGAGGCGGGGATGTTCGAAAAGGCTGGTGTGGACTGGTTTTGGCGGCCGGTAGGGGTTGGGCGGCATGCGTTCGACGTGGCCGCGAAGCGGGCCGAGCCGTATGCGTCGGTGACGTCGTTCTGCGGCGTGCAGGTGGAGGCGTGGCAGGTACAGCGACTGCCGCGTGAGCTGGAGTGGATCAACGAGGACACCTGCATGGACTGCTGGCGGCGCATCAGCGCCCGGTGGGGCCCGGGTTCGTGAGTGTTTTGGAGTGCTATGGCGATCCAAAGTGCGCACGAGACCTGACCTGCGGAAACGTCAACTTCAAGGCAAGGGGAAAGCAATGTTCTGGCTTCAGGTGAGCACTCTGGTCCTGGTCAACGTGCTGATCGCGAGCATGCTGCTGGTCCGCGCTCCGCGTGCGCAGCACGGCGGCGCGGGTGATGGCGCGCTGAGTGTGTGGCAGCTGATCGAAGAGGTCGAGGCCGAGCGACAACGGGAAGCGCAATCGACCGGGCGGCACTGCCTGAACACCGAAACCCTTGCGCGCCTGCGCATCTGACCCCGAGACCAGGTCCGGCGAACTGCCTCCCCTCGCCGGACCGCATGGTGGCCGGGCGCTCCGCCCCCGACCCGGCGCCCGGCCACCCCTTCTCGCGCTACGCGCTCGCGACCTGCCAGTCGTCGGGGAGGACGACCTCGCGGTCCGGGCCGGTCGTGATGCCGGTGTGCTGGATCTCGGCGTGGAACGTCGTGCCGCTCAGATCGGCGTCGTGCTCGAAGTGGACAGCGCGGAAGTCGGCCGGGCCGTGGAATTCCGCCCGCGTCATCAACACCGAGCCGGCGAACCGGCTGTCGGCGAACCGCGTCTGGCCGTGGAAGCGGGTCCGCCGGAAGCTCGCCCGGCCGTTGAACTCGACCCCGGGGAACCAGGCGCGCTGGTGGAAAACCGCGTCGTCGCAGCGGAACCGCCCGTACAGCCGCCCGGCGCCGACCGTCGTGCCGGTGAACCACACGTCGCCGTGGAACTCGCAGCGGCTGAAGTTGTTGTCGCTGAACAACTTCCCGTACCGCAGGAGCAACGAACCGACCTTCCGGTCGGACAGGTCGAAGTACTCCAGCGAGGCGTTGGTGAGGTCGAGGTCGTAGGCCGGCGCGGCCTCGTCACCGGCGGCCGGGAGCAGGTCGGCGATGAGCCGCTGTGCGGTCAGCCGCACCTGCAGCTTCCGTTCGGCGCCATCCTTCGCGTCCCGGGACCACTGCACGGGCCCGTCGTCGGCTTTCAAAGGGGTTCCGGCGGACGCCGGGGCGTTATCGCTGTGGCGGTGGTGCCAGAACGGTCGCCGCAGGTAGGAGCAAAGCACGTCGAGCACGGTCTGGGTGTAGTCGGCGTTGCTGCGGGCGAGCCCGGCGAGGGCGTGCAGCGCGCCGACCCGGACCTGATCGGCCTCGTGCCCGAGGAGTTCCACGGCGCGGGCGAAGCGCTCGTCGGCGACCCGGTCGCGGTCGAGGTCGGCCCGGCGGTTCTCCAACTCGTGGCGCTGCCGCTCGGTCTTCTGCCGCTCCTCCTCGACGCGCCTGCGCCGGTCGTTGAGCCAGAGCGCGTAGAGGGCGACGACCGAACCGGCGGCCAGCCCGCCGGTTCGCAGCGCATCCGCGCCGGTGGTCCGGGGATCGAAGACCAGCAAGGCGATGCTGACGCCGACGAGGACCACGACGGCGATGGCGATCGTCGCGATCAGCCCGATCTTGCGTTCACCCATGCGAGGGATTCTGCCCGACCTCGTGCGCCCGGATGCGTGCGCGATTCACATCCGACAGGGGCTCGAACGACCAGCCTTCCGGCACCTGGGCATCGGTCGAAGTGTCGACCTCGGTGTTGTACAGCGCGATGCTGGGCAGCGGCTCGCGCACGCGGAAGTCGACGCCGCCGTCGAAGCGCGCACGCCGGAGGTCGAGCGTGGTGTGGAAGGACGCGCGCTCGAAGGAGACGTGCGCGTTGCAATGCGCTTCCTGCATGTCCACCGCGCCGTGGAACTCGGCGAGCTCGAAGCTGAGCGGCGCGTGGTTGCGCACGCAGTGCAGGTTGGTCCGGCCGCGGAACACCGTCCCGGTCGCGCGCAGCGGGTGCAAGAAGGTGGCGTCGCCGAGGTCGACCTTGCCGAGGAAGACCGTCCCGTCGAAGTTCGTCTTGTGCCGGAACCAGCAGGCCTGGGCCTCGAAGGTGCCGACGACCCGGCCGGACAGGTCGAAGCGGTCCAAGCGGGCGGCCGCGACGTCGAGGTCGTAGCGCGGCGGATCCGCATCGGCGGTGGTCGGCAGCAGCGACACGAGGAGCTTGGCGGCGGTCTGCCGCACCGTGCGCTCGCGCTGCTGCTCATCGGTGACGTCGACAGCGCCCGCCCGGATCGTCCACTTCGGATGGTCGAAAGGCCGCCGGAGGTAGGAGCAGAGGACGTCGAGCACGGTTTGGGTGTAGTCGGGATGGTTGCGGGCGAGCCCGGCGAGGGCGTGCAGCGCGCCGACCCGCACCTGATCGGCCTCGTTGCCGAGCAGCTCGACCGACCGCGCGAAGCGCTCATCGGCGGCGCGGTCCCGATCCTGGTCGGTCCGCCGGTCTTCCAGGGCCTGCCGCTGCTGTTCGAGCGCGTAGCGCTGCCGATCCAGCTCCTGCCGCTGGCTGTCGAGCTCCTGCCGCTTCTCCTCGACGCGTCGGCGCCGGTCGTTGAGCCACAGGGCGTAGAGAGCGACCACCGATCCAGCCGCCAGCCCGCCGGTTCGCAGGGCATCGGCGCCGGTGGTCCGCGGATCGAAGATGAGCAAGGCGGCGCTGGCGCCCCCGAAGACCACGACGGCGACGGCGATCGTCGCGACCAAACCGATCTTGCGCTCACCCATGCGAGGGATTCTGCCCGGTACGGAGCGCAGCACTCGGAGATTGTGCGGAATAAGTGCCTCGCCTGGGTTTCAGAAGCGGCGGTTTCGCGCGAAACCGTCATCGGCACGCGGGGCGAACGACGGTTTCGCGCGAAACCGCCACCTACGCCCCAACCGCACGACGCGGTGCCGGGCTCGCCGGCACCGCGCGAGTTATGGCGTCAGCCGTTGGCCAGCGCTTGGAGGCGGTCGTAAGCGCCGTTGAACGTGTTCTTGTCCAGCGGCGACGACGTGTACTGCCAGATCGTCCACACGCCCCACTTGTAGGGGAGCTGGCCGACGGTGCTCGCGTAGCGGGCGACCCACAGCGGGTTCGTCGAGCTGAAGTCGCCGTCCACGCACTGGTTCCACCAGCTCGTGCTGGTGTAGATGACCGGCCAGCGCCCGGTCCGGGAGTGGTAGGTGTCGCTGAAGTCCTTGATCCAGGCCGTCATCCCGCTCTTGGACTTGCCGTAGCAGGTGGAGCCGTACGGGTTGTACTCCATGTCCAGCGCGCCCGGCAGCGTCTTGCCGTCCTTGGACCAGCCGCCGCCGTTGTCCACGAAGTAGTTGGCCTGCGCCGCGCCGCTGGAGCGGTCCGGCAGCGCGAAGTGGTACGAGCCGCGGATCATGCCCACGTTGTAGGAGCCGTTGTACTGCTGGGCGAAGTTCGGGTTCTTGTAGCCGGTGCCCTCGGTCGCCTTCACGTAGGCGAACCGCATGCCCTGGTTCCACCAGGAGCCCCAGTCCACATTGCCCTGGTGGCTGCTGACGTCCATGCCGGCCACCGTGGCCAGCGGATCGACGATGGGAGTGAGCAGCGGATCATCGCCGCCGCCCTCGTGCTTGCGGATCTGCGAGCCCATCGGGGTGTCGGTCTCGGTTCCGCTCGGTGGTTCGCCGGTCACCTGCGTGCTCATCGCGCTTTCCCTTCCTGGAAGGGGTGTGCTGGCTTGCGCGGGCGAGCACAGGAGCAGAACGCCTGCGCAGGCTGATACTAAGGAGACCAGTGATAATCGGCGACCACGTCCACTCGGAAGGTTCATCGGTGCCTCTCGGGGGTGTAGTTGCGGTGCGTCGTCGGGGGACCACGCGTCCTGCCCCGAAAGTGTGGCGAAGAGTTTTCTAAAGATGTAGATCCTGTGTTAGTTTTTAACCAGAATGGCTCAATCCGGACACCGCAAGTGAACCGGGCGGTCGTCGGGGTGGAGTTCGGAGCCGCGCACAACCTCTCGGCGGAGCTGTGCGTCGAAAACATCAGATCTATCACGGCAGCCGCGCTTCGGCGATCGACTGGTTGCGGACGGTAGTCGCCCACCGGGTGAGGCCTCCTGCATGGCCTGCTCGAACGAGGTGAGCGCCTACCCCGGGTGTCGTACCTGATGTTCGACCGCCGGACCGGTCCGGTCGTATGCTCCGAACGAACGGCCCAGGCGAGTAGGACGAGTGGAGGGCGCCCCAGGCATGACTGGCTGGACAGCGCCGGTGCCCAGCGCTCACGAGGTGGTCGCCGAGGTGAACCGAGCCGATCGACGACGCTTTGCCGCCGTTTGGGCGCAGGCCATGATGGGCACCAGTTACGTACCGATGACCAGCGCGGAGGTCGAAGGCCGCCTGTACGGCTACACCGACCGGCTGGTCGATGCGCTGCTCGGAGAGCCGTTCGACCCGTCCCCCGCGCGGGCGGTCGGCGTGGACCTGGTCGCCGTGCACTTCACCAGCGCGGAGTCTTTAGGCCGAACGATCGATCTCATAGGCGACGAGATCCTCAACATCCTGCAGCTGGATGACGGCTCGGTCTGGCGCGGGCGCGTTGCCGCACTGCAGGGCGCGCTGTGCGCAGGCTTCGTGCAGGCCGCGCGCAAGCGGACGCTGGACGAGCAGGAGGCCATCCGGCAGGCCGTGCTCGACGCGCGCGATGCGGTCGAACAGGCGCTGCGCACCAGCGAAGCCAGGTTCCGCGCGATCTTCGCCGAGGCCGCGATCGGCATCGGGATCGGCGACATGACCGGCCGGATCCTCGAGGTCAACGACTCGCTGGTGCGGATCATGGGCAGGCCCGGCGAGGAACTCCGCCGGATGCTGGTGCAGGACATGATGCATCCGGACGATCCCCACAGCACCTGGCGGCTGTACGAGGAACTGGTCCGCGGCGAGCGCGACCAGTTCCGGGTGGAGAAGCGGTTCGTCCGCCCCGACGGCGGCACCGTGTGGACCGAGCTGATCGTCTCCCTGGTCCGCGGCGAGGACGGCCTCCCGCTGTACCAGGTCGCGCTGATCGAGGACGTCACCGACCGGCGGCTGCTGCAGGAACGCCTGCGTCATCAGGCGATGCACGATCCGCTGACCAGGCTGCCCAACCGGGCGTTGTTCCTGGAGCGGCTCACCACGATCCTCGAGCAGCACGAACCCGACGAACGGGTGGCGCTGTGCTACATGGACCTCGACGGCTTCAAGGTCATCAACGACAGCCTCGGCCACCACGTAGGCGACGACCTGCTCCGGGCGGTCGCCGACCGGCTCGCCACCGCGGTGCACGGCGACGACCGGCTCGTCGCGCGGATGGGCGGCGACGAGTTCGTGATCGTGATCCAGAACTCGTTCGGCACCGACCAGGCCGTCGAGGTCGCCGACACCGTGCTCGACGCGCTGGCCCGGCCGATCCGCATCGGCGGCCACGAACTCTCCGTGTCGGCCAGCATCGGCATTGTCGAGCGACCGGTGTCCGGGCAGACCGCGGCCGAGCTGATGCGCGACGCCGACGTGACGCTGTACTGGGCGAAGTCCGACGGCAAGGGCCGGTGGGCGCTGTTCGACCCGGACCGCAACGCCACCGAGGTCGCGCAGTTCCACCTGTCGGCGAAGATGCCCGCCGCGCTGGAGCGCGACGAGTTCTACGTGGACTACCAGCCGCTGATCGGGCTGCGGGACTTCAACGTCGTCGGCGTCGAAGCGCTGGTCCGCTGGGCGCACCCGGAGCTGGGCCGGCTGGGGCCGGACCGGTTCATCGGGCTGGCCGAGGAGACCGGGCTGATCGTGTCGCTCGGGCGCTGGGTGCTGCGGAAGGCCTGCCTGCAGGCGAAGCAGTGGCAGGACGAGTTCGGGGCGGCGGCGCCTTTCGTCAGCGTCAACCTGGCGGTCCGGCAGTCGCGCGACCCGAACCTGGTGTCCGACGTGGCGGAGATCCTGGCGGAGACCGGGCTGGCGCCGTCGCGGCTGCAGCTGGAGCTCACCGAGAGCGCGATCATGGGCACCGCCGACGAGCCGCTGGACGCGCTGCGCGCGCTGTCCCGGATGGGCGTGCGGATCGCCATCGACGACTTCGGCACGGGGTACTCGAACCTGGCCTACCTGCGGCACCTCCCGGTGCACGAGCTGAAGATCGCGGGCTCGTTCATGGAGGGCCTGCGGGACGCGGAGCGGGCCGATCCGGTCGACGCGCGAATCGTCGGAACGCTGGTGGACCTGGCGCACGCCCTCGGGCTGACGGTCACGGCGGAAGGTGTGGAAACCCAAGCCCAGGCCCGCCGGATGGCGGACATCGGCTGCGAAACGGGCCAGGGCTACCTCTTCGCCCGCCCCGGATCACCAGAAGAGATAACGACGTTCATCACCGACCACCTCGACTGACCGTCGACCCCGGGTCCCGCCGATGATCCGCAGTTTCAATTGAGGTTTTTCCAACCTCAGTTTGCGTGGCGGTGCGGGTAGCGGAACCTCAGAGGCTCCCTGGTCTGTGGGTGCCCCTCCTGATGTATGTCCAATACGCGGCGGAGGGGCCGTCCTCGCCGAGGGAACCCCGGAGGGGTGGGCACCGTGAACCCGCGGCGGTGCAAGTGTCGTAGGTGGGCTATGCGCCTGCGGCGCATGCGACACCCCATCGACGTGCACCTTTGCGACCCGCGACTGCGGGCCGACCAGGATGAAAAACGCTCATTGAAACTGGGATCCGGTTTCAGTGGAAACCAGGTGTGCAGTTTCAATTGAAACTGCACGAGGTGCGGGGCTCAGGTGGTCGTGCGGGGGCCGTTGCGGCGGCTCTTGCGGTCCCGGGTGATGCCGCCGAAGAGGATCGCCGCCGAGTTCACCAGCGCCAGGTGGCTGAAGGCCTGCGGGAAGTTGCCGGTGAACCGGCCGTTCGCGCCGTCGTACTCCTCCGCGTACAGGCCGACGTCGTTGGTCAGGCCCACCAGCTCGGCGAACATCCGCTCCGCCTCCGCGCGCCGCCCGCCGTAGGCCAGCGCGTCGACCAGCCAGAACGAGCAGGCCAGGAACGCGCCCTCCCGCCCGGTCAACCCGTCGACCTCGCTGCGCCGATCACCGGTGCTGTACCGGTCGACCAGCACCCCGTCGTGCTGCAGCTCGCGCTGCACCGCCTCGACGGTGCGCACCACCCGCTCGTCGTCGCCGGGCAGGAACCCGACCGACGGCATCAGCAGCGTCGCCGCGTCCAGCGCCGTCCCGCCGTAGTACTGCGTGAACGCGCCGATCTCCGGGTTCCAGCCCCGCTCCAGGACCTCCGCGTGCACCGTGTCGCGGATCGTCCGCCACCGCTGCACCGGCCCCGGCAGCCCGTCCTCCTCCACGGCGCGGACGGCCCGGTCGAACGCCACCCAGACCATCACCCGCGAATGCGTGAAGTGGCGGTCCGGGCCGCGCACCTCCCACAGCCCTCGATCCGGCTGCTGCCAGATCTTCTCCAGGTGCCGCAGCATGCCGCGCTGCAACGCCCAGGTCTCCTCGCTCTCCGGCAGCCCGCGCTCGCGGGCCAGGTGCAGCATGTCCAGCACCTCGCCGTAGACGTCGAGCTGGATCTGCCGGAAGGCGGCGTTGCCGATCCGCACCGGCCCGGTGCCGCGGTAGCCGGGCAGCCAGTCGGCCTCCCACTCCACCATGTGCCGCTCGCCGTTGACGCCGTACATGATCTGCAGGTCGGCCGGATCGCCGGCGACCGCGCGCACCAGCCAGTCGCGCCACGCCGCGGCCTCCTCGGAGCAGCCGAAGTTCTCCAGCGCCAGCAGGACGAGGGTGGCGTCGCGCAGCCAGCAGTAGCGGTAGTCCCAGTTCCGGTTGCCCGGCAGGGCTTCCGGCAGCGAGCTGGTCGGCGCGGCGATGACGCCGCCGGTCGGCGCGTAGGTCAGCGCCTTGAGGGTGGCCAGCGACCGGAACACCGCGGCCGAGTGCGGCCCGTCGTAGCTGATCTTCCCGGTCCACTCCCGCCAGAAGTCCTCGCTGTCCTGGGTTTCCTGCTCCGGATCCATCGGCGCGGGCAGGTCCCGCACGTCCGGCGACCACTGCATCACCCAGGACAGCCGCTGCCCGGCGCGCACCGTGCGCACCAGCTCGTGCGCCCGCTCGTGCTCGGCGCGCTGCGGCAGGACGTCGCCGCGCAGCACCGCGGTGTGCGGGCCGGCGACGGCGAGGATGTACTCGTCCAGCACCGGCTCGGTTTCGCGCACCCGGCGCACCCAGGGCACCGCGTCGCCGTAGGCGAAGCGGACCACCCAGCGGAGCTTGATGTCCACCTCGCCGTCGAGGCCTTCGACGATCCGCACCAGGCAGGGCTGGTCGTGCTGGTTCTTCTCGTGCGGCGGCATGCAGTCGATCAACCGGATCGCCCCGGCGTCGGTGCGGAACTCCGTCTCCAGCACCAGGGAGTTGTCCCGGTACCGGCGGCGGACCTCCTGCACCGGCGCGGTCGGCGCGATCTGCCAGTGGCCGTCCCGCCCGTCGCCGAGCAGGCGGGCGAAGCACGACGGCGCGTCGAAGCGGGGCAGGCAGAGCCAATCGATCGACCCGTCCTTGCCGACCAGCGCCGCCGTGCGGAGGTCGGACAGCAGGGCGTAGTCCTCGATGAGCCCTGGCCCTTGATCGCCCGTCACACTGCCGAGGCTAGGCACGTCGCCCGGCCCCGGCCACCGGTCTCAGCCGCGCTGCTCGGCGGCCTCGGTGAGGACCCGGTTCGGGATCACAGCCTGGATCGCGTCGTGCATGTTCAGCCCCAGGTCGAGCCCGCCCAGCAGGTCCGGCAGCGCGGCCCCGGGCACCCGGCGGAATCCCGGCCAGTCCGCGGGAACCCGGGCGGCCGAGGTGCAGGCCGGCACCAGCTGGCTGCCATCGGAGAGCTCCGCGGTGTAGAGCATCGGGTCGTCCGCGCTCGGCGCGTAGAGCAGCACCTCGCCGTCGAGCACCGCCGCGGGCAGCTCGGACTCCGGCAGCTGGCCGGAGGCGATCTGCACCAGCACCTGTTCCAGCTCGTTGGCGGGTTCCAGCTGGTTCGCCGTCATCTCGGACGGCTCGTACTTGTCGTTGAACTGGAAGTCCTCGTCGATCTCGCCGTCGGCGTCGATGCGGTAGGCGCCCACGATGCCCTCCGGCGGGACCTCCTCGCCTTCGGCGGCGTAGCCGGGATCGGCGATGTACAGCCAGCTGTTGGGGTTCTGCTTGGCGTGCTCCCGCATTTCGGCGCTGATCGGCGGGGCGGGACGGTCGGCGGGCTGGGACATCGGAGCTCCGTAGGTCTGTTCGGGCCCCGGCGGGAGTGCCGGAGCTCGCCCCCGAGGGTGCCAGCCCCGGCGGAGTACTCGGTGGACGGTCGGCGAACCAGCCATTCCGAGGTGCCGCCGCGACCCTTTCGGGCGCAAACTGGCCTGGGAGGGCGAGGGGTAGGAGGCGGCGATGATCGGCCAGCGGGAAGCGTTGCGGATGTTCGGGTGCGAGGTCTTCGATCCGGAGGGCCAGCGGATCGGCATCGTCGGCCAGTTGTTCATCGACGACGACACCGAACAGCCGGCTTGGATCACCGTCCAAACTGGACTTTTCGGGACGAACGAGAGCTTCGTGCCGCTGGAGGGCGCGGCGTTCGACGGCGACACGCTCACCATCGCGGTCGACAAGGACGCCGTCCGGCGCGCGCCGCGGGTCAGCCTGCTGCAGGGCGATCTCCCGCTGGAGCAGGAGCGCGCGCTGTACCTCTACTACGGCATGACCTACGGCGTCGCCCCCGACGGCGCCGAGTCGATCGACGAGGTCGCCGAGGTCGAACCCGAGTACGTCGAGGCCGTTCGCCTCCGCCTGCGACGCTGGGTCGCGGCCACCTGAATCGCTCAAAACAGGCTTTAAAGAACAAATCACCGCGCCCGCCGGAAAACCCGGCGGGCGCGGTTTTACCTGCTCATTCCCGGTAGGCCTTCCAGAGATGGGAATTCGTTCACCCCACCGCCCGATTGTGTGGCGACAAATCGCCAACATCACCCGGACGAGTGTTTTCCCTGGTTACGTTCCGCTGCGAACCGCCTTTCGCTCGGCCCCACCCGAGCGAATGAACGTAGGAGGGGACACATGAGGAAGCTGCTGTACGGCACCGGGGCAGGGGTTGCCGCCGCCGCGCTCGTGTTCGCCGGTGCACCGGCAGGCGCGCAGCCGCAGATCGAGTTGGCGCCGCTGGCGCTGCACCCGCAGGCACAGGTGCAGGGCGCGGAGTCGGACGTCTACATCGTCAACCTCAAGGACGGCATCGCCCCGCAGGGCGTCGCTGAAGAGCTCGGCGTTCAGCCGCGCATCGTCTACAACACCGCGATCAACGGGTTCTCGGCGAAGCTGAGCCCGGAGGCGCTCGAGACCGTCCGCGCCAGCGGCAAGGTCGAGAACATCTCGCAGAGCTACCGCATCCAGGTCGAGCCGTCGAAGAAGGAAGCGGTCAGCTCGTGGGGCCTGGACCGGATCGACCAGCCGGACCTCCCGCTGGACGACAGCTACGCCCCCAAGGGCACCGGTGAGGGCGTCACCGCCTACATCATCGACACCGGCATCGACCCGTCGCACCCCGACTTCGGCGGGCGCGCCGAGATCGGCTTCGACGCCACCGGTGGCGACGGCTCCGACAAGCACGGCCACGGCACCCACGTCGCCGGCACCATCGGCAGCGAGACCTACGGTGTCGCCAAGGGCGCCAAGCTCGTCGGCGTCCGCGTGCTCGACGACCAGGGCAGCGGCACCACCGAGCAGGTCGTGTCCGGCATCGACTGGGTCGCGCAGAACCACTCCGGCCCGTCGGTGGCGAACATGTCGCTGGGCGGCCCGAAGGACCCGGCGCTGGACGAGGCCGCGACCAACCTGGTCAACAGCGGTGTCTTCCTCGCGGTGGCGGCCGGTAATGAAAGTCAGGACGCCGAGAACGTGTCCCCGGCCAGCGCGGAAGGTGTGTTCACCACCGCTGCCTCGGACAATGCCGACGGCTCCGCCGAGTTCACCAACTTCGGCGCCAGCGTCGAGGGCTACGCCCCCGGCGTGGACATCGTGTCGACCGTGCCCGGCGGTGGCACCGAGACGATGAGCGGCACCTCGATGGCCAGCCCGCACGTGGCCGGCGTCGGCGCGCTGTACCTGCAGGCCAACCCCGACGCGAAGCCCGCGGACGTGATCTCCGGGCTGCAGGGTCAGGCCTCGAAGGGCGTGATCCAGAGCGCTCCGGACGGCACCATCGCCGACCTGCTGCAGATCGGCGACCTCTGATCCGGTAGCAGTGCGACACGCGGGCCCTTCCTGGATCGCCAGGAAGGGCCCGTCCGCGCTTGACGTCGAGCCGCGCGGGAGCCTTTCCCGCTGCTTGGCGACTCGACGTCTATTGCTCCATCCGGGGGATCTGGGGACGCGGCCAAAAGGGGTCAATCAAAGGTCGATCCACTGCATCCGGCGAAAGTCGGTTCCAGCGGTCGTTCCCGGTGGATACGTTGCCAACACGGGGGTGTTTCAGTGTCCGTCGCGGTGCCGGTGTCGAATCGGTACTGCTGGGGGCACATCGAGGAGGGGTGTGCCGTGCTACCCGGATACACCGAGGAACTGACGCAGTCGCCGACTGCGGTGGACGAGCCGGCCAGGGAGACCGCCACGACCGAGCCGCTGACCGAGCGGGCGGTTCGGGCGCAGGTCGCGTCGGTGACGCGCGCCGCCCGGGCCCAGTCGGGCAACGGCGGCGTGCTGCAGGTCGTGCACGGGGCCAAGCGGGTCGGCTGGGCCGCGTACGAGCTGCAGCGCAACGCGACGCAGCTGGTCCAGGGCGTGGCGAAGCCGCCGTACGTGACGACGGGTCCGCTGGACTCGCTGGAGTCGCGCAAGCTCGCCGAGGGCGTCCAGTACCAAGTGCTTTACGACCGGTCCGCGCTGGCGCGCCCGCCGCAGCTGGACATCACCACCAAGCTGGTCGCGATGGGCGAGCAGGCGCGGGTGATCCACATGGCGCCGACGAAGCTGATCATGGTGGACAACGAGATCGCGCTGCTGCCGCTGACGGTGAGCGAGACCTCGGTGGAGAGCGCCGTGGTGGTGCGCAGCTCGGCGATGCTGGCGGCGATAGCCAGGATCTTCGAAGACCTGTGGCGCTTCGCGGCGCCGTTCACCGCGGACCAGGACCTGTCGGGACACGAGCTCCAGCCGACGGAGGAGGAGCGGTGGATCCTGTCGCTGCTCGCCTCCGGCGCCACGGACGACACGATCGGCAGGCTGATGGGCTTCAGCGCGCGCACGGCACACCGCCGGGTGCGTGAGCTGATCTCGCGGCTCGGCGTGGAAACCCGCTTCCAGGCAGGGATGCAAGCGGTCAAGCTCGGCTGGCTCTGAGCCCGGGGTGATCCGCAGTTTCAATTGAAACTGCGGATCATCGGCGTGTCGCACCCCGACATGCCGACGCCTGTGGACAACTTCCGCAATTTCAATTGCGTGTCCCTGGTCCGGAGGAGGGCCGTGCCCGGTGCCGGGAGTTCGGAGTCCGGGTCTGGAGTCAGGGTGCCTGGAGTCGGAGTGCCTGGAGTCCGGGTCTGGAGTCAGGGTGCCTGGAGTCGGAGTGCCTGGAGTCCGGGTCTGGAGTCAGGGGTTTGGGTGTCGGGTGCGTTCGTAGGCTTTGGGCATGCCCAGTCGCCGTGCCGTTGATCCCCAGGAAATGCGCGATGCCGTGCTGGCCGTTCGGTCTTGGCTGGACGACGCGGCGCAGAAGCCCGCCCGGGCCGAGCTCGCCGCCGCCGTGCGGTTGAGCCTGCGGACGTTGGAGCAGGTCGCGCCCGGCAACAGCGTCGAGGTTCGGGTGCCGCCGTTCGCGGCCGTGCAGTGCGTCACCGGCCCGCGGCACACCCGTGGCACGCCGCCCAACGTCGTCGAGACCGACCCGCGCACCTGGTTGCTGCTGGCGACCGGGCGGCTCGACTGGGCCGCCGCCGTGGAGCGCGGCGAGCTCACCGCCTCCGGCTCCCGCTCGGACGTTTCGCAGTGGCTTCCGCTGGTCCGGATCGACGAGCCGTGACCGAACCTGCACGTCGCGTCGATGGCGAACCGCGGATGAGATGGCGGACACGCATCGGGGCGGAGTTGGGCCGGTTGCCACCTGTTTACACTGAGGTGTAACTCCGGCTTCGTCCTCCAGGGAGTTCTCGGTGGTCACCGACCGGCCCGAACCGGCAAACGCAAGTACCCCAACGGATCTCTCCAGCCTTGAGCGCGACATCCCCCGCGAGGAATGCGGCGTCTTCGGCGTCTGGGCACCCGGCGAAGAAGTCGCCAAGCTCAGCTTCTACGGGATCTTCGCCCTCCAGCACCGTGGCCAGGAGGCCGCCGGCATCGCCGTCGGCGATGGCTCGCAGGTGCTCGTCTACAAGGATCTGGGCCTGGTCAGCCAGGTCTTCACCGAACAGACCCTGGCGTCGCTGCGCGGCCACGTCGCCGTCGGGCACGCCCGGTACTCGACGACCGGCGGCGGCAGCTGGGAGAACGCCCAGCCGACCTTCCGCACCACGGTCACCGGCAGTGGCCTGGCCCTGGGTCACAACGGGAACCTGGTCAACACGGCCGAGCTGCTGGAACGGGTCGTCGCCGAAGGCCTCGACACCACGGCCAACACGTCCTCGCCGGCCAACGGCTGCGAGCGGGCCACCAGCGACTCCGACCTGGTGACCGGCCTGCTGGCCGCGCTCGCCGTGGACAAGGGTCTTGAACAGGCCGCGATGGAGCTGTTCCCGACGGTCCGCGGCGCGTTCTCGATGGTCTTCTGCGACGAGCAGACGCTCTACGCCGTGCGCGACCCGCAGGGCGTCCGCCCGCTGGTGCTCGGCCGGCTGGAACGCGGCTGGGTGGTGGCCAGCGAGACGGCCGCGCTGGACATCGTCGGCGCGTCGTTCGTCCGCGAGGTCGAGCCCGGCGAACTGATCGCCATCGACGGGGACGGGCTGCGCTCCCAGCACTTCGCCAGCCCGAAGCCGAAGGGCTGCATCTTCGAGTACGTCTACCTGGCCCGCCCGGACACCACGATCTCCGGCCGCTCGGTGCACGGCACCCGCGTCGAGATCGGCCGCCGGCTGGCCAAGGAGCACCCGGTCGACGCCGACCTCGTGATCCCGGTGCCCGAGTCGGGCACGCCCGCGGCGATCGGCTACGCGCAGGCCTCCGGCATCCCCTACGGCAACGGCCTGGTGAAGAACTCCTACGTCGGCCGGACCTTCATCCAGCCGTCGCAGACCATCCGCCAGCTCGGCATCCGGCTCAAGCTGAACCCGCTGCGCGAGGTGATCCGCGGCAAGCGCCTGGTCGTGGTGGACGACTCGATCGTCCGCGGCAACACCCAGCGCGCCCTGGTCCGGATGCTCCGCGAGGCCGGCGCGATCGAGGTGCACGTCCGGATCGCTTCGCCGCCGGTGAAGTGGCCGTGCTTCTACGGCATCGACTTCGCCTCCCGCGCTGAGCTGGTCGCCAACGGCCTGGACATGGACGGGGTGCGCCGCTCGATCGGCGCGGACAGCCTCGGCCACGTCTCGCTGGACGGGCTCGTCGCCGCCACCGAGCAGCCCCGCACCCGGCTGTGCGCGGCCTGCTTCGACGGCGACTACCCGATCCCGCTGCCGGAGGACGCCCGGATCGGCAAGTACCTGCTGGAGGGCCTCAACCAGGCCGAACGCGGTATCGCGGGACCGGCCGAACCGGTGCTGCCGAGCAGCTACGGCGCGGCCGACGCGCTCCAGCGGCCCTGAGAATCGCACCGTTCCCGCACCCGGGTTCGCCATCGGCGCGTAGCGTTGTCCGTGCTACACATGCGCGTCCGGCGAATCGCAAACTCGCACCAAGATGTGGAGCCAGTCGTGTCCGAAGACCTGCTCGCAGGGTCTGCCCAGACCGGTAGTCCGAAAGCCACCTACGCCGCCGCTGGCGTGAGCATCGAGGCCGGTGACGAGGCGGTCGAGAAGATGCGCCCGTGGGCGAAGCGCGCGACCCGGCCGGAGGTGATCGGCTCGCTCGGCGGCTTCGCCGGACTGTTCCAGCTCAAGCTCGACCGCTGGAAGGAGCCGGTGCTGGCCTCCTCCACGGACGGCGTGGGCACCAAGCTCGCGGTCGCGCAGGCCATGGACTTGCACGACACGGTCGGCATCGACCTGGTCGCGATGGTGGTGGACGACCTGGTGGTGTGCGGCGCCGAGCCGCTGTTCCTGCAGGACTACATCGCGGTCGGCAAGGTCGTGCCGGAGCGGATCGCCGACCTGGTCAAGGGCATCTCGGAGGGCTGCGTGCAGGCCGGCTGCGCGCTGCTGGGCGGGGAGACCGCCGAGCACCCCGGCATGATGGCGCCCGGCGAGTACGACATCTCGGCCACCGGCGTCGGCGTGGTCGAGGCGGACGCGATGCTCGGCCCGGACAAGGTCCGCCCGGGCGACGTGGTGATCGCGATGGGCTCGTCGGGCCTGCACTCCAACGGCTACTCGCTGGCCCGGCACGTGCTGCTGGACATCGCCCGGATGCCGCTGGAGGGCCACGTCGAGGAGTTCGGCCGGACCCTCGGCGAGGAGCTGCTCGAACCGACCCGGATCTACGCAAAGGACTGCATGGCGCTGGCGGCGGAGGCGGGCGTGCGGACCTTCGCGCACGTCACCGGCGGCGGGCTGGCGCAGAACCTGGCGCGGGTGATCCCGTCGGGGCTGACCGCGACGCTGGACCGGGGCAGCTGGACGCCGGACCCGGTGTTCCGGCTGATCGCCCAGCGCGGCCGCGTCGAGGCCGACGAGATGGAGCGCACCTTCAACATGGGCATCGGCATGGTCGCGGTGGTGACGGCCGAGGACGTGGACCGCGCCCTCGCGGTGCTCACGGCTCGCCACGTGCCGGCCTGGGTGCTGGGCGATATCGCCAAGCAGCCAACGGTCGAAGGCACGAACGAAGAGGACCGAGTGGTTCTCCGCGGCAACCACCCGCGTTTCTAGCCTGTTTTCCAAACGCGTTCTGCGTGGCGGTGCGGGTGGCGGAACCTCAGGAGTCTTGTCGCTGTGGGATCCCCGACATCATGAATGACCAATTCACCACGTCGGGGCTGTCCTCGCGAGAAGACCTCTGAGAACCCGCGGTGGTGCCGGTTGCGCAGGTGGGCTAAGCGGCTTCGCCGCTTCAAAGATCGAGCGCGTTCACGGGCGCGGTTCGGGTTCTGTCCCGGGCCGCGCCCGAAACGTGTGATCACGACCGGGAATCCCGATGGGGTCTCGGTCGTTGAAACGAGTGCCGGCGTGCGCGCGTGCCCCCGGGCTCCAACTATCGCCTGCTGGGAATACCGTTCGGCTGGAGCCCAGTAGCGCCACCCGCCGAGAGGCGGCCCGCGCGCGCCGGCTCCGTCTTGCCCGCCGGACTTCCGCGCGTGCGTTCGCCTTTTCGCTCAGGCCTTTTCGGACGGCAGCACACAGACGTGAGTGGCGTCGCCGGTGAACCCGGCAACGCCACTCACGGTGCTCCTCCTATGTGGGACTTGCGAACTCGTCAACCCCACCCGCTCCTTGACATCGGGTCAGACGAACGACTCCGACGTACCTCGCCGTCGAGCGAACAGCTTTCAACCGCTGCCCTCGTGGAGAAGTGCTTCAACGTCGGTCGTAGTCGTAGTCGTCGTACCCATCGTCGCGCGAGTCATCGCGGTCCTCACGGGACCACTCGCCGGACTCCGAGACGGACAGCTCGCGCTGCAACGCCTCTATGTCCATGGACGGGGAACTGTACTTCAGCTCGCGGGCCACCTTCGTCTGCTTGGCCTTAGCCCGGCCGCGCCCCATGGCTCGACCCCCTCGCACAGGGTTGCGGGGCGGACAGGGGAATGTCGGCCCCGCATGATCTCGACAACTTTTCCTGTAACTACCGTACCGTGTCGAGGCGGTTGAACGCGACGTGGTGCCATGACTGAGTGCCCGTGTCTTGGGTGACGTCCAACTCTCCCCCTCCGAACGCCCTTCCCGCACCTGTTTTCCCTGCCCGGAGAGCCAGCCGCAGGCGGTCCCGGGGCGCATGACACGATGCTCGCTGTGCCAGAGCCGTTCGTCGCCTACCTGAGGGTGTACGAGCCCCTGACGGCCTTCGACTCGCCGCTGCGCGAGGAGCTCGAGGCGGCCGTCGCGCAGGGGCCGGTCGACCCGTTCGACGCCGGGCTGCGGGAGCAGGACGTCTGGCTGCGCAGCCAGCTCGCCTCGCCGCCCCGGCTGCTGCCCGGCGAGACCGCCGACGGTGCGGTCGCGGGCATCGGCGACGTGCTGGTGCTCGATCCGGCGGACGTGCCGAGCGCGCCGGCGGCCACGGTGGGGCCGGGTCCGCTGGTCTGCCCGCTGGACCTGCGCGGGCGATCCGCCGCGGCGCTGGTCGGCTTCCTGGGCGACGCGGAGGTCCCGCTGCGGACCGCGGCGCTGCAGGTGCCCGCGGAGAAGGCCAAGGTGCGCGCCACCGCGGTGGTCAGCGAGCTCGCGGGCGGCGGGGTGCACGTGCTGTCGTCCACCTGGACCGTCCCGCTGCCGTGGTTCGTGCTGATCGATCCGGCGGAGCGCTGCGTGTTCACCGAGCCGGGCCGGCGCCGGGTGTGCTGGCGGGCGGCGATGGCCGACGCGCGGCGCCGGGTCGCCCGGGCGCACTCGATCGGCCGGAAGTCCATCGGGGAGGAAGGGCCGACCCGGATCCTGCGGGAGACCGGCCGCTGGCTGGAGCGCTTCCACCCGCATTCGGCGGTGGAGCTGGACTACGGCGGCCTGGTGCAGCTGATGACGTCCAGCGATCTGGACGCCGACACGTCGGCGGAGGACGTGCACGCGATCGTCGACGCGATGGAAGCCGACGACGCCGAAGACGTCGCGACCCACTACGAGACCTTGCGGGACTTCTGGGCGGAATTCGCGGCCCGCGAACGCCACAACTGACGACTGATGCGCCACGCGCCTCTTGCGGCGGCGCTACGGGTGCTTAGCGGGGCCGTGAGCGTTTCGGGGCGCCACAACACCCCAAAACGCTCACGGCTCGTGCTTGGGCGAGTCAGGGGCGGCAGGTGATCTCGCCGTTCAGGACGGCGAACCAGCCGTCCTCGGCGTCGATCCAGGCGTGCCAGGCCGATGCCAGTTCTTCCAGCTCCTCGCGCGTCGTCAGGCCGCGCCCGAGGGCCTGCTCGGCGAAGGACGACCGGCGGATTCGGTCCGCCCACAGGTTTCCCCACCAGGAGCGCTCTTCTGGCGCTGCGAAGCACCACGCCGACGCCGTGCACGTGATGTCCTCGAAGCCCGCCTCCAGCGCCCAGGTCTTGAGGTACCGGCCCCCGTCGGGGAAGGCCTGGTTGCTCTGCGCCACCTGCCGGTAGAGCTCCAGCCAGCGGTCCAGGCCCGGGTTGTCCGGCGACCAGCGCATGCCGCCGTAGTCCGCGTCGCGGGCCGCCACGACGCCGCCCGGCTTGCACACGCGCCGCATTTCCCGAAGCGCCGCAGGCGGATCGGTCAGGTGCTGCAGCACCTGGTGCGCGTGCACGACGTCGAAGGAGTCGTCGGCGTAGGGCAGGCCGTAGACGTCCGCGTTGGCGAAGGCGATGTTGTCCAGGCCGCGTTCGGCGGCGCCGGCGCGGGCGATCTCCAGCGGCTCGTCGACGTTGTCGATGCCCAGCACCTCGCCGGGGCCGACCAGGGCGGCGAAGTCCAGCGTGATGGTGCCCGGCCCGCAGCCGATGTCGAGCACGCGGGTGCTCGGCCGCAGGTGCGGGATCAGGTAGGCGGCGGAGTTCCCGGCGGTCCGCCAGCGGTGCGACCGCAGCACGCTCTCGTGGTGTCCGTGGGTGTACGTGTCCGGCTGCGCAGTCATGACATCCATCTCAAAATATGGGAGATCAGTACCAATATGTGAGCGTACTCCGAGGAAACACCAGTTGGGAAGGAAATGAGAAGCCCGCGGGTGATTGATCCGGATCAATCACCCGCGGGCTGGGACGTCTACTGGGGACGAAAGGGGTTCAGCGCCGGTCGCGTTCCTCCGCGAGCCGGTCGTCCACGGATGCCGCGCCCTCGCGGTAGCGGCGGGCGATGTCCGCGTTCAACCGGTCCACCACGCCCTGCACCTCCCGGCGGCGCCGGGACACCGAGTCCTCCTCCGCGGTGTAGGCGCCGAGGGCCTGGTCGAGCTTGGCCTCCGACAACGACATCACGTCCGAGAGGTCGACGTCGGAGATCAGCGCCTCGACGTGCCTGCGGTGCGCCTCGGCCCGCGACGGCTCGGTCGTCTGGTGGCGGCCGGAACCGGCCGCCGGCCCGACGGCGTTGTCCGACAGGATGTTCACCAGCTGCTCGACGACCGAGGCGGAGCCGCCCTCGCGGCGCCGCCGCTGCTCGGCGCGCACGATGTCGATCCGCGCATGCAGCACCCGGCGCAGGTAGGAGAGATCCGTTTCCTCCTGCGCCGCTTCGTCCCGCAACGCGCGCACCTCGCCGAGCGTGCGCTGTTCGATATCGCTGGTGTAGTCCGGGGCCAGGACCCTGTCGATTCGGCGCCGTCCACCCGGGCGGACTTCGATCACGTGGCCATCCTCCGGCAATTCGGTGCAGTTCGCCAACAGTTCGGGTGATGTTGTTTCAACAACGGTGCTTTCCCGCCGCGTTGGATCACGCGCGGGACAGCGCCTCCAGACATACCCGCCTCGTCAACTACCGGCCGCGCAGCCCCTGGGCCGCGATCCGCCCCGGCGGCTCGCCGGTGTCCGGCGGCACCGAGTCGGGATCCACCGCGGCCGCCACCGCGCGATCCTGCTCCGGATCGCCGGCGACCAGCTCGCCGTCCACCGGCGCCGACCGCTTGAGCAGCGCCAGCGCCACCGGCCCGAGCTCGTGGTGCTGCACCACGCTGCCCACCCGGCCGACCTTGCGCTCGCCGAGCCACACCGGATCACCGGTCTCCGGCAGGATCTCCGCCGAACCGTCCAGGTGCAGCAGCACCATCCGCCGCGGCGGCTTGCCGACGTTGTGCACCTTGGCGACGGTTTCCTGGCCGCGGTAGCAGCCCTTGGCCACGTGCGCCGCCACGTGCACCCAGCCGAGCTCGTGCGGGATCGCGCGCTCGTCGGTGTCCAGCCCGACCCGCGGCCGCAGCGCCTCCACCCGCAGGGCCTCGAAGGCGAGCGTGCCGGAGGGCCGGATGCCGGCATCGGTCAGCTTCGTCCACCACTCCACCAGCGATGCGCGCGGCACCACGAGGTCGATGGTGGGCAGCGCGCGGAACGGCACGTAGCGGCTGAAACCGCCGCCGGGCAGGGATTTCACCTCGTACGGTTTGGACGGCACCGGCGCGAACTGGGCGAGGATGCCGCCCGCGTCCGGGCCGATCGCGGTCAGCACCGCGAATTCCTCGCTCGCGTCCCGAGGCTCCACTTTGGACCAGAAACGCATGGCGTCGAGGTACTCCAGCAGCGACTGCCTGCCGTCCACGCCCATCGTCGGCAACGCGCTGGTGGCCTGGGCCCCCGCATCGGCGTCCAGGTAGACGACGCCTTCGTGGTGCGCGACGAGCACGTGGCAATCGACGCGGCCCTGGCTGTCCAGCACCAGCGCCTCGGTGCCCTGCCCGTCCGGCAGCTCCGTCAGGTGCTGCGAGAGCACCAGATGCAGCCAGCTCAGCCGTTCCTCGCCGGGCACCGCGATGACCTGCCGGTGCGAGCGGTCGACCAGCACCGCGGAGCGGGTCGCCGACCGCTGCTCGGCGAACGGGTCGCCGAAGTGCCAGGGCACGCCGGCGTCCTCCGCATCCTCCGGCGCGGGCACCGCACCCGGCAGGTCCAACAGGGGTGAGCTCATCGGCGCTCCTCGGCGGCGTCGGCGTTGCGGCAGTTCCGGCACGTGCCGGACAGGGCCAGATGGGTGGCGTCCAGGGCGAACCCGAACCGCGCGAGCAGGTCGCGGCACAGGTCGTCCAGCAGGTCGGTCGAGACCTCGTCGATGGTCCCGCAGCGGTGGCACGCCAGGTGGACGTGCTCGTGCTCCTCGGCGGAGTAGGTCGGCGCGCCGTGCCCCAGATGCGTGTGCCGCACCAGGCCCAGCTCCTCGAGCAGGTCCAGGGCGCGGTAGATCGTCGTGATGTTGACCGTCGATGCGGTGCCCTGCACGCGCCGGCAGACCTGCTCCGGCGTCGCGTGCCCGAGCTCGCGCACCGCGTCCAGCACCAGCTGGCGCTGCGGTGTCATCCGCATGCCGCGTTGGTGCAAGGTGCTGCGCAGCGATCCCTGGTCGCTCAATGCCCGCTCCTGTGCTCGGCGCGCTTGAAGTCCCTTCGATCGTAACTCCGCGCCGGAATGCTCGGATCGGCTCGTTGAGCGGTGCGGGTGGTGTTGCCGGTTGTGTGCGCGGGGCGGCCGTTGCCGGCGGCGCGGAGGTTCTAGGCTTCCGGCATGCGCGTACTGGCACTTTTGGACGGGACCCTCGTTGATCCGGAGGCGCCGCTGTTCCGCGCCGACGACCTCGGCGTGATGCGCGGCGACGGCATCTTCGAGACGATCCTGGTCGCCGACCGGAAGCCGAGGGAGCTCGGGCCACACCTCGACCGGCTGGAGCGCTCCGCCGGCCTGATGCAGATGCGGCTGCCCGAGCGCGCCGCGTGGGAACGCGTCGTGCAGACGGTCATCGACAACTGGCCGTGGGACACCGACCCGCAGATGGCGCTGAAGCTCGTGTGCACCCGCGGCGTCGACGGCGGCGACGGCACCCCCAACGGCTTCGCGATGGGCATGCAGATCGGTCCGGACACGCTGCGCAAGCGCGCCGAGGGCGTCGCGGCGGTGACGCTGGAGCGGGGCTACGCGCCGGACCTGATGGACCGCGCGCCCTGGCTGCTGCTGTCCGCGAAGACCCTGTCGTACGCGGTGAACATGGCCGCGATGCGGGAGGCCGAGTCGCGCGGCGCGGACGAGGTGATCTTCACCGCCACCGACGGTTCGGTCCTGGAGGGGCCGACCTCGACGGTCGTCATCGCGCAGGGCCGCACGCTGCTGACCACGCCGCCCAGCTCGGGCATCCTCAAGGGCACCACCCAGGGCGCGCTGTTCCGCGCCGCGGAGGAGGCGGGCTGGAAGACCGAGGTGGCGAAGTTCCCGACCTCGGCGCTGTTCGAGAGCGACGGCGTGTGGCTGGCGTCGAGCATCCGGCTGATGACGCAGGTGCACACCATCGACGGCACCGCGGTCAAGACCGACGCCGACCTGCACGCCGAGATCAACCGCCTCTACGAGTCCAACTACTGATCAACGACACCGTCACCTGTGGATAACTCCCGCAATTTCCATTGAGCGTTTTTCATCCTGGTCGGCCCGCAGTCGCGGGCCGCAAAGGTGCACGTCGATGGGGTGTCGCATGCGCCGCAGGCGCATAACCCACCTACGACGCTTGCACCTCCGCGGGTTCACGGTGCCCACCCCTTCGGGGTTCCCTCGGCGAGGACGGCCCCTCCGCCGTGTATTGGACATACATCAGGAGGGGCACCCACAGGCCAGGGAGCCTCTGAGGTTCCGCCACCCGCACCGCCACGCAAATCGAGGTTGGAAAAACCTCAATGGAAATTGCGGTTCCGCCAGGTCAGCCCATGGTCTTCTGGCCGTCGATGGTCTCGCGGATGATGTCGGCGTGGCCCGCGTGCTGGGCGGTCTCCGCCACGACGTGCAGGAGCGCCCGGCGCACCGTCCAGCGCTGGCCCTTCTCCTCCTGCCAGGGAGCGTCCGGCAGGAGGTGGGAGAGGTCCAGGTCCGGCAGGCTCGCGACGATCTCGTCGGTCCGCTCCGCCACCGCCGCGTACTCCGCCAGCAGCGATTCCAGCGTTTCCTCGTCGGTCGGGTGGAAGGTCGCCGCCTGCTCGGCGAACGCCGCCTCGTCGTAGGCGTCGAACTTGCGGCCGTTGCGGATGAAGTCGGCCCAGCTCCGCTCGACCTCGGTCACGTGCTTGATCAGCCCGCCGAGGTACAGCTCGCTCTTGGTCGGCCGCAGGCGGGCCTGCTCGTCGGTGAGGTTCTGCACCGTGTGCCGCAGGAATCCGCGGTGCGCCCGCAGGAGTTCCAGGATGTCGGCGCGCTCGCCGGTGAGAGTGCTGGTCATGCTCTGCCTGCCTCGGGTTCGTCGGTCAGCTGGCTTGAACCTACCCGGGGGGACCGACAGAAACAGGCGAGTCAGCCGACGACGCGGTCGAGCTTCGCGGACAGGCGCGGCTGCAGCTCGTGCTCCGAGGTGGCCCGCTCCTCGACGTAGGCCAGCGAGCCTTCCACGACGCCGTAGAGCCGGGTGGCCGCGGTGACGTCTTCGCTGGTCGGAGTACGCAGGACCGCGTCGGTGCCGAAGTGCCAGGTGGTCTGGCCCTGCGGCTTGCCGAAGAACATCTCGGCGACGCCGGTCTCGTGCAGGACCATCAGCTCGATGGTGTCGTCCGCCTGGGGGCGCCAGAAGCCCACCTCGCGGAACGCGGGCGCGACGACCTTGCCGCCCTCGCCGTCGAGCCGCCACGCGCGGCTCTCGTAGGTCAGGAACGGGCGGCCGTCGTGCGCGATGGTCACCTGCTGGACGAACCAGTACGACTCGTCGAGCGACGGGTGCGACGCCTCGCCCTCGCCGCGCCACACGCCGACCAGCGGCAGCAGCGCGAGGCAGGCGTCGTTCAGCGACGGACCCATCCGCAGGTTGGCGGTGTCGCCGATACCGGGCAGGTCGTCGTACTCCGGGACGTTGCGGCCCCGGGTCAGCTTGGCGCGCTCCTCGGCCGCGGCGACCGCGGCGTCGCCGCTGCCGCGCTGTGGTTCGTTCGGCGTAGCAGTCATCGCGTCGAGATTACCGGGAGCCCCGGATCAGTCGCTGTGCAGGCGGTACACCACGTAGCAGGCGAACCAGATGGTGGCCACCGCGGCGAGCCCGACGAGGGTGACGAGACCGTAGTGCAGGAAGTCGATAAGTTCCACGCGCAAAGGATAACCACCGCAGCGCCCGTCCGGAGTGTGGCGTCGGGCATGATCTGCGGGCGGATACCGCGCCGAACTGCGCCGAGCCGACAGCAGGGACGGGGATCACATGGACTTCGAGACGTTGCGCGAGCGCGCGCTGGCCTTCCGCGAGGATCTGCTGGCGCGCAAGGACAAGATCGCGCCGGCCGACTTCGGCTGGTACCCGTACGACACGATGGCGAACATCTTCCACCTGGACGCGCTGCTGACCGGCGAGCAGCGCTCGGTGTTCGACCGGATCGCGGGCACCCGCATCGCGGACATCGGCGCGGCCGACGGCGACTTCGGCTTCTTCCTGGAGGCCGAGCTGGGCTGCCAGGTGGACGTGGTCGACAACGCGCCGACGAACTTCAACGGGCTGCGCGGCGCGCGGCGGCTCGTCGAGGAGCTGGACTCCGGCGTGCAGGTGCACGAGATCGACTTGGACGCGCAGTTCCGGCTGCCCGCCGAGCACTACGGCGCGGTGTTCTTCCTCGGCCTGCTCTACCACCTGAAGAACCCGTACTTCGTGCTGGAGGAGCTGGCCAAGCGCGCCGACCTGTGCTTCGTGTCGACCCGGGTCGCGCAGGTCGCGCCGGACGGCACCCGGATCCAGCACCTGCCGGTGGCGTACCTGCTGGACCCGGCCGAGGCCAACAACGACGCGACGAACTTCTGGATCTTCAGCGAGGCGGGCCTGCGGCGGCTGTTCGACCGCACCGGCTGGGAGGTCGTGGACTTCACGACGGTCGGCTGCCAGGAGGACTCCGACCCGCGTTCCCAGGACCGCGACGAGCGGGCCTTCGCCCTCCTCCGGTCCAAGTCCGCCCGCTGACCACAGTGGACGATCACGAACGAAGGACGCCCCGCACCGGACCGGTGCGGGGCGTCCTCGTTTCGGGAAGAACTCAGGCGATGGCGATGTCCACCGCGTGCACGCCCGGTCCGCTGGTGGTGACCGCGGCCTGGCCGTTGCCCTCGCGGTGGAGGGCCCGGACCGTCCAGTCGCCCGGCGCGGCGTAGAAGGTGAAGTCACCCTCCGGCGAGGAGACGACCTCCGCCGTGAACTCGCCCGAGGAGTCCAGCAGGCGGACGAAAGCCCCGCCGACCGGCTCGCTGCCGGCCCGAACCTTGCCCGTCACGATGACCTGGTCGGTGTCCTCGGCGACCGCCGTGCCCGACTGCTGCGGCGCTCCGCATCCGCTCATGCTCAACTCTCCTTACCTGGAAACAGTTGTTCAGTTCTTGGCTGCTTCGGCCGGGTTTTCGATCGGGACGCCGACCAGCGAGCCGTACTCGGTCCACGAGCCGTCGTAGTTCTTGACGTTGGCGTTGCCCAGCAGCTCGCGGAGCACGAACCAGGTGTGCGAGGAGCGCTCGCCGATCCGGCAGTAGGCGATGGTGTCCTTCGACGTGTCGAGCCCGGCGCCCTGGTAGATCTCGGTCAGCTCGTCGTCGGACTTGAAGGTGCCGTCCTCGTTCGCGGCCTTGCTCCACGGCACGTTGATCGCCGACGGGATGTGCCCGGCACGCTGCGCCGACTCCTGCGGCAGGTGCGCCGGGGCCAGCAGCTTGCCCGCGAACTCGTCGGGCGAGCGGACGTCGACCAGGTTCTTGTTGCCGATGGCGTCCACGACCTCGTCGCGGAACGCGCGGATCGAGGTGTCCGGCTCCTGCGCCTGGTAGGTGGTCGCGGCCTTGTTCGGGTCGTCCTTGGTCAGCTCGCGGCCGTCGAGCTCCCACTTCTTGCGGCCGCCGTCGAGCAGCTTGACGTCACCGTGCCCGTACAGCTTGAAGTACCAGTACGCGTACGCGGCGAACCAGTTGTTGTTGCCGCCGTACAGGATCACCGTGTCGTCGTTGCTGATTCCCTTGGCGGACAGCAGCTTCTCGAAGCCCTCGCGGTTGACGAAGTCGCGGCGGACGTGGTCCTGGAGCTCGTTCTTCCAGTCCAGCTTGATGGCGCCCGGGATGTGCCCGCCGTCGTAGGCGGTGGTGTCCTCGTCCACCTCGGCGAACACCACGCCGGCGGTGTTCAGGTTCTGTTCGGCCCACTCGGTGGAAACCAGGACCTCTGCGCGGCTCATCGAGCGACTCCTTCGTTGATCTTCGGTGGTTCAGCGGGTGTCTGATGCGGACGCCCCGACGGGCGTGACGCGCCGGAGCAACAGGTACATCTGGCAGCCGAGGCAGTAGCCGAACACCGCGTTGAGCAGCGCCGCCACCAAGGCGAACGCGTTCGCCACGAGGCCCAGCGTCGTCCACTCGGCGGCGTAGCCGACGGTGGCCACCAGCGCGAAGGCGAAACCGACCCCCTGGGAGAACCGGACCGGTGCCGGTTCTTCGCGTTCGGCCGGATCGATGGGCGCGAGGCGCGGTCGCACTGCCTGCCGGAACACGTAACCCCACGGGTTGAGCCGCATTCCGAGGAACGCGCACATCCCGAACAGCACCATCTGTGCTGCGAGCACCCGCCAACTCGCGGTGACCAGCCCGAGCGCGAGGATCACGCTGGTCATCGCGGCGGTGAAGCGGACGCCACGCGGGTCGAGCGTTGCGGCGGGCATGGGGCCTCCTGACTCAGTGGACTTCGACTGCCGAGTCCGTCAGGCGGTTTCGGGAGCACACCCCAGCCGCGCGCGGCCGTGCGATGTGCAAGACGTACTACCGCCCGGTCAGTGCCCGCAACACAGGCTGCTACCCACGCGGCAAAGATCCACCGCGCGCCTCCGGGTCAGCAGTACATGCACGGACCGGAGGTTACCGGCTAGACCGATCGGCGGGAAGGTCGTTCACAGGGTGAGACGGCAGGGATGGATTTCCAGGCTCGTTTTGCGTGGCGGTGCCGGTGGCGGCCCCCTGCGGGAATTACGGCCGCCGTCTGGACTGTGGGATCCCCGACTTATGTATGCCCATTTCATGGCATCGGGGCTGTCCTCGCCAAGAACCCCGACGGGGTGGGCACCGTCTGAGAACCCGCGGCGGTGCAAGTTGCGAGGGTGGGCTAAGCGGCTGCGCCGCTTGCGGCCGCTTTCGACGGACAGCGTTCGGCTTCGCGCCGGTTGGCACCAGGGTAGTGAGTCGTATGGGCTGCTCAGGCAGCCCAGAGGTCACGCGAGGTGGGGTTGCAGGGCGGTGGCGAGTTCGTCGCGGCGCGGGACGCCTCCGACGCGGAACAGCTCCCGGCCCGCGCCGTCGAGCACGAGCGTCGTCGGGGTGCGGTGCACCCGCAGCGGCGTCGACCACTCCGGGTGGTCCGTGAGGTCGACCTCCACGTGGCGCACGCCCTCGGTGCGCCCGACGAAGTCGGACAGCAGGATGCGGGTGTGCCGGCAGGGTGCGCAGAACGTGGTGGACAGCTGCAGCAGCGTCACCTTCGCGCCGGTGTCCGGGGCGTCGGCGAGCCGTTGCCGCAGGCCCTCGGGAAGCTTGTCGTACATGCTCTCCTCGCCGCCGGTCCCGGTGCGCACCTTGCCTTCCCGGGCCCGCCACACCAGGCCGAACACCGCGGCGACGGCGACGGCGATCAGCAGTGCCCAGGTACCCGCGTTCACCCCGTGCGCACCCCGCCGGCGTTGATGGTGACGTTCTCGGCGATGCCCTCGATGACCAGCGCGCCCCGCTCGACGCGCACCGCGGTCGGCTTGATCTCGAACGGCAGCATCCCCGGGTCGAGGGTGGTGCTGAACTGCTTGAGCACCGACTGCTCGAACAGCTTCGGCAGCTCGATCCGGCCCAGCGCGCTGTTGTTCAGATCCAGCTTCCGCGGCTCGATCTTCATCTTGTCGTCGGCCAGGGACAAGACCGCGATGACCCGCACCTTGTTGTCGGAGCCCGCGATGTTCACGGTGCCGTCCAGCTGCACCACGGCCTTGGTGTCGTCGGTGCCCGCCGCGAGCTGCTCGTCGGCGCTGCTGATGTTGCCGTCGTCGTCGGCCAGCGCGTCCTTGGGAGCAGGCTCGATCGTCAGGTCCTGGATGCCGATCAGCCGCGCGATGTCGGAGGCCTTCAGCTTCACCCGGCCGACCAGCTGGTCGACGGTGATGTGGTCGGCGGTGCCGGAGATCACGTCGGCGGTGGACACCCGCGCGCCGTGCAGGTCGGCCTCGATGCCGACCTCGTTGAGCTGCCCGACCTGCACCGCGTTGGCGGCCACCTGCACGTCGCGGTAGTTCCCGGCGATGGCCTGGGTGAGGAACGGGAACCCGTTGATCCGCACGTCCGGGTTCTCGCGGAGCTGCATCTGCTCGGCGAGCCGCTTCGACACCTGGTACTCGGCGATCGCGGCAGCGCCGAAGTCGGCGCCCACCAGGAGGCCGACGATGATCACGAGGGCGATGGCGAGCTTCTTCACCGAACGGTCCGTTTCTCGTCGGGGCAGGAGGCCGTGGCTTTCGGGGTCCAGCGGCCACCTCGATCGGGCGGCCCCACTGTATCGGCCGCCCAGCCGGCGATGCGGTCCACCAACTCGGCGCTCGTCGAGCTCTCGGCGTGCCGCATGCCCGGGACCAGCCAGAACTCGCCGCCGCCCGCCTCGCTGAGTGCCAGCGCGTCGGCCACCGGGAAGTAATGGTCCTGGTCACCGTGCACGACCAGCAGCGGCACCGGGATGCGCGACGCCACCTCGATCGGCGAGATCGGCACGTCCGGCCAGGGCGGGGCGAGGCGGACGCCGAGCAGCCGTGCGCTCCAGCGGCCGTGCGGCTGTTCGAGCAGCCAGTGCACCCTGCGCATCGCGGGTGTCTCGCGGACCCACCAGCGCGCCGGGCTGCTCACCGAGATCACCGCGTCCGGCGGCGTGGACAGCGCCGCGTGCCGCAGCACCACCGAGCCGCCCAGCGAGAACCCGACGGTGACCACCTTGCGGCAGCCGAGCTCGCGGAGGCGCTCGACGGCGGCCGCGATGTCCAGCGCCTCGGCGGGCCCGACGGTGGTGCGGCCGCCGGAGCGGCCGTGCCCGCGGAAGTCGACCGCGAGCACCGGGGCGTGGCTCGCCAGCCGCTCCAGCACCCGCCGCACGGCGGGCTTGCGCACGTGGTTGGTGAAGCCGTGGCCGACCACGAAACCGAGGTCCGCGGGCAGGCCCGGACCGGGGTAGAGGTGCCCGCGAAGCGGCGTGCCGTCGGCGGCGGTGAGTGTGACGTGACGCACCCGACACATGCCGGTAACAAATGGTCGTCCAGCGTTCACAAATGTGATGCCGCCGGTTGGACCTGGGTTTTTCCACCGCATCTCGGTTATTCTCCTTGCCATCCACAGGCAACGACGCCGGGCCGTCCCCCGATTGCGGATGGCCGCTCTCCCACCGGTCGTCGGTGTTTCTCGCCTTGGGACGGAGGCCCCTCTGATGAGCTCCGAACTACTCCTGCTTACCAGCGAATCCGAGTGCGAGGCGGTGCTGCCGGCGCTGGCCCTGCTGCCGCACCGGGTCCGCACCCTGCCCGCCGATCCAGGCGCCATCCTCTCCGGCGGCGCGCACGACGTGATCATCGTCGACGCCCGCAACGACCTGGTCGGCGCGCGCGACCTGTGCCGCCTGCTGGCGGCCGGCGACGTGCCGGTGGTCGCCCTGGTGAACGAGGGCGGGCTGATCACGATCAGCGCCGAGTGGGGCGTGGACGAGATCCTGCTGCCGACGACCGGCCCAGCTGAGATCGACGCCCGCCTGCGGCTGCTGGTGTCGCGGCGCACCAGCGCTGGCTCCGGCGGCGACGGCTCGCTGAGCGTCGGTGACCTGATGATCGAGGAAGCGACCTACACCGCGCGGCTGAAGGGGCGGGCGCTGGAGCTCACCTACAAGGAGTTCGAGCTGCTCAAGTACCTCGCCCAGCACGCGGGCCGGGTGTTCACCCGGGCCCAGCTGCTGCAGGAGGTGTGGGGCTACGACTTCTTCGGTGGCACCCGCACCGTCGACGTCCACGTGCGGCGGCTGCGCGCGAAGCTCGGCCCGGAGCACGACTCGATGATCGGCACGGTCCGCAACGTGGGCTACAAGTTCGTCCGCCCGAGCCGCGGCGGCTCCGCGCGGGCGGCCGAGCAGGTGCACCCGGAGCTCGAAGCGATCGAGCGCGAGGCGGTCGACGCGTACTGATCCACCCGCGATGGCGCCTCCGGTCGATCCGGCCGGAGGCGCCTTCGCGCATTCCGGGCGAATCCCCGGTCGAATTGTTGATCTTCGTCCAGTGCAGGGCTCCCGATTTTGCCTAAAATTGGGGCGTCCAATTTTAGGCAAAACCGGACGCCTGTGAATTTCTCTTCCGCATCACGGAACCATTCGGTGGTGATTCACCCGTGTGGGCGCAATTTCGCGAGAAATCGACATTCGCCGAGTGATGGTCGATTTCTCGCGAAATTCCGCCCGCCCAGGATGACGACGACCACGCGAGGTGATCGAGGCGGCGTCAGGCGCGGGCGCGGTGGCGCCAGGCCCAGACGCCGGCGCCGAGCGCGAAGCAGGCGAGCCCGCTGAGCACCGCCGCCCACGGCAGCGCGAAGGCCAGAACCACGCAGCCGACGAGGCCGAGCACCGGGAGCGCACGCGGGAACCAGCGCTGGTCGCGAGGCAAGGTGAACGCCGAAGCGTTGGCGATCGCGTAGTACACCAGCACCCCGAACGACGAAAAGCCGATCGCACCGCGCAAATCCGTGACGAGCACCAGCACGACGACCGCCACGATGATCACCAGCTCCGCGCGGTGCGGACTCGCGAAGCGCGGATGCACCGCCGCCAGCGGAGCGGGCAGATCGCGCTCCCGGGCCATCGCCAACGTCGTCCGGCCCACCCCGGCGAGCAGCGCGAGCAACGAGCCGAGCGCGGCGACCCCGGCGCCGACCACCGCGACCGGCGCCAGCTGCGGCAAACCACCGGCGCGCACCGCGTCGGCCAGCGGAGCCGACGACGCCGCGAGCCCCGCAGGGCCGAGCGCCGCCAGCAGCGAAACCGCCACCACGAAGTACAGGCACACCACGAACCCGAGCGCGATCGGGATCGCGCGCGGGATCGTCCGCCGGGGATCGCGGACCTCCTCCCCGAGCGTCGCGATGCGGGCGTAGCCCGCGAACGCGAAGAACAGCAGCCCGGCGGACTGCAGGACGCCCAGCGGCGCGGGCGGCGGGGACGCCGAGGCGGCAGCCGAGGCACCCCCGAGCCAGATCGCGAGCAGCGTGCACGCGAGCGCCGCGAGCGTGACCGCGAGCAGGATGCGAGCGAGCTTGGCGGTGCGGGTGACGCCGACGTAGTTCACCGCGCCCAGAGCCGCGGCGAACGCCGCGGCGACGGGCTTGGCGGCGGCGGGGGCGAGGTACTCGGCGGCCGTCAGGGCCATCGCCGCGCACGACGCCGTCTTGCCGAGCACGAAGCCCCAGCCCGCGAGGTAGCCCCAGAACGGGCCGAGCCGTTCGCGGCCGTAGACGTAGGTGCCGCCCGCCGTCGGGTAGCGGGCCGCGAGGACCGCCGAGCTGCTCGCGTTGCAGAACGCGATGATCGCCGCGATGACCAGGCCGATGATCAGGGCCGATCCGGCCGCTGCCGCCGCCGGGGCGAAGGCGCTGAACAGGCCCGCTCCGATCATGGCCGTCAGCCCGATCGTCACCGCGTCCGCGGTGTTCAGGCGTCGGCGGAGCTCGGTCACGTGATGTTCCTGCGGGGTTTCGGCACCTGCACCGCCCGGTGAGAGGAGTTCGCGGACAAGTCTTAGCGTTCTGCTCGCGTCATCCGCAAGGTTCGTGGGTAACGTCTGTGGCGTGCAGCTGACTTGGCGAAACGGACTGGACAGCAGTGAAGCGGCCGAGGTCATGGCCCTGCTCGACAAGACCGAGCAGGCCGACGGGGTGGCCCCGGTCGGCGAACACGTGATCTTGCGCCTGAAGGCGCATCGCGACGTCATCCACCAGATCGAGCCGGTGCAGGCCGACGTGCGCTCCGAGCACTTCGTGGTGCGCGACGCCGGGAGCGTCCTCATCGGGTACGCCCACCTGGACACCGAGCACGAGAAGACCGCCGGTCAGCTCGTCGCCGAGCTGGCCGTGCACCCCGACCACCGCCGCAAGGGCGTCGGCGCCCGCCTGGTCGAGGCGCTGCTGGACCGCGCCGAACTCTCCCTGGAACCCGCGCCCGACCTGGGCCGCCTGCGGATCTGGTCGCACGGCGAGCACCCCGGCGCGGTGCGGCTGGCCGAGCGCTTCGGGTTCAGCCGGCCCCGCGAGCTGTGGCGGATGGGCCGGGACCTCGCCACCCCGGAGCTGCCCGAGCCGGAGCTCGCGGAAGGCGTGCGGATCCGCACCTTCCGGGCAGGCCAGGACGAACCCTCCGTGGTCGAGGTCAACCATCGGGCGTTCTCCTGGCACCCCGAACAGGGCGGCATGACCGAGCAGGACCTGCGCGCCAAGGAGCACGAGGAGTGGTTCGACCCCGCCGGGTTCTTCCTCGCCGTGGACGGCGCGGACCGGCTGCTGGGCTTCCACTGGACCAAGGTCCACCCCGACGGCATGGGCGAGGTGTACGTCGTCGGCGTCGATCCGGCCGCGCAGGGCGGCGGGTTGGGTCGGTCACTCACGGTGGCCGGATTGCGTCATCTCCGCGACACTGGATCCCGGCAGGTGATGCTCTACGTCGAGGGTGACAACGCGCCCGCCATCAAGGTCTACCAGCGCTTGGGGTTCGAGAAATGGGACACGGACGTGCAATTTGGGCGCTGATGGATCTTTGCCCTGAGTTACTGGGTCACCTGGGAACCGGGTCGCCAATCCCCCGTTTGACTGTGGGCCTGCTTACTTAGCGTGCCTTGTTCACCTTCCGTTCACTTCGATGGCGAAGGCCGTCCACCCCGACTCCCTAGCGTCCCTGGCGAGCGGCAACACGGGCCTGCGCCTGCTCGGCCGCGCAACCGCAGGGTTTCCAACTGGAGGAACGAAGTGAAGATCAAGCGGCACAGCGCTGCGTTCGCCGTTCTCGCCGCGGGCGCGCTCGTGCTCGCCGGCTGCGGGTCGGACCAGAACACCCCGCAGGGTGGCGGCAACCCGGCCCTGGACGGCCTCCAGGTCGAGTGCGGCACCAAGCCGGTCTCCGGTGAAGGCTCCTCCGCGCAGAAGAACGCCATGGACGTCTTCGCTCGTGACTACGGCCTGAAGTGCGCCGGCCAGAAGCTCAACTACACCAAGTCGGGCTCCGGCAAGGGCGTCGCCGCCTTCACCGCCGGCCAGATCGACTTCGGCGGCTCCGACTCGCCGCTGAGCGAGGAGAAGGGCGAGGTCGCCAAGGCCGCCGAGCGCTGCCAGGGCAACCCGGCCTGGAACCTGCCGATGGTGTTCGGCCCGGTCGCCATCTCCTACAACCTGCCCGGCGTCACGGACCTGACCCTCAACGCCGACGTGATCGCCAAGATCTACCAGGGCCAGATCAAGAAGTGGGACGACCCGGCGATCAAGGCGCTGAACCCGAACGCGCAGCTGCCCGCCAAGGACGTCGTGCCGTTCTTCCGCTCGGACGAGTCCGGCACCACCGAGAACTTCCAGAAGTACCTGACCACCGCCACCGGCGGCACCTGGACCGGCAAGGGCAAGCAGTTCCAGGGCGGCCCCGGCGTCGGCCAGGGTCGCGACGGCAGCGACCAGGTCGCCCAGTCGGTGAAGGCCACCGAAGGCAGCATCACCTACGTCGAGTGGTCCTTCCCGAAGAACCTCGGCCTGGGCATCGCCAAGATCGACAGCGGCGCCGGCCCGGTCGAGCTGACCACCGCCAACGTCGGCAAGGCCATCGAGGACGCCGAGATCAAGGGCGAGGGCAACGACCTGCGCGTCAACCTCGACTCGATCTACGGCAACAAGGCCCCGGGTGTCTACCCGATCGTGCTGAACACCTACGAGATCGTCTGCTCCAAGGGCTACGACGCGGAGACCGCGAAGTCGGTCAAGGCGTTCCTGACGGTCGCGGCCAACGCCAACTCGGACGAGCTGGAGAAGGCCGGCTACGTGCCGCTGCCGGAGTCCTTCAAGACCAAGGTCCTGACTGCGGTCAACGCGATCTCGTGAGTAACCCGGGTCGCACATACCCAGGGCGAACCAAAGGTCGAACGGACGAAGTGAGAGGCTGCAAACAGCAGTGACCGACTCGACTAGAGCCGATCAGCGCCCCGCGGACACCGACAACGGTGCGCCGCGGGGCGCTTCGGCGCCCAGTTCCGGACCGGAGGCTCCCATTTCCGCTCCCGAAACCACCGCGGGCAAGAAGGTCCGCATCGGCGACCGGGTGTTCTCCACGGTTGCGACCGCCTCCGGCGCGTTCGTGGTCGCGCTCATCGCCGCGATCGGCATCTTCCTGCTGATCCGCGCCGTTCCCGCGCTGCAGGTCAACCACGTGAACTTCCTGTTCAGCAGGGAGTGGAACACCTCGAACCCGAGCAACATGAGCTTCGGCATCATCGACCTGGCCTGGATCACGGTGGCCAGCTCGGTGGTCGCGCTGGTCATCGCGATGCCGGTCGCCTGCGGGATCGCGCTGTTCCTGACCCAGTACGCGCCGCGGGCCCTGGCCCGCCCCTTCGCCTACATCGTCGACCTGCTCGCCGCGGTGCCGTCGGTGATCTACGGCCTGTGGGGCTACCTGGTGCTGGGGCCGGTGCTCAAGCCCTTCGCGCTGTGGCTGAACCAGAACCTCGGCTGGATCCCGATCTTCGCCGACGGCAACGCGCCGACCAACTCCGGCGCGAACGTCTTCACCGCCGGCATCGTGCTTGCCGTGATGATCCTGCCGACCATCACCGGGGTGAGCCGCGAGGTCTTCTCGCGGACCCCGAACATGCACATCGAGGGCGCCCTGGCGCTCGGCGCCACCCAGTGGGAAGTGGTGCGCACGACGGTGTTCCCGTTCGGCCGCAACGGGTTCATCGGGGGGTCGATGCTCGGTCTGGGGCGCGCGCTCGGCGAGACCGTCGCGCTGACGATCATCCTGAGCATGAGCACCGCGCCGCCGAACTACAGCATCTTCGACGCCGGCGCCACCTTCGCCTCCAAGATCGCGCTCGGCTCTGGGGAGTTCAACAACAACCTGCAGGTCGGCGCCTACATCTCGGCCGGTTTGGTGCTGTTCGTCATCACCTTCGCGGTCAACGCGCTCGCCCGCTGGATCGAGAACTCCAGCGGTAAGGGGAAAGCATGAGGACCGACACCGCTGACGTGGAGCAGCTCGCCACCCCGCCGGCGTTCCAGCGCATCAGCTTCGGGCGGAAGTTCAAGAACAACCTCGCCACCACGCTGTTCGGGGCGGCCTTCGTGGTCGCGGTGGTTCCGCTGCTGTGGGTGCTGTGGACGCTGCTGGAGCGGGGCCTCAAGCCGCTGTTCAGCTCCACCTGGTGGACGAACTCGTTCAACGGGCTGCTGCCCAACGACTTCGGCGGCGGCATCAACCACGCCCTGATCGGCACCCTGCTGCAGGGCCTGGTGTGCGCGATCATCTCGGTGCCGCTGGGCATCATGGTCGGCGTCTACCTGATCGAGTACGGCCGGCAGTCCCGGTTCGCGCGGATCGCGACCTTCATGGTCGACATCCTCAGCGGTCTGCCGTCGATCGTCGCGGGCCTGTTCATCTACGCGCTGTGGATCACCACCTTCGGGTTCAGCCGCAGCGGCTTCGCGGTGGCCCTGTCGCTGGTGCTGCTGATGCTGCCGGTGGTCGTGCGGGTCACCGAGACGATGCTGCTGATCGTGCCGGACGAGCTGCGCGAGGCGTCGTACGCGCTGGGCGTGCCCAAGTGGAAGACGATCCTGCGCATCGTGCTGCCGACCGCGCTGTCCGGCATCCTGACCGGCGTGATGCTCGGCCTCGCGCGCGTGCTCGGCGAGACCGCGCCGCTGCTGATCTTGGTGGGTTATTCGAGCTCGATCAGCTACAACCTCTTCGGAGGTGAGATGGCGTCGCTGCCGCTGGTGATCTACATGGAGCGCAGCACCGGGACGGTGGCCGGTGACTACCGGATGTGGGGCGCCGCGCTGACCCTCGTGCTCGTCATCATGCTGATCAACCTTGTCGCGTCGCTGCTGTCCAGGCTGCTCGCGATCAAGACGAAGTAGGGACCGAAACATGGCCAAGCGTCTCGACATCAAGGACCTGAACCTCTTCTACGGCAAGTTCCACGCCGTGCAGGACGTGACCCTCCAGGTGCCCGCCCGCAGCGTCACCGCGTTCATCGGCCCGTCCGGTTGCGGCAAGTCGACCGTGCTGCGCTCGCTGAACCGGATGCACGAGGTCATCCCGGGCACTCGGGTCGAGGGCAAGGTGATGCTCGACGGCGAGGACATCTACGCCGGCGACGTGGACCCGGTGCAGGTGCGCAAGACCATCGGCATGGTCTTCCAGCGGGCGAACCCGTTCCCGACGATGTCCATCCGGGACAACGTGGTGGCCGGCCTGAAGCTGGCGGGCGAGAAGAACAAGAAGAAGCTCGACGAGGTCGCGGAGCGGGCGCTGCGCGGCGCGAACCTGTGGGAAGAGGTCAAGGACCGGCTGAACAAGCCGGGCGGCGGCCTCTCCGGCGGTCAGCAGCAGCGGCTGTGCATCGCGCGCGCGATCGCGGTGCGGCCGGACGTGCTGCTGATGGACGAGCCGTGCTCGGCGCTGGACCCGATCTCGACGCTGGCGATCGAGGACCTGATCTCGCAGCTCAAGCAGGACTACACGATCGTCATCGTCACCCACAACATGCAGCAGGCGGCGCGGGTGAGCGACCAGACGGCGTTCTTCAACCTGCGCGCGGTCGGCGAGCCGGGCCAGCTTGTGGAGATCGACGAGACGGGCAAGATCTTCTCCAACCCGACGCAGAAGGCGACGGAGGACTACATCTCCGGCCGCTTCGGCTGATCGTCTCCGGTTTCAATTGAGGTTTTCCAACCTCAGTTTGCGTGGCGGTGCGGGTGGCGGAACCTCAGAGGCTCCCTGGTCTGTGGGTGCCCTGACTTATGTATGTCCGATACACGGCGTCAGGGCCGTCCTCGCCGAGGGAACCCCGAAGGGGTGGGCACCGTGAACCCGCGGCGGTGCAAGTGTCGTAGGTGGGCTATGCGCCTGCGGCGCATGCGGCACCCCATCGACGTGCAGCTTTGCGACCCGCGACTGCGGGCCGACCAGGATGAAAAACGCTCAATTGAAACTGGGCACCATGCCCGGGTGTCCCAGTTTCAATTGAAACTGGTGTGGGTGCCCGAAGCAGGACCCTGGTTTCAATTGAAACTGGGGTCCTGTTGCTTTCGGGGTGCGTCGAGGATCGCGGTGACCATGGCTTGGACCGCGCTGGTGAAGGCACCCGGGCCGCGGGTCCGCATGTGGCGGATCAGGTCGGCGTCGAAGGTCGCCAGGATCGCGTGGCTCAGGAAGTCCGCGTCCAGGTCCGGGCGCTCCGCCGTGATCAGGTCCGCGATGTGCTGGGCCCAGAACCGGTAGCTGGGGTCTTCGTGCTTGTGGTCGGCGCAGGCCGCTTCGTGCGCCGACAGGAGCGAGGCGTTCTGCTCGCCGATGCCGGTCAGCTCCGCCAGGAACGCCATCAGCCGCTCGCGGGACGGCGCGCCCGGGCCCAGCGGCGGCGGCCCGCTGGTCACGGCCTCGCGCAGCGCCCGCGAGCGCTCCGCCAGGATTTCCCTGATCAGGCCCGCGCGGTTGCCGAAGCGGCGGAACACCGTGCCCTTGCCGACCCCCGCCTCGGCCGCGACCTCGTCGAGCGAGACGTGGCCGCGCTCCGCCAGCAGCCGCTCGGCCGCTTCCAGCACCGCCTGGCGGTTGCGCGCCGCGTCGGCTCGCTCCTGCTTCGGCACATCCCCTCCTGAATAACCGGACCGTCGGTCCGCCTATGCTACCGTCGATTAAGCGGACTGATGGTCCGGTTACTGCTTGGAGGGAACATGCGTGCACTCGTCGCCGACCCGGCGGCACCCGCGAAGTTGCGCCTCGACGAGGTCCCGGAGCCGGACCACGGGCCGGTGCTGCTCGACGTCCACCACATCTCGCTCAACCACGGCGAAATCGCCTTCGCCGGGCGGCTCGCGCCGGGCACCGTCCACGGCTACGACGCCGCGGGCGTCGTCGTGCGGGCGGCCGAGGGCAGCCCGCCGGTCGGTGCGCGGGTGATCGCCTTCGGCGCGGGCGCCTGGGCCGAGCGCATGGCGGTGAACGCCGACGCGGTGGCGGAGGTCCCGGCGGCGGTGGACCTGGCCGACGCGGCGGCGCTGCCGATGGCGGGCCTGACCGCGCTGCGCACGCTGCGGACCGCGCCGATCCTCGGCAAGCGGGTCCTGATCACCGGGGCTTCCGGCGGCGTCGGGCGCTTCGCCGTGCAGCTCGCGGCGATCGGCGGCGCGCACGTCATCGCGCAGGCGAACCGGCAGGACGGCCTGGCGGAACTGGGCGCGCACGAAGTGGTGGCCGACCTGGCCGGCGTGCGGCCGGTCGACCTGGTGCTGGACAACGTCGGCGGGCGGCTGCTGGTCGACGCCTGGAAGCTGCTCAAGCCGGGTGGGAGCGTGCAGAACATCGGCTGGACCTCCGGCGAACCGGCGGTCTTCGAGCCCTACTCGATCTTCTCGATCGGGCCGTCGAAGTCGCTCAACACCTTCGGCGACGTCACCGCGCCCGCCGCCAATCTGTCCACATTGGCCGAACTGCTGGCGGCGGGCCGGATCTCGCCGGAGGTCGGCTGGCGAGGCTCGTGGGAACGCCTCGACGAGGCCGCCGAAGCGCTGCTGCAGCGGCGGGTCTCGGGCAAGGCCGTGCTGGACGTGAGGGGCTGATGTGCGGATCGGGCTTTGCGTCGACGAGCGGGAGCTCTCGCACGGCGACCTGCTGGAAGCGGTTCGCGACGCCGCGGCCGACGGCTTCGGGAGCTTCTGGCTGGGGCAGCACGCCTCGTGGGACGTGCTGACCTCGCTGGCCGCGATCGGGGCGGCGGTGCCGGGCATCCGGCTCGGCACCGCGATCGTGCCCACCTATCCACGCCATCCGCTGATGCTCGCCGGTCAGGCGCTCACGGTGCAGGCGATCACCGGCGGCCGGCTCGACCTCGGCATCGGGCCGAGCCACCGGATGATCGTCGAGGACCAGTTCGGCTACTCCTACGACAAACCCGCGCGGCACGTCCGGGAGTACCTGACGGCGCTGCGGCCGCTGCTGCGCGGCGAAGCCGTCGACTTCCGCGGCGCGACGCTGCGGGCGGCGGGGCAGGTTGAGGTCCCGGGAGCCGAGGCGCCGTCGCTGCTGGTGTCGGCACTGGGGCCGACGATGCTGCGGATCGCGGGGGAGCTCGCGGACGGCACGATCACGGTCTGGGCCGGGCCGCGGGCGCTCGACGAGCACATCGTGCCGACGATCCGGGCGGTTGCGGCACAACCGCGCGTCGTCGCGATGGTCTCGGTGTCGGTGGTGTCCGATGTGGACGACGCTCGCGAACGGTTCGCCGCGCAACTCGCGATCGCCGGCGAACTGCCCGCCTACCGGGCGGTTCTGGACCGCCAAGGCCTCGCGGGTCCGGAGGACGTCGCCGTCATCGGCGACGAAGCGGCGGTGGAGCGTGCGCTGCGCCGCTATGCAGCGGCGGGAGCCACCGAGCTCATCGCGGCGCCCTTCGGGACCGACGAGGAGCAGCGGCGAACCCGGCGGCTCATGGCGGCGCTGAACGGCGCCGCCTGACCTGGTGTCGTGAGTGGCCGTGGTGGCCGGAGAGCCTGTTCCCGAACTTGCTCTGCGTGGCGGTGCGGGTGGCGGCCCCCCTGCGGGAGTTACTGCGCCCTTCTCGCTGTGGGATCCCCGACATCATGAATGCCCAATTCACCACGTCGGGGCTGTCCTCGCGAGAAGACCCCTGAGAACCCGCGGCGGTGCAAGCTGCGAGGGCGGGCTAAGCGGCTGCGCCGCTTCAAAGACAACAACCCGCCCTACCGCACCTCAACACCACGACATCCCAAACAGCCTCTGGAGCGGCCACAGCCACTCACGACCGGGGCATCACATCGCCGGGACCTTGTCGAGGAAGCCGTGCACCGCCCGGATCCGGGCGTTCTCGTCGAGGACCGCGACGTCGAAGCCGACCACCACGGCCTCGCCGCCCGCCGGGCCGAGCTCCCAGGTGAAGCGGGCGATGTCGTGGTGGGCGTCGAAGAGCTCGCCCGGGCGGAACGTGAAGTCCGGGAACTGGGCCTGCACGGCCGCGATCGTCGCATCGACGGCCTCCCGGCCCCGCACGTCGGCCAGCGGGTCGGTGTAGGTGCCCCCGTCGGCCCAGAGTTCGTCGACCAGCGCGCGGCGCTTGTCGGCGTCCCGCTCGTTCCAGGCGGCGAGGTAGCGGTCGAGGAGCTCGGTCATGGTGTAAACCCTTCCGTTCTGCGGTTCGATGAGCACCACTGTGCGGCGCGGAAGTCATCGCGTCGATTACCCGGGAGGTAATGGCCCGGGTGGCTAATGTCGTGGTGTGACAACGGTGAAACAGCGCCAGGTGGGTGTGCTGCTCCGGGAATGGCGGGAGCGGCGGAGGCTGAGCCAGCTGCAGCTCTCGCTGGACGCCGACATCTCGACGCGGCACCTCAGCTTCGTGGAGACCGGCCGGTCGAAGCCCACCAAGGAGATGATCCTGCGGCTCAGCGAACGGCTCGACGTGCCGCTGCGGGAGCGCAACAGCCTGCTGCTGGCGGGCGGCTACGCCCCGGCCTACCCGGCGAGCGGCCTGGACGTGCCGGAGCTGGCGGCCGTGCGAGCGGCGCTGCGCCAGGTGCTCGCCGGGCACGAGCCCTATCCGGCGCTGGTCGTCGACCGGGCGTGGCAACTGGTCGAGAGCAACGCCAGCGTCGCACTGCTCCTCGAAGGCGCGGCCGCGGATCTGCTGGCACCGCCGGTGAACGTCCTCCGGCTGAGCCTGCACCCCGAGGGCGTGGCGCCGAACATCGCCAACCTCGGCGAATGGCGCGCCCACGTCCTCGGCCGGCTGCGCCGGCAGGCCGCGGTGACCGCGGACCCGGCGCTGGCCGAGCTGCTCGCGGAGCTCCGCGATTACCCGTGCGATCAGCCGGAACCGGAGGTCGAGCTACCCGGGGCGAGCGACGTCGTGGTGCCGCTGCGCCTCCGCCACGGCGACCACGAGCTGTCGTTGCTCAGCATGACGACGGTCTTCGGCACCCCGCTGGACGTGACGGTCGCGGAGCTGGCGATCGAGTCCTTCTTCCCGGCAGATCAGTCCACAGCGGACTTCCTCCGCGCCAGGCGATTGACCTGATTTCCCCGAAATCGCGACCAGACAAGTCGGATGATGCACCGGGACAGGTGTTCGTCCCGAACAGACCACAATGGACACCTGGCGCGCCCGTGCGGACCGCCTGAAGCCGGGGCGTTCCGCGGGCATCGGCCGCTGTGCCGGGCCGGCTCAGGTCAGCACGAGCGTGAGGGGTTTCGGCGCGGCGGTCACCGCGATCGGGTCAGGCCCGAGCGGGAGGCGGTCGAGTTCGAGCCATCGGCCGTGGTCGTTGCGTTGGCCGACGAGTTCGGCAGTGGTGGCGTCGAAGGTGATCTCCCACAGGAACGGAATGCCCGCGGTTGCGTAGGCGTGGCGCTTTTCCACCCGCTCCCGCGCGGTATTGCCGTCCGACCAGACTTCGACGACCAGGAGCACGTCTTCGGCTCGTGCCGGGTCGTCGTCGGTGTCGTGGGTCATGAGCATGACGTCCGGGATGAGCCCGTCGCGCCGAGGCGTGGAAACGTCGACCGCGGCGGCGGTGACCACCAGGTTCTCGGGGAAAGTGTCCTCGAGAACGGTGCGCACGAGATCGCCGATGCGCTGGTGCCGGCGGGTCGGGGCAGGAGACCTGATCAACCAGCCTGCCAGAAGCTCCAACCGCCGCCCATTGCCGGGCTGTGGCATCTCGTGCCACTCGGACACGGTGTGCGGCCCGAGCGCTGCGGGGACGGCGTGCGCGAGGCTCACGGCTCGGCTCCTTTCCTGGCTGGCAGGTGCAGAACCTGCAAGGTTCTGCACTGACCCAGCGTCCCAGCTGCGGCAAGCGACGTCGACGCAACGGCCCGAGTGTTGGCGGCTGCACTGTGCCTTTTGGTGCTGGTAGCGGTCCGAACGTGCGGTGGGTGGTCTAGCACATGGCATTTGACCAGCGGAAACCGAAACTGCGCTAGGCCGGGGATTCGTCGGCGATGGCCGAGATGAAGGCGCTGGAGTCCTTCGGGTTCAGGGCCCGGGTGCAGACGTGCTCGAAGGACTTGAGGTAGTCCGCCGTGTCCTCGGGCTTGTCCAGGAACCGGGAGTTCGCCGAGTCGCCCAGGTGCACGACCTGCGGGTCGGCGTCGTCCGGGAAGGAGAACACCGCGATCCGGTCGCCCATCAGCGGATGCCCGCCGGTGCGGAACGGCAGCACCTGGATCGTGACGTTGCGCCGGTAGCCCAGCAGCACCAGGTGCTCCAGCTGCTGGCGCATCACCGCCGGGCTGCCGACGGCGCGCCGCAGCGCCGCCTCGTCGAGCACCGCCCACAGCTCCAGCGGGCTCTCCCCGAGCAGCCGCTGCTGCCGGGTGGAGATCACCGTCAGCCGCTCCTGCAGCTCGTCCGCCTCGTAGGGCTGCGCGCCCGAGGTCAGCAGAGCCCGGCTGTACTCGGCAGTCTGCAGCAGCTCCGGCAGCGGATCCGAGCCGTAGCAGCTGACCGCCTTCGCCGAGGTCTCCAGGCCGAGGTAGGTCTGCAGGCCGGGCCGCTGCGCGGTGCTCGGGTACTGCTGCCACCAGCCGCGTTGCTTGGAGTCCTGCGCGAGGTCCACCAGCGTCGAGAGCTGGTCGGTCGTGGCGCCGTAGAACTCGGCCATCAGCCGCACGTCGGAGGTGCGCACCGGCACCCGGCCGAGCTCGATCTGGCTGATCTTGCCCTGGGAGCAGTCCAGGTGAGCGGCGACTTCGCGGTGCGTGCGGCCTGCGGATTCGCGCAGTCGCCGCAACTCGCTGCCCAGCCGCCGACGGTGCACGGTAGGACTCTTACGCACCGGACACCCCGCCGGAAGCTGTTCGGAACCTTCTCACCCGAACGAGCATCGCACAGGACGATCACAACATCGAGTACTGAGACCGAGTATTAATACTTTCGCGGCCAAACCGTCCTTGACCTGCGACGACGGCTCAGCTGGTCGGCATCTTTCCGGTCACGACGAACACCACTCGGCGGGCCACCGAGACGGCGTGGTCGGCGAAGCGCTCGTAGAACCGGCCCAGCAGCGTGACGTCCACCGCGGCCGCCACCCCGTGCGACCACTCGGGGCTCATCAGCACGGTGAAGAGGTGGCGGTGGAGGTCGTCCATCTCGTCGTCGTCCTCTTCGAGTCCGCGCGCGGCCTCGACGTCCTGCGTGCGGATCACGGTGTGGACCCGGCCGGCCAGCTTGACGGCGATCCGGCCCATCTCGGCGAAGTACGGCTGCACGTCGTTCGGCAGCACGGCGTTCGGGTGACGGCGGCGCGCGGCCTTCGCCACGTGCAGCGCCAGGTCGCCCATCCGCTCCAGGTCCTCGGCGGCGTGGATGGCGGAGATGACCGTGCGCAGGTCGCCTGCCACCGGCGCCTGCAGCGCCAGCAGGCCGAAGGCGTGCTCTTCGACGCGCGCCCGCGTCTCGTCCACCTGCACGTCCTCGTCGAGCACCTGTTCGGCGAGCGCCAGGTCGGCCTCCAGGAGAGCCTTCGTGGCGCGCTCCATGGCGGTGCCGACCATCGTCGACATCGAAGCGAGTTCATCGGCCAGCACGCCGAGCTGTTCCTGGTAAACCTCACGCATGACAACCAGGGTACTTCCAGCCGGAATCGGACAGAATGCCCTGTGGTGAACCGGCGGTGAACGGGCCGTGATGAACCCGTTATCGCGGCTCGGAGCGGTTCAGCCGCAGAGGTCCGTTCCGGCGTTCACGGTGGACAGCCCGTCCGGCACGGCCGGCGGCTGGTTCGGGTCCGCGGGCTGCTGCTGGAACAGGCCGTTCGCCGCCGCGGCACCTCCGCCGCTGGGCGTGGCGTTGACGCCCGCGGGCCCGCCGCTGCCCGACATGATCGGGGCGTCGTCGAGGATCGCCTGGAACAGCGCCTTGGTGTCGCCCTCCCGCAGCACCTCCATGCCCTGCTCGTCGGCGTAGCCGGTCGTGGGCACGGTGATGAAGGTCACGCGGCTGGCGTCCAGGCCCTGCATCTGCTGGCCCAGGTCCATCAGCCGGTCGACGCCGATGTTCTCGCCGAAGGTGTTCGCGCTGACCGCCTTGACGAAGTCGCTCAGCTTGCCCGGGTCGAGCAGCACCTGACTGGACATCGTCTTGCGCAGCAGCGCCGACAGGAACAGCTGCTGGCGCTGCATCCGGCCGTAGTCCGAGGTCGGGTCGCCCTTGACGTGCCGGGCGCGCACGTAGTTCAGCGCCTGCTCGCCGGTGAGGGTCTGCCGGCCGGCCTGGGGCAGCACGGTGCCGAGCGTGGTGTCGATGATCGGCTTCTCGGTGCAGATCTCGACGCCCTGCACCGCGTCCACCATGGACTTGAAGCCCTGGAAGTCGATGCCCAGGAAGCTGTTCACGCGCAGACCGGAGATCTGCTGGATGACCTTCGTCGTGCACAGTGGACCGCCGACGGCGTAGGCCGAGTTCAGCCGCACGCCCTTGTCCGCCGGAACCTGCTCGCCGGTGTACTTGCCGGTGGTCGAGTCCCAGCGCTCGCAAGCGGGCCGGTCGACCTTGAGGTCGCGCGGGAACGACACCAGCACGACCCGGCTCCGGTCGGCCGGGATGTGGGCGATGATCGTGGTGTCCGAGCGCGCCCCGGGCTCGTCCTGCTCGCTGCCCACGCCGTCCTCGGCGGTGGCGCCCGCCCGGGTGTCCGAGCCGACCAGCAGGAAGTTCTGGTCGCCGGTCTGCTTGGCGATCTCCTTGATGGAGTCCGAGTTCGGGTCCAGCGCCTGGACCGACGGCGGGCCCCAGAGCGTGGTGGCGCCCCAGGCGATGCCGAGGGTAAGGAACACGGTCAGCGACGCGGCCATCGCGACCGCCATCACGATCAGGTTCGTGCGGCGCTTGCGCTGCTTCTTCTTCCACTCCACCCGGGACTGGCCGTCGCGTCCCTCGACGAAGTCGAACGGGATGTTGGTGCCGAGCTCCGGCTCGCGGCGCTTGCCCAGCAGCCAGGAGTACTTCTTGCGCCGGGCTTCCTCTTCGGCGGCGATCTCGTCGTGGACCGCGGAGAACCGCGCCAGCGTGGCGTCGATCTCCTTGATGTCGTTCTTGCGCTCCTCGCCCGTCTCGCCGGGCTCGTCGGCGTCCTCGGCGTCGTCGATGTCGTCCAGGTCGTCGAACTCGTCGAACTCATCGAGGCCGCCGAGCTCGGCGGGCGCGACGATCGCCGTCTGCTCGGCGTCCGAGGTCGGCGGCGCCACAGGCTTGGCGATGGTGGTCTTGTCGTCCCGCTTGGGGCGCGCGACCATCGCGGTCTTCTCGGCCTGCGGCGGGCCCGCGGGCACGGCCGGGTGCTGGGTGGTGGCTTCCAGGTCCGCGTCGACCGGCGGCGGCACCGGACGGCCCGCGGCGGGGCGCGGCGCGCGGCGCGGCGGCTTGGCGGGCGCGGGCTCGCCGGTCAGCGCCTGGGTTATTCGGGTCGGCTCGGCCCCGGGCGGCTCGGCGGGAGCGCCGTTGCGGGCGGGCGGCTGACCGGGGGCTCCGCCGCGCATGGGCAGCTCGATCGGAGCGCCGTTGCCGATGGGCCGTTCCGGAGCGCGGGCCGGGGGCTCTGCAGGGGCGCCGTTGCGACCCGGCCGTTCGAGCGGCGCACTGTTGCGGCCGACGGGCGGCTCTGCGGGAGCGCTGTTGCGTCCAGCAGGCGGCTCGATCGGAGCGCTGTTGCGTCCAGCAGGCGGCTCCGCTGGGGCGCCGTTGCGCGTCGGGAGGTCGGCTGGGGCGCCGTTGCGCGCGGCGGCTCCGCCTGCGAACGCTGCGGCCGCACCACCGATGTTCGGGCGGGCGCGGTCCGAAGGGCCGTCGGCGGGCCGTGCGGGGCTCTCAGGGCGCGCACGACGGCGGCCCTGGCGGGGTTCGCCGTTCGGGGCCTGGGGGGCGTGCGAGCCCGCCGCAGGCGGCGCCCAGCCGGGCGGCGGCGTGGCGGGCGGGGTGCCTGGGTTCGGCGGCGGCGCGGGCCGGGAGCGGCGCGATGCGCCTTCCGGCGCGGTCCAGCCGCGCGGGTCCGACTGCTCCGCCGGGCCCGGCGGGATGTTCTGGGGCGGTCGCGCGGCGCGGCGCGGTTTCGACGCCTGCGGCGGCTGCGGTGCCTGGGGTGCCTGGGGTGCTTGCGGGGGCTCCGGCTCGGCGGCGCGCCGGTGGTTGGAACCGTTGCCGGGGGCCTTGCCGTGCTTGGAGAGCAGGTCGATGACGCGGGTGCCACCCGTGCCGTCGTCGCCCAGTGCGCGCCTGCGTCGACCGGTCGAAGCGGCGGTGGCGTTCTCGGCGACGTCCTCATCGGGGCGGGAACGCCGGTGCCCGAATTCGCCATGCCGGGGGTCTTGCGGCACGCGTTTTCCCTCCCACCTGCGAAAGCCAACGGTCTGCGACTACTGCCGACGCGCTCGATACCCCCCGACGCGTATCGGTCGGCGCCTACGAGATAGTACGGCCGATCGCCCGAATTGACGATAGTGGGCGACAATTTCTTCACAATCAGTGCACGATCATGCCCTGGTCCTCGTCGAATGCGGCCAACTGTGCTAGGCAGGTTGACCGGGGTAAACGTTTCTCGAATACACCCTGTGCTTTCGCGTGATCGCCATCAGTAATCGGCGATCCGGCGGGCCGCGGCGCCGCGCCGCCCGGCCGCAATCCCGGCCAAGCGGACTTCGGCCCCGGTCCGGTACGCGACCGCGTTGCGCCCCGACTGCTTCGCGGCGTAGAGCAGCGCGTCCGCGCTGAGCAGCTGTTGTTCGGCGGACACCGGCGCGGAATCGGCCATGGTGTGCTCGTGCGCCACGCCGGCGCTGACCGTCACCCGCAGCCCCGGTGCCATCTGCGCCCACGGGAACCGCTCCACCCGGGAACGTGCTGTTTCGCACACCGCGACGGCAGCCGCGGGTTCGATGTTCGGCAGCACCAGGACGAACTCCTCGCCGCCGTAGCGGGCGCAGAACGCGCCGGTCGGCAGCACCTCCTGCAGGAGGTCGACGACGCGTTGCAGCACCCGGTCGCCGAGCAGGTGTCCGTAGGTGTCGTTGACCTGCTTGAACCAGTCCAGGTCGACCAGCGCCACGGCCAGCCCGTGGTCGGTGCCGACGTGGTCGGCCAGCAGGTCGGCCAGTCGTTCGTCCAGGTAGCGGCGGTTGTAGCTGGCGGTCAGGCTGTCCCGCAGGCTCTGCTCGCGGGCCTCGGCGTGCTCCCGGCGCAGCCGGTTGACCTCGTGCCGCAGCTGCTCCGGCACCCGCGGTGCGTCCGCGGTGGACTTCAGGTCCAGCGCCGACCGCAGGTGGTGGTACGCCTGCCGCCACTGGCCGCGCGACGCGAGCAGGCTCGCGATCGATTCGTGCAGCTCGGCCATCCCGGTCCCGTTGGCCAGGTCCTGCCGGGAGCGTCGGCCGGGAGGCAGCGCGGTGGGCGGTTCGTCGTCACGCAGTGGCTCCGGCCCGGCGAAACCGTTGCGCAGCCCGGTCATCGCACTCACCTCCCGTCCGTGGTGTCGTCGGGTGGGACGGATTGCTTGAGCTGGTCTGACTCGCGCACCGCCCTAATTTGCTCAACCGGCTGACCCTGGCCTGGTCCGAATTGGCGAGCGCCGCACGATTCTGCAGCTGCCTAGGATGTGTACCGGGCCGAGGGGTGCGGGTGGAAGCAAAACGGATCGGACCCACCCGCACGGACGAGCAGACCAGTGTGTGTTTCTCGTCACCACATTGCAAGTTCATCGGTTTCGCCCGTCCTTAGCGTTACAGCGCTTGAGCGCGCAACAATTAACCGGTTGGACAAGGCGCGAATCCGTGCATTCGGCCGTCCAGCAGCACGAGGTGTTGCGAACCGATCTGGTGGCCGGTGGTGCTGCCCGCCGACCTGGTGGTGACCTCGACTCCGACCACCCAGATCTCGCCGCGCGGCTTGGCGCCGTCCGGGGCGAAACCCGGGTCCGGCCGCAGCGTCGACAATGCCGGGTCGAGTTCGACCGTGATCGTTCCGAGATCGCAGGTCTGGTCCTGGAAATCGGGATGTTGCGTGCGGCGGAAGAACTCCTGTTGCGATTGGGGTCCTTCCGCCGCGGCGGAGTTGCTCTCCGCGAAGTACTGCTCGGACAGTCGCAGCGACTCGGATTCGGTTGGCGGCTGGGCACATCCGGCCGCGAAAAGCAGCGCCGACACGCCGACGGGAAAAACCGATCGGTGGCGAATTCGGCGCGCCGCAACGGAATCGCGGGTCGTGGTGAGCTGCGCGGTCACTCAGCCGCCGCTGCTGTCGATCTCCGCGCCGACCGGCACGGTGGCGTCCTCCGGGTCGTCCAGCCAGCCCTCCGGGAGCACGACCTTGCCCGCCGAACCCTGGCGGCCGCGCGGGCCCTCGCCGTCGGCCGGGAACGGCACGTCAGGGTCGAGCCCGGCGAGCAGGTCGTCGAGCTGGGCGAGGCTGGACACCAGGCCGAACTGGTGGCGCAGATCGGAGCCGACGGGGAAGCCGCGCAGGTACTGGGCCATGTGCTTGCGCAGGTCGCGCAGGCCCTTCTCCTCGCCCATGTGGTCGGCGAGCAACTCGGCGTGCCGCCGGAGCACGGCGGCGACCTCGCCCAGCTTCGGCCCCGGCGGGATCGGCCGGCCGGCGAACGCGGCCTGCAGGTCGCGGAACAGCCACGGGCGGCCGAGGCAGCCGCGGCCGACCACCACGCCGTCGCAGCCCGTCTCGGCCATCATCCGGAGCGCGTCGTCGGCGCTGAAGATGTCGCCGTTGCCCAGCACCGGGATCGTCTTGACGTGCTCCTTGAGCCGCGCGATGGCGGTCCAGTCGGCGGTGCCGGAGTAGCGCTGGGCCGCGGTGCGGCCGTGCAGCGCGACGGCCGCGGCGCCGTTCTCCTCGGCGAGGCGGCCCGCGTCGAGGTAGGTGATGTGGTCGTCGTCGATGCCGATGCGGAACTTCACCGTCACCGGGACGCCCGCCGGTTCGGCCGCGCGGACCGCGGCCGAGACGATCTCGGCGAACAGCCGCCGCTTGTACGGCAGGGCGGAGCCGCCGCCCTTGCGGGTGACCTTCGGGACGGGGCAACCGAAGTTCATGTCGACGTGGTCGGCGAGGTTCTCGTCGACGATCATCTGCACGGCCTTGCCCATGGTCACCGGGTCGACGCCGTAGAGCTGCATGGAGCGGGGGTGCTCGTCCGCGTCGAAGGTGATCATTTCGAGGGTCTTCGGATGCCGTTCGACCAGCGCGCGGCTGGTGATCATCTCGCAAACGTAGAGCCCGGCGCCGTACTCCCGGCAGAGCCGCCGGAAGGCGACGTTGGTGATGCCGGCCATCGGCGCGAGCACGACCGGCGGATCGACCTCGTAGGGGCCGATCTTGAGGGCGGGCTTGCTCAGCGTCGCGGTCATCCCACCATTGTCGCCGACGCCCGAAACGACCTTCAGCCCCCGCGACTTCGGCGGCCGCGCTGGGGCCATCGCCCACCGTGGACCAGCCGGTCGGCGGAGGGGGGAGCGCGCTCCGGGCCTGTCGCGCCAGTGGTGTTTTCGCCTGAAAAAGGCCATCTTGAGCGGATGATCACCTATCTCGGCTCGGGGCCGTACTGCTACTCGAACTCCCTCGTCATGATGTTCGGTCCGGACGCGCCGGACGTCGGTGTCGTGGAGACGGCGACCGGGAGCCCGTTCGGAATGCAGCTGGTCGACGGGTCGCTGCCGTTCTTCGATCCGCCCGGCTGGAACCCCGAGATCGGCGTGGACGACGCGATGGCAGCCCTCGGCTGGGCCGCGGAGTCCACCAGCGGAGGCGGCGTCGACGCCGCGCTGGATCGCCTCTCGGCGTGCTTGGTGAACGGTCCGGTCGTGGTCGGCCCCGTCGAGATGGGGCATCTGCGGTACCAGCCGGGCAAGACCGGGCCCATCGGCGCGGACCACTACCTCGTGGCACTCGGCATCGACGACGAGCACGTGCTGCTGCACGACCCGCAGGGGTACCCGTACGCACGCCTGCCGGTGGGCGACTTCGTCGCGGCGTGGCGAGCCGACACCATCGATTACGGCAAGCCGTTCACCTTGCGCGCGAACTTCCACCGGATCGCGCAGGTCGATCCGGACGACGCCATCCGCGCATCGCTCGACCGCGCGGCCCACTGGCTGCGCGCCGAGCCGGACAGCGGCACCGCCGCGCTCGCCCTGGCAGAGCTGCTCGAATCCGGCTGCGAGGACGATCTGCGCGATCAGCTCGTCCACTTCGTGATCCGCGTTGGCGCGCGGCGGCTGGCGGACGCCGCGACGTGCTTGCACCGGGTCGGTCGCACCGGGGCGGCGGTCGTCCTCACCGAGCAGGCGCGGCTGGTCGGTGCGCTCCAGCACCCGCTGGTCACCGGCGACGACCGCGCAGCTGCTGCGGTCCTGCGCGCGCTCGCCCCGACCTACGACGTCTTGCGCCGCCACCTGGACGTGGAATAGGGCGCGGTCGGGCAGTTCGCGGCGCGGCGGTGCGGGCGTTGGCCGGAAGCGGTCAGGTTGGCGCGGCGGGGCTTCCGGCGGGCCAGGCTTCAAACATGGCGGACCCCAACTGCATCCACATGAAGCCCGAGGACTTCGAGCACCTGTCCCGGGTGCTCACCGCGGTTGGCGAGGACATGCAGACCGGGTGGAACCGGCACCGGGCGGCGATCGAGGCGAGCGAGTCGCGCATCGGCCGCGATCTGCTGGGGAGTGCGTTCCGGTGCGAATACGGCCCGGCCCGGGAATCCGTTCTCGCGCTGGCAGATCCGTTGCCGGGGCGGTGGCTGACGCAGGAGCAGAACGGCACGGACGCGGTGGCGCTCTACTTCCTCGCCCAGCAGGACGCCACCGGCTGCTTTCCTCGATAGGAGGGCGCGTGCCCATTCCAGAACCCGCCGATCCCAACGGACTCCGGGATGCGGTGAAAGCGACGGGTTACACGGCCTGGTGGTGGCCGGAGACCAACGAGGACGACATGTACGAGCTGTCCCGCGCCTGGCACGACGCCGCCACGGACTTCACCACGATTCCGGTCCGGTCCGGTGAATTCGGCGAAGCGTGGCCGGACCCGGCGGGGACGCTGTTCGCCGGGCAGGTCGAGGACATCGTGGACGTGACGGAGACGGTTCGGCTGAGCTGCGAGCAGAAGAGCAACCACGCCGCCTTGTTCGCGGACATCGTAGGAGCGGCGAAACGCGATATTGCCGCACGCGTCCTCCGCAACAGCGCGTTGTACGCGTGGGCTTCGAAGCGGCCGCTCGTCGTTCACGGCGTGGCCGCCGAGGTGGTGCGCATCATGGACGATGCCGCGAAGTCGGCGGAGTACCTCGATTCCGGTGTGGCCGCCCAGTTTAGACCCGGAGACGCATTCGCCGAGTTCCGCGACGTCCTGAACTTCATGACCGGCGAAATGGTCAACAACTCCAAGGATCCCAGGACGCGGGAACTGATCGAGAAGAACCGGTTGGCCGGTTTCCTGGACGTGCTGGACGACGTGCGCGACCCGCCGGAGAACTTCCTGGACATATTCGAATCGGACGACCTGTCCGAGAAGCTCAACCGTTCTGGTGCCTACGCGGAGTGGTTCGAACTGGTCAAGCCCGGAGGGGAATGGGACCACAAGTCGTGGATCCTCGACATGACGGTCGAGGACAACACGGCGACCCCGATTCCTGGAACGTCCGGGGAAATCCGGTACGACATGTGGTCGAACATCCACTACGGCTACGTCGGCAGGGAGGCAGGATTCAGCGCGGACGACCTGCACACCGGCGCCGACGTCGCCGACTACGGCACCCAGGGGCACACCGACCCGGCGGACCAGGCCGCCGTGCAGTTCGGCATGGACCTGCACGAGAAGTACGGTCCGGACGCGCTCACGCCCGAAATCGTGCAGCAGGAGATCATCGCGAACTACGACGACCTGGTCCGGTCCGGCGTGATCCGCCCGATGTGACCCTGATCAGCGGATCTGGCGGTACTGCTGGGCGTCGTCGCGGTCGCGGAGCACCACACCCGCCGCCTGGAGCTGGTCGGCCAGGTCCGCCGCCGCGCCCGCCTGCTTGTCGGTCAGCGCCCTGGCGCGGGCGCGCAGCAGCCCGTTGGCGTGCTCGTCGAGGCCCGGCTGCCCGTCCGTCCAGCGCCGGAACTCCTGCTCGTGCGGATCGGTCATGCCCGCCCACGGGTAGCCGAAGCGTTCGAAGGTGGTGCGCACGGCGGTCTTGGAGAGGTCGGAGGCCTTGTGGCGGGCGAGCTGCTTGGTCTGCGCGTCGAGGAACACCAGTTCCTTGCCGTCCAGGAACACCGAGCCGATCGCGTCGCGCGGGATGTGGCGGTCGGCCCCGTCCTGCCGCAGGCCTACGCACGCGGCGTTGACCGTCAGCACCAGGGCTTCCTTCTGCGCCATGCTCGCCAGCCAGACACCGATCAGGAGGCCGGCGAGGGTGAGGACGGGTACCGCCCAGACGGTCGGCAGGGCGGCGGCCAGCCGCAGCGGGCCGGGCGCGTCGCCCACGGCGTCGAGGATCCACTCCACGACCGGCTTGACGAGGAATCCCAGGCCGAAGCCCGCCGCGCCGCAGCCGATGCCCAGCAGCCACAGCACGACGTTGGGTATGCGGAGGGTCACGGACGTTTCGGTGGTGGTCATGCGGGTTCTCCAGCGGGTTCGCACGGGTGGGAGAGCAACTTCGAGACGATCCGGCGCAGCATGGGCCGCGGGTCGCGGCCGGGGTCGGCGTTGACGAAGGCGCCGTCGATGACGACCTCGATCGCCTCCGCCGTCTCGTGCGGATCCAGCGCCGGATCGATGGCCCCGGTGCGGATGCCGCGCTCCACGAGTTCCGCGAACCCGGCGCGCAGGATCGCCGCGTTCTGGCCGATGACCTGCATCAACTCCGGGTCCTTGCCGGCCTGCCGCAGGATTTCGACGAGGAGGCCCGGGGCGATCGGATCCATCGCCTCGACCGACAGCTCGTCCACCATCGTCAGGATCGACGCCACCGGGTCCTCGCCGGCGGTGCACCGCCGCACCAGCTCGCGGGACGTGGGCAGGTCCTGTTCGAAGATCGAGCGGAACACGGCGCGCTTGTCGGCGAAGTAGTAGAAGACGCTCCCCGAGCTGACGCCCGCGGCCTTCGCGATCTCCGCCGCGGACGTGTTCTCGAAGCCCCGCTCCGCGAACAACGTCGCGGCCGCCTGCGTGATCGCCTTGCGTCGCGCCGCGGAGCGCGCCGGATCGACTGTTCGAGCCATGCCACCAGGCTAGCAAATTAACTGATTGGTCAGTTAAAGAACTGGCGCGAAAGTAGGGCGCCTCCGGGCCGAGTGGCCGGAGGCGCCCTGCGCTAGTGCGTCAGAACGTGGCGTTGGTGCAGGCCAGGCGGCCGCCCGCCGTGCCGGCCTTGCCGGGCTCCATGTGGGTGTGCATCTCGTGGATCACGAAGGACTTCGCGTCCTGCCGGCTGTCGAACGACCAGTTGCCCTCTGCGGTGGCCGTGGCGTTGCCCTGGGCGTCGGTGTGGAAGTCCAGCCACACCTCGTTCTGCGGGTTCGCGTAGGCCGGGTCGACCGACGGCTTCACCGGGTCGGCCTTCTCCTGGAAGTGCGGGCCCGCGTCGTCGCCGGTGGGGCCGCAGGGCTTGGTGTGCACGTGGGCGCCGTAGTCGCGGTTCGGCTGCAGGCCCTCGGCGTTCACCGTGATCTTGGTCTGGCCGTTGGTGCGCTCCGAGGTCAGGTTGACGCGGGAACCGGGCGGAACCTGCTCCGGGTTGTAGGTGATCGCGGTGGCGCCTTCCTTGTAGGGCTCGAAGGTCGCCGACGTCTGCTTGGCCGCCTGGTGCTGGCCGTGCTCCTGCGTGGCGGGCTGCCCGGGCGGCGGTGGGGCCTCGCCGCCACCGCAACCGGCGACCAGCACGGTCGCCGTGCACAAGGCGAGGACCGAACCGGTCAGGCGAGCGCTCTGGTGAAGCATGAGGTATCCGTCCTTTGTCGCTACTGTCTGAATCGACGCCGATTCTGCCCGTGATCGCCGACGCGTCGAAAACCGGCGTCCAGCGGTGGCCCGGATCGAGCGTATGACTGCAGGCGGCCCGTGTCCTGTCGCGTGAACAGGGGTACGAAAGCCGCGGATCGCGTCCCAGATGGCGAGCGGCCGGCCGCGCGGGCGGGGCAAGATCATAGATTGTGGGCATGGGGTTATCGCGGGGTGCGGATCGGACCTGGCTGGTGGCGTTGGCCACCGCGATGTGGGGCACCGATGCCCTGTGGCGGCAGCCGCTCGCGACGAGCCTGCCGTCGGCGAGTGTGGTGTTCTGGGAGCACGTGATCATCGTGGTGCTGCTGGCGCCGTTCCTGCCGCGCGCGTTGCGGGCGCTCCGGGCCTGCGGCTGGCGGGAACGCGTTGCGATCATCGTCGTCGGGGTCGGCTCGTCCGCGCTCGCGACCGCGCTGTTCACCACCGCTTTCAAGTACGGCGATCCGGTGACGCCGCTGGTCCTGCAGAAGCTGCAGCCGATCTTCGCGGCCGTCGCCTCGTTCGCACTGCTGCGCGAGAAGCTGCGCGGGCGCTACTTCGCCTTCGCGATCCCGGCCCTGATCGGGGCCTGGTTGCTGGCGTTCAAGAATCCGCTGCACATCGAGGTTTCGCAGGTGGTGCCCGCGCTGCTGGCGCTGGGCGCCGCGGTGCTGTGGGCGGCCGGGACGGTGCTGGGGCGGTTCGTCAGCCGCAGCGTTCCCGCGCGCGACGTCACGACGCTGCGGTTCGCCATCGGGCTGCCCGCGGCGTCGGTGATCTTGCTCTCCAGCGGGGCGCCGGTGGCGGTGGGCTGGCACAACGCGTTCGGGCTGGTGCTGTTGGCGCTGATCCCCGGGCTGCTCGCGCTTTGGCTCTACTACATCGGTTTGAGCACCACGCCCGCGGCGCGGGCGACGCTCGCCGAGCTGTCGTTCCCGGCGACGGCGGCGATCGTCGGCGTCTTCGTGCTGGGGGCGGAGCTGAGCGCGACTCAGTGGGCCGGGTTCGTGATCGTGGTGGCGATGGTGGCAGCGCTCGGCTGGCACGAGCGGGTCAGCAGCACGAAGCTCGTCATCGTCCCGGAGACGACGCGAGTCTGACCACAGCCGGGCGGCTCGGCGTTCCGGCGGTCGTCTTGCTGTTGCACGACGTTTTCCCGTGGTGGCGCGTCCCTTGGAGTGGCGAACCGCTTGGCCACGCGGTGAGCGGCGGCGATTTCGCGAGAAATCGCCATCTCGCGAGAGTGAGGAACGCCGGTTTCGCGCGAAACCGTCGCCCGGTGGGCGTGGGGTGCGCTGGTTTCGCGCGAAACCGTCGCCCGGTGGGCGTGGGGTGCGCTGGTTTCGCGCGAAACCGGCATCTGGCAGGCGTGGGGATGGCGGTTTCGCGCGAAACCGGCATCTGGCAGGCGTGGGGATGGCGGTTTCGCGCGAAACCGCCGTCGGCGCGAGTTCTTGAGCCGTCGTGATAGCCGGCCTGGGTGCCCAGCGGACTGTGGACACCTGGCCGGTTCAGGGGGCTGGGCGCCAGCCTCGCTTGCGGCCTCGGGGGATGATCACCGCCGCTATCGTCACCGCCGCGATCACGACCGCCGCCGCCGTTGCCACCACTGCCGCCGTCACCTCTGGCGTCGTGTCCACTGGCGGTGGCATGTGGACCGCTGCCGGGGCGATGGGCGGCTTTCCTCCTGCGGCGGGGAATTCCGCCGTCAGCGCCGCCTCCGGGTCGATGACACCGCTGCCGAGCAGCGGGTCCGGGGCGTTGCCCGGCGGCGGGTAGGCGGTGTCGCGCAGCCGGCGGACGATCTCCTGCGGGGACAGCGCCGGGCGGTACGACAGGACGAGTGCTGCCGTGCCCGAGACCTGCGCGGCCGCCACCGCGTCGCCGCCCGAGACGAACAGGCCGTTGCCGCGCGGGCCGATGCCCGTCATCATCGCGCCCGGGGCCGCGAGGTCGACCTTGATCTGGGGCGCCGAGGTGCGGACCGGGGCGCCGTTCGGGGCGATCGCCGAGACCGCGATGGCCTCGGGATATGCGCCCGGGAACGACGGGACCGCCTTGTCCGGGTCGCCGGTCGAAGCGGGTGCGATGACGACCGCTCCGGCCGCCGTGGCGTCCCGGACGGCGGCGGCGAGGGCGCCGTTTCCTTCGGTGACCGCGGCCGAGACCTGGACGACCCGGGCACCACCCGCGACGGCCGAGCGGATGCCGTTGGCCACGACGTCCGCCGTGGCGTTGCCCGCATGGTCGGTGGCGCGGACGGCCACGATGCGCGCGCCGGGTGCGATGCCGGTGAATCCGCCGTCCTGGCGGGGTGTGGCGGCGATCAGGCCCGCGACGAAGGTGCCGTGGCCGACGCAGTCCTCCCCGGCGTTGGCGACGCGCCCGGCAAGGGCCGGGGACGTCGCGTCCACGCCGGTGTCGACGACCGCGACCGTCACGCCCGCGCCGTTCGCGTGCTGCCAGGCGCGGTCGGGGCGGAGCATCGCCTGCGCCCACGGGATGTCGTTGGTGTCCACTGTGGACGCAGTGCGGCAGCCCTGGTAGCTCGACAGGACCGGGGTGATCGGTGGCAGGTCCGGCGCGGCGCTCGCCGCCGGCGCGGAAAGCACCGAGATGACCCCGAAAACGGCCGCCCACTTGGCACAAGTTCGCACGCCCCGAAGCTAAGCCCTGGAGCCCGAGGGCGACACGTCCCGAAAAGGGGATCGCCCCGAAGCGAGCGGTGAGTGAACGGGCCGCTCTCTTCAGCACTGGGGCCTGAAGCTCGACCGGCCGTGCGGTGAATTGCGTTTTGCCTGGTTGGGGCCCGTGAGTGTTTTGTGTTGCTATGGCAGCACAAAACACTCACGGGTCTCCACCTGCGGAAATGTAGGCCTGGCGCGTTGTCTCGCCCCTGCGTGGGTTATAGGGGGAGGTCGGAGGGTTGGAGGTTCCGGAGGTCTTCGAGGGTCGGCGACTGCAGGCTGCTGATGCGGCCCGCTTGGCGGGTCATCGTCGACTCCAGGAGCTGGCGGGCGTAGCGGGCGTTGCCGAAGTTCCGGTCTCGCGGCACCTGCTCGAAGTGGTCGAGCAGCGCCGCTCGGACGACTTCGTCGCACTCGTAGCCGTTGGTCTCCGCCGTGCGCTCGAAGATGCTGACCAGCTCCGATGCCGTGTAGTCCTCGAACTGCACGTGGCGGGAGAACCGCGAGCCCAGGCCCGGGTTCGAGTCCAGGAAGTCCTGCATCTCCGCCGGGTAGCCCGCGACGATCACCACCACCTCGTCGCGGTGGTCCTCCATCAGCTTCACCAGCGTGTCGATCGCTTCGCGGCCGAAGTCGTTGCCGCCCGAGGACGTCAGCGTGTACGCCTCGTCGATGAACAGCACGCCGCCGCGCGCCCGCTCGAACGCCTCGCGGGTGAGCTGGGCGGTGTGCCCGATGTACTTGCCGACCAGGTCGGCTCGCGCGACCTCCACCAGCTGGCCGGTCGGCAGCACGTCCAGCCCGGCCAGCACCTCGCCGTAGAGCCGGGCCACCGTGGTCTTGCCGGTGCCGGGCGGCCCGGCGAAAACCAGGTGGTTGCTGATCTTCGGCGTCGGTAGGCCCGCCGCGGCCCGCCGCTTGTTCGCCTCCAGCAGGTTGACCAGGTCTTCCACCGCCGACTTCACCGAGCCGATGCCGATCATCTCGCGCAGCCTGGTCAGCGCCGACGGCTTGTCATCCGCCGGGGGTTCCGGCTCGACGCCCACGTCTTCGGGCAGCATTCGGGACAGCTCCGGGCCGCCGGCGTCCGGCAGCGCAGCCAGCCGGACGGCCTGCCGGTCGATCATCTCCTCGAAGAGCTTGCGGGCGGCGCGGCCGTTGCCGAAGTCGGCGCCGCGGTGCATCCGCCCGAAGTGCTGTTCGAGGGCTTCGCGGGCGCCTTCGCCGAGCTTGTAGCTGTGCGCCCCGCACATCCGCTCGACGATGGTCACCAGCTCGGGCACCGAGTAGTTCTCGAACTCGATGGTGCGGTTGAAGCGCGACGCCAGGCCCGGGTTGGAGGCCAGGAATCCCTGCATCTGCTCGGAATATCCGGCCGCGATGACCACCACGTCGTCGCGGTGGTCCTCCATCAGCTTCACCAGCGTGTCGACCGCCTCGCGGCCGAAGTCGACACCGCCGCCCTCCTGCGCGTTCAGCGTGTACGCCTCGTCGATGAACAGCACGCCGCCGAGCGCCTTGTTGAACGCCTCGGTGGTCTTGATCGCGGTGCCGCCGACGATCTGCGCGACCAGGTCGGCGCGCGCGACCTCCACCAGGTGGCCGCTGCGCAGCGCGCCGAGCGAGGCGAGCACCTCGCCGTAGAGGCGGGCGACGGTCGTCTTGCCGGTGCCGGGCGGCCCGGCGAAGATCAGGTGCCGGCTCATCGGTAGCGCGGGCAGCCCGGCCGCCTCGCGGCGCTTGGCCATCTCCGTCAGGTTCACCAGCGTCGTGACCTGCTCCTTCACCCCGTCCAGGCCGACGAGCGCGGCCAGCTCGACCAGCGGCCCGGCCTCGGTGTCGGTGGTGTTGGCGTTGTCGCGGCTGTCCAGGTTCTCGATCTCCAGCCGGTCGCCGCCGCCGCTGCTGCCGGGGCTGTTCGGGGTGTTGACGCCCGAGCCGCCGTTGCCGGTGGCCGTGCAGTTGGTCACCGAGACCGGTTCGGTCGTCTCGACGCGGACGCCGTCGCGGGTGTTGTCGACCAGCTCGCACTCGTCGAGCGTGGCGCGGCCGCCGTTGCTCACCAGCACGCCGTGGCCGTCGTTCTTGCGGATCTTGCTGCGCAGCATGGTCAGTTCCGCGTGGTCGGCGACCGTCACGCCGTCGCCGGTGCAGTCCTGCACCTCGCAGTCCCGGAACATGCCGGTGCCGCCGGGTTCCACGGCCACGCCGGTGGCGGCCCGGATCACGGTGCCGCTGACGTACGGGTCGGCGTCCTCGCCGATCCGCAGGCCGACCTTGGCGACGTCGCCGATCTCGGACTCCTCGATCCGGCCGTGCCCGCCGCCGAACACCGAGATCCCGTCGCCGCGGACCTCCTGCACGGTGACCCGGCGCAGCATCGGGTTCGCCCCGGCGCCCACGCTGATCCCGGTGCCCTCGACGTCGCGCACTTCGAGCCGGTCGAACTCCGCGACCGACTCGTCGGTGAGCACCACGCCTTCCTTCGCGCTGTCGTGCACGGTGGTCTCGCGGAAGACCGGCCCGGCTAACTCGCCGACGTGGATGGCGGCCTGCTTGGTGCCGAACACCCGCAGTTGTTCGTAGCTGCCCTTGGCCTTGTCGGTGATCAGCAGGCCGTGCGCCTTGCTGCGGCCGACGCGGCAGCCGGTCAGCACCGGTTCGCTGCCGCCGAGCACCACGACGCCGTGCTCCCGGGTGCCGGTGATCGAGCAGTCCCGCAGCGTCGGGCGGCCCGTGCTGTTCAGGTAGGCGCCGATCGCCACGTCCTTGACGGAGGTGTTGCTGATGGCGGTGCTGCTGGCGCCTTCCAGCGCGATGGCGGGCTTGTCGGTGCGGGAGATCTGGCAGTCCTCGACGGTGCCGCGGGATTCGGCGTTCGCGCAGATCCCGTTGCCGCGGCTGTCGCGGAGCACGCAGCGGCGGATCGTCGGCGCGGCGCGATCGCTGATCACGATCGCCGAGCTGCCGAGGTGCTCGATCACGCTGTCCTCGACGACGCTGCCGGCCTCGGAGGTGTCGACGATGCCGGCGCCGGAGGAGTTGGTGACGCGGCAGTCTCGCATCGCCAGCGAGCCGGATTCCCTGGCCAGCACGGCGGTCCAGGCCGAGCCGGTGACCTCGCAGTCGTCCATCGCGGCCTGGCCGCGCGGAACGTCCACAGTGGGCAGTTCGGGGTCGCGGCCGCGTAGCACCAGGCCGCTGAGCTGCACGGCCTCGGAGACCACCCGCACCGCGCTGCCGCGGACCGGGGCCAGCTCCACGGTGCGCGAGCCCTCGGCGGCCGTGATGGTGACGACCTTGGTGATCACCAGGTTCTCCTGGTAGCGGCCGGGGTGCACCGAGATGACCGCTCCCGGGCGGGCCTGCTCCAATGCCGCCGTGATGGTCCGATGACCGTCGGGCCCCTCCGGGCGGACCGAAAGCACAGGCCGTGCCACGCCACTCTCCTCCATCGACCGCGCGGATCCAACGACCGCTAAATCCGCTTTGCGTTGAAACGGTGTTCCCAGCCTGCCTTGCGCGGTGCGCGAGCGTTAGTCCCAACAACGTCGCCCGCCGACCCCTTTTCATGGGACTCCCGGAGCGTGGTTGCCGGGAGGTTAAATGGAACGGACGATTCGGAGAGCCGGCCGTCCCACCCGGACCGGGCGAACGCACTTAAGGACTGTTTCGAGAGTGGCTTGCGCAGCGGTGCGGGTGGCGGGAACCCGGCATGGAAACCCCGACAGCAGCACGGACCGCGCTCGCGGAGAACCCCGCGGGCAGGTCCACGAGAACCCGCAGCGGCGAACGCCGCGACCCGCACCGCGAGCGGCCACCGCCGCCGATGGAACAGATCTCAGGGGTGACCAGACGTGGCCAGGGTGAGCAAGGCGCTGGTCGCGATGTGCCTCGCGTCGAGTGCGGCCGGGTGGGCGCTCGGCCGCTGGACCCGCCGCTACCCGCAGACGGAACTCCGCTGGCTGCGGCAAGAACTCACGGACGCGAGCAACGCGCTGATCGAAGCGGAGCAGGGCCGGGCCGACCTGCGGCGCTCGCAGCGCGAGCTGATCACCGCCATCTCCCACGAGCTGCGCACCCCGCTGGCCACCATCCGCGCCGCGGCGGAAGCGCTGCAGGACGGCGTGGCGCAGGAACCCGAGCGATACCTGGAAAGCCTGGTCGGCGGCGCGCAGCGGCTGAACCGGGTGACCGGCGACCTCTTCGAGCTGGCCCGGATCCAGGCGGCACCGGTGGACCGGATGCCGACGCGGCTGGCGGATCTGCTGGATTCGGCGCTGGCGACGGCGCTGCCGGTCGCCTTGGAGCGCGGAGTGCGGCTGCACGGCGTCGGCCTGGACAGCGCGATCGATCCGGTGCTGGTCGACATCGCGGTGACGACGCGGGCCCTGACGAACCTGGTGATGCACGCGGTGCGGCACACGGCGCCGGGCGAGCCGGTGACGGTGACGGCGGTGGTGTCGGGCGACGAGATCGAGGTGATCGTGGTCGACGGCTGCGGAGGGCTCGCCGACTTAGGAGGTTCCGTCGACCCCGGCGACGCCGGCCTGGCGATCACCCGCGGCCTGATCCGGGCGCACGGCGGAGACGTCCGGATCGACCAGGTCACCGACGGCTGCCGCTTCATCGCCCGCGTCCCGGCGGGCATTTCGTGATGTAGCGGCGGGCGACCGGGCGTGCTCGACGACCCGCGAAGTCAGGTCAACGGTGACCGGGCGCGTGGGTCGGGGCATCGCGCCCGGTCACCGGGGTGGGCCGGTGCGGGTGGGGTTTGGGGGAGGTCACCGCACCGGCCCTGCTCGGGTGTCGTGAGTGCTGGCTCCGGTAAGAACCGGAGTGAGCGCTCACGAGCTTTTACGGGCGCAAGTGGTGGCGCCCGGTGGGTTCGTCTGGGTCAGTAGTGGGGAATTCCGGTGGTATGCGGGGATGTTCGTATTCCGAGCCGTGTTCTTCTCGGGTTTCGGATTCGATGTCGGCTATGAGGTGCCAGACCGTGTAAGCGCCTTCGCCGCCTCCGGCGTGCTGCCCCGTTGTCGCGAAGGCGATGGCTCGTGCGGGGATCTGGGTGGTGAGCATGGCGAGGATCAGCAGGTTGAACAGGACGAACGTGCTGAGCTGAATCCAGAACATGGTTTCTCCCTATTGTTGATGTTTCCGCTGGTCAGTGGTCGTGAGTGGTTGTGGCTGCTCTAGCGGCCACAACCACTCACGACCACCCGGCGGTGATCCGCCGCCAGCAGTCCATGCAGGTGTCCTCGCGGATCCAGTCCACTTCGGAGCGATCGTGCAGCTCCGCTGCGTCCGCTTCTGCCCCGCAGAACGCCACCACCGGCTTCCCGGCAGGGGTTTTCGTTGCTGTGATGGGGAAAGCGTGGCGGCCTCCCGTGACCGGGCGCCAGACGTAGGTCAAGTAGTCGGACATCAAGACCTCGCTTTCTTGAACGGTTTAGGCAAGTTTGCCTGATGTCAGGCAAGGTGATCAATTACACGAAAGAGCGAGATCAAACGGGTGGTGGGGCGCTCGTAAGCTGTGCCCATGTCGGACACCCCACGGGCACGCGCTCTGGCGAAGGAACTTCGGGCCGCTCGCAACGCTGCGGGCTTGACCGCGCGGGAGTTAGCTCGCGTGCTGGGCTGGTCCGAGGCGAAGATCAGCCGGATCGAAACCGCGCGACGCGGAATCCTGGTGCAGAACGTCGAAGCGATGCTCGACGTCCTCGGGATGAAGGGCGAAGACCGCGAACGCCTGCTGAAGATGGCCCGCGACATCCGCGAACCGGCCTGGTGGGAGCTCGGCAGGGACCTGCCGCAACAACTCACGGCGCTCATCGACGCGGAGCAGCGAGCCAAGCGCATCACACACGTGTCGCTAAACCTGGTCCCAGGTTTGTTGCAGACTCGCGCTTACACCCGACAAATCATGGAATCCTCCGGCCTCGGTGACAGTGGGCTTGAAGAGCGGGTGTCGATTCGTCAAATGCGCCAGGGAATTCTGAGCAAGCGGGACCCTGTCGAGCTGTGCGCCTATATCGACGAGACAGTGTTCCTCAGGCCCATCGGTGGTCCCCATGTCATGGCAGAGCAGCTTCGACAGGTCATCTCGGCTAGCGAGATGGCCAACGTGACGGTCCGCGGCCTCCCCTGTGTGCTCGGCGCGCATGCCGGCCTGAGCGGGACGTTCGTACGCTTCGACTTCGTCAAGTCTCGCCCTGTCATCTTCTTGGAGGCGCGCCGCTCGGGCGCGTTCATCGACGAGCCAACCGACGTGGCACTTTTCTCGGAAGCAGTGCAATTACTCGAAAAGCAGGCATCCGATCCGAGCACCTCGCGCGAGATACTGAGGAAGTACGTGCACCAGTACGAGAGCGAGGCGACATGACGACCGAGTTATGCGGTTGGCGCAAGTCCAGCTACAGCGGTGCCGAGGCGGACTGCGTGGAGGTGGGCTGGTCGAAGTCCAGCTACAGCGGCCCGCAGGGCAACTGCGTCGAGGTTGGCTGGCGGAAGTCTTCTTACAGCGGTGGCGAAGGCAACTGCGTCGAGGTGGGGGCGGGCCCCGGCCTGGTTGGGGTTCGGGATACGAAGGACCGCGACGGGGGCACCCTGGTGTTCTCCCGGGCTCAGTGGGCTGCTTTCGTCGGCGGGCTTCGTCGCCGGTAGATCGCCCTACGGCTGGGTTGGGCCGAAGCGGTAGCCGACTCCCCAGACCGTGATCAGGACCGTTGGGTTCGCCGGGTCCGTTTCGATCTTCTCGCGCAGTCGGCGGACGTAGACGCTCACCATCGACGAGTCGCCCACCTGCCATTGCCAGACTCGCTGCATCAGCTCGTCCTTGCGGAACGTCGTTCCGGGGTTCGCGAAGAAGAACTCCAGCAGGTCGCGTTCCCGGCCGGTGAAGCGCAGTGGTTTGCCCGCCTTGGTGACCTGGCGGGTCGTCGGGTCGAACGTCAGGTCCTCGATCCGCTGGAGGTGGGACGGCGGTTCCGGCGGCTGCTGCTGCGCGGGCGCTGAGCGGCGCAGCAGCGCCTGGGCGCGCAGCACCAGCTCGCGGGGGCTGAAGGGCTTGGTGACGTAGTCGTCCGCGCCGAGTTCGAGGCCGTGGATCCGGTCGTCCTGCTCGCCGAGCGCCGTGACCAGGATGATCGGCACCGAGCTCTGCTCGCGGAGCTTGCGGCACACGTGCGTGCCGTCCAGGCGCGGCAGCATCCGGTCCAGGATCACCAGGTCCGGGTTGAAGGCGGCGAAGCCGTCGAGCGCCATGACGCCGTCGCTGGCCACCGCGACCAGCATCCCGGCGTGGTTGAGGTAGCTGGCGATGACCTCGGCCATCATCGGATCGTCCTCGACCACGAGCACCCGGTGCCGACGCATTCCGCCCGGGCTCGCGCTGGAAGGTCCGCTGTTCACCGCTCGCCTCCGCTCAATCCCGACAGAGCCGAAGACTATCCGGTCCGCGGCGCGGCCAGCGTCGCTGCCCGAACGGGCAACCGAATCGCCCCCCGATCTTCGCCATGCCGAGACGTTGGTACGAGCGGGCCGGAGATTTCCGGTTTTACCCAGGCGCGCGCGGGTCCGGGTGGTCTTGCTCGGCGGCGGATTGCGGACCACTCATGACGGGTCTTGCGGGAACGGCAGGACGACGGTGCGTTGGGTGTGGCTGAAGATGATGGACGTCCGCACGTTGACGATCTCCCGCCGCTCGGTGAGGCGGTCGAGCACGAAGGAGTTGAGGTGGTCGTTGTCCGTGACGGCGATGTGCAGCAGGAAGTCGTCGTCACCGGACATGACGAACACCGACAACACCTCCGGCAAGGTCTCCACGAACTTGGTGAACGACTCGATCACCGAGCGGTTCGGGGGGCGCAGCCGCACCGCGACCATCGCCTGCACCGGGCGACCGATCCGGCGCAGGTCGACCTCCGCGCGCCGGCCGCGCAGGACTCCCTGCCGGGTCAGCCGGCGGACCCGTTCCAGACAGGTGGACTGCGCGGTGTTCAGCCGCGTGGCCAGCTCCTTGTTCGTCAGGCCCGCATCCTCCTGCAGGAGCGTGAGCAAGGCCGTATCAAGTTCGTCCATGGTCACCGTTCAAAGCCATAAGTCGAGCAAAATTCGGTAAATCGTCTCGACCTATGAATCTAACACATATTTGGGATATTTAAGCCGTAGATACTGCTACCGTCGCCGCCATGACTCTCCGTGACGACACTGCCGTGGAAGTCGTCACCGGCACCTCTGCGGGCGCGCGCCGGGTTCCGTCGCGCGCCCTCGGCCTGTCCGTGGCGGCGGTGCTCGCGGCGGCGCTGATCTGGAGCAGCTCGTTCGCGGTCACCAAGGTGGCCCTCGCCGAGATCCCGCCGATGACCATCGGCGCGCTCCGGTTCGTCCTCGCGGCCTTGGTACTCGGTGTGCTGGTGCACGCCAAGCAGGACAAGCGCCTGCCCACCGCGCGCCAGCGGATCACGATCGGGATCGCCGGGCTGTTGGGCATTTCGCTCTACTTCGCCCTGGAGAACGTCGGTGTCGACTTGGCCTCCGCGACCGACGCCACGCTGATCGTGGCGTCCTACCCGATCATCACGCTGGTGCTGGAACTGCTGCTCGGTCGGGCCGGCTTCTCCGTCGTGCGACTGGTCGGCATGCTGGTCGCCATCGGCGGCGTGTGGCTGGTGGTGCGCGACGGCGCGACCGACCATGGGGCCGATCATCTGCTCGGCGACGTCATCCTGATCCTGGGCGGTGTCGTGTGGGCCGCGTACAACCTGGTCGCCCAGCGGAACAAGTCGGGGGCCTCGCCGATCGTCGTCACCTACTACCAGACGGTGGCGGGTGCGGGCGGCTTCGTCGTGTTGTCGCTGTTCGAGATCGACCGGTGGTCCGTGCCCTCGCCCGGCGGCGCCCTGCGCATCGCGTTCCTGGCGATCGTGTGCTCGGTGGTGGCGTTCCTGCTGTACAACTACGGCCTGCGCGGGCTGGTGCCCAGCGTGGCGGTCAACCTGCTCAACATCGTCCCGGTCGCAGGCCTGGGGTGGGCGGTGCTGCTGGCCGACGAGACCCTGGCCGGCACCCAGGTCGTCGGCGGCGCGGTGGTCATCCTCGGCGTCGTGCTGGGGCTGTACCGCGACTCGCGCGACGGCGCGGAGGCCGGGACGGAACGGGAAGAAACCCCGGTGGAAGGGCGATAGATGGCTGAGAAAGCCGATTACAAGTGCGCGATCGTGGTCAGCGACCAGCTGCCGACCGGGCTGGGGGCCAACGCTGCCGCCGTGCTGTCGCTGACCCTGGGCCACCGCGTGGACGGCCTGGTCGGCTCGGACGTCAAGGACGCCACCGGGGTGATCCACCCCGGCATCGCCTACGTGCCCGTGCCGATCCTGAAGGGCACGCAGGACCAGGTCGACGCCATCGTGCAGGCCGCCGCGGCGCACGACGACGTGTTCTTCGTCAGCTTCAGCTCGCTGGCCCAGGGGTGCCGGACCTACGAGGAGTACATCGACAAGATGTCTGCCACCCCGACCGCCGACCTCAACAGCGTGGGCGTCGGGCTGCACGGCCCGCGCAAACCCGTCAACAAGATGGTCGGAGCGCTTCCGCTGTTCCGCTGACCCCGGCGCCCGCAGTGAGCCGGGCGGCGCCATTCTGAAACGACCCCTGATATCGGGAGCCCCACGAATCACCGCCCTTGCGCCGGGTTCTTCAGGTGCGGCGTCTGCAACAGGGACGTCTTGCGGCGGGTGATGTATTGCGCCCGCCCCGTCGGGAGCTTCTGCGGCCGCACGTCGTGGAAGACCGGGCCTTCCGACGGCGGGCAGGACAGCAGCACCGCCGGCGTGTTCACCTCCTGCATCCGGCGCAGCAGCGGGTCGTAGGAGGTGCGGGCCAGGCCGTTGGCGCTGCGCGCGACGATCACGTGCAGGCCGATCTCGTGCCCCTGCGCCAGGCAATCCAGGATCGGGACGAACGGGTTGTCGTGCGGGTCCGTGCTCACCATGTCGTAGTCGTCGACGATGAAGAACAGCTCCGGGCCGTGCCACCAGTCCCGCTTGCTCAGCCGGGCCGGGCTGATCTCCGGGCCGGGCACGCGTTCCCGCATGGCCCGCGACGAACCCGCCACCGCCTCCCGCACGATGTCCTTCGACACCGCATAGCCGAGCCGGTACTCCTCCGGCACCGTGTCGAACAGCTCGCGACGGAAGTCCACCAGCGTGATCCGGGCCTGGTCCGGGGTGTACTGCCCGGTGATCGAGCGGGCGATGTGCTGCAGCAGGTTCGTCTTACCCGTCGAGTCGTCACCGGCGATGATCAGGTGCGGGTGCTCGGTGAAGTCGTGCCACAGCGGCTCGATGTCGTCGCCGGACAGGCCCAGCGGGATCTGCAGCCGACCGCGCGGCGCCGGGAGTTCGGCGACGTCGAGGACCGGCGGCAGCATCTTCACCCGCGGCGCGGCCTGGCCGTTCCAGGACGATGCGATCGTCGAGATCAGCTCCTGGGTGCCCTCGGAGGTGTCGCCGGCGCCGTCCAGGCGCGGCAGGCCGGCCAGGAAGTGCGCCCGGTCCTCGGTCAGGCCGCGACCGGGGATCTTCGGCACCGTCGCCGCGGCCCGCATGTTGATCGTCGACTCCACCGGGTCGCCCAGCCGCAGCTCGAACCGGGTGCCGAGCTGGTCGCGCAGGCCGCCGGTGACCTCGCCGGCGCGGGTCGCGGTGATGATCAGGTGGATGCCGTAGTTCAGGCCGCGCGAGGCGAGCAGGGCGAACTGCGGCACCAGGTCCATGAAGTCCTGGCGGATCGTGCCCCAGCCGTCCACCACCAGGAACACGTCGCCGTACTCCTCGTCGGCGAGCTCGCCCGCCGCGCGCCGCCGCCGGTAGGTGGCCATCGAGTCCACGCCGAGCTGGGCGAACCGCTGTTCGCGGTCCTCCAGCACGGCGGTGACCTGGTTGATGGTGCGCATCATGCGCTCGGTGTCGAGCCGGCCGGTGACGCCGCCGACGTGCGGCAGCCCGCTCAGCGACGACAGCGTGCCGCCGCCGAAGTCCAGGCCGTAGAACTGCACCTCGCGCGGGGTGCGGGTGAGCGCGAGCCCGGTGATCAGGGTGGCCAGCAGGGTGGACTTGCCGCTCTGCGGGCCGCCTGCGATGAACACGTGCCCGCCCGCGGCGGACAGGTCGGCCAGCAGCGGTTCGCGCCGCTGCTCGAAGGGGCGGTCGATCACGCCGACCTGCACCTGCAGGTTGCGCTGCGCGGCGTCGATCGTGTTCAGCCCGCGGGCCGGGTCGATCGTCAGCTGCGGCAGCATCTCCTCCAGCGTCGGCGACGCGTCCAGCGGCGGCAGCCACACGGTGTGCGCGGGCCGGCCGCCCTCGTCGGCCAGCCGCTGCACGGCGGTTTCCAGCAGCGATGCGCCGCCCTCGTCCTTCTGCTCCTCGGGCTCGTGGGCGACCGGCAGTTCGCGCGGCGGGATGTAGGAGGTGCTGAACGGGACGATCTGCCGCTCCACCACGGACTGCCGGACCTCCCGCCGGGCCTGCCGGTAGGTGCCCGACACGTAGGCGGCCTTGAACCGGGTCAGACTGTCCACACCGGTCTTCAGGTAGCCGGCGCCGGGCTGCGACGGCAGTTGGTGCGCGTCCGGAACACCAAGCACGCCACGGCTTTCCATCGCCGAGAAGGTCCGCAGACCGATCCGGTAGGAGAGGTGCGATTCGAGCTGGTGCATGCGGCCCTCGTCGAGGCGCTGCGAGGCCAGCAGCAGGTGCACGGAGAGGCTTCGGCCGAGTCTGCCGATCATCACGAACAGGTCCATGAACTCGCGGTGCGCGGCCAGCAGCTCGCTGAACTCGTCGACCACCACGAACAGCGTCGGCAGCGGATCCAGGTCGGCGCCGTCGGCACGGGCCTTCTCGTATTCGGTGGCGGAGCTGAAGTTCCCGGCCTTGCGCAGCAGCTCCTGGCGGCGGATCAGCTCGCCGTGCAGGGCGTCCTTCATGCGCTCCACCAGCGCCGCCTCGTCGGCGAGGTTGGTGATGACCGCGGAGGTGTGCGGCAGCTCGTCCAGGCCGAGGAACGTCGCGCCACCCTTGAAGTCGACGAGCACGAAGTTCAGGGTTTCCGACGAGTGCGTCAGCGCGAGCGCCAGCACGAGGGTGCGCAGCAGCTCGGACTTGCCGGAACCGGTGGCGCCGATGAGCATGCCGTGCGGGCCCTGGCCGCCCTGCGCGGACTCCTTGATGTCCAGCTCGATCGGCGTGCCGTCGCCGGTGACGCCGATCGGCACCCGCAGCCGGGCGTTGCCCGACTTCCGCTGGGCCTGCAGCTTGGCCACGTCGAAGCCGTGCAGGTCGCTGATGTTGAGCAGGGTGGTCAGCTCGAAGTCGGAGGTCAGCGGCTCGGTGGTGTCGGTGGAGATGGCCAGCCGGTAGGGGGAGAGCAGGCGGGCAAGGGACTCGGCGCGGAGGGTGCTGAGCGCATCCGGTCGGCCGATCGGGGAGTGGTCTTCCTTGCCCGCCCGCCCGATTCGCACCAGCTCGGCGTTGTCGGGGGAAACGTGCATGAGCAGGGTGCGGGGATCGGTCTGCCAGTCCAGAGCGGCACCGAGGTCGAGGACGGTGACGTTGCGGTAGCCGCTGGTCGCCAGCCGGCTGTTGGGCGCGGTGTGCGCGCCGTCCAGGACGACCAGCACGTACGGCTCGCCCTGCCCGACCTGGGCGTCGCGCTCGAAGTACGGCCGCCCGGCGATCTCCTCGCCGAGCAGGCCTTCCAGCTCGCCGGCGGTTTCGGCGACCAGCCGGACCGGGCCCGCGCCGTCGGTCTCGGTCGGGTGCAGGCAGTGCGGCAGCCACTTCGTCCACTGCCAGTGGTCCAGCTCCCGGCCGAGGATCACGATCCGCAGGTCCTGCGGCGCGTGCAGCACCGCCAGCTGCGCGATCATCGACCGGACCATCGCGCGAGCGACGTCGGCATCGCCGCGCAGCAACACCCGGGCGTAGGCGCGCAGGTAGAGCGGCACCGGCTGGTCGGGCACCGTGCCGTAAGCGCGGATGAACCGGCGCAGCGCGTGCGCGGACAGCGGTTCGAGGTCTTCGATCGGCTTGGTGTTGATCTCCGTGATCCGGGTGCCGAGCTGCTGCTCGCCGACCGCGATGCGGACCTCGCCGAAGTCCGGGTGCTCGGGGCGCACCTCCCACAACCGGGTGGTGCCGACCAGCGACCACGCGGCGGTCGGATCCGGGTGCCGCCAGGTCTGCGCGTGGCGCTGCTCCACAACGGTCTTGCGCACCTGGCGGCGGATCTGGCCCAGGTAGCGGAGGTAGTCGCGGCGGGCGCCGGTCACCTGCTGCTTGCGTTCCGAGGCGGAGCGCAGGAAGTTCGCCGCGAGCATGCCGAGCGCGGCCAGCACCATCATGCCCATGGCGAAGTACATGATCTCGCCGCCGCCGCCCATGCCGGGGCGGAGGAAGATCATCACCATCGCCAGCGAGCTCAGCGCCATCGGCAGATAGGTGATCATCCCGGAGAAACCGCTCTGCTTCTCGGGCAGCTCCGGTGGTTCTTGGAGGGTGAGCTCGCCCGTCGGCATCGGTGGACCCGATTGCCGCTCAGGGCGACGGAACAGCGTGACGCTCACGCGATTTCCCTTCCCGCTCGGGAAAACTTGCGACCAGGGAAAGACTTCCACCGGCGACCGGGATTCGCAGGTCACGTAAATCGGCGACAGCACCATTACCGAATTCCGCTTTATGGTTTTGCCAGGACGGCGACGCACATCGTCAACGCGAACCTGCCGGCGCCGCCGCCCCAGTCTCGGGCGCAACTGTCCCCCGGTGTTCGAGGCGGTTACCGACGACGTTGGGCATCGAAGCATGGGTCCGGTGCCCGACGTCGCCGTTCGGCGAAAACCTCCGGAAAGGGAGCGTGAACCGGCGTGAGCACTAGCGCAGTTGCGGGACTGTGCCGCTTGTCCATCCGGGCACCTGATCGACACTTCGATCTCGCGGTACCGACCGACGTTCCGCTGATCGACCTGATGCCGACCATCATCAGCTACGCGGGCTCCCAGGTGGAGGAAGCCGGCCTGGACCACGGCGGCTGGCTGCTGCAGGAGGTCGGTGGCGAGCCGCTGGACGAGGAGGCAACGCCGGAGGCGCTCGGGCTGCACGACGGGCAGACGCTCTACCTCCGCTCCCGGCAGGAAGCCATGCCCGCGGTGCACTTCGACGACCTCGTCGACGGCATCGCGAGCGGGATGCAGGAGCGCGCCGGCTCCTGGACGGCTACCGGGACCAAGCGGCTGCTGCACGCGTTGACGCTGGTAGTGGCCGGGATCATCTGGCTAGGGCTGCTGCTGCCCGGCGACTCGCTGGTGCGTTCGGTGGCCGCGGGCGTCGTCTCGCTGCTGCTGCTGGCGGCGGCCGGTTCGGCTTCCCGGGCCGTCGGCGACGCTTTCGCGGGCACCGCTTTCGGCATTGCGGCGGTGCCGTTCCTGGCGCTCGCCGGCTTCCTCGCGCCCGGCCCGGAGGCTTCCGGGATGGCGGCGCTGCTCGCGGCCTCGGCGACCGCCGCCGGTGGTGCGGTCCTCGCGCTGGCGGCGTCCGGCACGCACGCGCACGCGTTCCTGGGCGTGCTGGTGGTGTGCGTTTTCGGTGTGGTGACCGCGCTGTTGATGCTGCTCATCGGCTCGCTCGCGGAGGCGATGGCCGCGACGGCCGTCATCGCGGTCATCTTCGGCGCCTTCATCCCGGGGCTGGCCTTCCGCGTCGCGGGGCTGCGGATGCCGCCGCTGCCGACGAACTCCGAGCAGCTGCAGGAGGGCATCGAGCCGCACCCGAGCCGGAACGTGCTCGACCGCACCGAGGTCGCCGACAACTACATGACCGCCCTGTACCTGGCGGTCGGGCTGGTCTGCGCGGCGGCCATCACCGGCCTGCTCACCGAGCCGGACTGGTCCACCTACACGATGGCCGGCGTGCTCAGCGCGGTGCTGCTGCTGCACGGCCGCGACGTGGGCGGGATCTGGCACCGGCTCTCGGTGGTCGTCCCCGGCGCCTTCGGCGGCACAGTGCTGGTCCTGGTGCTGGCGCAGCAGGACCTCTTCGGACGGCTGCTGCTGTTCGTCGGCGTGGCGCTGCTCGGTGTGGCGCTGATGGTCGCGGGCTGGGTCGTCCCGGGCAAGCGAATGGTCCCGTATTGGGGACGGGCGGCGGACATCCTGCACGTGCTGCTCGCGGTGAGCCTCCTCCCGCTGATGCTGACGGTGCTAGGAGTCTTCGGCCTGATCCGCGCCATCAACGGCTAGTTCCCTTGTTTCCAGGCTCGTTCTGGGTGGCGGTGCGGGTAGCGGAACCTGAGAGGTCATCTCGACTCCGGGATCCCCGACTTATGTATGTCCAATACGCGGCGTCGGGGCTGTCCTCGCGAGAAGACCTCTCAGAACCCGCGGCGGTGCAAGTTGCGAGGGTGGGCTAAGCGGCTTCGCCGCTTGCGGCCGGTCAGGAGCATCTTGCGCCTGTTTCGCGGCAGCGGTTTGTGAGTTTTGGGTCGGTATCGGGACTGCGGCAGATTTTGCTGCTGTAGCAGCACAAAGTGCTAAAGGCGCTGTGCGCGGCCGGCTTTTGGTACTGGGCGAGATTGTGTAGAGGGCGTGGGAGTGTGCAGTCGCGACGGGATCAAGTTCAGGCGCACATGTTCGTCATGGGGCGGCTCAGCGCGGGGATGTTGCGGGCCGATCCGGATATTTCCGATACGCCGCAGCGGCGGACGTCGCGCGGCCTGGCCATCGGCATCATCGTCGCGGTTCTGCTCGGAATCGGGACCTTCCTGTTCGGAATGATCAACAAGGGCGGCGCCACGGCCTGGAAGGTGCCGGGCGCGCTCGTCGTGGAGAAGGAGAGCGGCGCGCGCTGGCTGTTCCTCAACGGCGAGCTGCACCCGGTGCTCAACCAGGCGTCCGCCCGGCTCATCGCGGGCGCCGACCTGTCGGTGCACACCGTCACCGAGAACTCGCTGCTCGGCACGCCGCGCGGGGCGCCGATCGGGATTCCCGGCGCGCCGGACGGGCTGCCGTCGGCCGCCGCGCTGAGCACCGATCCGTGGCTGACCTGCGCCGCGCCCGTCGGCGGCGGCAAGCGGGACTTCACGATGCTCCTCGGCGAGGCCGGCGGCGAGCCGATGACCGATGAGGACGGTGCCCTGGTCGCCGGGCCCGACGGCACCGTGTTCCTCGCCTGGAAGTGGCAGAAGTTCCGGATGGACGCCCAGACCGCCGGACCCGCCGCGCTCGGCTACGGCACCACCGACCCGATCAAGGTGCCCGCCGGATTCCTCAACTCGCTGCCGTCCGGGCCGGACCTGGTGGCGCCGGAGGTGGCCGGTCGCGGGGCCGGGGGCCCGCAGCTCAGCGGCGCGCCGAGCGTCGTCGGACAGCTGTTCCTCGACGCCGCGAGCAAGCCCTACCTGCTGACCCAGGCCGGGCTGGTGCCGCTCACCGACACGCTGTTCAAGCTGCTCCGGGGCGACCCGCGGACGCAGCAGGTCGCCTACGGCGGACAGCCGGTGGAGCCGCGGCGGATCGGCGCGAGCGACATCACGGGGCACTCGGCCCCGGCCGCGGCGAAGGACGTGCTGACGCGCGACGGCGCATTCCCCGAGACGCCGCCGCAGCTGGTGCCGGACGACGACAAGCAGGCCCTGTGCGTCTCCACCGCAGCCGGTCCGCCGGTGGTGCGGGGCATGTCCCTGGTGCCCAAGGGCATCACGGACGCCGCGAACCCGGTGCTGGCGCAGCCGGGAGTCACGCTGACCTGCTCCCGGCCGGACCGGGTGGCGCTGCAGCCCGGCAGCGGCGTTCTCGCCGCCGCCGCGCCCACGGGCGGCTCCCAGGCGCCGACGATGTACCTGGTGGCCGACAACGGCGTCAAATACCCGGTGCCGTCGGTTGATGTGGCGACCGCGCTCGGCTACCCGGCGAGCCCGGTGGCGATGCCGCCCATGCTCGTCGACCAGTTGCCCACCGGCCCCGCCCTGGATCCGGTCGCGGCCGCCCGGCCGGTGACCGAGACCCCGCAGGTCCCGGCCGTCCCGCAGTGCTGAATCCCCTGCCACGTCCCTGTTCTGGGATGTGGTTGGCGCGGGCCGGCGGTCTTAGTTTCGTGATTGCCACAGGCTTCGAAAACCTTGGAGGAATCGGTGGTCACCTCGCCCAACAACCTTGCTCACGAAGGTGCGAAGCACCAACAACTGACCAGCAGCCTGGTCCAGCACGTCGACTCGATGGACCAGGCCGCCAAGAACGTCCAGCAGATGAACCAGCAGCTGCAGGCCTACATGCGGTCCGGGGCCGGCCGGACGTTCAACACGCAGATCGAGGCGTGGACCCAGAGCTACAACAAGATCAAGGCGAAGGTCGACGAGGTCATCAACAACCTCGGCGCGGCCAAGAAGCAGATCCAGGCGGCGGAAGAGGACAACCAGACCAAGGCCGCCCAGTTCGGGCAGGGCATCTACGACGTCCTGAGCAAGCCGCACAACTGATCCGCTCCGACCCGAATACCTTGTGAGGAACCGAAATGACCGATCTTGACGTCAACAAGGCGGAATCCGAAGCCTTGGTCGCGATGATGTACAAGCAGACCGACAAGCTGAACGGGCACATCGACGAGATCCAGCGGGTCGTCAACCAGATCATCCAGGACCCCGCGCTGTCCGGTCACTGGAAGGACTCGTGGCAGGGCGCGCAGCAGATGATCGACAACGAGCAGAAGAACATGATCCAGCAGTTCCACCAGGGCTCGGGGCTCCTCAACAACGTCACCGAGGCGTACAAGGACGTCGACAAGGTCGCCGCCCAGTACTTCATGTGACGACGGCGAGGTGATGTGCCATGGCTGAAACCGACACCAACAAGCTCGAGATCACAGACGCGGCGATCAGCGGCCAGAAGACCTTCCTCGACAAGTTCTACACGGAGTGGATGAACTCCGAACCGATGAAGAACCTCTCGACGTTCGCCCAGAACAGCAAGGACCTGGACGGCGGCAAGACCGGCAACGGCTACAGCAAGTTGTTGGTCGGTCTCCTGCCGCAGGCGCAGACCCTGACGCAGCGGGCCGGGGAGTTCGCCGGAAACATCGACAACCAGCTCCAGACGCTCGTCAAGGACTGGATGCCGAGCTGGGTCGATGACCTGGAAAAGCTGCAGGCCACGGTCAACAAGACCGAGGACGAGAACACCAAGAAATCGGAGAACTCCTTCTGACCGCTGGTTCGGTCGGTTGGCAATCGGACGCGGTCGGCGACCGCGGGCACGTCGTAGGAGAGTGAGCAGAAATGTCAGCTGCTTGGGAACAAGCGCTCCAGGCCCTCGTGCCCAGTCACTTCAAGGTCGCCGACCGCGACGCCTTCGCCGGCAACGACTCGCCGTCCTGGATCGCCACCGTCGACTACCTGCAGCAGGCTCGTGCGGGCAACAGATTGCTCGGCGACAAGATGCCGGGTGACCCCGCGAACACCTGGGACGTGTACCTGAAGTTCAAGTACGAGTCGTCGAAAGCGCTCACTGTCGGGGCCGACCAAGGTGCACAGGGGTGGAACTGGGGCTATCTCTACATCGGGGTGAACCTCGACTACTCGCAGTTCGGCGCGGGCAGCACTTGGAGCCAGATCCTCGCTCAGGGCAAGGAAATCCTGGACCCGGTGGCGACCATCGCCCCGTTCGAGAACACGGCCGGAAACCAGGTCGTCGCCAGTCAGCCGAGCGTCGACTTCTACATCAAGCAGCTGCAGGACACCCAGACCGCGATCAACCAGTGGGCCGCCGACTTCGAGGCCCAGGCGAAGTCGGTCGGCTCGGGCCAGGGCTTCTCCGGTGAGGCGGCCAAGACCTACCAGAGCAAGCTGGAAGACGCGGTCAAGAAGCTGCGGCGATTCGGCGAAGACGTCGCCAACCCCAGGATGATCGCCGAGCTGCAGAAGGCCAAGGACGCGCTGTCGCAGTACGCTCTCCAGCTGCTCAGCGCCTTCACCGCCTGGCGCCCGGATCTCGAGAACAAAGAGGCGTTCTCGCTGAGCAGCCCGCGGATGGCAGTGGCCGAGGCGCTGCGGAGCATGAACCTCATGATGACCTACTCCTCCGTCGGCGAGGTCAGGGAGATCACCGCCGGCGGTACGAACGTGTCGGTCGAGTCGGAGGAGTTCAAGAAGAAGCTCGACCGGGCGGCCAAGGACCTGTGGAACTCGGATTTCGTCCAGAAGCTCGACGCCCCGGCCGCGCAGGCCATGGGCACGGCCAACGGCAAGTTCGAGCACATCCCGCGGGGGTTCCCCAACGTCCGCCTGGGCCAGATCACCGCCACGTACCAGCCGACCTCGGGCGGCGGCGCGGACGACGACTTCAAGAAGAAGCTGCAGCAGATGCAGGAGGAGAACCAGAAGCTGCAGCAGGACAACCTGAAGCAGCAGGGCGACTTCCAGAAGCAGCAGCAGGACGACTACAAGCAGCAGCAGGAAGACCTCGACAAGCAGAAGCAGGACGAGCTCGAGAAGCAGAACGAGCTGAACAAGACCGACCTCACGCCGGACGAGAACGGCTTGGGCGGTGACAAGAAGCCCGGGGACGACACCGATCCCCCGGACCTGGACAACCTCGACGAGGTCGAGGACCAGAACAAGGAGCTCACCCAGAACCTGACCGAGGGCAACGGCAACGGCACCAACTCGCTGAACGAGGACAAGAACGTCCCGCCGCCGTCGTTCCTCACCGGATCCGGATCGCTGGGCCTCGGCAACAACAACCCGCTCGGCGGCACGACCTACGACCCGAACAACCCGGGTGGGCAGAGCTCCGTCTTCAACCCGGACGGCTCGGTGGCGCGCGGGCCGGACGGCACCCCGCTGACCGTGCCGAACGGCTCGAAGATCAACGCCAACGGCACCATCACCAAGCCGGACGGCACGCTGCTCACCGGGCCGGACGGCAAGCCGATCAAGGTGGATCCGGACTCCGCGATCCGGCCGAACCAGATGTTGCGCAACCCCGACGGGACGTTCGCCACCGGCCCGGACGGCAGGCCGCTCTACGGCCCGTACGGATCCTCCGTCAACCCGCACGGCCAGGTCCTCGACCCGAAGGGCAACCTGGTCCTCGGGCCCAACGGCAAGTTCCTGGGTGCCGTCGATCCGTCGGGCGGGCCGTTCAAGAACAAGATCCCGCTGAACAGCCCGTTCGGGACGAAGACCGTCGGGCCCACCGGGCCGCCGGAGATCGGCGATCCGACGAAGCGTTCAACGGCGAACAGCTCCGCTCTGGACGACGCGTTGCGCAAGCAGTCGACGCCGGTCACCGAGACCGGGCCGAAGGGGCGCGGCAGCGGCGCGAACGGTCAGTCTCCGGTCATGCCGCCACCGATGGGCGGCGGTGGCGCCCCCGGCGGTCAGGAGAAGGAGCGGCAGCGCAACACCTGGCTGACCGAGGATCCGGAAAAATGGGGCAGCCAGGGCGGTTTCACCACCGCCATCGGCCGCTGAACGCGTGAAGGGAGACATACCGTGAACTTCGGCAACCTGCAGGCGCAGATGGAACAGGCGCTCGCGCAGATCACCGAGAAGCAGCAGGAGATGCGCAAGGTCGAGCAGGACCTGCTCAGCCGCACCGCCACGGCCCGCTCCAAGGACCGGATGGTCAGCGCCACCGTCAAGGCCGGCGGCGAACTGGCCAAACTGGAGTTCCACGACGACCGGTACCGGACGATGGCCCGGGCCGAGCTCGCCGACGCCCTCGTGAAGGTCGTGGAGCAGGCCCGCGCCGACATGCTCGACCAGGTCAACGAGACCATGGCGCCGCAGCTGGGCGACATCGCCGACCTGCGCGAATCGCTGGGCGGCGCGTCGCCCTTCAGCGAGTTCCTGGCGCCGCTGATGAAGATGCAGAAGGACGTCACCGACTCGCTGAACCCGGAGCGCGGAAATGGGAAGTAAGTTCGTCGTCACCGAGCAGCTCAGGAAGGACTTCCCGATGCTCGGCGAAGCGTCCGCCGACATGGAGAAGTTCATCTCCTACGCGGACCGCCTGGAAGCCGAGACGATGGCGGCGTCGGGCAGTGAGGGCGACATCACCGACAGCGTCAAGGAAAACGGCGTGCACCTGTTCGCGAACTTCCGGGACCTGAGCAAGACCTTCAAAGAGGCGTTGCAGCAGACCAGCGACAACGGCAAGAAGTTCAACAACGGGGTCGACCGCACCGAACAGGACAACGTTGACAACGCGAACAAGTCCTTCGGGGGTTAGTGCTCGGCGCTGAGCACGATTTCTTAGGGTTTTCGACAGGGTGCTCCCGGGCGCGGGAGCGGGTGGCTGAACGGGGAGGGTGTCAGCTATGTCGCTGTACCTCGACCCGGAGGGAGCCAAGGTCTTCGCCGGGCTGACGGGCTCGGAGTGGCCGGAGGCCGACGAGGACAAGCTCAAGGACCTCGACGGGGAGTACAAGGCCGCGGCCGAAGCGTTGCGGTCTTTGCAACGCCACCTGAACGACTACGTCGCCGCCATCAACGCGGGTTTCGCGGGCGACGCGGCCGAGGAATTCGGCCAGTACGCCAGGCAGTACATCACCGGTGACGAGAGCGGCCTGAGCACCCTGGAGAAGGTGGCGGCGGCCGCCGAGGGGTTCGGCGACTTCCTGTTCGAGACCTCTGCGCAGGTCAGGTACATGAAGGCGCAGGCCATCGGCCAGATGATCCTGATGGCGATCGAGATCGCCGCCGCGATCGCGATGGCGTTCTCCACCGGCGGCCTATCGCTGCTGAAGATCCCGACTATCCGCGCGATCACCAGCGCGATCCTGCGGTTCCTGGTGCAGCTGGTCGTCGCCACCATCATGTCGCTGGCGTTCGAGCTGGTCGCCGGGTGGCTGCTGGACCTCGCGATCCAGTCCGAGCTCATCAAGCAGGGCCTGCAGCACGGCTGGAACCAGGACCTGACCACCGGGGCGATCAAGGGCGCCGCGGTGTCCGGCGCGATCGGCGGCGTGGCCTCGATGGGCGCCGCTGCGCTGGGCAAGGCCGCGACCAAGTACCTCGGCAAGACGCTCGCCAAGTTCGACCTCACCTCCGAGTTCAGCAAGAAGCTCCTGAACGTCGGCGACCACGCCGCCGACAGCATCACGAAGCAGTTCGGGAAATCGGCGAGCGACACCGGGACCACTGCCCTGTCGAAGTCGCTCACGGAAACGAGCACGTCGACGACGGGCAGCCTGTCGAAGTCGACGACGGACAACCTGGCGGGATCGCTCCCGAAGCTGGGCGACGACCTGGCAGCGACGACGAAGAACTTCAGCAGCCACTTCCTGACCGGGTTCGGCAACGGCGCGTCGCACGGAATCGGCAAGGGCGGGCTCCAGTCCCTGACCGCCAGTGCCGGGTTCCGGTTCAAGGAGGCGGTCAGCGCCGCGTTCGAGAAGCACCTGACGGGTGCCCTGGGCAAGGCGGGCGCCAAGAGCGCGGGGGAAGCCTTCGGCGAGGCGGTGACGAAGAACGCCGGCAAGACGGGTCAGGGCGGCTTCGAGCTCGGCTTGGCCACCGCGATGCATCCCTACCGGAAAGAGCTGGGCGAAAATGCGTTCAACGCGCTGACCAAGGGATACTCCGACTCGATCCACAGTGGATTGAACCACGTCCGGGAGAGCACGGCGTCCCACATCGTGGGCTCGATCGCCGGCTCGCCGATCTTCGGTCTCCAGGGATTCCTGGGCGACGGTGCGGGCAGCGCCGTCAACGGCGAGGAGTGGGACCCGAGCTGGGAGAGCTTCACCGGCGGCGCGATCTCCGGTGCCGCCGAGATGCTCGGCGAAACGCTGGTCGCCGACAAGGTCAAGGAGCAGCTGCTCCAGAACAACCTGACCCTCCCGCTGATGATGAAGAACTTCTTCGACTCCGGCGGCACGACCTTCACCGCTCCGGCCGATACCGGCTTCGGCGGTTCGTCCGGGCCCGGCAGCGCGATCAGCACCGAGTCGAGCAGTTTCAGCGACAGCAGCTCGACGTTCTCCGATTCGTCCACTGTGGTCGACTACGATCCGCTGGACACCTTGGAGAGTGCCGCGAACATCGAGACCCAGCCCCCGCCCGCCACCGGCGACTACGGCGACTGGATGTCGGACACCGGTTCGGACTACGGCGAATCCCACTTCGACGACGTGGACCTGATCGACCTGGATACGGATCTCGATCCGGTGACCGGCGAGCAGCTGTCCGAGCGCGGCTCGAACGACGACCACCAGGTCGCGTTCTCGCCTGGTGGCGCCGTTACCTCGCCAAGCTCGATGACGACGAGCACGGGCCCGACGCCCGCGGTGACGTCGACCAGCACCCCGGCGAACCCCCAGAACCCCGGCGCACAACCGAATCCCGGCCAGCGGAACACCGGTCAGCAGAACCCGGTCTCGCAGGTCACCGAGGCGGCGCCGAAAATCCCCACGAGCACCGAGTCTCAGACGGCGCCGCCAGAATCTCAGACGACGCAACCGGAATCCCCGTCGGCGCAGCAGCCCACGCAGATCCAGACCGAGACCGGCGCCACAACCGGAACCAGCGTTGACGCGAACCGTGTTGCCCAGCCCGTTGAGACGCAGCAGGTGGCCACGGGCGGCCAGGAACCCCCGACGCCAGTCCAGACCACCGGCGGCGACTTCACCAACGGCCGGTACGACCCTGGACTGAACTGGTCCGCGCTCGACGACCCGAAGGTTTCCCTCGAGGATTACAACAAGTACACGACCGAATCCGCTCCGGTGCCGACCGAGACCGGTGGCGACGCAACGCACACTCCGGAAATGACGCAGCTCGATGGTGACGGTGCCGACGACGAGGTTCAGTACCGCCGGGCGCCGCAGGGCCCGGACGAAGACGACCCCGTGCACGGATACGCCGCGCCGATCGATGCGAACGGCATCAAGGATGCGCTGCGCCCGGAGATCCTGCCTGGGCCGCAGGTCCAGGGCGATTCCAAGGTTGCGCACCAGCTTGGGCTGGACCCGTTCGGTGTTCGTCAGGCTCCTCCTGGACCGTCCTTCCTCCAGCAGGACGGCAAGGGCTACGACTTCGGCAAGCTGCACGCGGACAAGCGGTCGGCGTTCTTCGAGGCGCTGAACATGGCCGCCGGCGGTGGTCAGCTGCTGAGCTGGGATTCGCTTCAGCCGGAGAACCTCGCGTCGCGGCCGGATTCGGTCACGACCGGGTCGATCACGACGCGCGCCAGTGGGCTGGGGCTGAAGCAGCGGAAGATCCCGAACCTGGTGCACAGCATCTGGCTGGGCGGGCCGCTGCACGACGACGGCGGATCGCGCGCGGACTTCATGGCCAAGGTCGGCGCGGCGGCGAAGGACGGCAAGCGGTTCGCCAACTTCGGTTTCGTGCTGTGGACCGATGTTCCCCGCTCGGAATTCGAGCGCGTCGCGGGCTCGGAGTCGCCGCAGGGCGCAGATGCGCAGATCAAGCAGATGCTGGACTGGGCCCAGGCCAACGGCGTGATGCTGATCAACGTCGACGAGCTGTTCAACGCGCACAACCCGATGACGCTGGACGCCGAGGTGCGGACCGAGCGGGCGCGCGGAACCGGGGCTGCGTACGCGTCGGCCAGCGACATGATCCGCGTGGAAATCCTCGACCGCGTCGGTGGCGTCTACAACGACGGTGACAACACGCTGCAGGGCGACCTCGCCGGGGCTGTCGAAGCGGCGGCCAAGCACAAGTTCGGCTTCATGCTGTCGACGGACCACAGGTCGGGCAAGACGCTGAACAACTCGGCGATGATCGCCGCCGCGGGCACCCAGGCCACCAGCGAGTACCTGAAGATCCTCGGCGACAACTACGCCAGGGATCTCCACGAAATCTTCGCCATGGAGAACGGGAGCGCGTCCTATTTCAAGGCCGCGGTAGCCCTCGACGCCGACGCCCGGCGCGATCTATGGCAGGTGGGCGACTGGGGGAATGGTGACTACGCCGCGGAAGATTACGTCAAGAAGGAGACGATCTGCCGCACCGGCCCGAACACGTACACCTTCAACCAGCTAGCGCTCGCGTTGGGCCTGTCCGACTACAACGGCGACGATGCGTGGCTGAACTTCCCGGCGGTCAACGCCGACGTCATCGATGTCGGGACTGAGCACAGCTGGCTGGAGAAGAACCCGTCGGAGCACGACGAGTCCGCCGGCAAGCCGCAACCTGTCCAGACCGGGCCGCAGGAAGTCGTCGCCGCCGTCCGCAAGGCCGTCATCACGCTGCACCGCGAGTTGCCCAACCGAGGCAACTACCTGCACCTGCCGGCGGCGGCGCGCACCATCGACAAGCTTCCGGTCGAGCACCGAGCCGCGGCGTGGACGGCCGCTCTGGAACTCTTCCACGAGACGCTGCCGCCGAAGACCACGATCAACGCCCCGAAGACCGGGTTCGACCAGCTGCCTCCGGAGGCCCGGAGCCTGCTGCGCGACCTGTACCCGGACGCCGGATACCCGGACGAGTCCCAACACCGCCGGGCGCCGAACGACTCCGGAGACTTCGACGCGAAGACGAAGAAGCAGGGCCTCGACCAGGAGCTGGGCCGCCGGCACGGCACGGCGCTGAGCGACCCCGACGGAAAGTGGATGGAGCCGTACGGGACTCCGCTGAAGCCGGAAGACTGGGCGGACCAGCGGAACTCGGCGCCTCACGTGACCGTGGCCCACCTGGCCCGCGATGTTCAGCACGACGTCAAGGTGTTGCCCGACAACAGGAAGCAGTACACCAAGCACCCGCTGCCGAAGTTCGGCATTCCGCGGGACCAGCACGGGAACTTCCCGAAGGGCGCGGACGGGAAGGCCCGGCCGGACTGGCTGCAGAAGGTCGAGGAGCGTCAGTCCGAGCTGAAGAAGCAGCTGATCGGTCACCTCAAGTCGCAGCAGGGCGTGGTGGGCAAGATCGGCTACGACGCGCGGCGGATCACGGTGGCCGGCAAGGACGGCGAGCCGGACCGCACCGTCCTGGAGTTCACGCACAAGATCTACCTCAAGGGCGGCTCCGGTCGGGAAGCCGGCGTGCAGGCGCAGACGACGAAGCTGCTGAACCAGCTCGTCAACGACCCCGGCCACCGCATGCACACGCGCGAGCAGTTCCACCTGAGGGTGGAATTCGTCGACGATCCCACCAAGGCCCACAACGAAGTCGACCTGCTCACGGCGAAGGAGGCGCAGGAGCGCAACAGGGGCACCGACCAGGGCACCTGGGTTCTGGAAGAGGTGGCGGAGGGCGACGTCCACTGGAATTTCGTCCACGAGATCCTGCACGCGGTGGGCCTGGTGGACGAGTACCGGTACTCCCACACCGACATCGCTCCCCCGGTGTTCAACGCCGATGGCGACCTCAATCGCGTCCAGCACGACCTCGACGACATCATGGGCATCTCGCCGCCGACGACGCGGTACGGCTTCAAGTCGCGGCACCTCTTCCAGATCGGCCTGCTGGCCGAGCAGCTCGGTGTCAACCACGCGCTGGCGAATCCGGAGACGTCAGGTGGGCGGCTCCTCACCTCGGAGGTCGGGGGCGGCCACGCCACCGAAGCGTTGGCGCACCTGCTGCTGGCCGAGCTCGGCTCGGACACGGTGGACGATCCGTCCGCGCACCTCGGCCTGTTCGGGAACCGCGATGCCCGTGCCACCTCCGAGTCTTCGACCATCGGGCACGAGAACTGGGAAGCGTCGGTCGAACTCACCAAGCAGGTCGTGGAGTCGCTGGTCCGTGACCTCCACGACCGGGGCGGCGACCTCAATCTGGCGGGCGTTCGCGAACTCGTCGCCAGGCACCGGCAATCCGACGCCGTCTTGGCCGCCGCGCTGGGCTACCTCCACGTCCGGCCCGAGCTGAGCGGCCTGGTGCGGCAGGTCACCGACCTCACCACGACGCCGCCGCCGCGCAAGGAGTTCCGGAAGCCGGATGCGCAGCCGAACCCCGCGAGCCCGGTCCATCTGCCCAAGCAGGCGCTGCGCTACCTGAACATCGACCACAACGCGACGCCGACGTGGTCGGACGGCGCGATCTCCCGGCCGGCGACGATGCCCGCGCCGCCGCGGGGGCAGACCGCCACGGACCTGGCCGCCAACCTGCGGCGCGCCCCGGACAACACGACAGAGACGAGCGAAGCCGCCGAGCCGGAGGCGGTCGATCAAACATCTCCGCTGGAGACCGATGAACTCGGCTCCCAGCAGGCCGATCAGCTCGACACCACTCCCACCGAGCAGGTTGACGTCGAGGCCGAGGCGCAGCGGTTGCTTTCGAAGTTGAACGCCGCGACGCTGCCAGTTCCCATGCGTTCGGCTTTCGTTGCGGAATGGGATTACTTCGGGTCGTGGCTGCCCAAGCCGCCCCCCGGTTTCATGGCCGGCCACGACTACTCGGAATTGAGCGCTGCGGCGGGGATCCGGCTGCTGGAGATGCTGGATCTGGCCAACCCGCCCGTTGAGCTGACCAGCGAGAACTTCACGCCGCAGGCGATCGTCGACAGCGTCGGCGACAACTCCGTCAAGGTGGCGGTGCACGAGCCCGCCGACCCGTCGGCATGGACCAGGGCTGCCGGTAAGGGTGCCGACGAGAACGCCGCGGATCAGGAGGCCCCGGCGGCCAACAAGACGCCCGGCGGCGGACTGCCCCCGCTGCCGGACAAGCTCGAATTGCCCTTGGTCCGGAATTCGATCTGGTTCGGAGGTCCGCTCGTCGCGGACTCGGAGGGCCAGGCGCAGATGATGGAGAACCTCCAGGCGTCGGCCGCGGAGCTCAACGAGCGTGGCGGCCGGGTCGTGCTGTGGACGGACGTGTCGCGGAGCGAGCTCGACGATCCGGCCGCGCAGCAGATGGTGGCCTGGGCCAAGCAGCACGGCATCGTCCTGGTGAACGTCCACGAGGTGTTCAACAGCCAATCGCCGATGCGGCTGCAGACGCCGTTCCTGGTCGAGCTGTCGAAGGGGATCAAGGCGGGTTACGCCGCCGCCAGCGACATCCTGCGGATCGAGCTGCTCAAGCGCTTCGGCGGGGTTTACAGCGACGGCGAGTACCTGACTGGCACGGACTTCATCGAGGGAGCCGTCGACTTGCTCAAAACGGCGCAGGCCTACGGCGTGCACGTGGAGAGCAAGAAGTCCGCGGGCAACGACCAGTTCGTGCTGCCCAAGGATCACCCGTTCGCGGACGTGTGGCTGGATCTGCTCGGCAAGAACTACGACAAGACACAGCCGGATTTGATGGAGTCGGCGTACTCCTTCGACAAGCTGGGACAAGATGCCGATCCGTACTTCGGCGACGGGAACCTGTTTGCCCATCGGAAGTCGGTGATGTTCCGGACCGGCCCCGCAGGACTGCTTCCCGCCGCGGCGGACGCGATCGGCTTGAAGGACTGGGCGGAGTTCCCCAAGACCCCCCGCAGCGGCATGGAATCCGGGTTCTCCTGGAACGACGCGGTGTGGTCGGCGCCGGCGATCGGCCTGCAGGACGAAGCGAAAACCGTCGAGCTGACCATCCAGGTCGTCCAGACGCTGGTGCGCGAGCTGCACAACAGGCCGGGCAACCTGCACCTGACGCTGGTGGAAGAGGCGGTCGCCAAACACGAGCAGCCGGACGTCATCTGGACCGCCGCGCTCGGCTTCCTCGCGTCTCGTCGCGAACTGGCGGAGATGGTCGACACCGTCACGGATGTCTTCACGGTGGCGGACGAGAACAGCGAGATGGGGTACGTCGCGTACCAGGTGAACCTGCCACCGCAGGCGTGGAGCCACCTGGAGATCGGCGACGGGCCGTGGACCCACCAACTCACCGAGTACACCCGGCCGGCGAAGATGCCGTGGCACGCGGCCCAGCCGGAATCGCGCGAGATCGTCACCACTCCCACCAAACCGGCGGTGAAGGTTTCGCTGCGGCCGGAAGATGAGTTGTCCCCGCTGGACCGGTTGGTGAAGAAGGTCGAGGAAGCCGGGAAATCGGGCGATCTCACCGGCAGTCACAAGCCGGTGCAGGTCTCGCCGCAGGGGGATGAGTTGTCCCCGCTGGACCGGTTGGTCAAGCAGGCCAAGGAATCCGCGAACGTCCAGGAACTCGTGGACAAGATCGCCGAGAAGCGAGGCCAGGAACCCCATCGCCTGACGAAGCCGTTGCCGCCGGAGCCGAAGCCGGCGGCGAAGGTGCCGTTCGACCTGGCCACGCGCGGGATCGTTTCGAAGTTCTCCCGGTTGGTCTCCGTCTTCGGCGTCCCGGCCGGACCGTCGAACACGCACGACCGAGCGCAGGTCGTGGAGCAGTTCGTGGACACGATCGTGCAGAAGGTTCCGCTCGGCGAGGACACCGCGCGTGATTCGCTGCGCCAGCAGCTGAAGGATGCGGCCTTCAACCTGGGCGAGAAGGGCGTGCTGGAACGGCTTTCGCAGGGCTGGCACTTCGAACTCGACACCGTGCGCCCGACCGAGGACGGCTTCGTCGCGGATCGGCGCGGGCTGCACCTGAAGATGGTGCGCACCGAGGTCCTGGAGGTACCCGCCAACGCGGTCCTCCCCGACACCGATCCGCAGAAGTCCGCGCAGGAGGAGAGCTACCAGAACGAGAACAGCCGCGAGATCGGCCGTCAGGCACCGACCGGATTCGTCGTCGGCGTGGGACTGTCCATCGCGTCCCACGTCGCGCACATCCTGCCGGTGTTCAAGTTCGGTGCGGACCGCGTCCACAAGTACGGCGAGCGGTTCGCCGAATTCCTGGCCAACACGCTGAAGTTCGGCTCCCCCAAGAAGTACGTCGACGTCCGCACCGATCTGACCTGGGAGGACGATCAGGGCTTCAAGGGTTCGGAGCACCTCGGGACCTTCCGGGCGGTGTACTCGGACGCGTTCCTCATGGACGTGCAGCTGGCGGACCTGGGCGATACCGCGAACACCCGCACCGGCGACCCGGTGCCGATGCCGACCGAGTTGTCGGGGCTGATCACCGGGATCTTCAGCATCGAGCTCGGCGATCTGCAGAAGACGGTCTTCACCAGCCCGGAGCTGCCGTCCTGGGTGAAGGAGAACAAGCGGCTGCGGGCGGCGCTGGAGTACAGCCTCTCCGAAGCCACGTTCCTGGACAGCTCCGTCAAGGGCCTGGTGCACGGCCGCACCATCACCCACCACGCCACGCACGGGCAGATCCTCCCGCGCAATCCGCTGCGGCCGGCCACCGAGCCGCCCTCGGTCAAGCTGCACGTCAAGAACGAGGTGCTCGGCTGGAAGTCCCTCGGCACGGTCAAGCTGCCGGCCGGGGTGAACGTCCGGCGGCTGTTCGAATCCATGCACGAGAGCAGCATCGGCAGCAGTGCCGAGGGCGGGCTGCGCGTTCGCGCCCCGCAGACCATCGACGGGATGCCGCTGGGCGGCGAGATCGGTCCCGACAGCGCCATCACCGTCGGCTCCAAGCGCAACGAGATCATCACCGACAAGGCGTCGTGGGGCGAGAAGAGCAAGGCCGAGATCGACACCGAGCTCGCGATCTACCAGCTCGACGTCCGCCGGATCGTCGACCTGGAGGCCCACGAGCTCGGCGCCAAGCGCCTCACCGAGCTGACCCTGGAGTCGGTCGACGGCACCGAATTCGTCGCCGTCGCGAAGGAGAACGTCGAGGCGTTCGAGCAGGCGCTCCAGAGCGCGCGCGACCGCGTGCCGCGCCCGGAGCAGACGCCGGAAGTGGCCCAGCCGCCCAGCCCGGACCGGTTGAACGCCCTGGAGAAGGCGGTGGCCGGCAACGGGCTGCTGTCCGGCCTGATTTCGTTGAAGGACACCGACGGGCTCATCACCGGTGTTCGCGACGCGATCGTGAAACGGCTGCCGGGGGAGCCCACGGCCGCGACCCTGCGCAAGATCGACCGGCAGCTCGGCGAGCTCGACTGGTCGAACCTGGCGCTGCAGTTCGGCAACATGGCCCACCGCGAAGGCGAGCCCCCGAAGAAGCCCTACGCGGTGACCATCGAGGTCGCCGACGGCGTGGCCTACAAGGTCGACGTCCACGCCGTGCTCGGCAAGGTGGTGTCCGAGCAGCGGAGCGACAAGTCGATCATCTCCGGGACCCTGTCGGAGGGAACGAGCCAGCGCCGCAGGCTCAAGAACACCCTCGGCGGTGCCTTCTCCATGGCTGCGCTCCTCCGCGTCAAGCTGGGCGACGGCTACCCGAAGACGATGCACGGCGGCGCGGCGGTCGGGGTCCAGGGCGGCTACAGCGCCAACGCGATCAGCGGAGACCTGTCCGGGGCCGGGGCCGAGACCAAGGTCCAGATCAAGGGGCCGGCCACCAAGGTGCGGCGCGAAGTCACCTTCTTCGCGGACGTCACCGAGATCAGGCACCGGTCCCTCGGCCAGCGCATCAAGGCCGCCGTCCGGCCCTCCGACCTGCGGCCTTCGACCGACCTCGGCGAGGTCCAGGTCAAGGCGCGCGCCGACTACGCGGTGCCGGAGGCGCTGGTCGACGCCTACCAGCAGATGCAGCCGGGCGACCCGGTGATCGGCGCGGAGGCGGTGCAGACCTACGTGCAGGAGAACCCGGGCGCGCTGGAACCGGCGCCGAAGGGCATGCTGCTCGCATCGGTCGACACCTACGCGCAGGAGAACAAGGCCTTCGGGAAGTTGCAGGCCAAGGTGATCGGCGAGTCTGGGGCGCGGTTCCTCAAGCGCCTCGGGCGGACGCCGAAGGCGCCGCAGAACGCGTCGACGTTGAGCCCCGAGTTCCACCACCTGGCGGCGAATTCCAAGTTCAAGGGCACGCAGCGGGAATTGATCGAGGTCAACCGCGGCGCGGCGTACGACAAGATCGAGATCGCATCCGGCCGGTACCAGGCGGTCAACGCCCGCTACGTGAAGACCATCGACACGATCACCAGCACGTCGACCACCACCGCGGAACAGTCGGTGCACTCCGGCAAGTCCGGTACCGGCACCGGGGAGATCGCGGCCACCGCCCTGGTCGGGGTCGGCACGCTGGGCGGCAGCTACGGCCACCAGGGCGAGCTCGGCGGCAAGACCACGCAGACCAGCAACTCGAAGTCGACGGCTCCCGACATCCACACCCGGTACAAGGTGTACGTGGTGGACCTGGTCAGCAGCACCGAGTACGACTCGTACCGGCACCTGTTCGGCCAGCCGAACGTCAAGGGCGACGCGTTCGACCCGTACGACCCGAGGGCCGGGCACGCCGGCCAGACCGTTCTGTTCCCGCAGAGCGCGCTCTGGCTCGTGCCGGACACCGACGGGATCCACGAGACCCCGGTCCACGAACCCATCCCGGTGCTCAGCGACATCGGCAAGTCGCCGCTGCACAAGGACGTCAAGCTCATCGACTTCGAGCCGGAGTCCGGGAAGCAGGTCTCGGACTGGGTGATCGAGCAGGTGGGGAAGAAGTTCCCCGACCTGGTCCCGCACTGGCAGCCGACGGCGCAACGGCGGTCAGCACCGCCGTTCCCGGCGGTCCAGCAGCTCGAAAAGGCGAACAACCTCGGTGTCCTCCGGGAAGCCGCCAACGGCGGGTACCGGTGGGAGTTCCCGCGGTCCGGCTGGTTCAACAACAAGTACCGCTCGGTCACCCTCAAGATTGAGGAGGACCCGGCCGGCCAGGTCGTCGAGATGTCCGGCAAGTCCGGAGGGTCGGTGGAGCTCTCCGGCGGGTCCGCCAAGGACGAGCAGAGCACCCACCAGACCAAGGCGTTCGCCGGGTTCAACCCCAACCCGGCGTTGCCCGTGGACGCCAACGGGAACACCGTTCGGCAGACGCTGTCCTTCGGCGTGAACTCCGCCAGCGGCAACGAAGTCACCACCGGCACCTCCGACGTCACCCAGCACCGCACCCGCCCGGGGGCCAACACCGCCGTGCGCAAGGGCGTTCGGGTGGTGCTGGAGCTCCACGAGATGTCCGCGTTGCCGATCGCGCTGACCTCGACGTTCGACGACGGGCCCAAGCTGCTCAAGAAGCTGCTGCCGAAGACGTTCTGGGACGTCCCGTCGCGGAAGGTGGCGGTCACCGAGACGCTCGGCGGCACGGCGACCTTCGAGTTCCCGACCGCGCTGCGCAACAGCAAGTCCGGCGGGCCCGTTGCGGGGCAGGAGGTCGTGCTCGGTCAGGCGAACACCGAACCCGAGGGCCGCGACGTCACGCAGCTGGCGCACGACCTGGCGTCGTTCCAGCTGGCCAAGGCGCTGCCCAACGACATCGCGCACAAGATCGTGGAAACCATGCAGGGCGCGCTCTCCCACGGCGACGGGATCCACGTCCCGACGCAACGCTGGGTCGGCGAAGGCAGCATGAGCTGGCACACGGTGACCACCGCCGTGTCCCCGACCTCCTTGCTGGGCAAGGCGAAGTCGTTCCTGGGCCGGGGCTACGTCTTCCACATCACCGTCCCCGACGGGCGCGGCCGGGCCGTGGAGTACGAGATCCGGCTGAAGAAGCACCTGCTCGGCCCGAAGTTCCAGCTGTCCTGGGACGTGCCGCGCGCGCAGTTCAAGCAGCAGCGGAACCTGACCGAGGACGTCGCCGAGATCGACGGCCTGGGCTTCCAGGCCGGCCTGGGCAACGCGTCGCAGGGCGGGCAGATGGCCTCGATCGCCGGCACCAACCTGCTGTACCTGAAGGAGACCGCGCGGGACGGCGGCCAGTTCAAGGTCAAGATGGATGCCGGCGAGGGCATCTCCAAGTCCGAGTGGGCCGAGTTCCTGGCGGACGCCAAGTGGGACGTCCAGGTCCGGCACCGGATGCGCGGGCAGCGGGAGTTCAGCGGGCCCTACCAGCGGAGCTGGTTCTACCAGGGCAGCGACCTCTTCGACGTGCCCATGCGCGATGCCCACCTGTTCGCCGACCTGGACAAGGCGTTGCCGCCGAAGCCGGGCGAGCCGGACCTGAACAAGCCACTGCCGCCGAATCCGGGCGAGCCGAGCGAGAAGGCGCCGGGCGAGCGTCCGATGCAGCTCCAGGCGCCGCTGACCGACGCGAACTCCGAGATGCCGGAGAACTCCGAGCAGACTGCCGCGACCGTCACCGAGCACGAACCGGCGACGAACAATTCCGGGTCGCAGGGAGAGATCTCGGCATCGGAGGTCGCGAACACCGAGAACACCGAGACGGCCTCGGAGGAGGAGCGCACCCCGGAGCCGGTCGAGTTCAGGAAGTACCAGCTCATCTCCTCAGCGGCGAACGTGACCAAGGTCGGCGACTTCCCGGTCGACGCGAAGCACAGCGAGAGCGCCCAGGACCTGCTGGTCAAGTCGATCGTCGAGAAGCTGCGCGGCAGTGAGCTGCTCAACGCCCCGCTGCCCGGTGCGGCCGCCCGCCTCAACGGTGAAGCGGACGGCGAGGCGATCGCGCAGACGCTCACGCGCGTCATGCGCAAGACCGGGGTGATCGGATTCCTGCGCTCCCACACCGACGGCTCGCACACCGACAAGCTGCTGGTGTCGCTGTCCGGGGGCCGGAAGCTGTGGCTGACCCTGCGGCCGGTGGAGGGCAGCTTCAGCCGGGTCGGCAACCTCTACGAGGGCGCCGTCTCGGTGCAGGGCGCCAGCTTCGAGAGCAACCCGAGCAGCAAGAGCTCCATCAGCACGAGCCACACCCAGTCGGTCGGGATCAGCGCCGGCGAGCTCAGCGCCGCCGCGCCGGGCCAGGAACTCGTGTCGTTCACCGCGCAGCTGACCCACACCGGGAACAACACCAGGGGCGTGGCCAGCTCGCAAAGCGTGGTGCACGAGCGCAAGCTCGGCAAGATCACGGAGTTCTTCGCGACCGAATTCGAGCTGCACGCCACCGTCACGGAGAAGGGCGCCACGAGCGCGGAGTTCGTCGAGACGCTGACCGTGCCGGTCCCGGAAGGTGAGGATTCGGCCGGGATCGCCAAGCCGCTGAGCATCGAGTTCGGTTTCCCGGAGCAAGCGCTCGGTACCCAGACGGACGCCCCTTGGGTGCTCGAGGCGGCTCCGGGCGTGCGGCCGCCGGTCATCCCGCTCGAGCTGCAGAACCTGACCGCCCGGATCGTGGCCGTCAGCGGCAGCGGAAACCTTCGGGTGCCCGTGCTCGAACACCTCGCCGACCTGTTCCCGCACGCCGAGCAGCTGATCGACGAGATCGGCGCCCGCCTGTCCAGCGATGGCCTGCTGGACTTCTACCTCTCCCTGTTCTCCCCGTACAACCAGATCCACGTCCCGGCGGTGGTGCCGGTCGACCAGAACAGCCCGGTGCTGCCCAAGTCGCTGAAGCCGGTGGACCCGGCCCTGCGGTTGCTGCGGAACACACTGCTGCCGAACACGATGCGGGTCGACGCCAAGGTCGAGTTCCGGCCGCGGATGCTGGCCGTCGAGCAGATCGCCATCACCGACTACACCCACTCGGGCACCACCCACCGCGACGGGGCCGCGCTCTTCTTCAGCGACAGCGCGACCTCGGGCTTCGCCATCGGCATCGACTCCCACGCCCTGCGCAAGGTGAGCATGCTGATGGAGGTCCTGCCGGTCCAGGTCGGCGGGCGGGGGGTCGTGAAGGCCCAGTGGGGCCACGAGCTGGCCCGGCGCGGGCTGTACCAGAACGCCTGGAAGCTCAAGGCCCAGAGCGGCGCACCGCACGGGCTGTTCGTCGTGACCCTGGACATGGGCTTCTCGATGTCGACCAGCACCAACCGCGGGGCCGACGTCGAGCAGTTCAAGCGCAACGCCCCGCTCATGCTGGTCCTGGCGGTGCGCGAGAACGACATCCCGGACTTCAAGCAGATCGTGGTGGACGCCTTCCAGGGCGTGCCGTCGAAGCCGCTGGCCCCGCTGCCCGATCCGTCGCCGAGCGCCGAGCAGAAGCAGCACCTCCAGAACCTCGCGGTGCTGGCTCGCAGCGGGCCGCTGTCGGACATGGCGAAGCTGATCGATTCGCATCACGTCGCCGATCACGTGCTCCGCGCCGGCACGTCGGCCCTGCTGAGCGACACCAGGCTGTCCGACGCGCAACGCGCCGAAGGTCTGCAGAAGCTGCAGGACTTCGTGCGCAAGCTCGGCCCGGCCAAGCTGTTGCTGGAATTCGCGAAGATCGAATCGAACCCGATCTCGACCACCTTCGAGGTCGGCGGCCGGGAGTTCGCGTTCCACAGCGACAAGAAGCCCCTGGTGGCGCTGCAGGAGTTCGCTGCGATGTACGAGCGCGACACCGGCTCCGTCCTTTCCCCGGAGGACGGCGAAGCAATCTTCAAGAAGCTGCAGGAGAGCGCGGGCCAGCGGGCTGGGAACAAGGCGAAGACCGCCTACCGGGTGTCCGGTGAGCTCGTCGACGGCTACAAGATCTCGGTCGTCGTCACCGGCAAGCACGGGGACGTGCTGCGCACCGAGGACGTCGATGCCCGGCTGGCGGGCACGCACCGCAGCACCGCGGGGCTGGGCACCAAGTCCAAGTACGAGGGCGCCATCAGCGAGGCGCTCACCCTCCGGGTTCGCTTCCAGTCGTTCCTGGACTTCTCGAAGCTCGGCGGCAACCTGTGGGCGAGCTTCAACTTCACGGAGAAGGCCAAGGGCATCGGCCACGTCTCCAGCACCGCCTCGGCGGAGTACTCCGACATCAAGAAGATCGGCTACAAGGGGCCCGGCACGCGCCTCCTGCAGCAGTTCGACCTGGACGTCGAGGTCGAGATCAGCCGCAAGGGCAAGGTGCTGCGCAGCCGCGACACGACCATCGAGACCGTCGCCCAGTACGACATCCCGAAGTCCCTGGCCGACCCCGGGCTGGTCGCGGCCATCCAGCCCGGCACCACCGAGATCCTCTCGCCGAACAGCGAATCGCTGCAGGACCTCGGCGACCCGGTCGACCCGGACCAGATCCACGTCCTGCAGGGCGACACCAAGCAGATCGCCGATCTCCTGCGGGAGTTCTCGCCCCAGATGCAGCAGCAGGCCTCGCTCGGGGCCAAGTCGCGCCTGGACCGGTGGATCGTCGAGAACGTGCGGGGCGATCACCTGCCCAAGTTCGTGGCCGACCTCGACGACCAGCGGCTGAACACCACGCTCCAGGCGGCCTTCGCGAAGCCCCACCAACTGGTCGCCAACGGCATCAAGCGCGGCAGCTTCCTGTTCTACAACAGGGAGAACACCGTGACCGTGGACATCACGACGCACAACCCCGAGAAGGTCGGCAAGGTCGATCCCGGCAACCCGGTGCGGTTCGAGCACAGCACCTCGGTCAACCGGGGCATGCAGGCCGGCGGCGGCAAGGGGCTCGAAGGCGGCGGCGGATTCCAGGGCGGCCTGTTCAACATCGAGGGCAGCCTGGAATTCTCCGCGCGGCGGGACGCCGGCGAGCAGGGATTCCTCAGCGGTGGCCACAAGGCGACCTACGGCAGCGAGGACACCGAGCAGGTCTACGTGCGCGCCGACGCGCTCGTCAAGATCACGGTGCACAGCCACCAGCTCCACCAGGGGAGCGCGCAGCGCAACAAGTTCCTCGCCCCCTACCAGGTCGGCGGCGCGACGGAGACCAAGCTGGTCCTGCAGCGCGGCAGCGTCCTCGGCGTGATGTCGCAGGCCGACTACGACGCGTTCAAGAGCGGCCTGCACACCCTTGACGCGCAGCCGAAGGGCGAGCTCCGCCCGGTGCCGGCGCTGGCGAACATCGGCGAGTCGCTGAACGCCGACATCGGCCTGGAGAAACTCGATTCGAAGGCGCTGACCGAGCACGTGCTCAAGGTCCTCGCCGCCGTGGCGCCGGACGTGCTGCCCAGCGGCACCCCGGTCCGCGAGCCGGGCACCACGAAGCCGACCCTGCAGCTCGCCTTCGACCTGTCCCACAAGGCGGTGCAGCGGGAGATCCTCAATGGCGGCCTGATCATCCCGTTCGGGCACAACCTCAAGTTCGGCGACCGCGTCGGCGCCATCCGCATCTCGGTCGAGGAGGCCATCGGCGAGAACCACGGCCAGGACGGCGGTTCGGCGAAGTGGGATCAGAAGGCGTGGGTCGAAGAGATCGGCGGCCGCCGCTTCTTCGCCGAACACTCCGCGTCGTCCGGCTCCGAGCTGCAGTACGGCTCGACGAAGTCGGTGGGCGTCGGCCTCAGCTACAACATGCTCCTGAAGACGAGCAGCGACAACGCCACCTCCGGTCCGCAGGGCTCCATCGGCTTCAGCGGCCGGACCCGGGGCAGCGAACTGTCGTCGTCCACGGCGGTGCAGCGCGGCGACCGGCGCGAGCTCGACGCCGCGAACGTCCGGGTGTCGATGAACCTGCGGCTGAAGTTCGAGGTGCTGTCCTACCGCAAGCCCCCGTACTTCTTCACCACGATCAGCGACGGGGCGTGGCCGGCCAGGACGTTCCGCGACCCCGACGCGGGGCTGGTCGAGCTGGCCGACGAGCTGAGCAAGCTCGACGTGCCGGTGAAGCTGCGGATGCCGGAGGAGCTGCTCGGCATCTCGTCCCGGCCCGTCGGTGCCGGCGGCCTGGAGTTCGGCGTGAAACCCACGTCCGAGGACGTCGACCACACCGCCAAGGTGCTCGAATCCTCGACGGTGGTGGCGGTCGAGGTGCTTCGCGACGGCCTGGCCGACTTCCTGGCCGGCAACATCGTGCAGTCCCTCGCGAGCATCACCGTCGGCCCCGGCGGAACCATCGAGCGGGACGGGGAGAACACCAACCACGACCAGCGGATCGCCAAGCGCTTCGGCCGGAAGCTCGGCCCGCTGTGGATCGAGCTGGACACGCTGACCTCCGACCAGTTGCTCCGCCCGAACATCAAGGACTTCCTGTCGGACTTCACCGGGTTCAAGCGGGCCAACGGGGAGAAGTTCCTCGCCACCAACTTCGACATCGGGCTGAAGGCCGGGCTGTACAACGCGAAGTTCCGCGGGACGATCGACACGGCCCGCAACGAGCGGATGCAGGGGTACCTCACCGGCACGTCGGAATCGGTCGTGGAACGCACCAACGGCCGCCAGTTCGGACTGGGCGACACGACGCTGCTCAGCGGCGACAACCCGGAGGAATTCGCCTACTTCAGCGCCGACAACGGCCTGTCCAGCAGCGAGACGGCCACCACGGACACCCTCGACGGCCTCGACCTGCAGAGCCGGACCGACGACGGCCCCAAGAAACTCGTCGTGTTCGCCTTCGACGTCTTCTACACCTCGAAGGTCACGGCCATCGAGCGCGGCAGCGGCGCGAAGCTGCCGCACGAGCAGACCGCGAAGCGCCCGGCGGGCATCACGCTGACGTTCAGCCTGGAAGAAGCACTGGAACTCGGGCTGCCCGTGTCGGCGGACCTGCTGCACCAGAGCACCCAGCAGCAGCTTTCGATCACCTCGCACGAGCTTCCCACGATCGTCGAGGTGGACGAGGAGTCCGACACCGGGATTCCGGAGACGCCCGAGCAGGACGGCCCGACCGAGCCGAGCGAGAAGGCGCTGGGCAAGCGTCCGGTGCAGCCAGTTCGTGGGCCGTTCGACGACCTGTTGGCCCGTCACCCCGACGCTCTGCAGAACGAGGCGGCGATCGCCGAACTGCGCGCGCTGTTCTACGAGCACCACCAGCAGGTCGTGGACACCGGCGAAGCAGACCGGTTGGCGCGGTTCAACGGCGCGTTCCAGGAAGCACTCGGCAAGCTCAAGGTCGGTCGGGCGCGGGCCACCGGTTCTGCGAGCCCGGTCCCGGCGCTACGCGCCAAGCTGCGCGACGTGCTCCTGGCCGAGAGCCCGGCCGCGGCGGAGGTCTCTCCCGCCGAGGCGGCGTACTCCAAGGTCCTGGCCGCGTTGCGGGAGTCCGGCGAGCTCGGCCTGGGCATCTTCGACGTCCAGAAGAAGGAGTTCCTCGCGAAGTTCGCGGACGCCGAGGGCGAAGCCGCGAAGGCGCAGCTGGTCGACGAGCTGAAGGCGGGGCTGGGGACGCCCAGCGGCCCGCGCCAGCAGCGGTTCGAAGAGCTGCCGCCCCACGAGCAGGTGCGGGCGTCCGGCGGGAATCCGAACTGGGCATCGTCGGCGTGGACCGCTCAGCACGACGCGCTGGTCGCCATCGGGGCGAACCCGGAATGGGCCGCCGCGCTGGGCCACCGGCTGGCGGATTTCGGCCTGACCACCGCCGACTTGGACGGGCAGCGCTTCGTCGAGGTCTCCGGTTCCGAGTTCCGGCTGGTCGACCAGCAGACCGGAGACTTCCGGCAGTTCGACCTGAACACCGGACACCTCGTCCAGCGGCTGCATGGCCTGGTGAACGCGGGCGGCGAGCGGTTCGGGGCGCTGCGGCTGGACTACCGGACCGGGGAAGTGCGGTTCACCGACGGGATCGGCGCGGTTCTCCGCGGCGAGGCGGGCGACAACTCGTGGGTCCAGCAGGTGCCCTGGCAGCCGCCGTTCGAGTTCCCCGATGGCCGCACCGCCCGGTTCAGCGCGGACGGCAGCCTGATCCAGCTGATCTCGCGCGACGGCGGTTTCGAGGTCCTGCTGGACGACGGGGCCGCGCAGCAGGTCGCCACGGGCGATTCGCGCTGGGCGGACTGGGAGTTCTGGCAGCGGCTGAACACCCCGGACGGCAGCATCATGCACGTCAGCGCCGATGGCATGCTGGTCCGCATCAGCGATCCGGAAGCCGGCGCGCGCAGCATCTACCTGGTCGACTCGCATGTGATCAGCGCGGCCCACGCCGCCGCGACGGGTCATCTGGTCGCGAGGATCGAGTACGCCCCGAACGCCGATCAGAGCACCGCTGGGGCCGAGCTGCTTTCGCTCGTCGCCACCGACGGCGCGCTGGAGCAGCACATCGCCCAGCTGCGCGAGCAGGGCCGCGACGCGGACCAGGCCCGGCGGATCGCGATCGAGTACCGGTTGGCCGGCGCCGGTCTGCGAGCGGCCGATCTGGCTTGGTTCACCGGCCTCGGAAACCCGCTCAGCGCGCGGGACCTGATGGGCTTCGCCGATTGGCTGCACGAGGCGGGCATCTCGCCGGAGCAGCTGCGCGAACGCGGGACCGCCGCCGCGCGAGACGCCGTCGCGCGCTGGCGGCTGGGAATGTCCGAAGTGGACTTCGGTGCGCTGGTCGCATCGGGGAGCACGGCGGAGGCCGTGTTCGCGCTGGCGCAGCAGCTGGAACTCGCCGACACCGACGTGCGGGCGCTGGCGAAGTACCTCCGGAACTTCGGCCCGGTCGACCGGCTCTCCGGCGACCTGGTCGGTGTCGCCGCGGAAACCGCTCTGCCGCAGCGGGATCTGCTGAAGGTCGCCATGTTGCTGCCGGCACCGGTGTCCGCGTTGACCGGGGCCGGCTCGGCGATCGCGCGGATGAGCGACGGAAGCCGCGAAACCGCCAGCACCGCCAGCCTTTCGATCTCGCTGCGGTTGCGCGAGCTAGGGCTGCGCCCGGAGCAGCTGGGGCTGCTCGACGCGACCTGGTTCCAGACGGCCGGGCCCGGATTGCCGTCGGCGTTGACGAACGCGGGTTTCCAGCTGCACGACCTGCCGTTGCTGGCCGCCGTGGGCGTGCGTCCGGCCGATCTGGGTAACACCTGGTTGCCCACCGCGATCGACCTGGTTCGCGGCGTGCAGAACCCGGGCCCGCAGCACCTGCGCGAGGTGATCTTCGGTCCGGGCTGGCAGACCCACGTGCCGCCGGGCAACACCTGGTTCGACCAGTCGGCCGCCCTGAACGTGCTGCGGGAGCTCACCGCGCAGACCCTCCAGGTGCCCACCGAAGAAGCGGGAATGCTGCTCCAGTGGTTCTCCGCGATCGAGCACGTGCCCCGCAACATCGCCGAACTCTCCGAGCAGTGGCAGGTCTCGCGTCGCCATGTCGCGGTCCTGAGCGCCTGGCCGAGCATCCGGCCGGAGCAGCTGCAGCCGTTCGTGCCGGAGCTGCGGGAGCTGCACGAGAACCAGGACGCCGTGCTGAACTCACTGTCCGGCGAGCTGGGGAGGATCGGCGTTCCGAACCCCGCGCACGGGCTGGCCGGTTACCTGGACGCCGTCCGGCAGCACGGGATCGAACGCCCGGACTGGCAGGCGTTCGGCGAGTTCCTCGCCGGGGAGGACCTCTCCGCCGGGTACCGGATGCTCGCCGACCAGCACCAGGCGGCGGCCAACCACTACCTCGCGCTGGCCGAGAAGCATCCCGGCCTGTCCGGTGCGTACCGGGAAATGGCCGGGCAGCGCCAGGCGATCGCCGAGCACTACCTGGAGATGGCCGACCAGGGCGCCGGCGACGCACCGGGTCTGGCCTGGAGCGCCCTGTCCGAGGCGGACCGGCAGCCGTTCGTCACGCGGTACTGGCGGGCGGGGGCCGCCGAACACCTCGGCGTGGACGCCGACGATCTCGGTGTGCTCGCGATCGAGCCGCAGGCGCACCTGGTCCGGGGAGTGCTGGACGCCCTCGTCATGGTGCCTTCCGACCTGGCGGCCTTCCGCGGTCTGGTGTCGGGCTTGCACGTCGGCGAGATCGGCGCGTTCGTCGAGCTCTTGGGCCGGTACGACCTGATCGTGCAAGAGCTGTGGCCGTTGATGGACCCGCAGCAGGCCGGGGATGCGCTGAAGTCGCTGCAGGGCGCTTGGGACCGGATGAGCCCGGCGGATCGCGGCGCGTTCGTCGACATCCTGCGCAGGCACGGGATGAACTTCGCCGACTCGATCGGGGACGAGGCGCTCCGCAACTGGGCCAACGAGCAGCCGGGCGACGCGCTCGCCGGGGTCGTTGCCCGGCTCCGCGACCAGGGGCTGCTGCTCAACATCGGGGACTGGTTCGACGGGAGCGATCTGGACGAGTCGCTGGCGTTGATGTCCGGCGAGCTCGGCACGTTCATCACCTACCTCCACGAGCACGACCTGAGGGTGCAGGACCTGGACGACGCCCCGCCGCTGCGCGAACTCGTGGCCCGGTGGCGCCTCAACCTCGCCCCGCACGACGAGATCTCCGTCCCGGACGTCGTCGCACTCGCCGAGGCCATGCACGAACTCGGCCTCGAACCGGACGATCGCGGGCACGCCGAATGGGCGTGGAACGACCGGCCCGACTGGATGGAGGTCGTCAGGCAGCGCGCCGAGCAGTGGCACGTCACCCCGCAGCTGGCGCTGCGCCTGAGCCTGCAGACCGACCCCACGGGCGCGGTAACGCCCTCCTGGCTCGCCGGCGGCGTCGGGCTGGACCTGTCGTGGCTCGCCGGAAGCCTCTCGGAAAACCCGGACAGCGTCGTCGCCGACCACATCGCCGCCTCGGCCACCGCGCTGGGCCTGGACTTCGCCGACCTGTCCTGGTTCGAAGGCACCGGCATCGTCGATCCGACCGAGCTGGCGGATTTCCAGAACTTCCGCGCCACCGCCGGTGTTTCGGTCGCCGACCTGCGCACCAACGCCGACCTGCGCCGGTCGCTCGTGCAGCAGTGGCAGCAGTACCGGGACTCCGAGCTGCCGTTCGGCGTGGCGAGGGACCTTCCCCTCGTCTTCAGGCGCTCCCTCGCCCGCCAGGTGCGGCGCCTCGACTGGCTGCTCAACGCGCACGGCCTGCCGCCGGAGCAAGTGGCTTCGCTGAGCAGGACGCTGGGCCGCGTGCCGGTGGAGATCCCGGATCTCGTCGCCGGGCAGGACTTCGGCGCCGCCACCCTGCTGAACGCGGCCAACGAGTTGGGGGTGGAACCGGCCCTGCTGGTCGCCGAGTTCGCCCCGGAGCTGGCGGCGCTGGCCCGCGGCGAGATCACCGTGGAGCAGTGGCACGAGCAGGGCGGCGAGGACCTGCACGGGCTGGGACCGGCCAACTGGAACGGCATCGGCACCCTGGCCGCGAACCTGGCGCCGGACCGGGTCGGCGACGCGACCGATAACCACTTCGACCTGTGGTTGCAGCCGCTGGACATGCGGCCGGAGGACCTCGGCTGGTTCCACGGCGTCGACGACCTGACGGCCACCGACGTGGCCGACTTCCGGGCGCTCCTGGACAGCCGCGGCCACACCGTCGATGAGCTGCGCGGCGTCCCGCGGCTGCGGCAGCAGCTCGTCGAGGAGTGGTCGAGCCAGCCGCTGCGCCAGCTGCCGGCCGAGCAGCAGCACGAAATCCGGATGGCGTGGCTGATCGCCTCCGGGCTGCCCGCGCAGAAGCTCGAGGTGCTCGCCGCGGCGCTGGAGCGGGTTCCCACCGAGATCACGCACGTGGCGCTCGCCAAGCAGATCGACCCGGTCCGGCTGCTGAACCTGTCGGTCGCGCTGCACGAATTCACCGGAACCCCGGTGGAACCGGCGCGGCTCGCCGGCCGGGTGGGCATCGACTTCGAGCTGCTGGAGCAACTGGTCGAGGCGAAGCGGAACTCGAACTTCAGCCTCCAAGAGGAGTTCGGCGCACTGCTGGCCACGAGGGGCGACGAAGCCGCCGTACGCGGCTTCCTCACCGCCGCCGACCTCTACGCACTCGACTACGACTGGGATCAGCTGCGCCAGATCGCCACGTCCCTGACCGACGAGCCGTTGCGGGAGGCCCACCAGCGCCGCATCGCCGCCTGGCTGACACCGCTGGGCATGCACCTGCGCGACCTGAGCTGGTTCCGCGGCGTTGGCAACCTGGACCCCGGCGACCTGGTCTCGTTCCGCCACTACCTCGAAATCCGCGGCATGACCCCGGACCAGCTGCGGACCGGCCCCGCCGACCAGCGGAGCTCGCTGGTCTCGGCCTGGGCGGCGACCCGGATGCAGCCGCTACCCGCCGAGCTCTGGGGTGCGCACTTCAACGACACGGCCTGGTTCCGCGAAGGACGGGACGTGCGGCGGCTTGGCATGCTGGTGTCGGCCATGCCCGCCCAGCGCGGCGCCCTGAGCATGGAGCCCGCGGAGCTGCGCGCCGGCTCCGGCGTGAACAACGCGGAAGACCGGCAGCGCGGCGCCCTGGTCTCGCTGACCAGGACGCTGCAGCGGGTTCCGGTCGAGATCCTGCCGCTGTCCCAGAACCTGGGCATCAGCCCCGAGGCTCTGGTGCGCAGCGCGGCAGCCCTGAACATGGAACCGGTCCGGCTGGCCGGCCTGTTCGGCACCGATCTCCAGTGGATCGACAAGTTGTCCACCGGGAAGCACGACGCACTACCACTGCTGATCGACCACTTCGCCGCCGACGTGAACGCGTTGGGCAGCACGACGGGCCTGCTCCGCCCAGCCGACTGGGCGGCGGTGAGCTCGTTCCTGAAGGACGTGGACCTGGGCCGCCCGATTCCGGGACGGGTCGTGCTGCACCGGTTGCACGCGCTGCTGACCCACTTCGACAGCTCGATCCCGGAGGTGCTGGCCGGGCCCGCGAGCCTGCGGCAGACCGTGCAGATCATCTTCGGCCAGATGGGCCGGGTGGCGGGCGATTCGCTGGGCGAGCACCTCGACGGCTTCTACACCGAGCTGGCCGAGCGCGACATCCACGACCTCGACGAGCTCTCCCCCGAGGACGCCGCGGAACGCGTCCGGAGCTGGTTCGAGATCTCGCCGCCGGAACAGACCCTGCGCGCGCCCCGTCCGCGACCGGAGTCCGGCCCCGACGAGCAGCCCGCACCGCCCGCGTACCGGACGTCCGGCCTGGACCGGCTGGTGCTCGCCTCGGAGTTCGTCCCCGACGAGCAGTCCGCGACGACCGATACCGCGCCGCCCGCGTACCACGAATCCGGCTCGGACCGGCGGGTGCCCGACTTCGACCTGGAACCCGTCCCGAACCACGAGAACCTCCACGCGCTGGCCACCGCGGTGGGTGTCGACCCGCGGCAGCTGACGGCGTTCCTGCCGGCGTTGGCCGACGCGGACGCCGCTGCCACATCGCGGATGGCCATCGACCTGCAGGCGATCACGCTCGCGCTCGGTGCGGTCACCGCCGAGCGCCGGGCGATCCTGTTCGGGATCATCGAGGCGGCCACCGCGCCCGGCGAAGGCAGGCGGACGCCGCTGCGGGTGATCAACTCCCTGCTGTCCCGGCCGGTCGCCGAGTTCGACGGCATGTACGGCGAACTCGACTGGGCGGACCGGGTCCAGCGCCAGGAGCACCTCGAGAACATCGAGTCCCTCGGCGAAGTGCAGGACGTCGCCGGCGACTCGCCGTACGCGAACGATCCGGCGACCGCCGCCGAGTTCCGCAACGAGCTGCAACGGCTCGCCATCGAGCACCTGGGCGCGCGGGAGCTCAACATCGGGCTCATCGGGCTGCCCTGGGATCAGGCGCTCGAACAGCTGGTGCGGCTGCAGGAGCGGCTGGGCCAGCACACGTCCCACGCGCTGTTCGGCTACGTCCAGGCCAATCGGCGGATTCCGGCCGCGCTGCTCGGCCTCGCCGACGCGGTCGGGGTCCCGGCGGGCGACGGGGCGGTGCTGTTCAACGCCGCTTCGGGCCTGCTGGTCGACGTCCTCCAGCTACCGTTCTTCGAGCAAGAACTGACCGAACTCGTCCAGCAGGCCCGCCCGATCGAGGTCTGGATCCGGGACGTCCAGACGCAGTTGCTGCGATCCGGACTGCCGGGCCCGTTCGTGGCCAACGGTCCGCAGCTGAACAGGCTGATCGACCAGCTGCGTGCGAACGGGTTGCGGTTGAGCGACCTCCGCGAGCTGAGCGCGCACCTGCAGACCAGCGGCAAGACGCTGGTGGACATCCACAACCAGCGCCCGGACGAGACCGCACGAGTGATCCGCGAGTGGCGGATGAACCGGCTCGGGCTGCGGCTCGGCCTCGACGAACTCGTCCAGGGCTACACCGATGTGCTCGGGAATCCGCTCCGGTTGGCGGAGTTCCTGGATCTGCTCGACGGCCACGGCCTGAGCGTCCAGCACCGGCCACTGCTGATGGCGTTCCTAAGCGAGCAGCGCAACGTTCCCGAACCGTGGGCGAACAACGCCGCGGGGTTCTTCGCCCGCGCGCAGCGGGAGGGCCGGACGCCGCAGGACGTCCTGCTGGAGTGGGCCGAGGCGCGCCGGCGCCCGCTGGGCATCACCGTTGAGCAGTTCCACGAGTTGGCCGCCACCACCCGCTTCCGGCCGCTCGCCCTCGCCATCCGGGGAGAGCAGCTGCGGGGCACCGGCTTCGGCACGGCGGACCTGCTCGACATGGCCAACTTCATGCTGCGGCCGCTGCCGCCCCTGCCCGACGTCCAGCAGCTCGCGGAAGTCCTGCGCAACTACCAGCAGTGGAAGGCCGCCCGGCCGGCGACGCTGGACCCGCGGCAGTTCGCCGAGGGCACCCTGCAGATCCACTCGATGGACACCACGCTGGCCAGGAACCACTGGCCATCGATGGCGGTCCACGCGCGCCGCGATCAGGTCGCCGCGAACAAACCGAACCTCCCGCCGCACGTCGTCGACATGATGGTGACGGTGGACCAGGTGGCGACCGGCCGGATGAGCCCGCCGAACCTCACCACGGGCACGGCCACGCAGCGCCACCAGGCCGCGATCATCGCGGCCGTGGTCGACTTCGGGTTGCGCAGTTTCGCCGGCTACCAGGGCGAAGCACCGCTCCGCGCGTGGCGCACCGCGCGGCAGGAGCACCCGCAGCCGGGCTCGATCACCACGGGAGCGGAGTTCGTGTTCGCCGAAACGGCGGAGCACAACGCGGATCTCCGGCCGGCCAACGAGGAGATCGTCTACATCCCGCTGCGCGGCCAGGCGTCGGCGGCCCACACGGTGGGGAACCGGCAGGGTGGCTCGGTCCTGGTCGGATTCGCCTGGGGAACCAGGTTCCGCCTGGTCTCGGTGGAGACGACCGGCCAGCGCGGCGTGGACGGCCGGCCGATCACTCGCCTCACCTACGAGGAATTGCCGCCGCAGCGGCAGAACAACGGCGACGGTGGTGACCCGGGCGCCGCCAAGCGGGCGCGCCTGGAACAGGGCGGGAACGATGCGGCCAACCCGCCGTCGCGAGAGGCGTTGGCGGCGGCGGAGCAGGTCTACGACATGCTCAAGGCGGAGGTGCGGAACCTTCCGGGTGTCTCGTATGCCGATGTAGCACTGAATTCCGTTGGGGTGTACGCGAATTTCCGGGAGGCCTACGCCCGGGCACTCGATGCCGGCGACAGGGCGGTGCAGGAGTCGCTGCAAGCACAGCTGCGCGCTGCCCTGGCCGTGAAGCGAGGCTCGGGCTTGCCAGGCGGTTCCCGCGGCTCGTCCGAGCAGAACGCTGCTACGGGCTCATCGTCCAGCACACAGCAGACGTCGTCCGGGGCAACGCAATCCGAGAACCGCAGCGACCTCGCGGACGAGATCGCCAGCATCCTGGCGCCCCAGTCCGCGCCGAGCACGTCGAACCCGACCGCCACGCCGGAGAAGGCGCCGTTGCCGGTCAACGACGGCGACACCGGTGCCCCGCCGCAGTACGAGGCGCAGGAGGGCGAGCGGTCGGCGTCGGAGGGCTTGGATGCGGAGGCGAGCCGGCGGATCGCGAAGGGCAAGATGCCCGTGCGCCTGCTGGAAACCGCTCGCGAACGCTACGCGCAGATCATGCAGGAGATCGCGGAGGCCAATCAGGAGCAGGTGCAGGGTTCGTGGGCGGAGCGGGATCGGGCGCTGAATTCGATTGGTGCGTATGAGGAATTCGTGTCGTTCTATGCCGATGCGCTGCATACCGGCGACGCTGATCGGCAGGCGCGGCTGGAAGCGGATCTGCGTGCCAAGCTGACGGCCGAGGTCGAACGGCCGGCGGACAACCC
>NZ_FNOK01000127.1 GCF_900106995.1 Saccharopolyspora shandongensis
GGTGCAGAGCGGCGACACCGCGATGATCGGCCGGGCAGCGGAAGTCGCGCTGCTGGGTTCCGCAATACGTGGGGTGCGGGAGACCGGGGCGGCCTTGTTGCTGCGCGGTGATCCAGGTGTGGGCAAGTCCGCCCTGCTCGACTGGGCGGAGGAGTACGCCCGGCAAGCGGACTTTCGCGTGCTCCGCGCTGTCGGTGTGGAACCGGAGTCCGAGCTCGCGTTCGCGGCATTGCACCAGGTGCTGTACCCGCTGCTGGACCAGGTGGAAAGCCTTCCCACCGTTCAGCAGGCGGCGCTGAACCGGGCCTTCGGAGCGGATGAGAATGCTGCACCGGATCGTTGCGCCCTCTCGTCGGCAGCTCTGGCCCTGGTGTCCCAGGCGGCTGAGACCCAGCCGGTTCTGCTCGTCGTCGACGACGTGCAGTGGATCGACGCCTCGAGCGCGCAGGTCCTGGATTTCATCCAGCGCCGGGTCTGCGCGCTGCCCGTGGTTTTCCTCGCCGCGGTCCGAGTGGGTTGGCGAAATGCGCCGGACCTGGCCGGGATCCGGACCGTGGAGGTCGCCCCGCTGACGCCGCCTGAGTCCGCTGCGCTGCTGGCGCGGGCGCACCCGGACCTGGGGCCGGCGGCGGTGCAGCGCATCCTCGCCGAAGCGGCCGGAAATCCCCTTGCCCTCGTGGAGATGCCCGCGCGGCTCAATCAGCGGCAGCAGCGAGGCATCGACCCGCTCCCTTCCCCGCTGCCGCTCGGTGAACGGCTGGAGGCGATCTTCGCGGGCCGGCTCGGGTCGCTGCCGGAAGTAACCCGCTCCGGTCTCCTGCTGGCCGCCCTCGCCGGCGGTGGTGCGGGTGGTCTGCGCACTGTGCGCGCGGCCGCCCAAGGCCGGGAGGACTGGGACGAGCAGGCCCTGCAGGTCGCCGAGTCCAGCGGGCTGATCACCATCGACCCGGAGCGGGAGGAGATCGTTTTCCGGCATCCGCTCGTGCGTTCCGCATTGGTGCGCATGACACCGCCGACCGTGCGCCGTGCCGCCCACCGAGCCCTGGCGGAGGTGCTGGCCGAGGACCCGATGCGGCAGGCCTGGCACCTCGCCGACGCCGCCGACGGGCCGGACGAGTCAGCCGCGCAGGCCCTGGAACACGCTGCGGCGCGTGCTTTGAACTGCGGAGGCGCGGCGGAGGCGGCGGCCGCTCTCTCGCGTGCGGCCGATCTCAGCGGGAATCCGCTGAACCGGGCCCGCCGTTTGGTCGAGGCCGCCGTCGTGGCCGTGCAGGGCGGCCAGATGGACGTCGCGGAACGGCTGCTCAAGGCCTGCGAGAGCGAAGCGCTGCCGGTCGACCCGCTGCGGCGGGCCACCGCAGCCGCCTTCCTCATGTTCCATCGCGATGGCGACCTCGAGGGCGTCCAGCGAACGGTCGCTTCCGCGCTCGACGGGATTTCGGCGGGCGAACAACCCGATTCGGACGTGGACGACGCGTTGTTCGTCCTCGTGCGGGCCTGCCTGGGCCTGGGCCGGGCCGATCGGTGGGAACCGGTCAGCCGCGCGTTGGACAAGGGATCGCCCTGCGCCCGCCTCGCCTACGACGCCACGGCCGATCCCGCACGTACCGCTCACACTGTCGCGGAAAGGCTGCGCGCCACCGTCGCCGACCTGCCGCCCGACCTGCCGTCCTGGCAGGCGAGATGGCTGATCCTGGCCGCGGTCCACATCGATGCCTTCAGCGATTTCGCGGACGTCTGGCGTGGCCTGACGCTCCGCAGCGCCTATGCCGTCCAGCAGATGGCGGCGGCGGCGTCCTTCTACGACGCGTACCTGCACGGTCGTTGGGACGAAGTCGAGGCCATAGCGGAGGAAGGCATCGAGCGGGCGAGTTTCAACGGAGACAGGTTCCAAGTGCACGTGATGCACTACGCCGCCGCTCTGGTCGCGGCCAGCCGCGGAAACGACGAGCGGCTCGCAGTGCTCAACACCGAGAGCGCCGACTGGGCGCGACCGCGGCGGCTGAACCTCGTACTGGGCATGGTCGCCGAGACCAACGCCCGGGCCGCGGTCACCCGCGGCGCCTACGAGGAGGCCTACACCTATCTGAGCGCGCTTACCCCACCGGGTGTGCTGCCGCCCTTCTTCCCCTACTTCCACCGCGTTTTCTTGGACCTGGTCGAGGCATGTGTGCGCACCGG
>NZ_FNOK01000012.1 GCF_900106995.1 Saccharopolyspora shandongensis
CCGCACAGCAGCAGCAGGTTCGACGCGGTGTTGGTGGCCGGGTCGGTGCTGCCGCCCATCTGCCGGGGACGCCGGTGGTGCAGGTTTGCGCCGCGGTGGGTTCCGCAGCGTTCGCACACTGGCCAGCCGCCACGATCAGCGCGCTGCGTCACGATTTCGCGGGTGCGGGCAGTCAGGGCCTTGCTCATGCCGGCACCTCGACCCGGGACGGCTGCAAGAACATCCGGGTGCCACGCTCCGGCCGCTCGAAAAGCCCATCCATGCCACGCGGTTCAGGCTTCGGCCGCGGTTCGCCGCCGCCGTCGCCAGGCGCGCGGTATTCGATGCAGGTGTACTGCTGCCCGATCGAGTACCGGCCGTGTTCGTCGCGCGGCCCGTCGAGGAATTCGGCCGGGGTACGGCCGAGCTGGGCAACGAGGATGATCGGGCAGCCGTTGTTGCTGATGCCGTTGCGGAACGGGGCATCGCGCAGGCAGTTGTCGCACCACGCCGCCATCCAGCCGTAGCCCTCGGTGCCGTTCGAGAACGGGGAGCCCTCGCGGGCGCGGTTCCACACCTCGTCGTAGTCGATGCTCATCGGCCCACCCCGGTCTCGACGCCGTACATCAGCCGCACCGAGGCGCCGACGGACTGCCAGGCACGCAGCTCGGCCTCGACGGCGCGGGCGGTGCGCTCGGCGTACCGCTGCGCGATTTCGGCGGTCTCCGCCGCTTCCCGCTCGTCTTGGGTGGCGAGCTCGGCGGCGTACTTCTTTTCGTGCGCAGGGCCCTCGTGCGCGAGGTAGGCGCGCGAGTGCGCGGCGTCGTACTCCCGTCGCAGCCGCTTCGCTTCGCGCTCGGCGTCAGTGGTGACGGTGACGCCCTTGTGGATGCGCTCGGCACAGGCGCGGATGTTCTGCTCGATCTGCACCGGGTTCAGCGGCGCGTCTGGCGCGGTCATGCGGCTGACTCCGATGCGGTCGCAGCGATCCAGGTTCCGTTGCGGGATCCGCGGCGCGCCCGTCGTTGGCTGGCGTAGTCGCCGCAGCGGACGATCAGCCCATCCCGGGCGGCGCAGCCGATGACCGACGGAAGTAGGTTCGGGCGGTCCTCGTCGGGTTCCCCGGCGGCCTGGCGGATGTCGTCGGCGGTGAACGGCGTGCGGGCGGCGACGAGCTCGGCGAGCGCGGTTTCGAGCCGGTGTCGGTAGTCGCGGTGGCCGGCGGTGGCCGCCGCGAGTGCGGCGGCCTGCCCCTCGTGCCGGTCGGCCAGGCCCAGCGCGAGCTGCCCGGCGCTCACCGGCGAACCTCCATACCGAGCGTGGCAGTCGGGTGGAAGCCGACCGGAATGCCGCGTGCGTGCTGGTCGTGCCATTCGTGCAGGAGTTCCCACACGTCGTCGCCCGCTTCCCACGCTCTGCCAAGCCGTTCAGCGACTCGGCGCGCGCGGTCCGGTGCGATCTGCTCCAGCTCGGCCATGAGCGCGACGATGGCCAGCGCGTTGACGGGCACCAGGGCCCGCAGCAAGTCGCGGGCGGTCTCCAACGAGACATCCTCGGCGTAGTGGAGGTCGAGGGCTTTCGTTCCGTGGCGCAGGAAATCGCCGGTGATCGCGCTCGGCGTGTTCGGTGAGGGCTTCACTGGTCCCCTCCGTTGCTGCGGCGCATGGTGCGCTTCGGTTCGAGGTGCTTGAGGTAGTCGCGCAGCGTCGTCTCGTCGGCGCTGGTGAAGTCGCCGCCCTTGCTCCACGCGGTGAAGTTCTCCGCAAGCGACCGGTAGTCGTCGCCGTGGATCCAGCCGCGTTCTTCGGCTTTGGCCCAGATCGCGCGCTTGAGTTCCAGCAGCCGAGCCGACCCCCGGCCGCTGGTCTCCTCGGCCGAGGCGATGCCGCGCCGGGTGTCGGCGGCGAGCGCGGCGACGATCGCCCGCCCCCACGCCGAGGTTTCCGCGTTCTGCAACTCGGCGTCCTTGGTGTAGTCGTCGCGGCCGGGGAACGGCTCGTAGGCCATACCGATGCCCGGCAGCTGGTCGTGAGGCGATCGGTAGGCGGCGGCCACGACCACGATGTAGATCTGCTCGCCCAACTGCTCGATCCGGTACGGCACCGCAGGGTCGGCAGGTCGCAGCGAGCCGGCCGGGTACTTCTCCCGGAACTCGACGATGCGGGTCGCGACGTCGTTGTAGGTCTCGGCGTCGAAGTCCGTGCTCACGCGGCATCACCCACCGGCCGCGTCAGCGGGGCGCCGATCAGCTTGTCCAGCTTGCGGCCCTGCACGTTGGACACGTAGTTGGCCTGCGCGGCGAGGTACTTCGCGAACGCCTCGCCATCGGCCTGCACCGGGATCAGCTGGTAGTCATCGGGCTGGATGTGCAAGATGTAGGCGGCATCCACGGGGATCATCGGCTGCTCGACGCCGTCGGCATCAAGGAAGACCTCGGCGTGGCGGTAGGCAGCGACCTGCAGCGCGTACTCGCCGTAGATTCCGTTGCTGGTCTTGTAGTCCACCAACACCCGGCCCAAGGCGGGGATGTCCTGGATCGAGTCGAGGGTGCCCGCGTAGCCGTGGGTCCGGTTGGCGACGGCGAGTTCTTCGTGGACGGTCGTGGGGTTGAAGTCCTCGATGTAGGCGGCATATCCGCGCACGTACGGTTCGAGGTGTTCGGGCACCTCGATCTCGTCGCCCTTGATGTAGCGCTCGGCCAACGCGTGAACCTCGGTACCGCGCACGCGGGCCGCGTCGCGACGCTCGTTCGGAAGTTCCTTGAGGTAGCTGATCGCGGGGCCGTTGCCGTCCCTGTCGATCATCCGCTTGAGATCCCAGATGTTCGTCACCGCGTGCTCGGCCACCAGGCGGGCGGCCCAGCGCTTCAGCGCGTCGTCCTTCGGGATGCCCTTCAACGCGGTCGTGACACCGATCGCCCACTTCCCGTCGATCTTGTAGCGGTGGTAGTTCGGGTAGTCCACCCGCACGATTCCCCGCACGAGCCGTTCGCGGGGGCTGGTCCTGGTCATGCTCGGAAGTCCTTTCGCGGCGCGAGGCAGCAGTGGAGGGGTTCGGGGGTGGCGCAGAGCGGGCAGGCGATGTGGGCCGGGGCCCGGCCGTCGAGGGGCTGAACCTCGACGGCTCGGCGGCCCTCGCACAGCGGGCAGGCGGCCGGCTGTGCGAAGGTCACGACGAGCGCGCTCACGACGCCGCCACCGGGTCTTCGTCGAGGGCCCGCACGGTGACGCAGGGACACGGGATCGGGTCCTCGTAGGCGTCGACCCCGCATGCGGGGCAGTTGCCGTACTCGTCGGGCTGGTGCAGCTTGCGCACTGCGGCGATCGCGGCGCGCAGCCGTTCGACCTCGGCCACGAGCCAGTCGATGTCGGCGCGGCTGTGCTCGATGAACGTCGCGTCGGGGTTACGGATGCCGCTGATGTCGGCCCGGTAGACCGCGGGATCCTTGCGGCTGTGGGCGTTCGGGGCGACCTCGAAGCGGGCGATCTGGTCGGCGTCGGCCATGAGTCCGGAGCTACCGAAGTCGTGCCAGCTCTGCGGGCTGTGGCTGAACGTGCGGCCGTCGGCGAAGCGAGGGCGAGCGGACTGCATCCCCCAGCGGGCGAAGTCCATCACGATCTGCCTGCCCCAGTACTTCGTGGACAGATAGATGTGTCGCACGTCGGTGTTGCCGAACCAGCCCCAGGGGCCGGGGGTCGCGGCGGCGGCGCGGGCCTTAATCTCGTCGAGCCGGTCGGTGGTGGTCATGCCTTACCCCCTGTCCATCCGATGTCTTCGGCGTAGTGCCACTTCCCGGCGTGTCCTTCGTGCAGCAGGCAGCGGAAGACTTGATCGCGGATTTCGGGGTCGAGCTGTGTGTGGTGGCTGTAGGGCTTGCGGGTGGCGCGGCACTGTGCCGCTTCGGGCTCCCACCATTCGCCGGGCTGCTCGGGGTTGTCGGCGCTCCACGAGCACTCGCAGTCTTCGCAGTCGAAGGTTCGATCGGGGCTCGCGTTGGTTTCCTCGCTGCACATCGCGCACGGCGGCGTTTCGAGGGTGAGTCCGGGCGGTGCGGGGCGGGTTGGGATGCTCATGCCGACACCGCCTCGGCGTCGGCGGCCAGCAGCGGAGCGCACCGCCACTCGACCGTTTCGACCTCTTCGGTGACCTCGACCAGCGGCACTACGACCGACGGATCCGGCACCTTCCGCGTCACGGTCTCCGTGCCGGTGACCACCCGCTCACACACCGCGCCGCGGTTGCCGAGAGCCTTTGCCTTGAACGGTCCCCACGAGATCGTGAGGTTGTAGAGGGTCTCGCCGATGTCCTTCTCAACCTTCGCGCCGTGCTTCAACGCGGCGCGGGCGATCGCGGCCATCTCCTCGGCGCTCTTCGGATTCCACACGTTGATGCCGAAGAATCCGTCGAGGTAGGTAGCCGGAATTTCGGGGTGTGCCTCGATCATGTCGGCGAGGGCGCGCAGGCCGGCGGCCTGCTGCTGGGCGAGCGTGTCGGTGTGGGTCATCGGGTCACCTCGGCAAGATCGGTGGTCACAGCGGGCGGGGTGGGGTTCGGCGGCAGCTGGCAGGGGCGCAGCCGCAGGTCGTTGTGGATCACGTGGCGGTCGCTGTCGACGTAGCGGGCGGGGTGGGCGCAGACGGCGCACGGGGCGCCGAGCAGCGGCAGCAGCACCGGGCCGTACAGCAGCGGGGCGGACTCGACGGCGGTCACCGGGTCACCGCCGCGAGCTGGTCGGCGATCCGCAGCCGCGCCGCCGCGTGGTAGGTGCAGAACGCGCGGTCGACGTAGCCGCGCACTTCCCACGCCCCGGGCTCGACGCAGGGGGTCCAGTTGCCGCCGGCGCAGTTGCGGCCGGGCAGTGTGAGCCATGCGCGGTTGTCCTGCTCGACCAAGTCGTGGTCGGCGTGGGAGCGGGACACGATGAACACGTTCAGGGCCTCAAGGAAGGTCGACGAGACGTCGGTGCGTTCGGCGTCGGTTTCCGGCGGGATAGGCTTTGTTGCAGCCATTGAGAGCTCCTATCTCTCGTGGTAGCGGGTCGCCGCGCTCTTGGAGGGGAGCGGCGGCCCGCGTTTTTGTTGGGGCTAGGCGGTTTTGCGCCCGCGAGCCAAGGTGGTCGTGCAGCCGCAGGCATCGGTTTGAGGAAGGCCGGTCACCCACGCATCAGCGACGGGTTCGGCGATCCGCCAACGTGCTCCGCGGCGCGGCTGGTGGCCGTGGAGTTGGCCGGATTCCAGCGCCCGGTAGACGGTGACCACGTGGTGCCCGGTGTGGTCCGCGACGTCGGCGGGGGTCAGCCAGCTCACGCCGCGTCCTTGGCGGCGTCGATCGCGAAGAGGTCTTCGAAGCGAGCGCCAGGCAATGCGCGGAGCAGCCCGGCGATCACGACCGGGCCCGGGGCGATACGGCCGGACAGGACGCGATTGACGGTGGTGTGCTGCACGCCCATTGCTCGGGCGAGCGCGTAGTTGCTGTGAAGCCCTGCGGCGGCCCGGCGCTGGTTGAGCGCGTCGGTGCGGATGTGGATAGGGCCCGATTTCGGGGCCGATGCGATGTGCATGAGCGCACGGTAGCACGTGCGTGCGCGCACACGCATCAAATGTGCGCGTCCGCACGGAGTAATTACATGGGTGTAATTCAGCTCGGAGAGTGGTCTACGCCTCGAAGGGCTGCCTGTGCGTGCGTGCAAGCTCCTACTATGTGCGCATGAGCACATGGTGGAAGTGGGTCGAGCGCCAGCTCGACGAACGCGGCCTAACTCGTGCTGACTTGATCAGGGGCACTGGCATCGACCACACGCGCGTGAGCCGTTGGGCCACTGGCAAGGGTGGTGTCGGCGTCGATGCCGTGCGCACTGTCTGCGAGTACCTTGATCGCCCGATCTGGCACGGGCTTGTGGCGGCCGGGATTCTGCTTCCTCATGAGGTGCCTGGCGGGCTTCCGGCGCCGGTCAGTCTGCGCGACTTCTCGGCCGACGAGCTCGGTCGCGAGGTGGCGCGCCGACTTGCCGAACTCGAACTTTTGGGCGAATCGTCCCAGGGTTCGTAATTGTTACCGCAGGCAGAGGTGATGATGAGCGCACGGGGTCCCCCGTTCCGGCTAGTGCTCGAACACTCGTTCGCGTGCTCCAATGCGCATAGGGCATTAGGAGTCCACGATGGAATGGGGCAGAGGCAAGTGAGCGGGGACAGCGAATCGGACGGTGCACAGGTCCGGCAGATCGGGTACGCGAGCACGCGCAATCCGCATTGGTCGATCCAGGTCTGCACCGAACATCACCGATCACCCCGCCGAGAACACCTCGTGACGCTGACCCTTGAGGGGGCCGCCGGGGTCGAACCGATCGAACTCACGACGGACCAAGCGATCACGCTTCGTGACCTACTCGACAAGGGCGCCACCGAGTAGCCGGCACGCAATCTGAGCGCGCCCACGCAGGCGCGCTTTTTCTTTTCTCGCAACAGAAAAGGAGGTGTTTGCATGGCATGGTCAGAGAAACGACCGAACGGGCGCTACCGCGGCGCGTACCGCGATCGCGGTGGAACCATCCGTTATGTCAGGGGAACGTTCAGCCAGCCCGCAGAGGCCAAACGCGAGGCGCACGAGGCCGAGAACAGCCAGCGCAGACCAGGCGCGATCAACCTGGACGGCGCGCGTATGCCCTGGGGCAGCTGGGTCGACCAGTGGTTAGGCGACTGGACGGCAGAACCGTCAACCCGAGCTCGTGCTGTGTCCTGCATCGAGCAGCACATCCGACCCCATTGGGGTGCGGTGCCGCTCGATGAAATCGAGTCCGACGCAATCAAGTCGTGGGTGAAGCTGCTCCGAAAAACGCAGGCCAAGGGCACAAAGAAGGGAGAGGAGCCAAAGCTGCTCGCACCCCGCACGATCAACAAGATCGTCACCACGTTCGGCACCACGCTCCGGGGTGCGGTCGACAGGCGCCTGCTCGCGGTCTCGCCGAGCGCCGGGATCAAACTGGAGACGGTCACCGCGGACGACGAGTACTTCATGACGCGCGCCGAGGTGGCACGGTTTCGCGAAGTCGCAGCAGAGGACAGCGAACAAATCGATCTGCTGATCGACATCGGCACCGAGACCGGTCTGCGATGGGGCGAACTCGCCGGGCTGCACCTGGAACGCGTCGACACCAAGCGACTCGTGATCCAGGTGCAAGAGGTCTGGGACAAGCACAGCAATGAGATCAAGCCCTACCCGAAGGGGCGACGTCGCAGAGGTGTGCCGATCACCAGGCGTCTAGCCGGCCGCATCGACGACTACGTGGAGCGGAATCAGCCGAAGCGATGCCGGGCCCGCCACCGCGGTGGGGGACGTTGCACCGGGGCGTTGTTGCTGGCGTCCAAGGTCGGAACGCCGCTGAACTACGGGAACGTGCGTCGTCGGCACTGGGACTCCGTCGCGGAGCGCGCGGGGCTGGCGGGAGTCACGCCGCACGACATGCGGCACGCGTACGCGTCGTGGCTGATCCAGGATGGTGCCGGCGTCGAGATGGTGTCGGCGTTGTTGGGCCACAAGTCGTGGACGGACCACCATGCGCTACGCGCACCTGGCGGATGCCCGCTGGGCACAGGTGCGCGACATCATCGGAGGCCCGGAACCGACTCCGGATGAGCTGAGTTCCGATGTGATCGCCGCGGCGGTGCGCGCACTCGCCGAGGCGAAACCCGAGCGGTGGGCGGCGGTCGCCGCAGCCCTCGACGGGGAGCAGGAGCCCGACGCTGCCCCCATTTTGCCCCATTTGGGGGTTCTACCGGCGACGCCAAGATCATCGATCTGGCGTCCCGCCGCAGGTCAGCTGGCTGATCTGGCTTGCGCCCCCGGCAGGATTCGAACCTGCGACACCCGCTTTAGGAGAGCGGTGCTCTATCCCCTGAGCTACGAGGGCTTGGTCTTCGACCTCTCTCGGAGCGTACCTGGCTCGTCGGGGTCCTCCGACACCCGGTTGGCGTCCCCTGCGTCCCGCCTGTCGCAGGCTTCCGTCGCGTATCGTCAGGTGATCGTTACCGTTCGGCGCCACTGGGGTGGGTGTATGGGCAACGAGAACAGCGGTCCGGTGCGCAACCTCGTGCAGGCCGGGGCCATCCACGGCGGCGTGCACTTCCACGAGCAGCAGGCACCGGAGGCGCCCGGGCAGCTGTTGCCGGAGCCGGTCAACTTCGTCGACCGGGAGCCGGAGCGCGAGGCGCTCGACGCTTTGCTCGCCGAGGCTCGCGGGGCTCGGGCCGGGTGCGCCGTGATCAGCGGGATTCGCGGGGTCGGCAAGAGCGCCCTGGGCACTTACTGGTCGCATCGGGTGATCGATTCGTTCGAGCACGGCCAGGTTCGGTTCGACTTCGGGCTCGGGCAGCGGTCGCTCGGTGAGGCCGCCGAGCACTGCTTGCGTTCGCTCGGCGTGGCCGGGGACCGGATTCCGCTGTCGGACGACGACAAGATCGCCCTGCTGCGCACCAAGACCAAGGGCCGGAAGCTGCTGTTCTTCTTCGACAACGTGGGCGACCTCGCGCACGTTGCGAAGCTGCTGCCCGCCTCGTCGGAGAGCGTGGTGCTCTGCACGAGCCACCACGACGCCGCAGACCTGGTGCTGGACGGCGTTCGGCCCATTCGGCTGACCGCGCTCGGACCCGGCCATGCCCTCGACTACCTGCGGCGGAGCGGCCTCCGGGAGCGGATCGATGCGGAGCCGGTCGCTGCCGCGGAGCTCGTGGACCGGTGCGGCAGGCTGCCGCATGTCCTTCGCCTGGTGGCCGGGATGCTCCGGCGCCGGACGTCCTGGAGCATCGCGCGGGCGGTTCGGGAACTGTCCGACAAGCGGAGGCGGCGCGATCACCTCCACGAGGCGTTCGCGGCGCTCGACCTGGCGGTCGGGCAGCTCCCGCGGGCCGAAGCGGAGCTATACGCGTGGCTCGGGGTGTTCCCCGGCGCGGTGTTCTCGGCGGGGGCGGTGGCGGCGTTAGCCGATCTCGCCGAGTTCGATGCCGAATCCCGTCTCGCCGAGTTGCACAGGACTTGTCTGGTGGAAGAGAACGACCAAGAGCAGTTCCTCCTTCACGATCTCGTGGGCGAGCACGCCTCCGAAGCCGCTCGGGCGCTCGGCGCCGCGAGGCGCGACGATGCGTTGCGGCGCCTCGTCGGGTGGTATCGGCGGCAGGGCGCGTTCGCCGATCGGATGGTGATGGAACCCAGTCGGCTCCGCGTCGTGGACGACGAGGTCGACGGGGAGAACCCGTTCGGCACGCGGGAAGAAGCGCTGGAATGGTTGGAGCGCGAGCGCGTCAACATCCTCGGCATGGTGCGGCTGGCCGGCGAAAGCGAATTGCACGTCGACGTGATCGCGCTCTGCGACGGTCCACTGTGGGCGTTGCACAACCAGCACAAGCACTACTCCGACACGCTGCAGGCGCTGGCATCGGCCATCGAGTCCGCAGCGGCGATCGAGGACCCCGTCGCGGAAGCGCGGATGCGGAGCCTGCGCGGTCAGCTGTTGATGGAGTGCGGCGAGCTCGACGAGGCGCACGAGGAGTGCGCTAAGGCGGTCGCCGCGGCCGAGCGGGCCGGACATCGGCGAATCCTGGCCTCCGCACTGGAGTTCCAGGGCAAGGTGCTGCACGCGCGCGACGAATTCGCCGAGGCCATCGGGAACTTCGAGCGGGCCCGGCGGCTCAACGAGGAGCTGGGGCGGCGTCGCGGCATGGCGCTGCAGGAGTACCTGATGGGCAAGTCGCTGTCCGGGCTCGGCCGGCACGACGAGGCCCTGACCGTGCTGGGGACCGCCCTGGACCGGCTCGCGGAATTCCCCGAGGACACGCGGACGCCCGGCCGGATCGGCGTCGCGACGGCTCGGGCCCACCAGGCGCTCGGGCAGCACGAGCAGGCCGTTTCGGCGCTTCGCGAGGTCATCGCCGCGACGCGGGAACGGCAGGCATCCTTCGACCTCGCCGAGCCGTTGGAGCTGATCGCCGACTCGCTCACCGCGACCGGGCAGCCGGGCGCGCGGGAATGCCTGGCGGAAGCGCTGGAGATCTACGAGCAGGCCGAGAGCCCGAAGGCGGAGCGGGTGGCCCGCAAGCTCGGCGACGGGTGAGGCGCGTCAGCCGGGGCTGAACAGGTCCACCGGCGCCGCCGGGGCGGGCCACGGCGGCTCCGGGAGGTCCAGCTGCCGGTAGATGAGGCCGCGCAGGCGTTCGCAGGCGCGGTCTTGGAAGGCCAGGTCCGCGAGCTGCTGGTGGTCCGGGACCGGTCGCGCCGAGTCGATCTGCGCCCGCAGGTCTCCGGTTGTGTCCAGGCGCTTCGCCCGCTCGCCCAGCAGCGCCATCGGGGAGCCGGGCACCACCTCGCCGGTGCCGAAAGCCGCTAGCAGCAGCGGTTTTCCCAGCGCTGCGGCGTAGCACGACAGCGAGCCGTGATCCGAGATCACCACGTCCGCGGCGACCAGCGCGGCCTGCCACTTGCGCAGCCTGGGCACCAGGACGAGCCCGTCCCGCAGGGCGGCCTGCAACCAGGTCCGGATCTGCAGGCCCTCGTGCCTGCTCCAGATGTTCGGGTGCAGCACCAGGGCGACCTGGTAGTCGGCCGGCAACGCGGCGACCAGATCGCGGGCCAGCCCGCCCTGCCGGCCGAACAGCGAATGCGGGCCCCAGGTAGAGGCGAGGACCACGAGCTTCCGCCTGCCGGTGCCGAGGGCCGCGCGGTACTGCTCGCGCATCGGCAGGCTGGCCTGCAGGCGCGCGAAGCAGGGATCGCCGATCACCTCGGCGCGCGGGGCTGCTGCCGGGCAGTCGCGCCGCAGCGCGATCAGCTGGCTCGGGTGGGAGAGGCCGACGACCGCCGGGACCACCCGGCCCTCGTGCATCAGCTGCGCGGCGGACAGGCCCGAAACCTCTTCCGCCACACCGGATTCCGTGGCGCGGAGCTTGTGGTGCCCGGCGCCGTGCGGCAGCGTCAGCACCGGCATCTCCAGCTCGTGCAGCGGGCCGTTGCCGCTCGGCGAGATCGCGAGGTCGAAGTCCTTGCCGATGGCCTGCTCCCAGTCCGCGACCCGGGCCTGCGTGCGGTGCAGTTGGTCGGTGAGGTTCGCGGCGAACTCCGAGCCCGCCGCCACCGCGAAGCGCGTCTCCACCCGCATGTCGTCGGCGAGCACTGGGAGCACGTCCAGCAGGCGATCCAGCGCCGTCAGGGTTCGCACGACGCCGAGCACCCGGCGCTCCACCGGCGCGGTGTCCCAGCGCTCCGCCCGCTGCGGCTCAGCGGACGGCATGGCCCACCGCCGGGCTTCCGGGCTTCCGGGCTTCCGGGCTTCCGGGCTTCCGGGCTTCCGGGCTTCCGGGCTTCCGGTGTCGATTTTACCTTGCCGCGCAGGGAAAAACCGTCGCTCGGGGATCGCGGCGCGGTGGACATGGCGATCGATCCTAATCGAGCCGGATGCGCCTCAACTCGTGGTCGAGCTGTCCGCGGTCCGGTCGCCATCGATCTCCCACCGGTTGCGCCCGCCCCTCTTCGCCCGGTACAGCGCGATGTCGGCGGCGGCGAACAGGTGCTCCAGGTTCGCCGGACCCGCCGCGACGCCGATGCTCACCGTCGGCGCCTTGGTGAGCCGCCCGAGCACCAGCCGCCAGTCGTGCCGCTGCACTGAGGCGCGGATCCGCTCGGCGACGATCGGCCCGGCGTCGCGGGACTCCTCGGTGGCGTCGACGAGCAGCACCACGAACTCGTCGCCCGCCCAGCGGCAGATGAGGTCGTCGCCGCGGCATTCGCGGCGCAGCAGGTTCGCGACCTCCTGCAGCACCACGTCGCCCGCGGTGTGCCCGGCGAGGTCGTTGACGTCCTTGAACCAGTCCACGTCCAGCAGCAACAGCCACGGCACCCGGCCGGCCGCCGCAGTGCTCTCCAGCAGCATTGGCGCGCGCCGTTCCAGGCCGAGGCGGTTGGTGAGGCCCGTCAGCGGGTCGCGCAGCGCGGCTTCGCGGGCGGCCAACGCCATGCGCTGCGCCTGCACGGCCACCCGGCGCTGCTCCAGCGCCTGCCCCAAGCCCTCCTGCAGCACGTCCACCGCCGTGCTGCTCGCGGCGACCGTTCGCCGCAGCGCGGCGGACTCGCCGACCGGGTCGGACAGCGCCTCGCAGATCGCCGCGAGGTCGAGGGAGAACTGCATCATCAGCATGGTGTCGCGGATCGTTCCGGCGCCTTCCAGCGCACGGCTGGCGAAGGTGCGGGCCTCCTCCAGCCGGTTCTGCTCGCGGCGCACCACCGCCAGCACCCAGTTCGCTATCGCCGTGGTGAACCAGTCGTCGGCGCCGCGCCCCAGCGCCAGCGCCTCCAGGGCGGCCCGCTCGGCGGCGGCCGTCTCGCCGACGCCGGCCAGCGACCGCGCGAACCCGGCCAGCGCCGCGCGTTTCACCTGCCCGGGCTTGGCCAGCCCCTGCGCCTCGTCGAAAAGGTCGCGGGCCAGCTCGAACTGCGCCCTGCTGGTCTCGTCGGGTCGGGTCACGGCGCGGAACACCCGGGCGTTGCCCTCCCGGCTCAGGCAGTGCGCCAGCGCCGCCTGGTCGTCGGAGTCGCGGGCGATCTGCACCGACAGCGCCATCAGCTCCAGCGCCGGGCCGCGGTGGCCGATGGTCTCCAGCAGGTAGCCGAGCATGCTGATGGTGTGCGCGGCCGCCGAGCCGTCCGGGCGGTCGACGTCGAGATCGGTCCAGCCCTCGGCGATCAGTTCCAGGGCGAGCGGGATGCGTCCCAGCCGCCACGCCAGCGACGCCCGGTGCACCAGCACGGTCGGGCGGTTCCAGTGCTCGCCGACGTCGCTGGCCCCGGCCTGGATCAGCTCGTCGAACGCCGCGTTCGCCTCGGCGAAGCGGCCGGAGTCCAGCAACAGCCGCACGTGGCGGTCGTGGGTCGGCAGGTGGCCGACCATCAGCGGATCATCCTGCTGCACCGCGTCCTCGCAGGAGCGCACCTAGTCGAAGTGGAACCGCGTGCCGAAGCGGTTTCGCGTCCAGGCTACCGGCTGCGACCTTGTCCGTACTTGTCGTAGTGCACGACCTGTTCCAGCGGCAATCGCTGTCGCCAGCCGTGCCGCTCCAGGTCCGGCGTGTCGGCCAGGGATCGCACCGGCCCTACGCACAACCATGCCACCGGGCGCACTCCCTGCGGAATGCCCAGCAGCCGGCGGAGGAACTCCTCGCGGTAGAAGCTGACCCAGCCGACGCCCAGTCCCTCGGCGGTGGCGGCCAGCCACAGGTTCTGGATGGCCAGGCACACCGAGTACAGGCCGGCGTCGGCGATCGCGTGGCGGCCGAGCACCTGCGGTGCGCCGCGGTTCGGGTCGTAGGTGACGGCGATGCCCAGCGACGATTCCACGATGCCCTCGACCTTGATCTTGGCGAAGGTCTCGGCGCGTTCCCCGTCGAGCCGGGCGGCGAAGACGCTGCGTTCGGCCAGCACGTGCTCGCGGAAGGCGCGGCGGGTGGTGTCGTCGCGGACCAGGACGAAGTCCCACGGCTGGGATAGTCCGACGCTGGGCGCGCTGTGCGCGGCGGTCAGCACTCTGCGCAGCATCGGGTCGGGGAGCGCGGCTCCGGTGAACTCCCGGCGCACGTCGCGGCGGCGGTTGATCACGTCGTAGAGGTCGGCTGCGGGGGCGGTGTCGGTCAACTTGGAGGCGCGTCCGGCGATCGTCATTGCCGACCATCCTGCCGCTGGCGCCGAAGGCCGCGGGGGGAGGGGCACCGGCGGAGGGTTTTGCCTGCTCAGGTGTCGTGAGCGGTTTGGAGTGCCATGGCGCTCCAAACCGCTCACGAGCATCTACCTGGTCAAATGGTTCATTTCCGGCCGTTCGCGGGGTAGGGGAGCAGGGCCATCTCGCGGGCGTTCTTGATCGCCCGCGCCACCTCGCGCTGCTCCTGCACGGTCAGGCCGGTGACGCGACGGGAGCGGATCTTGCCCCTGTCGGAGATGAACTTCCGCAGCAGCGCGGTGTCCTTCCAATCCACCTGGACGACGCCTTCGCGCTGGAGCAGGTTCGGCTTGCGGCGCACGCTGCGCCGGTCGTTGTGCACCACGGCTCACCAACTCGACTTCGTCACGCCGGGCAGCTCGCCGGCGTGCGCCAGCTCGCGCAGCCGCACCCGGGAGACGCCGAACTTGCGGAAGTAGCCGCGCGGACGCCCGTCGACGGCGTCCCGGTTGCGCAGGCGAACCGGGCTGGCGTCACGAGGCTGGCGCTGCAGCTCGCGCTGAGCGGCAACGCGTTCCTCCGGGTTGCTGCCGGGCGCGACGATGATCTGCTTCAGCTCGGCCCGCCGCTGCGCGTACCGGGCGACGATCTCGCGGCGCTGCTCGTTGCGCGCGATCTTGGACTTCTTGGCCACTCGGCCGTTCCTTTCGGTATTCGCTCGTGAGCGATGGCTCCGGCAAGAACCGGCACAACCACTCACGAGCAGCGACAGGGGGATGGGAGGACGGCTCCCGGCAAGCAAGCGGCACTGCCGCTGGGCCCGCCCGCGCAACTCGCATCGCCGCGCGAGGCGAGCCTGGAAGCCCATCGCTCAGCGTTCTTCGCGGAATTCCACGTGCTTGCGGGCCACCGGGTCGTACTTGCGCAGGACCAGGCGGTCCGGGTTGTTCCGGCGGTTCTTGGTGGTCACGTACGTGAAGCCGGTGCCTGCGGTGGATCGCAGCTTGACCACCGGGCGGACGTCGGTGCTCTTGGTCATCAGACGCGTTCCCCTCGCGCTCGCATCGCGGCCACCACGGCCTCGATGCTCTGCTTCTCGATGGTCTTCATTCCTTTCGCCGAAACCCGCAGCCGGATCCAGCGGCCTTCGGACGGCAGCCAGTAGCGCTTCCGCTGCACGTTGGGCAGCCAGCGGCGGCGGGTGCGGTGGTGGGAGTGGGAGACCTGGTTGCCGTAGCCGGGTTTCTTCCCGGTCACCTGGCAGCGGATGGACATGACCTTCCTCTCGATAATGACATCCATTTTCATTTTGCTACCGACGAGGGTAGCGTGTGTCCGCGTCAGATGAAAACCATTGTCGATTGAGGTGGGGATGGGAACCGAGTCGTCCGCGAACCGGCGGACTCCGCTGATCATGGTGGCCGGGATCCGCGCGGAGCAGGTCGCGGCGGCAGCCGGAGCGGCGTGGCGCGAAGACCCGATGGGCACCGCGCTCGTGCACCACGACCTGCGTGAAGTCACCCAGGGCGTGGTCCGGCGCCTGGTCCGGCACGGAGACGCCGAGACCACCGAGGTGCTGGAGTTGGCGCACGGCTGCGTGTCCTGCACCCTGCGCCTCGACATGCTGCCGCTGCTGCGCAGGCTGGCCGCCACGCCTGGCGTGGCGCGGATCGTCGTACAGCTCGATCCGGCGCTGGAACCCGAAACGATCTGCTGGGCGCTGCAGAACGTCCTGGTGGACGATCGCCCGCTGGTCGACGACGTCGACGTCGGAGCCGTCGTCACCACGGTCGACCTGGCCACCTGGCTGGCCGACGCGACCGGCGAGGAGGAGCTCGTCGAGCGCGGCCTCGCCGGCAGCGCCGACGACGAGCGCACCGTCGCCCAGGTCGCGGTGGGGCAGGTCGAGTTCGCGGACGCCATCGTGCTCGCCGGCCGCGCCGGCGACCGGTGGAACCAGGTGCGCACCGAGGCGGTGATCGCCCGGCTCACGCCCAACGCCCCTGCGGCGCACCTGGACGACCTGGAGCTGTCCGCGCTGCTGGCCGAGGTGCCCGCCGACGCGCGGCGCGGTGCGGTCGACGGGCCGCAGGGCCGGTTGCTGCGCGGACAGCCGTCGCTGGACGCCGACGCGGGAGTGTCGGTGGTGCTGTTCGAGGAGCGGCGGCCGTTCCACCCGGAGCGGCTGCACGAGGCGATCGACGTGCTGCTGGACGGCGTGGTGCGCGCCCGTGGCCGGGTCTGGGTGGCCAGCCAGCCGGACGTCGCGCTGTGGGTGGAGTCCGCGGGCGGCGGGCTCGGCGTCGCGCACGCCGGGCCGTGGCTGGCCGCGCTGGAGCCCGGCGACTGGGCGGGCGTCTCGGCCGAGCGGCAGGTCAGGGCCTCGCTGACCTGGGACGACTACTACGGCGACCGGATGCAGGAGCTGGTCGTGATCGTCCACGAGGCCGATCCGCGGGACATCGTCCGCGCCCTGCGCCGCGCCCTGCTCACCGACGACGAGCTCGCCGCGGGGCAGCGGGCGTGGGCGAGCTACGACGACCCGTTCGGCGAGTGGCACACCGATCCGTGCGGTGACGACCCGGCGGAGACCACCGCGGACGCCGCCGGCGAGACCGGCAGCCGCTAGCGGGCGCGGGGAGGGAGGGCGATTTCGCGCGAAATCGCCGCGCCTCGTACGGGGCTCGTCCCGCAGCGACCAGTTTCGAACGACCCAGGAGGAGAACTCGTGAAACCCGGGATCCATCCCGAATACCGGCCGGTCGTGTTCCAGGACCGCACCACCGGCGACCGCTTCCTGACCCGCTCCACCGCCACGTCCGACGTGCGGACGGAGTGGGCGGACGGCAACGCGTACCCGCTGATCGTGATCGATGTGACCGCTTACTCGCACCCGTTCTGGACCGGCAACCAGCGGGTGCTCGACACCCAGGGCCGGGTCGAGAAGTTCCGCCGCCGCTACGGCGACCGGACCCGCTGACCGGCGGCCTCGCGCCCGAGCCGTTTCGAGGTGAACGGCCCGTTCGCCTCGGTAGCAGAGGTGAACAGGCCGTTCACTCCACCCGAACTACGAGAGGACCGACATGGCCGTTCCCAAGCGGAAGATGTCCCGCAGCAACACCCGCCACCGCCGAGCGCGGTGGAAGGCGACCGCGCCCGACCTGGTGCCGATCGTCGTCGACGGGGAGCGCAAGCTGGTGCCGCGCGCGCTCATCCGGCACTTCCAACAGCGATGACCGAACCGGCGCGCGCGATCACCCAGGGTGATGGTGCGTGCCGGAATGGCACTCGGTTGGAGATGGATGTCACGCGGTGCCGCGACGCACGGCGGGTTCTCAGCTGCTTCTCAGGGCCAGGGGTAACACTGTGCCCATGCGCATCCTCGTCGTCGACGACGATCGTGCCGTGCGGGAATCGCTGCGAAGGTCGTTGCAGTTCAACGGATACCAGGTCGAGCTCGCTGCGGACGGTCAACAGGCATTGGACTTCTTGGCGGGCAACCGCCCGGACGCCATGGTGCTCGATGTGATGATGCCGCGCCTGGACGGCCTGGAAGTCGCGCGCCGCCTCCGCAGCACCGGCGACGATCTGCCGATCCTGGTGCTCACCGCGCGCGACGCCGTGTCCGACCGGGTCGCCGGGCTCGACGCGGGCGCCGACGACTACCTGCCCAAGCCGTTCGCGCTCGAAGAGCTGCTGGCCCGGCTCCGCGCCCTGCTGCGCCGCGCCAGCCCGCCCGAGTCGGGACTGGACGAGCAGCCTGCCGCGTTGCGCTTCGCCGACCTGGAGCTGGACCCGGGTACCCGCGAGGTCCAGCGCGGCGAGCGGTCGATCAGCCTGACCCGCACCGAGTTCGCCCTGCTGGAACTGCTGATGGCGCACCCGAAGCAGGTGCTGACCCGCAGCCGCCTGCTGGAGGACGTGTGGGGCTACGACTTCCCGACCTCGGGCAACGCCCTGGAGGTCTACATCGGGTACCTGCGTCGCAAGACCGAGGCCGAGGGTGAGTCGCGGCTGATCCACACCGTCCGCGGTGTCGGCTACGTGCTCCGCGAGACGCCGCCGTGACGGTTCCCGCACCGCCCCCGCCGGACCTGGAGCCGCAGGAGCGTCCGAAAGGCCGGTTCCAACGCGTCTCCCTTCGCAATCGCGTCACCTGGCTGGCTGCGGTCTGCGTCGCCGGCGCGGTGGCGCTGGTGTCCGTCGCGGCCTTCGTGACCGTGCGGGACAGCCTCTACCAGCAACTGGACGACAACCTCGTCGAGCGCGCCGTGGAGGCTGCGGAGGGCCCGCTGGTGCGCACCGCCGACCTGCAGCAGGTGCCGGTGGCGTTCTTCGTCGCCCAGAACTTCAAGATCAGCGTGCTCTCCGCGGACGGCGTCGTGGTCGGCCCGGCCGACCGGCCGCCGATGAGCGTCGACGAGCTAGCGGTCGCCAAGGGCGAGTCCCGGGAATCGCTGCGCACCGATCAGCGCACCAACAGCCGGGTGGTGGCGGTGCCGACCGGGCAGAACGCCGCGCTGGTGATGTCCACGTCGATGGACCCGACGCAGCGGACGCTCGCGCAGCTGAGCGTGGTGCTGGTGGTGATGGGCGGCGCCGGGATCCTGCTCGCGGCGGCCGCCGGGACGGCGGTGGCACGCGCCGGGCTGCGGCCGGTGCAGCGGCTCACGGCGGCCACCGAGCGCGTCGCGCTCACCGGCGACCTGCGGCCGATCCCGGTCGGCGGCGACGACGAGCTGGCCCGGTTGACCACCAGCTTCAACCGGATGCTCGGTGCCCTGGCCGAGTCGCAGGAGCGGCAGCGACGCCTGGTGGCCGACGCCGGGCACGAGCTGCGCACGCCGCTGACCTCGCTGCGCACCAACCTGGAGCTGCTGCTGATGGCCTCGGCCCGGCCGGACGCGCCGGAGCTGTCCGAGCAGGACCGGGCGGAGATGTTCGCCGACGTCCAGGCCCAGGTGATGGAGCTGTCCGCGCTGGTCGGCGACCTCGTCGAGCTGGCCAGGGAGGACACCCCGCAGGCCGTGCACGAGCCGGTGGACCTGGTCGACGTCGTGGAGCGCGCGCTGAGCCGCGCGCGGCGCCGCGCCCCGCGCATCGAGTTCGACGTCCGCCTGGAGCCGTGGGTGATGATGGGCGACGCGACGGCGCTGGAGCGCGCGGTGCTGAACCTGCTGGACAACGCCGCGAAGTGGAGCCCGGACGGCGGCCGGGTGCGGGTGGACCTGCATCCCGAGCCGACCGGCGGCACCACCGTGCTGGAGGTCGCCGACAGCGGCCCCGGCATCGCGGCCGCGGACCGGCCGTACGTGTTCGAGCGCTTCTACCGCTCCTCCGACGCCCGGACCCTGCCGGGCTCCGGGCTGGGCCTGTCGATCGTCAAGCAGGTCGCCGAGCGGCACGGCGGCACGGTCTGGGCGGGCGAGGCCCCCGAGGGCGGCGCGCTGCTGCGCATGACGCTGCCGGGCAGCCCCCAGTACATCGAACAGCAATGAACAGCAATGCCCCGGGCGCTGTGCCGGAGCAGGCGGCATCGGCCGGTAGCTCGTTCGGGTAGTGTTGGTTCTTGTTTGCTTGGGCTGCGCGGCCGGAGCACCTCACGGGCCCGCGCGTCCGTTCGACGCTCTGAGGGGACGGTGCTGTGCTCGCGCGGCAACGCCAGGAAGTGATCCTCGACGAGGTGCGGCGCACCGGGGCGGTGCAGGTCGGCGAGCTGGTGCTCCGGCTCGGCGTGTCGGACATGACGATCCGCCGCGATCTCGACGCGCTCGCCCGGCGCGGCCTGGTGGAGAAGGTCTACGGCGGCGCCACCTCGACGATCGGCCGCAGCACCGACGAGCCGGGCTTCGAGGCCAAGTCGGTGCGCCAGCTCGCCGAGAAGGAGGCGATCGCGCGGCTGGCCGCCGAGCAGGTCCGGCCGGGCACCGCGATCGGCCTGTCCGCAGGCACGACCACCTGGACGCTCGCGCGCCACCTCGACGACGTCGCCGACCTGACGGTGGTGACCAACTCGGTGCGGGTCGCCGACGCCCTGCAGCAGCGCGGCCGCACCGACCGCACCGTGGTGCTCACCGGCGGCGTCCGCACCCCGTCGGACGCGCTGGTCGGGCCGGTCGCCGTGCAGGCGCTGCGCTCCCTGCACCTGGACCTGGTGTTCCTCGGGGTGCACGGGATGGCGCCGCGGGCCGGCTTCACCACCCCGAACCTCAACGAGAGCGAGACCAACCGGGCGCTGGCCGAGGCGGCCGGGCGGCTGATCGTGGTCGCCGACAGCACCAAGTGGTCGACCGTCGGGATCTCCACGATCGTCGACTTCGACGAGGTCGATCTGCTGATCAGCGACCAGGGGCTGCCGGTCGACGCGCGCGAGCTGCTGGCCGAGCACGTCGAACTCCTGCTGGCCGATCAGCGGGGTGTGGAGGAGGAGCGGTGAAGCGCACGGCGCGACGCCTGGCCGACGGCCGGGAGATCATCTACTTCGACGCCGACCCGGCGCAGGAGCGGCTGGCCGAGGACACCAGGGCGCTGCCACCGCAGGCCCCGGCGTCGGAGATGCGGCGCGACCCGCTGACCGGCGAGTGGGTGGCGATCGCGGCGCACCGGCAGACGCGGACCTACAAGCCCCCGGCCGAGCTCTGCCCGCTGTGCCCGAGCGTGCCCGGACGGCCCACCGAGATCCCGGAGCCGGACTACGACGTCGTCGTCTTCGAGAACCAGTTCCCGTCGTTCGCGCAAGGCGTTCCCGGCGATGAGTCCACTGTGGAGGGATTGCCGATGGTGCCGGCCTCGCCCGCGCGGGGCCGCTGCGAGGTGGTGTGCTTCACCGCCGACCACGACTCGTCGTTCGGCGCGCTCAGCCCGGCCCGGGTGCGCACCGTGGTGGACGTCTGGGCGGACCGCACCGCCGCGCTGGCCGAAACGCCCGGCGTGGAGCAGGTGTTCTGCTTCGAGAACCGCGGCGAGGAGATCGGGGTCACGCTGCACCACCCGCACGGCCAGATCTACGGCTATCCGTTCGTGACGCCCAAGACGGAGAAGATGCTGCAGGTCGCCGAGAAGTACCTGGCGCAGCACGGGAGGCACGTGCAGGGCGACGTGCTCGCGGCCGAGCGCGCCGCGGGCGAGCGGGTGGTCGTCGACTCCGAACACTGGACCGCGTTCGTGCCTGCGGCCGCGCGGTGGCCGGTCGAGGTGCACCTCGTGCCGCACCGCCAGGTGCCGGACATCGCCGCGCTCTCCGACGCGGAGCGCGATGACTTCGCGGTGACGTACCTGGACGTCCTGCGCCGCCTCGACGGCCTCTACGACCGCCCGCTGCCCTACATCGCGGCCTGGCACCAGGCGCCGGTGCGCACCGGCCGGGAGCTCTCGTGGCTGCACCTGGAGGTCTTCTCGGTGCTGCGCTCGGCGGACAAGCTGAAGTACCTCGCCGGTTCGGAATCCGGCATGGGCGTGTGGATCAACGACGTCACGCCGGAGCAGATCGCCGCCCGGCTGCGGTGAGCGTCGACCGGTCGCAGATCACAGTTCCCCGACCGGTTTTCAGGCTGTCGCACAGCCTAGTCTCAGGGACTTCTCAGCCGCCTGGAGCAGAGTGGAGCCATGACCGATCACACCCCGGGCTACTCCGGTGAGCAGCCGGAAGAACCGAAGCCGCAGGCGGACGGGCCTGTCGCGGGCACCGGCGACACGCCACCTGCCGGGGTTCCGCAGCAGCCCCACCAACAGCCCCAGCAAATGCACGCCCAGGCCGCGCAGCAGCCCCAGCCCGCCGCGCAGCCGCCGCATGCGACGCAGCAGCTCCCGCACGCGCAGCCCTGGCCGTCCGGCGGCTACACCGCCGCGGCCCCAGTGCCGCAGCAGCGGAACCGGTTCGTCGGGCTGGCCGCGGGCGCAGCGGCTCTCGCGCTGGTGGCGGGCCTCGTCGGCGGCGGCATCGGCGGATACGTCGGGTACCAGCTCGGCGGTGACAAGGGCGCCGTGACGTCGCTGGACCAGCCGCGCCCGGCGCGCAGCGCCAGCACCGCACCGGTGGGCTCGGTGCAGCAGGTCGCGCAGAAGGTGCTGCCCAGCGTCGTCCAGCTGCAGCTGGTGACCGCGCGCGGCGGCGGCGAGGGCTCCGGGATCGTGATCAGCAGCGACGGCTACATCCTCACCAACAACCACGTCGTCGAGGGCGCCCAGAACGGCCGGCTCACGGCGCTGTTCCACGACAACCGCTCGGCGCCGGTGCGGGTCGTCGGCACCGACCCGAAGTCGGACCTCGCGGTGGTCAAGGCCGACATCACCGGCCTCACCCCGGCCGATCTCGGCCGCAGCGACGACCTGCCGGTCGGCGCGCCGGTTGTGGCCATCGGCTCGCCGTTCGGCCTTTCCGGCACCGTGACCAGCGGCATCATCAGCGCCAAGGACCGCCCGGTGCGGGCCGGTGGCGAGTCGGGCAGCCAGGACACCGTGCTCAACGCGCTGCAGACCGACGCCGCGATCAACCCCGGCAACTCCGGCGGCCCGCTGGTCGACATGGACGGCAACGTGGTGGGCATCAACTCCGCGATCTACAGCCCTGGGTCGAGCCAAGATGGGGCCGGCTCGGTCGGGCTGGGCTTCGCGATCCCGATCGACCAGGCCAAGCGGATCTCCACCGAGCTGAAGGACACCGGCTCGGCCACCCAGACCACGCTGGGCGTGGTGATCACCAACTCGCAGCAGCAGTCGGGCGCGCAGGTCCGCGACGTCACCCCGGGCGGGCCCGCCGAGCAGGCCGGGATCCGGTCCGGCGACGTCATCACGAGGATCGGCGACCGGGCGGTCCTGGACACCGACTCGCTGATCGCCGCGGTCCGCTCGCACGCGCCCGGCGATCGGCTGCCGATCACCGTCACGGGCCCGGGCGGGGACCGGACCGTGGACGCCACCCTGGCCGGCCAGAAGGGGTGATCCGAACGCGCGGCCGCTCGCCGGCCGCGTTCCGCGTCGACCGTGCCGGGTCCGCTCTGCCCCCTCCGGGCGGCCCGGCGCGATCGGCGCCGCAGGCTTCGCAAAACGGTCGAAAACCGCTCGAGGGCGTTGCAGAACTGGGAGGAACATGTCCGACGAAACAGGCACCGTGGTTCCGCGGCGGGCCGTGCGAATGGTCGATCTCACCGGCTCGTTGGATCTGAACGGGGCACTCCTTGGCACTACGGTTACCAGCATGGAACGCAGCGCGCAGCGGTTGGGCCGGGCCCTCGTCGTCGTGGTGGACGACCGGGTCGCCCAGGGCGAGCAGGAAGACAACATCGGTCCGCTGGTGACCGAGTTGCTGGAGGAAGCCGGTTTCATCGTCGACGGCACCGTCGCGGTGGCAGGGGAAACAGTGGACATCCGCAACGCGCTGAACACCGCGGTGATCGGCGGGGTCGACGTGGTGATCACGGTCGGCGGCACCGGGGTGTCGCCGCGGGACGTCACGCCGGACGCGACGGCGGGCGTGCTGGACCGCCCGATCCCAGGCATCGCGGAGGCCCTGCGGGCCTCCGGCCTGGCGGCGGGCGCGGTCGAGGCGGGCGTGTCGCGCGGCCTGGTCGGGGTCTCCGGCAGCACGCTGGTGGTGAACCTGGCGGGTTCCCGGGCCTCGGTCCGGGACGGCATGGCCACCCTGACGCCCCTGGTGACCCACGTGATCGAACAACTCTCGGGCCTGGAATCGGCCTGACCTGGGTGAAACACAACGGTGGCGGCTCCCGGCCGGGGGCCGCCACCGTTGTTCTGTCGGTGATACCGGGCACACTCGCGACCATGAGACGACGCCAGCGCGCTCATGCGGGCAAGGGCTGAACTGTGTCGGCCCTGGAGAGGGTGCTCGCTGACGTCGACGCGGCCCTCATGGGGATCAGCACTGGTCAACAAGGCATCGTGCACGCCCAGGAATGCCTGGACGAAGCCGGCCGGCCCGACGGGTTGGGCATGTTGCTCGGTTCCCGGGATGAGGGCGCACTGCACGCCCTGGAATGTGCTGATCGGGCGGCCAACGAGCTCGTCCGGCTCCACCAGATGCTGAGCAAGATCCACGACGCAGTTACTCCAGTGGCGCCAGTCGATCAGCGGAAAGCCGGTCGAAGATCGAAAACCGTCGACTGGTGAGAAACCGGAGATCGTGCCCGCCAGGGCCTCGCTTGCGTACGACGAACGGATCGGCCGCACGGAGCGGATCGCCAGCCGAACCGGCTGGGACAACAGCGGTGGACAGATCCACGGGACATGGCTTGATCGCTACGGGAAGGAGCACCGACTCGCCAGCGGGCAGCATCTCGAGGATGGTCGACGAGACAAGTGGGCGGTGGTGGCAGAGACGCGCGCGAAGAAGCTCGGCATCGGCAGGCCGCCTGGGCGTGCGGCCATCTCCGATCACATCGAGATCAAGTTCGGGACGGTTCCCGAGGGGCCATCTGGTACTGGGGCGAGGGGGGTGCGACGCAGTGCTTCACGCGAGGACCAGGCCCAGTTGAGCGGCCTTGGTACCACAACACCGAGTTCCCGCCCTATTGCGAGATCCCGGCGAGCGACGTCCGCGCGGCGGTCAAGGAGTTCCTGCGGACAGCACGCCAGCCGAAGTGCGTCGGCTGGCAGTACGACCCCGCGTACACGGCAGTTTCGAACGAGCCTGGCTCCTGAGCCCGTTCGGCACGGCGCAGTCGGTGGTGTCAGACAAACTGGCGGCCATGCTCAGCACTGATCTGCCCACCTACGTTGACCCCGGATGGCGCCACGCCAGCTCGTCGGTGGAAATGGAGCAGGCGATCAGCGACGCGCTGGACAAGGGCGATTGCAACACCGCGGGGTGGTTGCAGTTCGGCCGGGACGTCGCGGCGGACCAGCCCGGTGATCACCAGCTTCGGGTTGTTGCAGATCCAGGTTCCGGTTACGCGGCGTTGCTGTGGTTCCTCAACGTCGATCCCGAAGATCATCTAGGCGACCCACTCGCTCAGCACCTGTGGGTCACGTTCAACCCCGCGCCTCCGCTCGAGGCCCCTCGCTTGGCGAGTGACTACGACACGGACCACTACCACGACAGGTTCACGGTCATCCCGATCGAACAGGCGCGTGAAGCGCTGCGGGAGTTCTGCCGGAGCGGTGGGCAGCGGCCGACGTCGGTTCAATGGGTCGCCGGTGACTACTACGGCCGGATCATGCAGCGGCTTGCGGTGGCAGGCGCGGCATAGCGTGCACATGGCGCGGTGGCCTGACCAGGGTGAAACACAACGGTGGCGGCTCCCGGCCGGGGGCCGCCACCGTCGTGTTCTCACGGGCTTTTTCCGTTCGGGTCAGGGGGTTTTCGGCGGTTCCGCGCCGCCTTCCGGGCCCTTCTCGTCGGGGCCCTTCGGGGGCTCGCCGTCCGGGTGGTCGTCCCGCTTGATCATGCCCTCGACCTTGTGGCTGACGCTCTCGATCTTGTCGTGGTACTTCCCGCCGGTGGCCTTGTCCAGACTCGACTTGGCCGCGTCGAGCCCCTTCGCAGCGCTCGGACCTGCCTTCTCGGCCAGTTCTCCGGCCTTGCCCTTGGCCTGGTTGGCCAGTTCCTTGGCCTTGTCCAGGAAACTCATCTCTCGCCTCCCGTGGCTTTGACACCCGGTGAGCCACGCCTGGCGCCGCTCCCGCAGCCTCGACGTCTAGCAGCTTCAACTGTAACCGACTTCACACCTGCGTCCGGCAGTCCGTCCACGCAATCGTGGCGATGGGGGACGATGGAGGCGTGACCGCGAACGATTCCGGCAAGACCCCCGATCCCGCCGAGCGGGAACGGCGGCGCAAGCTCGCCGAGATCTTCGGCGACGTCCTCCCCGAGGCCACCTCCGACGACCGCCCGGACCGGGCCCCCGCAGGCGACGACGAGCGCTGGTACCGGGAGAACCGGCCGCCGCACCACGACGCGCGCTGAGCCCGGCGGGGGCTCACTTCTGCTGGCCGTTGCCCGAGACGCTCGTCTTCTCCTCGCTCACGGCGAGGCCCTCGACCTTCGGCAGGCCCTGCTCGCGGCGCAGCAGGTCGCGGATCTCCTGCAGCAGTTCGACGTCGGTCGGGTCGACCGGGGCCTCCTCCTGGCCCTTCTTGCGGCGCTCCGTGAGCTTCTTCATCGGCAGCACGAACAGGAAGTACACGACCGCCGCCGTGATGAAGAACGTGATCACCGCGTTGATCACCGCGGCGAAGTCGATGATCGACGCCTCGTTGCCGACGCGCAGCTGGATGCTCAGGCCGGTGACGTTGCCGCCCCCGGTGGCGGCGATGATCGGCTTGATGATGCTGGTGGTGAACGACGTGACCAGCGCGGTGAACGCGCTACCGACGACCACGGCGACGGCCAGTTCGATCACGTTGCCGCGCATCAGGAAGTCCTTGAAGCCCTTGAGCACGCTGGGAGCTCCTCTCCAGAGCATGGGTGTGTCCGGGCGAACGCCGGTTCGAAAGATGCGACGTCCGGGGCACGGATGGATGACGCGCCGAATCGATAGGGGATCGGCGCGTGGCGTGTACTCAGCGGAGGGTAACGGTGACCGATTGGCTCAGGGCGGCCGCGGCGACCGTAGCAGCGGCCTGCTCCGGAAGCCCCACGAAGATCAGTCTGCCCTGTTCCCGGTGGCCCTGCGGGGCTTGTACGGCGACGACTCGGACGTCCTCCGCGAGCACCGAAGCCGCGCCCGATCGAGTGAGGTTTGTGACGAGGTCCACTCGTCTGCCCGGCACCAGGAAGTCCGCCACCTCGGGGTCGGCGAGGCGGACCGGCGCGGCCGCCGTCCCGCCTCCACCGGAGGCCACCGCTGGACCGTTGAACCGGGCATCGGTCAGCGGCTCGCCGTTGCGCGCGGCGCTGCCGAGCACCCGGCCCTCGGCGGTCGCGATGTCGCGCAACGCGCCGTCCGGGACCAGGTCGGCGGGCAGCTCGCGGCGCGCCACGTCCGCCTTCGACAGGACCCGGCCGGGTGCCAGATCGCGGGCGGCGACGAGAACCGCTACGCGTGATTCCGGCGGTCCGTGACGTGGTTGCACGGCCAGTCCGGCGGCGAGCAGCAGCAGCGCCACGGCGGCCACCCTGCGCAGGGCGTGCAGTCGAAAGCCCGGCCGGCCAAGGAAAAGCGTGCCGATGCGGTGCAGTGCTGTCGGGTTGAGACGGTCCTTCGGTGCCATGATCCACTCCTCGCTCGCGTTGGTCGACGAACTCCGAAGTTAGGGAGTCGTCGACCAGAGCGGGAGGGGGAAGCGGAAATCTGTGGACAAACCGGTCCTCTGTGGACAACTCGGCTCACCCGGACGGATTGCCCCCTGGGCGGAGTGGATCACCCTGCGCACACGAAATCGCCGACCGCGGCGACTGCGGTCGGCGAACCGGAGGCGGGGATCAGGAAGCGGCGGCCGTGGTGGTCGAGGAGCTGCTGCTCGAAGACGACGAGCTCGACTCGGAGGACTTGCTGCTGCTCGACGACGAGGAGGAGGACGACGAGTTGCTGCTCGTGGTCGAGGACGACGAGTTCGACGACCGGTTGTCGGTGCGGTAGAAGCCCGAGCCCTTGAACACGATGCCCACGGCGTTGAACAGCTTGCGGAGCCGGCCGGTGCAATTCGGGCACTCGGTGAGCGAGTCCTCGCTGAACGACTGCACCGCCTCGAACCGGTGATCACATTCGGTGCAGGCGTACTGGTAAGTGGGCACGGCCGTGAACCTCCGACATCTCGTCTTGGCACTCGAACTGCAGGAGTGCTAATACGATAATGCGTCACGTTGGGTGCCCAGTGCAAACACTCCTATGTCACATGGGTAGCGCCACGATCCCTCGACCAGGTGTCAGCACGCTCGTCATCCGCACGTCGTGCGCTTCTCCGGGCAGCTCGGCGACGAACTCCTGGTCCCGGACGACGCCGATCCGCGGCGCGTCCGGCGCGGCCATCGGCAGCGACCGGTCGTAGTGACCGGCGCCACGCCCCAGCCGAACGCCCCGGTGGTCCACGCCCAGCGCGGGCACCAGCAGCGCGTCGGCCTCGCCGATCGCGGCCGGGCCCAACCGCTCGCCGGCCGGTTCCAGCAGGCCGAACCCCGCAGGCCGCAGCGAATCCGGGCCGGTGAACTCCGCCCACTCCAGCGGCCCGTTGCGAACCACGACCGGCAGCAGCACCCGCAGCCCGGCGTCGCGCAGCGCGTCGAGCGTGCCGGGCGACCCCGGCTCGCCGCCGACCGGGACGTACGCCGTGACGGTCCGCACCTGCTGTCCGTCCAGCCAGCGCAGCAACGCCTCCTCCAGCGCCGTGGCCTCGGACGATCGGGCGTCCTCGGCGACGTTCCGGCGCGCTTGGAGCAACGCACGGCGCCACTCGGACTTGGTAGCAAGCGATTCGTCCAGTGAGCTCACAAGTCCACTCTAGGGCTGCCCGATAGGCTCCCTGGCCATGAGCAGCCCGACGAGCACGCCCAAAGCGTTCCGGACCGCCATCGTGCCCGCAGCCGGTCTGGGAACCCGGTTCCTGCCGACGACGAAGGCGGTGCCGAAGGAGTTGCTCCCGGTCGTCGACACCCCCGGGATCGAACTGGTGGCCGCCGAGGCCGCCGAAGCCGGCGCGCAGCGCCTGGTCATCGTGACCTCGCCGGAGAAGCGCGCGGTCACCGAGTACTTCCAGCCGCAACCCGAGCTGGAGCAGACCCTCAAGGACCGGGGCAAGGACGAGTTGCTGGCGAAGGTCCGCCGCGGGCCGGCGCTGATCGCCGCGGAGACCGCGCTGCAGGAGCGGGCCCTCGGCCTCGGCCACGCCGTGGGCTGCGCGGAACCGAACCTGACCGATGACGACGACGCGGTCGCGGTGCTGCTGCCCGACGACCTCGTGCTGCCGCGCGGCGTGCTCACGCGGATGGCCGAGGTGCGCACCCGCTTCGGCGGCAGCGTGCTGTGCGCGTTCGACGTGCCGCGCGAGCAGATCTCCGCCTACGGCATCTTCGACGTCACCGACACCGATGACGACGATGTCAAGCAGGTCCGCGGCATGGTCGAGAAGCCCGCGCCGGACGAGGCCCCGTCCACCTTCGCCGCCGCCGGTCGCTACCTGCTGGACCGCGCGGTCTTCGACGCGCTCAAGCGCATCCAGCCAGGTGCCGGAGGCGAGCTCCAGCTCACCGATGCCGTAGCGTTGTTGATCTCTGAAGGGCACCCGGTGCACGTGGTGGTTCATCGCGGTGCGCGACACGACTTGGGAAATCCTGGCGGTTTCCTCAAAGCTGCGGTGGACTTCGCGCTAGAGGATCCCGAGTACGGGCCGGACTTGCGAGACTGGCTCGTCGAACGGATGAGCAGGAGCTAACACGCTGCGCCAGGCCACGGCTCGGCCACGTGGGAAGAGGTCAGCCATGAGGTCAGTGGACGAGCAGCTCGCACGCGTACTCACGGCAGCCGTCCGGCCCGCGCCCGTCCGGGTCGCGATCTCCGAGGCGCAGGGCCTGCTGTGCGCCGAAGAGGTCGTCGCCGAGCAGGCACTGCCCGGATTCGACCAGGCCGCGGTCGACGGCTACGCGGTGCGCAGCGTCGACGTGCAGCCGGCCGCCGACGAGTCGACCGTGCTGCCGGTCGTCGGGGAGATCCCGGTCGGGTCGCGGCAGCCGCGCCGGTTGCAGCCGGGGCAGGCGGTTCGGGTGGTCACCGGTGCGCCGCTGCCGACGCTGGCCGACGCGGTGGTGCCGCTGGCGTACACCGACGAGCACCCGGCGAAGGTCACGGTGCGGCAGGCGGTGCCGTCGGCGGCGTTCGTCCGCCGCACCGGCGAGGACGTGCAGACCGGCGACGTGGCGGTGCGCCGCGGCGCACCGATCGGCGCGGCGCAGGTCGGGCTGCTGGCGGCGGTGGGCCGCAACAAGGTGCTGGTGCACCCGCGGCCGCGGGTGTCGGTGATCTCGGTCGGCGACGAGCTGGTGGACGTCGATCGCACGCCCGGGCAGGGCCAGGTCTACGACGTCAACTCCTACGCGCTGGCCGCCGCCGCGCGCGACGCGGGCGCCGAGGTGACCCGCGTCGGCATCGTCAACAGCGACCCGCGCCGGCTGCGCGAGGTCGTCGAAGGGCGGCTGCTGCTGTCCGAGATCGTGGTGATCGCCGGCGGCGCGGGCGGCGCGGCGGGCAACGAGGTCCGGGCGGCCCTGGCCGACCTGGGGCAGCTCGACGCGACCCGGGTGGCCATGCAGCCCGGCTCGGTGCAGGGCTTCGGCCGGCTCGGCCCGGACGAGATCCCGACCTTCGTGCTGCCCAGCAACCCGGTGAGCGCGCTGGTCGTCTTCGAGGTGCTGGTGCGGCCGCTGATCCGCGCCGCGCTCGGCAAGATCAACCCGCACCGCCGCACCGTGTCCGCCGAGCTGATCACCCCGATCAGCTCCGCGAAGGGGCGCCGCGGCTTCCTCCGCGGCCAGCTGCTGCGCGACCCGAAGAACGGCTCCTACCTGGTGCAACCGCTGGGCACCTCGGGCTCGCACCTGCTGGCGTCGCTGGCCGAGGCGAACTGCCTGGTGGTGGTCGACGAGGACACCACCGAAGTCGCGGCCGGCGAGGACGTGCAGGTCCGGTTCCTCTCGCAGCGCGCGTGAGCCACCGATGCAGCCCGCCGACGCCGATGGGTTCCCGATCGGCCGCCACCCCGGCTGGCCGGCGCGACTCGGCCCGCTGATCACCGCGGGGGGCGCCGTCGCGCTGCGCCCGCCCCGGCTGCGCGACGGCTCCGCCTGGAGCCGGATCAGGCTGCAAGATCGCGCCTACCTGCAGGAGTGGGAGCCCACCGCGGTCGGCGGCTGGCAGGAGCGGAACGCGCGGATGGCCTGGCCCGCCCAGTGGAGCGCGCTGCGCGGCATGGCCCGCCGCGGCCAGGCAATGCCGTTCAGCATCACCGTCGACGGCGATTTCGCCGGCCAGCTGACGGTTGGCAACATCGTCCGCGGCGCGCTGCGCTCCGGGTGGATCGGCTACTGGGTGGCCGCGCGGCTGGCCGGCGGCGGGGTCGCCACGGCGGCCGTCGCGCTGGCGGTGGACCACTGCTTCGGCTCGGTCGGGCTGCACCGGCTGGAGGCCACGGTGCGGCCCGAGAACCAGCCGAGCGTGCGGGTCCTGGAGAAGTCCGGTTTCCGCCGCGAAGGGCTGTTCCACCGGTACCTGGACGTGGCGGGCGCCTGGCGGGACCACTACGTGTACGCCCTGACCATCGAGGAGATCCCCGAAGGCGCGGTGCACAGGCTGATCCAGGCGGGCGGCGCGAGCAGGCCCTGACGCCGAGATCTTGATCACGCACGGTCACTGCCAACCCCGCGCCAAGCGGCCGAAATTGCCCCGAACGGCCGCACGATCGAATGCGTTCGGCGGTACGGAAGTCGACACGCCGGTGTCGATGTTGCCGCTGGCTGCTCTGAACGTGCGGTTTTCTTGTCCCTGGGGAACCACTGTGACTCGGCGTGGCTCCGAGACAGAAGTGGCTGATGTGATTAGCGTGGCGATCGCAGACTCGTGTGCTGCCGGTGGCCAGGGGGAGGTGGCGAGGCATGCCCAGCTCGTTGATCTTCGCCGCTCTGGCGGCGGCGTGGCTGGTGGTACTGGTTCCGATGTTCGCCCGCCGTCGCCAAGAAGTGTCCAAGACCACCGACTCCGCGCTGGCCGCACGGGTTGTGCGGCGAGGCAGCGGACGGCGACCGGCGACGCCCGGAGCCGCGACAACCGACGAGGTGGAGGAGGCTTTCGGGATGCCTGACACCGACCGGGACGAGGCCCTCGAAGAGATCGAAGAGCACGAGGCCGACGGCTCGTGGCGACGGGTGCACAGCGACGACGTCCGGGCCGGGCGTCGATACCGCCCCGGCCGGGGTGGCTTCGATCCGGAAGCCGCCGCGCTGGCCGCGCGCGTGAAGTACGCCCGTCGGCAGCGCATCGTGCTCGTCATGCTGCTGCTGGCCGTGACCACCGCGTTGCTGGCCGCCATGGTGTGGCCGGTCCTGTGGTGGGTGCACGGCATCACCGACCTGTCGACCGTGGGCTACCTCACGTACCTGCGCCGCCAGGTCCGCATCGAAGAGGACGTCCGCAGCCGGCGGCTGGCCAGGATGGGCGGTGAGCACGACGAGTACGGCGAGTACGACGACGCCGAGATCGACGATGAGCACGTCGACGAGTACGACGAGGGCGACGACCGCGAGGATGGTCGCCCTGCGGACCGCCGATCGGGCTCGAACGCGGTGCGCGTGGAGATCGACGACGAGGATCCCATGTTCGATGAGCTGGACGAACGCACCTGGGAGCCCTACCGGCGAGCCTCCGGCGAGTAGGCCGCGACCCTTTAGAGGGGGGTGCTGCGAAGGCTGTTTTCGGGCCTTGCTAAGCTTTCGTCAGCACTCAGTAAGGGGCTGTAGCGCAGTTGGTAGCGCGTCTCGTTCGCATCGAGAAGGTCAGGGGTTCGATTCCCCTCAGCTCCACTCCACGATTGGAAACGCCCTGCTCACGCAGGGCGTTTCGCTTTATCGCTTCGTCATGATTCTTGAGGGGAGCGACTCCCCCCAAACCCCCTACGGTGCGGTGGCCGCCTTTCATCGGCTCCTTGCGCGGGTAGCGTTCCCGGCCTGCTCTCGGACCAGCCCTCCAGGGTTCGAATAAGCTCCCCCCCAGCCCCCGCCCGGTGGGCTTCGCCTCCGGATCCCGGCCGTGGTTGCGTTGGGGGGAGCGGGGTTTGAACGAGCTCCCCTCGGGTCCACCGAATTCGTCGTGGTACGAACTCCTTTCTTCGAGGCCACGACCGGGGTTTGCGCGGTCGGCGCGTGATCCCATCTCGGCGATCAGGGGGCTCGTTCCGGGGGCTTCTGTTGGTTGCCGGTACTGATCTCTGAGATGTGGTCGGTGGCCTCGTTCAGCGCCGTTGCCTGACTCGACCGCCTGCGCATGCCGAGGGTCGTCCCGCAGCCTCTAGTCGTTGTATTCGCCCGGTGGGCCGGCGTCGCGCTGGCTATTCGGGTACGGCCATGGGTTGGGCAGGCAGCCGCGCAGTCCGAGTGTCTGCTGCTGCATCACGGGCGCCGACTGTCCCGGCCCCGGGCAGTGTTCGTGCCGGTGGCCGAGGCGGTGACCGGTCTTGTAGGTGACCATGTACTCGCGGTAGGTCGACAGCGGTGCCCCGTAGTCGGGGACTCCGTCGACCCAGCGGGCCACGTTCAGCACCACGCTGGCGCCGTTGCGGCAGGAGGTGTAGCCGTCGGGCGGGCCGCCGCAGAGCTCGTCGCGGGTAGCCGGGGTGGCGAGGTAGATCGTGAAGTCGACGGGCTCGTCCGCGCCGACCTGCTGGAACCGCCAGTCGCCGCCGGCGGTCCAGCCGCGTGGATCGCCCAGGATGGTGCGGATTTCCCCGGCGATCTCGGTCGGGTCGACGCCAGTGCTGTCTTCTTCCACCGCGATCCGGTACTTCATCAACCGTCCACTGTGTCCGGCAATATCGCCCCCGGCCAGGGCGTACGTCCAGTTCCCCGATCCGGTGACCTGATAGTGCACGGCCGGTGCCGGACTCGCCTGCGGTAGCGGGCGTGTGCTCGGGTACTGGATCGGCGGGGTCGGGGTGTCGGCCTGGCACCCGACGGACGCGAACATGACGGCGAGGACCACGGGGATGGCGGCGCGCTTGACGTTGGGCACGGTGCCTCCTCGGCAACGGGGAGGATGACCGGGGATCACTACGTGTGCGCGAACATCCTGGTGGCCGAGGACGACCGGAAACAGGCCGAGTTGCTCCGCTCGTACCTGGAACTGGACGGCCACGATGTCCTCGTCGCCCACGATGGACGGTCCACTATCGCGCACGCCCGCCGGCAGCCGCCCGACCTGCTGCTGCTGGACGTGATGCTGCCCGATGTGGACGGTGTGGAGGTCTGCCGCATCCTGCCGAGCGGACACGACCGCCGCGGTGGCCGAAGTGGCCGTGCTGATGCTCACCGCGCGGTCCACTGAGGGATCTGCTGCTCGGCCTGGACCGGGGCGCCGATGACTACCTCACCAAGCCGTACAGCCCGCGCGAGCTGATGGCCAGGGTGCGCAGCCTGCTGCGGTGGGCGCTGCGCGAGTCCGATGCCGGCAGCCAGGTACTCGTGGTCGGGGGCCTCACGATCGACAGTCGCCGCCACTAGGTCACGGTGGGCGGGCAGCTCGCCGCGTGCACCCCGGTGGAGTTCACGCTGCTGTCGACCCTGGCCGCGCATCCGGGCCAGGTGTTCACCCGTGGGCAGCTGGTCGAGCACGCGTACGGGGTGGACGGTTTCGTCACCGAGCGCACGATCGACGTGCACGTGAAGAACCTGCGCCGGAAGATCGAAACCGACCCTCGGGCACCGGCCCGGCGAGGCTGATCCGCCCGCTGCGCACCGCGTTCACCGAGATGTCGGCGGACCTGGAACGCACCGAGCGGCAGCGCAACGCGATGGTCAGCGACGTCTCGCATGAGCTGCGGACGCCGTTGAGCACCATCCGCGGCTATCTGGAGGCCACCCAGGACGGGGTGAAGCAGCTGGACGAGGCCCTGATTTCCTCGCTGCACGAGGAGGCGCTGCAGTTGCAGCACATCGTCGACGACCTGCAGGACCTGGCGCTCGCGGAGGCCGGCCGGCTGCGGCTGAACCCGCGCGGGTGGTCGATCTCAGCGACCTGCTCACCCGGATCGCTGAAACCCATCGGCGCCAGGCCGCCGAGGCGGGAGTCAGCCTGACGGTCCAGCTGTCCGACGACGTGGTCCTGATCGCGGATCCGGTGCGGCTGCGCCAGGTCGTGGGCAACCTCGTGTCGAACGCGTTGCGGCACACGCCTTCCGGTGGGCAGGTCGGCATCAGCGCCGCGCAAGACGGCGACGACGCCGTGATCGAGGTCGCGGACTCCGGTGTCGGCATCGACGCCGACGACATCCCGCACGTGTTCGACCGGTTCTGGCGGGCGGAGAAGTCCCGCAACCGTGCCACCGGCGGCAGCGGCCTCGGTCTGGCCATCGTGCGGCACCTGGTCCAGGCCCACGGCGGCACCGTCACGGTGACCAGCGCGCCGGGGCACGGCAGCACCTTCACCGTCCGGATACCGCGCGAGCACCTGGTCCTGCCGTAACCCGGTGCACTCGGCCTGGCGACATCTTCTGATCGGCGGGTGGACCGTAGCTCCGGCATGAGGACATCGTGAACGAGCGCGGTGGATGGATACCCTTGGCCATATCCCTCCAGCACCGCGCGAGACCACTTCGAGAGGCCTGATGGATTTCGACGAACTCGACTTCCTGCGGCGCAACGACCCGGCGTGGCGGCTGCTGCGCGCCGACAACGCGCCGCTGGTGCTCGGGTTCCTCCGGAAGGTCTTCGTCGACGACAATGTCCGGTCGATTTCGGCCACCGAGCTGATCAGCCGTTTGGACGACGAGCTTTACGCGCTCAACGAACGTCTCGGCGAAGGCACTTTCCCCAAACCGGCCAAGGCGTACTTGGACGATTGGGCGGCACCGGCGAACGGGTGGCTGCGCAAGTACTACCCAGCCGGTTCCGATGAGGTGCATTTCGATGCGACCCCCGCCGTGGAGAAGGCGCTGACCTGGGTCGATTCGCTTCGCGAACGCTCGTTCGTGGGTACCGAGTCCCGCCTGAACACGATCTTCGAGCTGCTGCGCCAGATGGCGTACGGAGCAGAGACCGATCCCGACGCCCGGCTGGCCGCGCTGCACCGGCGCCGCGCCGAGATCGACGCCGAGATCAGCCGGGTCGCCGGGGGTGACTTCGCCGTCCTCGACGACTCGGCCCAGCGGGATCGCTACCAGCAGTTCGCCGCGACCGCGCGTGAGCTGCTGGCCGACTTCCGCGAGGTCGAGGCCAACTTCCGCGGACTCGACCGGGCTCTTCGGGCTCGGATCGCCGGTTGGGAGGGCTCCAAAGGAGAGCTGCTCGACGAGGTCGTCGGCAATCGCACGACCATCGCCGATTCGGACCAGGGACGCAGCTTCCAGGCCTTCTACGATTTCCTCCTCTCCCACGAGCGGCAGGTCGAGCTGACCGGGCTACTCGAGAAGGTGCAGACCCTGGACGCCGTCGGCGACCCCGACCCGCGGATGCGGCACATCCACCACGACTGGCTCGACGCGGCCGAACGCACCCAGGCGACGGTGCGGTTGCTGTCGGAACAGCTGCGACGATTCCTCGACGACCAGGTGTGGCTGGAGAACCGCCGGGTGATGGACATCCTGCACAGCATCGAGTCGTCCGCGCTCAAGCTCCGCGAGCAGCCCACCCCGGCTCTCACCTGCGAACTCGACGGCACAGCGCCGGTCGTCGCGCTGCCGATGGAACGTCCGCTCTACACCCCGAGGGAGAAGGTCCCGCTGGACAGCGCGGGCATCGCCGCGGCCGACGAGGACCTCGACGCGTCCGCCCTCTTCGAGCAGGTCTACGTGGATCGTGAGCGGTTGTCCGGCATCGTGCGCCGTGAGCTGCGGGAACGCGCTCAGGTCGGGCTGCGTGAGGTACTCGGCCGCCAGCCCCTGGAACAGGGCATGGCCGAGTTGGTGGGCTACCTCTCCCTGGGCGACCCGGCATTCCAGGTCGTGTTCGACGAGACCACGCGCGAGCAGGTGAGCTGGATCGACGACACCGGCGTGGAGCGGGTCGCGACCATACCCCGGGTGACCTACACGCGGATCTCGGACAGCGGCGGCTCCGTCGGCGGGCGTCCCTAACATGAGCAGTGTGTCGACATCGCTCCGCCGGGATGAGCTTGACCTGCCGTTGGTCATCACGCACTTGGTGAAGGGGGTGATCTACGCGGACAGCCATGAGAAGGCCTGGCGCCATCTGCTGCCGCTGCAGGCCCAGGTGCGTGACTACGTCGGCGTGATGGGCCTGACCGTGGTCGTCGACGAAGCCGAGGGCTATGCGTTCCTGCGCTCGAAGCCCGACGACGAGGCGGACGACGGGCAGCTGCCCCGGCTGATCCCGCGCCGCGCCCTCTCCTTCCACGTGAGCCTGATCCTGGCGCTGCTGCGGAAGAAGCTTGCGGAGTTCGACGCCTCCGGTGCGGAGACCCGGCTGATCCTCACCCGCGACCAGCTGGTGGAAATGGTGCGGATGTTCCTGCCCGAGAGCAGCAACGAGGCTCGGCTGGTCGACCAGATCGACACCCAGCTCACCAAGATCGTCGAACTCGGCTTCCTGCGGCGGATCACCGGGCAGGAAGCGGCCTACGAGGTTCGCCGCATTCTCAAGGCGTTCGTCGACGGTCAGTGGCTGGCCGAGTTCGACCAGCGGCTCGCCGAGTACGCCGCGCAGCTCGGTGGCGGAGAGGAGGAGGACTGATGGGCGGCCTGTCCAGAGCGGCCGGTCTCGACTCGGAGGGGGCCGAGCTCGCCGGTTACCGGCTGGACCGGCTGGAGGTCTACAACTGGGGGACCTTCGACCAGCGGGTGTGGACGTTCCACCCCGAGGGCCGCAACAGCCTGGTGACCGGCGACATCGGCTCCGGGAAGTCCACCATCGTCGACGCGATCACCACGTTGCTGCTGCCTGCCCACCGCATCTCCTACAACAAGGCGGCGGGAGCCGAGGCGAAGGAGCGGCATCTCCGTTCGTACGTGCTGGGCTACTACAAGTCCGAACGCAACGAAGCGACCGGGGCTTCCCGGCCGGTCGGGCTGCGGGATCGCCGGTCGTTCTCGGTCGTCCTCGGTTCCTTCACCAACGTCGGGTACGACTCGACAGTGACGCTGGCACAGGTGTTCTGGTTTCGTGACGCGTCCGTCGGCCAGCCGGACCGGTTCTACGTGACAGCGGACCGAGGCCTGACGATCGCGGGCGATTTCGCCGACTTCGGCGGGGACATCGCGGCGCTCAAGCGCAGGCTGCGCAAGCAGGATGTCCGCGTCCACGACCGATTTCCCGCCTACAGCAAGGATTTCTGCCGACGGCTCGGCATCGGGTCCGAGCAGGCGATGGAGCTGTTCCACCAGACCGTCTCGATGAAGTCGGTCGGCAACCTGAACGACTTCGTCCGCTCGCACATGCTGGAGCCGTTCGACGCCGCCGACTGGACCAACCGGTTGGTCGACCATTTCGAAGACCTGACCAAGGCGCACGAAGCGGTGCTCAAGGCACGGACACAGCTCACCCTGCTGGAACCACTGCTTGCCGAGTGCGACGCCTATGACGAGCTCGACTCGCGGATCACGGCGGGCAAAGCCGCGCGCGAAGCCCTTCGGTTCTACTGCGCGGATCGCAAGGCGACGCTGCTGAGCGATCGGCTGACCGCGCTCGCCGGTCAGATCGGCGAGCAACAGGCGATCCTGGCGGACGCGAAGAACGACCTGGAACGGCTGCGCCGGAAGGAGCGGGATCTCGAGATCGAGCGCGCGGGCTGCGGTGGAGACCGGATCAGCCAGCTCGAAAACGAGATCGCCACCGCGGAGAAGGAACGCGTCCGGCGCAAGCAGCGATGCGACCGGTATCACGCGTTACTGGATTCGGCCGGCTTGCCCGCCGTGGCGGACTCGGCCCAGTTCGCTGCCCGGCAGCGTGAGGTCGCGGAAAAGGCGGCTTCCCTCGACCAGAAACAGGCCGATCTGCAGAACCAGCTCACTGATATCGGCGTGGAACGCCGCGAGCTCGACTCCGACGCCGCGGAGTTGAACGCGGAGCTGCTGAGTTTGCGGGAGCGGCGCAGCAACATTCCCAAACGCAGTCTGGACCTGCGGGACGCACTGTGCGCGGCGCTGCGAGTCGATTCCACCGAGCTGCCATTCGCCGGCGAACTCATCCAGGTCCGTGCGGACTGCGCCGCCTGGGAAGGCGCCGCCGAACGGCTCCTGTACAGCTTCGGGCTGTCGATGCTGGTCGCGAACGAGCACTACGACGCCGTCTCCGACTGGATCAACGAACGGCACCTCGGCATCAAGCTCGTCTACTACCGGGTGCCCGGACGGCTTGGCCAGACTCCGCCCTTGCCGCTCTCGGCGCGGTCGTTGTTCGCCAAGCTGGAGATCAAGGACTCGCCGTTCTCGGCTTGGCTGGATCGCGAGCTGGCACACCGCGCCGACTACGAGTGCGTGGACACCATGGCCGAGTTCCGGCGTGCCGCTAAAGCCGTCACCCAGGCCGGGCAGATCAAAGGTGCTCGCGGCAGGCACGAGAAGGACGATGCCCGCCGGATCGGCGATCGTCGTCACTACGTGCTGGGCTGGGACAACCAGGCCAAGGTCGACGCGCTGCTCGACCAGGCCAACCGGCTGCAAGTGCAGCTGCGCGACCTCGACCAGCAGGCGACGAAGGTCAAGGCCGACCTGACTGCCAAGCGCGGGCTCGCCACCACGCTTACCTTGCTGGCGGAATTCAGCGGGTTCGCCGACATCGACTGGCAGGCTTCGGTTAACCACATTGCCGAACTCGACAGCGAGAAGCGCCGCCTGGAGCAGCAGTCGGACGAGCTGAAACGACTGACCGCGGAGCTGGATGCCGTCGGCAGGCAGATCGAGGCGGCAGAAAAGGCCAAGGACGAGGCGCAGGCGGGACTCGGAAAGCTCAGCGGCCAGCGCGAAGCCGCGGAGAACCAGCTGCGCGACACGAAGACCACGCTGGACGAACCGGCGGCCGAATCCGCGAGGGCGTCGTTTCCTCTCGTGGACGAGCGCGTCGGAACCAGAAGCTTCGCGACCCCGGAAGACTGCGACACGTGCCGTGTCGAGGTGAACGACGAGATCACCGCGGAGATCGATCGGCTCACTGGCAGGCAGAACAAGGTCGCGGCTCGGGTGGTCGGAAAGATGGGCGACTTCCGCAAGGCGTACCCGCTGGAGACCGAGGATTTCGACAACTCGGTGCAGTCCGCGGACGAGTATCGCTCGTTGCACGAGCGGATAGCATCCGATGATCTGCCCAGGTTCGAGTCCGAGTTCAAGACCTATCTCAACACCAACACCATCCGTGACATCGCGGGGTTCCACTCCCAGCTGACCAAGCAGGCCGAGCTGATCAAGCAGCGGATCGAGACCATCAACGACTCGCTGGTCGACATCGACTACAACACCGACCGGTTCATCCGGCTCGAACCGCATCCCACCGTCAACGTCGAGATCCGCGACTTCCGCAAGGACCTCCGGGACTGCACCAGCGGTTCGCTGAGCGGCGACGACTCGAACCAGTACTCCGAACAGAAGTTCCTCCAGGTGAAGGCCCTCATCGAACGGTTCCGGGGCAGGGAGGGCCAGACCGAACCCGACCGGCAGTGGACCCGCCGGGTCACCGATGTGCGCAACTGGTTCACGTTCTCCGCGTCCGAACGGTGGCGAGCCGATGACACCGAGCACGAGAACTACACCGACTCGGGCGGCAAATCCGGCGGTCAGAAGGAAAAACTCGCCTACACGATCCTCGCGGCGTCGCTGGCCTACCAGTTCAAGCTCGACTGGGGTGCGAGCAAGTCGAAGACCTTCCGGTTCGTGGTGATCGACGAGGCCTTCGGCCGCGGTTCCGATGAGTCGACCCGGTTCGCACTCGGCCTGTTCCGGCGGCTGGGCCTGCAACTGCTGATCGTGACACCGTTGCAGAAGATCCATGTCATCGAACCGTACGTCGCGGCGGTCGGGTTCGTGGACAACAAGACCGGTGACAGCTCGCGGTTGCAGACCCTGACCATCGAGGAATACCAGCAACGCCAGCTCGCGCATGCCCTCAGCGCATCCAGCCAGGGCAACTGACATGGCGGCAACCGGCTGGACCGCACCCGGTGATGTGATGGGCAAGCTGCGCCGACGATGGGACCGCGGCGAGTTCCTGTCCCAGCTCGCCAGGGGAGCCCGGTGGGAACCGTTGGCAATCGGGTTGCGGGGACCGACGGCGAAGGACACGTCTGCACATCTGGATCACGCACGTGCGTGGGTCGAGCAATGGCATCGTGCCCGGCATCTCCGTGTCGAGATGCGAACGGTCGGCGGCCGGGTCGCCGGCACGAACGAGATCCCCGGCCGGGTCTGGGTCGACTCGTACGAACAGCTGTGGGCCGCTCTCGGCGTGGAGCCGGATGTGCAGACCTTCGTGGCTCTGCTGGACGCGACGCGGCTCAGCGCCCCGGACCTCGCCGACTGGATGTCCGCCAAGCCGATGGAAGTGCTCAGGCACAAAGGCGAATGGGCCAGGCTGGTCGACACCGTGCTGTGGATCGAGGCGTACGCACGTCCTGACATGTATCTCCGGCAGATCGACGTGCCCGGCGTCGACACCAAGTTCATCGAGCGGTATCGCACCATTCTGGCGGCATTGCTGGACTGCCGGCTCGGAGAGCATCGAGTCGACCGCACCAGGTCGCCCTCGGACTTCGCCGGCCGGTACCTCTTCCGGAAGAAGCCGGCCTACGTCCGGTTCCGCCACTTGTCCGACGGTCCCGGATTCAGCGAACTTGCCGTCCGGGTGACCGAACTGGCCGATATGCCGCCCACCGCGCGCACCGTGTTCGTCGTCGAGAACGAAACGACCTACCTGGCTTTCCCGCCCGTCGAGAACGCCATCGTGATCTTCGGTGAGGGATACGCGGCATCACGGCTGCAACCCCTGCAGTGGCTGGCCGACAGGAATCTCGTCTACTGGGGCGACATCGACACCCACGGCTTTGCGATCCTGAACAAGGTGCGCCGTACGTTCGAGGGTGCGCGATCCATGCTCATGGATCGCGCGACGCTTCTTGCGCACGAGGGCCAGTGGGTCGACGAGCCCAGCCCCACCAGCGATCACCTCGAGGCGCTCCTCCCGGACGAGGCAAGCCTCTACACCGATCTCGTGGAGGGCGTCCTGGGTAGCTCTGTGCGGCTGGAACAAGAACGCATCGCGTACTCCGTCATCCAGCAGGCCACCCGGCAACATCACTGATCGGGGGCCGCTGAGCAGCAGCAACCCGCAGAACGACACTGCGTAGGCGTTGTTCACCAGCGCCAGCTCGGCCTGGTCGAGCCCCAGCTCGCGCTGGATCGCGGGCAGCAGCACCGAGATCAGCGTCATCGCCGCGATGAGGGTGATCTGCACGGTGCCGAACACGGCGAAGGACACCCCCGGGGCGCCGCTGCCAGAGCGGGAGGCGGGCTGTCGCGGGTGCGGCGATGGCCTGCTGCACCAGGTTCTCCTTCGTGATCGGGGAGGCCGAAGGCTCCTGGCGCCGGGTAAAGATGTGCTCGGCGCCCGACTGCCGCATCGTGTTCTAAGACGGCGCCAAGGCGCGCAACAGCAGGTGGTGCGCCACGGCGGGCTGCGGGAACCGCATGAAGACCCGCACCTACCGCGCCCGCCGCCGCGCCGACGGCGCTTGAGGCCTTCTTGCTGGAGAACTCGTTTTGCGTGGCGGTGCAGGTGGCGGAACCTCAGGAGTCTTCTCGCTGTGGGATCCCCGACATCATGAATGACCAATTCACCACGTCGGGGCTGTCCTCGCGAGAAGACCCCTGAGAACCCGCGGCGGTGCGAGTTGCGAGGGTGGGCTAAGCGGCTGCGCCGCTTCAAGACGACAATCCGCCCACCGCACGTCACCGCATCCGAGACGGTCTCTTGATCTGTCACTCGTCGTGCAGTCACTGGACGAGCGTGCGGGTCACCTCGTCGGTTCGCTCCAGCGTCGCCAACGATGTTCCGCCGAACTTCAGAATCCGAGGTTGTGCGCGCACTCGCACCGGGGGTGTGCACCACGGCGGCCGCGCCGACGAGGGGTCACCGGATTTCCGGAACGCGGCCGATCGAAGTGCGATCAGGATTCACTGCGGCCGCGCCACTGCGGCCTGAATTCAACGTAGGGTCGCCGCGGCACCGTGTCCCTGCGGTATTCCGCAGGAGTCGGCGAATCTCCCGCGACGGTGCCAGGGAATGCGACGAACCCGCCACTCGGCGTCGGGTGGCGGGTTCGGTTGCGGTGAACGGCGATGAGCCGGGATTGCGTTACGCGCAGTTCACCGCGGGTCCGAATCTCGCTCCGAAAGCCGGGTCAACGCGTCGGGCAGCTGCACCCGGCGCGATATTCCCAGCTTGCGGTAGATATTTGTGATGTGGAATTCGACGGTTCGTTGTGTTACCCGCATCTCGCCGGCGATCTCGCGGTTCGACCTGCCGTTGACGACCGATTCGGCGATACGCATTTCATGAGCGGTGAGTATGATGGGACTACCCTTTCCTGTGGAATCCCCGCGAGTTGGCCGTCGTGCAATCTACCGCGCCGCGCGGAAAGGAATCCATTGCCGTCGCCACGCGTACCCGAACGGAGCAGCTGGCTTTAACGGCATTGCTTCCTGGGGCGTGTTTCCCGTGTGCATCCGGCTGAATAAATTCGACCGCGGGGCTTATCGAGAATGTGCTGGACGGTTCCGATATATGTGGCGCACATTACCGTCGCCATTTTCGTGTCCGCGCCTCGCCGGACCGCATCCCGGGCTCGATGGCGCCGGGCTTCGTCGCGGCGGGGCTAGGATCGAGGTGCTGCTTCCGGCCGGCGGGTTCAGCCGAGGGGAGGCTTCCGTGGGGACGCGCGAACGGGTTGAGGCGGCTGTCCGGTTCGGTGTCGCCGAGCTGATCCCCGATCGCCTCCGGGCCGGCGGGTGGACCGTTTCCGTCGACGGCGTCTCCCAGTCCTATGTGGATCTCGAAGATCCGGCCCACCTGAAGATGCCCTACACGGACTGGATCGCCCAGGCGATCGACCGGCACTGGCCACCGAGCGACGCCGTGTCGGCGCTGTTCGTGGGCGGTGGTGGTTTCGCGTTGCCCCGTTACCTCGCCGTGACGCGGCCCGGCTCGGAGCAGCTCGTGTTCGAGCTCGACGGGAAGCTGGTCGAGCTGGTGCGCGAGCACCTCGGGCTCGACGAGGTGCCTGGCCTGGAAGTCCAGGTGCAGGACGGCCGGGCCGGCGTCGAGGATGCGCTGGACGAGAGCGCCGACCTCGTCGTGCTGGACGCTTTCCAAGGCGGGGATGTCGTCACCGGGCTGGCCACCGTCGAGTTCTTCGCCGAGGTCTCCCGGGTGCTGCGGCCCGGCGGGTTGTTCGCGGCGAACCTGTGGGATGCCGCCGAACTCGGTTTCGCCCTGCGCGCGATCGCCGCGGCCTGCGAGGTGTTCCCGCACGTGCTGGTCTTCGCCCACCCCCGCGTGCTGGCACGGCGTCAGTCCGGCAACGTCGTCCTCGTCGCTTCGACGCGCGGCCTCCCGGCGGCGGAACTGGCCGACTGGGCGGTCTCGGCGTCGGAGCGGGTCTACTGCCTGACGCCGGAGCGGCTGGCCGCCGTGTGCGGAACCGCCGCACCGCTGACCGAGGCCGATCCGCTGCTCGACCCCGTGCCGCCCGTTCGCGGCTGGTGGTCCGGCTCCCGCCTCGCCTGACCGTTCACCGCCCAGCAGCAGCACTCACCCCCGCATGCCGCAGCGAAAGAAAATCTTTCTCCATAGCGCAGTCTTTGCTGAAGGATGTTGCTTCTCTACGGATTCCTGATGTAATTCTTCTTGACACGTGATGCTCGACACCGCACCACACGGCGCCGGGAGGCCGAACATGACCGCTCAGCACAAGACCGTTCGCGACGTCGTACCGACCGAAGTCCCGAGCCCGCGAGACGCGGCGGCAGACGTCGTCGCGGCGCTGAAGGCGCATGTCACCGGCGACCTGATGGACATCGTCGTGGACCTCGACGCCGGCGACGGCTGCCGGCTCCGCGACGCCCGCGACGGCACCGAGTACCTCGACATGACGATGTTCTTCAGCTCCGCGCCGCTCGGGCACGGCCACCCCGGCCTGCGCACGTCCGAGTTCGAGGCGGACCTGGTGCGCGTCGGGCGGATCAAGCCGTCCAACCCGGACTTCGCCACCGCCGAGCAGGCCCGCTTCGCCGAGACCTTCCGCCGCGTGGTCGGCGTCCCCGAGCTGCCGCTGCTGTTCTTCATCGACGGCGGCACCCTCGCGGTGGAGAACGCGCTGAAGGTCGCCTTCGACTGGAAGACCAAGGTCAACGCGCGCAACGGAATCGCGGTGCGCGGCAGCCGCGTGCTGCACCTGGAGCGGGCCTTCCACGGCCGCAGCGGCTACACGCTCTCGCTGACCAACACCGACCCGTCGAAGATCCGCGACTACCCGATGTTCGACTGGCCGCGCATCCCCAGTCCCGCGATCGAGCCGGGCGAGCGGTGGGACAGCGCCGAGCTGCTGCCGGAGGAGACGATCGCGCTCGACGCCGCCCGCGCCGCGCTGCGCCGCTACGGCAACGAGATCGCGTGCTTCGTCTACGAGCCGATCCAGGGCGAGGGCGGCGACCGGCACCTGCGGCCGCAGTTCCTGCAGGCGGTGCAGGAACTCTGCCAGGAGCACGACGTCCTCACCGTCGCCGACGAGGTGCAGACCGGCGCGCTGACCGGGCGGGCCTGGGCGCACGAGGCGCTCGGACTGGAGCCGGACCTGGTCGCCTTCGGCAAGCGCCTGCAGGTGTGCGGGGTGATGGGCGGGCGCCGCGTGCTGGAGGTCGCCGACAACGCCTTCCGCGAGGCCAGCCGGATCAGCTCCACCTGGGGCGGTTCGCTGGTCGACATGGTCCGCGCGACCAGGATCCTGGAGGTCGTCGAGCGCGAGGGCCTGTTCGAGCACAGCAGGCAGATGGGCGAGCTGCTGCTTGGCGAGCTCCGCGACCTGGCGGCGGAATTCCCGTCGGTGATCCGCGATCCGCGCGGCCGCGGCCTGATGTGCGCGATCACCTTCCGCGACCCGGCCAAGCGCGACCGCGCACTGGCGATCGCCCGCGACAGCTACCGCACGCTGTTCCTGCCGTCGGGCCCGGACGCGCTGCGCTGCCGTCCGCCGCTCTCGGTCCGGCCGGAGGAGATCGTCGACGCGGTGGCCGCGCTTCGCAAGACCCTGGCCGATCTGGCCTGAGGGGGCGGGACCCGCGCGTGGTCGTTCCAGCCCGGAGCGACCACGCGCGGCTTCATTCACTTCAGGCGCCGCCGTTTTCGCGCGAAACCGTCACCACCCACCCGTGCCGGATGGCGATTTCGCGCGAAAGCGCCATCGCTCACGCGTGCCGGATGGCGATTTCGCGCGAAAGCGCCGCCCACTCCTCACGTCGCGGGCCGTTCTCGCGCGAAAGCGGCGTCAGATCCAGCCTTCTTCCCAGGCGCGGCGGGCCGCTTCGTGCCGGGTTTCGACGCCGAGCTTGGTCATCGCCGCCGACAGGTAGTTGCGGACCGTGCCGGGCGCCAGGTGCACCGCCGCCGCGATGGTGGCGATCGTGCCGCCCTGCAGGGTGTGCCCGAGCAGTTCGAGTTCCCGGTCGGTGAGCGGGCAGGCGTCGCCGGTCAGCGCGCTGGCCGCGATCTCCGGGTCGATGTAGCGGGCGCCGCCGTGCACGTCGCGCAGGATCACGGCCAGCCGGGACGCGGGCGTGGTCTTGGGCACGAAGCCGCGGATGCCCGCGGCGAGCGCCCGCTTCAGCACCCCGGGGCGGGCGTGCCGGGTGACCAGCACGATCGGCAGCCGGCCGGCGAGGCGCTGCGCGGCCTGCACGCCGTCGAGCTCCGGCATCTCCAGGTCGAAGACCGCGATGTCCGGCGCGTGCTCGCGGACCGCCCGGAGCGCTTCCGCCCCGTTGCTGCACTGGGCGACCACTTCCAGGTCCGGCTCCAGGTCGAGCAGCGCGGCGAGCGCACCCCGGATCAGGTCCTCGTCGTCGGCCAGCACCACTCGGATCACGGAGTCCTCCCGGGTTCGTCGGCGGAACCGCGCAGCTCGAACCGGTCCGCCACCCGGTTCGCGTCGACCCGCCCGCCCAGTGTGCCGAACCGCTGGCGCAGCCCGTCGATGCCGGACCCGGCGTCGCCGTTCGGCGGGTTCGGGCGGTCACTGCTCAGCACGACCTGCGTGTGCGGGCCGTCGACGGCGATGACGAGTTCGCAGTTCTCGGCGCGCGAATGCCGGAGGATGTTGGTGGTGCCTTCGCGCACCAGCGCGCCGAAAAGCGGTTGCAGCGGCGGCGGAACCATCGCCGCGTCACCGCGCACCGTGGTCCGGACGCCGGCGGCCTCCAGGATTTCGCGCGCGTTGTCGAGTTCGGTGATCAGGTTGCTGCGCCGGTAGCCCTGCACGACCTCGCGGGTGTCCTTCAGCGCGGTCCGCGCGAGCTCGGCCACCTCGGCGGCCTGGGTGCGCACCCGGTCGTCGTCGACGCCGACCAGGCGCTCGGCCAGCTCCGCTTTCAACGCGATCGCCTGCAGGTGGTGGCCCTGGATGTCGTGCAGATCGGCGGCGAACCGGAGGCGTTCCTTGGCGACGGCGAGCTCGGCGCTGACGGCGCGGGCCCGGTCCAGCTCCAGCACGATGTCCCAGAACCAGGCGGCGACCAGGACCAGCGCGATCAGCGCGGCCACGGTGAACGCGACGGTGAAGCCGGTGATGACGGCGAGCATCGGATGCGGCAGTCGCGGCAGGGCCGCGAGCCCGGCGACCGTGCTGATCAGCAACACGGATCCGATCACGAGCCGCCAGCGGATCCGGTACGGGCTGGCCGCGATCTGCATCGCGGCCAGCCCGCTGACCAGCACCGACCAGGCCATCCCGCCGCCGTCCTGGCTCAGCGCGTACGCCATGGCCGCGAGGGCGAGCGCGAAGATCACGCCGTGCGGGACCGGGCGCGAGACGCCCTTGCCGAGGCCGCGCATCAGGCCGATCGACAGGATCGTGCCGTCCACCGCGATCACGACCAGGACCAGCGCCAGGACGACGATCTCCGGCGTTCCGTAGAAGCCGTCCCGCGCGCCTACCACGAGGTTGAACACCGGGAAGAGCGCGTACATCGGCATCACCGGCACGAGCGACCACCAGGTGTAGCGGCGCAGTCGCACGATGCGACGCGGGTCGAACTGGGTGGGGTCGGGTTCGCTCACCGGTCCAGCATCCTGCATCCGTCCCGCCCCGCTCGCCGATTCCGGCATGACATCAGTCATCAATTTCCCTGACAGGCCGCGCAATCGCGGCTGACGGAACGCTCTACCGGCGCGAATGCGATCCGGCGAGCCTTGACGGCATGACGACACCAGTGATCAGCGTCAACGGACTGCGTTGCCGCTACGGCGATTTCGAGGCGGTCCGCGGGGTCGACTTCGACGTGCACGCCGGTGAGCTGTTCGCGCTGCTCGGCACCAACGGGGCGGGCAAGACGACGACGCTGGAGACCATCGAGGGGCACCGGGCGCCCACCGGGGGCGCGGTGCGGGTCTTCGGCCAGGACCCCCGGCGGGATCGCTCGGTGCGCCGCCGGATCGGGATCATGTTGCAGGAGGGCGGTTTCGCCGGCGATCTGACGGTCCTCGAAACTGCCCGGCTCGGCGCCGCCCTGACGTCCCGCAAGTCCGATGTGGACGAATCGCTGGCGGCGGTCGGGCTGGCGGCCCGGCGCGAGACGCGGGTGAAGCAGCTCTCCGGCGGCGAGCGGCGCCGGCTGGACCTCGCGCTCGCCCTGCTCGGCGATCCGGACCTGCTGTTCCTGGACGAGCCGACCACCGGCATGGACCCGGAATCCCGCCGCGCCACCTGGGAAATGGTGCGCGCCCGACTCGCGCGGGGCACCACGGTGCTGCTGACCACGCACTACCTGGAAGAGGCCGAACGGCTGGCGCACCGGCTGGCGATCATGCACCAGGGCCACATCGCGGTGTCCGGCAGGCTGGTCGACGTGCTGGCCTCCCAGCAGGCGCGGATCAGCTTCGACCCCGGTGACCGCGTCGAGCTCCCGTCGCTGGCCGGGACGGTGACGTGGACGGGCACCCGCGTGGAGATCCGGACCCCGGCCCTGCAGCGCGACCTGCACGCGCTGCTGTCCTGGGCCGACGGACGCCTCGATCTCGCGGGCCTGCGCGCGCACCAGGCGTCGCTCGAAGACATCTTCCAATCCGTCCGCCAGGAGGTGGCCGTCCCATGAGCACAGCCGTGCTCGCGTTGAGCAGCGCCGAGTGGAAGCTGCTGATGCGCAACAAGACCGTGGCGCTCAGCGCGACGCTGATGCCGCTGCTGCTCGGCCTGCTCCTGGGCACCAGCGTGCCCGGCAGCGCCGACCTGCGGGTCTGGTCCGCGACGCTGACCACGCAGCTGCTGGCGGTGCAGGGGCTCACCGTCTACTTCACGGTGACCACCGCGCTGACCAGCCGCCGCGAGGACCTGTACCTGAAGCGGCTGCGCAGCAGCGAGCAGTCGGCCGCGACGATCCTGACCGGCCTGCTGAGCCCGGTGGTCCTGCTCGGGTTCGGCCAGATGGTCGTGCTGTTCGGGATCTCGGTGGGCCTGGGCGCGCCGCTGCCGGCGAGCCCGGTCGCGCTGGTGCTCGCGATGATCCCGGGAGTCGCGCTCGCCGTCGCGGCGGGGGCGGCGACGAGCGGCCGGACGTCCACCGCGGAGCAGGCGCAGATCACCACGATGCCGTGGCTGATCGTGCTGCTCGGCAGCGCGTTGTGGGCGTCGATGAGCGGCTCGCCGGCCGCGGTGCTGCTGCCGGGCGGAGCCATCGGCGACCTGGTGCACCGCGCGATGTCCGGGGTGGACCTGCTCGGCGGGCTTCCGGCGCTCGGCGTGCTGGTGGCCTGGATCGCGCTGCTGGGCCTGCTGGCCCGAGCCTGGTTCCGCTGGGAACCGCGCGCCTGATCCTGCCTGCGCTGGTCACGGGCCCGTGAGTGCGCTGGGCAACGCGCTCGCGGCCCGTGATCAGCGCCAGGAGGGGAGCCAGAGCTCGGCCTGCCAATGCTCCTGGGTGATCGGCTCGCCGTTGAGGATCGGCCACAGCCACACGAAGTTCGCCACCACGAGCCCCACGTACAGCGACACCGCGAGCAGCCCCGTCTGGCGCCGCTCCAGGTGGTCGCGCGCCGTGCCGAGGACCTCGCCCAGCACCAGCACGATGCCCAGCACCAGGAACGGCGCCAGCGGAGTCGCGTAGAAGAAGTACATCTGCCGGTCCAGGTTGGTGAACCACGGCAGGAAGCCCGCGCCGTAGCCGACCAGGACCGCGGCGTAGCGCCAGTCCATCCTGCTGGTCGCCCGCCAGACCGCCCAGCCTGCGACGGGCAGCGCCAGCCACCACATCGCCGGCGTGCCGATCAGCATCGTCGCCCCGATGCAGTTGGACCGGCCGCAGCCCGAGATCCCCGACTCGTAGTAGTAGAGCATCGGGCGCATGCCCATCGGCCACGCCCACGGCTTCGACTCCCACGGGTGCGGGTTCTTCGGCGTGACCAGGTGGGTGTGGAAGTCCAGCACGTTGAGCTGGTAGTACAGCAGCGACCGCAGCGCGTCGGGCAGCGATCCGAAGCCGACGTCGTCGGCGGTGATCACGGCGTGCCGGTCCGTCGCCGTCTCGCTGGCGAACCAGCCCGCCCAGGTCGCGAAGTAGACCAGCAGCGGGATCGCTACCAGCGACCACAGCGCCGGGGCGGTGTCGCGCACCAGCGCCGCCCGCCACGGCCGCCGGACTCCCGCCGCGCGCCGCGCCAGCGCATCCCAGATCACGCTGAGCAGGCCGAACGCCATGATGTAGTAGATGGCGTTCCACTTCACGCCGCAGGCCAGCCCGAGCATCAGCCCGGTGCCGAAGCGCCACCAGCGGAACCCCAGCCGCGGGCCCCAGCCGCTCGCGTCCAGCCGGCCCTCGACGCACACCTGCCACATCCGGCTGCGCACCTGGTCGCGGTCGACCAGCAGGCAGGCGAACGCGGCGAGCAGGAACATGGCCTGGAACACGTCGAGCATCCCGACCCGGGACTGCACGTGGCTGAGCCCGTCGCAGATCAGCAGCACGCCGGCCACCGCGCCGAGCAGGGTGGACCGGGTCATGCGGCGCGCGATGCGCACGACGAGCAGCACCATCACCGTGCCGCAGAGCGCGGCCATGATCCGCCAGCCCCACGGGTTGTAGCCGAGCAGCCATTCGCCGATCGCGATCAGCTGCTTGCCGACCGGCGGATGCGCGACCAGCTCGTAGCCGGGGTTGTCCTCGTAGCCGCCGTTGCGCAGCATCTGCCACGCCTGCGGCACGTAGTGCTTCTCGTCGAAGACCGGGGTGCCCTCGTTGGTGGCGCGCCCGAGGTCCCACAGCCGCACGAGCGCCGCGACGGCCGTGACCGCGATCGTGACCAGCCAGCCGCGCAGCCGGTCGGTTGGCATCGTCACGTCGAGCAGCGGACGTGGATCGGTCTCGCCCGGCTGCCGGGCCGGTGGCCTGCGGCCGACGTTGACGAGTTCGTCGGCGCTGCGGCCACCGGGATTGGGGACGAGGACGCTCACAGCCCCCGATCGTAGGAGACCAGCCGCGAAGTCGGTGGCCCACCGCCCCGGGCGGCGTGCCCGCGGAAATACGCTGTGCGGTTATGGACTCCGGCACGCTCCTGCTCGCCGCCACCCCGCTCGGCGATTCCCGCGACGCCTCGGCGCGCCTCGTCGACGCACTCGGCTCGGCCGACGTCATCGCCGCGGAAGACACCAGGCGGGTGCGCGCGCTCGCCAGCGCGCTGGGCGTCACGCCCGGCGGCAAGGTGGTCAGCTACTACGAGGGCGTGGAAGCGGCGCGGGCGCCGATGCTGCTGGACGCCCTGCGCGAGGGCCGCACGGTGCTGCTGGTCACCGACGCCGGGATGCCCAGCGTGTCCGACCCCGGATACCGGCTGGTGGCGGCCTGCGTCGCCGAACAGCTGCCGGTGACCTGCCTGCCGGGGCCGTCCGCGGTGACCACCGCGCTCGCGGTGTCCGGGCTGCCCTCGGACCGGTTCTGCTTCGAGGGGTTCCCGCCCCGCAAGCAGGGCGAACGCCGCCGCTGGCTCGGGCGGCTGCTCGCCGAGGAACGCACCTGCGTGTTCTTCGAGGCGCCGCACCGGCTCGCCGACACCCTGGCCGACGCCGTCGAGGTGCTCGGCGGCTCGCGACGAGCAGCGGTCTGCCGCGAGCTGACCAAGACCTATGAGGAGATCCGCCGCGACAGCCTCGCGGAGCTCGCCACCTGGGCCGCCGAAGGCGTGCGCGGCGAGATCACGGTGGTGCTCGGCGGAGCCGAGCCACCGGCGGCCACCGACCCGGCGGAGCTGGTGGCGCAGGTGGAGGAGCGCGCCGCCGAAGGCGTGCGGCTGAAGGACGCGGTAGCGGAGGTCGCGGAGCTCGCGGGCGTGCGGAAGAAGGAGCTGTACGACGCGGTCCTCGCTGCCCGGCGATAGAAGCCCGGCCGGGTTCCAGGGCAAGATCGAATGATGCGATGTGCGGTATTGGGCCTGCATTGGCAGGTCAACGTGATCGAGCCCGAGGGATTCTTCGGCGGGATGCTCGCCGAACCGGTGTCGCGCAGCGGCGTGGTCGAGCGCGCCGCGCGGTTCCACCGGGCGGCCCGCGAGGCCGGGGCCGAGCTGGTGTTCACCCGGTTCACGGTGCCCGTCGGGGAGGGCGGGCTGGTGCGCAACACGGCCTTCATGCGCGCCGTCGGCGATGCGCAGGAGGCGTTCCGGCCGGACGCGCCGGGCTCCGGGCTGATCGCGGAGATGTCGGACGCGGGCGGCCGGGTGGTGGACAACCAGCGGCTCTCCGGCCTGGCGGGCAACGACCTCGTGCCGTGGCTGCGCGAACAGGGCATCGACTCCCTGCTGATCACCGGCGTGGCCACGAACCTGACGGTCGAGCAGACGGCCCGGCACGGCACGGACCTCGGCTTCACCGTGCACGTGGTGCGCGACTGCGTGGCGGCGGCCGATGAAGCGGTGCACGCCGCGTCCCTGGCGAACCTCGACCTGGCATCGGCGGGCTGCCGCACCGCCGATGAAGCCCTGGCCCTGCTCGGCTGACACCCGCTGTCGGTATGCGCGCCGTTTTCGCGCGAAAACGGCGTTCGCCACGCCTGCCAGGTGACGGTTTCGCGCGAAACCGCTGGGGCTAGCGGTCCAGCAGGGAGAGGACCGGGGCGGCCTTGGTGAGCACTTCCTGCCATTCCCGGTCCGGGTCGGAGTCCGCGGTGATCCCGCCGCCGACGCCCAGGTGCAGCACGCCGTCGGCGAATTCCAGGGTGCGGATGGCGACGTTGAGCTCCATGCCCGCGACCGGCGAGACCATGCCGACCGCGCCGCAGTAGACGTCGCGCGGCTGCGACTCCAGCTCCGCGATCAGCTCCAGCGCCCGCGCCTTCGGCGCGCCGGTCACGGACGCGGGCGGGAACGTCGCCGACAGCAGCGCCGAGTTCGGCAGCTCCGCGGGGATTTCCGCCCGCACGTCCGACACCAGGTGCCACACGCCGGGATGCGGCTGCACGTCCAGCAGCCGGGGCACCGCCACGCGCCCGACCTCGGCGACCCGCCCGAGGTCGTTGCGCGCCATGTCCACGATCATCACGTTCTCCGCGACGTCCTTGGCGGACGCTCGGAGCAGCTCGGCGTTGCGGTCGTCCTGCGGCCCCCGCCGCGGCAGCGTGCCCTTGATCGGGCTGGAGTGCACCACCCGGCCGTGCCGGGCCAGGAAAAGCTCGGGCGAGAACGATGCGACCGCGCCCCACGACCCGGCCACGTATGCCGCCCGCGCGGGCTGCATCCGCGCGCTGCCGACGGCGAACACCTCCAGCGGATCGCCCCGGAACGGCACCGCGAACCGGCTGCAGATGTTCGCCTGGAAGATCTCGCCTCCGGCGATCTCCTCCACGCATCCGCGCACGGCTTTGCCGTGCTGGTCGGCGTCCGGTCTGCCGACCGGCCCCGCCTCCCAGGAGGCCTGCGGCGGATCGCCTGCGGCGACCGCCTCGGCGAGCTCCGCGACCAGGCCCGGTTCTGCGGCGCCGAGCGCCTCGAACCACCACTGCCCGTCCGGGTCGAGCCGCAGCACGTGATCGGCCCAGCCCCACGCGGCGAGGGGCAGCCGGCGGGGTTCGGCGTGCCGGCCCGGGTCGGTGAGGCCGTAGCCGAGGTAGCCGATCCAGCCGCCGCCGACCGGGCCGGGTCCGGCCCGGCCGGCCGGTGCGTCGGCGGTGGTGAAGGCCCGTTCCGGCGCGGTGGCGTCGATCCGCACGGACGGGGCGAGGACGGCGGAGCCGCCGAACCAGTCGCCGGTCAGCGCGGCCGGTGGCGGCAGCCCGCGGCGGCGCGCGCGAGCAGCGAGGCGCCGCAGCACCTGGGCTGCGCTCGCCTCGCCGTCAATCGGACGGGTGAAGACCGGCACGCCGACAGTATGACCTCGCACCGAGCCCGGACCACAGCCCCGGCTACCGCTGTTTTCGCTGGTCAATCAGGCGGGTTGCGGCTCGGGGAGTGGCCGGGGTCATGTCCCGGCCAGGATCTCGGGCCACCGGGCGGCGCCGCGAGATCACGGCGGCTACCTGCGCAAACGCCATTTTCGCGACGTGGCCGCAGTGCGTACCGTGGCCGCATGGTGCGTGTGATCGGTGCGACCAGGCTCACGAGGATCACCGGCGAGGACTCCTGCAACCGCACGGCCAGCCGGTTCGGCATCCACGCGACGGACCTCGGGATCATGTGGGACGACGGCCGGGGCGGCGTGCTCGCGGCGTTCGGCGACACCTACGGCGATGGGTGGGGCGGCCACGGCGCGGGCCCCAAGAGCGCCGACTGGCGGTACAACGTGATCGCGCGGTCCACCAACACCGACCTGGACGCGGGCCTGAAGTTCGACTCGGTCCTGTCACGCGAGGACGGCATGGCCGGGCAGGCGCTGCCCGGCGACCGGACCGGCACGCGCGAGCACACCGTGATCCCGACCGCGGGGATCGCCATCGGCGGCCGCAACTACCTGCACTACATGTCCGTGCGGCGGTGGGGGATGCCGGGTGTGTGGCACACGAACTACGGCGCGCTCGCGTACTCCGACGACGGCGGGCGACGTGGACGAAGTCGGAGACGGCGGTCTGGCGGAACTCGCGGCAGCCCTGGCTGAGCCGGTTCCGGCGCCGCGACCCCGGCGGTCACCCGTTCCAGATGATCGGCTTCGCCGGCGTCCTGGACGGCCGCGCGCACCTGCTCGGCACCCCGAGCGGCCGGTTCGGCGCCGGGCACCTCGCCCGCGTCGGAGCCGACGACCTGCTCGAACCGGCGGCCTACGAGTACTGGACCGGCAGCGGCTGGGGCGACGACCCGCTCGCCGCCGCGCCCGTGCTGCCCGCGCCGGTCGCCGAGCTGTCGGTGCAGTTCAACCGGCACTTCGACCGGTGGTTCGCGGTGCACCTCGACGAGCAGCGCGCGGCGATCGTGCTGCGCACGGCGCCGGAGCTCACCGGGCCGTGGAGCGGCGGCGAGGTCGTGGTGTCCGGCGCCGACTGCCCGGGGCTCTACGGCGGCTTCCTGCACCCGTGGGCGGCGGACCGGCCGGCGATCTACTTCACCCTGACCCAGTGGGGCCCGTACAACGTCGACTTCTTCCGCGCCGACCTCGCCTGACCAGCCGCGGCATCGAGCAGCGCAGAACCCGTGCGCACTTCTTGTCGTGGTAGCAGCACAAAGTGCGCACGGGCCTTGAAAGCCGCGCGTGGTCTTGCCTGCTGGGCCGTCGGGATGATGTTGCGGTCGGCCGCGTCACTTCCTGGTTCCGAGCCCGTTGTGCATCGAGAAGCCGCACGACGAGGCGAGGTTGAAGATGCGGATCAGAGGTGTCCTGGCTGCTCTCACGGCCCTGCTCGCCGTCACCGCGGCGGCGACGCCCGCGACGGCCCAACCCGACGCGGCCGCCGCGCCGTCCGGCGTGAACGACTGGAGCTGCCAACCGAGCGCCGAGCACCCGACGCCGGTGGTCCTGGTGCACGGCCTCGGCGGCGCCGCCACCACGAACTGGGCGTACCTGGGGCCGGTGCTGGCCGGCCAGGGCTACTGCGCCTTCGCCCTGACCTACGGCCTCCCGCCCGGGGTGCCGCCGCTCACCGGCGGATTCGCGCCGATGGAGGAGAGCGCGCCCGAGCTCGCCGGCTTCGTCGACCGGGTGCTGGCCGCCACCGGCGCCGAGAAGGTCGACCTGGTCGGCCACTCCGAGGGCACCGTGATGCCGCAGTACTACCTGAAGTTCCTGGGCGGTGCCGAGAACGTGCAGCGCTACGTCGCGATCACCCCGCTCTACGACGGCACCACGCTGCAGAACACCTCGGAGCTGCTGGACCGGCTGGCCGAGGAGCTGCCGGTCGTCGGCCAGGTCCCGGACGAGCTGTGCGGTTCCTGCCGCCAGCTGTTCAAGGACTCCGAGTTCATGGCGAAGCTCAACGCGGACGGCGCCGCGGTGCCCGGCATCGAATACACGACGATCATGACCAAGTACGACCAGCTGGTCACCCCGTACACCAGCGGCCACCTGGACGCGCCGAACGCGACCAATATCGTGCTCCAGGACGTCTGCCCGCAGGACTTCTCCGAGCACGTCGCGGTGGCGTTCAACCCGCACGTCGGGCGCATGGTGCTCAACGCCCTCGACCCGGCAGGCGCCCAGCCCGTGCGGTGCTGATCCCGGTCGTCGGCGGCCGCTCACGACTAGAGGTTTGATGTTGAGTGCGGAAGGGTGGGTGTTGTTTTTGAAGCGGCGCAGCCGCTTAGCCCACCTACGCAACCGGCACCGCCGCGGGTTCTCAGACGTCGTCTGGCGAGGACAGCCCCGACTCGTCGTATGGACATACGTGTGTCGGGGATCCCACAGCCAGGCGGCGTCTGTAACTCCCGCAGGGGGCCGCCACTCGCACCGCCACGCAAAGCGAGTTCTCAGACAAGCTCTAACGAGAACCGGTTCGAGGTCACGGCCCCTCGAACCGTAGGCTAAGCACCATGAGTGCCTCTGTGTTGACCGCTGTGGCCTGGCCCTATGCGAACGGTCCACGGCACATCGGCCACGTCTCCGGTTTCGGTGTGCCCTCGGACGTCTTCTCTCGCTACCAGCGAATGGCCGGCAACCGGGTGCTCATGGTGTCCGGCACCGACGAGCACGGCACGCCGATCTCGGTGCAGGCCGAGAACGAGGGGCTGACCACCCGCCAGCTCGCCGACAAGTACAACCGGGTGATCGCCGAGGACCTGCAGGGCCTCGGCCTGTCCTACGACCTGTTCACCCGCACCACCACGGGCAACCACTACGAGGTCGTCCAGCAGATCTTCCTCGCGCTGTACCGCAACGGCTACGTGCTGCCGAAGACCACCACCGGCGCGATCAGCCCGTCCACCGGCCGCACGCTGCCCGACCGCTACATCGAGGGCACCTGCCCCATCTGCGGTTACGACGGCGCGCGCGGCGACCAGTGCGACAACTGCGGCAACCAGCTCGACCCGGCCGACCTGATCAACCCGGTGTCCCGGATCAACGGCGAGAAGCCGGAGTTCGTCGAGACCGAGCACCTGTTCCTGGACCTGCCCGCGTTCACCGAGTCGCTGGGCAAGTGGCTGTCCACGCGCACCGGCTGGCGGCCCAACGTCCTCAAGTTCGCCCAGAACCTGGTCGACGACATGCGGCCCCGGGCGATCAGCCGGGACCTGGACTGGGGTGTGCCGATCCCGCTGGACGGTTGGCGCGACCAGCCGATGAAGCGGTTCTACGTCTGGTTCGACGCGGTGATCGGCTACCTGTCGGCCAGCGTCGAGTGGGCCCGCCGGACCGGTGACGCGGACGCCTGGAAGCAGTGGTGGACCGACCCGGCCGCCCAGGGCTACTACTTCATGGGCAAGGACAACATCACCTTCCACGCCCAGATCTGGCCGACGCTGCTGATGGGCCACAACGGCCAGGGCGACCGCGGCGGCGAGGTCGGCCCGTACGGCGAGCTGAACCTGCCGGACGAGATCGTCTCCAGCGAGTTCCTCACCATGAGCGGGTCGAAGTTCTCCACCTCCCGCGGCACGGTGATCTACGTGCGGGACTTCCTGCGCGAGTTCGGCCCGGACACCCTGCGGTACTTCATCTCGGTCGCCGGGCCGGAGAACCAGGACACCGACTTCACCTGGGACGAGTTCGTCCGGCGCACCAACTTCGAGCTGGCCAACGAGTGGGGCAACCTGGTCAACCGGTCCGTCTCGATGGCCGTGAAGAACAACGGCGCGGTGCCCGCGCCGACCGCGCCCCAGGCCGCCGACGAGGAGCTGAAGGCGTTGTCCCGCAACGCCTTCGACACCGTCGGCGGACACCTGCAGCGGTCCCGGTTCAAGGCCGCCTCGCAGGAGGCCATGCGGGTCGTGTCGGCGGCGAACAAGTACCTGTCCGACCAGGAGCCGTGGAAGCTCAAGGACGATCCGGACCGGCGGGACGCCGTGCTGCACACGGCGCTGCAGGTGGTTTCCGACGCCAACACGCTGCTCACCCCGTTCCTGCCGCACTCGGCGCAGAAGGTGCACGAGCTGCTCGGCGGCACCGGGGTCTGGTCGGCCCAGCCGGAGATCCGCGAGGTGACCGACCTGGACGACCCGAGCATCGAGTACCCGGTGCTGATGGGCGACTACGCCGGCGAGCAGGCGGCGTGGCGGTCCACCGAGATCGAGGTCGGCCGGCCGCTGCAGAAGCCGACGCCGCTGTTCGCCAAGCTGGACCCGAAGCTCGGCGAGACCGGCCCGGAGTGGGCCCCGATCGAAAGCTGACGACCCGAGGCGAGGGGCACCCGTGAAACCCGCGGGTGCCCCTCACCCTCGTTGGACCACAGTTTCAATTGAAACTGCGGTCGACCCACCCGAGTGCTGCCTGCGTTGGAGAGGTGCGATGAGCAAGCGGGACCGGAAGCGGGAGCTGCCGCCGGTGCCGGAGGCGCTGCCCGCGCCCGCGGTGGACGCGCACACCCACCTGGACGCCTGCGGCGCGAAGACGCCCGACGAGGTGCGCGCCATGGTGGACCGCGCGCAGGGCGCCGGGGTCGGCCGGGTAGTGACCGTCGCCGACGACATCGCCTCCGCCGAGTGGGCAGTCGAAGCGTCCACTTGGGACGACCGGGTGTTCGCGGCGGTGGCGCTGCACCCCACCCGCACGAAGGACTTCGACGACGCCGACCGGCAGGTGCTGGAGCGGCTCGTCGAGCACCCCCGGGTGGTCGCGGTCGGCGAGACCGGGCTCGACTACTACTGGGACTACTCGCCGCCGGAGCCGCAGCAGGAGGCCTTCCGCTGGCACATCGACCTGGCCAAGCGCGCCGGCAAGCCGTTGATGATCCACGACCGCGAGGCGCACCAGGACATCCTGCGGATCCTGGCCGAGGAGGGCGCCCCCGAAACAGTGGTGTTCCACTGCTTCTCCGGCGACGCCGAGTTCGCCCGGTCCTGCGTGGACGCGGGCTACGTTCTGTCCTTCGCCGGGACGGCGACCTTCCGCAACGCCAACGCCAAGCCGCTCCGGGAGGCCGCGCAGCTGGTGCCGCTGGACCAGTTCGTGGTGGAGACCGACGCGCCGTTCCTGACCCCGCACCCGTTCCGCGGACGCCCGAACGAGCCGTACTGCGTCAATTACACCCTTCAGGATCTTGCGGAACTCCGTGGCATGACGCTTGAAGAACTCGTGGTAGCGACCACCGCCACGGCCGAGCGAGTATTTCGGTTCGATCAGGCGTAACCCCACCCGCACTCTTTTCACTCGCAGTTCTTTGATATCGGGCGCCGAATCGCGCCCGCTTGCAGTCCGCGACGCCGTCCTTACCGTCCACTTCGGAAGCCGGGATGGGGGCCGACACCCCGCAATTCCGCCCGCTGGGCGGAGAACCTCCTGCCCGGAGGCACGGCAGTCAGGATTGCGATGAAGTTCGGTTTGTTCGCGAAGGCGACGGTAGTGGCGAGCATCGTGGTCTGCGGTGTGGCGCCGATGGCGGCGGCGTCTCCGAGTGCGCCGCCCGCGCAGGCGAGCGTCTGGGACCGGCTCGCGAAGTGCGAGGCCGGCGGCAACTGGGCGGCCAACACGGGCAACGGCTACTACGGCGGCCTGCAGTTCAACCGCAGGACTTGGGCCGCCCACGGCGGCGACCGCTTCCACCGGTACCCGCACCGGGCATCGCGGGAGCAGCAGATCGTCATCGCGGAGGCGCTGCGCGCTGCGCGCGGCGGCTTCGGCGCCTGGCCCGCGTGCGCGCGGAAGCTGGGCTTGCCGCGATGAGGTGATCAACTCGCCGTGGGGGCGCTGGTCCCTCGGGTGAGGGGAGGGAGGGCCCGGCCCGAGCGCGTTGAGTGCTCGGGCCGGGTTCCGTTCCGGCCCGGAAATCGTGGCGCCGATCATGGAAACCGCAGGTGTCGGGGACGTGTGATATGTCACCAGGGAGCCAGGTCGCCCAGCTAACGGGCCGCCGTCGGTACCCCCGAATGGACCAAATGCGGGCGATCTCGCTTACTGATCGTGCTCGGTTGCTCGGCAACCCGGCGTAATGCAGATCACATACCCGATCGGGGTCCTTGGCTGCCTCCATTGATCACGCTAGAGTCTCGGCCTCGTAACCGATGACAACCAGTCATGGGGAACGCCCGTAAGTCTCGCCGGTGTACGTCGGGGAAGCGGGCCGTGGGCAACGGAGCTCTCGGTCGGCAGGACGGCGCTTGGCTGCGGGAGTCGGATACAGACACGAAGCACGAAGGTTGTGTGCACGCGAGGAGCGAGGGAGTTGAGCGACGACATGGGTCTCGCCCGGCGCCGCCTCCGCTCCGCATCACGCGAGCGCGACTTCCGCCTTCGGGAGGTAACGACCCTGTGAACGGACGCGGCGAGCCCAGCTACCCCGGCCATGCCTACCGGTCGGACGACGGCTACTGGGCCGAATCCTTCGAGCCTACGACGGACTGGTTCACCCCGGTCCAGGCCGAGCAGCACACCGCAGTGGGACTCCTGGATCGCCCGGAGCCGCAGCGGTACCCGGCCGAGGACCACCCGAGCTTCCCGCCGGGCGCGCTCAAGATCACCCCGGCGGACATCTACGAGGTTCTCGGCCCGGACGCCGAGGACATGCTCGCCACCGCCGAGATCGACGTCGACGAGGTCATCCGGCTGATCAACGCCGAGACCACGGTGCTGCCGCCGCTGGTCATCCCGGACGCGTTGCCGGAGGCGGAGGAGGACGACACCCCGCCGCAGGAGGTCGTCGAGGCGATCACCACCTGGAAGCGGCGCTTCCTCAAGGGCGCGGTGGCCGGCGTGCTGCTCACCCTCACCGGCACCGGCGGCGCGGCAGCCGCGATGGACAAGTCGGTGACCGTCGAGGTCGACGGGCACGAGCGCACCGTCAGCACCTACGAGGGCACCGTCGCCGACGTGCTCGAGGACGAGGGCATCACCGTCGGCCAGCACGACGCCCTCAGCCCCTCGCCGCAGGCCAAGGTCAGCCACGGCGACACCATCACCCTCGACCGCGGGCGGCTGCTGAAGCTGACCGTCGACGGCGAGCAGCGCGAGGAATGGGTCCGCTCGGTCACGGTGGACCAGGCGCTGCGCCAGCTCGGCGTGCAGGCGGACGGGGCGTGGGTCTCCGCCGACCGCACCACGGCCGTGCCCGAGCAGGGCATGGACCTGGTCGTCAAGACCAGCAAGAACATCACCGTCTTCGACGGTGGCAACGAGGCGCGGCAGCTGACCACGACCGCCGTCGACATCGACGAGCTGGTCAAGGAGCAGAAGCTCGAACTCGGCCCCGAGGACACGATCACGCCCGGCGGCGACCAGAAGCTGGTCACCGGCGCGGAGATCCGCATCGACCGCACCGGCAGCACGGTCATCAACGTGACGATGCCGGTCGCGCCCCCGGTGCAGGAGATCGTCGACAACACGATGTTCAAGGGCGAGGAGCGGGTCGAATTCCCCGGCGTGCCCGGCGAGAAGATCGTGTTCACCCGGGTCACCACGCGCAACGGCGAGGAGACCGGCCGGGCAGCAGTCGGCGAGAAGATCACCAAGGAAGCGCAGCCCAAGGTCGTGCGCATCGGCGGCAAGCAGCCGCCGAGCAGCGGCGTCTGGGACAAGCTGGCGCAGTGCGAGGCCGGCGGCAACTGGGCGATCAACACCGGCAACGGCTACTACGGCGGCCTGCAGTTCAACAAGTCCACCTGGGACGCCTACGGCGGCGACCAGTACGCGCCGTACCCGCACCAGGCCAGCCGCGAGCAGCAGATCTCGGTCGCGGAGAAGGTCCGAGCGGCTCGAGGCGGCGGTTACGGCGCCTGGCCGGGCTGCTCCTCCAAGTTGGGCCTCAGCTGAGCATTTCCTCGTTGTCCCGAAGGGCACCTCTCGCCGGATGATCCGGTGGCAGGTGCCCTTCGTGGTTCTGCTGGTCGGGGTGCGGGGACGGTGGCTTCGGGGCGCGGGTAGTTTTTCTGTGTGGACGACCAGCAGGCGAGTCTGCTCGGCCCGGCCGACGTGCGCCGGTTGGCCGAGGAGCTCGACATCCGCCCGACGAAGAAGCTCGGCCAGAACTTCGTGCACGACCCGAACACGGTGCGCCGCATCGTGACCTCGGCGTCGGTCACGGCCGACGACGTCGTTCTGGAGGTCGGCCCCGGCCTGGGCTCCCTGACGCTCGCCCTGCTCCCGGCCGCCGGCGCCGTGACGGCCGTCGAGATCGATCCGGTGCTCGCGGCGCGGCTGCCGCGCACCGCCGCCGAGTTCGCCCCCGCGCTGGCCGATCGGCTCACCGTGATCGAGGCCGACGCCCTGCGGGTGAGCGCCGCGGACTTCCCGGCGCCGCCGACCGCGCTGGTCGCGAACCTGCCGTACAACGTCGCCGTGCCGGTGGTGCTGCACCTGCTGGCCGAATTGCCGAGCCTGCGGCACGGCCTGGTCATGGTGCAGTCCGAGGTCGCCGACCGGATGGCCGCCAAGCCGGGCAGCCGGGTCTACGGCGTGCCCAGCGCCAAGGCCGCATGGTACGCCGACGTGCGCCGCGCGGGTCCGGTGCCGCGCAAGGTGTTCTGGCCGGTGCCCAATGTGGACTCCGGACTGGTGTCGTTCGAGCGCGTCGAACCGCCGTCGACCGCGCCGCGCGCGGAGGTCTTCCGGGTGGTGGACGCGGCGTTCGCCCAGCGGCGCAAGACGCTGCGCGCCGCGCTGTCCGGCTGGGCCGGGTCCGCGGCGCGCGCGGAGGCCGTTCTCCGGGCCGCCGGGGTGGATCCGTCGATTCGCGGCGAGCAGTTGGAGATCGCCGACTTCGCGCGCATCGCGGAGGCCGCGGCTACCGAGAGCGGCCGCTGAACCACCCGTCCGGGCGCTTGCCAACCGAGGTTGATCCACTACTCGGAGTCACCGAGAACGCCTGCGGTACCAGGAAAATTCCCGCTCGTCCGGGTGTGTGATTTGGCAGACGATTTCGGAAAGTGACGACTATCAACTTGCGCTGGAATCCGCCAGTAGGTTCTACTATTCGGGAAATCCATCCCGAGCGGCCGAGAGACCTGGCTCCGCGACGCCGCAGCAACCACCCGACGGGCAGGTGCTAACGCCAGGACCGATGGAGTTGTTGTGGATTCCAACGCGCTGTTAGCCAGCCCGCCTGCGGGTCAGACCCGAGCTCAGCTGGCCCGATCCCGGCAGAACCACATCCGGAGGCTGCTGACGCAGCGTCGCGTCATCGACCACGGGCGCCGTACCACCACCGCCTGTCGTCGCGAGATGTGACCCAGCACTTCCTCCCTTTCCGAAGTTCCTTGGCCTGCGCTGCCCTGTCGTGCGCGCGGCCGTCGCGAGCTGATGTGGAGCCGATCGTGATCACAGTCGAGAACCTGACCAAGTCCTTCCAGCACAACAACGGAACCGTCCGCGCCCTCGACGGCGTGTCGATGGAGGTTTCGGCCGGTGCGGTGTGCGGGGTGGTCGGTCCGAGCGGGGCCGGCAAGTCGACCCTGGCCCGGTGCATCGCGCTGCTGGAGAAGCCGGACGGCGGCGCCATCCGCGTCGACGGCACCGACCTCGTTTCCCTCGGCGGCAAGGCGCTTCGCGCGGCGCGTCGCCAGATCGGCGTTGTGCCGCAAGGCGATTCGCTGCTGCGCCAGCGCACCGCCGCGGGCAACATCGCGTTGCCGCTGGAAGCGGCCGGTGTCAGCGGCCCGCAGCGGCGCACCCGCGTCGGCGAGCTGCTGGACCTCGTGGGCCTGACCGACAAGGCCTCCGTCTACCCCGACCAGCTCTCCGGCGGGCAGCGCCAGCGGATCGCGGTGGCGCGTGCGCTGGCCGCCAAGCCGTCGGTGCTGCTGGCCGACGAGCCGACCTCGGCGCTCGACCCGAGCACCACCGACTCGGTGCTCACGGTGCTGGACCGCGCCCGCGCCGAACTGGGCGTCACCGTGCTGGTGGTCACCCACGACATGGCCGTGGTGCGCAAGATCGCCGACGACGTCGCGGTGCTGGAGGACGGTCGGGTGGTCGAGCACGGCAAGGTCATCGACCTCGTCGCCGAGCCCGGCAGCCGGGTGGGCGACACGCTGCTGCCCGGCACCGACCAGGGCGATTCGCTGCGGCCCGGCGGTCGGCACGACGTCGTCGCCGAGGTCGTGCTGGTCGGTTTCGCCGCAGTCGGCGCGCTGCTGCCGGAGGCCGCCGGCCGGTTCGGGGTCGAGCTCGCGATCCTGGGCGGCGGGTTGACCAGGCTGGGCGACACGCCCGTGGCGAAGTTCAAGGTCGGCCTGACCGGCGAGCGCGCCGAGGCGGCCCTGAAGTGGATGGTCGAGCGGGACGCGCATGTGCGACGCGCCCCGGTGTGCGTTGACGGAGCTGCTGCGTGAGTGATGTGACCCCCTGGTCGGAGGTCCTTGGAATTCTTGGTGAAGCGACGATCGACACGCTCTACATGGTGTTGGTGTCGACCCTGCTGGCGGTGCTGGGAGGCCTGCCGCTCGGGGTGCTGCTGCACCTGACCTCGCCCGTCGGCCTGAACCCGAAGCCCGTGCTGTACCGGGTGCTCGGCGTGATCGTCGACGTGGTGCGTTCGGTGCCGTTCGTCGTTCTGCTGGTGGTGCTCGCGTCGTTCACCCGGCTGCTGATCGGCACGTCGATCGGCAGCACCGCGGTGATCGTGCCGCTCACCATCGGTGCTATCCCGTTCTTCGCGCGGTTGACGCAGAACGCGTTGCGCGAGGTCAGCTTCACCGTGGTCGAGGCTGCGATCACGACCGGATCGAGCAAGCTGCGGATCGTCTGGACGGTGCTGCTCGGCGAGGCGCGGGCCGCGCTGGTCGGCGCGGTCGGCGTCACCGCCGTGGCGCTGGTCGGCTACGCCGCGATGGCCGGCGCGATCGGCGGCGGCGGGCTGGGCACGACCGCGATCCAGGACGGCTACCAGGGCTACGACGACCGGATCCTGTGGGGATCCGTGGTCGTGCTCGGCGTGCTGGCCTTCGCGATGCAGCTGATCACCGACCGGGCCGCGAAGCTCGTCGACCGGCGCCGGTCCGCGACGAGCTGACCTCGTGGGCGACGCCCACCCGAACCTCTTCCTGCTTGGGACTACTTCCCAACCGCTGTCCAGAAAGGACGAACTCTGATGCGTTTGCGTTTTGCCGCCCTGGTGGCCGCGGCCGGCGTGGTGCTGGCCGCGTGCGGAGGCGGCGGCCAGGCCTCCACGGACCCGAACGCCCCGCTGCGGGTCGCGGTCAGCCCGACCCCGCACGGCGAGATCCTGCAGTACGTCAAGGACAACCTGGCGAAGCAGGCCGGGCTCGACATCGAGATCGTCAAGTTCGACGACTACAACCGGCCGAACGAGGCCGTCGCGCACGGCGAGCTGGAGGCGAACTACTTCCAGCACCAGCCCTACCTGGAGGAGTACCGCAAGCAGCGCGGCGGCGACTTCGTCTGGATCCAGGCCGTGCACCTGGAACCGCTCGCGGTGTACTCCAACAAGGTCAAGTCGCTGCAGGAGGTCCAGGACGGCGCGACGGTCACGCTGTCCAACGACCCGGCGAACCAGTTCCGCGGCCTGAAGCTGCTGGAGCAGGGCGGCCTGATCAAGCTCAAGCCGGAGGCCGCGGTGGGCACCCGGTTGGAGTCGGCGATCGCCGAGAACCCCAAGAACATCAAGTTCAAGGACCTGTCGCCGGACCAGCTGCCGCGCTCGGTGGACGACGCCGCCGCCGCGGTGGTCAACGGCAACTACGCGATCAAGGCGAACCTGCAGAACCCGGTCCTCGTGGAGAGCCCGGAGAACAACCCGTACGCCAACGGCCTGGTGACCACCCCGGCCCTGGAGAAGGACCCGCGGATCCAGAAGCTCGCCGAGCTGCTGCGGTCCCAGCAGGTCAAGGACTTCATCAACCAGAAGTACGGCGGCGTCGCGGTCATCCCGGCTGCCTGACCGGATCATCCGCGCTGAAGGGCGCCTGCCGGCGAGTGATCGCCGGGAGGCGCCCTTCACCGTATTTTCCGGTCCCGTACCCAGGGAAGTCGGCGGCGAGGTTTCTTCTACACGTACGCTCTAAGAGTGCTCTCCGTGGTTCCTACCCCCATCACCGTTCGCGTTCCCGCCAAGGTGAACCTGCACCTGTCGGTCGGGGACCCGCGCCCGGACGGTTACCACGAGCTGGTCACCGTCTTCCAAGCGCTGTCGATGACCGACGAGGTCACCGTGCTGGTCGCGGAGGAACCCGGCATCGACGTGCACGGCGACGGTGCGGACTCGGTGCCCACCGGCCCCAGCAACCTGGCCTGGAAGGCCGTGCAGCTGCTCGCCGAGCACAGCGGGCGCGATCCGGAAGAGCCCGGGGTGCGGCTGTCGATCAACAAGGGCATCCCGGTCGCCGGCGGGATGGCCGGCGGAAGCGCCGACGCGGCGGCCACGCTGCTGGCGCTGAACCACCTCTGGCGGCTGGAGCTGGGCCGCGACGACCTCAGCGAGATCGCCGCGAAGCTGGGCAGCGACGTCCCGTTCTCGCTGCAGGGCGGCACGGCGCTGGGCACCGGCCGCGGCGAGCGTCTCGTGCCGGTGCTGGCGCGGCACACCTTCCACTGGGTCATCGCGCTCGATCGCCGCGGGCTGGGCACGCCCGGCGTCTACACCGAACTCGACCGGCTGCGGGCGGAGTCGAAGCCGAACCGCGTCGGGGAGGTCGAGCCGCTGCTGGAGGCGCTGGCCTCCGGCGACCCGCGGCAGCTCGCCCTGCTGCTGGGCAACGACCTGCAGGCGGCGGCCGTGTCGCTGCGCCCCGGGCTGCGGCGCACGCTGCGCGCGGGCGTGCAGGCAGGCGCGCTTGCCGGGATCGTCTCGGGCTCGGGCCCGACCTGTGCCTTCCTCTGCACCGACGCGGACGCGGCGGTGCGGGTGGCGGCCGAGCTCTCCGGTGCGGGCGTGTGCCGCACGGTCCGCGTCGCCCATGGCCCCGTCCCGGGGGCCCGAGTGGTCTCGGAAGAACCGGCCCACCGCCCCACCCCGCCCCAGGTCCACGCCTGAAGCGCAGTTTCAATTGAAACTGCGCGCCTAGGACTCCGGTCTGCAGTTTCAATTGAAACTGGGGCCGGGACCCCAGCCCGTGATCACGCAACGCAGTTGATGGAGTAGACGAACACCCGATGGTGAACCTGGTCAATCTGGAATCGGTCAGCAAGAGCTACGGCGTGCGCCCGCTGCTGGACGGCGTCTCGCTCGGGGTCTCGGCCGGCGAACGCATCGGGGTCGTCGGCCTCAACGGCGGCGGCAAGACCACGCTGCTGGAGGTGCTCGCCGGCGTCGCGGAGCCCGACAACGGCCGGGTCAGCCAGAGCCGCGACCTGCGGATGGCCGTCGTCACGCAGCGCACCGAGCTGCCCGCCGATTCCACGGTGCGCAACGCGGTGCTCGACCCGCACGGCTTCAGCGCCGAGCACGAATGGGCCGCCGACCCGCAGGTGCGCTCGGTGCTCAGCGGCCTCGGCATGACCCGCCTCGGCCTGGACACCCCGGTCACCGACTTCTCCGGCGGCGAGCGCCGCCGCGTCGCCCTGGCCGCCGCGCTGGTGCGCGACCTGGACCTGCTGGTGCTCGACGAGCCGACCAACCACCTGGACATCGAGGGCGTGCGCTGGCTGGCCGATCACCTGTTGGAGCGCAAGTGCGCGCTGGTGATCGTCACCCACGACCGCTGGTTCCTGGACACCGTCTGCAACCGAACCTGGGAGGTCGTCCAGGGCCGCGTGGAGCAGTACGAAGGCGGCTACGCCGACTGGGTCTTCGCCCGCGCCGAACGCGCCCGCATCGCCCAGCAGGCGGAGGAGAAGCGGCAGAACCTCGCGCGCAAGGAACTCGCGTGGCTGCAGCGCGGCGCGAAGGCCCGCACCTCGAAGCCCCGGTACCGGATGGAGGCGGCCGAGGCGCTGATCGCCGACGTGCCGCCGGCGCGCGACACCGTCGAGCTGGTGGCGTTCGCCAAGCGCCGCCTCGGGAAGACGGTGCTGGAGCTGGAGGACGTCGACCTCCGCATCGCCGACCGCACGCTGCTGGACGGCGTCACCTGGCGCGTCGGCCCCGGCGACCGGATCGGCCTGGTCGGCGTCAACGGCTCCGGCAAGACGACGCTGCTGAAACTGCTCGCCGGTGAGCGCGAAGCCGACGCGGGCAAGCGCATCGAGGGCAAGACGGTGCGGCTGGCGCACCTGACCCAGGAACTGCACGACCTGCCCGGGCACTGGCGAGTGCTGGAAGCCATCGAGAACGTCGCCGAGCGGGTCACCCTCGGCAAGTACGAGCTGTCCGCGTCGCAGCTGGGCGAGCGCTTCGGCTTCGGCAAGGGGCGGCAGTGGACGCCCGTCGAGGACCTCTCCGGCGGCGAGCGCCGCCGCCTGCAGCTGGCCCGGCTGCTGATGGCCGAGCCGAACGTGCTGATCCTCGACGAGCCCACCAACGACCTCGACATCGACACCCTGCAGCAGCTCGAAGACCTGCTCGACACCTGGCCGGGCACGCTGGTGGTCGTCTCCCACGACCGCTACCTGGTGGAGCGCGTGTGCGACAGCGTGCACGCGCTGTTCGGCGACGGCAGCCTCACGCACCTGCCGGGCGGCATCGACGAGTACCTGCAGCGGCGGGAGTCGCTGCTGGAAGCCGCCGAAGACAGCATCGGCAAGCAGGCGACCGACGCGGCGAAGCCGCGAGGGCTCTCCGGCGCGGAGGAGCACGCGGCGCGGAAGGAGCTCGCGCGCTGCGAGCGTCAGCTCGACAAGCTCGCCGAGCGCGAAGCGCGGCTGCACGAGAAGCTCGCGGAGGCCGCGACAGCGCCGGAGCGGTTGGCGGAGCTGAACGCGGAGCTGCGCGGGCTTCAGCAGGAGAAGGACGACGTCGAAGCGCGCTGGATGGAGCTCGCCGACCAGCTCGGCTGACCTGACTTCGCCTGAAAGATCGCTTCAGGATGGCTCCACCCGGCTGATCCCGATGGCGCCCGGTGCCCGACATCGGTGGCGATTTCGCGCGGGATCGCCATCCCGCCCTCACGTGGCGTGGCGATTTCGCGCGAAATCGGCGCACTGAGTCCCAGCCGGGCACGTCCCGCGCGTGCCGGCGCGCCATTCTGAAACGACCCCTGAAGCCGGGCGGTTTCCGCGCGTCCGGGCGCTCCCGATTTGGCCTGAGATCGGGACCTTCGCCCTTGCGGGGTGCTCGATGAGTGCGTGTTGTGCCGAAACCTGTGCGTGCGATCACCGTGCTCGTAAGCTGCGTCACATGAGTCGGTTCGTGGAGACATTGGTGGCGTCCGCCCGGGAGAACTCCGGTCCGCAGGCGCGGGGGCTCACGACGGGCGAGCCCGAGCAGCCGTGGTTCCGGACGTGGGCGGAGGTGCACGCCGACGCGCTGCGGATGGCCGGGGCGCTGGGCGACGATCTCGGGCCCGGGCGGGTCGTCGCGATCCTCGCCGCCGATCCCGGCCTGATCGCTCCCGCCGTGCAGGCCGTGTGGCTCGGCGGCGGCAGCGTGACGATGCTGCACCAGCCGACACCGCGCACCGACCTCGCGCACTGGGCCGAGGACACCGTCCGGGTGCTCAAGATGATCGGCGCCCGGCTGGTGCTGCTGGGCGCCCCGTTCGAGGACCTGGCCGGCGTGCTGGAGGAGAACGCGATCGGCTTCCGGAACCTGGCCGGTCTCACCGACGGCGAACCGCTCGCCGAGCCGGTCGCCGTAGACGAGGACGCGACCGCGCTGCTGCAGCTGACCAGCGGCTCCACCGCCGACCCCAAGGCCGTGCGGATCACCCACGGCAACCTCTACGCCAACCTGCGCGCGATGGTCACCGCCGCCGATCTCGATCCCGCGCACGACGTCGCGGTGTCCTGGCTGCCGCTGTTCCACGACATGGGGATGGTCGGCTGCCTGACGGTGCCGATGGCGATCGGCATGTCGGCGGTCAAGGTCACCCCGGCCGACTTCCTGGCCCGGCCGCTGCTCTGGCCCGAGCTGATCAGCCGCTACCGGGGGACCGTGACCGCCGCGCCGAACTTCGCCTACGCGATCGTCGGCCGCCGGATGGCCCGTGCCGACGACGGCGACTTCGACCTGTCGAGCCTGCGGTTCACGCTCAACGGCGCCGAACCGATCGATCCGGCGGCGGCGCAGGCGTTCACCGACGCGGGGGCCAGGTTCGGGATGAGCCCGGACTGCATGGTGTGCGCGTTCGGGATGGCCGAGGCCACGCTCGCGGTGTCGTTCGCGCCGCTGGGGAGCGGCCTGGAGGTCGACACCGTCGACGCGGACGCGCTGGAGCAGCAGCGGCGGGCCGAACCCGCGTCGCCGGACGTCGAGCGGGCGCGGCGGCTCGCGCTGCTGGGAAACCCGTTGCCAGGACTGGAGGTCGACGTCGTCGACGACTCGGGCCGGCAGTTGGGGGAGCGGCAGGTGGGGCGGCTGCGGATCCGGGGCGAGGCCGTGACGCCGGGCTACCTGACCATGGACGGCCCGCTGTCCACGCAGGACGCTGCCGGCTGGCTGGACACCGGGGACGAGGGCTACCTGGTCGACGGCCAGGTGGTGATCTGCGGGCGCCGCAAGGACGTGATCATCATGGGCGGCCGCAACATCTACCCGGTGGACATCGAGCGGGCCGCCTGCCAGGTCGAGGGTGTGCGCGCGGGCAACGCCGCCGCGGTCCGGCAGGACGCCGGGAGCCGGCGGGAGCGGTTCGCGGTGGTGCTGGAGTCGCGCCTGGCGGGCGACGAGTCCGCGGAGAAGGCGCTGCGCAAGGAGGTCGCGGCGCGCATCGTCGACGCGGTGGGCGTGCGCCCGTCGGCGGTCGTCGTGCTGCAGCCGGGTTCGCTGCCCAAGACCCCGTCTGGGAAGCTCAAGCGCGCCGCCACGGCCGCGCTGGTCCCCGCCGAATGACCTTTGTGGACGGTCATGCCGAGGGGCCCCGGGATCAGTGGAAGCGGTTCTGAGCGGCTTCGAGGCCGTCGGTGACCAGGGCCTCCACCGCGTCCGCGCAGAGGTCGATGAGGTACGCGAGCTCCTTGCGCTCGGCGCCGGAGAAGTCCTTGAGGACGTAGTCGGCCGGATCCATCCGGCCGGGCGGGCGGCCGATGCCGAAGCGGACCCGCAGGTAGTCGCGGGTGCCGATGGACTTGCTGATCGAACGCAGCCCGTTGTGGCCGTTCTCGCCGCCGCCGCGCTTGAGCCGGACGGTGCCGAACGGCAGGTCGAGCTCGTCGTGGATCACGATCACGGATTCCGGCGGCGCCTTGTAGAACTTCACCGCGCCGGCCACCGGGCCGCCGGAGAGGTTCATGAACGAGCGCGGCTTCACCAGCACGGCGCGCGCGCCGGCCAGCCGGCCCTCGACGACCTCGGCGCCGGACTTGTGCGCCTTGAACTTCCCGCCGATCCGGTCGGCGAGCTCGTCGGCGACCAGGAAGCCGATGTTGTGCCGGTTCCCCTCGTAGCGAGGCCCGGGATTGCCGAGTCCGACGATCAAAGCGACCGAGTCCGGAGTGCTCACGGGAAGAAGTCTCCTGCTCTGAGGACTGTGTCGAAGGTGGCTTGCGTGGCGGTGCGGGTGGCGGCCCCCCTGCGGGAGTTACTGCGGTCTTCTCGCTGTGGGACCCCCGAGCTCATGAATGCCAATTCACCACGTCGGGGCTGTCCTCGCGAGAAAACCTCTGAGAACCCGCGGCGGTGCAAGCTAAGTCCCACACCGCAAGCGGCTGACGCCGCTTGTGAAACAGACCCCAGATGGCACGCAGCGCGCCGCCCCGATCGGATGGATCGGGACGGCGCGCGGTGCGCCCGACGTCGGAGGCTCAGGCCTCTTCGGCGGTCCCGCCCTCGGTCGCCTCAGCGGCTTCCTCGGCCATCGAAGCCGCGGCCTCGGAGACGTTGACGACCAGCGCCTCGGGGTCGGCCTGCAGGGTGACGCCCGCCGGCAGCTGGATGTCGGAGGCGTGGAGCTGGGTGCCGATCTCGGCACCGGCGATCGACAGCTCGAGCTGCTCCGGGATGTGCAGGGCCTCGGCCTCGATCTCGACCTCGGTGATCTCCTGGCTGACCAGGCCGCCGGGGCCGGCCTCGCCGGTCAGCACGACCGGCACCGCGACGGTGACCTTCTCGCCGCGCTTGACCAGCAGCAGGTCGACGTGCTCGATGTAGTTCTTGATCGGGTGCGTGGTGATGGTCTTGGTGAGCGCGAGCTCGCTGTCGCCACCAGACACATCAAGCGTCAGCACCGCGTTGTGCCCGTTCTCGCGGATCGCGCGGGCGAACTCCACGGAGGGCAGGGACAGGTGCTTCGGGTCGGAGCCATGACCGTAGAGCACCGCGGGGATCTTGCCGGCGCGGCGGGTGCGGCGGGCCGCTCCCTTGCCGAACTCGGTGCGCTGCTCGACGGCGATACGTACCTCGGACACGGTGGTGCACTCCTCATGACGTCGGGCGGAACGTGAATTGGTCGCTGGCCTGCGGCGGTGGGGCGCGCTACTGGCGTGATTACGACGCGGTGCCGAACGGGCACCCGGGGTGTGAGCGACATCAGTGCGCCAACCAAAGTGGTCGGCGGCCACCGTGCCACCGCGCCGATCACGCCGGGCGAACGTCCCGACCTCGCCGAGGCAACCCGAATAGTCTAAACGGTGCTTGCATAGTCGTTTTCGCACGGGTGACCCCACCCGGTTCCGGTCGCGCTCGCCCAATGGTTACCCGGAGGAACTCAGCGCACGTTGAAGTCACTGGTAACCAGTGGTTAGCGTCGGTGACCAGCACAGAAGGAGGATGCGATGCGACTGGTCCTTTTCGGCGCGACCGGCTTCGCCGGCGGCGCGATCCTGCGGGAGGCCAAGCGGCGCGGCCACGAGGTGATCGGCGTGGCCCGGAACGTCGAGTCGTTGGCCGAGCCCGGGAGGGCGGGTTCGCTGCACGACGAGCAGTTCGTGCTCGACGTGACGGCGGGCGCGGACGCGCTGCTGGTGGCCATTCCGGCCCGGCCGATGCCCGACGACACGAAACTGCTCGACGCGGTGCCCACCCTGTTCGCGGCGGCCGAGCGGCACGGCCTGCGGATCGGTGTGGTCGGCGGCGCCGGGAGCCTGCACGTGTCCGAGGACGGCCCGCGGGTGATCGACACGCCTGGGTTCCCGGACGAGTTCAAGCCGGAGGCCGGCGCGCACGCCGAGGTGCTCGCGGCGTTCCAGCGGGCGCCCGCCGAGGTGGACTGGTTCTACCTCAGCCCGGCGGGGACCTTCGGGGCCTACGCCCCGGGCGAGCGGACCGGCTCCTACCGGCTCGGCGGCGACGTGTTGGTGACCGACGCCGACGGTAACTCCGCGATCGGCGGCGACGACTACGCGATCGCGTTCGTCGACGAGCTGGAGAAGCCCGCGCACCGGCGGCGGCGCTTCACGGTCGGCTACTGACCGACCGTGAGGCCGGTCACAGCGAGCCGATTCCGGAATATTTGAAAGCTCAAGCAATGTTGGGATAAGGGATCGCCTGCGCCCGGTGCGCGGGCGATCCCCGGAATCCCGACCGCTCCAGGAGTGAGTTCATGACCGCGATCGACCAGGCCGAGCAGCTCGTGCTCGGCGCGGACGCCCAGAACCTGCTGTTCCGCGAGGCCCGCACCGCCAACAGCTTCAGCGACGAGCCGGTCACCGACGAGCAGATCCAGGCCGTCTACGACCTGGTCAAGTGGGCCCCGACGTCGATGAACCAGCAGCCGCTGCGCATCGTGCTGGTGCGCTCCGACGAGGGCAAGCAGCGCCTGCTGCCGCACCTCATGGAGGGCAACCGGGTCAAGACCGAGAAGGCCCCGCTGGTGGCGATCCTGGCCGCCGACACCGACTTCCACGAGAACCTGCCGCGGGTGTTCCCGCACGCGGAGGGCGTGCGGGAGATGTTCGCCGGCAACGACGACCTCCGGCTGACCAACGCGAAGCTCAACGCGAGCCTGCAGACCGCGTACTTCATCCTCGGCGTGCGCGCCGCCGGGCTGGCGGCCGGTCCGATGACCGGTTTCGACAAGGCGGGCATCGACGCGGAGTTCTTCCCGGGCGGCAAGCAGCAGACGCTGGTCGTGGTCAACATCGGCAAGCCGGGCGAGAACCCCTGGTTCGACCGCCTGCCCCGCCTCGACTACGACGAGGTCGTCACCACCGTCTGATCCGCACGGTTTGCGGAACCCGAACGGCCCCGGTCCGAAGTGGACCGGGGCCGTTCGCGTTCGTGGCCGTTCGAGCGCGGACGCCCCCGGGAGGGCGTCCGCGCGATCAGGCGCGGCCGTCGAAGAGGCTGGTGACCGAGCCGTCCTCGAAGACCTGGTGGATGGCCTCCGCGACCAGCGGGGCGATCGACAGGACCGTCAGGTTCGGGAACCGGCGCTCCTCCGGGATCGGCAGCGTGTTGGTCAGCACGACCTCCTTCGCGCCGCAGGAGGACAGCCGCTCCACCGCCGGGCCGGACAGCACCGCGTGGGTGGCCGCGATGATGACGTCCTTCGCGCCCGCCGCCAGCAGCTGCTCGGTGGCCTTGGTGATCGTGCCGCCGGTGTCGATCATGTCGTCGACCAGCACGCACAGCCGGCCCTCGACGTCACCGACGACGCGGTTGGCGACCACCTGGTTGGGCTTGCTGGGGTCGCGGGTCTTGTGGATGAACGCCAGCGGCGTGCCGCCGAGGTCGTCGGCCCACTTCTCCGCCACCCGGACCCGGCCCGAGTCGGGGGAGACCACGGTGATCTGCTCGCCCGCGTAGGTGTCGCGCATGTAGCTGGCCAGCAGCTTCTGGGCCATCAGGTGGTCCACCGGGCCGTCGAAGAAGCCCTGGATCTGGTCGGTGTGCAGGTCCACCGCCATGATCCGGTCCGCGCCGGCGGTCTTGAACAGGTCCGCCATCAGCCGCGCCGAGATCGGCTCGCGGCCCTTGTGCTTCTTGTCCTGGCGGGCGTAGCCGTAGAACGGCATGACCACGGTGATGCGCTTGGCGCTGGCGCGCTTGAGCGCGTCCACCATGATCAGCTGTTCCATGATCGCGTCGTTGAGCGGGTTGCAGTGCGACTGGATGACGAACGCGTCGCACCCGCGAACCGACTCGTCGTACCGCACGAAGATCTCGCCGTTGGCGAACTTGTAGGCAGCCTGGGGCGTAACCGTTACGTCGAGCTGCTTGGCCACCTCCTCGGCAAGTTCCGGGTGACTGCTGCCGGAAAAGAGCTTCAGGCTCTTCTTCGGAGTCGCAGACATCGCACTCACGGTCATCGTCCCTCCCCGTAAGACGCCCGTCACTGGGCGTCGTTCGTCGGATTGGTGGTCGGTTCTTTCGACAAAGCCTGTTGTGCGGCCTGGTCTGCGGCGGTGCCGGGGCGGCGTTTGGCGACCCAGCCTTCGATGTTGCGTTGCTTCCCGCGGGCGACCGCCATCGCGCCGGGCGGGACATCCTGGGTGATCACCGAGCCGGCGGCGGTGTAGGCGCCGTCGCCGATCTCGACCGGGGCGACGAACATGTTGTCCGCGCCGGTCCGGGCGTGTGATCCGATCACGGTGTGGTGCTTGGCCACCCCGTCGTAGTTGACGAAGACGGTGGCGGCGCCGATGTTGCTCCGCTCGCCGATCGTCGCGTCGCCGACGTAGCTCAGGTGCGGCACCTTGGTGCCGTCGCCGATCGCGGCGTTCTTGGTCTCGACGAAGGTGCCGATCTTGCCCTTGGTGCCGAGCCGGGTGCCGGGGCGCAGGAACGCGAACGGCCCGACCTTGGCGTCCGGCCCGATCTCGGCGCCCTCGCCATGGGTGCGCACCACCGACGCGCCGGGGTGGATCACGCAGCCGGTGAGCGTGGTGTCCGGGCCGACGACCGCGCCCTCGCCGACCTTGGTGCCGCCGCGCAGCTGCACGCCCGGCTCCAGCAGGACGTCGCGGTCCAGCTCCACGTCGGCGTCCAGCCACACCGAGTTCGGGTCGGTGATCGTGACGCCCGCGCGCATCCAGCGCAGCAACAGGCGGCGGTTGAGCTCGGCGCCGAGGCGGGCCAGCTGCACCCGGTCGTTCACGCCCTCGACCAGCCACGGGTCGGAGCAGACCAGCGCGCCGACCGGGCGGCCGTCCCCGCGCGCGATCGACAGCACGTCGGTCAGGTAGAGCTCGCCCTGGGCGTTGTCGGTGGACAGCCGCTTCAGCGCGTCGGTGAGCACTGCCGCGTCGAAGGCGTAGACGCCGGAGTTGATCTCGGTGATCGCCGCCTGCTCGGGCGTGGCGTCCTTCTGCTCGACGATCCCGGTCACCCGGCCGTCGGCGTCGCGCAGCATCCGGCCGTAGCCGGTCGGCTCGTCGACGACCGCGGTCAGCACGGTGACGGCGTTGCCGGCTTCGCGGTGTTCGGCGAGCAGGGCGCGCAGCGCTTCGCTGTCGAGCAGCGGCACGTCGCCGTAGCTGACCAGCACCGTGCCCGTGAGGCCGGTCGGCAGCCCGGAAAGCCCGCAGGAGACCGCGTGTCCGGTGCCGAGCTGCTCTTCCTGGACCGCGGTGACGACCGGGCGGTCCAGGGCGTCGGCCAGGCCGGTCAGGTGTTCGGCCACGGCGTCGCGGCCGTGTCCCAGCACGACCACCAGCGAGTCGGGGTCGAGACCGGCCGCGGCGCGCACGGCGTGTTCGACCAGGGGCCTGCCCGCGAGCCGGTGCAGGACCTTCGGCGTCGCCGATCGCATCCGAGTGCCCTCGCCCGCGGCGAGCACGACCGTGCTGACGGCTTCCGAAGACGCATCGCTGCGGGAGGAGGGCTGGGCGGTGTCGCCCTGGAGCATCAGCGCTCTCCCTTGATCTGTAGATGCGGCTCGGCGGCGTGGTTCAGCCGTCGGGCCGACGGTGCCTGTTGCGTCCAAGCGGGTGAAGAGTAACCGGCCCGGTGCCCCCTCGGCTCCGGTGCCCCTGCGCGCCTGTCCGGCGGGTGTGATGGTACCGCCGACCGGCGGTAATAAGTGCTCGGAGCCAGCCTTCTAGCTGCGATTATGTGATCTTCGATGCACTCCGGACGGTCCGCGGCGAGCCCCGCTGTGGCCGATCACACGGGTGTTTTCGCGCCGACCGAACGGCAGATCCGGTCGGCGCGGCCCGGCGGGGGAGGCCGCCGGGCCACACCTGATCGGGTTAGAGAGCGTCCGGGGGAATCCACATCGAGTTATCCGTCGGGACGTCCGCCGGCGGGCTGCTCGGCGGCGTGGCGGTCACGCCGGAGAACGCCACGACGCGGTTGCCGCCGCCGCGCTTGGCCTGGTACATCGCGGCATCCGCGCGCGCCAGCACTTGCGCGGCCGATTCCTGCGGCCGCATCGCGACGACGCCGATCGACAGGGTCACCCCGTACGAGACCTCGCCCGGCAGGCTGTCGACGGCCTCGGTGGTGCGTTGCAACGCCGCCTCGGCGGCGCCGAGCGTCGCGCCCGGCAGCAGCACGACGAACTCGTCACCGCCGTAGCGGGCCACGAAGTCGTCGACCCGCAAGGTGTCGCGCAAGGTCATCGCGACCGTGCGCAGCACGTCGTCGCCTTCCGCGTGCGAGCAGCGGTCGTTGACGCCCTTGAACCCGTCGAGGTCGACCAGAGCCACCGCCAGCGGCTGCGCGTCGGGCGCGGTGAGCATCGTCTCCAGCCGGTCGTCCAGCGCGCGGCGGTTGGACAGGCCGGTGAGCGGATCTTGCAGCGCCTGCCGGGTGATCGCGTCGTGCTTGTGGGTCAGCCGCGAGTTCTCCAGCCTGATGACCAAAGTGGACAGCCGGGCCTGGCGCATCGCCCACAGCTCGGTCTCCAGCTCCAGCGCGTAGTCCCGCAGCGCGGCGGGGCGGCCGCCGAGGTCGACCAGCTGCGCGTGCTCCCGGGCCAGCGAGATCCGCAGCGTCGGCTCCGAAGTGTCGGTCTCCATGTCGGCGCGGGCATCGGACAGCACCTGCACCGCCTCGTCGCTGCGGTCCGCGAGGGTCAGGCACCGGGACAGCGCGATCGCGACGATGATCTCCTCCCGCGGGTGGATCGCCCGGTCCAGGCTGCGCAGCACCTCCAGCCGCTCGATGTACTCGATGTGCGGCTGGGCCAGCGCGTGGGCGGCACCGAGCACCGGGACCTGTTCGGCGGCGGGGCGGTCGGACACGCGGGGGAACAACGACTCCCGCCACGGGCCCTCCACCGCGACGGCGATCTGCGAGGCGGTGTCGAACCGGGTGTTCGCCTCCTCGTACTGCCCGATGCGCTCCAGCCGCAGGCCCCAGCCGAGCAGCATCCGGCACCTGTTGATCATGTGCACCGCGATCTCGTGCGGGCCGCCGCTCTCCCGGATCCGCTGGTGGGCGCGGGTCATCACCTCGTCGGCCGTCTCGTAGACGCCGAGCTGGGTGAGCACCAGGCCGATGTCGATCAGCGAGGTGGCCAGCAGTCGCTCCCACGACCGGCGGCCCAGTGTGCGGTCCGGGACCAGCTCGTCGTCGAGCATCGCCAGGCCGTGCGCCACCTCGGTCAGCGCGCTGTCCTCGCTGCCGCCGATCAGCGCGCGCCGGCTGCGCAGCGCGTGCGCATCGGCTTCCAGGACCCGCAGCCCGTGCCGACGGGTGTGCATGAGGAGTTCGTCGAGCAGCGGATCAGCGCTGTCGACCAGACCGGGCGTCGCCAGCCGCATCGAGGCGCAGTGCCGCAGGAGCTGGCCGACGATGCGCGGCTCGCCGCGCCGCTGGGCCTCGGCGAGCAGGTCGTCCGCCTCGCGGATGGTGCTTCGCTGGCCGGACGCATCGCTGTGCTGGCCGACTGCGTTGAGTTCGCGTGCGCGCCCCACGAGCCAGGCGTCGGACACCTCGCTCAGCGTGGTCATCGGGTCTTCGCGCACGGCGGTCGTGTCGTCGCGCAGCGGCGCACACCCCCTGTTCACCATCGCTCCCCGGCGGCCCGGGCGGCGCGCTGGGCCTCACGAGGGGCTGCGCGCCGCGCCGGGTCCGGGAGGACCGCTCGCTCCGCCGCCAGGATTCGAACCTGGACCATCGGAACCAAAATCCGAGGTGCTGCCTTTACACCACGGCGGATCGGGCGCTGTCTGCCCGCGATGCCGGCTTGTGATCCCCGGCACCGCGGCCCGAGCTTACCGGCCCGGGCCGACAGGCGGTGGTACCCGGCCGACATCGTGGCATGCCCCCGTCGCCGGGTCGGCGTCGGGCTTGCGGGTTCTCGGGTTTCCTCGCGCGCTGACACGTGTATGGGACGCGCGTGGGCATCCGCCGGTTGCGTACAAGATCACCGCTGTTCGGGTGAACAAGGGCGATTCGGACACGCCCGGCGGGGTGCGACACGCCGCAATGTTGCCGCTCGGGGGTGACGATTCGGCATCGAATAACTTACGCTAGCGTAGGTTACGGTCCCGTAGGGTGGAGGTGTTACGGGGCCGGGCTTCCCGGCGCTGACCACAGTTTTCCCACCTCCCCAACGCCATTCGAGGTATTGAGTATGACCGCAGCAACCGAGCGCGTGGCCACCTCAGAGGCCCGTGCCGAGTCCGGGCCGAAGCCCTTGATCGCGGGCACCCGATCGTGGGTGGCGCAGCTGTCGGTGTATGTGTTCGTCCTGGTGCCGTTCCTCGCCCTCGTGCTGGCGGTGCCGGCGGCCTGGGGCTGGGGGCTCGGCTGGGTCGACATCACCTTGGCGCTGGTCTTCTACGTCGCGTCGGGGCTGGGTGTGACGGTCGGCTTCCACCGGTACTTCACGCACGGCTCGTTCAAGGCGAAGCGTGGGGTCAAGATCGCGTTGGCCATCTTCGGCATGATGGCCGTGCAGGGACCGGCGATCACGTGGGTCGCCGACCACCGCCGGCACCACGCCTTCTCCGACCGCGAGGGCGACCCGCACTCGCCGTGGCGCTTCGGCAGCTCGCCCGCCGCGCTGGCGAAGGGCTTCTGGCACGCGCACATGGGCTGGCTGTTCGAGCGCGACCTGACCAACGAGGACCGCTTCGCGCCGGACCTGCTCAAGGACGCGGAACTGGTGAAGGTCAACCGGCTGTTCCCGCTGTGGACGGCCCTCAGCCTCGTGCTGCCCGCCGTGCTGGGCGGGCTGATCACCTGGTCGCTGTGGGGCGCGTTCACCGCGTTCTTCTGGGCCGGGCTGGTCCGGGTGTCCTTCCTGCACCACGTGACCTGGTCGGTGAACTCGATCTGCCACATGATCGGCGAGCGGCCCTTCAAGAGCCGGGACAAGGCGGCGAACTTCTGGCCGCTGGCGATCCTGTCCTTCGGCGAGTCGTGGCACAACCTGCACCATGCCGACCCGACCTGCGCCCGGCACGGCGTGCTGCGCGGCCAGCTCGACATCTCGGCGCGCGTCATCTGGATCTTCGAGAAGCTCGGCTGGGCCTGGAACGTCCGCTGGTCCAACGAGAAGCGGCTCGCCCGGATCTCGGTCACCGAGTACAAGGGCTGATCCCCAGCCGGTTCGAAGTGCCCGCGCAGCGACATCGCGCGGGCACTTTTTCGTCAGGCCAGGACGTATGTGTCGGGCCCGCACCTTAGGGTTGTGCAAGTGGTATCACGGCGACGCGGGCGGACTGCGCCCGAACCGGAGGCGCGGCCGAAAGGGCGCACCGCACGGGTCAGGATGACGGGCAAGGAACGTCGGCAGCAGCTGCTGGACGTCGCTAGGGCGCTGTTCGCGGAGAAGGGCTTCGACGGCACGTCCATCGAGGAGATCGCGCACCGCGCCGGGGTGTCGAAGCCGGTCGTCTACGAGCACTTCGGCGGCAAGGAAGGCGTCTACGCGGTGGTGGTCGACCGCGAGATGCGCAACCTGCTGGACCTGGTCGTCTCCGCCCTGTCGGCGGGGCATCCGCGGGATCTCCTGGAGCAGGCGGCGCGGGCGCTGCTGGACTACATCGACAACAACACCGACGGTTTCCGGGTGCTGGTGCGCGATTCGCCGGTGGCCAGCAACAGCGGCACCTTCTCCAGCCTGCTCAACGACATCGCGAGCCAGGTCGAGCACATCCTCGCCCTGCAGTTCAGCGCGCGGGGCTACGACGCGAAGCTCGCCCCGCTGTACAGCCAGGCGCTGGTCGGCATGGTGGCGCTGACCGGCCAGTGGTGGCTGGAGGCGCGCAAGCCGAAGAAGGAGGAGGTGGCCGCGCACCTGGTCAACCTCGCCTGGAACGGCCTCTCCCACCTGGAGCACAAGCCCCGCCTGTCCACGAAATGACGGTTCGCAGTTTCAATTGAAACTGTGGACACTCGGGTACTGAACCCTGGTGATCCTGTGTGGAGATCGCAGTTTCAATTGAGGTTTTTTCATCCTGGTCGGCCCGCAGTCGCGGGTCGCAAAGGTGCACGTCGATGGGGTGTCGCATGCGCCGCAGGCGCATAGCCCACCTACGACACTTGCACCGCCGCGGGTTCACGGTGCCCACCCCTTCGGGGTTCCCTCGGCGAGGACGGCCCCTCCGCCGTGTATCGGACATACATCAGGAGGGGCACCCACAGACCAGGGAGCCTCTGAGGTTCCGCCACTCGCACCGCCACGCAAATCGAGGTTGGAAAAACCTCAATTGAAACTGTGGGTCAGGTCGTGGCGATGCGGAGGACCTTGTCGTCGGTGCCGTTGGACGTCGTGACGTAGAGGGCACCGTCGGGGCCCTGGCGGGCCGCTCGGAGCCGGCCGTGGGTGTCGTTCAGCTCCGGCGGGATCGCCACCTCGTCGATCGTTCCGTCCGGTCGCACCTCGAAGAGCAGGAGCTTGGCGCCCTTGAGCGCGGTGACCGCGAGCATCCCGTCGAAGCGGTTCCACTGCGGGCCGGTCAGGAACGTCGCCGCGCTGATCGCTTCGGTGTGCTCGCCGGACGACCAGACCGCCTTGACCGCGTCCGGGAAGCGGTGCAGGTCGGTCATCGGCACCGACTCGTCGTAGCTGCGTTCGGTGCCGCCGCGCGACGGGTCCCAGCCGTAGTTCCCGCCCGGCCGCAGCAGGTTGATCTCGTCGTCGACGTCCGGCCCGTGCTCCGCGACGAACACCTGACCGCCCGGCCGCGGCGCGATGCCCTGCGGGTTGCGGTGCCCGTAGGTGTAGAGCAGCCGCTCGCGCGGGTTCGGCGAAGCGATGAACGGGTTGTCCGGTAGGGGAGCGCCGGTATCGATGTTCATCCGCAGGACCTTCCCGCCGAGCGAGCCGCGGTCCTGCGCGATCGCGGGCCGCGCCGTGTCCCCGGTGCTCACCAGCAGCGCGCCGTCCTCGGCCACCGCCAGCCCGCAGCCGGAGTGCCGACCACTGGGATTCACCGGCAGCCCGGTGAGCAGGTCGCCGACCCGGTCCGCGCGCGAGCCGTCCTCGGAGAGCCGCCAGGTGATCAGCCGGACGTCGACAGCGACGCCGTTCTCCTGGTGCGTCTGGCAGGTGATGAACCGCCGGTTGTCGGCGAACGCCGGGTGCATCAGCAGGCCCATCAGCCCGCCTTCGCCCTCCGCGAGCACGTCCCCGAGGTCCGCCTGCACCGGCCGCACCAGCGCGCCCGGCCGGTGATCGGCGAGCAGCGCGATCCGGCCGGGGCGCTGGCTGACCAGCGCGGTGCCGTCCGGTAGGAACCCGATGTCCCAGGGATGTTCCAGCCCGGCCGCGACGATCTCGACGCGCAGCGCCGACGGCGCCGGGGCGGCCGTGCTGACCGGCGCGGGCCGATCGTCGCTGCTCGCGATGCCGCAGCCGGCCAAGGCGCCGATCAGCGGGAGGAGCATGGCGATCGCGGCGAACCGGCGCATGGGCATGCGCACAGTGTGACACCGGCCATGCGGTGCGTTCGGGTCGTCGCGATCGTGTCGCACCGGAGTCGTAGTCTGGAACGCGTCGCCCCTGCGGTCTCGGCGTTCGTCCCGGGCAGGGGTGTGCCCGCATTCGCCATGTCTTGCTGCGAGGTAGCTCCATGAGCCAGGCCGGTCCCCTGCGCGGACTGCTCGAAATCGTGCTGCGCGATCCCGCCATCCGGCAGGTCGTGGCGGCGGCCGGGCGTCCGCGCCTGGTGCTGGAAGGCCCTGCCGCGGCCCGGTCGCTGACCGCCGGCGCGCTGGCCGCCGAGGGCGGTGCCGGGCGGCCGGTGCTGCTGGTCACCGCCACCGGCCGGGAGGCGGAGGAGGCCGCGGCGGCGCTGTCGGACCTGCTCGGCCCGGCCGGCGTCGAGGTGTTCCCGTCCTGGGAAACCCTGCCGCACGAACGACTCTCGCCCCGCGCCGACACGGTGGGCCGGAGGCTGTCGGTGCTGCGCCGCCTCTCGCATCCCGAGGAGCACGCGCACGGCGCCGTCCAGGTGCTGGTGACCACGGTGCGCAGCCTGATCCAGCCGATCGCGCCCGGGCTCGGCGAGCTGGCCCCGGTGCGGCTGGCCGTCGGCACCGAGCAAGACTTCGAGGAAGTCGTCGAGCGGCTCGCGTCGCTGGCCTACGACCGGGTCGACATGGTCGAGAAGCGCGGCGAGTTCGCGGTGCGCGGCGGCATCGTCGACGTGTTCCCGCCGACCGACGAACACCCGCTGCGGGTGGAGTTCTGGGGCGACGAGGTCACCGAGATCCGCCCGTTCGCCGTCGCCGACCAGCGCTCGCTCGCGGACTCGCAGAGCACCGAGCTGTTCGCCCCGGCCTGCCGGGAGCTGCTGATCACCGAGCAGGTCGCCGAGCGCGCCGCGAAGCTCGCCGAGCAGCACCAGACCGACACGCACCTCGCCGAGATGCTGGAGAAGATCGCCGGCGGTGCCCCGGTGGAGGGCATGGAGGCGCTGATCCCGGCGCTGTGCGAAGGCGAGATGCGGCTGCTGACCGACCTGGTCCCGGCGGGCACGCACGTGCTGCTCGCCGACCCGGAGAAGATCCACGCCCGTGCCGCCGACCTGGTGCGCACCGGCCAGGAGTTCCTGGAGGCCTCCTGGATGGTCGCCGCCGATGGCGGCAAGGCGCCGATCGACCTGGGCGCCTCGGCCTACCGCAGCCTCGCGGAGGTCGCCGAGCACACCCGCTCGATCGACCTGCCGTGGTGGCCGCTGACGCAGCTGACCAGCGAAGAGGGCGAGGACGACGACGAGGTCATCCGGCTCGTCCTCAAGCAGGTGGACGCCTACCGCGGCGAAATCGAGCGCGCCTTCGCCGACCTGCGGGCGCACACCGCCGCCGGCGGCGCGGCGGTGCTGGTGGTGGCCGGTGCGGGCACCGCCCAGCGCGCGGTGCAGCAGCTGCGCGAGGCGGAACTGCCCGCGCGGCTGGCCGAGGACGGCTTGGCGGCGGAGCCGGAAGCCGGCGTGGTGACGGTGGTGCGCGGCGGGCTGGAGGACGGCTTCGCCGCGCCCGGGATCGCGCTGGTGGTGCTCACCGAGGCGGACCTGACCGGCGGCCGGGGCGGCACTTCCACGAAGGACATGCGCCGGATGCCGTCGCGGCGGCGCAACGCGGTCGATCCGCTGGCGCTCAAGAACGGCGACTTCGTGGTGCACGAGCAGCACGGCATCGGCAAGTACGTGGAGATGGTGCAGCGCACCGTCGCCGGCGCGACCCGCGAGTACCTGGTGCTGGAGTACGCGGCGAGCAAGCGCGGCCAGCCCGGCGACCGGCTGTTCGTGCCGACCGACCAGCTCGACGAGGTCACCCGCTACGTCGGCGGTGAGGCGCCGACGCTGAGCAGGCTCGGCGGTTCGGACTGGAAGAACACCAAGGCCAAGGCGCGCAAGGCGGTCAAGGAGATCGCCGCCGAGCTGGTGCAGCTGTACGCGGCGCGGCAGTCCTCGCCCGGACACGCCTTCGGCGCGGACACGCCGTGGCAGCGGGAGCTGGAGGACGCCTTCCCCTACACCGAGACCGGCGACCAGCTGGCCGCCATCGACGAGGTGAAGGCCGACATGCAGCGCCCGGTGCCGATGGACCGGGTGATCTGCGGCGACGTCGGCTACGGCAAGACCGAGATCGCGGTGCGCGCGGCGTTCAAGGCGGTGCAGGACGGCAAGCAGGTCGCGGTGCTGGTGCCGACGACGCTGCTCGCCCAGCAGCACCTGAACACCTTCACCGACCGGATGCGGTCGTTCCCGGTGACGGTCAAGGGCCTGTCCCGGTTCACCGACTCGATGGAGTCCGAGGAGACCATCAAGGGCCTGGCCGACGGCGCGGTCGACATCGTGATCGGCACGCACCGGCTGCTGCAGACCGGGATCCGCTACAAGGACCTGGGCCTGGTGATCGTCGACGAGGAGCAGCGCTTCGGCGTCGAGCACAAGGAGCACATCAAGGCCCTGCGCACGTACGTGGACGTGCTGACCATGTCGGCGACGCCGATCCCGCGGACGCTGGAGATGAGCATGGCGGGCATCCGGGAGATGTCGACCATCCTCACCCCGCCGGAGGAGCGGCACCCGATCCTGACCTACGTCGGCGCGTACGACCAGAAGCAGGTCGCCGCCGCGATCCGGCGCGAGCTGCTGCGCGACGGTCAGGTGTTCTTCGTGCACAACCGGGTGCACGACATCGAGAAGGTCGCGCGCCAGCTGCGGGAACTGGTGCCGGAGGCGCGGATCGTCACGGCGCACGGGCAGATGAACGAGGACCGGCTGGAGAAGATCATCCAGGGGTTCTGGGAGCGCGAGCACGACGTGCTGGTGTGCACCACGATCGTCGAGACCGGCCTGGACATCTCCAACGCGAACACGCTGATCGTGGACCGCTCCGACCTGCTCGGCCTCGCCCAGCTGCACCAGCTGCGCGGCCGCGTCGGGCGGGCGCGGGAGCGCGGCTACGCCTACTTCCTGTACCCGCCGGAGAAGCCGCTGACCGACACGGCGCACGACCGGCTGGCGACCATCGCGCAGAACTCCGAGCTCGGCGCGGGCATGGCGGTCGCGATGAAGGACCTGGAGATCCGCGGCGCGGGCAACATCCTCGGCGCCGAGCAGTCCGGGCACATCGCGGGCGTCGGCTTCGACCTGTACGTGCGGTTGGTCGGCGAGGCCGTGGAGAGTTACAGGGCCGCGTTCTCGAAAGACTCTGGGGCGGAGCCGGGCGAGGCCGAGGAGGAGCTCACCGAGGTCCGGGTCGACCTGCCCATCGACGCGCACATCCCGCACGACTACGTGCCGGGGGAGCGGCTGCGGCTGGAGGCGTACCGCAAGCTCGCGGCGGCGGTCGACGTCGAGTCGTTGGAGGCGGTGCGGGCGGAGCTCGTCGACCGGTACGGGCAGCTGCCCGAATCGGTGGAGCGGCTGCTGAAGGTTGCCCGGTTCCGGCAGGCCTGCCGCGAGCACGGGGTCCGCGAGGTGACCCTGCAGGGCGCGTCGCTGCGGCTGGCGCCGCTGGAGCTGCCGGACTCGAAGCAGGTGCGGCTCAAGCGCCTCTACCCGAAGGCGGTGTACAAGCCGACGGTTCGCACGGTGTCGGTGCCGAGGCCGACGGAAGGCGCGGCGGGCGGCCGGATCGGCGCTCCGCAGCTGCGCGATGAGGCGCTGCTGGACTGGTGCACCAGGTTCCTGGCGGACCTCACCACCGCCCCGGCCCCGGTCGCCTGAGCGAGCCATGAAGTGGCTCGTGGGCGCATCAGCTCCGGCTTGAGGCCGAAGCGGATGCGCCCACGGGTCGCCACCACCTGCGACCACGCCCCACGGCCTCCGCGCCCCTGCTTCTGAGTTGCCGGGATCCCGGCCCGGCGTGACGGTTGATCCGGCTTCGCAGGGCGTCACGAGGAGGCGCGGCATCATGACCAGGAAGTCCTCGGAACAGCAGAAGGCGGGCAGCGGCATTCCGCAGTCCCCCGCCGCGTTCGCCGTCGAGCATGCGCCCCGCACCGACTTCGTCGTCTTCGGGGTCACGGCCGCGATCACCGTCTTCTTCGTCTGCTGGGGCGTGTTCTCCACCGAATCGCTGGCGCGGACGTCGTCCGCCGCGCTGTCCTGGCTGGTCACCAACATCGGGTGGGGCTTCGTGCTCGCCGCCACCGGATTCGTGGTGTTCGCGCTGTGGCTGGCGATCAGCCGCTACGGCGCGATCCCGCTCGGGCAGGACGACGAGCAGCCGGAATTCCGCACCGTGTCGTGGATCGCGATGATGTTCAGCGCCGGCATGGGCATCGGCCTGATGTTCTTCGGCGTCGCCGAGCCGCTGGCGCACTTCGTCAAGCCGCCGCCGGGCACGGTGGCGCCGCTGAGCGAGGCGGCGGTGGAGACCGCGATGGCGACGTCGTTGTTCCACTGGACGCTGCACCCGTGGTCGATCTACGCGGTCGTCGGGCTGGCCATCGCCTACGGCAGCTTCCGGCGCGGCCGCAAGCAGCTGATCAGCGCGGCCTTCACGCCGCTGCTCGGCAGGCGCAAGGCGGAGGGGTGGGTCGGCAAGCTGATCGACATCCTCGCGCTGTTCGCGACGCTGTTCGGCTCCGCCGCGTCGCTGGGGCTGGGGACGCTGCAGATCCAGAGCGGCATGCAGTCGGCCGGCTGGATCGCCGGCGTCGGCACCACGATCCTGGTGCTGATCATCGTGGTGCTGACGATCTGCTTCATCTTCTCGGCGGTGTCGGGCGTGGCCAAGGGCATCCAGTGGCTGTCCAACATCAACATGGTGCTGGCCGCGCTGCTCGCGATCTTCGTGTTCGTCGTCGGCCCGACGGTGTTCGTCCTCGACCTGCTGCCCACCACGATCGGCGTCTACCTGCGCGACTTCGGCGAGATGGCCTCCCGGTCCGGCGCCACCGGGGGCGCGGCGATGAACGACTGGCTGTCCAGCTGGACGATCTTCTACTGGGCGTGGTGGATCTCGTGGACGCCGTTCGTGGGCATGTTCATCGCCCGCATCAGCCGCGGCCGCACCATCCGGCAGTTCGTCACCGGCGTGATCCTGGTGCCCAGCGCTGTGAGCCTGGTGTGGTTCGCGATCTTCGGCGGCAGCGCGATCCGGGTGCAGCAGAGCGGGGTCGACGTGTACCGCAGCGGCGGCGAGGAGGCGCAGACGTTCGCCGTGCTGGAGACGCTGCCGCTGTCGGCGATCACCACGGTGCTGGTGATGATCCTGGTGGCGATCTTCTTCGTCTCCGGCGCCGACGCGGCGTCGGTGGTGATGGGCACGCTGTCGCAGCGCGGCTCGATCGAGCCGAGGCGGTGGATGGTGGTCTTCTGGGGCGCGGCGACGGGCGCGGTGGCCGCGATCATGCTCATCGTCGGCGGCGAGAACGCGCTCAGCGGCATCCAGAACCTGACCTTCCTGGCGTCGGCGCCGTTCGCGGTGGTGATGGTGCTGCTGTGCGTCGCGCTGATGAAGGACCTGCGCGAGGACCCGATGATGCAGCGCGGCATGAAGGGCGCCCAGGTGCTGGAGCAGGCGGTCATCCACGGAACGGAGCGCCACGGCGGGGACTTCCAGCTGGAAGTGGGTCCGGCCGAAGGAGATTCGCAGCAGCCCTGATCGTCCGCTGTGGATGGTCCACAGAGGATTTTGAGCCGCTGATCCCCGGCGCGGTGGATCGTGCGCCAGATGTCCGGAAGATCAGTTGTGCGAGGTGCGGAACCTCCAGCGCCGTGCTGCGTCTATGGGAGAAAGGCTTCCCCGGCGAGAGGTTCTGACGATGTCGTTGCGCAGCAAGCTGGTTCTGGCGACCGGTTCGATCGCGCTGTCCGCGCTGGCGTTGACCGGATGCGCCGCAGGCGCCGAGACGCCGGCCCCCGTGCCCTCGGCCGGTGGTTCCGCGTCGGCCGGTGGCGTGTCCAGCCTGACCTCGTCGGCCACCAAGCCGGAGATCCGCGCCGGTGTGCACGGCAGCGAGGAGCGGGTCGTGTTCGACTTCAGCAAGCTCCCGAACGCGTCGGGCCTGAAGGTGATGAAGCACGAGATCAACTCGCAGTCGCCGGCCTGGGGCGGCTCGGGCGAGCCGGTCGAAGGCATGACCGGCAAGTCGTTCCTGCACATCTACGTGGAGATCGCCGACCAGGACCGCAGCACCGCCGGGCCCGAGCAGTTCGGCCAGAAGCTGGCGAAGAGCGCGGTCGTCAACGACAACTCGCACGGCACCGGCGAGCTGACCATCGGGCTATCCCAGGGCGTCGACTACGAGGTGTTGGTCGAGGGCGAGAAGGTGATCGTCAACATGGCCGAGGGCCCGTTGGGCCGTTGAGTCCAACCGATGTCGTGAGCGTCGACTTCGGACTGTGTCGAGGCTTCACCGGAACGTGACTTCGTGAGAGGGTGCCCGCTGTGAGGTTCCGCATGCCGCGCCACGGGCGCCTTCTCGCATCGATCGCCGCCGCCGGCCTGCTGCTCGCCGGTTGCGGCTCTGGCCCCAGCCAGGTCGGCGCTGCCGCCATCGTCGGCGAAACCCGAATCCCGGTCTCCGACGTCCAGTCCTGGTTCGGCGAGGTGCTCGCGAAGGAGCCGGACCTCAAACCGCAGCTGCAGCAGCAGGGCCAGCTCGACGAGCTCGGCAGGCAGCTGGCCGCGCAGCTCGTCCGGCAGGAACTGGTCGACCAGGCGGCCCGCGACGAGCGGCTGACCGTCACCGATCAGCAGATCGCCGACGTGATCAACCGGATGGGCGGCCCGCAGGCGGCGACCGCGGGCAAGATCTACACCCCGCAGAACCTCCGCGACGTGGTCCGGACCCAGCTGCTGACGACGGAACTCGGCCGCAAGTACTTCGACCGGCTGGAGATCACCTTCGACTACGCCCAGGCGACCACGCGCGGCGAGGCGGAGGAGAAGGCGCGCCGCATGGCCCAGGGCCCGGCGGAGACCGCCGCGGTCGTCAACGAGGCGGCGAAGGCGGGCGTCCCGGCCGCGCTCGACCAGAAGTTGCGCGCCGCCGACAGCCCGCAGCTCGCGGCCTCGACGCCGCTGTTCGGCGCGCAGCCCGGCACGGTGCTGGCCTTCGAACCGGAGCAGAGCTCCGGCCAGTGGCTGATCGCGCGGATCAAGGAGCGCCGCACCGATGCACAGCCGATGCCGGCCGCGGGCGGTGCGGATGACCAGACGCTGCAAGGCGTCGGCGCGTACCTGCTCGGCATCACCGCGGACCGCGTCGGCGTGGAGCTCAGCCCGCGCTACGGCACGTGGGACCAGGTGGGCCTGACGGCCGTTCCGAGCGAGGGCGAAACCACCGGATTCCGCCTCACCGGCCGACCCGCGGCCGGCTGACCTCGGGGGTCCGCAGTTTCAATTGAAACTGCGGGTCCTGGTCATGGTGACCAACGCCTCTGCACCTGCGCCCACGGCACGGGTTGCGGCTGGGACAATCGCAGCATGAGGGAGGTCCGAGTGGCGGAAGGTTCTGCGGTCGTCCTGGTCGACGACCGGCTTGGCGAAGTCCTGCCGGCCGCGGCGTTGCCGCTGCTGCGCAGCGCGGCCGCCGTCTACGCCGAACCAGGTCTCGCGCCCGCTACGCGTGCGGCGCTCGACGCTCCCGCCCCGCCTCCGGTGGCGGACCTGCTGGCGCAGGCCGCCCGGGAACCGGTCGTGCTGATCGCCGGCGAGCTCGGCTCCGCCGAGGCCGACGGCTTGCGCGCCGCTGGTGCTCGGGTGATCGGCGCCCCGGCCCCGGCCGGGATCGAGCTGCTGGACGCGGTGACGGTGATGGACCGCCTGCGCTCGCCCGGCGGCTGCCCGTGGGACGCCGAGCAGGACCACGACACGCTGCGCAAATACCTCGTCGAGGAGACCTACGAGCTGCTCGACGCGATCGACCTCCGCGACCGGGAGGCGCTGCGCGAGGAGCTGGGCGACGTGCTGCTGCAGGTCCTGTTCCACGCGCGGGTGGCGACCGAGGACGCGGCCGATCCGTTCGACATCGACGCCGTTGCCGCGGGGCTGGTCAGCAAGCTCGTGTCGCGGCACCCGCACGTCTTCGCCGGCGACCCGGAGCTGCTGGACGCCGAGTCGCAGCACGCCCGCTGGGAAGAGCTGAAGCAGCGGGAGAAGCAGCGCGAATCCATTGTGGACGGCGTGGCGCTGGGGCAGCCCGCGGTGGCCCTGGCCGCGAAGCTGGTGCAGCGCGCGGACCGCGCCGGGATCCCGGCGGACGCGATGCCGCGCGGCGAAGCGCCCGGCGAGGCGCTGTTCGGCATCGCCGCGCAGGCGAAGCTGGCCGGTCGCGACCCGGAGGACGAGCTGCGCGCGGTCGCGCTCGCCTTCGCCGAGCGCATCCGCGCGGCCGAGCGGCGGGCCCGCGAGTCCGGCCGGGAGCCGGCGGAGCTCTCGGCGGCCGATTGGCGGCGGCTCATGTCCGATTTGCCGGACCCCGCGGGTGTGCGTTCGGAGTAGTGACGCACACTGATCGCGGGGCATCGGCTGACGAAACGGCGGCTCGCGGCGATATCTCTCGATGGGTGCGCCTTGCTGGATCGGCGTCCCGTGCATCTGGGTGCGTAGAGGAGGTTGCTCTTGCCGCGTCGGTTGTGGCTGCTGCTGGCCCCCGTGATCACGTTGCTGGCGTCTTGCGCGCCACAGGTCCCGACGTCGTCGTCGCGGAGCAGCGGCGAGTTCACGCTGCCGTCGGCGGTCGCGCCGCCCGACCCGGGTGTCGATCCGCCGGCGGTGCGGCTGCTCGCGCCGGGCGGGCCGCCGCTGCCGGTGAGCGCCCGGCCGCAGGGACAGCTGGCCGGCTGGGCCGAGTCGATGTCCGACGAGCTCAACATCCCGCGCGCCGCGCTCCAGGCCTACGGCTACGCGCAGCAGCTCATCGGGGAGAACTCGCCGAACTGCGGCCTGAGCTGGTCGGTGCTCGCCGGGATCGGAGCCGTGGAATCCAGCCACGGCCGCTACGGCGGGGCGCGGCTGGACGAGACCGGGCGGCCGAGCATCCCGGTCATCGGGCTGCCGCTGGACGGCAGCACCGGGGTCAAGCGCATCCCGGACACCGACGGCGGCCGGTTCGACGGTGACCAGGTGTGGGATCGCGCGGTCGGGCCGCTGCAGTTCATCCCGAGCACCTGGCGCGACTGGGCGTACGACGCGGACGGCGACGGGGTCGCGGATCCGCAGGACATCGACGACGCGGCCGTGGCGGCCGGCAACTACCTGTGCAGCGTGGGTGGCGACCTGCGCGATCCGGATCGGTTCTGGAAGGCGCTGCTGACTTACAACGAGAGCCGTAGCTACGGCCAGGAAGTGCTGGATTACGCCGACTACTACGGCAAGGCGAGCCACCGGATCCCGCTCGAGGGCTGACCCCGCCCGACGCTTTCACCCGACACCGCCCACTCCGGTGCGGCCCGCGAGGAGGTCCGCCGCGCTCCGGGGCAGGGGCGATTTCGCGCGAAATCGCCGCGTAGAACGACTGATCGGACGCTGGAGGTCTGGGGCTACTAGCAAGTAGCCTGAGCGGCGTGATCAAGACCACCTCGCCGCTGTCGGCCGCCTCCGGGCGGCTCGCGGTTGCCGTTGGGCTGCTGGCCGCGATGGTCGGCGGGGTCGGGCTGATCAGCGCGTTCGCCGAGCCGCAGGCCGCCCCGGTGGCCGCGCCGCCGCCCGAGCAGCAGGAGGTCGAGCCGGCGCAGGTGACGCCCGGCTCGATCGCGCCCCCGATCGAAGAACCCCTCCCGCAGCCCGGCCCCGACCTCGACCCGGCGCGCGCCGACCCGGTGCGGGACTGGGCCGACGAGGTGTCGGCGGTGGTGGACATCCCGGCCCGCGCGATCGTCTCCTACGTCAACGCCGACCTGGCGATGCGCCGGTACCAGCCCGGCTGCCGGATCTCCTGGGCGACCCTCGCGGGCATCGGGCGCATCGAATCCAACCACGGCCGCTTCGCCGGCCGGCAGCTGCGCGAGGACGGCCGCCCGTCGAGCCCGATCATCGGGGTGCCGCTCGACGGCGGGCCGGGCATCCGGCTGATCCCGGACACCGACGGCGGGGCGTTCGACGGCGACACCGTGCACGACCGCGCGGTCGGCCCGATGCAGTTCATCCCGTCCACGTGGCGGAGGTGGGCGACCGACGGCAACGGCGACGGCCTCGGCGATCCGCAGAACCTCGACGACGCCGCGATGGCCGCAGCGCGCTACCTGTGCGCGGGCGGCCGGGACATGACCACCGGCTCGGGCTGGTGGGCCGGGGTCTTCTCGTACAACAACTCGGTGGAGTACGGCCAGAAGGTGTTCGCGCTGGCGGAGTCCTACGCCGAAGCGGGCAACCGCCGCCGCTGATCACCCGGCGACGGCAGGGCGGTGCGGGTCAGATGCCGCGGGTGGCGATGTGGGCGTTGATCTCGCCCAACGCTTCCTGGTAGGCGGGCACCGGGTGCATCGTCGCGGCCAGCCTGATCTGGGCGCGCGCCTCGTTCAGGCGGCCCTGGCGCTGCAGCGTTCGGCCCAGCACCAGGCGCGCGTAGTGGTCCGACGGATCGAACTCCAGCACGCGCAGGAACGCCCGCTCTGCGCGGCGCAGCTGGGCGGAGAAGTAGTAAGCCCGTCCGAGCAGCAGCTGCACGCTCGGCTTGTCGGCGGCGACATCGAGCACGGGTTCTAGGACGTGGAGGGCTTCCAATGGACGGCGTTGCGCGAGCAGTTCCTCTGCTCGGCGGAACGCTTCGACGGTGCCTTCGGTCGTCATGGCGGGGACAACGTTACGTGTCGATCGGCTGTTCCGAGACGTCCGTCCGGATGGTCTTCCGGTGTCTTCGATGCGAACGCGAGCCGAACGCCGGCTTGCCGATCGGGGGGCGAAATGTCCGGCCGGCGACGAAGCGAGCGAGCCTGCGGCGGCGGTTCTACCGGCCCGGTTAGGCTCGTAGTCGGTCGTCGGGCGTTCGGCCGATTCGCTGCGTGCGGGAACGCCGGGGCGGCCCGCTTCGTCCATAGTTCAAAGGCTGGTTAGGAGCACACGTGGCGATCATCGAGCAGGTAGGCGCCCGCGAGATCCTGGACTCCCGCGGGAATCCCACCGTCGAGGTCGAAGTGGCATTGGAGGACGGCACGCTGACCCGCGCTGCGGTCCCCTCGGGTGCCTCGACCGGCGAGCACGAGGCCGTCGAGCTGCGCGACGGCGACGCCGGCCGCTACGGCGGCAAGGGCGTTGAGAACGCAGTCGCGGCGGTGCTGGACGAGATCGGCCCGGAGCTGGCCGGGCTGGACGCCACCGAGCAGCGCGTCGTCGACCAGAAGCTGGTCGACCTGGACGGCACGCCGGACAAGTCCCGGCTGGGCGCCAACGCGATCCTCGGCGTCTCGCTGGCGGTGGCCAAGGCCGCCGCGGAGACCTCCGGGCTGGAGCTGTTCCGCTACGTCGGCGGCCCGAACGCGCACGTGCTGCCGGTGCCGATGATGAACATCCTCAACGGTGGTGCGCACGCCGACACCGGCGTCGACGTCCAGGAGTTCATGATCGCGCCGATCGGCGCGGACACCTTCTCCGAGGCGCTGCGCTGGGGCGCCGAGACCTACCACGCGCTGAAGTCGGTGCTGAAGGCCAAGGGCCTGGCCACCGGCCTGGGCGACGAGGGCGGCTTCGCCCCGGACCTGCCGAACAACCGCGAGGCGCTGGACCTGATCGCCTCGGCGGTGGAGAAGGCCGGTTACAAGCTGGGCCGCGACATCGTGCTGGCCCTGGACGTCGCCGCGACCGAGTTCTTCGCCGAGGGCACCTACAACTTCGAGGGCTCCAAGCGCACCGCCGAGCAGATGGCGGCGTACTACCAGGAACTGCTCGGCGCCTACCCGCTGGTGTCCATCGAGGACCCGCTGGCCGAGGACGACTGGGACGGCTGGGTGAGCCTGACCGAGCAGGTCGGCGACCAGGTGCAGCTGGTCGGCGACGACCTGTTCGTCACCAACCCGGAGCGCCTGGAAGACGGCATCAGCCGGGGCGCGGCGAACGCGCTGCTGGTCAAGGTCAACCAGATCGGCACGCTGTCGGAGACCCTGGACGCGGTCAACCTGGCGACCTCGTGCGGCTACAAGAGCATGATGAGCCACCGCTCCGGCGAGACCGAGGACACCACCATCGCCGACCTGGCGGTGGCCACCGGCTGCGGCCAGATCAAGACCGGTGCCCCGGCCCGCAGCGAGCGCGTCGCCAAGTACAACCAGCTGCTGCGCATCGAGGAAGCCCTCGGTGACGCGGCCCGCTACGCGGGCGAGCTGGCCTTCCCGCGGTTCACCCCGGAGAGCTGAGCCATGCCGGTCGGGCGCGCATCCGATCCACAGCGGCGAAACCGCCGGGGGGACTCCCCGGCGGAGCGTCGCGGTGAGCGCGCCCGCCGGGACGGGACCAAGACCTCGGGCCGGCGACCGGGGCGGCCGACGCCGACCCGGTCCCGCCCGAAGTCCAGCACCGGGGGAGCGTTCAAGCTCTCCTCGACCAGGCGGGCCGCCGGCCTGGCGATGCTGGTCTGCGTGATGGCGCTGAGCGTGTCGGTGCCGCTGCGCACCTACCTGAGCCAGCGCGCCGAGCTGGCGGCGCAGGAACAGCAGCAGATCGAGCTGTCCCGGCAGGTCCAGGAGCTGGAGCAGCGCAAGGAGGAGCTCTCCGACCCGGCGCAGCTGGAAGCGGAAGCGCGGGCCCGGCTGGGCTACGTCCGACCGGGCGAGACGCCGTACATCGTGGAGGTGCCGACCGCGCCGACACCGCCGCCCCCGGTCACGTCCGCCGACGACGGCGCGCCGTGGTACGAAGAACTCTGGAATTCGGTGATGGGAAAGGGATCTTGACGGTGAACTCGGGCGTGCCGGCGATCAGCGATGCGGATCGGGAGTGCATCCGGCGGCAGCTCGGTCGGCCGCCGCGCGGGCTGCACGCGATCGCGGCGCGGGACGCGGCCGGAGATCCCACGGTGGTGCAGACCTGGCCCCGGCTGGAGGACGGCACCCCGTTCCCGACGCTGTACTACCTGACCGCGCCGCAGCTGGCGGCGCACGCCTCCACCTTCGAGGCCGAAGGCCTGATGCGGGAGATGGCCGACCGGCTCACCACCGACCCGGACCTGGCCGAGCGCTACCGCCAGGCGCACGAGTCCTACCTCGCGGAGCGCAACGCGCTCGAATCGCTAGGCACCGAGGTCAGCGCGGGCGGCATGCCGGACCGGGTCAAGTGCCTCCACGTGCACATCGCCCACGCCCTGGCGAAGGGCCCCGGGGTGAACCCGTTCGGCGACGAGGCGATCGACCTGATCGCCGAGCGCTGGCCCGAACACCGCTACCTGCTCAACCGCTGACCCGGTTCGGCTCGGCGGGTCGTCGTCCACAGGTGTCGGCGTGCCGACGATCCGCATGCCGGTGATCCGCAAGTTCCATTGAGGTTTTTCCAGCCTCGATTTGCGTGGCGGTGCGGGTGGCGGAACCTCAGAGGCTTCCTGGTCTGTGGGTGCCCTGACTTATGTATGTCCAATACACGGTGTCAGGGCCGTCCTCGCCGGGGGAGCCCCGAAGGGGTGGGCACCGTGAACCCGCGGCGGTGCAGGTGTCGTAGGTGGGTTATGCGCCTGCGGCACCGCATCGACGTGCAGCTTTGCGGCTCGCGGCTGCGGGCTGACCAGGATGAAAAGAACCTCATTGGGACTTGGAGTGCCACGGCATCACCGCATCACCGCATCGGCGCGATCCGGTCGAGGAGGGCGCGGGCGCCCGGGATCGACGTCGCACCGAAGGTGCGCGACGAGGCGCCGAGCCGCGTAGCGGCGAACGCCTCCGCGACGTGCGACGGCGCGTAGCGCAGGAGCAGCGACGCCTGGAGCGTCAGCGACAGGAGCTCCGCGAGGCCGCGCGCCCGTTCGGGCGCCGGCGCGGCGAGCTCGCCGCGGAGCGTGCGCAGCGCAGCGTCGTAGTCGGCGTGGCCGCCGGGGGCGGCGTCGAGCTCCGCGCGGATGGCGTCCAGTGTGGACGGTTGCTTTTCCAGGGCGCGCAGGAGGTCCAGCGCCGTCACGTTGCCCGAGCCTTCCCAGATCGAGCTCAGCGGCGCTTCCCGGTACAGGCGCGGCATGCCGGATTCTTCGACGTAGCCGTTGCCGCCCAGGCATTCCAGCGCTTCCGCCACCACCGCCGGGGCCCGCTTGCAGACGTAGTACTTCGCCGCCGGTAGCGCCAGGCGCAGCAGGTCGTGCTCGCCCTGCTCGACCGCCGCCGCCAGGCGCATCGCCAGCGTCGTCGCCGCTTCCGATTCCAGCGCCAGGTCCGCCACCACGTTCTGCATCAGCGGCAGGTCCGCGAGCCGGTGGCCGAACGCGCTGCGGTGCCGCACGTGGTGGGCCGCCTCCGACAGGGCGATCCGGACGTTCGCCGCCGAGCCGAGCACGCAGTCGAGCCTGGTCATCGACACCATCTCGATGATGCAGCGGACCCCGCGCCCCTCCTCGCCGATCAGGTGGCCCAGCGCGCCCGCGTACTCGATCTCGGCCGATGCGTTGGACTTGTTGCCCAGCTTGTCCTTCAGCCGCTGCAGGCGGATCTCGTTGCGGGTGCCGTCCGGCAGCACCCGCGGCACCAGGAAGCAGCTCAGCCCGCCGGGCGCCCGCGCCAGGGTCAGGAACAGGTCGTTCATCGGCGCCGAGGTGAACCACTTGTGCCCGACGAGCCGGTAGGTGCCGTCGGCGAGCGGCTCGGCGGTGGTGCTGTTGGCCCGCACGTCCGAGCCGCCCTGCTTCTCCGTCATCGACATGCCCGCCAGCAGCGCCGACTTCTCCTGCGGCGGGCGAAGCCCGAACTCGTAGGCGGAAGCCGTCAGCTTCGGCTCGTACTCGCCGGCCAGCTCCGGCGCGTACCGCAGCGCGGGCACGGCGGAGTACGTCATGGAGATCGGGCAGCCGTGCCCGGCCTCGACCTGCGACCAGAGGTAGAAACCCGCCGCGCGGCGCAGGTGCGCGCCCGGCCCCAGCGACTACGGCGCCGCGTGCAGGCCGTGGTCGATCGCGCGCGACATCAGCCAGTGCCAGGACGGGTGGAAGTCGACCTCGTCGACCCGGTTGCCGTAGCGGTCGTGGGTGCGTAGCACCGGCGGGTGCTCGTTGGCCAGCCGGCCGTGCTCGCGGGCCTCGGCCGAGCCGGCCTCCAGAGCCAGCGCGGTGAGGTCGCCGACGGCGTAGCGGGTGAGCGCCGAACCCAGGGCCGGGTCGCAGGCGAGCGGGTCGAACCCGGCCAGCGGCGGCGGCTGGTTGGCCACGCGGTGGGTGGTGAACGCGGGCTGCTCGTCGATGAGCGTCATGTTCGGAGAGTAGGCGCAAACCCCGTCCGGACAGCACAGATTCGGGTGATCAGTTCCGCTCGCATGGAGCAATGGGGCCGGTTGGCCGGGGCCGCCGCCAGTCGGACGGGTGATGCGCCCGCCCGCCATCCGGCGTGCCTCGAATCGGTGGTGTATCCAGGGATCCGTCTCGGTTTTTCCGGTGATGTTCGGTCTGGGGATGGAGCTAGTGGGGGCTCGCAACAAGCGGCACGGCAAGCATGAGTGGAAGTCGGTGCCGCGACTCGGCGCCGCGGCCCGGCGGAGGGCGCGGAGGTGGGTCGCGCTGACGGCCCTCGCCCCGGTGCTGCTGGTGCCGACCACGTTGATGGGGGCGTCGAGTTCATTCCTGGCCGAGCCGCACCGTCCGGTCCAGGGGGATCCGGACCCGCGCGAACTGGGCGTCGGCGGGAACCTCCCGCAGGCACCGCTGCTCAGCCCCGAGGTGCGGGAGCGGGCGGCCGATCCGCAGCGGCTCGCCGCCGGAGCGGAACAGCAGGTGGAGCTGCCGACCGGGTCGCTGGGCATCCCGGAGCCGATGCTGGCCGCGTACGTCAAGGCCGCGCGCCAAGTGGAGAGCAGCTGCGGCCTGCACTGGTCCGTGCTCGCGTCGATCGGCCGGATCGAGTCGGGTCACGCGCGTTCCGGCAGCGTCGACGTGCTCGGCACGACGGTCCGGGCGGTCCTCGGCCCGCGGCTGTCCGGCGGGCCGGGCATCGCGGCGATCCCGGACACCGACGCGGGTCGCTACGACGGCGACCCGGTGTGGGACCGGGCGGTCGGGCCGATGCAGTTCATCCCGTCGACGTGGAACAGGTTCGCCGTCGACGGCAACGACGACGGCGTCGCCAGCCCGCAAAACATCCACGACGCGAGCCTCGCGGCGGCGCGCTACCTCTGCAGCGGTGGCGGCGACCTGCGCGACCCGCAGAACCTCGCGGCGGCGGTGTTCCGCTACAACCACTCCGACAGCTACGTGCGGACGGTGCTGATCTGGGCGGCGGCGTACGCGAAGGGCGTGACGCCGACGCCGTCGGAGCTGGCACCGGAGGTCGGCGATGTGCTCGACGGCGAGCGCCTGCCGGACGGTCCGGCGGTGCTCGCGATGGGACCGGCCGCCCCGGCGCCCGCGCAGCCACCGGCCCCGGCGTCTGCGCCTCCTACCGCGCCCGCGCCGACCGGCCCGCCGCCGCCCGCGCCGGAATCCCGCCCCGGGGAACCGCCGATCAGCATCACCCCGCCGGAGATCGCGCGGCCGTCCGCCCCGGACCTCGACCCGTCGGCCGCGACCCCGCCGAACTCGACGCAACCGGCCCACCCGCCCATGTCCCAACCGGCACCGCCGCCCGCGACACAGCCCGTCCCGCCCCAGCCCGGCCCGCCGCCGAGCTCGACGCCACCCGGTCCGCCACCGAACTCGACGCAGCCCAGCCCGCCGCCGAGCGGAACTCAACCGGGCCCACCGCCGAATGGGACGCAACCGGGCCCGCCGCCGAGCGGAACTCAACCGGCACCGCCACCCGACTCGGCCCAGCCCGGCCCGCAGCCTCCTGCCGACCCGGCCACTCCGCCCGGCACCCCGCAAGACCCGCCGCCTCCGGCGGAGCGGCCCGCGGCTCCGCCGCCGGAACCGACGAGCCCGCCCTCGCCGACGCCGGACGAGGCGCCGAAGGCCTGCGATCCGGCAGGCCTCGCCAACGGCGGGTTCGCCACGTCGCCGGGCGCGGTCCCCGGCGCGAGCGATCCGCACAGTGCGGTGCCGGGCCAGACCGTCTACGTCGATCAGGGAACGGCGGGTCAGCTCGAACCCTGCATCGTCCCGGACGGCTTCGCCCCGCCGCAGTAGCGCTCCGCGGACCTGGGACTTGTGAGTCCTTCGGACGAGATCGAGGCAGCTCGAGAGCTCCTTCGAGCAGCGGCACATCCTCGCGGACCGGTGTGGAGTGAACGGACCGTTCGTCTCGGTAGGTGAGGTGAACGGACCGTTCGCTTCATCCAATCCGATGCCGGTGGCCGCTGCTGGTGTGGAGTGAACGGCCCGTTCGTTCCGGTAGGCGAGGTGAACAGGCCGTTCACTTGTCCCCCCGACGGCACGAGCCGCCCCGCGCCACCACCTCGAACAGGCTCCGTGGCGCCCGGATCACTCGTGGCCGCTGTCTGTCGGGGCCGTGCTCCGTGGCCGGTAGCGTTAGCAGTGGGTGCGCGGTGGGCGACCCCGGTGAGCGAGGAGGACGCTGATGTCACGGGTGGCGGCTATCGACTGCGGGACCAATTCGATCCGCCTGCTGGTGGCCGATGTGACGGTGCACGACGACGGTCGGCGCGACCTGCGCGACATCTACCGCGCGATGAAGATCGTCCGGCTCGGGCAGGGCGTGGACGCCACCGGGCGGCTCGCCGACGAGGCGCTGGAGCGCACCCGGGCGGCGCTGGTCGACTACGCCGCGATCGCCGTGCGCAAGGGCGTCGAGCGGATCCGCATGGTCGCCACCTCGGCCACCCGGGACGCGTCCAACCGCGAGGATTTCTTCGCCATGGTGCGGGAAACGCTCGGCGTCGACGCCGAGGTGATCACCGGCGACGAGGAGGCGCGGCTGTCGTTCACCGGCGCGGTCGGCGACCTCGACCCGGAGGACGGGCCGTTCGTGGTGACCGACATCGGCGGCGGCTCCACCGAGCTGGTCGTGGGCACCTGGGACGGCGTGCGCGCGGACATCACCGCGGCGCATTCCGCGGACGTCGGCTGCGTGCGGCTGACCGAGCGCTGCCTGCGCAGCGATCCGCCCACCGACGAGGAGGTGCGGGAGGCCGAGAAGGTGACCCGGCAGATTCTCGACGACGCGTTCGCCGCCGTGGACTGCTCGGGAGCGCGCACCTGGGTCGGCGTGGCCGGCACGGTCACCACTTTGTCCGCAATCGCGCAGCGACTGCCCGAATACGATCCGGTGGCAATTCATCTTTCCCATGTTTCCCAGAAAAGAGTCGAACAAATCACCGAGGAGCTGCTCGGGATGTCGCACGACGAGCGCGCCGCGATCGGTGCCATGCACCCAGGTCGCGTGGACGTGATCGGCGGAGGTGCGCTGGTCGTGAAGGTGTTGGCGGAGGAATTGGCGGAACGCGCCGGCATTTCCGCCATGACTGTCAGTGAGCATGACATTCTCGACGGTATAGCCCTGTCTATCAGCTAGTTCTCAGGATGTGGACGCCTGATTCCACCTTTTGGGTGAAGATTCATCTGCACCGATTCAGAAAGTGACGGCTTTGTGACAGGGCATTGCCGTGAACGGGTTCTCACTTATGTTTACGCTCGTCTGACGCGGCGGTGAATGATCCGCCGCGCGTGATGACCCCGGAAATCACTGCTGGGGCACGCGTGGAAGCGGGAGGACCTACATGCGAAAGGGACGTTTGGCCGCAATGGTCGCGGCCCCGCTGGCGGTGGCGTTGCTCGCCACCGGCTGCGGTGGCGGCGGCAGCGGCTCCGGAGAGGACGGCATCATCACCCTCGACTGGGGTGAGCCGGAGAATCCTCTGGTCCCGGCGAACACCACCGAGGAAAACGGTGGCTTCATCGTCAACGCCCTGTTCACCGGCCTGGTCGACTACCGGGCCAGTGATCTGAAGGTGGAGAACGCGGTCGCGGACTCGATCGAGTCCACCGACCACCAGAACTACACGATCAAGCTGAAGCCGGGCTGGACGTTCCACGACGGGACCCCGGTCAAGGCCAAGAACTTCGTGGACGCCTGGAACTACAACGCATACGGTCCGAACGGTCTCCAGGGCGCCAGCTTCTTCGAGCAGATCGACGGCTACGACCAGATGCAGTCCAAGGACCCGGACGGCGAGGACGGGCCAGCGCAGGCCCCGGAGCCGGCGGCCAAGGAGTTGTCCGGTCTCAAGGTCGTCGACGACAACACCTTCACCGTCAAGCTGAAGGCGCCGTTCACGATCTTCCCGGTTGTGCTGGGCTACTCCGCCTACATGCCGCTGCCGGACTCGTTCTTCAAGGACCCGAAGGCCTTCGAGGAGCACCCGATCGGCAACGGGCCGTTCAAGTTCGAGTCCCGCGTCCCGAACCAGGAGCTGAACGTCGTCGCGTACGAGAACTACGCGGGCACCAACAAGCCGACGATCAAGGGCGCCAAGTTCAAGGTCTACGAGCAGCTCGACAGCGCCTACCAGGACCTGACCGCGGGCAACCTGGACTTCCTGCGGGCGGTCCCGGTCTCCGCGCTGATCGGTGACAAGTGGAAGCAGGACCTCGGCGAGCGCGCCCGCCAGAAGCCGGGTCTGCTGACCCAGACGCTGGGCTTCCCGCTCTACGACCCGAAGTTCAAGAACCCCTTGCTGCGCAAGGCGATCTCGATGTCCATCGACCGCAAGACGATCACCCAGCAGGTGTTCGCCGGTGGTCGTGACCCGGCGGATGGCTTCGCCACCGCGGCGGTCGACGGTTACCGCCCGAACCAGTGCGGCGAGGCCTGCGAGTTCAACCCGGAGAAGGCCAAGCAGTACCTGCAGCAGGCGGGTGGCTTCCAGGGCGTGCTGACCGTCGAGACCAACGGCGACGGCGGCCACAACGAGTGGGTGCAGGCGGTGGCCGCGAGCATCAAGCAGAACCTCGGCATCGAGACGCAGTTCGTCCCGACCCCGACGTTCGGCGAGTTCCGGCAGAAGGCCAACGGGTACAAGTTCACCGGCCTGTTCCGGACCGGTTGGAAGGCCGACTACCCGAACATCGAGACCTTCCTGACCCAGCTGTACCGCACGGACGCTTCGTCGAACGACTACAAGTACAAGAACCCGGCGTTCGACGCGGCACTCGACAGGGCGAACGCGGCGCCCACGGTCGAGGCGGCCACCGCTGCCTACGCCGACGCGGAGAAGCTGCTGGCCGACGACCTGCCGCTGATCCCGCTGTGGACGCAGCCGGTGCAGTACGGCTTCTCGGAGCGGATCGCTGAAGGTGAGGTCAAGGCTTACCGTGAGCTTGACCTGACCACGGTGCGCCTGAAGCAGTAAGAACCGAGCCGGAGCCCGGCCCGCCGTGATCCGGCGGGCCGGGCCCTGCATTGGCTGTGATTAGGAGGCCCGAATGGGTCGCTACTTGTTGCGGCGGCTGCTGCAACTGATCCCGGTCTTCATCGGGACGACTCTGATCATCTACTTGCTCGTCTGGGCGATCCCGGGTGACCCGTTCGCGGGAAAGTGCGGCGACCGAGGCTGTCCGCCCGCCTACATCGCCGAGATGCACGAGAAGTACAACCTGGACGATCCGTTGATCGTTCAATATTTCAAGTACCTCGGGAAGCTTCTAACGGGTGATTTCGGGGAGACCTACGCGGGCGTCCAGATCAGCACGCTGATCCAGAACGCCTACCCGACCACCATCAAGCTCGCCGTCGTCGCGCTGGTCATCGAGGGCGTCATCGGCCTGGCGGCCGGCATCCTGACCGGCCTGCGCGGCCGCGGCTTCCTGGACAACCTGGTCCTGGTGTCCACCCTGTTCCTGATCTCGCTGCCGGTGTTCGTCACCGGTTTCGTGCTGCAGATCACCCTGGGCAGCGAACTCGGCATCATCAAGCCAACGGTCAGCGCGAACCCCTCGATCGGGGAGCTGATCGTGCCCGGCTTCGTGCTCGGCTCGCTGTCCATGGCCTACGTGGCGCGGCTGACCAGGACCGCCATGATGGAGAACCGCCACGCGGACTTCGTCCGGACCGCGGTCGCCAAGGGGCTGGAACCCAAGCGCGTGGTCGGCGTGCACCTGCTGCGGAACTCGTTGATCCCGGTGATCACCTTCCTGGGCACGGACCTCGGCACGCTGATGGGTGGCGCGATCGTCACCGAGGGCGTGTTCAACATCCGCGGCATCGGTGGTCTGGTCTTCAAGTCGATCCTGACCAAGGAAGGCGCCACGGTGACCGGGATCGTCACCCTGCTGGTGCTGGTTTACCTGCTGATGAACCTGCTCGTGGACATCCTCTACGCGGTTCTCGACCCGAGGATCCGATATGACTGACCCAAGTTCTGGCACCTCCGGGCTGGTGAGCGCGGCGGCCGCGTCCGCGGCGGGCGAAACGGACGCCGAGATCATGGCGAAGGCCCCGCGGAACAAGAACGAGAAGCCCCGCGGCCTCTGGGGCGACGCGTGGCTGGACCTGCGGCGCCGCCCGCTGTTCATCGCGGCGTCGCTGATCATCCTGGTGCTGCTGTTCATCGCGGCGTTCCCGGGCGTGTTCACTTCGGTAGACCCGTCGTGGACGAACCTCTCCAAGTCCAGGCAGCCGCCTTCCGCCGAGGCCTGGTTCGGCTACGACAACCTCGGACGGGACATCTTCGCCCGCGCGATCTACGGCACGCGCGCGTCAATCGCAGTGGGCGTGCTGGCGACGCTGCTGACCGTGCTGTTCGGCGGTGCCGTCGGCATCATCGCCGGCTACTTCGGCGGCTGGGTGGACAACCTGCTGTCCCGGTTCTCCGAGATCTTCCTGGGCCTGCCGTTCGTGCTGGGCGCGATCGTCATCCTGACCACCTTCAACGCCGAGGTGGCCATTCCCAGCGCGACGCGGATCGTCGCCCAGGTGGTGCTGACGATCGCGGTGCTGTCCTGGCCGATCTCGATGCGCATCATGCGTTCGGCGGCGATCTCGGCGAAGCAGCAGGACTACGTGAAGGCGGCACGGGCGCTCGGCGCCAGCGCGCCGCGGATCATCCTGCGGCACATGCTGCCGAACTGCCTCGCGCCGGTGCTGGTGTACTCGACGATCGCGCTGGGCGGCTTCATCGGTGCGGAGGCGACGCTGTCGTTCCTGGGCATCGGGTTGCGCGACCCGGTCGTGTCGTGGGGCGTGATGATCGCCGAGTCGCGCTTCTACATCCAGGCGGCGCCGCACCTGCTGTTCTTCCCGGCCGGGTTCCTGGTGATCACGGTGCTGGCGTTCGTGATGCTCGGTGACGCCGTGCGCGACGCGCTCGACCCGAAGCAGAAGTAGGAGAAACCGCTTTGTCTACTGTGGACAACAAGGCCCCGGCGGAGCGGCTGCTGGAGGTCGAGGACCTGCACGTGGAGTTCCGCACCCGGGACGGCGTCGCCAAGGTCCTCAACGGCGTCAGCTACCACGTCGACGCCGGTGAAACCCTCGCGGTGCTGGGCGAATCCGGCTCGGGCAAGAGCGTCACCGCGCAGACCATCATGGGCATCCTGGACATCCCGCCGGGCGCGATCACCGGCGGCTCGATCAAGTACCAGGGCGAGGACCTGCTCGCCGCGTCGGACCGCCGCCGGCGGGAGCTGCGCGGCGAGTCGATGGCGATGATCTTCCAGGACGCGCTGTCCGCGCTGAACCCGGTCTACACCGTCGGGTTCCAGATCGCCGAGCAGCTGCGGACCCGCCGCGGCATGTCCCGCAAGGACGGCATGGCGAGGGCCGTCGAGCTGCTGGACCAGGTGAAGATCCCGAACGCGAAGCAGCGCGTGAAGGAGTACCCGCACCAGTTCTCCGGCGGCATGCGGCAGCGCGCGATGATCGCGATGTCGCTGGCGCTGGACCCGGAACTGGTCATCGCCGACGAGCCGACCACGGCGCTGGACGTCACGGTGCAGGCCCAGATCATGGACCTGCTCGACGAGCTGCGCCGGGACCGCGGCATGGGCCTCATCCTGATCACCCACGACCTGGGTGTGGTCGCTGAGGTTGCGGACCGGATCGTGGTGATGTACGCGGGCCGGATCGTGGAGAGCGCGGACGCCTACTCGCTCTACAAGCAGCCGGGCCACCCGTACACCGAGGGCCTGATGCGGTCGATCCCGCGCCTGGACCTCAAGGGGCAGGAGCTGGAGACCATCAAGGGTCTGCCGCCGAACCTGCTCGCGGTGCCCCCGGGCTGCCCGTTCCACCCGCGCTGCGCGCGCGCCGAGGCACGCTGCAGCCAGGAGGTTCCGACCTACCACCAGCTGGGCCTGGGGCGGGTCAGTGCCTGCCACTTCGCCGAGGAGTTGATTACCCGTGGCTGAGCCGATCCTCCAGGTGCGGGACCTGGTCAAGCACTTCCCGGTGACCCAGGGCGTGCTGTTCAAGCGCACGGTCGGCCACGTGCGTGCCGTCGACGGCGTGTCGTTCGACCTCAACCGCGGCGAGACCCTCGGCGTGGTGGGCGAGTCCGGCTGCGGCAAGTCGACCCTGGCGCAGGTGCTGATGCGGCTGGAGAAGCCGACCAGCGGCAGCGCGCTGTTCGAGGGTCGCGACATGTTCAAGATGCGCGGCGCCGAGCTGCGCAAGCTGCGGCGCGATCTGCAGATCGTGCTGCAGGACCCGTACACCTCGCTGAACCCGCGGCGCACCGTCGGCGACATCATCGGGGAGCCGTTCGAGATCCACCCCGAGGTGGCGCCGAAGGGCGACCGGCGGCGGAAGGTGCAGGAACTGCTGGAGGTGGTCGGGCTCAACCCGGAGCACATCCAGCGCTACCCGCACCAGTTCTCCGGCGGCCAGCGGCAGCGCATCGGCATCGCGCGGGCGCTGGCGCTGCGGCCGAAGGTGATCGTCTGCGACGAGCCGGTGTCGGCGCTGGACGTGTCGATCCAGGCGCAGGTGATGAACCTGCTCGGCGACCTGCAGCAGGAGTTCGGGCTGTCGTACGTGTTCATCGCCCACGACCTCGGCGTGGTCCGCCACCTGTCGGACCGCGTGGCGGTGATGTACCTGGGCAAGATCGTGGAGATCGGTTCCGACGAGCAGATCTACGAGCGCCCGCAGCACCCGTACACGCAGGCGCTGCTGTCGTCGGTGCCGGTGCCGGACCCGACGCTGCGCGGCAAGCGCGAGGTGATCCGCCTGACCGGCGACGTGCCGAGCCCGGCGAACCCGCCCTCGGGCTGCCGCTTCCGCACCCGCTGCTGGAAGGCGCAGGACATCTGCGCGGAGAAGGTGCCGGAGCTGGAGGTCCGCCTGGGCAGCCACCCGTCGGCCTGCCACTTCGCGGAGGAACGCCCCCACGTGGTGTCCTGACGGGCGATTTTCGAGGCGGAGGGCGCCTTCGAGCCGCTGGCTCGGAGGCGCCTTTCGCTTGCCCGAACGCCTAATCGGCCGGGCGGAGGCCTGCGTAGAGGACTGCTAGTTCGCTGGCCGGGCGTTGTTCCGCGACCGCCCGGCGGTACATGCTCAGGCCTCCCACGATCAGCGATCGCAGCTCCGCCGTCGTGACGTCCGCGCGGACCGCGCTCGCCTGTTGCGCACGTTTCAGCAGGGTGCCGATGGCGTCGTTGAAGTCGGTTTCCAGGCAGGCCGTTTTCGGTTGCTGCCCGGTCGATTCCAGCGCGTCGCAGATGTCCTTGTTCAGCGCGGCGTGCTCGATGACGCGCTGGAAGTAGTCGAAGAACGCGCGGCCGGGATCGTCGGCCTCCGCCTGGTCGCGGGCTTCGTCGACCATCGCCCGGATCCGCTCCGCCACGACCGCCTCGAAAAGCGCTTCCTTGGTGGGGAAGTGGCGGTAGACGGTGCCGGGGCCGACGCCGGCGCGGCGGGCGATGTCGTCCAGCGGGACGGCCAGTCCTTCGGCGGCGAACAGCTCCTGGGCCGCGGCGAGGACCCGCTCGCGGTTGCGCTGGGCGTCCGCGCGCAGCCGCTTTCCGGGGGCCTTCTCGGTCGTCACGGGTCGAGCCTACCGCTTTCGTGGACAACCGGGGCGTTCGTTCCGTATCGTGCAAAAGCGGGGCGCACGTTCCGGTTGCGTCCATCGATGCGGAGGCCGAAGTGTCCACACCAGAAGGAGTCGTGCTCGTCGTCGGAGCCACCGGGCAGCAGGGCGGCGCCACGGCCGCCGAGCTGCTCGCCCGAGGCCGGCGGGTTCGAGCGCTCACCCGCAACACCACCGGCGCCGTCGCGCGGCGGCTGGCCGAGGCCGGCGCGGAACTCGTCCAGGGCGACATGGGAGACCGGGCGGCGCTCGACGCCGCGATGCAGGGCGTGCAGGGCGTTTTCAGCGTCCAGCCGACCTTCATCACGCCCGAGCTGTCCCCGGACGTCAGCCACGAGGAAGAACGCCGCTGGGGCAAGAACGTCGCGGACGCCGCGAAAGGCGCCGGCGTGCAGCACCTCGTCTACGCCTCGGCGGTCAACGCGTATCGGCGCACCGGCGTCGTCACGCTGGAGAACAAGAGGGAGATCGAGGAGTACATACGCGCGCTGGGAATTCCGGCCACGATGCTGCGGCCGGTGTCGTTCATGGAGAACTACGTGGCGATGGTGCCGGGCCAGGCCGCCGCGGGTGACGAGTTGGTGAGCGCGGTCCGCGCCGACGTGTCGCAGCCGCTGATCGCGCTCGACGACATCGGCACGTTCGCCGCGCTGGCCTTCGAGAATCCCGGCGACTACATCGGCCAGGCGGTGGAGATCGCCGGGGATTCGCTTACCCCGCCGGAGATCGCGGACGCGCTGTCCCGCGCGACCGGTCGGCGGTTGCGCCACGTCGAGCTGCCGCTGGAGCCGCTGCGCGAGCAGAACCCCGACCTCTACCGCGCCTACACGGCGATCAACGAGCTCGACATGACGGTGGACATCCCGGCCCTGCGTCGCCGCCACCCGGGTCTGATGACCTTCGAAACCTGGCTGACGACCCGAGGCCGAGCCCTGCTCGGCGCCTGAAGTGGTCGTGAGTGCTGAGTCCGGTAAGAACCGGGCTCAGCACTCACGAGCCGGAGCTGCTCAGGCGGAGCGTTCTCCCGTGCCGATGCGGGGGAAGGGATGGATGGAGAACACCACTTCGACCGGCACCTCGAAGTGCTCCGCGATGCGCAACGCCAGGTGCAGGCTCGGGCTGTACTCGCCGCGCTCCAGGTAGCCGACCGTCTGGTAGTGCACGCCGAGCGCTTCGGAGAGCTGCCGGCGGCTGATCCCGCGTTCGGCCCGCAGCATCGCGATGCGGTTGTAGATCGTCTCGCTCATGTCCTCCTCCGCCACGTCAGCGAATGCGCTGCATGGCCTTCTCGCGGCGCGCGGCCACGCTCGACCCCGACTCGCGCCGCGCCATCCGCCGCAGCACCACCGGGGCCACCACCAGCCCGATCACGGCCCACAGGCCGAGCACCCCGACAGTCTCCAGGTGCCGCCAGGACTCGCCGATCTCGGCCGCTGCCAACGCGTCCGGCAGCAGCGCCGAGCGCATGCCCAGCCCCAGCCAGTACATCGGGAACGCCTGCGCGATCCACTGCAGCCACTCCGGGTACTCGGTGATGGGGTAGAAGATCCCGGAGATCGCGATCAGCCCCATCATCGGCAGCATGATCAAGCCCAGGCTCCGCGGGCTGGAGAACAGCGAGCCGATGATCGCCCCGATCGGCATCGTCGCGACCAGCCCCAGCACCAGCACCCACGCGAGGGTCAGCCAGGTGCCGACGCCGGTGGCGAGGCCGTCGAACATCACCAGGCCGGGCACCAGCAGGATCACCAGGCTGACCAGCGACATGCAGCCGACCAGCGTGATCTTGCCGATCAGGTAGCCGAACATCCCGTCGGGGGTCGCCTTGGCGCGCAGCAGGGTGCCGTCCTCGCGGTCGACGGTCAGCTGCTGGGCGATGGTGATCAGCCCGGAGAACCCGATGCCCATGCCGAGCGCGCCGGGCAGCGTCATCGCGCCCAGCGAGAAACCGGCCACCGTGGACCCGCTCTGGAACGACATCACCACCAGCAGGATCACGGTGGGGAACAGGTAGCCCCACAGGTCCTGCGCGGTGGTCAGGGTCTGGCGGAATTCGATCCAGCCGCGCTGCAGGCCGGCGCGTACCGCGGTCGTCTTCACCGGTTCGCCTCCTCGGTGCCCCCGTTGTTCGCCGCGGAACCGTTGTCCTCCGCGGAAAAGGTCAGCGCGGCGGTCCCGCCTTGCCCGGATTCGTGGGCCCGCACCATCGCCATGTAGGTGTCCTCCAGGGTCGCCCGGCGCACCTCCAGCTCGGTGATCTCGTCGCCGTGCTGGGTGAACAGGTCCCGGACGAACCGGGTGGCGTCGGCGGTCGAGTGCACGAAGCGCTGCCCGTCCCGGGTCCACTTCACCTCGGTCTCGGCGGCCACCTGCCGGGACAGCTCGTCGGCGGAGCCGTCGGCGACGATCCGGCCGCCGGCCAGGATCAGGATGCGGTCGGCCAGCTTCTCGGCCTCGTCCAGATCGTGCGTGGTGAGCAGGATGCCGGTGTTGTCGTCGTCGGCGAGCCGGTGCACGAGGTCGTGGAACTCGCGGCGGGCCTGCGGGTCGAAGCCGACCGTGGGCTCGTCCAGGAACAGCAGCTCCGGGCGCCCGACGATGCCGATCGCCACGTCGAGCCGACGGCGCTGGCCGCCGGAGAGCTGCCCGGCGCGCTTGTCGGCGTGCTGGGTCAGGCCGACAAGCGCGATGAGTTCGTCGACATCCCAGGGGCGGGTGATCTGGTCCGTGGAGTACGGCGCGTAGTAGGTCCCCAGGTGCGCGAGCAGTTCCCGGACCCGCCACTTGCTGTGGTCGCGCCAGGACTGCAGCACGACCCCGAGCCGGGCCCGCCAGCGCTCGCCGCCGTGCGCCGGGTCGGCGCCGAGGACCTGGATGTCGCCGCTGGAGCGCATCCGGAAGCCCTCCAGGATCTCGATCGTCGTGGTCTTGCCCGCCCCGTTCGGCCCCAGCAGCGCGACCACTTCGCCGCGGCGAGCGGTGAAGTCGACGCCCTTGAGGACATCGGTCGTGCCGTAGCGCATCCGCAGGTCGCGGACGTCGAGCACGGTGTCCTCGTCCGGTAACCGCACCGGCGGCGGTGGTGCCTCCGATTCATTCGCGACTGTCATAACCCCAGTGCCTCTCATAGTAGTCATCCCACGGCATGTAGCACACATACTACATGCCGATGGATCATCGCTTCGGCGGTAGCGGAGCGCCGGGGCGGATTGGACGAATCGGGAAGGCTGCCATGATTGCCCGGTCGTGCGGTTGTGGCCGTCGGTGAATTCATGTAACGGGGCTCGGGTGAAATTGTTTTCGGATTTTTCTCGAGCTATTCCGGTGCGGTTTCGAGGTTTGTCGGCGATGATCCCGAAAGGCTGATCAAGTCCCGCTCTCCGCGTGTCGTGAAAAAGGGTGCAGTGGGTCTTGATTCTGCTGCTGGATCCTGGCTGAGCTGGGAAAATGCTCGTTACTGTCGTGTTCACCGATTCGTGTCCGCGGTTCCCGAAAGTGGTATCACCGCATGAGGTGAGTGCCCGGATTTCGAGTTGTCGCCCTTTGTGGAGCGGCGGATACGGTATTCGATGCGAGGCTTGCGGGGAGGCATTGGGCTGGAACCGGTTCGCCTCGTCCGAATCGATCGGCGCGAAACTCGTCGCCGCACGTCCCGGTTCTCATGGAAGGAAGTGCCTTGATGCGTACTGCGAAGCGCGTGCTGGCTGTTGCCGCGGTGAGCTTCCCGCTGCTGCTCGGAGCGACGGCCGTGGCGATGGCCGACGGCAACCCCGACGGCTCTCCCACGCAGCAGCAGAACCAGGACGAAGTCCAGGTGAGCAAGCCGACGAACACGAACGCCTCACCCTCGAACGTGATCCAGATCGACGGCCACAAGCAGGTCGCGAACACCGGCTCGAACCAGACCAACAACGCCGACCAGGACCAGGACGGCGACTGGGACGGCAACGCCCAGGCCCAGCTGGTCAAGGACGACGGCTCGCCGACGCAGGTGCAGAACCAGGACGAGATCCAGGTGAGCAAGCCGACGAACACGAACGTCTCGCCCTCGAACGTGATCCAGATCGGCGGCAAGGAGCAGGTCGCGAACACCGGCTCGACGCAGACCAACAACGCGAACCAGACCCAGGCCGGGGACTGGCAGGACAACACCCAGGCCCAGGTGGTCGGCCACCACTGACGCCGACAGCCGAGAAGGCCCCGCTCCCGTTCGGAGCGGGGTCTTCTGTTGGTTCGGTTCAGGGGGAGATCGCCCGGCGGGCGGCGGCGATCAGTGCCTCGGCGGTGCCGCGGTCCAGCGGTTCGCCGGTGATCAGCCAGTGGTAGACCAGCGGCCCGAACAGCAGGTCGCGGATGGTCTCCGCGGCGAGATCCGGGTGCAGCGCACCCTGCTGCCGGGCGCGTTCGATCACCCCGGTGATCGCCGCGTCGCGCGGCTTCAGATAGCGGTCGCGCAGCGGCGCCGCGAGTTGCGGGCGACGGCCGCTTTCGGCGTGCACGCCGAGCACGACGCGGCCGAGTGGTGACTCGGAGAGCTGGATCACGAACGAGATCGCCAGTTCGCAGAGGTCGTCCAAGGCATCGCCGGTGTCCGGCGCATCGAGCGGCTGCACCGCGTCGACGAGCGCGTGGACCGCGAGATCGTCTTTCGTCGGCCACCGCCGGTACACCGTCGGCCGGCCCACTCCGGCTCGTGTCGCGACCGCCTCGATGGTCAGTTCGGCGTAGCCGCGCTCGGCCAGCAACTCGGCCGCCGCGGTCAGGACGGCGCGATCCACCTCGGCCCGTCGCGGCCGCCCTCGACTGCGTCCCGATTCGTCCTTGCGCTCGCCGGCCATGCGCCCATTATATTTACGATACGTCATGTAACGAAAATGAGGAGGCGGCGGTGCGCAAGACGGTGTCCTGGGGACTGTTCCTGGCTTGGCTGGCCAACGACGTCGAGGAGTGGTTCACGATGTCGCCGTGGTCGCAGGCCAACGCGGCGAAGAACGGCGAACCGCTGCCCGGGCCGGCCTGGCTGCGGGAGGGGATATCGCCCGCGCATGCCAGGGTGGCCATCTCGCTGATGGGGCTGATCGTGCTCGTGGCGTCGGCCCGCGGCGCCCAGACCGGCGGCAGGTCGCCGTTCTTCCAATCCGCGCTCGTCGGGTTCGGCGTGCACGGGGTGGGGCATCTGGCGTTGAGCGCCGCGTATCGCGGTTACACCCCGGGCGTCGCCACCGCGCCGACCGTGGTCGTCCCGTACTCGCTGTGGGCCTGGCGCGAACTCGGCCGGGCCGGGGTTCGGCGGAACGATCTCCGCTCCTGGGTGGGCGCCGTGGCGCTGGTGCCCGCCTCGTTGGCCGCAGTGCACGGGGGCGCCCGCGCGATCCTCTGGATGGCGCGCAAGTCCCGGTGATCAGATCGGCTGCGCGGGTTCGGAACATTCGCCGCCATGAACTCCGGAACCAGCGGACGGCGCGGTGCGTCGGAGAAAACGATCAACGTCCGACGAGCGCGGCCTTCTCCAATTGCGCGGCGTGGAAGGAAAGTACCGACGATGACCGAGCTGACCGCGTACGAGCGCACGTGGCTCGCTGTGCTGGAGGAGCTGCGCAGCTGCCCGGAAGTCCAGCGGACCAGGGATCACCAGGGCAAGCTGAACAGCGTCATCGGTGATGCGGACAAGGCCTTCGCCGAGCTGGCCGAATGGGACGGCATCGCGCTCGACCCGGCGCTGAAGAGCAGCTACCTGCGCTTCTCCAGCCTCGCCGCGTGCTGGTGGATCCCCGATCCCGAGTACCCCGACGAATCCGTCATCGCCGGGGAGTTCGACCTCAACCACCTCTACAGCGTGGTGCAAGGCGAACCGCTGACGCAGCGCCTGTACGCCCCGAGTCCCGAGGAGTTCCAGCTGTTCACCGAGCTGCGCAGCTTCGACGGCACCGGCCAGTCCGGCGTCGGGCACCTCTCGATGCTGCGGTTCCAACCCGGCGTGGTGAACCCCGAGGTCTGGTTCGACACAACGGCCCAGGGCCACCACCGGCTGGACCTCGATTACCCCGGGTACCTCGAAGCGCTGCGCATCACGAAGGGAACCTTCGGCTGGCAGTTCCTGTTCGCGGACGTCTCGCTGAGCGACGACGAGTTCGAGGTCACCCGTCAGTTCATGGAGATCATGCTCGACGTCTTCCCGAGGCTCTTCCCCGAGCACGACTACGAGCCGCTCCGAGCGCGGCTGGCCGAGCGCCTCGGCTGAACGACGGCCCCCGCTCCGAGCCGAGCGGGGGCCGCGATTCGCTACGGGCGGGTGTTCACGAACTCCGCGAGGTCGGCCGACTGCTGGATCCGGGACTCCTCGTGGACGTACATCATGTGGCCCGCCGGGTAGTAGCGGACGTCGATGTTCTCCCGCAGCCGTTCCGGGATCGGCACCTGCGCCAGCACGTGCTCGGCGGCGAAGTACGGGGTCGCGCCGTCGGTGTAGCCGCAGCCGACGTGGACCCGCAGGTGCGGGTTGGCCTGGAACGCCGCGCCGAGCTTGTCCACAACGGACACGCTTGCGCCCTCGAACTCCTTGTACGACCAGGGATGCACCCGGCTGGACAGCGTCTCGTACGGCAGATCGCTGGCGTAGTCGAGCTCTTCGCGCAGGTAGTGGTTGATCGCCGCGGAGTAGGCGCCGCGGATGCCGGAGATGCTCGGGTCGTCGGTGAAGTGCTCCCCAGCGGCATCCCGCTCCCAGCCGGTGAACCGGCCGTCCATCCGGCCAACCGTCTCCCGCCGGTCGCGCAGCAGCTCGGTGAAGAACCGGATGTGCTCGATGCGCAGGTTCGCGCGGTCCACGTAGTCCTCGGACAGCCCGGACAGCACCGCGACCCGCCGCACGACGTCCTCGCGCTCGGACGCGCTCAGCCGCGCCCCGCGTGCCAGCGCCCACGGGTAGTCCTCGGCGGCGAACTTCTCCGCCTCGTCCAGCACCTCGCGCAGCGGCCGGTCGCCGTGCTTGCCGTGGTAGTGCGCGATCGCCGCGTACGTCGGCAGGAACAGCGAGTACGGCAGGTCGTTGCCCTCGGTGAACCGGATCGTGCCCATGTCCAGCACCGACGAGATCAGCAGCAGACCGTTCGGGTAGAGGCCGTGCCGCGACTGGAGGTGCTCGGCGAGCGCGGCCGCGCGCAGCGTGCCGTAGGACTCGCCCGCGAGGTACTTCGGCGACATCCAGCGGCCGTTGCGGGTGGTCCACAGCCGGATCACCTCGGCGATGGACTCGATGTCCTTCTGGTAGCCGTGGAAATCGCCGGGCGTGCCGCCCTCGACCGCCCGCGAGTACCCGGTGGACACCGGGTCGATGAACACCAGATCGCTGTGCCGCAGAAGGGTTTCCGGGTTGTCGGCAAGCCCGTACGGCGGCGGCGCGAGGTCGCCGGCGTCACCGGAGACGACTCGCCGCGGGCCGAGGAGCCCGACGTGCAGCCACACGCTGGAGGAGCCCGGACCACCGTTGAACGCGAACGTCACCGGGCGGCTACCGGGTTCGCCGTCGGCCACGTACGAGGTCAGGAAGACCTCGGCCTTCGGCTTGAAACCCTCGAACTTGCCGTCGGCGTGGACCTCCTCGCGCAGCACGATGCGGCCCGTCGTCGCGGTGTAGGCCAGCTCCGCGCCGTCGGCGGTGATGGTGTGATGGGTGCTGACCAGATCGTCGACCGGCTCGGCCGGGGTGGTGGATTCCTGCTTCGCCTCGTCGGCCCTGTCCTCGCTGGCTGCCATGCCGCCCACATTACGTGCCGTCGAACGGGTTTTCTGCCACTTTTGGGAGGTGCCAGAAACGACCTCCCGGCTGATCGACAACCCGATCGACGACCCCTCCGCCGCGGCCCCGGGGGCCGCCGACCTGGCCGGACTGGACGAGCTGGTCACCCGCTGCACGGCCTGCCCGCGGCTGGTCGAGTGGCGGGAGGAGGTCGCGCGGGTCAAGCGCGCGGCGTTCCGCGACCAGGAGTACTGGGGCCGACCGGTGCCCGGCTTCGGCCCGCCGGACGCGGCGATCGCGATCGTCGGGCTGGCGCCGGCGGCGCACGGCGGCAACCGGACGGGCCGGATCTTCACCGGCGACCGTTCCGGTGACGTCCTCTTCCAGGCGCTCTACGACGTCGGCCTGGCGTCCCAGCCCGAGGCGTGGCACATCGACGACGGTTTGACGTTGTACAGCACCAGGATCACGGCGCCGGTGCACTGCGCCCCGCCTGCCAACAAGCCGACGACGGCGGAGCGCGACACCTGCCGCCCGTGGCTGGTCCGCGAGCTCGACCTGCTGCGCCCGACGCTGCGAGTGGTCGTGGTGCTGGGCGCGTTCGGCTGGCAGGCCCTGCTGCCGGTGCTGGCGGACGCGGCCTGGCAGGTCCCGAAGCCCCGCCCGAAGTTCGGCCACGACGCCCACGCGGAACTCCCGGCCACGGACGGCGGATCGCCCCTCCACCTCCTCGGCTGCTACCACGTCAGCCAGCAGAACACGTTCACGGGAAAACTGACCCCGGCGATGCTGCGCGGCGTGCTGGAGCACGCGAAGGAGCTTGCGGGAGTTGCCTGAACGCACTCCTTTGGGCGATGAAGCTTGCGGCAAGCTGTTCCGCAAAATAACGTGTTCCACGTGTCGCGGAACAATACATTTTCTGGAACAACCGAGCATGAGCTGATCGAGGAGTTAGAGCAGGCGATCGATCAGGCGCTTCCTGCGGCGTGGAGCCTGACCGTGGAACACCAGCCCAAGCATGGCAAGTATCGGCTCGACGCCGTATTTCGGGTCGACGCGCCGGACGGCAGTCACGCGACTGTGGTTGCCGAAGTCAAGGCGTCGGCCGAGCCGCGAGCGGTGCAGGCGTCGTTCCAGCAAATGCAGAACATGAGGGTTGCTGCCTCCGCGGATGCGATCGTCTTTGTTGCGCCGTTCATCTCCCCGTTGGCCCGTGAGCGTCTTGGCGAGGCAGGGATTGGGTGGTTCGACGGGACGGGAAACATGAGGTTGGCCTTGGAATGGCCGAGCGTGCTCATCCAACGTTCCGGGGCTGATCGCAACCCGTTCTCGAATCCGGTGGATCGTCGGTTGAAGTCGCTGCGTGGACCCGGAGCTGCTCGGGTCGTACGCAGCCTGTTGGAAATCGAGCTGCCCGTAGGAGTGCGGGACTTGGCGATGCGGGCCGAGGTCGGTGCAGCAACCAGTGCCCGAGTGGTGGATCTTCTCGACAGGGAAGGGCTGATTGAACGCGGTGCCGGAAAGATGATCTCCGAGGTGAGAAGACGGCCCCTCGTGCACCGGTGGACTGACGATTACGGCCTCACCAGATCGAACGAGGTTGAACAAGCAGTGGATCCGCGGGGTTTGGCCCATGCGCTTGACGGGCTGAGGTCAAGTGAAGACCAATACGTCGTCACCGGTTCCGCTGCCGCACGCACCTACCTACCTGCCGATGTTCTGTCGGTCGCCCCGTTGACCACTCTGGTCCTTTACGCGGATCAGCCAAGGAAACTGGCGCGGAGCATCGGTCTGAGAACAACGAGCCGAGGTGCGAATGTCTTGCTGGTGCGGCCATTCGACGACGTGCTCGTAAAGGGAAGCCGGATCGAGGGCGGTATTAGGTATGCGGCGGCGCCGCAAGTGGTCGCAGATCAGTTGACCGGCCCGGGCCGGTCAACAGAGGAAGCCGAACAGTTGATGAATCTCTTGGCGGAGAAGGACCCGAGGTGGACCGCGTGACTGAGCGAACGATCCCGCACGAGTACGTCGTTGCACGATCGGTGCTGCTTGACGCCTTGACTGCGCTGCGCGCGCACCTCGACGCGATGGTGCTCGTTGGCGCCCAAGCCATTTACTTTCACACCGGTGACGCGGACTTGGCGACGGCACCGACGACGACCGACGCGGATGTCGCGCTTGCGCCGGATCGTCTTGCCGACGAACCGCTGCTCGAAGAGGCTTTGCGCCGAGCAGGATTTGTCCGCGAGGCCGACCCCGGAACCTGGCGAGGGCAGGGTGCGGTCGCCATCGACCTCATGGTTCCGGAGGCGCTCAGCGGTCCAGGGAGTCGGGGTGCCCGGCTGCCGGTGCACGGAAGGTGGGCGGCACGGAGAGCGCGGGGACTTGAACCAGCCCTCATCGACAACGAAACACACGAGATTCAATCGTTCGAGCCCGACGATGATCGTCGTGCGCATCTGAGTGTCGCCGGCCCGGCTGCTCTTCTTGTAGCGAAGGTCGTCAAGATCGAGGAACGCCGCGCCACCCCACGACGTCTGAAGCCGAAAGATGGGCTGGACGTATTGCGCCTACTTCGTGTCGTCGACATGGGAGAGGTCGCACAACGTCTTCAACTGCTTGCGGCCGATGAGATGGCAGGAGAAGTGACCCGGTCCGCGCTCGCCTCGCTACGCGAACATGGCACCGAATCCGGTGGCCCGATAGCTGCGCTCGCGGCCAGCGCCGTGACCGGAACCGAAGATCCTGACATCACGATCGAGTCGACAGTGCTTCTCGTCGAAGAGCTGCTCCAAGCCTGCGATGAGCGTCGATGATGCGGACTTGGTCCGTGAATCCGTTCACCTCTGCCAGCAGAACACGTTCACGGGAAAGCTGACCCCGGCGATGCTGCGCGGCGTGCTGGAGCACGCGAAGGAGCTTGCGGGGCCCGCTTGATTTCGGTTCCACCGGGCCAAGTTCGTCGTTGTTGACGCAACGCGTTGACCGAGCGCCGTATGCGATCTGGCTGGGAAGCTGGATGCGGCGCGGCGAGGTTGCTGTTTGGGGTCCTGCGCAGCGCCTTCTAGTACGAGGTGAAGGTGCCGAACAGCGCCAAGGCCGGGTCGCGCGGCACTCTTCCGTCGTCCCGTCGCAGCAGGAAATCGACCGGGACGGTGCCCTGGCCATGACGAGGAATCCGTCGCGGTATGAGCGGGCGTGGCGTGAGGCTCAGCGGTCGCGTTGTGGCTTTCTGCCCAACCGGTGCAACAGCCGGTCCTGTTTCGATGCGCCCTGGGTGAGTGCGCCCTCAGGAGCGGCGAAGAACCGGTGGGTGGTCTCGATCGCGACGGGCGTTTCCGCCAACCCGGCGTAGATCTCTTCGAGATGGTCGTTGATCCACCCGACCAGGTCGGGGTTGAGATCGTCGTCGACCCCGAGGGCCTGTGCCAGGTCCCACGTGTGGATTGTGGCGTCCGTGGTGCGCACGGCAAGTGCCTGTTGCCCGGTGACCTGTCCCAAGGGGTAGTCCAGCACCTGTCGCAGGGCTCCGGGCCGGCCGAATGCTTCACCGCACGCCTGCGCTGACCGGGCGTACGCGCCAACTGGGTCCGTGCCCAATGCGTCGACGTCCCGCATCCGTAGGAATTCGGCGCTGGTACCGCCGGACAGCAGAGAAACGTAGTTGAGGTTTCCCCGGGTCATGTGGTTGACCAGTTGGCGCACGTTCCATTCAGTGCAAGGAGTCGGCAGGGACCATTGCTCGGGCTGGACCGATCGCAGCGTCCGTTCGAACTCGGCACTGGATAGGACGAACCGATCAACGACCCCGTCGAGAAAGTTGATCACAGGGTGATCCTGCCTGCGGCAGGTGGCCAGCGCTGGCGGATATCCGACATCGTGCTCCACCTGCGCTGCTGCACAACAGCGTGTACGGCCTGCCCGCTGGTCGGTCACGCCACGGTGGCGACCGTGCGGGGCATGGATCAGCGATCGGCTGCGTCCGTGAACCCGTTCACGTCTGCCAGCAGAACACCTTCACGGGAAAGCTGACCCCGGCGATGCTCCGCGGCGTGCTGGAACACGCGAAGGAACTCGCGGGGGTTCCTTGAACGTGCGCTGATGCCGTTGTTGGCGTGTGACCGGCGAGCGCAGCTGCTAAGTACGTCACGTACTTGACGTACTTAGCAAGGTGGGGCAGGCGGTCGACGACCGAACTAGGGGAGTTGCCATGTCTGCCGTTCACTACAACAGCTATACCGATGCGCGGGCGCATCTGAAGGACCTGTTGGATGCGGCTGAGCGGGGTCAAGTCGCCACGGTCCGCCGTGAATCCGCCAGAACGGCTGTTGTCGATGTGGAGCGGTTGCGTCATTTCCTTGCGTCGCTCGTGCCTTCGCGTGCACAGGTGGTCCCCGAGGCTGGCGGCTGGTCCGTGTTCATCCCAGGTCTCCCGGTGGCCGCGGATGGAGCAACGTTCGATGAGGCGATCATCGAGATGGTCGAAGCGCTGCGCGAGTATGCCGATGACTGGCAGGAGCGCTTGCTGGATGCTCCGAATCATCGCGAGAACTGGGGGCTGGTTCAGTTGATCAGCCTCAGCGATGATGCCCAGCTGACCGACTGGCTCGTCGGGTCGGCGCGATGACATGGCCGCAGTCGACGCGCAAAGACCATGACACCTTCTGCCGAGTCGAGGAGTGGCGTCCGGCCCGCGATGCACGTGGGCGAACCGGCACACACCACGTCACCTACGAACTCGGGCTCCCTGACGGACGGATCTTGCGAACCAGAATTTCGCATCCGGTAGACCGGAGCAATTACGGCAGAAGTATGTGGGCCCACATCCTGCGCGATCACCTCCAGGTCGAAGAGGGCGTTTTCTGGGCCTGTGCCCAGGACGGCGTCAAGCCGGATCGCGGGATGCCTTCGGCACCAGCAGAGGCACTGCCCGCAGACCTCGTTTACTTGTTGATCTCCCGAGTTGGCCTCGACGAGGCTCAGGTAGCGGAAATGAGCAAGGACGAAGCCGTGGCTCGGGTGCAGCGGTACTGGACGGAAGGCAGCTGATCTCGTCGGCCGAGCAGTACCGCAGCTATCAACGCGATGTCGGTACCCCGTGGCGGATTTCCCGGCATGACGGGACCGAACCCCAAAGCTGATCTTCATCGTTATCTGAAGGCCGCCTGTGAAGCCCTGCTATGGAAGCTCGACGGGTTCCCGAATACGACATCCGCCGTCCGCTGACACTGACGGGCACCAATCTGCTGGGACTGATCAAGCAGGTTGCCAGCATCGAGCCGGGTTACTTCGGTGAGACGTTCGGGCGTCCGTTCGAGGAGCCGTTGCCGTGGTTGCAGGACGACGCCGAACCCAACGCGGACATGTGGGCATCCGCCGACGAGTCACGAGAGTGGATCATCGGGCTGTACGACCCCGGCGATGCTCCGCGGTGTGCTGGAGCACGCGAAGGAACTCGCCGGGGTGCGTCGGCGATGAGTAGCGTGGCGACGTGATCACGAAGTGGGTTCGTTGCGGCGTGGCCGATCGGGATGGATTCGATCGTGGTCAGCAGGGCTGGACGGCGTTGCGGTAGCTGCCCGGATTCCTCGGCCAGTACGGCGGCTGGAGCAGGTGCCCGGGCGGCGTCGAGATCGCGAACATCGTCGCCTTCTGGGCGGATTCGGACAGCTACGAGTCGCTACCATCTGCAGATGGTTCGCAGCAGTAAGAAGGCTCGACGCCTCGTGATCGATGACGCCACCTTCCTGTGGTCGGTGCGCCACCAGCACCACGTCGAGCAGGACCAGCGCCAGCTCTGCCGCGAGGTCCTCGGGATCAGCCGCCTCGGAACGGTTGGGCGAGTCCGGATCGTCTTCGAGGGCGGCGCCGGTCGGCTGGTCCCCGATGGCCTGCTGCACTCCGGAGGCGTTGGCACCGGGGGAAGTTGGCTCAACCTGCACGAGCCGGGCACGGTGCGAGCCCTGCTCGACGAGGCCCTGGCCAACGGGTGGGCCCCGGACGATCGGTCGATCAAGCAGATCGACGGCTGGCTCCTCTTCGACGCGGTGTCCGCGCGCCGGAACGCGCCCCAGTCCGTCTGACATCGCCGCTGCGGGGATGTTCACCGGCGATAGCCGGACAGCGTCCGCTTCGTGACCTGGCGGAACGGTTCTGTTAAGACCTCGTTGCGCATCGAGGCCGGTCGGCCGGCTCCTGACAGCATGGCGGGATGGCCGCGAAATTGATGGTCCGGGACGCCGAACCCGGTGACGTGGAAGCGATCGGCGAGTTGTTCCGGCGGTACGTCGAGACCACGGTGACGTTCGAGGAAGTGCCGCCGACGGCGCAGGACTGGCGGAGCAAGACCGACGCGGCGGCGCGAGACGGCTGGCCGTTCCTGGCGGCAACGCTGGACGGCGAACTGGTCGGCTACGCCTACGTGTCCTCGTGGCGCCCCAAACCCGCCTACCGCCACACCGTCGAGAACACGATCTACCTGCACCCCGACCACGTCGGGCGCGGCATCGGCCGCCGCCTGCTCGGCGAACTCCTGCGGCGCGCGGCAGCGGCGGGAGCACACCAGGTCATCGCCGTGATCGCGGATTCCGGCAACCCGGCTTCGGAGGCACTGCACCGCAAAGCGGGGTTCGAGGTCGTCGGCAAGCTGAACAAGGTCGGCCACAAGAAGGGAAAGTGGATCGACACGACCCTGATGCAACTCGACCTGACGAACCACCACACCCCCTGATCGGCTGCTGGGCCGATTCGCCGCAGCAGGCGGAGGGGTCGGCCAACGCATAGGGCTGGGAACGGAACGGTAACGTACTAAGAGTGATTGATCAGCTACGCACGGTATCGGCGGAGCGGGAACTTCGCGTTGGCGTCTACGTGGACGCCTTCAACGTCTACTACGGAGCACGCGCGGCATGTGGACGCGGAACGGCGGGATGGAGATGGCTGGATCTCGCTGCCCTCGCGAAGGTGCTGATCAATCCACGGGTCTGGCCGAATGCCCGCCTAGTGGCGGTGGTCTACTGCACCGCGCCGCGTGATCGCGAAGGTGATGACTCCTCGCTTCGCGATCAGCAAACCTACATCGGTGCATTGCGGAACTACATCCCGGAGCTCCTGATCGTGAACGGAAAGTACGTCCCTCGCGTGAAAACCGGCGTGCTGATCGAGAGGGCTCAGAATGGGCGGCCGCAGCGCAGGGTGCCGGCCCCGCCTGCTGATCAGCTTCCGGGCTGGTTGCCCGCGGAGGCGGTCGAAGGTCCAGGCGGAGCTCCGGAGCTGTTGGTTTCGGTGAGCACCTTCGAGGAGAAGGGCTCCGACGTCAATGTGGCCTCGCAGCTGCTCATTGATGTCCTGTCGAGGCGAGTGGACGCGGCTATGGTGTTCTCGAACGACAGTGATCTGCACTACCCGTTGCAGCACGCGCGCTTGCACATACCGGTTGCGACGATCAACCCGAGTGTCAAGGCGACTGCGATGGATCTCCGGGGCAACCGCGATGATGGGGCTGGCGGCCACTGGTGGCGGCGGTTGCGCCCCGAGGACTTCTTCAAGAGCCAACTTCCGGACCAGGTCGGTCCGTATATCAAACCGTTCGGTTGGTGACATGCGTCAGCTGAGTTGACGGCAACGGCCTTGGCGGTATAGTGATCGCCATACCACCCGGTTCTCTCGTTCGCGAGGGGCCGGGTCTTTTCATGTGCTTCCCTGTTTGGCGATGCGGAACTCGCCCTCGCAGCCGCCCGCGAGCTCGGTTGCGAATGACGTCGGCCGAGCAGTAGCGCTCGGGATCGGTTCGGCCCGGCTGGGGCGATCTTCCCGGAAGAATTTTCGCGAGCGTGGGCATCGGCGCTCAAGATTCGGTAGGGTGGCCTGAACCAGCCTCCATGACACCTCGGTGATGTCACTCTGACGTCACCTATCGCCGCCCTCGCAGGGCGCGTACGCAGCGCGTTTGTTCGTGCACAACGCGTTGATCGTGATCGATGCCACCCGCGACTGGCGTCACATTAAGGGGGGTCGGCGCAGCGCGAATGCGGTCAGTGGTGCGACCATGCAGGCATGGCTGGTAAATCCGATCCCACGCGGATTCTCATCCTCGGCGGCGGTTACGTCGGCATGTACACGGCACTTCAGCTGCAGAAGAAGCTGGGTCGCCGTGAGGCCTCCGTGACGGTCGTCGATCCTCAGCCGCACATGACCTACCAGCCCTTCCTCCCGGAAGCGGCCGCGGGTTCGGTCGAACCCCGCCACGTGGTAGCGCCACTGCGACGAGTGTTGAAGCGGTGCCATGTGGTCACCGCCGCTGTCACCGAGATCAAGCACGACGAGAAGGTCGTGACGGTCGAGAACCCGCAGACCGGTTCCGAGGACATCGCCTACGACGTGCTGATCGTGGCGCTCGGTTCGGTTTCACGGCTGCTGCCGATCCCCGGCCTCGCCGAGGAGGGCATCTCGCTGAAGACCGTTGGCGAAGCCACCTACCTGCGCAACCACGTGCTGGGCAAGATGGACGCCGCGGCCAACACCGACGACCCCGAGCTGCGCGACCGGCTGCTGACGTTCACCTTCGTCGGCGGCGGCTTCGCAGGCGTCGAGGCGCTGGCGGAGCTGGAGGACATGGCCCGCTACGCCACGCGCTACTACGACAACATCAAGCCCGACGACATGTCCTGGGCGCTCGTCGAGGCCGCCGGCCGGGTGATGCCCGAGGTCAGCGAGAAGATGGGCGTCTACGTCGTCAAGGCCCTCGAAGAGCGCGGCATCAAGGTCTACCTGAACACCTTCCTGAAGTCCGTCGAGGGCGGGCACGCGGTGCTCTCCGACGGCACGGAGTTCGACACCGACACCCTGGTGTGGAACGCGGGTGTGAAGGCCAACCCGGTGCTGAAGAACACCGACCTGCCGCTGGACGAGCGCGGCCGGGTCAAGGCCACCGCGCACCTGCAGGTCGAGGGTCTGCCCGGCGTGTGGGCGGCCGGTGACTGCGCCGCGGTCCCGGACCTGTCCAAGACCGAGGAGAACCCCGGCGCCACCTGCGCGCCTTCCGCGCAGCACGCGGTGCGGCAGGCCAACCAGCTGGCCAAGAACGTGTTGGCCTCGCTGCGCGGCAAGTCGACCAAGGAGTACCGCCACGCCTACGCCGGCTCGGTCGCCGGCATGGGGCTGTACAAGGGCGTCGCCGACGTCTACGGCTTCAAGGCCAAGGGCTTCATCGCGTGGTTCATGCACCGCTCGTACCACGTGAGCCGGATGCCCACGTTCAACCGCAAGCTGCGCATCATCATCGACTGGACGCTGGCGTTCCTGTTCAAGCGCGAAGTCGTGTCGATGGGTCAGATCCAGAACCCGCGGGCCGCGTTCGAGCGGGCCGCCGAGAGCTGACCGGCGCCAACGACCGGGCACTCGCAGCTACGGGGCCGCGTGCCGGAATGGGCACGCGGCCTTCTTGTCCCCGACGCCGTGCTCCGTGCGGGCTATCTGGAGGGCGGCTAACCTTGACAATCCGTAGCGGGAAATCGAAGACTATAGCGAGTTCGTCACCTGAAAGGATGCGTCACACGGGGGAAGGGGTGAATCCCTTGACGCTGAAAGAACTTGCCGCCCTACTGCGGAGCGGTGCTGTTGAGGAAGGTCCGCTCGCGGACTTCGCGGAGGACTACCAGGAAGCATCTCGGGTCTTCCGGAAGAAGGACGACTGAGCATGGACGAGGCCGAGGAACGGCCCGCCGACCTCGGAAACCCGCCCGGGGCGGCCGCGCAGCCGTTCCTCCGCCCGAGCCCGATGCTGTTGCAGGGGCAGGACTACTTCTTCCGCTCGCCGGACACGCTGCTGGACTTCCAGGAGCGGATGTTCGGCGCGGATCTCGTCGCCGATGAGCCCGGCGACCCGGTGCCGTGCGTGCTGGTGCTGGCGCGCGCCGCCGACATGGAGATGAACGAGCTGTCGCTGGCGCTGGCCGAGCACGACATCCGCATGGTGCGCATCGATGCCGACCGCTGCCTGGACCTCGCCCTCACCATCTACACGGACACGCCGCTGATCGAGTTCCAGCGCTGGCTGCTGCGGCCGGTCCTGGTCTGGCGGCGGCACTTCGACATCACCGCTATCCCGGTCGACCCGACCACGGTGCACGGCGCCTACGTCCGCGAGCAGTGGAGCGCGGTGGCGAACTGGCTGGCCTGCCGAGGTGACTGGGAGCAGGTGAATTCGGTGCATTCCACCGAACACCTCGACCGGCTGACGCAGCTGCAGGGCGCGTCGGCGGTCGGCCTGCGGGTGCCCCGGACCGCGGTGACCACCATGCCCGGGCGGAGCCGTCCGGGCGGCGGCCGGTGCATCGTCAAGACGGCCGGGCACCACCTCCTCGAACCCGAGCCGGGCGCGCTGCGCGGCCTCTTCCCGCGCCCGTTGGACATCCGGCTCAGCGGCGAGGCCCGCGAGCCGGCCCCGGTGCTGGTCCAGCAGTACCTCGACTCGGACCACGAGCTGCGCGTGTTCGTCATCGGCGATCGGGCGATCGGCTTCCGGGTGCAAAAGCTGGACCCGGCGCAGCTGTGGGTGGACCCTGATTCGGTCGTGGTGGAACGAGTGGAGGTACCCGAGGACCTGGTCCAGCGGCTGCTGGCGCTGTGCCGGCAGTGGCGGCTGGACGTGGCCGGCTTCGACTTACTCGGAGTCGGCGACGAATGGGTGTTTCTCGAGGTCAACGTCAATTGCGACTGGCGCTGGTTCGAGCACCGGGCCGACTGCGCGGACGTCTCGACCGCCGTGCACGACTGGGTGCGGAGCCGCTTCGCCGAGCTCTCGACCGCGAAGACCGGCTGGGGGAGCTGGTGACCGAGCGCCCGGCGGAACAACGAGGTGTCCTTCAGCAGTTCGAGGGAACCGAGCGAAGCGCCACTGCGTCGTAATCGGTGCGGCACCCGCCGCGACGAGCAGTGCTGACCGCCCCCGTAGCCCAACTGGCAGAGGCAGACGACTTAAAATCGTCCAAGTGTCGGTTCGAACCCGACCGGGGGCACATATCTTCCCAGGTCAGCGACCTGGAGAGGCGTTTTCGGGGCTTGCGGGATGGTGGCGGTATCCATCGTCTGCTCATCGCTTTGGTCCTCGGCAAGGGAGTCGGAGATGGGTCGACCGCCCCTCCAGATCGGCAGGTTCTCCGACCGGCTCGGGCGCAAGCGGCTCTACCTCGGCGGGGTGGCCGTCGCCTTTTCGTTCTTCTTGCTGCTGGACACCCGGAGCGCCGTGCTGATCTGGGCCGCCATGATCGTCGGGCTGTCCATCGGCTGCACGGCCGGGCGCTCAGAACAGGAACGCTCGACCGGCGCGGTGATCAGCGACTTCCCTGCCGAGCCCGCAGGTAGTCCGTCACGAGCCCTTCGAGCTCCGGCCGCTGCCCCTCCCAGCCCGCCGCGAGCGAGCCGGGGGTGCGCACAAGCGAGCGCTGCTGCCGGCCCGTTCGCCTCGTGTGGATCACCGTGCCGGTGACCGAGGATCCGTCGTCGGCCGGGCCGATGACGTCGAGGTGGTCGTCGAGGATCTCCTCGACATCACCGTTGAGCAGCACCTGCCCGGCGTGCAGCAGCATGAGGTGATCGCACACGTCGCGCAGTTCACCGAGCGAGTGCGAGGACAGCACCACCGTCATCCCGCGCTCGGCGACATCGGTCATCACCAGCCGGAGGAAGTCCTCCCGGGCGAGCGGATCGAGATCCGACATTGGCTCGTCGAGCAGCAGCAGCTTCGGCAGCCGTCCGAGGCTGAGCGCGAGCGCGAGCTGGGTGCGCATGCCCTGCGACAACGAACTGACGCGGCTGTTGCGATCCATCTCCGGGTGCGCGGCCAGGGCCTCCTCCACCCGCTCCGGCGCCCACCGCTGGTTCACGGCGCCCACCGTCCGGATCATCTCCGCGATGGTGAAGTCCTTGTACAGCGGGCGGTGCTGCGGCAGGTACGCCGCGTCCGGGTGCAGGCGGCCGCGCACCTCGTCGCCGAACACCCGCATCTGCCCGGCCGACGGCCGGATCAGTCCGGCCGCCAGCCCGAGGAAGGTGCTCTTGCCCCCGCCGTTCGCGCCGACCAGCCCGATCACCTTTCCCTCGGGCAGTTCGACGGTGCAGTCCCGGAGCGCCTGCTTCCGGCCGTAGTTCTTGGACAACCCGGTGGTGCGCAAAACGCTCATGATGCGTTCGGCCCCTCAACGTGGAAGTGCTCGTCTCGGACGGCAACATAGACCGCGTCGACGGCCTCCACAGCGAGACCACCGCTCTTCGCGCGGCTCATCCAGTCCTCCAGATCGCGTCGCAACGGCGCTTCGACGGCGGTCAGCTCGCTCGCCAGCGAACGCGTCACGAAGGTTCCCACCCCGCGCCTGGCCTCGACCAGCCCGTCGCGTTCGAGTTCGCGGTAGGCCTTGAGCACCGTGTTCGGATTGACCGCCGTCGCCTCCACCACCTCACGCGCCGTGGGCAGCCGATCACCGGGCCCCAGCAGGCCCAATCGCATGGCCTGTTTGACCTGTTGGATGATCTGGACGTACGTGGAGACCCCGGAACGACGGTCGATCCGGAACTCGATCATACGGCCCAGCATAATCCTCCCCGCTCATCCGAGCGCGGAACCCGGCGCCGCCGGATCAGTGCTGCCGTTGCAGCGTCCACGCGGTTCCCACCAGCAGCAAGACCGCGGCGAGGCCGAACACGGCGAACTCGGCCAGCTGCAGACCCGGCGCCGCGGACGGGTAGATCACGTCGGCGAAGCTCCCGGTCAGACCCTTCTCCGCGTAGCAGGCGCCAAAGTCCATACCGATCGGGCAGGAGGTCACGTCCGACGACTCAGGGCGCAGGAGCTGCCCGCCTTTACCGAGGAAACCGGAGTCCAGCACCATGGCCCCGGGCTCACTGGGCGTCGCACTGATCGTCGGGTCGGACGTGGTGAGGCGCTGCACCGGCAAGAAGTTCGGGGCGACGTTGGTCACCACGGCGCGCAGTACGACCAGCGTGCCGAGCGTGGTGGTCAAGGCCATCAACGAACGCCGCATGACCGCGCCCAGCAGCGCGCCCAGGGCGAAGCTGAACAGCAGGTGCGCGACCGGCATCGGCCCGATGGTGTCGAAGTTCAGCCACTGGAACGGGCTGCTCCGCAACGGGCCCAGCAGCCCGGCGGCCGCCACCCACCGGTCGACGAGCAACTGGAGCACCACCACCACGACGGCGGACGGCAGCAGCAGCACCGCCACCTTGGTGATCATCCAGCGGAGCCGGCTGACGGACTGGGTGAAGGCGAGCACGTGCGTGCCGTGCTCGATCTCGCGAGCGAACATCGGCGCGGCGCAGAACACACCCAGCAACACCGGGAGCGCGAAGACCACCCCTTGCCCGATCTTGATCAGATCGAACCATTCCTTCTGGAACTCCACCCGCGCCGGCGCGCAGCCGGGGGTCTTCTCGCGGATCGACAGGCACGCCTGCAGGCCGCGCTCCTCGATGTCACCGGTCATGCTGGAATGCAGCAGCAGCACGGTCGCACTACCGAGCAGCAGCAGGGCCGCCAGGGTTATCAGCTGTGCGCGATGTTGCCGCCAGGCGACCCAGATCATGCCGCCACCTCCGCGTTGTTGTTGTTGTTGCGCATGTAGGCCAGCGCGATGTCGTTGAGCCGGGGCGCGTGCTCGCGCCACCCGGATCCTGTCAACGGCCCGCGCCGCTTGGTGATCAGGACCTGCTCCTGCCCGGAGTGCACGCTGTCCACGACGTCGCCCGGAGCAACGGGCAGCTGTCCGGCTCCCCGCAGAACGCGGTGCCCCGCCACGAGATCGGCGACCGGCCCGTCCAACCGCACCCGGCCGTTGCCCAGCAGCACCAGGTGGTCGCAGACCGCTTCGAGCTCTTCCAGCACGTGCGAGGACAGCAGAACCCCGATGCCGTGCTGCCGCGATTCCTCTTGCAGCGTGCGCAGAGTCGCCTGCCGGGCCAGCGGGTCCAGCTCGGCCAGGGGCTCATCGAGCATCAGCAGACCGGGGCGTTTGCCCAGCGCCAGCACGAGCGCCACCCTGGTGCGCTGGCCGCCGGAGAGCTTGCCGACCTTGGCGTCGAACGGCACCTCCGCCGAGCGGACGAGCTGCTCCGCGTATCCCTGGTCCCAGCGGGTGTTCATCCGAGCGGCGAAGCGCAGCGTCTCCGACACCGTCAGGCCGGGGTAGAGCGGCTTCTGCTGGGTCACGTAGGCCACTTCCTCGGGCGCACCGTTTCCGGTGGGGCGCCGCCCGAACACCTCGATGTCGCCCTCGGTCGGCTTGAGCAGGCCGGCGGTCAGGCCCATCAGAGTGCTCTTGCCCGCCCCGTTGTGGCCGACCAGCGCGACCACCCGGTTCGGGGGCAACGACAGTGAACAACCGCGCAGCGCCCACCCGCGGCGATATCTCTTGGCCAGCTGGTGCGTCCGCACCGCGGGCACCTCTCCTGCACTCATGATCGCCCTTCCCGGCCATATGACCATTTCACCAGTTATCTAGTGAAACAGTACACCAGGTGGGGGCGCGTTGTTCGCCGAACCGCCGAATCCCCGACCGGTCCCCGCGGAGCGGAAGCGGCAATCCCCTTCGCCACCAGCGGGATCGACGTCCGTGAGGGAAAACCCTCCGCCGCGCGCACCGGCGGACACGGCTGCCGGAGACGAGGTGCCTGCCGGGCAGAACTCCCACGAGGTCGCGGCGTGGCCGCCCGGTGAGCCGGTCAAGGGTTCCGCGCCGTACGCATATGCGATCCGTGTGCGAGTACCGGATGTATGGGCCTTTTTCCGGCCAAGTGGCGGGCTAGGCTGTCGGGGCCCGCGCGGATCATGCGCTACAAGCGGATCTGTGGGGTGTGTCCACCTGGTCAACGAAAGAGTTGCCGATGAACGAGCCGAGCGAAGTCAGACTCATTATCGTAGACCCTGATCCGAAAGGTCCCGGGTGGGTGGATATATGGTGGGCCGGGCAAATGTCCGCCTCCTGCGCTGTTCCCGTGCTGGACGCTGTATCTCGGGCGCTTAATGCCACTGTGGACCTGAATTCCTGGCTGGGAGAATACTACGGCAGGCGCGATGTCACCATTTCTCTTGAATTTCCCTGGAAGGTGAGGCACGAGGACTTCATTAGTCCGGATGGTTATGTGATGAGCGGAGAATGGGGCTACTGGTGTTCGGTTCACGTGCCGCCGGCGGTGGCCGAAGAAACCGATCCCCGAGTCGTGTTCGGGTGGCTCTACTCCAAAGGGCTGGAAGCGCTCGAGTGCATAGGGAAGAAAACTCGGCTGGGCGGCCCTCTGTACGGGGACCGCGTGGATCTCCCGCTGGAATTCGCGCCCGAATCCGGTGCTGTCAGGCTCGTCGCACTTCCTCGGCTGGCGAATAAGATCGCAAATCTCGACGACCAGCAGAAAGCGGTTCTTGAACCTGCCGGCAAAATGCGCGGTGTCGATGCGTGGGCGGTAGATGTCGGCGCTGTTTCCGGGGTGGTTCCTCGATCCGTGCGTGGGCGAGCGGAATTCGTCGAGCAGAGGATCAGGGCAAGCGGTGTGCTGCCGAAGGAAAAGGGTACCTGGGGGCATTTCCGGATCAACTCGGAAGGCTTGAGCTACCGATCTGTTGTGAAGGCCCTCAAGCTTCTGGAACGCTGGGCCATCTATCAGCTGTCCTGCGAGGTCGTTGATGTGGGCCGCGTCAACCACGTGTACTGGATGACGATCGCACCAAGCCGGGCGCCGCGTCCACGACCATGAACGTCTCTCATGGCCACACGCCGGTCCTGAACCCCGTCCAACGCAGATCGGCCGGCAGGTGGCCCATGTCGTTGTACAGCAGCATCGTCGGTGCCGTGCCGTCGCGGTACTCGATCGCAGTCAGCGCCGTGTTCCCGCAGTTCAGACCGAGCCATCGCATGGGTGGCGCATCGAGTGCGTGCCGGACCAGCCAGGCCACCGGATAGGCATGGGTGATCAGGACCTCGTGAGTCTCGGTTTCGGCGGGGCGTGCGAACCTGCCGGTAAGGGCATCGGCGAGGCGTTCTGCCTCTGCGGCTTCCTCGGCGCCGTACCCGTCGAAGAACGCCGCCCAGGCCGGCGGCGCGTTGTCCGGTACGTGCGGTATGTGATCAACAAGCTCGGCCGCTTCCCGCACTGCGGCGTTCGGCAGGTACGTGCCTACGATCTGCGCGGATCGCACCGCCCTGGGAAGGGGCGAATGCCACACCGCGTCGATCGGAAGTCCGGCCAGGCGTTGCCCGACCAGTTCAGACTGCCGCTGCCCGACGTCGGTCAGTTCGCCGAACGGGTCCGCCGCTCCGTGCCGTACCAAGTACACGTGCCGAGTTGCCATCGCCGATCCCCTTTCAGGACTGGCTCGCAATGATGATTCATGCGGTATCTGATGGGGTTGAAGAGGAATGACGAAGGGCCCGCCCTTCTTCTGGGACTCCGTCCTCGTTGCCGCGGTCGGCAGCCTCCACGGGCCTGGTGCGGCTCACTCCGGATCAGCGGTGGCGCAGTGCGGCATGGGCCGCATCGAGGCGCTCGGATTCGTCGCGTTCGGAGTGGTCACCCGAGACGTCATCGGCCCATTCGAGCAGTCGGTGGAGGTGATCATCGGCTGCGTTCGCGACGACGCGAGGGCTGCCGAGAGCGACCTCACCGCTGGTCCCGTCGATGGTGACGGGGGTGCCGTTCCTGACGGTGCGACCGCCGGCTGTTACCGAGCCGGTGTCGACGTCGATGGTGAGGTCGGCGACGCCCACGACCGCCGGCTTTCCCATGGCTCGCGCGACGACCGCGGCGTGGCTGGCCGGCCCGCCACGAGCGGTGACGATTCCGGTGGCGGCAGCAAGGCCATGCATGTCGTTCGGGGAGGTCTCCGGGCGTACCAAGATGACCGGGGCCTCCCGGGCCATTCGCACTGCTCCGTCCGCCGTGGTCGCCACTTTGCCGACAGCGACACCAGGACAGGCGCCGAGCCCTCGGGCGAAGATGTCGGCCTCCTCGGATGCCGCTATGCGTGGCGTGCGGGCGTGCCGGAGATGCTGCGATGAGACCCTGAGCAGCGCTTCGTGACGCTCGATGACCCGCTCGTAGACGAGTTCGGTGGCTACTCGTACCGCAGCACCTCCGACGAACCGACCGGGCCTGACCTGCAAGATCCAAAGCTCGCCGGCCTGGAACGTGAACTCGACGTAGCAGGCGTCGCGGTAGTGTCCTTCGATCCGGCTCAGGGCGTCGAGCAGTTCCGTCCACACTGCCGGCTCCCGCTCGGCGAGTTCGTGCAGAGGCCGGGTCATCGATCTACCGGAGACGACGTCTTCCCCCTGGTGCTCGAACAGGACTTCGCCGAACGGGATGTTCGCACCGGTGTTGGGATTGCGACTGAACGCGACTCCGGTGCCGCTGTGGTCGTCGCGGTTCCCGAACACCATCGTCTGGACGATCACAGCTGTGCCGAGGTCGTGCGGGATGTCGTGCACCGCGCGATAGGTCTGTGCGCGTGGCGCGTCCCAGGACGAGAACACCGCCTCGACCGCCAACTCCAACTGGCGGGTCGCGTCGTCCGGAATCGGCTGATCGCCTCGCGCTCGAACGAAGTTCTCGAATGCCCCTATCGCATCGGTGAGGCGCGCTTCCTCGTCCCCGGTTCCTCGCTCGTAAATTCCTCTGTGGACGGTGGCTCTCGCCCCGTCCGCGTTCGCGACCGCGGAGGCGAAGCTCGACAGGAACCGCAGCCGCGAATTCAATGCGAATGGCCGGTCGCCCGTCTCGATGGCCAGGCCCGCAGTGGCTTCGGTCGTGAGGCCGAGGTTGAGGATCGTGCTCATCATGCCGGGCATCGACACGCTGGCCCCGGAGCGAACAGACACTGCCAGCGGTTTCTGCGGTCCGCCGAAGGAGCGCTCGGTGGTGAGTTCGAGGTCGGCGATGGCCGTCGCGAGCTCGGCGTCGAGTCCGTCGGGAAGACGCCCTTGCCGCAAGAAAGCGCGGCATGCCGCTGTGGTGACAACGAATCCGGCCGGTACCCGCAATCCGAGACGGTGCAGGAGGACGAGGCCATGTGCCTTGCTGCCCAGCGTCTCCGCCGGCTCCTCGACCTGGGCGGAGATCGTGCGAATCCATCTCATCGCTGCATCCCGAGTGTGGCGAGCAGGTCTTCGTGCAGTTCTGCCCACACGGTGTGGTAGGAGGCGGTGCTGTCGGTCACGTACTCCAGCGCGCCGGAGGCGGCGCGATCGAGGGCTCCGGCGAGGCGGTCGCGGTAGCGGCCGAATCGAGGCAGTGCCGCGGACAGCTCGGCGCAGACGGCGGCAGCGCGTCGGTCGAAATCGGCGAACCGGTCGAGGACTCGGGAGTCGTAGGCAGGGTCGCTGTGGTCGTTTGCGCGCATGATGCCGTCGATGTTCCGGAGTTGCCATGCCGTGCAGAGGTCGAGCAGCTCCGGGTTGAGAACGAGAAACCGATCGAATGCCACCGTCACGGCGCTGCGGGCATTGGCTGATTCGAGCTCGTCGGTGATTCGCCTGGCGTCTGCGGCGCGGCCGGCGTCCGTGAGCCACCAACCGGACATGTCGCCGGACATTCGCGTGACGAGACCGTCGGCCCCGAGATCGATGAGCTCGGACTCGATATCGGACTCGTCGAGGCCCGTAACAGTGTGGAGCCGGGCGAGGCTGGCGGCGCCGGCGCAGCGCAGGGCGTGCAGCACCAACAGGTTGGTGTCCGTCGCGTGGGTTTCGGGCCAGGTCATGTCGTGTCCCCTCGGTGTGCGGTTCGGTTTGCGGGAAGGCTGTTCGTGACTCGCGGCACGAATCTTTTGTGCGCGGCCTGTTTTGACACGTCCAAGACCGCCGCGATCGCGCTCCACGGCCTTCCGTCGCGGCGCGCATTCTTGACGAAGTGCTCGACGAGTTGTCGGGCGGTGTGGTTCAGGGCTGCTGCGAGTGCGGTCGCCGTGGCGACGTGCTTGATTTCGGACGCTTCCGGGTTCTGCGAAACGATTCCGGAAATCAGTTGACCGAGGGATGCCGATGCCGGGACGGGTGGTCGGTTGGTCGCGCGACACCGGCGATCCGGATTTCGATGATGCGCGGAACTGGTGCGCTCCGGCTGGGTGCCGTCGGTCGGCATCGTCATTCCGGGCGGCCGTAGGCACGGACTGAGAGTGGGCAGAAGATGACGAACAGGATGGCCGACCACAGCAGGGTGAGGTTGATGCTTGCGGTGTCCGGTGTCCCGTTCAGCAGAGCGCGGCAGGCGTTCATCACGTGGGTAACGGGGTTGATGTCCGCCCAGGCGTGCAGCCATCCGGGCAGGGTGTCGGTCGGGGCGGCCAGGCTGCTGCCCAGTTGGAGTGGCAGGAAGGCGATGAAGCTGAACGCCAGCACGGCGTCGGCGCTCTTGACCAGGACGCCGATGAAGACCGTGAGCCAGCTGAGGCAGAACCCGAACAGGATTGCGAGTCCGGCTGCTCCCAGTGCGGCGAGGACGCTCCCCTGGATCCGAAACCCGAGCAGTGCGCCAATGGCGAAGAGGATCGCCACGGCGATCAGGTAACGGAGGATGTCGGCCATCACGGAGCCGAGCAGCGGCGCCGTGCGGCTGATCGGAAGGCTGCGGAACCGATCGGTGACGCCGTTCTTCAAGTCGAGGTTGATGGCCGACCCGGTGGAGATCATGCCGGCCAGCCCGGCGCCCATGACGAGGATTCCGGGGAACAGGTACTGCAGATATCCGGCGGTGGAACCGGCGACCGGGCGGCCGAACAGGTAGAGGAACAGGATCATGAACAGTGCGGGGGTGATGAGGCCGTTCATGACCGGGCCCGGGTTCCGGGTGGTCTTGGCGAGGCTGCGCTGGGCGAGAACCACGCTGTGCCGGAGGGTGGCGAGCGGTCGGGGCCGGGCGGTTTCGGAGAGGGTCGTGGTCATGCGACATCCTTGGCGTCGGTGGTGGAAGTCCCGGTCAGGGACAGGAAGACCTCGTCGAGGCTGGGAAGGCGGAACGCGAGCTCGCTGACCTCGATGCCGTGTCCCCGGAGCTGGGCGGTGATCTCGAAGAACTCCGCGTCGCCGGCCACCGGCACGATGAGTTCGTGGCGGCGTGATCGGTCGGGCTCCCGCCCCGCGACTCGGGCGACGATCGCGGCCGCAGGGTCGAGGTCGCTGACATCGGCCGGTCGGAGAACGATCGTGTGCCCGCCGACCTCGCGCTTGAGATCGGCGGGTGTGCCGGACGCGATCACTCGTCCGTTGCCGATGACGGTGATGTCGTCGGCGAGGGCGTCGGCCTCTTCGAGGTACTGCGTCGTGAGCAGGACCGTGACACCGTCCTGGGCGAGCCCGCGGATCATCTGCCACAACTCGTCGCGCTTTCCGGGGTCCAACCCGACCGAGGGCTCGTCGAGGAACATGACCTCGGGCCGTCCCACCAGGCTGGCGGCGAGGTCGAGTCGGCGTCGCATCCCACCCGAGTAGGTGGCGACGGGCCGGTCGGCCGCATCGTCGAGGCCGAAGCGGGACAGCAACTCGTCGGCCCGCCGGCGGGCGTCATGGCCACCGAGGTCGAGAAGTCGGCCGATCATGACCAGGTTGGACCGCCCGGACAGCTCGTTGTCGACGCTCGTGTGCTGCCCCGACAGCGCAATGCGCCGGCGGACCTGAGCCGGATCCCGCCGAACGTCGATCCCGGCCACGCGCACCTGGCCCGCGTCGGGGCGCAGCAGGGTCGCCAGCACGCGGACGATGGTCGTCTTACCGGCGCCGTTGGGTCCCAGCAGGCCCAGCACGTGTCCTCGGGGAGCCGAGAGGCTCACCCCGTCGGCCGCGGTCGTCCGGCCGAACCTCTTGACCAGTCCGTCGGTCTCGAACCCCTTGCCATCCACGATCAATCTCCGATGTTCGCGATTTTCCGATGTTCTCAACATCTGGATGTTGGTTGTATCATGGACCGGCAAACGAGCGGAAGGGGACACGATGGCGAGGTTGACCCGCGCGCAGCAGCAGGAACGGACCCGCGCAGCTGTGCTGGTCGCGGCCCGGCAAGAGTTCGCCGAGCACGGCTATGTCGAGGCCAAGATCGACCGGATCGCCGAGCGAGCCGAACTGACCAGGGGCGCGGTCTACTCCAACTTCGCCGGCAAGCGCGCGCTCTACCTCGCAGTGCTTGCCGACGCCGCCGAACGGGCCCGAGTCTCTGCCGAATCGCCGGGGGAATCGCCCGACTCCGCGGGGCGGGCACTCGGCGCGTTCGCCCGGGTCTGGCTCGAACGACTGCCCCTCGCCGGCGACACGCCGGGGAGCGGGCATCTTCAGCTGCGCTCGCTGTCCGGAGTGCTTGATACCGACTCGGCCAGGACCGCGCTGGCCGAACTCGTCCGGTTCGAAGCCCTGCTGCTCGCTCTGGCGCTCGAGCCGCGCACCGCAGTGCGCACCCGGACGGTGCGACTGGCCGATCTGGTGCTGACCCTGCTCCACGGCGCGGCCAGTCTCGCGGAGAACGCCCCCGGGGTCGGCGATCCGTTCGAACTGGCCCGCGCCGCCGAGCACCTGGCGAGCATCGCCGCCATCGACGATGCGGAGCCATCGCACCTGCCCTTCGTCGCTCCGGCACAGTCGGCGAAAGACCAGTGGGCGGCACCCCGCGGACTACGCGACGAGATCACCGGCCGCCAGGTCGACCTCGGTGACGATGGTGTGGTCGTCGTGTTGGGCGTGGGGCGTCTGTCCGCAGCCGAGGAGGCGGTGCGCTCAGCGCGGCTGCGCGACGAGGTGACGTTCGTCGTCGTGACAAGCGATCCTGCCGAGATCGGTCGGCTGGCCCGACTTCGGATCGTCGATCTGATCGGCTGTCTGCGGCGGGTGTTCGCGGCCGAGGAGCTACCGCGGCCGCGCATCGTGTTCGATGACGGCGGCACCGTTCCTGCGGCCATCGGCTGGAACTCGATCGACGACTTGACCGAGGTCGCGTTCCGGGTGCATGACGGGCTGATCGTGGCGCGCGCGGACGGACGTGGCGCCGGCCACGCCGCGGCCAGCTGCAGTGCCCATGAACGTCGTCGGCAGCGCTGACGGTCTGAATCCGGCGTTTGCGGGTGGGCCGTTGCCTGTGAGCGTCGGTTGACTTGGCGTCGGGCGGTCATCGTCTGCTGCGGTCATGCGGCTTCACCGTCCTCACTGGACGCCGCAGCGCGATGTTCGGCCCGAGCAAGAAGATCACGAGTGACAGCGGCGAACTCCCTACGCAGCCGGTTCCTCTCAGCGCCGCCAACAGTGTTGACGTGACCGGAAAATCTGCGTTCGCCGCTGCGGTTCGGCTGGTAAACAGGGTGTGCTGCGGCGACGTCGTTCATCGTGCCAGGCCGGACAGAAGCAGCACCGTCTGGTCGCGTACGGGCAGCGTTGTGGTGTGTGTGACACTCGTCTGGATGCGGGACTTCCAATGAAGTTGATCTCGGAAGGGCCCTCTTCATGCCGAGGTTCCGCGTCTTCGTGCTGTACCGCACCACCCTTCGGCGCGCCCTCAGTCGCTGTTACCCGACATCGCGACGGGTTACCCGGAAAGGCTCAGTGTGGCATCCGAACCTGGAACCAATCTGCTCGTCGTGGACGACGAACCCACGGTGCGAGAACTCCTGGCCGCCACACTGCGATTCGCTGGTTTTGCGGTGACCTCCGCTGCCAGTGGCGACGAAGGGCTGAAGCAGGCGCAACTCAGCCCCCCGGATCTGGTGCTGCTGGACGTGATGCTGCCGGACATGGACGGCTTCGAGGTGATCCAGCGACTCCGGAAGCAGGCCGGCACGGGCGTTCCGGTGCCGGTGCTGTTCCTCAGCGCCCGCGACGATCCCGCGGACAAGATCAACGGGCTCAGCCTCGGCGGCGACGACTACATCACCAAGCCGTTCGACCCCGAGGAGCTGATCGCGCGGATCCACGCCGTGCTCCGGCGTTCCGGTGGCCCCGCGCTGCGCGACACGTTGCGCGTCGCGGACCTGGAACTCGACGTGGCCGGACACCAGGTGGTGCGCGCCGACACCCCGATCCGGTTGTCGCCGACCGAGTTCCGCCTGCTGCGCTACCTGATGCTCAACGCGGGCCGGGTGGTGTCCAAGCGGCAGATCCTCGACCAGGTCTGGGAGTACCACTTCGGCGGCGACCCCAGCATCGTCGACACCTACATCAGCTACCTGCGCCGCAAGATCGACAAAACCGGCGCCAAGCTGCTGCACACGGTGCACGGCGTCGGCTACGTGCTCCGCGAGCCGCGGGCATGACGGATCGGCGGAGGCTGCGCGGCCTGTCGTTGCGCGCACGGGTGCTGCTGATCGCGAGCCTGCTGCTCGCCGTCGGGCTGACCGTGGGCAGTGCGGTCGTGACCGGTTTTCTGCACGGCTACCTGATCAGCCGGATCGACGCGCAACTCCTCCCGATGGCGACGGGCATGGCGCAGCAGCCGTCCCCCGAGTCGTTCGCGAAGACGATCCCGGTCGGCGAGGGCGGCGGATTCTGGGACAACTACGCCGCGCTCCTGGATCCGGACGGCGGGCTGATCGTGGAGCAGCGCCCCCAGGGGCGGCCCAGTCCGACCGATCCCGCGCTGCCGCACCTGGACGTCGCCGCGGTCGACGCGCGTGGCGGTCGCCCGTTCGACGTGCCCAGCGAGGACGGTTCGGGCAGCTGGCGGGTACTCACCCTGACCTCGAACACCTTCGCGCTCAGCGACGGAGGTTCCAGCATGCAGATCCGCCGCGAGACGGTGGTGGTGGCGGCTTCGTTGGACGGGGTGCAGGCGACCATCACGCGGTTGAACGCCATCTCGCTGGCCACCGGTGCCGGTCTGCTGGTCGTGCTCACCGTGGTGGGGTCGTTCGCCATCCGGGGCGGGTTGCGACCGCTGCGGCGCATCGAGCGGACCCTGGCAGGCGTCGCCGACGGCGACCTCAGCCAGCGCGTGCCCGGACTGGCCGCGCCGAGCACCGAGATCGGCCGCTTGTCCGATGCGCTGAACAGCATGCTCGCGCAGAACGAGGCCGCGTTCGCGGCCAAGGAGCGGTCCGAGTCCAGGATGCGGCGGTTCGTCGCCGACGCGAGCCACGAGCTGCGCACCCCGCTGGTCGGGATCCGGGGATTCACCAAGCTGTTCCGGATGGGCGCGCTGACCGAGCAGGCGGACGTCGAGCGGACCATGGACCGCATCGAGCGCGAGTCGCTGCGATTGACCCGGCTCGTCGAGGACCTGCTGCTGCTCGCGCGGCTCGACGAGCAGCGCGATCCGGCGGACTCGTTGGAGCTGGCGCAGATGGATCTGCGCACCGTGGCCGCCGACGCGCTGCACGACGTGCGCGCGCTCGATCCGTCCCGGCCGGTCGAGCTCACCGGGCCGAACGGCGAAGCACCGGCCGCCGCACCCGCGTACGCCGACGAGGCCCGGATGCGGCAGGTGGTCACCAATCTCGTCGGCAATGCCGTCCGGCACACTCCGGAGGGCACACGGATCCGCATCGGTGTCGGCACTCTGGACGGTAAGGCCGTTCTGGAGGTCGCCGACGTTGGCCCGGGGCTGACCGATGAACAGCAGGCGCGCGTGTTCGACCGGTTCTACCGCGCGGACGACTCGCGCAGCCGCGCCGACGGCGGCGGCGCTGGACTCGGCCTGGCCATCGTGCACTCCCTGGTCACCTCGCACGGCGGAACGATTTCCCTGGATACGGCACCCGGAGCCGGAGCGACGTTCCGGGTGCTGCTGCCGCTCGTCGATGATGCGAGCTCCGACGCAGCTGAGTGAAATCCCGGAAAATTCTGGGAGTTCCCTGAAAACCGGGCGGTGCTCTCCAGCGAGAACGGGCTCGCCTCTCCCTGCGAGCCCTCGGATTCTCAGAACTCTCCCAGATCTTCTCCGAGATCGCTCAAACGGGGTGGGCAGGCTGTGTTCATCCGGTCCTCGAGGACCGGCGCACACGACACGAAAGGCAAAAAACCATGTCTGCCAAGAGCACGCGCCGCGTCGGCGTTATCGCCGGCCTCGCCCTGCTGCCCGCCCTCGTCTTCGGTGGGACCGCCGTTGCCGCGTCCGCGGACGGCCAGGCCACGAAGAGCCACCCGAGCCAGACCCAGCAGGTGAAGCCGTCCGATGAGACGCACTTCATCGCGGTCGAGGGCGAGGTCAGCAAGATCGAGAAGCAGGTCGACGTCGTGTGGGGCGAAGTGACCGTGTTCTCCGTCGTCGCGCACCCGGGCGGCCCGGAGCTGGATTTCGTCGTGACCCCGGAAACCGTGGTCGAGCTCGAAAACGGCGCTCCCGAGGTCGGTGAGAAGGTGACCGCCTTCGGCCAGGTGAAGCAGGACGGGACCGTTAACGCCGCCCACATGGTCTTCCACTGACACGAGTTCCTCCTGCCGCAGCCGGTGGACGGGGTGGGGACCGCCCACCGGCCGGGCAGTGTCAAGACGACTGATCGATTGGCTGCAGCAGGCTGGAGAGTCCGTCTTCGAAGCACCGACTAGGTGCCGGAAACGAGCGCGCGCAAGGACTCTCTGTCGTAGGGCAGTCCGGTTTTGCCGAACCAGGACATCGGGTTGGCTACGCTGCCCCAGCACTCTTCGTTGTCCACGATCGCGGAGAGGAATTCCTGTTGCGCCGCGGTCAGGGCCTGGCCCTGTGCGTGGCGCGCCGGGAAAGCACGCTCCAGCAACGGGCCCCAGTCGGACTCGACCGTGTAGGCGTTGGTCATCCGGGCGATGGCCAGAGCCTCGGGCAAGATCTCCTCGAAGCTGCGCGTGCGCCGCAACAGCGCCTCGACCAGGGAAAATCGGAACTTTCCGGCCAGCTGCGGCAGGTGCTCCGCGAACCAGTCGTCCGCCGCGGCGGGGTCGACCAGAGCCCGCCTGATCTCGGCCAGCGCCTGCGGATCCGGGTCCAGCGCCGACGCCAGCGCGGCCGCGGCGCGCACCGACGGGTCCGGGTCGGCGAGAAATGCCTGCGGCACGAGACCCCAGCTGCCCAGGGTCAACGCGGCGGCCGCCCGCTCGGAGACGGTCGCGTCGTGCGCCAAGCGTCGCATCCGCTGGGCTTGCTCGCCCCGGAACTCGACGAGTTCGGGCGCGCGCATGAGGTACCCCATGGCACCGACTGCGGCCTTGCGCACGGCGTCGTCCGCATCGTCGAGGAAGGGCAGCACGGCGAAGTAGAGGTCGCGACGGATCGCCCGGCATGCCGCAGCCGCCTGCGCGTCCTCGTCCTCTTCGTCTTCGTCCTCGTCGTCGTCCTCGTCGTCTTCGTCGATGTCTTCGTCTTCATCCCAGTAGAAGACCGACTCGGCGAGGGAACCGAGCCAGTCCAGAAGCGCGGCCCGCAGCGGACGTTCGCGGTCATCCCAAGGCAGGGCGCTCTCACAGCGGGTCATCGTGCGTGGATCGTCGAGAATCCCTGCGACGAACAGAGCGGCCGGCGCTGTGACCGAGTAGAGCGAGCCCTGATGCAGCACGGCAGCGTCGAGGTATCCGAGCGCTGCGCCGCATCGCTGCGGATCCTCGCTCAGCAGGTCCAGCAACATGTTCGGTGCGTCTGCGGCATCGCCGTATGCGTGGTGCAGAGCGGCCCAGTCCGTGCTCCTGATCATGGAGCGTGCGTCGATCACCCGATGAGCGTAGTCACAGGACATGAGCAGTTTCCAGCGAACACGGACCAGGTGCTCGACGCCTGCGCCTGATCACGCGTGACAGGCAGGGCGTCCGCGCGAATGCCCCACGCTGCAGCCCGAAACGGGTTCGGCGTGGGGTGCGTCTGTCGTTGTGAGCTCGTCGACCGGTCGCGGTCCCCGAATCGTCCGCTTTCCGGTGCTCGCCTGGCGGAATGTCGTGTCACTGGCGAACTTCTGCTCCGGAGATGGCCGCGTCGATCATGCCGATGAGAGCTTCTTCGAGCTCCCGGCGAGCCGGTAGATCCAGGTCCGGCGGGGTCCAGATGGGTCGGGCGCTGATTCCGTCGGCTGCGGCCAGGACGACCCTCTGGGTCGCGGTGGGGACGCCATCGGCGTCTATGTCGCTCTGCCATCGCCGCTCGTCCTCCCTGACGATGTCGAGAACCTCCGGCACCGCGAGGAGTTGGGCGATGAGGCTGAGCCGTTCGAGGGCTTCGTCGCCGCCCAGCGGGACGAGGCTTGCCCGGACGTAGGCGCGGGTGAGCCGTCCGGGGGTGCCCTCGGGGTCGGTGATCCGCGCGAGTACGGCGTCGCGGAAGGCGTCGATCTGTTCCTGGGCGAGTGCGACGAGCAGGGCCTGCTTGCTGGCGAAGTGGTACACCAGGCCGCCCTTGGAGACGCCGGCGTGGCGGGCGATGGCGTCGAGTGTCGCGCCGACGCCTTGACGACTGATGACGTGTGCGGCGGCATCGAGCAGCAGCCGGCGAGTGTCCTCGGGCGTCCGTCCGGTTGTGCGACCCATGTGCCCATTCTTCCCGCCGCCCGTCAAGGGACCGGCACTACATGGAAACTGCACCGACTAGTCAGTACAGTATTGAGCATGAGTACTGCCCCCGCAGCACGTGAGTGCCGGCTTTCGCCGCGTCGCCGCTGGGCGGCGCTGTCGATCCTGGCGATCGCCGTGTTCGTGCTCGCGATCGACAACACGGTCCTCTACCTCGCGGTTCCGTCGCTGACCGCAGACCTCGCACCAACGGCGACCCAGATCCTCTGGATCGGCGACGTCTACTCCCTCGCGCTCGCCGGTCTGCTGATCGTCATGGGATCGCTGGCCGACCGGATCGGCCGCAAGCGCCTGCTGCTGATCGGCTCCGCCGCCTTCGGCGCGGCATCGCTGCTGGCGGCGCTGTCGACCAGCGCGGCCATGCTGATCGCCGCACGGCTGCTGCTCGGCATCGCCGGGGCAGCTCTGATGCCGTCGACGCTGTCGTTGATCCGCAACATCTTCACCGACCGGAGCGAGCGGACCCGCGCGATCGCGATCTGGTCCGCTGCCGTCGGCGCCGGGGCGGCGATCGGCCCGTTGATGGGTGGTGCGCTGTTGGAGCACTTCTCCTGGGGTTCGGTGTTCCTGATCAACCTGCCGATCATGGCGGTGCTGATCGTGGGTGGTGCGTGGTTGCTGCCCGAGTCGCGCGACCCGGCCCCCGGCCCGTTCGACCCGGCATCCGCGCTGCTGTCGATGGCCGCGATCGTGCCGGTGGTGTGGGCGATCAAGCACACCTTGGCGAGCGGCATCGACCTCGCCGGCGTGGCCGCGCTGGTCGCCGGGATCGTCGCAGGGGTGGTGTTCGTGCGCCGCCAGCGCCGCCTGGACAGTCCGTTGATCGACGTCGCGCTGTTCGCACGTCCGGCGTTCAGCGGATCGGTCCTGTCCTGCTTCCTGGCCGTGTTCGCGCTGGTCGGGCTGCTGTTCTTCTTCTCCCAGTACCTGCAGCTGGTGCGCGGGTTCAGCCCGCTGCAGGCAGGGCTCGGGGAGCTGCCCACCACGCTGTCGGCGATCGCCGTCGTGGCCGTCGTCGGCCGGGTGACCCGGCGGTTGGGCGTCGGCCGGGCGATCGCGGTGAGCCTGCTGCTGGTCAGCGCCGGCCTGGTCGGCGTCGCCGTGGCCGAGGGCCTGCCCGGGTACGTCTGGCTGGCGCTCGCGCTGGTCGCGGTCGGGCTGGGGGTGGGTCTCGGCCAGACCGTCGCCACCGATGCGGTGGTCTCCTCGGTGCCGCCGCGCAAGGCCGGTGCGGCATCGGCGGTGGCGGAGACCGCGTTCGAGCTCAGTGCCGCGATGGGGATCGCGATCCTCGGCTCGATCGTCTCGCTGGTCTACCGCGCGGGAATGACCCTGCCGGCCGAGCTGGACCCGCTGCAGCGGGAGGCGATCACCGAGTCGCTCGCCTCGGCGACCGCGGCGCTACCGCCGGACTCGCCCGTCCTCGACGCCGCCCGGCAGGCGTTCACCGAGGCCATGCAGACCACCTCGCTGATCGCCGCCGCGATCACCCTCGCCGCAGCCGTCGTCGCCTGGCGCACCATCCCATCCACCGTCGACGCCGAGCGCACACCCGCGAGCCCCGTGCACGAGGCACGGACCGGACGGCCGTCGGACCGCCTCGTCCAGAGCGAGCTTTCCCCATCCAGCAGCACAGGCGACTCACGACGTGGGTCCGAACGTGCTCACGGCTAGACGAAGGAGAAGACCGGATGTCGCAGTAGCAGCAGCCGCGGAAGATCATGCCCCTGAAGCGGTTCGTGTGTGGGTTTTCGTGACCACACCCATCTGATGGGTCGTTGACCTTGCCGCGCTTGGAGCGAGACGCGCACCGATTGAACACCTGAAATGAGCTGCCCTGGGTTTCGCAGAGCCCGATTAGAACAGTCGAATCGCGGCACTTGCGGCAACTTGCCGAACACGGCAGCGGATGACCACGGGCGAACTCGCAACGGTCGGGCAGCAGTGCGGCGAATTGGTCCCACAAGGGGTTGGTCAGCCATGATGGCGGGGCAGGCACAATAGCGGTGACCATGGGGCGTCAGCAGCCTCATGGTCACCGCTATTGTGCCTGCGTCACATCCCCGGGCGTCCCGCCACCAATGGCTTGCCCCCTAAACCAATATGTGATGCAATTCACATTGCGGTCGGATACGATGACGTTGAACTGCTGACAAGGAGGTCAGCCTAATGCTCCGGGGGCATGACCGCGGTATCCTCTCGCTTGAGGCTGCTCACGACCGGTTCTTCGAGGTTGGCGAGGTCTCCCAGGATGCGGTACGGCGAGCGATCACGGAATCCTGGCGCAGGTCGCAGGCCTACGGCGTCGACATTGACGATCTTCGGCCACCGTACAACTGCGATATCGATGTTGAAAGTCGGCTCCTGCGCTCCGCGCAGCCGGTGCTCGACCGCCTCGAACAGGAGCTGTCCGGTGTTTCCATGAGCGTGATACTCACGGACGCGAACGCGTGGGTAATCGCGCGCCGCACTGGCGACCGACTCCTCGACCGGAAGTTGGACCGTATTCAGTTGGCCCCGGGATTCAGCTACGCCGAACAACATGTCGGCACCAACGGGATCGGATCGGCGATTGAAGCGGGTCGAGCATTCCACGTATTCGGGAGTGAGCATTTCTCTGGGTCATTGCGGAACTTTTCCTGCTCGGGCGCACCGATCCGCAATCCGCTCACCGGTCAACTAATCGGCATTATTGATGTCACCTGCAAGAGTCCCGACGCGACGCCGTTGATGAGCGCGCTGGTCCAGGAAGCGGCCAGGGACATCGAGCAGCGGCTGCTGGATCTTGCTGGTGAGAGCGAGCGTGTACTGCTGAACGAATTCCTCGCGGCCCACCATCGCAAAGGCAAGGCGATTGTGACGATCAGCAATGATGTGGTCATCAGCAACGCGGCGGCAGCCCAGATGCTGGACCCCAGCGACCACGTCCTGCTTCGCGAGAAGGTGGCCGAACTAACCAGTTCTGGTCACGACGCTGTCGGTCATGCCACCCTCAACCGCGGACACGACGTGACTCTGCGTTGCCGGCCGATCTTTTTCTCTTCTGAGCGGGCTGGGGCGGTGCTCGAGATCAGCCACAAGACCGACATCAGGAAGTCCAAGCTACAAGCGCGTCCAACCCTGCCCCAGCTCGGTCTCAAGGGCAGCAGCCCGGTGTTTCGCAATGTGTGCTCGGAAGTCGAAGAGCACTGTTGGCAACGGTCGTGGGTGTTGATCACGGGGGAGCCTGGCGTGGGCAAGCTTGCGCTCGCCCAGGCCGCCCACCGATGCTGTTTCCCGGCCGCTCGACTGGTCGTTGTCGATGCGGTCGACCTGACCCGGTCCGACGGGGATCAGAGGAGAAGCCTGGGCGTCGAGCTCGGGGAGTGCGGCACCCTGGTGTTTCGCCATGTCGACCGCTTGAGCCCGGCAATGGCGCGTGAGCTCGTGGAGATCGCCAGCTCGGTGAAGGGGCAGGCCGGTGGCTCGTGGGGCGTTGCGACAGCGAACAATCCGGGAGCGGTTGACGCTGATTTGATGCGGATGTTCTCGGCCACTGTCACGGTGCCGCCCCTTCGGCACCGAGCCGACGACATTGCTGAGCTTGTTCCGGAACTCCTGCGTCGCCTCGCTGGCAGAGACAACGTCACCTGTGGCGCGCCGGCGATGCGGATTCTGCAGCGAGCGCTGTGGCCCAACAACGTCACTGAACTCGCAGAAGCGCTGCGCGCGGCGCTGAAGAGGCGGCGTGCCGGCGAGATCGCACCGCGAGATCTACCGGAGTCCTGCCAGGCGGTCACTCACCGAGTGCTCACCAACTGGGAAGCGCTCGAACGTGACGCTCTCGTCCGAGCGCTGAACGAGGTGGACGGCGACAAGATGCGCGCGGCCTCGCTGCTGGGCATCTCGCGAGCGACCATCTACCGAAAGATCAAGTTGTACGGCATCTCGGCATGATGCGCGCCGTTGGCGGGTGGCCCGTGGCTCTGTTGGGATCGAGCGCCTAGCGGTCGTTGGTGGACGTCGGGACTCCCAGGAGTCATGAGCGCTGCCGACAGTCGGGGCAGCAAGATCGCCCTGGTGGCCGGCAATGATGTATCGGCCCTGCTCTTGGTTCGCCGCTGCGGCTGGGCGCCCGTCGCAAAGTGAGACGACGACGTGGGTCCTACGGCCCTAGCGTCATTTGCGTCGACCCCGGAGAAACCCCGGACAAGGCGACGATGGTCAACCCGAATTACGCCCAAGGTGATCAAGGTGAGCACGATTCCCCGAGTAACCTTCACCGAAGCCCGATACAGGGTGCTGAGCGCCGTGTCAGAAGGCGAGATCTGCTACCACAACGGTCTCACTCAACCCGCCCTGGGATATGACTGGGTGGCGGGCCTATCCCGACGAATGGCCGACGACGTTCGTCACGACCTGCACAGTCTGTGGGCTGCGGATCTGATCAACATCGACACGCACCGCCTGTTCGTGGGACCGGGCCACAGGGTCGTGATCACGCCCAAGGGGTACCAGGTGTTCCGCCAGTGGGCGGCGGCTGCCAGTCATGATCGCGCGACGTAGCGACAAAGATCGCCAAAGGAAACAGAGATGGAGGTGAAACCGGTGCTGGTCCGCACCCGGCCGGAACGAGCCGATGGCCCGCGACACCGACGCTACCCGGGGGCTTCCCCGTCCGGGGCGACGGAGGTTTTGCGGTTCGGTCAGCGCTATGCGGACCTCTGCGATCGTCGCCTGGCGGACAGGCTGATCCTCGAGGATGCGGCAGAGGAGAGCGGGGAGCTCTCGGTTCACGAACGCATCACATGCCACTTCCACCGGCGCTGGGTGCACGAGTGCATCAGCTCGCCAGTGCACGTGATCATCCTGACCGGACATCGATGGTGTCGGCACTGTGAGGCCGAGGCCTCGGTCGCGGTCGACGAACTGACGGGTTCGGTCGCCGTAACCTGCACGCGTTGCCGCCGGTCCCCCGGCACGGCGGCAACGCGGCAGATCCTTCGCACCTGCCACGCCAGCCTGGTCGCCGCCAGGGAGAGCCGCCGCGCGCAGGCGGCAGAGAAGCGTACAACGACGGCAGCCTGACGGTTGCCCTGTGCCATCCGCAATCGATTCGTTCAGCGAACGCCGTGGTCGTGGTGTCCGTTTCTGCCGTAGTGGGTGTCCAGCTGAGACCATCAGCTTCGTGGGACGCCGCCTACCTACGCCCGGAAGCGAGGCTGCCTCGTGAAGTTCACGCGCCCGCGTAGCGGAGACCGGTCCGGCGCAGCACGACCCACTGCTCGCCGGGCCGGTCCACGACGACCGGGTACCAGCGCGGCTGCAGCACCGCGTGCAACTCCTCGCCCCGGCTGATCAGCGAGCTCACCGCGGGTTCGCCCACGACGATCAGGGCCGACCAGTCGATGTGCGCCATGAGGTAGTCCTCGGTGACGCCGAACCGGGATTCCAGGAGCGTGACCACGTCGTGGCCGGTGTCCGGGCCTGACTGGACATCGCTGATGTCGGGCACCTCGACGTCCTCGTCCTCTTCTTCCTCGTCGACGATGTGCTCGCTGACTTCTTCCTCGCCGGCGGCGTCGTCTTCCTCGTCGGCGGTGTACTCGTCGTCTTCGTCTTCGTCGCGCTGCTCGGACCACACGTACTTGTCGAGTTTGTAAATGCGCTCGCACACGTCGAAAGCCTGGTCATCGGAGAGGATCAGCGTCACCGTGCGGCCGTTGACCAGGGTGAACGTCAGTTCCGCTTCCGGGGTTCCGCTGGTGCCGGGTTCGGCCTCGACGTTCCCGGCGACTTCCTCGCAGAGATCGGAATCGGCGGGGCTCTCGCTTCCCACGCCCAGCGAGGGGAGGTTCGCGGCCATCTCCACCACGCAGCGCGCGGCGGTCCAGAACGCCTCCTTGTCCCGGAATTCCTTGCGGCTGCTGGTCAGCGTCCGGCCGAATCCCAACGTCTCGACGCGCGCATCCACCGTGCCGGTGCTGGTCTCGTTCTCCCAGATGGCGGTGACCGTGACGTTGTTGGCCAGCCGCTTCCGGTAGTTCTCGATGTGACCGTGCTGGGCGAGCTCCCAGCCGCGAACCTTCTGAGGCCAAGCGTCTTTCACCGCGGGATTCCCTTCGGACGACCGGTACGTCGTTCCGTTCGACGTGCCGCGAACCGCGATCGTTCCCGCGGACTCCCACCGTCCACAGTGGTCAGATCTCGGTCCGGTCAACCGGCGCGCTGGACGGGACCGGATCTCCTGGGGGATCCCCATCAGGCGGTAGGCGCTCTCGCGCAAGCACTCCGGGCGCACCACGATCCGCAGCGGAGCGGCCTCGACCGAGGCGGCGGTAGGTGGTGCCTTCCAGCTTCAGGGCCGTGGCGCGTTCCGGCAGGATGCCGAGAGGCGGCCGGGGCGACAAGCGCGGCCACCCCTCTGCCCGTCACGCTGGGTGTGCCGAGGGGACGGCCTGTCGTTCCGGCGAACCTTCGGGCTGCCGCCGGTCACGATACGTGGCCAGCAGTGCCAGCGCGACGACGGCTTGCACCGCCACGGCCGCTGCCTGCAGCTTGAGCAGTCGCTCTAACACGGTCGATGTCACTGCTCGTGATCGGTTCGTGGCTTTCAGGAGTGGGCGAAAGGCGTTGTGGGGCTTGGGGATTTTGGCGGCGGCGAAGTATTGGAAACTTACTTCGGATGCCGTATAAAGTTACGCATGTCCGAGGTCAACGAGCGTTCGGCGCCCACCGGGAACGAGGCCCTGCGTCGCATCCGCACCGATGCGGTGCTGGCCGCGCTTCGCGAGCACGGCCCCGTTTCCCGCACCGAGCTCGCCGGGCTGACCGGATACCGGCCCTCTTCGCTGACCGAGATCGTGCGCGAGCTGATGGCCTCCGGGCACGTCGTCGAGGTCGGTGCCGGCGACTCCTCCGGTGGTCGCCGGCCGCGGATGCTGGAGTTCAACCCGGCCGCCGAATCGCTGATCGCCGTTTCCCTGGAGGGCGAGCAGGCGCACGTTTCCGTGGTCGACCTGGCCGGTGAGCTGCTCGGCGCGCACAGCCGCGCCGTTGATCCGCACGAGCCGCTGGACGGGTTGGTCGCCGTCATCGACCAGGCGCTGAAGGAACATCCGCGGCCTCGCCCCGGGCGCGTGGTGTTCTCGCTTCCGGGCGTCGCCACCGCGGCCGGCGCCGTGACGCTCTCACCCGTGCTGGAGGCGCTCGGCGGGCGGTCGCTCACCGACGCGCTGACCGAGCGGGTCGGGCTGCCCGTGCAGGTTTCCAACGACGTCAACCTCATCGCGCTGGGGGAGCGCGAGCGGGGCGCCGCCGCCGACGTCGACGACCTGGTGCTGATCTACGTCGGCTACGGCATCGGCGCCGCCGTGGTCTCCGGCGGCACGCTCTGCCGGGGCGCCGCCGGGTTCGCCGGTGAGATCGGCTTCCTGCCCGCCGGGCTGCCGCCCACGCCGCACACCGGCGGGCGCGGTGAGTTCGAACGGCGCTGGAGCGTGCCGGGAATCCGGCAGGCGCTGTCCGAAATAGACGGTGGATCGGCCGGTGCGCCCGTCGCCGAACTGGCCGACCGGGCCGGTGAGCCCGCCGTCGCCGCGCTGCGCAGGCAGGTCATCGAGGCCTGGGCCTACGCCGCCATCGTCTGCGCGTGCGTGGTCAACCCGGCACGCGTGGTCTTCGCCGGTGCCGCGACCGAACTCGGTCCGGACGGACTCGCCGAACTCGCCGAACTGGTCGGCTCGGCGGCGCCGTCCGCGCCCGAGGTCGTGTTCGCCGAACTGGGCGCGCAGGCGCTGCACATCGGCGCCGTTTCCCCGTCCCTGATGTCCCCCGCTGCGAACACCACGCAGCCTTCGCGCGAAGGGTAGCCATGCGCAGAATCCTCTCCATCGTCGCCGGCGTGCTGATGCTCGCCGGCGTGACCGCCGGCTGCGGCCTGACCCCGGCCGGCGGCGATTCCGGCCTCACCATCTACACCGCCCGCGACAAGGCGCTCGCCGAGAGCGTGGTCAAGGACTTCGAGGCCGCCTATCCCGAATACCAGGGCAAGGTCCGGATCCTGACGCTCGGCGCGCAGGAGGCGTCCGAGCGGGTGTCCGCCGAGAAGGGCCGCCCGCAGGCCGACATCTGGTGGGGCGGCTCGCAGCAGCAGTTCACCCAGGCCGCGAACGCCGACCTGCTCGCTCCCGTGCCGGACCAGGTGCGCGACCGCGTTCCGGAGCGCTACCGCGACGCGCAGGGCCGCTGGGTCGGCGAGATGGTGCTCGCCGAGGTCGTCTTCTACAACGACCAGATGCTCACCCCCGAGCAGGCCCCGAAGGACTGGGACGACCTGATCAAGCCCGAGTACCGGGACAAGATCGTCGTCCGCGACGTGGCCGCCTCCGGCACGATGCGCAGCATCTACTCGGCGATGATCACCCGCAACGGCGGCGAGAACCCCGAGCCGGGCTACGAGTGGCTGCGCAAGCTCGACGCCAACACGAAGGTCTACGCGGCCAACCCGACCGACCTGTACCTGCGCATCCAGCGGCAGGAGGCGCCGGTCAGCGTGTGGAACCTGCAGGACGTCATGCTGCAGCAGAAGAAGACCGGCGCGCCGTTCAAGCCGGTGGCGACCACCTCGGGCGTCCCGCAGCTGATCGACGGCATCGCCAAGGTCAAGGGCGGCCCCAACGCCGCCGCTGCCGACAAGTTCCTCGACTTCCTGCTCGGCGTCGAGAAGCAGAAGCAGCTGGCCGAGGAGTACTTCCAGATCCCGACCGTCGAGCAGGCCGGGCAGCCGAGCTGGCTGGCGCCGCTGAACCTGCACGAGATGCCGGTCGACTGGAGCCTGGCCGCCGAGAAGGAGACCGAGTGGATCTCCTACTGGAGCGAGCACATCAAGAACAAGAACTAAAGATTTTCTTGTAAGCAGCTTGCGTTGCGGTGCGGGTAGCGGAACCTCAGAGGCCTTCTCGCTGTGGGATCCCCGACATCATGAATGACCAATTCACCACGTCGGGGCTGTCCTCGCGAGAAGACCTCTGAGAACCCGCGGCGGTGCGAGTTGCGGGGGTGGGCTAAGCGGCTGCGCCGCTTCAAAGACAACAACCCCGCGCTGCCACACCTCACACCACGACATTCAAAACAGCCGCTATAGCACCCCGAAGCACTCACGGGTCGCCTCGGCCGCCGCTTGCACGGAAAGCCATTCCTCGCCCAGCACGGAGAGTTCAGCATGATCCCCGTTCGCCTCGACCGCGTCAGCAAGAGCTACGGCTCTGCCTCGCCGGTCGTGCACGACATCGACGTGACGATCGAGTCCGGCGAGTTCTTCACGCTCCTGGGCCCTTCCGGGTGCGGCAAGTCGACCACGCTGCGCATGATCGCCGGGTTCGTCACGCCCACCAGCGGCCGAATCCTGTTCGGCGACCGCGACATCACCGCCACGCCGCCGAACAAGCGGGGCACCGGCATGGTGTTCCAGAACTACGCCCTGTTCCCGCACTACGACGTCGCGCAGAACGTCGCCTACGGGCTGGTCACGCGCAAGGTGGCCAAGGGCGAGCGCAACGAGCGGGTGGCCGCCGCGCTCGCCTCGGTGGGGCTCGACGGCTACGCCGACCGGCGGATCGACCAGCTCTCCGGCGGCCAGCAGCAGCGCGTCGCGCTGGCCCGGGCGCTGGTCATCTCGCCCTCGGTGCTGCTCCTCGACGAGCCGCTGTCCAATTTGGACGCCAAGCTGCGCGAGGAGACCCGCGTCGAGATCCGCCGCGCGCAGCGGGAAGCCGGGATCACCAGCGTCTACGTCACGCACGACCAGGCCGAGGCGATGGCGATGAGCGACCGGATCGCCGTGCTCGAATCCGGCAAGCTGCACCAGGTCGGCACCCCGCGCGAGGTCTACCACCAGCCCGCCACCGCCTTCGTGGCCAAGTTCATCGGCGGCAGCAACGTCCTCGACGCCGAGGTCGTCGAGAGCTCCGGCGAGCAGGCCGTGGTGGAGCTGGCGGACTCCGGGGCGAAGTTCGCCGCCGGTCGTTCCGCGGAGTTCGCGGCCGCCGTGGGCGACCGGGTCGCGGTGTCGGTCCGGCCGGAGCACCTGACGATCACCGAGGCCGGCGAGGGCAGCTTCGACGCCGTCGTGCGCGCGGTGGAGTTCACCGGCGCCACCTGCGAGTACGAGGTCACCGCGGGCGATCTGGAGCTGTCGGTCGCGGTGCCCGACCAGCCCGGCCTGCCGAAGCCCGGCGACGTCGTCGGGCTCCGCCCCGAGTCCCGGCACGCCTGGCTGGTGCGGCCATGAGCGCCCCGGCGGTGGCGCCGCGACGCCGCAGGTTGCCCGCTTCCGACGGCGATCGCTTCGTCTACGTGCTGGCCATCCCGGTCGTGCTGGTCCTGTTGTTCCTCGTCGTCATCCCGATGGCGACCACCGCGTTCACCTCGGCGGGCGGGAACGGCCTCGCGGACAACTACGGCAGCCTGTTCGGCGGGTCTTCGGGCCAGGCGCTGCTGCTGTCGTTGGTGAGTTCGCTCGTCTCCGTGTTCTTCTGCGGCGTGCTCGGCACGCTGCTGGCCGTGCTGCTGCACCGCTTCGACTTCCCCGGCCGCCGGGCGCTTTCGGTGTTCGCCGTGCTGCCGATGGCCTTGCCGCCGCTGATCGGCGCCGTGTCGTTCGTGCTCCTCTACAGCGAGACCGGGATCGTGCCCCGGACGCTGAACGCCCTGCTCGGCATTTCGCCCGCGAGCACGTCGGTGAGCGGGCTGGCCGGCGTCGTCCTGGTCCACGCGTTCACCATGTACCCGTACTTCTACCTGTCGGTTTCGGCCGCGCTGGCGGGGCTGGACGGTTCGCTGGAGGAGGCCGCCACCAACCTCGGCGCGGGTCGCGCGCGGGTGTGGCGGACCGTGCTGCTGCCGATGCTCACCCCGGCGCTGGTTTCCGGCGCGCTGCTGACGTTCATGATGTCGATGGCGTCGTTCACCGCGCCGCAGCTCTACAACGTGCAGACGCTGACCATGGAGATCGTGTCGGCGCGCACCTCGGGCAACGCCGCGCTCGCGGCCACCCAGTCGACGGCGCTCTCGGTGGTGTCCATCGCCTTCCTGATGAGCATGCGCTGGTACCAGGGCCGCCGCGTGCACCGCAGCCTGTCGAAGGGCACGCCGAGCGCGCGCCGCGCGCCGGGCTCCGCCGCCGCGAGGCTCGCCGCCGCGCTGGGCAGCCTGCTGCTCACGGTGGTGCTGCTGGCGCCGGTGCTGGTGATCGTGCTCGTGTCGTTCTCGGTGGACGGCGCATGGACGACGCAGGTGCTGCCGCCCGAGTACACGTTGGACAACTACCTGCGGATCTTCGCCGAGCCGCAGAGCCTGCTGCCGATCTCGGTGAGCGTGCAGACCGCACTGCTGGCCACCCTGGCCGCGATCGTCATCGGCGCGGCGGCCTCGTGGGTCGTCGCCCGCTGGAAGGGCCCGGGGCGCGGCGTGCTGGACGTGATCATCATGCTGCCGTGGGCGCTGCCCGGCACGGTCATCGGCGTGAACCTGGTGACCGCGTTCAACGAACCCGGCGTCGGCAACCTCGGCCTGACGCTGGTCGGGACGCTGTGGATCCTGCCGGTCGCCTACTTCGTCCGGTTCGTGCCGCTGGTGTTCCGCTCGACCAGCGCCTCCCTGGAGCAGCTCGACCCGTCGCTGGAGGAGGCGGCGCGCAATCTCGGCGCCGGTCCGCTGCGGGTCCTGCGCACGGTCACGCTGCCGCTCGTGCTGCGCGGCGTGCTCGCCGGCGCGTTGCTGGCCTTCGTGGACGGCGTCGGCGAATACGTCGCCTCGGTGGTGATCTACCCGCCCGGCCTGCCGCCGATGTCGGTGGAGATCTACAACCGCATCTACTCCTCGGAGTTCGGCACGGCGGCCGCCTACGGCGCGCTGCAGATCGTGCTGATCTTGGTCGTCCTCGCGGTGTCGAACCGCCTCGGCCAGGGCCCGCGCCAGAAGCGCTCACCGGCGGTGATCCCCGCCGCCTAGCGCGCCACGTCCACGACCATCCACAGTGGAAAGAGCTGTTCACATGACCCAGCCTCCGGAACTGTCCAACTACTGGCAGAACCACCTCCGGGTGGCCTTCGAGAAGTCCGCGCCGCAGCTGTACCGGCCGATGCTGCACGCCAGCCTCGCGCACGTGGTGATGCTCGCCGAACAGGGCCTGCTGCCCGCCGCCCGGGCCCGGCAGCTGCTCGGCGGGCTGCGCGAGCTGCTCGCGGCCGACGACGACCGGTTCGCCTTCGACGGCAGCGTCGAGGACGTCTACTACCTCGTCGAGCAGCGGCTCGCCGCGGCCGCCGGCATCCGGCCGTCCGAGCTGGACGTGCAGCTGGCCCGCTCCCGCAACGACCTCGACGCCGGCGTGTTCCGCATGGTGCTGCGGGAGAACGTGCTCGACCAGGCCCGTCAGGCCTGCGCCGCCGCCGAGGCCGCCGCGGCCCAGGCGGACCGCCATGCCGACGTCCTGATCACCGGGTTCACCCACCGCAGGCCCGCCCAGCCGACCACGCTCGGGCACGTGCTGGTCGGCTACGCCGAGGCGCTGCTCAGCCAGGCCGAGGAGCTGCTGTCGGTCTACGACGAGCTCGACGTCAACCCGCTCGGTTCGTGCGCGTTCGCCGGCACCGACCTGCCGATCGCCCCGCCGCGGCTCGCCGAGCTGCTCGGCTTCCGGGAGACCTTCACCTCCAGCTACGAGGCGGTGGCCGGGGCCGAGCACCTGATGCGCACCGCCGCGGTGCAGGCCCGCATCCTGGCCACCGGCGCCCGGATGGCCCGCACGATGCTGGACTGGATGACGTTCGGCTGGATCGCCACCCCGGACTCGTACTGCCAGGGCTCCAGCATCATGCCGCAGAAGAAGAACCCGGTGGTGCTGGAGCACATGTGCTCGATGGCCGGAGCGGCGGCGGCCGACCTGGCCGCGACGATGAACAACGTCGGCGCCGCCTGGTACGAGGACTCCAACAACGCCACCACGGACGTCCAGGAGCACCTCTGGCGGGCCGGTGACCGTTCCGTGCGGTTCCTTACGCTGATGCGCGGCCTGCTGGAGGAGCTGAGCCCGCAGAACCCGCCTTCGCCGGAGGAGGTGGTGGCCACCGGCGCGACTACCACGGCGATCGCCGAAGCGCTGGCGGGCGCTGGAATCCCCTGGCGGGGCGCGCATTCCGTGGTCGGCGCGCTCGTCCGGCAGGCGCCGCCGGCGGAGTGGACCGCGGCCGTCGTCGCCGCCGCGATCGCCGAGGCCGGACTGGGCACTGTGGACGATTCGGTGGTGGAGGCGGCACTCGCCGCAGGGCTTCGCCCGCAGCAGGTGCTCGACCGTCCCCAGGACGGCGGCCCCGGCGCCGCGGCGGTGCGCCGCACGGCGGAGCTCGCGGTGGCCCGCGCCCGGGTGCTGGCCAGTGCGTTCGCCGACCGCAGGGCCACCCTGGGTGAGGCCGAGCGCAAGCTCGACGCGGCCGTGGACGCCGTGCTGGCCGGAGGCCGCGGGTGAGCCATCCAGCTCCCGACGACCGAATCACCGTTGTTGGCAACGTGAACCTCGACGTCCTGGTCGCCGGGGCGGCGGAGCTCCCGCCGCCGGGCACCGAGCAGATCGTGCCGTCGATCGTGCTGCGGCCCGGCGGTTCGGCTGCGAACACGGCGATCGTGCTGGCCCGGCTCGGCAGGCCGACGGTGCTGGCCGGGCGGGTCGGTGACGACGGGACCGCGCGGCTGCTCGCCGACCAGCTGGACATCCCCGGCCTGCGGTTGGAGCTGGTCCGGGTGCCCGGCGAGCACACCGGCGTGACCGTCGCCGCTGAGGCACCGGGCCGGGATCGCGCGTTCCTCTCGGCGCTCGGGGCGATGGCCGATCTGGACGTGTCGGTCGTGCCCACGGCGGCGCTGGCGGCCCGGTTCGTGTTGCTGTCCGGCTATTTCCTGCTCCCGGCACTGCAGGGTGAGCCCGCCCGCGACCTGCTGGCGCAGGCGCGGCAGGCCGGGGCGCGCACCGCGCTGGACACCGGTTGGGATCCTGCGGGCTGGGACGCCGGAACCCGCGCGGACGTCCTGCGGTTGCTGCGCGAGGTCGACGTGTTCCTGCCCAACGACGACGAGCTGCACGCACTGCACGGCGATCGGTGCGACGACGAGGTCGCGGCCCGCAGCATCGCCGATGCGACCGGGGCGACCGTCGTGGTCAAGCGCGGCGCACGCGGCGCCCTCGTCGCCCGGCCAGGCCAGCCGCACAGCACCCATCCGGCGCCCGAGGTGCAGGTCCGGGACTCCACCGGCGCCGGCGACGCCTTCAACGCCGGACTGCTGCACCGGCTCGCCGACGGCGCGTCCAGCGACGACGCCGCCGACTACGCCGTCCGGGTCGCGGCGACCGTGATCAGCAGGCCCTCGCACGACCGGGCCTTCGCACTGGAGGACGTGGACCGATGACCGAAGCGGCGCGCGGCATCCCGATCGTCGACTTCCACCTGCACTTCCGGATCGAGCACGACGAGGCGACCAGGGACCTCTCCGGCGGCCAGTTCGGCTGCGCCGACCACGACGAGGCGGCCCAGCGCCGCCGCGCCGAGCAGGTGGCGGAGCAGTCCCGGCGCTGGCGACGGGCCTGGGACTTCCCCGATCCGCAGCCGGATCCCGAGCGGACCTGGCAGACCGAAGCGGACATGTGGCTGGCCGAGCTCGACCGCTACGAGATCGCCCACGCGGCGTTCGTCACCGGCTGCGGCGACGAGCGGGTCGCCGAGCTCGTCGCCCGCGCACCGGAGCGGTTCTCCGGGATGGCGAACCTGCGCGACCTCACCGCCCCGGACGCCGCCGAGCGCCTGGCACGAGCGATCGACGAGTTCGGCCTGCGCGGGCTGAAGCTGTTCGCCCCGCTGCTGCCGCACCGCATCGACGACCCGGCCGCCGACCCGGTGTGGCGGGTGGCCGCCGACCGCGGCATCCCCGTGCTGATCCACTTCGGACACTGCGGCTCCAGCGGGGGAGTGGCGCACAACGCGCACATCGAACCCGCCTGGCTGGAGCCGGTCGCCAAGCGGTTCCCGGGAATCCCGTTCGTGGTCCCGCACTTCGGCGTGCAGCACGTGCAGCAGGTCCTGTTCCTGTGCTGGGCCTGCCCGAACGTGCTGGTGGACACCTCGGGCTCGAACCAGTGGGTGCGCTGGATGCCCTACAAGCTGACGCTGGAAGACCTGTTCCGGCGCTGCTACGAAACGATCGGCCCGGAGCGCATCGTCTTCGGCAGCGACTCCTCCTGGTTCCCGCGCGGCTACTGCCACCGGTACCTGGCCGACCAGCTGCGGGTGTGCCACGAGATGGGCATGCCGGAGGCGGACCTGCGCGCGATCTTCGGCGGGAACGCCGCACGAATGCTGGGGATTCCCGGCCTCGGGAGGGGAACGGAATGACGACGGAAGCGGGCACCTGGATGGCCGCGGAGATCGCCGAACAACCGCGGGTGCTGGCCGACCTGGCCCGGCGCGCGGGGGAGTTCCGGGAGGTGGCGGAGCGGCTCGAACGCAGCCGCCCGCGGTTCGTGCTGTTCGCCGCGCGCGGCTCCAGCGACAACGCGGCGCTGTACGGCAAGTACCTGGTGGAGGTGCTGCTCGGACTGCCCGCCGGGCTGGTGTCGCCGTCGACCACCACGCTGTACCGGGCGGAGCCCGACCTCACCGACGTCGCGCTGATCGCGGTCAGCCAGAGCGGCGGCTCACCGGACCTCGTGGAGGTGACCGAGCAGGCGGCCAAGCGCGGGGCCTTCACGGTGGCGGTGACGAACACGCCGGACTCGCCCCTCGGCGCGGCGGCGCAGCACACGCTGGACATCGGAGCGGGCGTGGAGCGGGCGGTCGCGGCGACCAAGACCTACACCGCGACGCTGCTCGCCCTGCACCTGCTGCTGGCCGGTGGCGGTGCGGCCGTCGACCGCATCGGCGAGCTCGCGCAGTCCTGCCTGGACGAGAACGCGGACCGGATCGGCGCGGTGGCGCAACGACTGCGCTTCGCCGACCAGGTCGTCACCACGGCGCGCGGGTATTCGCTTGCCACCGCGCAGGAAGCGGCGCTGAAGCTGGCGGAGACCAGCTACCTGGTCACCCGCGCCTACAGCGGCGCGGACCTGCTGCACGGGCCGATCGCGGCGGTGGGCCAGGAGACGGCGGTGCTGGCGGTGACCGGAACCGGCCCGGGCGGCGCGGCGATGGCGGAGCCGCTGGCCCGCCTCGCGCAGCAAGGCGCGGAGGTCCTGCGGGTCGGCGCGGGCGACGACGCCCAGCTGCGGATCCCGGACCTGCCGGAAGAGCTGTCGCCGGTCGTGGAGGCCCTGCCGCTCCAGCGCCTCGCGTGGGCGCTGGCCACCGCGCGCGGCTACGACCCGGACCGCCCGGCCGGGCTGCGCAAGGTCACCGAAACCCGCTGATGGCACCGGGTTCAGCCCAGGCCGTCGTACTCCTCCGGAGGCACGACCAGCTCGGGGTGGCGGTGCGGGTAGCCCTCGCCGTGCAGGTACTGCACGTACTCGTTCTCGCTCCGCATCTCGTCGTCCGCCACCGGGGCACCCTGAGCGGTCGTTCGCCGGAAAGGCTCGGAGCAAGCTCGTCCTTGCAGGTGCCCGGTGCCTGACACAGGTGGCGATCTCGCGCGAAATCGCCATCCGCTCCTCACATGGAGCGGCGATTTCGCGCGAAATCGTCCTCCTGCGTTTCAGGCGATCGCGTCGACGACCTCGGCGGCAGGGCTTCAGCGTCAGCGCTGGTGAATGCGGTGCTGGTCAGCGGGTGTGGGCGGCGGCGTATTGCTCGTCGGTGACGGGTTCGAGCCAGGTGGTGCCGTCTCCGTCTTCGGTCCCTCGATCATCGCGATGTGGCTCATGCAGGTGCTGTTGGTGCCGCCGTGTCAGTTCTCCTCTCCCGGCGGGGTCCACACCGCGTCGCCAGCCCTCATGCGGATGACGTCGCCATTGCGGACCGGCACGACGCCAAGACCGTCCTAAGTGGTCGTGGTGGGGACGCAGGCGATCGCGTTGAAGGCCCTGAAGATCGGCGCCGCCATGAAGTCGCCTTCTGTCCGGACCTTCCGGTAGGCGCCGAACTCGGGGCCTAGTGCCGCGATCGTCAGCGGTGCGTCGCCGGTGAAGGCCGTTTCTATGCAGTCTGGCTCCAGCGGCGGCAACGGAACTTCCCGTGTTTCCAAGCCGTCCGGGGTCAGCGCGCCCTCCACGGCTCGGCCGCCGATGCTCGTCGCGGCGATCGCCACGTAGTCGTCGCCCAGCGCCTCGGCCAGGTGGTAGCCCGCCGGGAACAGGCCGAAGGCGCCTTCGTGCTCGACCGGGGTCCGCCGGAGGTGCGTGTTGTGCATGGCGAAGACGATCCGGCGTTCCGCGGCCAGCACGTCCAGGGCGGTTTCGGCCGCGTAGCGGTCGAGTTCGGCCGTGCCGACAGACAGGCCCGCGCCGCTGAGATCGCGCTGGAAGTGGTCCAGGTGCCAGGCGCTGCGCAGGTGCCGCGTCGCCTCGGCGTGCTCGCGACCGCGGCCCTCGCAGCGGTGATGGGCGGCCATGCACTCCATGCGCGCCAGCAACCGGCTCAGCGCCGCCGTCGCGGCGTCGCGGTCCGCGACGCCAACGTCCGGCGTAGAGCTGGAAGGCCCGCAGTGAGTCGGCGTCGAAACGCTCCGCCACCTCGATGGCCTTCGTGAGCAGCGGCAACGCGTCCGGGTCGGCTCGGTGGAGAAACCGTTCGAACTCGGTGAGCGCCGGGAGCGGCGAGCCGGTGGAGACCGGCAGGGCGCCGACGAAGCGCAGCGGCCGCTCGGCGTGCTCGTTGTGCCGGCGCATCAAGGTCAGGTGGGCGTGCATCTCCGGGTGATCGCCCAGACCGAGCGCGGTGCCCGCGGCGCTGATCGTCGCGACGTCGCCCGGCCCGCCCCGCACCCAGTCGTCGATGACGTGCGCCTCGGTGAACGGGGCCTCGAAGACGTAGGCGGTGAATCCGCAGCGCTCGGCGAGGAAGCGCAGCAACCGGTGCCGCAGGCGGTAGAACTCCGCGGCGTGGTGGGTGCTTTCGCCGATCCCCACAACGCGAGCATCGCCGATCACGTCCCGCAGCGGCTCAAGGTCGTCCAGCGGTGCCTCCGGATCCAACGAGGCCGACACCGCCCGCGTCACCGGCGGGCTCCGGTCAGGCCAGCGGTGATGATCACCAGGACGAAGGCGGCGAGCGCCGTGGCCACCCGGATGTCGTTGAACGTGCCCCACACCGCGAGCCGGTCCAGGTGGTCGGGGGCGAGCTCACCGGCGGCCCAGCGCTTCATCTCCTGGTTGATCGGCACGTTGCCGAACCTGGTCACCAGGAACGAGGCCACCGCGAAGGTGGTGGCGGCGATCGCCGGGATGCGCGCCCGGCCGCGGGTGCTGATGGCCAGCCAGCCGGTGGTCGCCACCGCCGCCGCCATCAGGAGCTGCATGACGACGCCGTTGACCTTCATCAACTCGGTGCGGAACGCGAGGTGCACGTCCAGCGGCACGGCCGAGAACGTCGGCGTCACGTTGGCCCAGCCGTAGAAGAACGCCCCGGCGAGCACCCCGGTCGCCAGCAGCGCGAAGCCCGCGGCGAGCCGCGCGGTGATCGATTTCGCAGACATGGGGCGAGGTTGCGGTGCGGCGCTCGCAAATCGCACACAGCCCGCTCTCGGGCGGCTTGTCCGCATTCTCGCTTTCTCCGTGGCCCGAACCGCTGGCAGGGTGGGCGCATGCGGATAGGAGTCCTCGGGCCGCTGGAGATCAGCGCCGGTGGTGAGAAGGTCGTCGTGGGCGGCGTTCGACTGCGCACGCTGCTTGGTCGGCTCGCGCTGGACTCCGGGCACACCGTGTCGGTGGAGGCGCTGACCGAGGCCCTGTGGCCCGGTGCCGACGGGCCCATCGACCGCGTGCACGCGCTGCACTCGCTGGTGACGAGGCTGCGGCGGCTCCTGCCGGACGCCGTGCTGCGCGAGTCCAGCGGATACCGGCTGAGCGCGGAATCGGTGGACTGCAGGCAATTCGAGGAACTCGCCCGCGACGGCCGCCAAGCCCTGCACGACGGGCACATCGAGCAGGCGGGCCGGTTGCTGCGCGAAGCGTTGGCGCTGTGGCGCGGAGTCGCGTTCGAGGACGTCCCGGACGCGCCGTTCGCCGTGGCGGCGCGGGTGCGGTTGGCCGAGCTGCGGCTCGCCGCGATCGAGGACCGGGCGCAGGTCGACCTGCAGACCGGGGCCGAATCCCCGCAACTGGTAACCGCAGGCCCTGACCGCGGCGCATCCCGACCGCGAGCGCGCCCGGGCGCTGCTGCTGCGCGCGCTCCAGTCGACCGGGCGAACGGCCGAAGCGCTGAGCAGCTACGAGGAATTCCGCGTGGCGCTGGCGGAAAAGCTCGGCGCCGACCCGTCTCCGGAGCTGCGCGAAGCGCATCTGGCCGTGCTCCGCGAGGAAACGACCCGGCTGCGCGGCAGCAACCTGCGCGCCGCGCTGACGAGCTTCGTCGGCCGCGATGCCGAGCTGGCCCTGGTCGATCGGAGGCTGGCCGAACACCGGCTGGTCACGCTGACCGGCCCGGGAGGTGTGGGCAAGACGCGGCTGGCGACGACGGCGGCCTCCGCCCTGGCCGGTGAGCAGGCGGTCTGGTTCGCGGAACTGGCATCGGTTTCCGACCCGGCGGACGTTCCGCAGGCGGTTCTCGACGCTCTCGGGCACCGGACGGCGCCGCACGGGCGGGACGCGCTGGATCGGCTGACCGACGCGCTGTCGCCGGCCCCGGCCGTGCTGGTGCTGGACAACTGCGAGCACCACCTGGACGCGGTCGCGTCCCTCGCGGACGGGCTGCTCGGCAGCTGCCCGGACCTGCGGCTGCTCGCCACTAGCCGGGAACCGCTGGGCCTGCTCGGCGAAGCGCTGGTGCCGGTGCCGCCGCTGGGCCTCGCGTCGACGGGCGCCGATGCCGCAGGCGTGCTGGTCAGCCCCGCAGGGCGGCTGTTCGTGGACCGGGCGAGGGCGGCGAACCCGGATTTCGCCGTGACGGCGGGGAACGCGGGCGTGGTCGCCGAGATCTGCCGGCGGCTGGACGGCCTGCCGCTGGCCATCGAACTCGCCGGCGCGCGGATCCGGTCGTTGCCGGTGGATCGCGTCCTCGCGCTGCTCGACGACCGGTTCCAGCTGCTCAACCAGGGAAACCGGGCCGCGCTGCCCCGGCACCGCACGTTGCGCGCGGTGGTCGACTGGAGCTGGGACCTGCTCGACGAGGCGGAACGGTCGGTCGCCGCTGCGCTGGCGGTGTTCGGCGGTTCGATGACCGCGGCGGCCGTCGACCGCGTCTGCCCCGGCGACCTGCCCGCGGCGGTGGTCCTGTCCGCGCTGGTGGACAAGTCGCTGCTGGCCGTCGATTCGGTCCACGATGGACGGTCGATCCGATACCGGATGCCGGACACGATCCGCGAATACGGCCTGGAGAAGCTGGCCGACGCCGACCGGGTCCGGGCCGCCCACGCGCGCTACTTCCGCGAGATCGCCGAGCAGGCCGCGCCGCACCTGCGCGGACCGGAACAGCTGGAATGGGCGCCCCGGCTCGCCGCGGACCGCGACAACTTCCGCGTCGCGCTGCGCTTCGCCTGCGGTGCGGGTGACGCCGACACGGCGATCCGGCTCGCGACGGCGCTCGCCTACTACCTGACCATGCACGGTGATCACGCCGAGGCGGCCCGGCTCCTGCGGATGGCGCTGGAGCTCCCGGCCGGCGCCACCGAGGCGAACCGCGTCCCGGCCACGGCCGCCTACCTGCTGAACGCGGTGCTCTCCGGCGAAGTCGTTCCCGAGGCGATCGGCAGATGCCGGGAATCCGCCGGCAGCGAGCACCCTTCCGGAGCGGTGGTCGAGCCGCTCATCGCGCTGCTCACCGGGGATTTCGACGCGGCCCTGGCGGCGATCGACCGGCGGCAGCCGCACCCGGCGCCGCTGGCGCGGGCGATGCTGTCGTTCGTGCGGGCGCTGGTGAACGGCAACCGCGGTGCCCTGCGGCAGACCTGCGACGACCTCGCCGCGGCCGCCGAGCGGTTCCGGGCGCTCGGCGAGCGGTGGGGGATGGTCAGCTCGCTGACCTACCTCGGGATCACGCGGACGATGCTCGGCGATCCCGACGCGGCGATCGCGGCCCTGCGGTGCTCGATGGCCCCGGCCCGCGAGCTCGGCGACGACCACCACCAGCGGATCTGGCTGGCGACCGCGTACGCGCACGCCGGGGACGCCGAACGCGCGGGAGCCGAACTGCGCGGCGTGATCGGGTCCGAACCGGCAGCCCAGCACCTCGCCCTCGCCCGGCTGAAGCTCGGCGATCTGGCACGCGGCGACGGCGACCTGCGGGCCGCGGACGAGCAGTACGACCTCGCGTGGTGGGCGGTCGGGCCGCGCCGCGACGTCGACCCGGTCTTCCGATCGCTGCACGGCATGGCCCGGGCGCGGCTCGCCTTGGCCCGCGGCGCCTGCGAGGAGGCCCGGCGCGACCTGCGATCGGCGCTCGCCGCGGCGTCGAAGACGTCGGACCTGGTCCTGGTGGCGGCGATCGGCAGCGCGATCGCCGAACTACCGGCCAGAACAGGGCAATTCGCGGCGGCAGCGGAACTCCTCGGAGCGGCCGGAGCGCTGCGAGGCTCGCCGGATGCGCTGAACCCGGACATCGCGCGCCTGACGGGCGAACTGCGCGCAGCGCTGGGCGACCCGGCCGCCGTCGAAGCAACGGCCCGCGGAAACGACCTGAACCACCACGAGATCCTCGGCCTCTTCGAGCACCACCTCGCAGCCCCGGCGGACACGGGTCGATGAGCCCCCGGAGCAGCGGCGGAGGCTGACCCGGAAGTGGCGATGCCTTTCGGGTGAAGGTGGCGTTTTCGCGCGAAAACGCCGGGCAACAAGCGCCCGACACATCCCCGGCGGACACCTCGGCAAGTGCACTGCGGTGATCCCCGGGCCGGTGCGGGCGTTCGTCCCGATAGACGAGGCGACCGGTCCGTTCGCTCCAACCGGGGCGTTTCCGGTGGGTGTTGTGGTGCTTCTCATCGGCTGGGCGCGGCGCGGGGGGTTTCGTCCCGGGGCGATCAACCGGGACAATGCGCGGCCATGGCCTATGAGCGCGCAGATCCCCGAGCCGGTGATCCAGGGCGGCCGGGACCCGGACAGCCCCCCGAGCGGCCGGGGCCGCCACCCGGCGCACCGCAGGGCGGACCGCCGCCGGGACGGCCTCCGCAGCCGCCGGGCCAGCCGCCGCAAGGCCAGATGCCACCCGGCCAGGTGCCGCCGGGGCAACCCGGGCCGCCCCGGCAGGGGCCGGGTCAGCCGATGCCACCCCAGCAGGGCCCGCCGCCGGGCCAGCCGGGACCGCACCAGGGCCCGCCCGGTCAGCCGGGGGGCGTGCAGGGCCCGCCAGGAGGTCAGCCTGGACCGCCGCCCGGCCAGCAGCAGGGTCCGCCAGGAGGCCAGCCGACGCAGGTGGTGCCGCAAGGCCCGCCACCAGGAGGTCAGCCGTCACAGGCAGGCCAGCCGACGCAGGTCGTGCCGCAGGGCCCGCCCCCGGGCGGTCAGCCGATGTCGCCTGGCGGTCCGCAGGGCGCTGCGCCGTCCGGGACGGTGCCGATGGGCCAGTCGACGCCGGTCCAGCAGCACCCGGTCCAGCAGCCGCCCGCCAACCAGTACCCGGCGACGCGCATCCAGCAGCGCATGGAGCCCGCGGAACCCGAGCCGTACCAGGATCGCTATCGCGACGACCAGTACGACGACCGCTACCGCGACCCCTACCAGGACCGCTACCGCGACGACCAGTACGACGACCGCTACCGCGACGACCCGTACCGGGATCACTACCGCGACGACCCGTACCGGGATCACTACCGCGACGACCCGTACCGGGATCACCACCGCGACGACCAGTACCGGGAGCCGGAGCGCGACCGCTACCGGGAGTCCCGCGCGGACCGGCAGCGGGACCGGGACCACGACGACCGCCGCGACCGCGGGCCGCGCTTCCAGGGGCCCAGCGCGGACACGATCGGCCGCGTGATCCAGGTGTTCACGGCGCTGATCGCGCTGGTCTTCGTGCTGCACATCATCTTCTCGGTCGTCGGCGCCAACCAGGACAACGACTTCGTCGCGTTCACCTACGGCACGGCGAAGTTCTTCGTGTTCGGCCTCGGCGACGTGTTCACCCCGGACGACGCGACGATCGGCTTGATCCTGAACTACGGCCTCGCGGCGCTGATCTACCTGTTCGCGGGCCGGATCATCGCCCGCGCGCTGAAGCGCTGAGCGTCGTGAGCGGCTTTGGATCGCCGTCGCAGTCCAAAGCGCTCCCGACCACGCTAGAGAGAGCCTGTTTTGGATGTCGTGGTGTTGAGGTGCGGTAGGGCGGGTTGTTGTCTTTGAAGCGGCGCAGCCGCTTAGCCCGCCCTCGCAGCTTGCACCGCCGCGGGTTCTCAGGGGTCTTCTCGCGAGGACAGCCCCGACGTGGTGAATTGGCATTCATGATGTCGGGGATCCCACAGCGAGAAGGCACCTGAGGTTCCGCCACCCGCACCGCCACGCAGAGCAAGTTTGGAAACAGGTCCTAGAGCGGGTGGCCGTAGCGGGCGAGGACCCGGGCGCGCAGCTCCGGGTCCTCACGCGGCACCGGTTCCAGGAACACCTCGTCCAGTTCCGCGAATTCGGCGCGCAGCATCGAGTCGATGCGCACCACGGCGCGTTCCAGCTCGGTGGAGTCGAGCGTCGCGGCGAAGTCCAGGCGGGCGCAGAACAGCACCCGGTCGGTCCCGGTGTTCATGGACAGCACGTCCACGACGAAGTCCACCTCGGGCTGCTCCGCGAGCCTGCTCCGCACGGCCGCGAGCAGCCGCCGGTCGGCCTGCTGGCCGATCAGCAGCCCCAGGTTGGTGCGGGCCATGGTGTAGGCGACCGCGGCCAGCAGCGCGCCGATCGCGAGCGAGGCGAGCCCGTCCCAGGCGCTCGACCCGGTGAGCTGGTGCAGCCCGAGCCCGGCGAACGCGAGCAGCAGCCCGGCCAGCGCGGCGCTGTCCTCCAGCAGCACCGTCTTGACCGTCGGATCGTCGGAAATCCGCAGGTGGTGGAGGATCGTGTCGCCGCTCTCGGCGGCCTCGGCCCGCACCTGCCGCATCGCGCGCAGCCAGGACACGCCCTCCAGGACGAACGCGAGCGCGAGGACGACGTATCCGACCAGGGGCTGGGTCTGCTCCTCCGGCGGGCCGAGCAGGGTGCGGAAGCCCTCGATGAAGGCGAAGACGGCGCCGGAGACGAAGATGCTCATCGCGGCGATCAGCGACCAGAAGTACCGCTCCTTGCCGTAGCCGAACGGATGGCGGGCGTCGGCGGGCTTGCCGGAGCGCCGCAGCGCGGTCAGCAGGAAAACCTCGGTGCACGTGTCGGCCACCGAGTGCGCGGCCTCGGAGAGCATCGCGGCCGATCCGGTGATCACGCCGGCGAACGCCTTCATGACCGCGATGGCCAGGTTGATGCCCAGCGCCACCAGCACCGTGAGCGTGCTCTCGCCGCCCTTGTCCGCGTCCACCATCGTCGACTCCCGGTCCTCGTCGCTCCGGCGAACACGCTAGGCGCGCCGAGGTGGCAGGGCCCAGCAAAGCCGGTCGCACCGCGAGTCTGGCGCGGCATCCGCAGCGACAGCGAATATGTATTGCGACTACATATCGAATCCGGCGAGATGCGCGGCCGTGGCTCCCGTCACCTGACCGGGTGAGCAGGTGAAATGGGGTCCGTCCCACCGGCCCGACGGCTTGGGTCGCGCCACATTTCCAGGGGGCGGCGGCCGTGTTATGCCCGGGCATGGCACCCTTGGGTTGGCTGTTCCTGCATTTCGCACGGGTATGGCTGCGCACGTACGCCCCGGTAGCGCCGGATAGCCGGGCCATGACCAGGAGTGGCTGAGTGGAAAGTTTTTTCTCCTTCATCCTCTACCCGGTGTCGGCGATCTTGTGGTTCTGGCACAAGGTCTTCGGCGCCGTGCTCGGGCCGGACAACGGATTCGCCTGGGCACTTTCGGTGTTCTTCCTGGTGTTCTCGTTGCGCGTGGTGCTGCTGAAGCCGGCGATCAGCCAGCTGCGCGCCGGCCGGAAGATGGCGAAGTTCGCGCCGCAGATCCAGAAGCTGCGTGAGAAGTACAAGAACGACCGCCAGCGCATGGCGCAGGAGATGCAGAAGCTGCAGTCCGAGCACGGGGTCAACCCGCTCGGCGGCTGCCTGCCCGCGCTGCTGCAGATCCCGGTCTTCCTGAGCCTTTACCACGTCCTGCGGGGCTTCACGCCGGGCGCGCAGAGCAACTTCGTCTTCGACCATGCGGGCGTCGAGTCGTTCGTCAACGCCAACATCTTCGGCGCCAAGCTTTCGAACTGGATCACCCAGCCCGAGGCTGAGCTCGCGCTGTTCGGCACCGACCGGACGTCCATGATGATCGTCGGCATCCCGCTGATGCTCATCGCGTCGGTGGCCACGTTCTTCACCATGCGGCTGTCGGTCAAGAAGCAGACCGACGCCGCGATGGCCAACCCGCAGTCGGCCATGATGGCCAAGTTCATGATGTACATCGCGCCGGTCGGCGCGATCATCTCCGGTTGGTTCCTGCCGATCGCGGTGCTGCTGTACTGGCTGGCGAACAACGTCTGGACGCTCGGTCAGCAGCACTTCCTGACCAAGAAGATCGACCGCGAGCAGGAGCGCGAGAAGGCCAAGGAGATCGAGGCCAAGAAGGCGGCGCCGCGGCCGAAGCCCGGGCAGAAGCCGGTGCGCGCCGAGGCCAAGAACGACGAAGAGGACGCGGAGCCGGCCGCCGCGACGACGGGCGGCACTACGCAGCCCGGTGGCGCCAAGCAGGCGGGCGGCACCAACGGCCAGCGGCCGGGCACCAGGCCGGGGGGCAAGAAGAACCGGCCGGGCAAGCAGGCGGCGTCGGCCAAGAAGGGCAAGAAACGCCGTTAGACCAGCAAAGGTGAAAGGGCCGGTGGAGAAGATCCACCGGCCCTTTCGCTTGCTCCGGTCCGGCTACTCCGGGGTGGCCACGACGATGCGGTTCTCGTCGTAGCCGAGGTCACCGCCGACGTAGCGCCCGCCGCAGGTCACCAGCACCAGGCGATGCGCGCCGCCCTGGCCGAACAGCTCGCGGGCCCGGCCGGGCAGCTCGTCCTTGTCCACCGTGACGACCTCCGAGACCCGGTACCGGTGCTCCCGGCCGGCGTCGTCGACGACGGTGACCGGCTCGCCGGTCCGCGATTCCCACAGCTCGGCGAACGGCCCGACGGTGCCCTTCCAGTTGACGTGCCCGGCGAGCACCGTCGCGCCCTTCGGCGCGTCCAGCCCGGCGCCCCACCAGGTCGCCTCGCCGACGCCGTCCGGCACCGGCAGGGTTCCCGAGCGGTCGATCTCCTTGCGCACGAGCTCCGCCGTGCCGCCCTGCGGCAGCCGGATCGTGCCCGGCGGCTGCCCGGCCGGCACGTGCACCGGCTGGGCGGGCAGCGCCTGCGGGGCGACCGCCGCGGCGTGCGGTGTCGGTTCGGCCGGCGCGACCGGGACGGTCAGGGCGGTCGGCTGATCGCCGCCGAACAGGCCGCCGGCGATCAGGACGACCGCCGCGACCAGTCCGATGACCCCGGCCGCCACCAGCGCGAACAGGGAACGTCGAGACTTTCTCACTGCTGCCGCCCCGCCCCGATCCGGCGGCGCACCGCCACCGCGCCGAAGGCCGCGACCAGGGTCAGGCCCGCCAGGCCGCCGATCAGTCCGGCGGGAGTCCCGCCGTCAGCCGGGGTCGGGTCACCGGCCGGGATGTGGATCGGCACGGTCGGGGTGTTCGGCGTGTTGGCCAGGCTCAGCTGCAGCGTCTCGCCGGGCTGGACCGTGCCGGACACCGACGGCGGGTTCGCCTCGTCGAAGGCCTCCTCGTAGCCCTTGGCGGGCGCGATCTCGGTGAGCTTGATCTCCTGCGGGGTGCGCAGGTCGGGGATGGTGGCGGTGCCGTCCTCGCCGGTCACCACCACGAGGGGCTGCCCGTCCTCGCCGAGCAGCGGGCTGCCGTCCTGGCGCACCGCGGGCGAGCCGTCCGCGGCGGTCACGCGCAGCGAGACGCCGGCGATGCCCGCCTGGCTCTCCGCGTCGACCTTGCCGACGTGCACCACGCCGGGCGCGGTCACCGCGGTGGCGGTGGCCTCGACGGAGAGCTCCTGCTCGCCGCCGGTGGACACGACGCGCTGGGTCGTGTCGGGCTGGTTGACGGCCTGCCGCACGTACGGCCGCTCGGCCGGGGCGGAGAGCTTGCCGGTGATCTTCGGGTTCGGGCCGGTCGGCGTGACCTTCAGCGCCAGCGGGCTGCCGTCCTCCGGCGTGGTGACGGTGCCGTCGGCGTCCAGGCCCTCGACCGTCGCGTCGGTCAGCGCGAGCTCGACCGGGACGCCGCCGACGCCCTTGCCGTCCGCGCGCTGCACGACGAGCTTCCACTCAGCGGCCTGGCCGATCGTCTGCTCGCCCTCGGGCGCGGTGAGCTCGGCCTTCCAGGGGCCGCGGTTCGCCGCGGCTTCCGCCTTGAGCTCGGTGACCGTGGCCTGCGCGCCCTGCGGCAGCTTGGCGAAGTGGGCGTCGGCGTCGTAGCCGATGCGCTTGAAGTCGTTCTGCGGGTCGAGGTCGGCCTGGCTGCGCGGCGCGGCGGTCCACGAGTGCAGCAGGTGCGCCAGCGCGGCGGCCTCGTCCGGCGACTGCGTGTTGCCGTAGCGCAGCAGCAGGTACGAGATGTTCGCCGCCACGTCGTCCGGGAGCTTCGTGCCCCACTTGGTCTTGAGCTCGTCGCCCGGCTCGTACTCCTCGCCGCTGTCCGGGGCGGTCAGCGCGAACTGCACGCACCAGACCTGCTGGCCGTTGACGAGGTAGGAACCCAGCCAGTCGCGGTCCGGTTCCGGGTTGCCCCGGTACGGCTGCCCGGGCCGGGTCTCGTGGCCGATCGCCTCCTGCGGGTCGGCGCTAGCGGCGCCGGGGGTGGCGAGCAAACTGCCCCCCGCGAGCACGGCGGTGCCGAGCACCGCCGTGAGCCATTTCCTGAACATGCGCATGCAGCTCCAGTTCCGGTGGTGGAGGTGAGAGACGCCACGTGCTCGTTCTCCGAACCCCGACCAGGAGCACGGGTCGCCTCACGCGATGATTTCGATCACGGAGCGTGTCCACAAGAGGTCATTAGGTGGACCTTTCCGGTTACTTCGCGCCGACGGTCGCGCACGTACCGTTCGATTCGATCACCCGTTGGGCCGCACCGCGGGCGTCCCGGCCTCGTCCGGTGCCTACCGGTCGCAGCGCCGGTGATCGGTTGGCGACCTGATGCGATCGTTACTGTTCGCGAAATCGATACCCAGTAGTGCCCCGCCTCGATGGGGAGCGGCGAGATCGAACGGTAAAGTCGGTTTTACCGAAACGGGAACCGGTCAACGCCCCCGATCGTTGTTCCGAGTGACGGCGTAAGCACGCCCCAGGAGGATGAGTTGCGCACAACGAGCAACCCAGCGTTCCGCAACCTGCCGACCACCGGCGGTTACGCGAACTTCAACTACGGCCAGGGGCAGCCTGCTGCTCCCTTCGGCCAGGCGCCGGCTGCGCCGCCGCAGACCGCGCGACCGATGACCATCGACGACGTGGTCACCAAGACCGCGATCACGCTCGGCCTGGCGGTGATCACCGGCGCCCTGACCTACCTGGTCGGTCCGCCGGCCGTCGCGCTGGCGCTGCCGGCCGCGATCGTCGGCCTGGTGATCTCGCTGGTCATCATCTTCAAGAAGAAGGTCAGCCCGGCGCTGGTCATCGCCTACTCGGCGGTCGAGGGCGTGTTCCTCGGCGGCATCAGCTACGTGATCGCCCTGGCGGTCGGCAACCCGGGGATCATCATCCAGGCCATCGCGGGCACCGTCGGTGTCTTCGCGGCCATGCTGGTGGTCTACAAGACGGGCGCCATCCGCGTCACCCCGAAGCTGACCAAGTGGATCATCGGCGCGGTCGCCGGTGTCGCGGTGCTGATGCTGGTCAACATGATCGCCAGCTTCTTCACCCCGGGCGGACTGGGCCTGCGCGACGGCGGCGGGCTCGCGATCGCGTTCAGCCTGCTGTGCATCGGCATCGCGGCGTTCAGTTTCCTGCTCGACTTCGACGCCGCGGACCAGGCGATCAAGGGCGGCGTGGACGCCAAGTTCGCGTGGTACATCGCGTTCGGCCTGATGACCACCCTGGTCTGGCTCTACCTGGAGATCCTCCGCCTGCTCTCCTACTTCCAGAGCAGCGACTGACACCAGGTCCCTGACCTGAAACGGGGCACCATCGTCCAACGGACTGGTGGTGCCCCGTTTCGCGTTCGGGTTCTTGGGTCTCACGACGCCGATTAGTAGTGACCTGGCCGGAGGTCCGGATGGCGTCAGGCAAGCGGCGACGCCGCTTCCTGCGGTGAACCGTTACCGCGAGGTTCAAGGCGGTGTGCGCAGAAGTCACCGCAAGCGGCGCAGCCGCTTAGCCCACGCACGAAACTTGCACCGCCGCGGGTTCTCAGAGGCCTTCTCGCGAGGACAGCCCCGCCACGACGTATTGGTCATACGTGTGCCGGGGATCCCGGAGTCGAGAAGGCCTCTGAGGTTCCGCTACTCGCACCGCTACGGAAAACGAGCCTGGAACCGAAAAGGGATCAGGAGAGGCGCTCTAGGACCATGGCCATGCCTTGGCCGCCGCCGACGCACATCGTCTCCAGGCCGAACTGCTTGTCGTGCCACTGCAGGGAGTTGATCAGCGTCGTCGTGATCCGGGCGCCCGTCATGCCGAACGGGTGGCCCACCGCGATCGCGCCGCCGTTGACGTTCAGCTTCTCCAGCGGGATGCCCAGGTCCTGGTAGGACGGGATCACCTGGGCGGCGAAGGCCTCGTTGATCTCCACCAGGTCGATGTCGCCGATGCCCAGCCCCGCGCGCTTGAGCGCCTGCTTGGACGCCTCCACCGGACCGAGGCCCATGATCTCCGGCGACAGGCCGGAGACGCCGGTCGACACGACCCGCGCCAGCGGGGTCAGGCCGAGCTGCTTGGCCTTCGTGTCGCTCATGATCACCAGGGCGGCGGCGCCGTCGTTGAGCGGGCAGCAGTTGGCCGCGGTGATCCGGCCGTCCGGGCGGAACACCGGCTTGAGCCCGGAGACGCCTTCCTTGGTCACGCCGGCCCGCGGCCCGTCGTCGGCGTCGACGACCTTGCCGTCGGGGGTGGTGACCGGGGTGATCTCGCGGCTCCAGAAGCCGTTGGCGATCGCCTTCTCGGCCAGGTTCTGCGAGCGGACGCCGAAGTCGTCCATCTCGTCGCGGCTGATGCCCTTGAGCCGGGCGAGGTTCTCGGCCGTCTGCCCCATCGGGATGTAGACGTCCGGGATCACGTCGAGGGTGCGCGGGTCGGTCCAGGAGTCCGCGCCCTGCTCGGCGGTCTGCTGGGTGCGCGCCTGGGCCTCGGCGAACAGCGGGTTCTTGGTGTCCTCCAGCGAGTCGGAGTTGCCCTTGGCGAACCGCGACACCATTTCGACGCCGGCGCTGATGAACACGTCGCCCTCGCCGGCCTTGATCGCGTGCAGCGCCATCCGGGTGGTCTGCAGGCTCGACGAGCAGTAGCGGGTGACGGTGGTGCCGGGCAGCTGGTCGTGGCCGAGCAGCACGGCGACCACGCGCGCCATGTTGTAGCCCTGCTCGCCGCCGGGCAGGCCGCAGCCGAGCATCAGGTCGTCGATCTCGGCCGGGTCCAGCTCGGGCACCTTGTCCAGGGCGGCGCGGATGATCTGCGCGGTGAGGTCGTCGGGCCGGAGGTCCTTCAGCGAGCCCTTGCCTGCTCGGCCGATGGGGGAGCGCGCGGTGGAGACGATGACTGCTTCGGGCATGAGAACTCCTTTGTTCGCGGCCGCGGAAACGCCGTGCGACCGCCTCGGGGCGACATGGCCGTACCAAGCGGTCACTTTAGATCCGGTACCGCCATCTTCGCGGTGATGACGGTCACCGGGCAAGACCCAAACCGACCGGTCAGTACGCCGTTTCGGGTGAGGTCAGGAGTTCCCGCGGCGGTGCAGCCTGCGGTTGAGCCGGGCCACGATCCGGCTGGTCGGGCGGCGTGCCTCGGCGGCCTTCGACCTGGTCGGGGCGGGCGGCAGCGGGCCGCCCCGCCATTCGCCGATCACCGAGCACATCGCGGGCAGCAGGATCGCCGCCGCCGCCTCGTAGCCCGCCGCCGAGGGGTGGAACCGGTCCGGGCTGAAGAACTCGCCCGGCCGCGCCAGGAACTCCGGCGACAGCAGGTCCGCCAGCGGCACCGCGCGCCCGCCGGCCGCCTCCACGACGCGCCGCTGCGCGCGGCCGAGCGCGAGGCTCCAGTGCCGCGCGATGGAACGCAGCGGCTGCGGGATCGGCCGGATCGCGCCCAAGTCCGGGCAGGTGCCGACGACGACCGCGACATCCGCGTCGGCCAGCCGCCGCACCGCGCCGCCGAGCAACTCCGCGCAGGCCGACACGGGCAGCTTCGAGGTGACGTCGTTGGCCCCGATGATGATCAGCGCCAGCTTCGGCGGGCGCAGCAGCGCGGCGTCCACCTGCGCGGCCAGCTCCTGCGACGTGGTCCCGACGATCGCGTGCGTGGTCAGCGCGACCGGCCGGTCGAGCTCCTCGGCCAGGCCGCGGGCCAGCCGCACGCCGGGCAGGTCCGCCTGGAAGTCGACGCCGAGCCCCGCCGCGGCGGAGTCGCCGAGCACGGCGAACTCCAGCGGCTCGAAGCCGTCGGCGAGTTCTCCGCGCGGCACCGGGCCGATGCCGCTGGGCAGGTGGATGCCGTCGGCGCGCAGGGGATCGTTGGCGGGTGGGCCGATCACCCGTCGTGCGTACCCGGCCTGCCCGTTGAGCAGCCCGTACGCCGCGCCGGAAAGTCCGCCGGCGGTGCCCGCCGCCAGCAGTGCGAGCCGGAATGCCTTCGCCGCGATCATTCGGCCCTCCCTCACCAGTCCTGCGGCCGGTTACCGGCCGCGCCAACGGGGGATGGGAAATGGTCACCCACATCGCCCCGGATCCGCGCGGCGAATTTCCCCGTCACTGGCAAGACGCGGCGCGGACCGAAATCGTTCCCTGCCGGTGTGTCGCGTTCCAGGTCCCTTGGGTTAGCCGGTGACCAGGCTATTAGGCTCGACGTCACACACCCGGCGAGCAGCAGTTACGAAGGATCGAGGACCGGACGTGGACTACGTCGAGCACGTCACCGAACTGGTGGGCAACACACCCCTGGTGCGGCTTAACGCGGTGGCCACCGGGCAAACCCCGGTGCTGGCCAAGGTCGAGTACCTGAACCCCGGCGGCAGCGTGAAGGACCGCATCGCGCTGCGCATGATCGAGGCCGCCGAGGCATCCGGCGAGCTGCGCCCCGGTGGCACCATCGTGGAGCCCACCTCCGGCAACACCGGCGTGGGCCTGGCGATGGTCGCCCAGCGCAGGGGCTACCGCTGCGTGTTCGTCTGCCCGGACAAGGTCAGCGAGGACAAGCGAAACGTCCTCAAGGCCTACGGCGCGGAGGTCGTGGTGTGCCCGACGGCGGTGCCGCCGGAGCACCCGGACTCCTACTACAACGTCTCCGACCGCCTGGTCCGGGAGATCGACGGCGCCTGGAAGCCGAACCAGTACGCCAACCCGGCCAACCCGGAGTCGCACGTGCACTCCACCGGCCCGGAGATCTGGGAGCAGACCGACGGTAAGGTGACGCACTTCGTGGCGGGCATCGGCACCGGCGGCACCATCTCCGGCACCGGGTCGTACCTGAAGAAGGTCTCCGACGGCCGCGTGCAGGTCATCGGCGCCGACCCGGAGGGTTCGGTCTACTCCGGCGGCAACGGGCGGCCTTACCTGGTCGAAGGCGTCGGCGAGGACTTCTGGCCCACCACCTACGACCGGGACGTCTGCGACCAGATCATCGCGGTCTCCGACGCCGACTCGTTCGAGATGACCCGCCGCCTGGCCCGCGAGGAGGCGCTGCTGGTCGGCGGCTCCTGCGGGATGGCGGTCGCGGCGGCGCTGAAGCTCGCCGAGACGACCGACCCGGACGACGTGATCGTCGTGCTGCTGCCCGACGGCGGCCGCGGCTACCTGACCAAGGTCTTCAACGACTCGTGGATGGCGTCCTACGGCTTCCTCTCGCCGGACCACGGCGGCGGGTCGGTCGGCGACGTGCTGCGCCGCAAGGACGGCACCATCCCGGACCTGGTGCACGTGCACCCGAGTGAAACCGTGGCCGACGCCGTCGCGATCCTCCGCGAGTTCGGCGTCTCGCAGATGCCCGTGGTCAGCGCGGAGCCGCCGATCATGGCCGCCGAGGTCGTCGGCGCGGTCAACGAGCGGGACCTGCTCGACGCGCTGTTCGCCGGCCGCGCGAACCTCGCGGACCGGGTGGAACTGCACATGTCGCCGCCGCTGCCGACGATCGGCGCGGGCGAGGAGATCAGCGCGGCGATGTCCGCGCTGGCCGGTGCCGACGGGGCCATGGTGTTGATCGACGGCAAGCCCGCGGGCGTGGTGACCCGGCAGGATGTGCTTGGATTCATCGCTGGCCGATGACGACTTGTTACGGAACGACACTACGCTGCAGGTCGATCAGCTAGCGTGTGTGATCGCATGCCCCAGACTTCGCATTACGCCCCAAGGGAGTAGGACACCCCGATGAGCTCTCCGCAGCCGCCGGACGGCGGTCAGCAGGGTTCGGACCCCATCTCGAACCGGATGGACCCGCAGGACCCCAACCAGGCCGGCAGCGACGCGACGCAGGTCGTGAGGCCTGTCCAGCCGCAGGGCCAGCAGCTGCCGTCCGACTCGACCCAGGTCGTGCCGCCGTCGATGCAGCCGCCGCAGCCGATGTACCAGCAGCCCGGCCTGGCCGGCCAGGGCGCCGGCGCCGAGGCGACCGCGATGGTGCCGCCGTCGATGCAGCCGCCGCAGCCGATGTACCAGCAGCCGGGCACCCAGAGCCAGCCGGGCGGCTTCCCGTCACAGCCGCAGGGCACGCCCAGCGGCGGTTTCCCGGCCCCGCAGGCCCAGGGCGGCTTCGGCGCCCCGCCGCCGCAGGCCGGCTACGGCCAGCCCGCGGGCCAGGGCCAGGGCAGCAAGGGCCTCGCCCTGACCGCCGGTTGGGTCGCGACGGTCATCGGTGGCCTCGGCCTGATCTTCAACCTGATCGGCGTGATCACCCTTAGTGCGACGTACTCGTACCTGGAGACCCAGACTGCCGAGCTGGAGCAGTACAAGGAATACGGCATCGAGATGCCGGAGATCAACCTCCCGCCGTACGGCCTGATGATCACCCTGTACATCGGGTTCCTGATCGCCAGCCTCGTGCTGCTGGCCGGCGGGATCATGGTCATCCTCAAGAAGAACGTCGGCCCGATCCTGGTCGTCGCCGCTTCGGGTCTGTACGCCATCTGCCAGCTGGTGACCCTCTTCACCGGCTTCGTCACCGGCATCTCCATCGCCGGCACCATCGTGGCCATCCTGATCGCAGCCGCTATCGGTGTGCTGGCGTTCCTGCCGGGCACCCGGCAGTACATCGCCGCCGCCGGTTCCGGTGCGCCGGCTCCGGCCGCCGTCGGTGGCTACGGCCAGCCCGGTCAGCAGGGTGGCTTCGGCCAGCCGGGCCAGCCGCAGCAGTTCGGCCAGCCGGGCCAGCAGCCCGGTGGTTTCCCGCCCGCCGGCGGGCAGCAGCCGCCGCAGCCCCCGCAGTGGTGACGCGTTGATCCACGGAAGCGGCCCCCGACCTGCCCGGTCGGGGGCCGCTTCACATCGCGGGCCGGAGTCGGCGGATCGGCCGCCAGGTCGTACGCTGCTCCACATGAGTGACGGCTTCGCCACCCGCGCCATTCACGCGGGCCAGGAGGCAGACCCGACGACCGGTTCGGTGATCGTGCCGATCCACGCCACGTCGACCTACGCGCAGGACGGCGTGGGCGGCATGCGCGGCGGCTACGAGTACTCCCGCACCGGCAATCCGACCCGCACCGCGCTGGAGGAATGTCTGGCCGCGCTGGAGGGTGGCCGGCACGGGCGCGCGTTCGCCTCGGGCATGGCGGCCACCGACGCGGTGCTGCGCGCCACCCTGAAGCCGGGTGACCACCTGGTCATCCCGGACGACGCCTACGGCGGCACGTTCCGCCTGGTGGACAAGGTGCTCACCGCCTGGGGCGTCGAGTACACGCCCGCCCCGGTGTCCGATGTGGACGCGGTGCGGGCGGCGATCCGGCCGAACACCAAGGTGATCTGGGTCGAGACGCCCACCAACCCGCTGCTCAACATCGGCGACATCGCCGCCCTGGCGCAGGTCTCCCGCGACGCCGGCACGAAGCTGGTCGTGGACAACACCTTCGCCTCGCCGTACCTGCAGCAGCCGCTGGAGCTCGGCGCGAACGTCGTGGTGCACTCGACCACCAAGTACCTGGGCGGGCACTCCGACGTGGTCGGCGGCGCGGTGATCACCTCCGACGACGAGCTCGCCGAGCAGGTCGCGTTCCTGCAGAACGGGGCGGGCGCGGTGCCCGGGCCGTTCGACGTGTTCCTGACGCTGCGCGGCATCAAGACCCTCGCGGTGCGGATGGAGCGGCACAGCGCCAACGCCGAGCGCATCGTCGCCGCGCTGACCGGCCACCCGAAGGTCGCGAAGGTGCTCTACCCGGGCCTGCCGGAGCACCCCGGCCACGAGGTGGCGGCGAAGCAGATGCGCCACTTCGGCGGGATGATCTCCTTCCTGCACGCCGACGGCGAGGAGGCGGCGTTGGAGGTCTGCTCGCGCACCCGGCTGTTCACCCTGGCCGAGTCGCTGGGCGGGGTGGAGTCGCTGATCGAGCACCCGGGCCGGATGACGCACGCGAGCACGGCCGGCTCGATGCTGCAGGTCCCGTCCGACCTGGTGCGGCTGTCGGTCGGCATCGAAGAGGCGGACGACCTGGTCGAGGACCTCCTCTCGGCCCTCGGCTGACGACGGATACCCGGGGAGGGCGCGATTCCACGTGGGATCGCGCCCTCCCCGGTCAGCGTTCCAGGGCCGGATCGCCGCTGCCGAGCGGGCGGGTGTCGGCCGGTTGGCGGGGGTTGACCGGGAGGTCGTCCGGTTTCAGGCAGCCGCCGATCAGCTCCACCGCGCCGTCGCGAGATCGGTAGGAGCCCGGTTCGTCGCAGCCGGATTGGAACACCGCGAACACCGCCACGCCGGACAGGGCCGCGGCCGTGACGAATCCGGTGACCAGCGGGATCGCGCCACTCGTAGGCATCAGCCGCGCCATGCTTCCTCCCGTGTGCAGCCCCGGCACCGACGTCGGGCAGCGGACCGCGCTACACCTGGCCGGTGTACGCCGATGATCGCTGATCGTTCGAATCCCCGCCGCGACAGCTCGCCCCCACCAGCCTTCGTCGCGGTGCCGTCCGGTTGCGGGTGACCGGCCGCTCCTCCGAGGGTACCGAAGGTGTAACCCGGGTCGCCCGCGTTTTGCGGTGGCACGATTGGCCCATGCGGCTGGTCGATCTGGACCGAATCCGCGGCGCCGGCGAGCAGCTCGCCGGGATCGCGCGGTGCACGCCGCTGGAGCACTCCCGGGTGCTCGGCGAGCACTGCGGCGGTGAAGTCTTCCTGAAGTGCGAAAACCTCCAGCGCACCGGCTCGTTCAAGCTCCGCGGCGCCTACGTGCGGCTGCTGGCGTTGGACGAGGTGCGCCGGGCCGCCGGGGTCGTCGCGGCGAGCGCCGGGAACCACGCGCAGGGCGTTGCGCTCGCGGCATCGTTGCTCGGCATCCACGCCACGGTGTTCATGCCGGTGCGCGTGCCGCTGCCGAAGCTCGCGGCCACCAAGTCCTACGGCGCCGACGTCCGGCTGCACGGCGCGGTGCTGGAGGAGACGCTCGCCGCGGCGCAGGAGCACGCGCGGCAGACCGGGGCGGAGTTCATCCACCCCTACGACCATCCCGACATCGTCGCCGGTCAGGGCACCGTCGGGCTGGAGATCCTGGCACAGTTGCCGGAGGTCCGCAGCATCGTGGTGCCCACCGGGGGCGGCGGGCTGGTCGCGGGCATCGCCGCGGCGGTGAAGGCGGAGCACCCGCACGTCAGGGTGCTGGCGGTGCAGGCCGAGCAGGCCGCGGCGTGGCCGGTTTCGCTGGCGGCGGGCAAGCCGGTGCGGCTGGCCGAAACCCAGACGATGGCCGACGGGATCGCGGTCGGCGAGCCCGGCCCGGTGACGTTCGCGCACGTGGCGGAGCTGGTCGATGGGGTTTTGACGGTCAGCGAGGAGGCCCTGTCGAGGGCCCTGCTGCTGTGCCTGGAGCGGGCGAAGCTGGTGGCCGAGCCCGCCGGTGTCGCCTCGGTCGCGGCGCTGCTGGAGCACCCCGAGCAGGTCCGGTCGCCGACCGTGGCGGTGCTTTCCGGCGGCAACATCGACCCACTGCTGCTGCTCCAGCTGATCCAGCACGGCATGGGCTCGGCGGGCCGCTACCTGTCGCTGCGGGTGCGGCTGCCGGATCGGCCCGGCTCGCTGGCGGGCCTGCTGGCGAAGCTGGGCGAGCTGTCGGCGAACGTGCTGGACATCGAGCACTCCCGGATCTCCGGCGCCCTCGCGCTGGGCGAGGTGGACGTGGAGATATCCCTGGAAACCCGCGGCCCCGAGCACTGCCACTACGTGGTCGAGGAGCTCGGGGCCGCAGGCTTCACCGTCGTCGCCGAAGGCTGACGCCGGGCCACGGGTGCGGTGGGTCGCCCGGGTCGGCCTTCGGCGACGTTCCGGCAGGCCCGCCGGCCGCGAGTCCTTTGGGGCGCTATCGCGGCCCAAAGGACTCACGGCTTCGTGGCCAGCGGAAACATCGAGCCGCGGAACGGATCAGAGGTTGCCGCGGCGTTCCTGTTCGCGTTCGATCGCCTCGAAGAGCGCCTTGAAGTTGCCCTTCCCGAAGCCCAGCGAACCGTGCCGCTCGATCAGCTCGTAGAACACCGTCGGCCGGTCGCCGATCGGCTTCGTGAAGATCTGCAGCAGGTAGCCGTCCTCGTCGCGGTCGACCAGGATGCCATGCTCCTTCAGCGTCTCGATCGGCACCCGCACCTCGCCGATCCGCGCCCGCAGCTCTGGGTCGTCGTAGTAGGCGTCCGGGGTCTTCAGGAACTCCACTCCGGCAGCCCGCATCGCGGTGACGGTCTTGATGATGTCGCCGGTGGCCAGCGCGATGTGCTGGCAGCCGGAGCCCCGGTAGAACTCCAGGTACTCGTCGATCTGCGACTTGCGCTTGCCGACGGCCGGTTCGTTGAGCGGGAACTTGACCCGGTGGTTGCCGTTGGCCACCACCTTGCTCATCAGCGCCGAGTAGTCGGTGGCGATGTCGTCGCCGACGAACTCGGCCATGTTCACGAAGCCCATGACCCGGTTGTAGAACTCGACCCAGCTGTCCATCTGGCCGAGCTCGACGTTGCCGACGCAGTGGTCCACGGCCTGGAACAGCCGCTTGGGCGCGTCGGCGGGCTTGACGTAGCTGCCCTGTTGCGCAACGTACCCGGGCAGGTAGGGGCCGGTGTAGCGGCTGCGGTCGAGCAGCGTGTGCCGCGTCTCGCCGTAGGTGGCGATGGCCGCCGTCCGGATCGTGCCGTGCTCGTCGGACACGTCGTGCGGCTCTTCGAGCACCGTGGCGCCCTGGGCGCGGGCGTGCTCCACGCACCTGTCGACGTCGAGCACCTCCATCGGCAGGTCCACCACGCCGTCGCCGTGCCGGCGGTGGTGGTCGGCGAGGGGGCTGTCCGGGTCCACCGCGCCCTTCAGCACGAACCGGGCCGACCCGGACTTCAGCACGTAGGCCTTGTGGTCGCGGTTGCCGTGCTCGGGACCGGAGTAGGCGATCAGCTCCATGCCGAACGCGACCTGGTAGAACAGCGCGCTCTGGGTGGCGTTCCCGACGACGAACACCACTGCGTCGAGCGCCTTGACCGGGAACGGGTCCTTCGAGTCGTCGTGTTCGACGAGCCCGACGAGGCGCTTCATCTGGTCGAACGTGACGTCGTCGAGCTGCTCGGTCTGGCTGCCGTGGTTGACGGTGCCGGTCACGATGTCCTCCCGTTGTTCGCCGAAGCGGTGACGAGGCTCAGCGTGCGCTGGGCAGGTCATCGTGAGCAACACTCGTTGATTTCGCTGCGCAACCTGTTCAGTATTCAAGCCGAACCGCTGGCTGGATTGGTCAACCTGAACAAGGGGTGTGACATGGCTCCCAATGCCGAGGGCCTGGACGCGTTGGACGCGAGGCTGCTGCTGTTGCTGTCCGACGAACCCCGCCTCGGAGTGCTGGAGTGCTCGCGGCGGCTCGGCGTGGCGCGCGGCACCGTGCAGGCGCGGATGGATCGGCTGGTGCAGCGCGGCGTCCTGCTGGGCTTCCCGCCGGAGCTCGACCTGGCGGCGATGGGCTATGGCCTGACGGCCTTCGCGGTGCTGGAGATCGCCCAGGGGCACCGGGGCCTGGTGGCGGATCAGCTGGGGGCGATCGACGAGGTGTGCGAGGTGCACGCGACGACGGGGCAGGGGGACCTGTTCGTGCGGATGGTCGCGCGCTCGAACGCCGATCTGCAGCGGGTCATCGACGAGATCGTCGGGGTGCCCGGGGTGCGGCGCACCTCGACCTCGATCGCCCTGTCCACGCCGGTCGCGCCGCGCGTCCGCCCGCTGCTGGAGCGGCTGGCCGCCGAGGGCGACCGGCCGGAGCCCTGACCTTCGGCGGGCGAAAGACCGCGGGCGCCCCTGGCTCGGGGACGCCCGCGGTCTCAGTGTCAGTCCTTGAACACGTTCTTTCGTTGAAGCGGCGTCAGCCGCTTGGCCCACCCTTGCAACTTGCGCCGCCGCGGGTTCTCAGACTGGGCCCGGCCTTCGGGGCTACTGGGCGAGGCCAGTCCCCGATGCCGCGTATTGGTCATACGCAAGTCGGGGATCCCGGAGTCCAGGCGGAGTCTGAGGTTCCGCTACCCGCACCGCCACGCAAGCCGACCCGAGCAGACTCTTGGGCTCAGCCGGCGAAGGGCTCGGCCTTGACCAGCGTCACCGACATGGTGCCGCCGTTGGGGAGCTCGTACTCCCGGGTCTCGCCCTCCTTGGCGTCCAGCAGCGCGCGGCCCAGCGGCGAGTTCGGGGAGTAGACCTCCAGCTCGCCGTGCGCGCCCTCCTCGCGGGTGGCCAGCAGGAACATCTCGGTCTCGTCCTCGCCGTCGTAGCGGACCGTCAGCACCGAGCCGGGCCGGGCGATGCCGGATTCGGTGGGCACGTCGCCGACCTTGGCGGTGCGCAGCAGTTCCTGCAGCTGGCGGATGCGGGCCTCGATCTGCCCCTGCTCCTCGCGGGCCGCGTGGTAGCCGCCGTTCTCCCGCAGGTCGCCTTCCTCGCGGGCCTCGTTGATCTTCGCGGCGATCGCCGGGCGGTTGGCCACGAGCTCGTCCAGCTCTCCCTTGAGCCGGTCGTAAGCATCCTGGGTCAGCCAGGTCACCTGGGTCTCGCTCACGGTCACCACTCCTCGTCGACTGCGGCCCGCGTTTTCCCACGGGCGAATTGCATTTCCGCGCATTTGATTTCTCGGCCTTTGGCCAAGTAACGGAAAAACACGGCCCGCGCGGGACCGTGCTGAAGTCGACAATAGCACGAAGCACCACACCCCGGGCCGGGATTTTCCCAGCACCCGGCGTGGTACGCCGGTGTTCACCCAGTTGGCCGTAGGTGGGTGGACAAATATTCAGGAACGTTGTAAGTGCAGCCGTACACCTCCCCGATGTTCGCTCGGGCGGAGGTACGCAGCACAGTCTCCTGCCTGGTGGTGCCGTCCGCAGGTTGGATCAGAACTTCTTTGCGACCGACTTCCTCGCCGGATTTGGCTCGGGCGCGCACGACGCAGTCGGCGGGCCGCTGCGGCTCGTCGCGCTGGACCTCGAGCACGATCGTCACGGACTGGTCGTCGAGCACCTCGAAGGCGATCTGCTTCCCCTGGATCGGGGCGCTGCCGAGGTTGCGGTAGCCGACGATCGCCACGCCCACCAGTGCGACCAGCACGACCGAGATCAGCACCCAGCGGAGGGCCGGGCGCGGGCGCGTGCGGGCACGCGATCCGTACCGGTCCTGCGGGATCTGCTGGTTCGTCACCGGGGTGGACGGCCTTTCGCCTTCGGGCTTCGCCGCCGCCCGCGGACGGGTGTTGCGGGGGCTGGCGCCGAGCAAGTCGGACCCACCGGGAACAATGGGACCCGACATCCACGTTAAGTATCCCTAGGGTGTCCCGCGGCCTGTCAGCGGGGCCGTGTTCATGAGAGATGCTTGCAAAGCAAGAGGGGATTACCCGGCGATGGCGGACAAGCTGCGGCTGATGACGGTGCACGCGCACCCGGATGACGAGTCCAGCAAGGGTGCCGCGACGACCGCGCGTTACGTGGCCGACGGGCACGAAGTGATGGTTGTCACCTGCACCGGCGGCGAGGCGGGCAGCATCCTCAACCCGGCCATGGACCGGCCGGAGGTCGTCGAGAACCTGACGGAGGTCCGCCGCGCGGAGATGGCCGAGGCGGCCAAGATCCTCGGGGTGCAGCACCGGTGGCTGGGCTTCGTCGACTCCGGGCTCCCGGAGGGCGACCCGCTGCCCGCGCTGCCGGAGGGCGTCTTCGCCACCGTGCCGATGGAGGTCTCGACCCGCGAGCTGGTCGAGGTGATGCGGGAGTTCCGCCCGCACGTCGTGATCACCTACGACGAGAACGGCGGCTACCCGCACCCGGACCACATCCGGTGCCACGAGATCTCGGTGGCGGCGTTCGACGCGGCCGGTGACCCCGACCTGTACCAAGACGCGGGCGAGCCGTGGCAGCCGCTGAAGCTGTACTACTCGCACGGCTTCTCCCGCAAGCGCATGCAGCTGTTCCACGAGGCGCTGCTGGCCAGGGACATGGAGTCCCCGTACGGCGAGTGGCTGGCCAAGTGGGACTCGACCCGCCCCGACCCGGACGAGCGGGTCACCACGCGGGTCGAGTGCGGGCAGTACTTCGAGCAGCGCGACGACGCGTTGCGCGCCCACGCGACCCAGATCGACCCGACCAGCCGCTGGTTCGCGGTCCCGCTCGACATCCAGCGCGAGCTGTGGCCGACCGAGGACTACGAACTGGTGCGCTCGCTGGTCGACACCACGTTGCCGGAGGACGACCTGTTCTCCGGCGTGCAGGAGAAGGTGTGCGCATGAGTGCCACGGAAGCGGTCACCTACGTGCTCGCGCAGACGCCCGTCCCCGTGACGCCGGACCCGGGCGGCCAGGGCGAGGACTTCGGCAAGTCCTCCCCGGTGGGCCTGGTGCTGCTGGTGGTGTTCGCCATCGCGGTGGTGTTCCTGATCCGCTCGATGACCAAGCACCTGAAGAAGGTGCCGGTGGTCTTCGACGAGCAGAAGGCAGCGGCGGCGGCCCCGGCGAGGGTGAAGCGAGCCGAAGCGGAGCCGGCGGAGGAACCCGAAGCCGAGCAGGGCGAGGCGAAGCCGGGCAAGGGCGAAGCCTCCTAGCGAGGCGAAAAGCGAGCGGGGCCATCCGGAGTGCCGGATGGCCCCGACTGCGTTTCGGGGACGTCAGGTTTCCAGCGGGTGCGGGATCCAGGCCACGCGGAGGCTGGTGTCGGCTCCGATCCTCCGGTCCAGGCGTGCCTCGCCTGCGTCGCGCGGGCGCTCGCCGAGGCTGCCCCACGTGACCCCGGGCGCGTCCTTCAGGATCAACCGGTACGCGTCGTGGCCGAGCCTTGAGGCGATTTGGTTCCGGTCTCGTTCGAAGTCCGCGTTGTAGGCGAGGACCACGTGGAGGCCGATCTGCTCGGCGTGCGGCAGCAACTCGTCCAGACCGCACAGCATGTTCAAGCCCTCCTCGTGGCGGACCAGGTCGAAGTCGTCCACCACGAGGAACGCCTTCGGCCCGACCCACGACTTGGTATTGCCGTCCGCATCTGGAAGTCGTTTGCGCAGCGCTGCGGTGAAGTCCTTCAGGTCGCTCCTCGCCTGGCTCGCCGCTCGGGCGTAGGACAGGGTGTGGCTGTCGGGGAGGAGGGCGTGGTGGTGCTCGCGCCGGTAGTCGACCACCAGCGCCATGGCTTCCTTCGCCGGATACGCCGCGATTCCCCGCAGCACGTTGCGGATCACGGTGCTCTTGCCGGATTCGCGCCCACCCGCGATCAGCACGTGGCGGTGGCGGTCTCCGTTCAACGTCAGGATGACAGGGTTGCCGTGGCCGTCGATGCCGATGGGGATGGCGTCCGGCTCGGCCTCGGGGAGCTCGTCGTAGCCGACGAACTCCGGTGGGCGGCGCAGTTGGGCAGGTCGGTCGCCGGGCCAGGACTTGCTGATGTGCTGGACTAGCTCGCGGGTCTTCGCGTCGAGGTCCTCCGGAAGGGGCTCGTCGGCGTAGGCCGGTAGCTCGTCGCCCAGCACCGGGACGTTGATCGCGCATCGGAGTCCATTGTGGAGTCCGCTGCCGGGCTTGTCCGGCAGGACGGAGTCGGCGTGCTCGGGGGAGATCAGCGAGTCCCGCGGATCCGCCAGCCGCAGCTCGATGCGGCCGCCCGCGAGGTCGCGCAGCTCGCGGGGCAGGTCGTCCCAGCGATTGGCGGTGACGACCACGTGGATGGCGTAGGACAGGCCGCGCCGGGCGAGGCGCAAGACCCGATCGGCGAGGCCGGGGTGCTGGTGCACCTCGGGCCAGCCGTCGACGACGAGGAAGTGGTCGGTCGCGACCTCGTCGAGCGGCTCTTCGCGGCGTCGGCGGAACTCGTCGACCGAGTCGATGCCGTGCTGTGCGAAGGACTTCTCCCGCTCGGCGAGCAGCGTTTCGAGTTCCTCGACGGCAAGCGCCACGAAGTCCGAGTCGTGGCTGGCGGTCACCACCCTGGTGTGCGGCAGGTCGCGCAGTGCGGCCAGCCCGCCGCCGCCGAAGTCCAGGCAGCGGAAGCGGACCTCGGCCGGGGTGTGGGTGAGCGCCAAGGTCAGCAGGGTCGTTCGCACGGCGGTCGACTTCCCGCTGCGCGGGCGGCCGACGATCGCGAGGTTGCCATCCGAGCCGGCGAAGTCCAGCAGCAGCGGCTCGTGCCGGTGGTGGAAGGGGTTGTCGAGCACGCCGACCGGAACGCTCAGCGAAGTTTCCGGCTTGGCGTTGAAGCCCCGGTCCTCGGTGACCTTCAGCGGCAGGTCGATTCCGGCCGGGGGTTCGCCCGGCGGTGGCAGGATGAGCTGCCGGGCGGGTGGGCCCTGGCCCCGGATCCGCTCGGCGAAGATCTGGGGAATCGTCTGGAAGTAGTCGCTCTGGGGCGTCCCGTGCGGCAGGTCGGTGTAGGCGGCGCGGAAGCGGAGCGGCTCCTGGTGCGGACGAGCCAGGTGTCCGTGGCCCGGGGAATCGGGCAGTTCGCGAGCGCGGCCGATGAGCTTGACCGCGTCCGCTTCGCTGGTCCGCAGCACGATGCGGGTCGCGGTTGCGCCCGCGAGCTCCGGGAGCTGCTCCGTCGCGGTCGCGGTGTACACCAGCTTGATCCCCGAGTGCCGGTGGCGGATCAGCTGCTCGATGGCGGCGGCGAACCCGGGCCGGTCGCGGAGAACGCCCGGCAGGTCGTCGATCGCGACCAGCAGCATCGGCATCGGCTCGGCATCGGCCTCCGGCTGGAGGCGTTGGTAATCAGCGAAGTTCTTGACCTCCCACCGATTGAACTGCTCGACCTGCCAGGCGAGCAGGCCGGTCAGCGCCTCGTCGAACCGCCGGCCGGTGAGGTCGTTCGAGCGCATCGGTTCGGCGAGCGCAGTGTGCGGGATCGGGTAGAGCGAGCGCCAGACCTGGTCGTCGTGCTCGCGGCTGATGCAGGCGAAGTTGACCGCGGCCGAGGAGTGCGTAGCGGCCATCCCGTACAGGATCGTGCGCAACAGCTCGGACTTCCCGGACCCCGCAGAACCGAAAATGCCAACGGCGCTGCCGGTTTCTTTGAAGTCGAGGTGCACCGGCCTGCCGTGGTCGTCAACGCCGATGGCGATCCGGTACCGCTCCTCGGAGCCGCGAGGCTGCCAGGCCTGGTCGAGCTTGGCCTGGGCCGGATCGCCGAATCCGACGAGGTCGAACAGGTTGATCGGCTCCTCCGGCTTCGCCTGGGTGCGAAGCACCTGCGTGGCTTCGGCGTTCGGAGCCGGCGGCGCGACCGGTCGCGGAGCGGGCGGCGGAGGCGGCATGGGAGGCCGACCGGCGGGAGGGCCGGGCGGCATGCCGGGGTGCGGCGGCGGCGCCATGGGGCGGTGGGGCTGCTGGAACGGCGGATGCCCTGGCTGCAAAGGAAACTCCCCCTGATCGATCACCTGCGCAAAGGCACCGTATCCGACTGGGCGGCCGTCGTCGGCCGGACGAGCGGCTTCGCCAACGTCGTGAGCGTTCATTCCGGTAAGAACCGGAATGAACGCTCACGAGCATTCCCGGTCAGGTGCGGTGGACCTGGGTGAAGGCGTCGGTGTGCTGGTCTCGGATGCGGGCTCCCGCTGCCGGGTCGGTGACGTCCAGTTCCGTTGCTCCTGGTAGCTGCCACTCGGGCGGATCCGGCGTTCCCGCCAGCGCCCATGCCGCCTGGCGGGCCGCGCCGCGGGCCACGTACTCCGCCGGTGCGGGCACCGTCACCGGCACGCCGAAGATCAGCGGTGCCACCACCTGAACCGCCCGCGACTGGGCCGCGCCGCCGATGAGCAGCACCCTGCCCACCTCGATGTCCTCCGCGCGCAGCGCGTCGACGCCGGCCGCGAGCCCGCACAGCATTCCCTCCACCGCGGCGCGCGCGAGGTTCTCCGGCGTCATGTTGTCGCGCCGGAGCCCGGTGAGGGTTCCGGCGGCGTCCGGCAGGAGCGGCGTGCGCTCGCCGTCCAGGTACGGCAGCAGCGCCAAGCCGCCCGCACCGGGCTCGGCCCGGCGCGCCAGCTCGTCGAACTCGGCCATCCCGACACCGAGCATCGCCGCCGTCGCGGTCAGCACCCGGGCCGCGTTGAGGGTGCACACCAGCGGCAGGAAACCGCCCGTCGCGTCGGCGAATCCGGCGATCTGGCCGCTCGGGTCCGCGCTCGGCCGTTCCGCCCGGGCGAACACCGTGCCGCTCGTGCCGAGCGACACCACGACGTCGCCGGGCCGGACGTCCAGGCCCAGCGCGGCGCCCATGTTGTCGCCCGTTCCGGCCGACACGAGCTTGCCGTCCGGGGTGTGCCCGGCTGCTTCCGCCGGGCCGAGGACCCGCGGCGTTCGTGGCTTCCGGCCGCCGAACGCGGTGGCCAGCACGTCTTCCCGGTACCGGCCTTCGCGCGGCGACCAGTAGCCGGTGCCGGACGCGTCGCCGCGGTCGGTGACGAACTCGCCGGTCAGCCGCCAGGTCAGCCAGTCGTGCGGCAGCAGCACGTCGGTCACCCGGTCGGCCAAATCAGGTTCGTGCTCGGCCAGCCACCGCAGCTTGCTGGCGGTGAAGCTGGCGACCAGCACCGAGCCGATCGCCTCCGCGCACGCCTGCGGCCCGCCGAGCTCCTCGGTCAGGTCGATGGCGGCCTGCGCGGAGCGGTTGTCGTTCCACAGCAGAGCGGGCCGCACCGGCACGCCATGCTCGTCCAGCGCCACCATGCCGTGCTGCTGGGCGGCGATGCCGATGGCCGCGACGTCGTCGAGGAGGCCGTCGGAAGCCGTGGTCAGCGCCTGCCGCCAGTCTTCCGGGTCGGCGACCGTGCCGTCCGGGTGCGGCGCGCGGCCCTCCCGCAGCACGGTTCCGGTGTCGGCGTCGCAGACCACGACCTTGGTGGACTGGGTGGAGGAGTCGATTCCGGCGACCAGGTTCATCGCGCCGCTCCAAAATTGTCCACAGTGGAGTTCCTTGCTCGCATCGTTTCCTTTGATGGTTGTGCCGTCACGGCGGGGGCATCGACACGACCCGCACCCCGGTGCCGGAGGCGCGGATGTCGCGGTAGGCGAAGGTCTAGCAGTGCAGGCAGGACGTGCTGCGGCACGTCATCGAGCCCGGCGCACGTTGCTCATCACTACTCCTGGGCGACAGGGCCCACCGCGGTCTCGTCGCGCGTTCGCGCTGCGCCGAGGCGCATGGTCTTCATCCGCCGCTCCTCAAGATCCGCGAGTGGCCGCAAGTACTAGCAGGGATGCGGTCGGTTGTAACACGTTTTGTGAGAAATCGGTGCATGTGGCCGGGGTGACCGGAGGGGTGGGGTTGGGTGCGTCCGGTTCGGCGAAGTGGGAGGCTGGGCGCATGGCGAACCGGCTTGCGAACGCGACCAGCCCCTACTTGCTCCAGCACGCCGACAACCCGGTCGACTGGTGGCCCTGGTCGCCCGAGGCGTTCGCCGAGGCGCGGCGGCGGGACGTGCCGGTGCTGCTGTCCGTCGGTTACGCCGCGTGCCACTGGTGCCACGTGATGGCGCACGAGTCGTTCGAGGACCCGGAGATCGCGCGGGTGATGAACGATCACTTCGTGAACATCAAGGTGGACCGCGAGGAACGGCCGGACATCGACGCGGTCTACATGGAGGCCACCCAGGCGATGACCGGGCAGGGCGGCTGGCCGATGACCTGCTTCCTCACCCCGGAAGGCGAACCCTTCCACTGCGGCACCTACTACCCGACGGCGCCCATGGGCGGCATGCCGTCGTTCGGGCAGCTCTTGCACGCCGTTACGCAGGCCTGGGAGGGCCGCGGCGAAGAGGTCCGGAAGGCCGCGGCCCGAGTGGTGGAGCAGCTGGCCGGGCAGCGCGCCCCGTTGCCGGAGTCCATTTTGGACGAGGAGGTGCTGGCCGGTTCGGTCTCGCGGCTGCAAGCGGAATTCGACGCGGCCCACGGCGGATTCGGCGGCGCGCCGAAGTTCCCGCCGTCGATGGTCCTGGAGTTCCTGCTGCGCCACCACGAACGGGTCGGCGAGAACGCCGCGCTGGAACTCGCCGAAGCGACCTGCGCGGCGATGGCCCGCGGCGGCATCTACGACCAGCTGGCGGGCGGCTTCGCCCGCTACAGCGTCGACGCCGCGTGGGTGGTGCCGCACTTCGAGAAGATGCTGTACGACAACGCCTTGCTGCTCCGCGTGTACGCGCACCTCGCCAGGATCGGCAGCCCGCTCGGCGAACGGGTGGCTCGCGAGACGGCCGAGTTCCTGCTGCACGACCTGCGAACGCCGGAAGGCGGCTTCGCGGCATCGCTGGACGCCGACACGGAAGGCGTCGAAGGGCTCACCTACGTGTGGACGCCGGACCAGCTGCGCGAGGTGCTCGGGCCGGTGGACGGGGACTGGGCGGCGGAGCTGTTCGAGGTGACCGAGCCGGGAACCTTCGAGAACGGCGCGTCAACACTGCAGCTCAAGCGCGACCCGGACGACCACGCCCGCTGGCGCCGGGTGCGCGACAGCCTCCGCGAAGCCCGCGACCGGCGCCCGCAGCCGGGCAAGGACGACAAGGTCGTCACGGCCTGGAACGGCATGGCGATCACGGCGCTCGCCGAGGCCGCGGCGGTGCTCGACGAGCCGAGCTGGGTCGAGGCGGCGGCGCAGGCGGCGGACCTGCTGCTGGAGCGGCACCTCGTCGACGGCCGGGTGCGGCGCACGTCCCGCGACGGAGTGACCGGAACGGCCGCCGGGGTGCTGGAGGACTACGGCTGCTTCGCCGACGGACTACTCGCGCTGCACCAGGCGACCGCCGAGCCGCGATGGCTCGAAGCGGCGTGCGAACTGCTGGACACGGCCCTGCAGCAGTTCGCCGACGCCGACCACCCTGGCATGTTCCACGACACGGCGGCCGACGCCGAATCCCTCGTCCGGCGCCCCTCCGACCCCACCGACAACGCCAGCCCCTCCGGGGCCTCGGCGATCGCCTCGGCGCTGCTCGCCGCTGCCGCGCTCGCCGGCCCGGACGCCGCCGGGCGCTACCGCGCAGCGGCGGAGCAGGCGCTCGGCCGCGCGGGGCTCCTCGCGCAGCGCGCTCCCCGCTTCGCGGGTCACTGGCTCAGCGTCGCCGAGGCCCGCGCCCACGGCCCGCTGCAGGTCGCGGTGGTCGGCGAAGCCGACGACGCCGACCGCGCGGCGCTGATCGCCGCGGCGCGGCGGCACGCCCCAGGCGGAGCCGTGGCGCTGGCGGGGGAGCCGGAGGCGACCCGGGTGCCGCTGCTGGCGGAGCGGCCGCTGGTCGGCGGAGCCGCGGCGGCGTACGTGTGCCGGGGCTACGTGTGCGACCGCCCGGTGACGACGACCGAAGACCTCGTCGAATCCCTCACCCGCTGAGCCCACGGCAGACAGAACGCGAACGGCCCGTTCACCTCGACAGACGAGGTGAACGGGCCGTTCGTTCTCTTGCGGGCCGGGAGTGAACGGCCCGTTCGCTCCGATAGACGAGACGAACGGGCCGTTCGCCTGCCCGCGGAAGGGTGCCCCGGTTTCGCCGCGAGCCGAACGGCAGCCCTACTCACCTGCGATGTAATCGTGTAATCCTGTAATCGGAGGTGGGAGTCATGCATTCGAGATTCGGACGAACGGCTCGCGGCCGAGGCCGGGGCGGGCCGCCGTGGGCGGGCGGTGGCCGGCGCAGCGAGCCGCCGACCGCCGCCGACGCCACGGCCTGGTTCACCGGGCGGCTGCCCGAGGGTTGGTTCGCCGGCGGCCCGGTGGTCACCGTCGACCGCGAGGAGATCCTGGTGGTCGGCGAACTGCCGCCGGTGGACGGCGAGTTCGCAGACGACGCCGAGCGCGCCGCCGCGGAGAGCGGGCGGATCGCCCGGTTCCGCGAGGAGACCCGCGAAGAGCGGATCGAGATCGCCCGCCAGGCGGAGCACCGCTACGGGCGCAAGGTCGCCTGGGGCGCTCGGCTCGGCGGCACCGAGGAACTGTTCACCACGCTGTCCGTGCCGGTGATGACGAGGCTGCACCAGTCAGAGCGCATGGTGCTGGACACGCTGGTGGACGCCGGGGTCGCCCGGTCCCGGTCCGAGGCGCTGGCCTGGGCGGTGCGGCTGGTCGGCAAGCACACCGAGGACTGGCTGGGCGAACTGCGCGAGGCCCTGTCCAAGGTCGACGAGCTGCGCAACCGCGGCCCCGAGGGCGGCTGAACATGCGAAAGGGCCCGTGGGCGGGAATCCGCTCACGGGCCCTGGCCTGGTGGAACGCGCGTCAGGCGTAGAGCGCGAGCCAGATCGCGATGTGGTGGCAGATCGCCGCCAGCGACACCGCCGAGTGGAAGAACTCGTGGTAGCCGAAGGTCTTCGGCCACGGGTCGGGCCACCGGGTCGCGTAGAAGATCGCGCCCGCCGTGTACATCAGCCCGCCGGCGATCAGCAGCACCAGCGCCGCCACCCCGGCGTGCTGCAGCAGGTCGGGGAACACGAACACGGCGACCCAGCCGAGCGCGATGTAGACCGGCACGCCGACCCAGCGCGGCGCGTTGGGCCAGGCGAGCTTCAAGATCACGCCGCCCAGCGCGCCGCCCCAGACGACGGCGAGCACCACCGCGCCCGTCGTGGGCTGCATGGCCACCATCGCGAACGGGGTGTACGTGCCCGCGATGAACAGGAAGATCATCGAGTGGTCGAGCCGCCGCATCCAGGTGCGCGCGCCGATCGTCTTCCAGGTCTTGCGGTGGTAGAGGGCGCTGACGCCGAACAGCCCCAGCACGGTCGCGACGTAGATGGAGGTGCCCACCGCGGCGGCGGCCGACACGGTCGAAGCGGCGAGGGCGATCAGCGTGGCACCGGAGGCGACGGACACCACCAGCGACCAGAAGTGGATCCAGCCGCGCATCCGCGGCTTGACGAATGCCGTCGGGCGGCGAGCGGTGAGGGCGCTAGTCACACCTCGAGGTTACGGGACCGTAGGTTCGGTGCGGAGAGCTCGCACCTGTCCCGCTATCGGACGTGTTCAACGGCACTCGAAGGCGGGGTACCGCGCATCCCTTCCGTGATCTGCGCGGCACGCTGAGCTGAGGTGGGGGGCCACTGCCCGCCGGCATCCGCGTAGGCTCATCGGGCGTGGCGCTCAAGGTTCGGTTGAAAGAACTCATCTACGACGTCTACGAGCGGCGGCTGCGCCGCAAGCTCGACGGGGTGGAACACCCCAGGCACGTCGGCGTCATCCTGGACGGCAATCGCAGATGGGCCAAGGAAGCCGGCTTGGACGCCGCCCACGGACACCGCGCCGGCGCCCGCAAGATCACCGAACTGCTCGGCTGGTGCGACGAGGCCGATGTCGAGGTCGTCACGCTGTGGCTGCTGTCCACCGACAACCTCAACCGCACGTCCGAAGAGCTGAACGCGCTGATGGAGATCATCGCCGGGGTGGTGGACGAGCTCACCGACCCGGCCACCCCGTGGCGGGTGCGGATCGTCGGCGCCCTCGACGTGCTGCCCACCGAGACCGCCGCCCGACTGTCCGCGGCCGCCCTGCGGACCAAGGGCCGCACGGGCATGCAGGTCAACGTGGCGGTCGGCTATGGCGGGCGCCGGGAGATCGCCGACGCGGTGCGCAAGCTGCTGCAGCAGCACGCCGAAGCGGGCACCACGATCGAAGAGCTCGCCGAGGTGCTCACCGTCGACCACATCGCCGAGCACCTCTACACCTCCGGGCAGCCCGACCCCGACCTGCTGATCCGCACCTCGGGGGAGCAGCGGCTGTCCGGCTTCATGCTGTGGCAGTCCGCGCACTCCGAGTTCTGGTTCACGGAGGCGTACTGGCCCGCCTTCCGCCGCGTCGACTTCACCCGCGCGCTCCGCGACTACGCGGTCCGGCACCGCCGCTTCGGCGGCTGATCCCGGGACGTCGGGAGGGCCAGGTCCCGCAGGACCTGGCCCTCCCGACGCGATTCGCCCTGGGTCAGTGGCCCTTGGGGTGATCGATGATCGGGGCGTTGACGCAGTTGTTGATCTGCGGCGACGCGATCGGCACGACGGCGCCGAGGACCGCGACGTTGTTGCCGCAGGCCTGGATCGGCAGGACGCTGACGTTGTTGTCGTTGCCGATGTTGATGCCGTCGTTGTCGGCGCTGTCGGCGTTGGCGACGGGGGCGAGGGCCAGCAGGCCGGCGGCGGCACCGGCGATGATCGCAGCCTTCTTCAGCACTTGGGTTCACTCTCCTTTGATTACCGCGGTATTCGGAGTTCACACCGGAAACTTCGGAAAGCCCGCGAGGTGGCCATCGAGTCTGGCGCGTTCCGGCAGGAAAGCTAACCCGGCGCGGGCCGGATTCCCAAACTCCGTAACACTATTGTGTGAACGCGAATCCTGTTTCCGCTCGTCGCGGCCGGTAATTGCGGAGGCGAGCGGACTCCTGGCCCGTTTTTCGGCACGCAAAAAGGAGCGCCGGGGCAGGCCCGGCGCCCTTTTCGTCACCTAATTCCGCGTACCAGATCCAGGTGATTCGCCCGCTGGGTCAGTAGCCCTTGGGGTGGTCGACGATCGGCGCGTTGACGCAGTTGTTGAGCTGCGGCGACAGGATCGGCACCACGGCGCCGAGGACGGCGACGTTGTTGCCGCAGGCCTGAACTGGCAGGACGCTCAGGTTGTTGTCGTTGCCGATGTTGATGCCGTCGTTGTCGGCGCTGTCGGCGTTGGCGACGGGGGCCAGGGCCAGCAGGCCGGCGGCGGCACCGGCGACGATCGCTGCCTTCTTAAGCACTTGGGTACTCCTTGTTGGATGGGATGAAGAGCGCGATCGAATTTCCGGCTGCGCACCCCAATGTTCAGCCGGAGTGATGCGCTCGGCGTGAAAGATATCCAGCGAAAGTGGAAAAACGACACCTCGTTAACACTATCGTGTGATCTTCAGGTGTCGCGCCGGCCCTTTTCGTTGCGTCGGCAAATGCGCGCGGTTTCGGCGGCCGCGGAAACGGGGACCACCGTTCCGCGCCAGCGAGCGCGCGGCGTAGTGTCCGCATGTGGACTCCGAAGCGCTCGTGGCCGAATACGTGCTTCTCGGGCTCAGATTCGACCGGCTCGTCCAGGGATTCGTGGATTCCTTCACCGGCGACCCGGCGCTGCGGCGGCGGGTGCAGAACGAGACGAGTCCCGATCCGGCGCGGCTGGCCGCCGACGCGCGCCGGCTGCTCGCCGCGCTGCCGGAGTCCGGCCTGGCCGAACCGCGCCGCCGATTCCTCGCCGCGCAGCTGACCGCGCTGGAGTGCTCCGGGCGCAAGCTGGCCGGCGAGCAGGTGCCGTTCCCGGCGGAGGTGGAGGCGTACTTCCAGGTCACGCCGGTGCTCGGCGACCAGGACGAGTACCGCGAGGCGCACCGCCTGTTGGGCGAGCTGCTGCCGGGCCGGGGCTCGCTGCCCGCGCGCCTGGCCGCCGTCCGCAGCCGGGACGCGGTGCCCGCCGACCGGCTCAAGGTGTGCGTCCAGGCGCTTTCGAGCGCGCTGCGCGATCGCGTGCGCCGCCGCTTCGGCCTGCCGGTCCAGGAAGTCGTCGAGTACCAGATCGTCACCGACAAGCCCTGGAGCGGCTTCAACCACTACGTCGGCGACTACCGGTCGCGGGTGGCCGTGAACGCCGACGTCGGGCACCGGGCCGCGAACCTGCCGCACCTCGTCGCGCACGAGTCCTACCCGGGCCACCACACCGAGCACTGCCGCAAGGAGGCCGGCCTGGCGATCCGGGACGCCCAGGCCGAGCACACGATCTTCCTGGTCAACACCCCGCAGTGCCTGATGGCCGAAGGCCTCGCCGACCTGGGCCTGCAGGCGGTCGTGGGGCCGGGCTGGGGCCCGTGGGCGGCGGAGATCTTCGCGGACCTGGGCATCCGGATGGAGGGCGAGTTGTCGGAGCGGCTGGAGCTCGCGATGGGCCGCCTGCTGACGGTCCGCCAGGACGCCCTGCTGATGCTGCACGCCGACGGCGCCGACGAGGCGGAGGTTTCCGAGTACCTGCAGCGCTGGCTGCTGATGCCGGACCAGCGGGCGCGGCACCTCGTCCGGTTCATGCGCGATCCGCTGTGGCGCGCCTACACCACCACCTACGTCGAGGGCTATCGGCTGCTGCGGCGCTGGCTGGAGAACCGCCCGGCGGGCACATCGAGCGCCGATCGTTATCGCCGGTTGCTTGACGAACCGCTGGTGCCGTCGGCGGTCCGGGCCGAGCTGGCGGCCCGCGTCTGAGCCGTTCACCCGGTGAAGATCACCCAAATGGCGTAGTGATGATCACGTGGCGTGCCGGATGCGCGCTGGGCCGTGCAGATGCCCTGACCTGCTGCCGGACCGGGATCGACCTTGGCCCCGATCCGCCGGCGAATCCGTGACCTGGGCGAATTCCGTGCCATGTGAAGAAAAGTTGACCAATCGGCGAATCACCTGTGTGGCTGCCTGCCGAGACGCAATCCCGCCGGTAGCGTCGCTGATGACGGGCCGTTCCCAGTGCAAGTCCCAACGCGGCCCGTCCGGGAGGCCCTGATCGTGCCTGATGGCTGGAGCGGACGGTTACCACGTCCACCTTGGTCGAGAAGGGCCGGTGCCCGGCCCCTGCGACCACGGCGGACGACCGATCCGGCCGGGGCGCGACGGGGGCAGGCCCGGCCCGCCGACGAGCGGGTGTGCATGCCACGCCCGCGAGGGAGTAGCCGTGACCGCACGACGTTCCCAGCCCCAAGCGGAGATCCCAGCCCGTAACGGCGAGTCCGCGACCAGCGCGCAACCAGGTGGCACCGAAATCCGCACCTACGTGCTGGACACCTCGGTGCTGCTGTCCGATCCGTGGGCGATGTCCCGCTTCGCCGAGCACAACGTCGTGCTCCCGGTGGTGGTGATCGGCGAACTGGAAGGCAAGCGCCACCACCCCGAACTCGGCTGGTTCGCCAGAGAAGCCCTCCGCGCCCTCGACGACCTGCGAATTCAGCACGGTCGGCTCGACGAGCCGGTTCCGGTCGGCGTATCCGGCGGCAGCCTCCACGTCGAGTTGAACCACTCCGACCCGCAGGTGCTGCCGCCGGGGTTCCGCACGGACTCCAACGACGCCCGGATCCTGGCCTGTTCGCTGAACCTGGCCGCCGAGGGACACCGGGTCACGCTGGTGACCAAGGACATGCCGCTGCGCGTCAAGGCGGCGTCGGTGGCCCTGGACGCCGAGGAGTACCGCGCGCAGGACGTGGTCTCCTCGGGCTGGACCGGGATGGCCGACGTCGAGGTTCCGTCGGATTCGGTGGACATCCTCTTCAAGGAGGGCATCGCCGATCTCGACGAGGCCCGGGACCTGCCGCCGAACACCGGGGTGCGGCTGCTCTGCGGCTCGCAGAGCGCGCTGGGCCGGGTGACCGCGGACAAGCAGATCCGGCTGGTGCGCGGCGACCGGGAGGCGTTCGGCCTGCACGGCCGCTCCGCGGAGCAGCGGATCGCCCTGGAACTGCTGCTCGACCCGGAAGTCGGGATCGTGTCGCTGGGCGGCCGGGCCGGGACCGGCAAGTCCGCGCTCGCGCTGTGCGCGGGCCTGGAGTCGGTGCTGGAGCGGCAGCAGCACCGCAAGGTCGTGGTGTTCCGGCCGGTGTACGCGGTCGGCGGTCAGGAACTCGGCTACCTGCCGGGAACCGAGAACGAGAAGATGGCGCCGTGGGCGCAGGCGGTGTTCGACACCCTCGGCGCGCTGGCCAGCGAGAACGTGCTGGACGAGGTGATCGATCGCGGCATGCTGGAGGTCCTGCCGCTGACCCACATCCGTGGCCGGTCGCTGCACGACTCGTTCGTCATCGTCGACGAGGCGCAGTCCCTGGAGCGGAACGTGCTGCTCACGGTGCTGTCCAGGCTGGGAGCGAACTCCCGAGTGGTCCTGACCCACGACGTCGCCCAGCGCGACAACCTCCGGGTGGGGCGCCACGACGGCATCGCGGCGGTGATCGAGAAGCTCAAGGGTCACCCGCTGTTCGCCCATGTGACCCTGACCCGCTCGGAGCGCTCTCCGATCGCGGCCCTGGTCACCGAACTGCTGGAAGGGGACTTCATTCCCTGATCACGAGGTGAGGGGGCGCCGCTCGTCGAGCGGCGCCCTCGCTCGATCACCAGCCGGCGGGCAGCGGCCTACCTTCGGCGAAGCCGGCGGCGGACTGGATGCCGACCAGCGCGCGGTCGTAGAAGTCCTCCAGGCTGCGGGCGCCCGCGTAGGTGCAGGACGAGCGCAGGCCGGAGGTGATCTGGTCCAGCAGGTCCTCGACGCTCGGCCGCTGCGGGTCCAGCCGCATCCGGGAGCTGGAGATGCCCTCCTCGAACAGCGCCTTGCGGGCCTGGTCGAACGTGCTGTCGCTGCGGGTCCGGGCGGACACGGCGCGCTTCGACGCCATGCCGAAGGACTCCTTGTACGCCCGGCCGTGCTCGTCGCGCTGCAGGTCACCGGGCGATTCGTAGGTGCCCGCGAACCACGAGCCGACCATCACCGACGCCGCGCCGGCGGCCAGCGCCAGCGCCACGTCGCGGGGGTGCCGGACGCCGCCGTCGGCCCAGACGTGCTTGCCGAGCCGCCGCGCCTCGGCGGCGCATTCGGCGACGGCGGAGAACTGCGGGCGGCCGACGCCGGTCATCATCCGCGTCGTGCACATCGCGCCCGGCCCGACGCCGACCTTGATCACGTCGGCGCCCGCCTCGATGAGGTCGCGCACGCCGTCGGCGGTCACCACGTTCCCGGCCACCACCGGAACCCGCGGACCGGCCGAGCGGACCTCCTGCAGCGCGGAGATCATCTTCTCCTGGTGGCCGTGCGCGGTGTCCACGACCAGGGTGTCGACCCCGGCCTCCAGCAGCGCGGACGTCTTGGCCGCGACGTCGCCGTTGACCCCGACCGCCGCCGCCACCCGCAGCCGGCCGGCGTCGTCCAGCGCCGGGGTGTAGATCTCGGCGCGCAGCGCGCCGCGGCTGGTCATGATCCCGGCCAGCCGACCGTCGGCGTCGACCGCGATCGCGACGTTGCGCGCGTGCTGGTCCAGCTGCTCGAACACCTCGCGGGGCTTGGTCTCCAGCGGCAGGACGACCGGGTGCCGGTCGGCGACCTCGCCGACCCGCGCGAACCGGTCGACGCCGGTGCAAGCCGCCTCGTCGACGACCCCGAGCGGCCGGTTGTCGTCGTCGACGACCACGACGGCACCGTGGGCACGCTTGGGCAGGAGGTTGAGGGCGTCGGCGACGGCGTCATCGGCGTGCAACACCAGCGGGGTGTCCCACACGGGGTGCCGCGCCTTGACCCAGGCGGTGATCTCGGCGACCGCGCTGGGGTCGACGTCCTGCGGCAGAACGACCAGGCCGCCGCGCCGGGCGACGGTCTCCGCCATCCGGCGGCCGGCCACGGCGGTCATGTTGGCGACCACGATCGGCAGGGTGGCGCCGGTCCCGTCGCTGGTGGCGAGGTCCACGTCGAAGCGGGACTCGACGCCGGAGCGCCGGGGCGCCAGGAAGACGTCGTCGTAGGTCAGGTCGGTGGAGGGCTGCTGCCCGTTCAAGAACTGCACGTCTCACCACCATACGGGGTCGGACGCCCCCAGTCGCCTCCCGAAGCCGGACGGCCTAGCCTGACGGCCGCGCTTGACTGGGCACGACTTCAAGATCACCGGATCGGTTGAGTCATCCAGAGTTGATATCCGGGGCCTACCGGTTGTTATACTGGCTTCGGCCAGGCTCTGTTGGGGTTTGGAAGTACGCCGGGTGTGCCCGCTGTATTGCGGGACCCCGGCCTCTGCGTTTCTGGGGAAATTTCATCGAATCTCGATCCCCGCCAGCTGTGTCGAATCTCCGAGCTGTTCCAAATAGCTAGCCTCGCCTCGCTCAGCGGCAAGGACCGTGCCACACGCGACGTCAGGAAGCCAGAGCAACAACTCGTGATCTCTGGGCGCAAAGATCACCGACAGTCTTGAGATCAACTTCCGGCGGCGGCAAGCATCCACCATGTTGATGTCATGCCTGTCATTCACGCGCTGCCGGGCTTCGAACATGACGATGTTGACGCCCATGTCCTCCAGCGAGGGAAGCAGGGCCTCCATGCATTTCCGGCGAGCTCGCTCCGAGCTCATTAGTCGTCCGCGTCCTATGACAATCAGATGTCTCACCGGCAATGTGCTCAGACATTTGGAGAACCTTCTGCGATGCTCAGGGTTGGACTTGTGCCAGTGCAGTTTGCCGTTACCGGTGTGAAGCTCGCGGAGCGCGCAGCGGATTTCTTCGGCGTCGTCGAGGTCGACGATGCTGGCCGTGAGGATGTAGACGCCGATGGTCAGGTCGTAGGACTCATCGACGTAGGCGTGGACGAACAAGTGCCGTAGTGAAGCGAGAACTGCAGTTCGAGATCAAATCGATACACCCGGTGGTGATCGCGAGATGCGCGCTGCTACATTTCCGTCAGCCAGGCTCTGTTGGGGTTTGGAAGTACGCCGGGTGTGCCCGCCGGAGGCGGGACCCCGGCCGCTGCGTTTCTAGGCTTCTTCTTCCGTCAGGGGTTCGAAGGAGCTGTAGGCCTGGTAATTGCGGAAGAAGCGGCCGTAGAGTTCCGTGCCGTCGTCGAAGGTGGCGTCTTCGAGGAGTTTCACCTCGATGATCTGCTTCAGCTTCCAGGTGATCAGTTCGTGGTTCTCGTTCTGGTAGCTGGTTTCCTGCTGCTTGCCGTGCTCGACGGCCTTTTCCTTCGCCTCTTCTTCGGATTCCGCCTTGAGCAGCACGAAGGATTCTTCGTACAGCGGTTCGTGGTCGGCCGCGTCCGAGGTGGCCTCCAGGACCAGGACCGCGACGTAGTAGTCCAGCTCGACCGCGTCCGCCTGGAAGTCGCGCGGGCTGATGGTGCCCGGTCCGATGTTGATCGAGCCGATCTCGCCGAAGTCGTTGCCGCTCATGCCGTCAGGATCTCACCCGCCCGGCAGCATGGCGCGAACCGCCTCGATGCTGTCGGCCGACGCCGCGTCCTTGTCGGGCCGGTAGCGAAGCACGCGGGCGAAGCGCAGCGCGACGCCGCCGGGGTAGCGGGTGCTGGTCTGCACGCCGTCGAGTTCGATCTCCACTACGAGCTCCGGCGCGACGTGGACGGTCCAGTCGTCGCGGTGGGACTCGCGGCGCTGGAACTCCGCGGTCTGCCAGGCCAGGAGTTCGTCGGTGAGGCCCTTGAACGTCTTGCCGACCATGATCGGCGGGCCGCCGTCGGGATCCCGTGCACCGAGGTGCAGGTTCGACAGGAAGCCGTGCCGCCGGCCGTGCCCCCATTCGGCGGCGAGCACGATCAGGTCCAGGGTGTGCTCGGGCTTGACCTTCCGCCACGAGCGGCCGCGCCGCCCCGCCGCGTACGCCGAGTCCAGCGCCTTGACCATGACGCCTTCGTGCCCGGCGTCCAGCGCCTCGTCGAACAGCGCGGCCGCGCGGTCCGCCGACGGCGACAAGGTCGCGCGGATCCGGTGCTGTGGCGCGACCCGTTCCAGCGCGTCGAGGCGCTGGCTCAGCGGCAGGTCGAGCAGGTCTTCGCCGTCGAGGTGCAGGCAGTCGAAGAAGTACGGGTGCAGCAGGAGATCGCGCGAGTTCTGGGCGCCGAACCGGCCCATCGTTTCCTGGAACGGCCTGGGGCGCCCGGCGTCGTCGAGCGCGAGCGTCTCGCCGTCCAGCACCACCGCCCGGCAGTTCAGGCCGCGCACCAGCTCGACGAGTTCGGGCACGCTGCCGGTGATCTCGCGCAGCGTCCGGGTGTAGACGTGCACGTCGTCGCCGTCGCGGTGCACCTGGATGCGCGCACCGTCCAATTTGTACTCGACGCTGACCTCGCCGAGTTCGTCGAGCGCTGCGTCCAGGGTTTCCGCGGGCGAGGCCAGCATCGGCCGGACGGGCCGACCCATCTCCAGGCGGAACTCGGCGAGCGCCGGTTCGCCGCCGCGCAGCGCGGCCTCGGCGGTCGCCGGCAGCCGGCCGGAGAGCATGAACGCCCGCCGCACCGCCTCGACCGGCACCCCGGCCGCAGCGGCGATGGCCTCGATCATCACGCCTTCCAGCGCGCCCTGCCGGAGCTCGCCGCCGAGGAGCCGCACCAGGAACTCCTGCTCGTCGGCGGGCGCCTTGCCGAACAGCCCGGACAGCGTCTCGGCCCGGCGCTGGCCGGAGCCGGCGCCCTTGATCAGCCGCACCGCGCTGATCGCCGAGTCGACATCGGTGATCGTCAGCGTGGGCTCGGGCGCCGGTTCGACGTCGAGCGCGGCCAGCGTCGACCAGCCGACGCCGGCCCGTCCGCCGGGCAGCTCACCGGCCAGCAACGCCGCAGCCGGGCAGACCTCCTCGGCGTCGAGCCGCGCGAGCAGCCCGGCGATCGCAGTGGTCTTGGCCTTGCGAGAACGCGTCGCCGAGACCTCGCGCGAGGTCGTCACCACATCCGCGAGCAGCACCATGAGCCCATGGTGCGCACGACCCCCGACAGCGCGCACCCGCGTCGCCGCGGGTGCCGAGCCGCTGTGAGCGGTTCGGGCCATCGGCGCGACCCGGACCGCTCGCGACGGGATCAGCCGTCGTTGGCCATGCGGAGGACGTCGAGGGCCTCGTCCAGCTGCTCCAGGGTGAGCTTGCCCGCGTCGACGTGACCGCGTTCCAGGACCACCTCGCGGATCGTCTTGCGCTCCTTGAGCGCCTGCTTGGCGACCGCGGCCGCCTCTTCGTAGCCGATGTAGCGGTTGAGCGGCGTGACGATCGACGGCGAACCCTCGGCGTAGGCCCGGGCCTGCTCGGCGTTGACCTGCACGCCCGCGAACACCTTGTCGGCCAGCAGCCGCGACACCGCGGCCAGCAGCCGCGCCGACTCCAGCACGTTGCGCGCGATCACCGGCAGCATCACGTTGAGCTGGAAGTTGCCCTGCGAACCGGCGAACGCCACGGCCGCGTCGTTGCCGATCACCTGCGCCACCACCTGCAGGGTGGCCTCCGGGATCACCGGGTTGACCTTGCCCGGCATGATCGACGATCCCGGCTGCAGGTCCGGCAGCGCCAGCTCGGCCAGCCCGGTGCGCGGGCCGGACCCCAGCCAGCGCAGGTCGTTGGCGATCTTGGTGAGGCTGACCGCGACGGTGCGCAGGTCGCCGGAGATCTCCACCACCGAGTCCTGCGCGGCCTGCGCCTCGAAGTGGTCGCGGGCCTCGGTCAGCGGCAGCCCGGTCACCTCGGCCAGCTCCGCGGCGACCGCGGCGCCGAACCCGGCCGGCGCGTTGAGGCCCGACCCGACGGCGGTGCCGCCGATCGCCAGCTCGCCGAGCCGCGGCAGGCCGCCGCGCAGCCGCTCGATCCCGTAGCGCACCTGCGAGGCCCACGCGCCGGCCTCCTGGGCCAGCGTGATCGGCACCGCGTCCATCAGGTGGGTGCGGCCGGACTTGACGACCTCGGTCCACTCCGCGGCGCGGCCCTCGATGGTCGTGGCGAGGTGATCCAGCGCCGGGATGACGTCGGCGAGCACCGCCTCGGTGGCCGCGACGTGGATGGTCGTCGGGAAGGTGTCGTTGGACGACTGCGAGGCGTTGACGTGGTCGTTGGGGTGCACGTCGCGGCCGAGCCGCCGGGACGCCAGGGTGGCGATGACCTCGTTGGCGTTCATGTTCGACGACGTGCCGGAGCCGGTCTGGAACACGTCGATCGGGAAGTGCGCGTCGTGGGCGCCTTCGGCGACCTCGTCGGCCGCGGCGGCGATCGCCTCGGCCACGTCGGCGTCCAGCACCGCGAGCCGACCGTTGACGCGGGCCGCGGCGGCCTTCAGCAGGCCGAGCGCGCGGATCTGGGACCGTTCCAGGCCCCGGCCGGAGATCGGGAAGTTCTCGACGGCTCGCTGCGTCTGCGCGCGGTACAGGGCGTCGACGGGAACCCGCACCTCGCCCATCGTGTCGTGCTCGATCCGGTAATCCTGTTCAGCCATACCGAAAGTGTCCCGCTGGAAGGGCCTCCCGGTCATGGTGGCCCGCCCCACTCGGCGGCCGATCTGTGGCCCGGAGCACCCGAACGTCCTCACTGGACCGATGAAGGTGCCGCATCTCGCAGCGCCGGGAAAGCACGAAGGGCACCTTCGATGAACTGGTCCCCGGAGGTTGGACTGAGGAATTCAGTTCCGATCTCCGGGGAGCGGTTGTATGGCTGGGCGAAGTTCGTTGAGCGTGGAGCAGCGTGCCGCGGCGATAGGGTTGTTCGATGACGGTTGGGCGGATCGTGCGGTCGCGACCAGGCTTGGTGTGTCTCGCCCGGCGGTGGCCCGGTTGTATGGCCGGTGGCGGGTTCGCGGGGGTGCGGCGCTGGTGAGTAAGCCGTCCAGGCGGGTTTTCACCGTCGAGTTCAAGCTCGAGGTGGTGCGGCGTTTCCTTGCTGGTGAGACGAAGACCGATCTCGCTTGTGAGTTCGATCTGTCGTCGCCGAAGCTGATCGA
>NZ_FNOK01000001.1 GCF_900106995.1 Saccharopolyspora shandongensis
CTCAAGCGGGGCCTGGGGTTCGTCAACGAGGACGGCATGCCCGGCACGCTGAACACCGAACGTGCCATCACCGCGCAGAACGCACGCCGCATCGCCTGCGACGCCGAGGTACTGCCCATCGCCCTCGACGGCGACAGCCTCCCACTGGACGTCGGCAGGGCGAAACGCACCGCACCCACCCACATCCGCACCGCACTACTCCGACGCGACGGCGTCTGCGCGTTCCCCGGGTGTGACCGACCGCCGGGAACACCCGAAGCACACCACGTCCAGCACTGGGCCGACGGCGGCGCCACCAATCTGGACAACATGGTCATGCTCTGCGCACACCACCACCGCACACTCCACAACCAACGATGGGAGATCGCCATGTGCGATGGGAGACCCGAGTTCATTCCACCGCCCACAGTGGACCCCAAACGAACACCAAGACCAGGCGGCAGAGCACTACCCGCCCAGCACCTCGAACACCTCCGGGACCTCATCCCCGCACCACGGGGCCCGGCGGGCGATCCATGACGCCCGGATTCAGTTCAGGTCGTTGCGATTGACGCTCGAGTCCTACTAGTGCGCCGCTCGAGCCAATGACGCCGAGAACGGCAACGGATCGCCCAACAGTCCTTAACGCTCCGTAGCTCGAACATAGTGACGAGAAGATCGGAACGACATCGTGATCAATTCGAACCGCAACGCTCTTGCACGACCGACAGGCACTGTTGTCTTGACGATCTTGCCGTCCGCGCACTCCTCTTTGATCAACGGCCGGTCATTCGTCACCGCAATAGAGAAAATGATCTCCACTGTCGTCCGCGCCTGTTGTGCGGACAGCAAGCGACACCGTCGCACTGCCGAGGTTCAGGAGCTTGGGCACCGAACGCCCGAAGCCCCGATACAGCCGGGCGGGCGACGGTCAGCGACGCGGGCCGGGACGGCCACCTGCGGGGCGCTGCTGCTGCCTGGAGCCCTGGCCTGGGTTGCGTCGCGGCTGGTTGGCGACGCGCGTTGCACCGTTTCGGGCCGTACCTCCACGTGGGGCTGCCGCGCGCTGGGGCGGGGCCTGGCGCGCCGGCCTGCGGGCAGGCTCTCGGGCGGGCTCGCGGCGGCGGGGCGGTTCCGGCTCGCGGCGCGGCCGGTAGGCCTTGCGGCGGCTGTTCACCCACAGGTCGAAGCCCACCAGCACCAGTGCGCCGATCAGCAGCATCAGACCCAGCAGCGGCACTCCGATGAGCGTCGTCACCAGCGCCAGGACCAGCATCGGCACCACGGGGATCCAGACGAACCGATCGATCCGGCCCAGAACCCCCGAAGAACCGTTGCGGTCCCCATCACGTGCCATCAAGACTCTCGCTTCCACTCTTCGCCCCTGGCCGGGGAAGTCTACCGGAGCCCGTCCGACATCAGCCCCGACGCCATCGACTGCTCGCCGCCGCAGTAATACCGTGCCCGCATGGGCAAAGAGATCAGCAGGTTCGGGTCGGTGCGGTTGGCAGACCTCCCAGAGGACCTCCGGGAACGGATCGGCGCCATCGCGGAGAAGTCCGGGTTCGTGCCCAACGTGTTCCTCGCGCTCGGCCACCGGCCCGCCGAGCTCCGCGCGTTCTGCGACTACCACGACGCGCTGATGGAACGCGACTCCAGCCTGTCGAAGGCCGAACGGGAACTCGTCGTGGTCGCCACCTCGGCGGCCAACCACTGCACGTACTGCGTCGTCGCGCACGGCGCGATCCTCCGGGTGCGGGCGAAGGACGACCAGATCGCCGACTTGGTGGCCGCGAACCCGTGGGGCGCCGCGCTGAGCGATCGACAGCGGGCCATCGTCGATCTCGCGCTGTCCGTCGCGCAGGATTCGGCGAGCTTCGGCGAGCCTGAGCTGGCCGCGGCCCGCGCTGCGGGGTTGTCCGACGACGAGATCTGGGACATCGGCGCGATCACCGCGTTCTTCGCCATGTCCAACCGGCTGGCGCACCTGATGGCGCTGCGCCCGAACGACGAGTTCTTCCTGATGGGCCGCGTGCCCCGGGAGAAGTGAGCTCGCCTCAGTCCCGGCTCATCTGGGCCAGCAGGTCGCGCAACAGCCCCTCCAGCTGCCGCTGGTCGCCAGCCGGCATCCCGGCGAGCAGCTGCCGCTCCCGGCCGATCAGCACCTCGATGTTCCGCTCGATGGCCTGGTGCCCTCGCGGCGTCAGCTCCACCGTCACCGTCCGCTTGCCGGACGCCGACCGCTGCGACCGCACCAGGCCCGACTCCTCCGCCCTGGCCACGCGCTGCGTGATCGCCCCTCCGCTGACCAGGCAGTTCTCCGCGATCTCGGCCGGGCTCAGCCGGTACGGCGCCCCGGCTCGGCGCAGCGTGGCGAGCAGGTCGAGGATCGCGTTGTCGATGCCCAGCTCGGCCAGCACCCGGCGCCGCTCGTCGGTCAGCAGCTTGGCTATGCGCAGGATCCTGGCGACCACCCCGATGGAGTCCACGGGCATGCCCGGGCGTTCTCGCGCCCACTGGTCGACGATCTCGTCCACGGCGTCGCTGCTCATGAGCCCAGTCTAGATCGGTTGTCTTTAGGTCTAAAGAAGAGCTAGCATCGGGCCTATCTTTAGATCTAAAGAACTAGGAGGAAGCATGCCTCGCAATGCAGTGATCACCGGCGGTGGGACCGGGATCGGCCGCGCCGTCGCCTCCCGCCTGGTGGCCGCCGGCGATCAGGTCGTGCTACTCGGGCGGCGCCCCGAGAAGCTGGCCGACGCGGTCGCCGACCTCGGCCCCGACTCCCGGGCGGTGCCGGTCGACGCCACCGATCCGGCCGCCCTGCAGGCCGCGCTGGGCGAGCTCCCCGAGCGGGTCGACGTGCTGATCAACGCCGCCGGCGGGAACACCGATCTCGTCGACGGCGCCCCGGCCGCGGACGACCTCAAGGCCGTTCGTGACTCGTGGTCCGCCAACTTCGAGGCGAACGTGCTCAGCGCCGTGCTGGTCACGCACGCCCTGCTGCCCCGGCTCGCCGACGATGCCCGCATCGTCAACCTGGGCTCCGTCACCGCGCGATCCGGGCAGGGCAGCTACGGCGCCGTCAAGGCCACACTGGAGCCCTGGACGTCCGAACTGGCCTTCCAGCTCGGCTCCCGCGGCATCACCGCCAACGTCGTCTCCCCCGGCCCGACCGAAGGCACCGACTTCTTCCGCGGCGGCGACTTCCCCGCCGCGCGCCGGGAGTTCGTCTCCTCGCGGTCCGCCGACGGCCGGCTCGGCCGCGTCGAGGAGGTCGCCGCGCTCATCGCGTTCCTGGCCTCGGCCGAGGCCTCGCACATCACCGGTCAGGTCCTGCACGTCAGCGGCGGCATGCACCTCGGCCGGTGACGCCGGCCTCCCCGGCGGGCCGGCCACCCGCCGGGGCGGACCCGGAATCCGGCCGGTGTCATCGTCGAGGTAGTCGACATTGTCGTCAGTCCATTGTTGACCCGGCCAACCAACCGGCCGTAAACATAATCTTCCGGGACAGTCAAGTCGCGATGAACTTCGAAATAGTTACCGGCCGTGATTAACAAGATCTCCAATTGAAGTCTCTAGCAGTTTCAATCCGCTTAGTGAACCTTCGTTTCATTACAAGTTGATCTCGGAGATGTGTCCACGAGCTGCCGTAACGCTCCGTATTTGCGCTGAGTTCCGTCCGGCGGATTAAGAGATGCGAAAGATCACGCCGCGAGGGGTGGCGAGTCCGGAACGGGCGTATTATCGTGACCGGCCGTCACTTGAATCCGACTTGTCTTATCACGAAGTACACGGATCGGGGTTCCAATGCGCGCTGTCGGTGCCACACTGGGTGAAGTAGCCAGATACCAGTTACAGAACCTCTGTCGCACGGTCGGCATCGACGCGACCGAACCCGTCCGCTTGCTCGGCGACGTCCTCTCTGCCGCCAACTCCAGGCCGCTGTCCCAGCCTCCCCTGTGGCCGTCCGATGTGGCCGACGACAACACCCCCGTCGAGTTCTCCGTCCAGTTCGAGGACAACGGCGCGCGGCACCTCCGCATCCTCGCCGAGACCATCCCCGCCGCCCCCGGGCCTGCCGCCAACCTGCAGGCCGCCCGCGACCTGATCGACACCCTGGCCGACCGGTACGAGCTGTCCCTGGACCGGCTCCGCTCCGTCCAGGACCTCTTCTCCAGCGCCGAGCCGCAGGGCAAGTTCTCGTGGTGGTTCTCGCTGATCTTCACCGCCGAGGGCGCGCCGAAGTTCAAGGTGTACTTCAACCCCGAGGTGTGCGGCGCGGAGTCGGCTCCGCACCTGGTGGAGGAGGCGTTCGCCCGCCTCGGGCTGCCCGAGGCCTACTCGACGATCAACAAGTTCGCGCTGCGGCGCGGCGAGCTCGACCGCCTGACGTTCTTCGCCGTCGACCTCGACCACAGCCCGCAGTCGCGGGTGAAGCTCTACATCAGCCAGCACGACGCGCGGCCCACCGATGCCGAGTTCGCCGCCTCCGCCGTGCCCTGCATCGATCCCGCTCTGGTGCGCGACCTGTGCTCGGTGCTCGCCCCCGGCACCGAGGTCTTCTCCGGGCGACCGCTGATCTCCAGCTACTCCTTCGTCGAAGGAGACCAGGAGAAGCCCAGCAACTACAGTCTCTACCTGCCGATCCGCGACTACGTGCCCAACGACGCCGTCGCGCGGGAACGGGTGCAGCAGCACCTCCGCATGCACCACATCGACCCGACCGTGGTCGACGAGGTGATCGACGCGGTCACGGATCGGCGGCTGGAGGACGATGCGGGCCTGCTCGCGCACGTGTCGCTCCGGCTGAGCCCGAACCGGACCGGGACCACCGTGTACGTCTCCTCGGAGGCCTACGGCGGGACGCCCCGGCAGGACCGGTAACCCACTCCGAGAATCCACTTAGGAGCAACGCCAACATGCCGCACCTCCGCCCATTCGTCGCCGCCGTCGTGCGGCCGATCCCGATCACCACTCGGGAACAGCGGATCCAAGAACTGGACCGCGCCGGGCACAACCCGTTCAACATCCAGGCCGACCGGGTCAGCATCGACCTGCTGTCCGACTCCGGCACCGGGGCGGTGTCGATCGACCAGCAGGCCTGGGCGCAGCGGGCGGACGAGCGGTACGCGGGTGCGGAGTCGTACTACCGGTTCCGCGAATCGGTGCGCGACATCGTGCCGTACCGGCACGTGATGCCGGTGCACCAGGGCCGGGCCGCCGAGCGAGTGCTGTTCACCGCGCTGCTCGGCCCCGGCAAGATCAGCCTCAGCAACACCCACTTCGACACCACCCGGGCCAACGTGGAGCGGCTGGGCGCCGCGGCCTGGGACCTGCCCTGCCCGGAGGCGCAGGACCTCGACGCCGACCTGCCGTTCAAGGGCAACATCGACGTCGAGGCGGTTCGCAACGTCCTCGCCGGACCGGACGGCCACCGCGTCGGGCAGATCCTGGTCACCATCACCAACAACGGCGGCGGCGGGCAGCCGGTGTCGATGGCCAACCTGGAGGCGATCAGCGCGGTCGCCCGCGCGCACGGCGTGCCGCTGATCCTCGACGCCGCCCGCTTCGCCGAGAACGCCTGGCTGGTCACCCAGCGGGAACCCGGCTACGAGCAGTGGAGCCCGCGGGCCGTGGCGCGGCGCGCGTTCGAGCTCGCCGACGGCGCGGTGGCGAGCCTGAAGAAGGACGGCCTGTCACCGGAAGGCGCGTTCATCGGCCTGCACGACACCGAGCTGGCCGACCGGTGCGAGGTCGACATCATCGCCACCGAGGGCTTCCGCACCTACGGCGGCCTCACCGGCCACACCCTGGAGCAGCTCGCCCAGGGCCTGCGCGAGGTGCTGGACCCGCACTACCTCGCCGACCGCGAGCGGGAGGCCGCGTTCCTGGCCGACCGCGCGCGCGAAGCCGGGGTGGACACGGTGCGCCCGTCCGGCCTGCACGGCATCTACCTCAACGCGGGGCGCCTGCTGCCGCACCTGCAGCCGCAGCACTTCCCCGGCCACTCGCTGGCCTGCGCGCTGTACCGGGAGGGCGGGATCCGCGCCGCCGAGCTGGGTTCGCTGTACCTCGGCGAGCTGGACTCGAACAACGAGCTGGTCACCCCGGCGCCGTTCGAACTCGTCCGGCTGGCGCTGCCGCGCCGCGTCTACGACCACAGCCACCTGGAGTACGTGGCCGAAATCCTGGCCGCGATCGCCAAGAACCCCGAGCGGGTGCCGGGCTACCGGATCAGCCACGCGCCGCAGGTGCTGCGGCACTTCCGCTGCCGCACCGAACCGATCGCGGTCTGAAACACCGAAAAAAGGGGCGTGGCCGGGAAGATCCCGGCCACGCCCCTTTTTCGCCGCACACCTCAGCCGACGTCCGCCGGCGCCCGGTCGATCGCGTGGCGCACCAGCGTGATCAGCGCGTTCTTCGCGAGCTCGCGGTCGCGGGCGTCGCAGATCACGATCGGCACCTCCGATGGGATGACCAGCGCCTCGCGCACCTCCTCCGGCTCGTAGTGGTACGCGTCGTCGAAGATGTTGACCGCCACCACGAACGGGATGCCGCGCCGCTCGAAGAAGTCCACCGAGGCGAACGCCTCTTCCAGCTTCCGGGTGTCGACCAGCACGACGGCGCCGACCGCACCGAGCGCCAGGTCGTTCCACAGTGGCCAGAACCGGTTCTGGCCCGGCGCGCCGAACAGGTACAGCACGATCTCTTCCGAGATGGTGATGCGCCCGAAGTCCAGCGCGACCGTGGTGGTCTCCTTGCGCTCGACGCCGGTGAGGTCGTCGACGCCTTCGCTGGCGACGGTCATCTCCTCTTCGGTGGTCAGCGGCGGAATCTCGCTCACCGCACCGACGAGGGTCGTCTTCCCCACCCCGAAACCGCCCGCGACGACCAGCTTCACGGGAATCGGCGCCGCGGTGGACTCGCCGCCGCGGTCGGACGACGAGCCGCCGTCTCTGTTCTGGGGTGACCGGCCTCCGGCCAATCTAGAGTCTGCAAAGCCCACGGTAAACCTGCTCCAAGATGTCTCGGCTGACTTCTGTACGAGGCGAGCGCACGAAGACGGCGCCATGGTCGAGCAGGTCGCCGCACAGGACCCGGACCACGCCCAGCGGCTGGGTCAGCATGACGCTCAGCTCCGCCAGCGACACCGGACGCATGCACGCGTCCAGGATCAGCCGGTGCTCGGGGGCCAGCTCCAGCCTCGGTGCCTCCGGACGCGGCTCGGCGGTGATCACCTGCGTCGCCGTGTCGAGCCGCGTGTGCTTGCCGGGGGTGCGACCGCGCGTGATCGTGTACGGGCGGACTATCGGGCCCGCCTCATCGTCATACCACGCCTCGTCCACGGTCAGAACCTTTCCGCCGCCACGCCGCGAATTTCCCGCGGAGCGGCCGACAAGAAGGTGCCGACCCGGGTGATCAGCCGGCCCATCTCGTAGGCCACCAGCTCGATGTCCGCCTCGGACGCGCTGAGCACGGCCAGGCAGGCGCCGTTACCGGCGGCGGAGATGAACAGGAAGCCGCGCTCCATCTCGACGTGCGTCTGCGACACCACGCCACGGCCGAAGTCCTTGCTGACGCCCTTGCCGATGCTGCGCATGCTCGACGAAGCGGCCGCCAGCTTGTCGGCGGAGTCGCGGTCCAGCCCGGCCGACTTGGCGATCACCAAGCCGTCGTTGGACAACACCACGGCGTGGTCCGCGCCGTGCACGCCCTGCACGAAGTCGTCCAGCAACCAACTCAGTTTCGAAGCTGTTTCGGTCATGCCCACCTCACACACACTTGCTTTTTGTCTGGTCTGCTCACGAGCGGTCGTCGGGCGTGTCGCCGAAGCCGCCTCGGAACGCCCGCCGGAAGCCCGCCAGCTTGCTCGGAGAGGCGACGATGGCCTGCTCCTCCTGGTCCGGGTCGTCCCGCAGCCCATCCGCGAGGTGGGTCTGCGGCACGCGCTTGGGCAGCGGCGGACGGCCACCCGCGGCCCGCCGCCGTTCCGACGAAGGCATCGGTGCCGGGGCCGGGGCCGGCTCCGGCGGCAGGGGCTCGAACTGCGTCATGGCTGGGTTCGCTTGCGGGATCGGCTCCGACGCGGGCCACTCGTAAGTGGTTTCAGCCGGTTTCGGCTCCGGTGCCGATTGCGCTTGGGTGGGCTGGTCGGTCATGACACCATTCCAGCTCAACTCTCGCGGCCGCGGCACCACCGCCGGTTCGGCGAGTTGGTGTTTGCCGCCACTGTTGATGTGGCCTGCGCCACTCCCGTTGCCGTTCATCGCGGCGCTGACGCCGTTGCTGACCGGCGGGAACGCGCCGCCGCCGTTGCTCGTGGTGACCGACGTGTCGGCCTCCAGGATGCGGTCCGGGAACAGCACCGTGGCGCGGGTTCCGCCGTAGGCCGAGATGCCGAACTCCACGGCGATCTCGCGGCGGTGCGCCAGTCGCGCGGCGGTGAACAGGCCCAGCTGCTCGGCCTTGTTGTTCTCCAGCACCAGCCGGTCGAACTCCGGCGGCTCGGACATCATCGAGTTGGCCCGGTCGCGGGTCGACGGGTCCATGCCGAGGCCCTGGTCCGCGATGTCGACGGCGACGCCGCGCGCCACCGCGGTGGCGTCCACGTGCACCTGGGTGTTCGGCGGCGAGAACGCGGTCGCGTTGTCGATCAGCTCGGAGATCAGGTGAATCGCGTCGCCGACGGCGGAGCCGTTGACCATCACCTCCGGGACGTGCCCGATGACCACGCGCGAGTACTGGTCGATCTCGGAGACCGACGAGCGCAGCACGTCCATCAGCGCGACCGGCCGGCTCCACCGGCGGCCCGGCTGCTGGTCACCGAGGACCAGCAGGTTCTCGACCGTGCGCCGGGCGCGGGTGGTCGAGTTGTCCAGGTCGAACAGCTTCGCCAGCTGTGCGGAGTTCTCCTCGTTGCGCTCCAGCTGGTCGATGGTGCCGTGCATGTGCCGCAGCAGCCGCTGGATTCGGTGCGCCATGCCGACGAACACCACACGCGCGCCCTGCCGGGCCCGGGTTTCACCGACGGCCGCGTGGACCGCTTCCTCCTGGAACAGCTGGATGGCTTGCGCCACCTGGCCGACCTCGTCGCTGCCGTAGTGCGCCAGCGGGACCATCTCGGTTTCCACGTTGACGGACTCGCCGTCGCGCAGTCGGCGCACGACGTCGGGCAGCTTCTCGGCCATCGCCAGCGACTCGGTGCGCAGGTCCTGCAGCCGGGTCAGCAGCGCCTCGTCGACGACCGTGCGGTAGACGCGGCGGGCGAAGATGAACGACACGACCGCGACGGCGAGGGCGGCGAGGCTGCCCCACAGCACGTTCCACAGCGTGTCCGTACCGCTGGCGACACCGCCCTGCGAAACCTCGTCGGCCTGCTTGAACACCAGGCTGGACATGCCGGCACCGACGTCGTTGGTGATGCGCTGCCAGTCGTCCAGCCGCACCGGCGGGTTACCGCCCTTGAACGAGCCTCCGGCGATGATCCGGTTCTCGGCGTCGACCAGCTGCTTCCAGGACGGGCTTTCGACCAGCCGCTGGTAGTCGGCCCGCACGCTGGGCAGGATGCTGTCGGCGTTCACCGCCATCGTCGTGTGGTGGGCGTCGATGTAGTTCACCAGCAGGCGGTACTGGTCGGGCGTCAGCTCATTGGCGGTCAGCGCGGTGCCGACCAGCGCCGCCTCCCGGGAGAACATGTCGGAGGCCCGGAACAGCGAGGTCGCGGCGAGACCGCCCTGCAGCGTTTCGGGGTCCGGCACGATCCGGGACTGGACGTCGAACAGCCTGGTGGCGGTGTCGAAGAGCCCGTTGTAGAACCCGTTGACCTCGTTGGCCGGGACCTGGCCGCTGGAGATCCGGGAGCGGAGGTCGGGCAGCCGCTCGAAGTAGCCGGTCAGCTCGCGCATCGGCTGCTGGACTTCCAGCGGGGCCGAGTCGACGACCGACTTGGCCTCCACCTGCAAGGCAGCCAGCGCCTCGTCGGTTTCCTTCTGCTGCGCAGCGAGTTCGGCATTGCCGATGCCGGGCCGCGTGATCACTTCGAGGCTGCGCAGGCGTTCCCGCTGCACGTGGTCCAGGGCCGTCACCGCGGGCAGCGACATCTGCCGGACGCTGGCGGCGACCTGCTGGGTGTAGATGGCCTCGAAGGCGAACAGCGAGCAGCCGACGACCCAGAGGACGCCGACGACGACCCACGGGATGGCGACCGCCCACGTGAGCCGGGAGCGGATCGAGGTGTCGGAGCGTTTCGCCCGGCGTCTCCTCGCTTCTCCAGGGGGTGCGAAAGACTCGTTTTGGGTTGTCACTTCCAAGCACTTTCCATCGTTTGTCCTCGCCCGCGCCCGGGCGAGCCGATCTGAACGTCGTGCGGACGCGTTTCATGACGCAGTGGTGTCGGCGGGGCGCTCCTCTCCACTTCCACGTCCGTGTCCCCCTGGTGCGAACGCACTGTATCGGATCAAGATCACTCGATCGAGATCGGAGCCACGCGTTCTAGTCGTTATTCCGGGCACATCGCGTACAGATCGTGAAAGTTCACCGAACCGGCCCTTTTCTGTAACCGGATCGGTGCTCTACGGACGCGAAGGGCGGCCCCGGGCCGCACCCGGGACCGCCAGCGAAGCAGCCGGTCAGCCGATCGGCTCCACGTCGGAGAAGCCCGCCCCGGCGTTGACCACCGTGTGTCCCGGTAGACCTCGTTGCGCCGGTCGCCGCACCGCTTGTCGTGCGGCAGCGGGCCCCAGCCGGTTGTCCAGCGCCTGGTTGCGGTCGCTGCGGTCCGGCTGCCCGGGCGTGTCACCGTACTTGTCCCAGTTGCTCTCCGCCTAGCCGAAGTAGACGCCCTCGCCGAACTGCGGCTGCTCGGTGCCGGTGTCGTGGACGAACGAGCGCTGGATGACGTTGTCGGAGCTGGTGGCCCGGAAGTACACGCCCTCGTCGCGGGTGTTGCGCACCTGACGGTCCCGGCCGCGAGGGCCGGCCCGGCCGTGACCGCCGAAATCCGCCGCAGTCCGCTGGTCGACATCCATCCTCCTGGGGGCTGGGAATCGACGTCGGAACCGGCCGTGCGGCGGGGCTGGCGGCGGTCGGCCCACTGCCGGGAAAACCGGCCGACGCCGAATACGATGGCGCAGCGCGGAAAAATCGCCAATGCCGCGATCACATTCTTGAACAGCATCGGAAATTCGGGGCGGAAACCGTTTCCGGGCTTGACCGATCGCCCGTTTCTGGTGTCTGCTTTCCAATTGCCGGGATTCTCCCGGCAGGCCGTACCGCCGCCCGGTCGACATCGAATCGGATGCGAGGTGTACGACGTGAGAAAACGACGTGCTTTCCGGCGGATGAGCGGTCTCGCCGGGTTGTCGCTGGCGGCAGTGCTGGCGCTGGCCGCCCTGCCCGCGGCCGCGGCTCCCGGCGCCGATGCGCCGGCGGCCGAGCCCTGGACCGGCGGATTCGCCGATTTCCCCGGCGATTCCTGGAAGCAGCAGTGGGGTTTCGTCACCGAGGGCGACTGGGGCTTCGACCGGATGCAGCCGCAGGGCGAGGAGCTCGACGTGTTCTACGGCAAGGGCTCGTCCGCGCCGTCGTGCGGTGACTGCCCGAGCGAAGGCGGCGGGCAGTTCTACACCGACTTCCGCTCGATCGGCCGCGACGACCTGGCCGACGCCGCGGTCCTGAACCTCAGCTACCAGGTGCGATTCCCCGAGGACTGGGACTTCGGCGAACGCGGCGGGAAGCTGCCCGGCCTCTACGGCGGGCCGCCCGGCCAGGCCAGCGGCGGCCAGCACGGCGACGCGTGGTCGACCCGGTACATGTGGCGGATCCGCAGCGACGAGCCGAAGGCAACGGTGTACGTCTACGACCCGTCGCAGGGCGACGGCTACGGCAAGGACGTCGGACTGGGCTCGTGGGCGTGGCAGGCCGACGGGCAGTGGCACACCGTGGAGCAGTCGGTGGACCGCAACAGTGGCACCATCGCGATCCGGTACGACGGCCAGGAGGTGCTGCGCGAGCAGGGCATCCAGGACGTCGCCGGAATCCCGTTCTCGGGAATCTTCTTCTCCACGTTCTTCGGCGGTCACGACACTTCTTGGGGTCCGAGCCGGGATGTGCACGCGCAGTTCCGCGATTTCCGGGTGAGCGCGGGCTGATTCGCAATTCGCGCGGCAATTCCGGAATGCGCGAAACGGGGGCTCGTTCCCGCCGCCAGGTGTCGGACGAGCCCCCGGTCGCGTGCACCGGCCACCGGGACGTCGACGACGGCGCCGCCGGACACCGCCACCCCGTCCTGGGCCGGGCACCGTGGTTGCTCCTCCCGGCTCACGTCGGCCGGCCGTGGGCCTGCTCGACGGCGCGGCGCAGGTCCGGCCAGCGGGCGGGCCCGGCCAGCCCGAGGTGGTAGAGGTGCAGTTCGGTGGCGCCCGCCCGCCCCAGCTCCCGGACGTACCCGGCGATGTCGGGCACTTCGGGCCCGGCCGCCGTCACGTAGGCACCGACGTCCGCTGTGGCCGGTATCGAGCCGGCCGCGGCGGCAACGGTCGCAACGGTCGCCGCGCCGGGCACCCAGCAGGGCAGCACGACGGCGTCGACGTCGTGGGCGGCCTGCGGGGTGAGCCCCGGCAGCGCTCCCGTCACCCACGGATCGATCGCGCCGTGCAGCACCACGCGGCGGTCGCCGCCGATCGCCTTGAGCACATCCTGCCGCAGCTGGTCGGTCGCCCGCTGCCGGGTCGACAGCAACGCCGCGCGGAGCTCGTCGGGCAGCCGGTCCTCGGTGGCGGTGAGGTCGCCTTCGGCGATGAGCCGCCGGACCTCCTCCCGCAGCAACGCGCGGGCGGCCTCCGGCAGCACGTCGTGCTCGGCCCAACCTGCGGCGCACGCGGCACAGCAGCACACCGAGAGCAGCCGGGCCGCAGCGGGCGACCACACCGCGTCGGTCTTCTCGTGCTGGTGCTGGTGGATCGCGCCGAGCTGCCCGCACGCCTCCAGCACGACGGAACGGACATCCAGCTCTGTTAAGGATTCCGCGGTCAGCCGGGCGGCGAACGCGCGCACCTCCTCCTGCGCCGGGCACAACGCCCAGGGATAGGTCTCCCCGAAGCAGTTCTGCACCGCGAACTCGGGGAACTTCGTGCCCAGCAAGGAGTTGTGCGTCAGCACCAGCCACGCGGCGGCCGGGATCCCGGCCGCCGCCAGCGCGCGGATCGCGTCTCCGGCGCTGTCGGCGGAATCGACCCAGTCGGCGGGCGCGGGCCGCAACTCGCCCCACCCGTCGCGGATCGGCCGGTAGAGCGCCGCGTGCCGGGCGGTGACGCTGGCGCCCTGCTTCGACCACGGCGTCGCGGCCCGCGTGCTGTGGTAGGACACCGCGACCGCGACCTCGTCGACGCCGAGATCCCGCACCCGGTCGGCGAATTCCGGCCCCACGTCCCACGGGTAGCCGTAACCCGTCACGTGCACGTCAGCCCACCTCCGCCAGCGCGTCCAGGTGGTCGGCGTAGGCGTCGAGGTCGAGCTCCAGGTCGGCGGTGAACGTCGTCAGCGGAAAGGCCAGCAAACCTTCCAGGGACATGCGCGGGCTCGCTTTCTGTTGCGGTGGCCGGGTCATCGAGGGGTCGCCGGTGCGGCCGCGGGCGACTCCTGGTCCAGGGCTTCGAGCATCTCGTCGACCTGCTCGGTGCGCTCCGAGGCGACCAGGCCCAGACCGACGTACAGCGCCAGCGACACCAGGATCGGGGTGGCGACGGTGGCGGTGGGTCCGGCGTCGAGGCCGTAGTAGAGGACGCCGTAGGTGAGCAGCCCGCCGGCCCAGGACGCGATGGCCGCCCGCGAGCCGCACCGCCGGAACCACGGGAGCATGCCCAGCAGCAGCGGCACCGAGATCGGGCCCATCAGCGCGGCGACCCAGGAGACCACGATGGACAGCACGCCGCCGAGGTGCTCCGCCTGGGTGGCCACGACCATGCTCAGCGCGATGAAGCCGAAGGTGGCGATGCGGCCGGTGCGCAGCCGCTGGAACTCGTCGAACCCGCGCGCCTTCCGCCACAGCACCGGCAGCATGTCGCGGGTGATCACCGAGGAGATCGCGTTGGCGTCCGAGGCGACCATGGCCATGGTGTGGGAGAACATCCCGGCCAGCACCAGCCCGATCATGCCCGGCGGCAGCAGCGCCTGGGTCATCGCCGCGTACGAGGTGGTCGGGTCGGCGAGGTCCGGCACGAACAGCGGCGCGGCGAACATCGGGAACATCAGCACCAGCGGCCAGACCAGGTACAGCGCGGCGGAGAGCACCGCGCCGCGCCGGGCGGCGCGGGAGTCGGGCGCGGCCATGTAGCGCTGCGCCAGGTTCCACATCCCGCCGTTGTACTCCAGCGTCTTCACCAGCACGTACACCAGCAGGAACACCGTGGTGTACTGCCCGGTGACCGGCGACGTGCGCCCCGCGGGCAGCCGGTCCCAGAGCGTCCACAGCCCGGAGACGCCGCCGAGTTCGGCCAGCACCGCCCAGATCATCACGATCCCGGCCGCCGCCTGGATGACGAACTGGCCGAAGTCGGTCAGCGCGTCGGCCCACAGCCCGCCGGCCGTGCAGTAGAGCAGGGTGACGGTGCCGGTGATGACGATGCCCCAGATCAGCGGCAGCCCGGCGAAGGAGTGCAGCAGCACCGCCACCGCGAACCACTTGGCCGCGACGTCGAAGACCTTCAGCGACGAGCCGCTCCAGGCCAGCACCTGCTGGGTGGGGATGTTGTAGCGGCGGGCCAGGAATTCCAGCGGCGACGCCACGCCGAAGCGGGCGCGCAGCCGGTTCCAGCGGGCCGCGAACAGCCACGCCCCGATGGCCACGCCGATGCCGATGCTGGCGAATCCCCAGAAGTAGACCGTGATGCCGTCGGTGTAGGCCACGCCCGCGTAGGCGACGAACAGCACGGCGCTGTAGCCGGACATGTGGTGCGAGATCCCGGCGAGCCACCACGGCATCCGGCCGCCGGCGATGAAGAAGTCCTTGTCTGTTTTGACCCTGCGGTGCGACCACCAGCCGATAGCCAGCATCAGGCCGAAGTAGCCGCACACCGTTGTCCAGTCGAGAGCATGCACTGGGCCGATCCCTCCGGCGTTCACATACTTGAATGGATACTGGGTTTGTGAATTTATTCGACTATCGGAAATCTGCCGGAGGACGCTAGTATGACCGCGATCACATGTCAACCGGCGCCTGAGCGCCGCCCGGGGAGGAGGTCGACATGCCGGCCCGCATCGCCACCGCCACGGATTCGGCCGGGGTGAAGTCGGCGCGACGCACCATCGAGCTGCTGGAAACCTTCGCCGGGCACGAATCCTGGCTGTCGCTGGCCGAACTGCACGCCCGCACCGGCATCCCGCGCTCCAGCCTCCACGGCCTGCTGCGCACCCTGCTGGAAACCGGCTGGCTGCAGGCCGACCGCACGGAAACCCGCTACCGGCTCGGCATCCGCACGCTGATCTGCGGCACCGCCTACCTCGACCGCGACCCGGTGGTGCCCTACGCGACCGAGGCGATGGAGCAGGTGCGCGAGCAGACCGGGTTCACCACGCACTACGCGCGCCGCAACGGCAACGAGGTCGTCTACCTGGAAAGCCGGGAGTCCCGGCGCTCGGTGCACCTGATCTCCCGCGTCGGCCGCACGCTGCCCGCGCACGCCACCGCCCTGGGCAAGGCACTGCTGGCGGAGCTGACCCGCGACGAGGTCGCCGCGCTCTGCGCCGGCCCGCTGCCCGCGCTCACCCCGAACACCGTCGTCGAACTCCCCACCCTGCACGCGGAATGCGCGTTAATCCGCGATCGCGGCTTCGCCGCGGAACTGGAGGAGGGCACCGCGGGGATCCGCTGCGTGGCCGCCGTGGTGCCCTACCGCATCCCCGGCACCGACGCGATGAGCTGCTCGATGCCCACCGACCAGGCCACCGACGCCGACGTCCGGCACGCCGCCGAGCTGCTGGTGCGCACCACCGTCGAACTCGGCCAGCGCCTGCGCCGGGCCGGAATCCGCTGAACGCAGAAGGGAAAGCCACGTTGCAGCAACGCATTCTGATCACCGGCGCGGCCGGGGTCGTCGGCACCATCATGCGGTCCCGGCTGCGCCGCGAGGGCCGCGTCCTGCGGCTGCTCGACCGCGCGCCGCTGCCGCCCGCGGAGCCCGGCGAAGCCGTCGAGGCGGTCACCGGGACGCTGACCGACCCGGACGTGATGGCCGCCGCCTGCGAAGGCGTCGACGCGATCGTGCACCTCGGCGGCCACAGCCGGGAGAACTCGTGGGCGGAGACGCTCGCGGTCAACATCGACGGCACGCACACCGTGCTGGAAGCCGCCCGGAAAGCCGGTGTCGGCCGGGTGATCCTGGCCTCCAGCAACCACGCCGCCGGGTTCCGCCTGGTCGCCGACGCCGGGCCGGACGGCCTGCCCGCGGATTCGCCCGCGCGGCCGGACACCTACTACGGGGTGAGCAAGGCCGCGATCGAGGCGCTGGGCAGCCTGTACCACTCCCGGTTCGGCATCGACGTGATCTGCATCCGCATCGGCAACTGCTTCGAGCGCCCGGCGGACGTGCGCGCCCTGTCGCTGTGGCTCTCCCCCGACGACGCGGGGCGCCTCTTCGAGGCGTGCCTCGGCCACCCGTCGCCGGGCTACCGCGTGATCTGGGGCGTCTCGGCCAACACCCGCGGGGTCTGCTCCCTGGCCGAGGCGGAGGAACTGGGCTACCGCCCGCAGGACGACTCGGAGCAGTTCGCCGCGGAGGCCACTCCGTCCGACGCTTCGGCCCGCTACCTGGGCGGCCCATTCACCACCGCTGCCCTCGGCGAGCCGAACTGACCGCAGTTTCAATTGAAACTGTCATCCTCCGTGCACCGGAACCGGCCGACTGCGTGAACAGTATTCATGTATGCGAACAGATCGTTCGGCTGGCTAGGATCGTGGCACTGCCGTCTGCGAAGGAGGAGGCCGCGATGCCTCAGCCGGCCGATGTTTCCAGCACGGCGGGCGGTACCGACGCCGCCGGCGTGAAGTCCGCCCGCCGCGCGATCGACCTGGTCGAGACCTTTGCCGCCCAACCGTCCTGGCTGTCGCTGTCCGATCTGCACGTCCAGACCGGATTCCCGCGCTCCAGCCTGCACGGGCTGCTGCGCACCCTGCTCGACGCGGGCTGGCTGGAGGCGGATTCCAGCAACACCCGGTACCGGCTCGGCGTCCGCGCGCTGATCTGCGGCACGGCCTACCTCGACCGCGACCCGGCGATCCGCTACGCCACCGAAGCGCTGGAGGAGCTGCGCGAGCAGACGGGCTTCACCACGCATTACGCCCGCCTGATCGGAAACCAGGTGATCTACCTGGAAACCCGCGAGTCGGCGAACTCGACGTACCTGACGTCCAAGATCGGCCGCACGCTGCCCGCGCACGCCACCGCCCTGGGCAAGGCGCTGCTCGCGGAGCTGACCCACGAGGAGGTGGCCGAGCTCCTCCCCGACCCGCTCCCCGCGCTCACGCCGAACACCCTGGTGTCGCTGGACGACGTCCTCGACGCGTGCGCGACGGCGCAGGAACGCGGCTATGCGGCGGAAATCGAGGAGGGCACGCCCGGCATCCGCTGCGTGGCGGCGGTGGTGCCGTACCGGATCCCGGGCACGGACGCGATCAGCTGCTCGATGCCGATCGAGCAGACGACGGACGCGAAAGCGCGGAAGGTGGGCGAGCTCCTGGTGAAGGTCACCGCGCAGCTCGCCCAACGCCTCCGCCGCGAAGGCATCCGCTGAGCCTTCAGGCGCCCTGCCAGCCCGAGCCGCGGGCGGTCGTCACGTACTCCGGCCACGGGTAGTCGTGCGGCGCCTCGAAGTCCTTGGGCAGCAGCGCTTCCGGGGCGTCCGCGCTGCGTTCGTCGAACTCCGCCTTGGCCGCCGCCAGGACCTCCGGACTGCGGGCCAGGTCCAGGAGCGTTCCGGCGATCGTCTTGGCCGCGCAGATGATCGTCGGGTCGATGGTGGCCGGGATGCCGCCGAGGGCGTTCATCGCCCAGCTCGGCGTGGGGCGGCCGTCGATCGGGGCCAGCGCCGGGCGAGCGATGTAGAGGCGGGCCGTCGGGGCGTAGTGGGTCATCTCGACGTAGTCGTCGGACGTCCAGTTCCGTTGCGCGGGCGGGATGTTCTCGCGCAGCAGGCGTTCCGCCTCGGCCGGCTCGATCAGCTGGGCGCACTCGGCGAGCAGCGGGTTCTCGGTCGGCTCCACGCCGAGCGAGCGCTGTACCTCGCGCGCCACCTCGACCGCCTCCGGGCCGTACGCCGGCGGCCCGACCTGCGCCAGGTTCCGGTAGGTCACCTCCGCCATCGCGTGGTTGGCCAGGCCCGGCCGGTTCCGCGACACCCAGCGGGTTTCGAGGCTGCAGTGCGCCGTGCGGGCCGCGGCCTCCGCGTTCGCGTCGAGCACCCGCAGCACCTGCTCGGCCGTGGCGATGTCCGGGCAGCGCCAGGAGTACTGGATCTGGGCGATCCCCGCCGGGAGGTTGTCCGCGGTGGCGTTGCCCGCGCTCAGGATCGCCTCGGACAGCGACCAGCCGCCGAACGCCGGGGCCATCGAGTCCTGTGTGGACTTCGTCAGCGAGTACATCGTCATCAGCGCGGCGTTCGCGCCGGGCGCGCGGGCCGCCGAGTGGGACGCCGGGATCGGGCTGCCCGGATCGGCGACGCCCCAGGTTTCCGGTTCGTCGCAGCGGAAGCTGTAGATGCGGCTGTAGTACGCGCCGCAGTGCGTGTCCCACCGGACCGTGTTGCACAGCGGCAGCATGTAGAACGGGTGGAAGCTGATGATCGCGTCCACGTCGTCGTAGTAGCCGCGCAGCCCGTGCACGACCTTGGAGCCCTGCACCTTCTCCGCCGGTTCTCCGGTGTAGCGGATCGTGCCGCCGATCCCGTTGCGCTGCATCGCTTCCTTCGCCGCCAGGACGGCTCCCAGGGTGCTGATGCCCAACGCCGAGTGCGGGTCGGTGTGCCCAGGCGCGTGCGGGCTGACGCCGGACCGCGGCCCGGGGCGCGGCGTGCCGGCTTGGCAGTTGCCCGGCACCGCGTCGTACTCGGCGTAGGTCAGCAGTGTCGGGCCGGGGCCGTTGCTCCAGGTCGCGGAGAACGCCGTGGGCATTCCGCCGCTGCCTTCCTCGACCTCGAAGCCCTCGCTCCGCAGCAGGTCCACGTACCAGGCCGCCGAGCGGTACTCCCGCCACGCGGGCTCGGCCAGCTCCCAGATCCGGCCGTGCCACTCGGACAACCGGGACCGGTTGCGGTCCACCCAATTCCACGCGGCCGTTTTCGCGGTGTCGCTCATGCCCGGTACGCCACCTCTCCGTCGAGGATCGTGCAGTGCGCGTCGACCTTCCGCAGGTCCTCGTCCGCCGTGGTGCGCAGGTCGTGGTCGAGCACCACGAGGTCGGCGAGCTTGCCCGGCGCGAGCGAACCGAGCCGGTCCTCCATCCGCAGGGCGTAGGCGGCGTCGAGGGTGTGCGCGCGCAGCGCCTCGTCCAGGCTCATCGCCTGCGCGGCGCCGATCTCACCGCCCTCCCGGGTGCGGCGGCACACCGCGTTGGCGATGGTCTCCATCGGACGCAGGCTGGAGACGAACGAATCGCTGGAGAGCACCGGCACCACGCCGGCGTCCAGCTCCTCCCGGATGGGCTGCAGCCGGTGCGCGCGCTCGGGGCCGAGGCGGCGCACGAAGTCGGTGCCGCTGTCGTAGAGGAAGTTCGGCTGGTTCACCGCCACCGCGCCGAGATCGGCGAGCATCCGCACCTGCTCCCGGGTCGGGTAGCCGCAGTGTTCGATGCGCGGCCGCGGGTCGTCGCCGGCCACCCGCACGGCCTCGACGAGCCCGTCGATGGTGTTCTGCATCGCGAGGTCGCCCTGCGTGTGCACCGCGACCTGCCAGCCCGCCTCCGACGCCCGGCGCAGCAGGTCGGTGAGCTGCTCCGGCTGCCAGTACGAGCTGCCGGTGAACTCGCCGCGCTCCCCGTACGGCTCGCGGAACAGCGCGGTGCCGCCGAGCAGGCTGCCGTCGGAGTAGAACTTCATCGCCCCGAGCCGCAGCCAGTCGTCGCCGAACGGGCCCGCGAGGCCGAGCGCGGTGAGCCCGTCGAGCTGGTGCGACAGCGGCATGCAGACGGTGCGCAGCGGCAGCGCGCCCGCGGCCTTCGCCGCCCGGTAGACCAGCATCTCGCGCCGCGACACCTGCGGGTCGCACACCGTGGTGACGCCGGCGGACAGGTAGCTGTCGCGGGCGTCGGCGAGCCAGCCGAGCAGCTGCTCGTGCGGCAGGTCGGTGTGGAAGTTGGGGCCGTGGCAGCCGATGTCGGCGGCCAGCGGCAGCAGCAGCTCCATCGCGGTGTCCAGCACCATCCCGGTCAGCCGGCCGCCCTCGTCGCGGACGAACGCGCCGCCCGCCGGGTCGGCCACGTCGGTGGCGATGCCGCGCCACTTCAGCGCGGCGCTGTTGACGACCGCCTGGTGGCCGGAGACGTGGTAGATGATCACCGGGTGCTCGCCGGTCGCCTCGTCCAGCTGGGCCCGGGTGACCCGGCCCTCCGGGTACTTCGCGTCGTCCATGCCGAACGCCCGGATCCACTGGCCCGCCGGGGCGCTCGCGGCAGCCTTCGCGATAGCCGCCACCAGGTCGGCCGCGCTGGACACCCCGGGGCTGCGCACGTTCACCGCGGCCAGCGACTCCGCGGTGGACAGCAGGTGGTTGTGCGGGTCGATGAACCCGGGCACCACGGTCCGGCCGCCGGCGTCTAACTCGACCGCGCCGGGACCCGCCGCGGCGCGGACCTCGGATTCCGCGCCGCAGAGCAGGATCTTGCCGTCGCGGATGGCAACGGCCTCCGCGCGCGGCCGGCGCTCGTCCACGGTGCGGACGTCGGCGTGCGTGATGACCAAAGTGGACACGGCTGACCTTTCGAATCGTTCGGAAGAGACCCGTTTTCGAGCTTGAATTGAATCTTTGGCCTTGAAGCGGCGCAGCCGCTTAGCCCACCTACGACGCTTGCACCGCCGCGGGTTCTCAGACGTCGCCTGGCGAGGACAGCCCCGATGCCGCGTATTGGACATACGTAAGTCGGGGCTCCCACAGACCAGGCGGCGTCTGAGGTTCCGCCACCCGCACCGCCACGCAAAACGAGCCTGGAAACAGGCCGTCAGGCGCGCTGGGCGATGGCGGCGGGTTCGTCGTCGACCTGCTTCGCCTTGGCCGTGCAGGCGATCGCGACCAGGCACATCGCCACCAGCAGCACCACCACCGGGATCGGCGTGCCGAACGCCGCCAGCAGCGCGGTGCAGGCGATCGGCGCCAGGCCGCCGAAGATCGCCCCGGCGATCTGGTACGACAGCGAGATGCCGGTGTAGCGGACGCGTGGCTCGAACATCTCCGCCATGATCTTGGGCAGCGGGCCGTAGGTGCCGGACATGCCGAGACGCATCACCAGCAGCAGCACGACGATCAGCGCGACGTTCCCGCTGGGCACCACCAGGAACTGCGGCGCGGCCAGCACGGCCACCGCGATCAGCCCGCCGATCACGATCCGCCGGGCGCCGACGCGGTCGCCGAACCAGGAGGTGATCAGCGTCGCGACGATCTCCAGGAACGCCGCCGCGCTCAGCGCGTTGAGCATCACCGTCTCGGACACGCCGATCTCCGGCGTGGTGGCGTAGGCGAGCAGGAACGTCGTGACGATGTAGTAGCCGCCGACGGCGACCGGCAGCGCGCCGATGCCCATCAGCACCGACCGCCACGAGGTCCGCAGCACCTCCTTGACCGGCGCCTCGTTCGAGGTGTCCTGTTCCCGCAGGGCCTCGGCGAACACCGGGGACTCCTCCACCCGCAGCCGGATCACCAGCCCCACCAGCACCAGCACCGCCGACGCGAGGAACGGGATCCGCCACGCCCAGCTCAGCAGCGCCTCCTCACCGAAGGCCGACACGATGCTGAACGCGCCGGTGGCCAGCAGCGCCCCGGCGGAGTTGCCGATCTGCGGGAAGGAACCGAAGAAGGTCTTGCGGTGCTCCGGTGCGTGCTCGACCGCGATCAGCGCCGCGCCGCCCCACTCGCCGCCGACCGCGAGGCCCTGGATGAACCGCAGCACCACGAGCGCGATCGGCGCGAACGGCCCGATGGTGTCGTAGGTGGGCATCAGGCCCACCAGGAACGTCACCGAGCCCATGATCAACAGTGTGGTGACCAGCGCGGACTTGCGGCCGACCCGGTCACCGAAGTGCCCGAACACGATGCCGCCGAGCGGCCGGGCGAAGAACCCGACGGCCAGCACCGCGAACGAGGCCATCATGCCCACGAACGGGTCGGCGTCGGTCGGGAAGAACAGCTTGCCGAGAACCAGCGAGGCTGCCGTGGCGTAGACGTAGAAGTCGTACCACTCGATGGTCGTGCCCACGAACGATGCGAACGCGGCCCGGACGGCCATTCGCGGTGAAGCGGTCGAATCGCTCATGAAGTCCTCCGTCGGCGCTGGGAGCGAGTGCAGCGACTGTAGGACCGCGGGAGGAAAAACACCCTGGGCGAACCGTACACTTTCGCCGTCTGAGTTGGGCGATTCGCACAAGGGTTGATCTATGGCGCTGCGGATGGCGGATGTGCTGGGCCTGCCGGGACTCGACCTGCGCCTGCTGGCCGGGGCGGGCGGGCTGCATCGGGAGGTGCGCTGGGCGCACGTCATCGAGCTGACCGACCCGGTGCCGTGGCTGCGCGGCGCCGAGCTCGTGCTGACCGTCGGGCTCGGCCTGCCGGACGACCCGCGGGGCCAGCGCGACTACGTGCGGCGGCTGGCCGACGCGGGGTGCGCGGGCCTCGGCTTCCCGCCCGGCGAGATCCGCACGGAACTGCCGCCCGCGGTCCTGGAGGCCGCCGACGAATGCGACTTCCCGGTGGTGGCGGCCATCGAGAGCACGCCGTTCATCGCGATCACCGAGGCCGTCGCCCAGTGGTACGCCGACCACCGATCCCACCAGGAGCGGCAGGCGCTCAAGGCGCAGGACGCGATGGCGCGGGCGGCGCTGCGCTCCGGGCCCGCCGGGATCGTGCGCGAGCTCGCCGCCGGCACCGGCGGCGAGGTGCTGCTGCTCGACTCGGCCGGTCACATGCGCGCGGCGGAGCCGCCGGAGCGTCGCGACTGGCACGAGGCGGTGCGCGCGGCCGTGCGGCGCGACACGCGCGGAGCGCTCGGAACGACCTTCGGCGACCGGGAGATCCACGTGGCGAGCACCGGCATCTCGGGCAGCCCGAGCGGCTGGCTCGCGGTGGCGTCCGCGCCGCCGGTCGCCGCGCACGTGCGGATCCTCGCCAACCACGCGGCCAACCTCGTCGGCGTCGGCGTCGAAGGCGTTCGCTCGGCGCGCGCGAAGACCCACCAGCAGCGCGCCGCGATCTTCGCCGCCGCGCTGGAGGAGAACTCGGCGACGCTCTGGGACCGGCTGGAGGACGCCTGTCCCCTGCCGCCCCCGCCCTACGAAGTGGTGGCGCTGCGCGCCGAGGGCGCCGAGCCGCCGAAGCTGGCGCGCATCGTGCTGGACACCCTCGCCGAGGTCATCGACGACACGTCGCTGGAGGAACGGCTGGTGGTCTGCCCGCTGCCGGAAGCGCTGGTCGCCGTCCTCCCCGACGCGAACCCCAAGGCCGGCCGAGCGCTGGCCGAGCGGCTGAACGCGCGGGCCGGGCAGGTTCGCGCGGGCGCAGCGACCGCCCGGGACCGAACCGAGCTGCCCGCGACGATCTTCCGTGCCACGACTGCGCTTTCCCGCGCCGAAGGCACCTACCGGCACGCCGACGAGCTCGCCGCTAGCGCCCTGTTCCAAGGGGTCTTCGACGGACCGGCGGTGGAACGCTTCGTCGACTCGGCTCTGGAACCGCTGCGCCGCCAGGACGAGCGCCGCCGGACGGGAACCCCGAGCCTCGTGGAATGCGTGCGGACGTTCCTGGACGAGGGCCAGAACCTGGAGGCGGCGGCGCGAAAGCTCGACATCCACCGCAACACGCTGCGCTCCCGCCTGCGCACCGCCGAGCGCGTCACGAACCGCTCCCTCGACCAACCCCAGGACCGCCTGGAACTCTGGCTCGCGACCACTCTGGAGCGTCCGGACACAACGGCCGATTACCGCCAGACCTGATCCGCTTTCGCCGGAAGTATTGCGTTCGTCCGAGAAAACGGCGAAATGATCGAGGAAGCGATGAACACGGCACGTTTCGAGTCCAAAGTGGTCGTGGTGACCGGGGCGACCTCCGGGATCGGCGAAGCGACGAGCCGGCGGCTGGCCGCCGAAGGCGCGGCGGTGGTCCTGGGCGCGCGGAGCAAGGACGTCGGCGAGCAGCTGGCCGCCGACATCCGCGGCGCCGGGGGCCGGGCGCTGTTCGTGCCCACCGATGTGACGGTGGAGAGCGAGGTCGCGGCGCTGGTTCGCGCGGCCATGGACGAGTTCGGCCGGCTGGACGGCGCGTTCAACAACGCGGGCGCGGTCAACGCTTTCGGCGCGGTGCAGGACATCGACGACAACAGCTGGCGCGCGGAGATCGACCTCAACCTGAGTGGCGTGTTCTACGGGCTGAAGCACCAGGTTCCGGCGATCCTCTCGTCCGGTGGCGGCGCGATCGTCAACAACGCATCGAACCTGGGCGTGGTCGGCATGGGCAGCGTTTCGCCTTACACCGCGGCGAAGCACGGCGTTGTGGGCCTGACCAAGGCGGTCGCGCTGGAGAACGCCGCGCAGGGCATCCGCGTCAACGCGATCGCCTCCGGCGCGGTGGACACCCCGGCGTTTCGCAGCACCATGGGCGCGACTCCGGAAGGGGAAGCGCAGATCGTTGGTCTGCACCCGATCGGCCGGGTCTCCAAGCCCGAGGAGATCGCAGCGTTCGTCGCGTTCCTGCTCAGCGACGAGGCCAGCTTCATCACGGGTGCCAACCTGTCGATCGACGGCGGTTTCACCGCGCAGTGAGCTGCCTGCCGCGGTCGGCGGCGGCCCCCCGCGCCGCCGACCGCGGTCGTCATTCCGACTTGCGCAACCGGTGCTACCTTGCCAATCCCGTTCTCAACCATGCGGATCATCATCAGCGCCAAGCGGCCCGAAACACCCCACGCGCGCCGCCCCATCCCCGATCGAGTAAACCGACACGGGTGCCTCTCACTTGTTGAACAGCACCGAGCGGATCAGGTTCCAGAGCTCGAAGAGGACCATCAGGTCGACGATCGCCAGCGTCAGGTGGGCTCGGACCCAGTTGCGGCGGTCGTTCTCCTTGAGGAGTTTGAAGGTCCGGATGCTCTGGATCACGCTGCGCGGTGCGCAGGATGCGAGACCGACCAGTGCTCCGACCGTAGCCAGGTCGCTGATCAGGCTCGTTACCTTGACTCCCGCCGCTTCCGCTCGGCCGGCGACCATCAGGGCCAGGAACGTTCCGGTCAGGGTGCAGATCGCGGTTCGCGACAGCATCAGTTCGACCAGCTGGCCGGTGGAGCGAAGCTTCGAGGTCGGCCGGACGCGGGACGCGCCGAGCCACTGCGTGGCGCACAGGCCGCGCAGGATCAGCCAGATCGAGGCGAGACCGACCGCGAGCGCGCCGGTTTGGGCCCACGCCGGTGCCTGGTCCCGCGACCACGTCAGCCAGATTTCGGGCTTGATGACGGCAAAGCAGCCGAACGCCAGGACAAGAACGAGCCATGGCGGCTTCGGGTTGGACGAACGCTCTTCGGAAACCTCGTCAGGCTCCGGGATCGGCCGGGCCGGAGCTGTGGCCGTCCGGCCGAGAGGGCCGCGCTTCTGCTTCTTCCGCTTGTTGTTCGCCACGTGCCCCGCTGTCCACCGGCCCCCGATCGTTCCGGCGACCGAACCTACCAGTCGTGAGTGCTTGTTCCGGTAAGAACCGGAACGAACACTCACGACCACCGGGCGGCGGTCAGGGGCGCGACAGGAAGCAGACCGATGGGGCAGACTGCGGGGCTTGGCAGCCTCGTAGAGACCGTGACCGGCCGAGGTACCGGCCGCCGCGCACCGCTGCCGATCCTCAGTCCCACAGGACGGATTACATCACTCCTGACGTTGTGTCTCCACCGGAGCGAACCGGGTCGCTATCCCAGCCGCCGGGAGGGAGCCGTATATACTGAGAGCAGTCTCTGAATCGAATGAGCCTGATGATAAGGATGGCAAGCCGACGGATCGGTGACTTCGCTGGCGACCCGAGCAGTTTTGTTGGGCGCTGTCGAGCAATGGCCGAAGTCAAGGGGCTGCTGTCGAGGGCCCGGCTCGTGACACTGACCGGGCCCGGCGGTGTAGGAAAGTCGCGTTTGGCGTTGCGTCTTGCGGAGGACCTGCGGCGGGCTTTCCCGGACGGTGTCTGGCTGGTCAAGCTTGCAGAGCTGGACGACGACTCGCTAGTGGCTCGCGCAGTGGCATCGAGCCTCCAGTTGCGCGATCGCACGGCTCGTGCACCTGAAGATGTGCTTGTTGACCACCTCGCAGACAAGCAATTGCTACTGGTGTTGGACAACTGCGAGCACTTGCGTGATGCCTGCGGCTATCTCGTCGCCACCCTGCTCGAAGCTGCACCGAAACTGCATGTTCTTGCAACCAGCCGCGAACCGCTAATGATCGGCGGTGAGCACATCTGGCAGGTACCGCCGATGTCCGTGCCGACCGACAACACCCTGGTACAGGGCACGGCTCGGGAGTACGAGGCGCTGAAATTGTTTGAAGATCGCGCCTCGGCGGTAAATCCAGAATTCACGCTCGGTCCGGACAATGAGCAGACGGTGGCTCGGTTGTGCGGCCGATTGGATGGTCTTCCACTCGCGATCGAGCTGGCCGCGGTCCTCATCCGAGCACTGTCGGTGGAGCAAATCCTTGTCCGGTTAAAGGACCGCTACCGACTGTTGACGGAGGGAAAACGTGCCGGCTTGTCGCGCCACCAGACGCTACGGGCGGCCGTGGAGTGGAGTTTCGACCTGTGCACCCAGCAAGAACAGGTGCTGTGGTCACGACTATCCGTTTTCCCGGGCGAGTTCGACATCGAGGCCGCACAACAGGTGTGCGCGGATGACGGCCTGTCGCCTGACGAAGTGTTCATGGGTGTCGTGGGGTTGGTGGAAAAGTCAATTCTGATCCGAGAACAGCACCATGTTGGCTCCCGGTATCGGTTTCTCTCCACGATCCGCGATTTCGGGCACGAGCAGCTCGGCACAAACGGTGCTCTGGCCGCGCTGCGCCGCAAGCACCGAGACTACTACCTGAACCTGGTCGAACAGGCCGACGCCAACTGGTTCGGTCCTCACCAGCTGCAGTGGTTCTCCCGCTTGCAACTCGACCAGGCCAGCCTGTGGGCAGCGCTGGAGTACTGCCTCACCGAACCAGGGGAAGCCAGAGCCGGGCTGCGGATGGCCGGCGCCCTGTGGTTTTACTGGGTCGCCTGCAGCTCGCCCCAGGAAGGCCGGGAGTGGCTCGACCGGGCACTCACCCTCGACTTGCAGCCGAGCCAAGAACGCACCAAGGCGCTGTGGACCAATGGCTATCTCGCCATCCGACAAGGCGACACGGGCGCTGCCTTGAGCATGCTGAACGAATGCTCACGCCTGGCGCGTGCACTGGATGACCGCGCGGCACTGGCTCACGCAGCGCAGCTTTCGGGACATGCTGAACTCGTATCAAACAATCTGACCCAGGCGGTGCCCCTGCTGGAGCAGGCATTGTCTCAGGAGCGGGCACTCGGCAGGCCGAGCACCCACCTGGCCACGGCTCTCTTCCGGCTCGCGCTCGCCCGGTGTCTGACTGGGGACGCCGATCGCGGCCTCACCCTCTGCCAGGAATGCGAGAAGCTCTGCCGGGCACACGGCGAACAGTGGAGCCGGTCGTGGATGCTGTGGATCCTGGCGGTCATCCGGTGGACGCAGGGCGATCTGCAGCACATGACCGACCACCTGCGAGAGTGCCTGCGAATCGAGCGGTCCCTCAGCGATCCGCTCAACATCGCACTCTGCGTCGAGGCCCTGGCTTGGGTGGAGGCCAGGAACGGAAATGGCGAACGCGCCGCCGAGCTGCTGGCCGCGAGTCACAAGCTCTGGCGGCCGCTCGGCGAGTACCTCCTGGGCTTCCACCACTACCTGGACTGGCACGATCAGTGCGAGGCGCATGCTCGCCGGGCCGTCGGAGACAAAACGTTCGAAGCCTCCTATCAACGCGGCGCAGACCACACGGTTGACGAGATCGTCGTTCGTGCGCTGAATGAGAAGACAGCGGCGGTGTCCGGTTCTCAGGCAGAGAGCGCGGCGGGAATCCACACGCTCCTGACGCCGCGAGAACGAGAAGTCGCCCAGCTCGTCGCCCAGGGGTTGTCAAATAAGGAAATCGCAGCGCACTTGGCGATCAAGCGACGGACGGCGGAAAGCCACATCGAGCACATCCTCACGAAATTGGGCTTCACGTCGCGCGGCCGGATCGCCGCATTGTTCTGGGAGCAGCAACGAGGGTGAGGGACACCGGAATCCCCGCACAGGACGCACCGCCAGGTTCACGATCACGGCTCGCAATGGCTGGACCATCCCCGACGCGCCACCACGCGGTCAACCGCCGCGCCCGGCCAGCCTTCATGGCCTTCGCCGACCACGGCCGATCGCGGCCATCTCGGGCATAGTTCAGGGGCGCGACAGGAAGTCGTGCACTCGGTCTCCGAGGAGCACGTCGTTGTCGCGGTCGATCCATTGGCGACGCAGGACCGCGAGTGCCGTCGACATGTTCAGGCCGTTGATGCCGGGTAGCGCGCCGATGTCTTCCGTGACGAACCGGGACAGGTGGTCTTCGTCGCGGAACACCGCGTGGTGGGTGATCGATGCCGGTCCGGCCGTCATCACCGTGAACCGCCCGGACGGCTCCGCGCTCAGCGCGGCCAGCACGGCGGGGATGTGCTGCGGTTGGACCTCGAGGGTGATCAGCGCCGTGAGCCGGAAGCCGAGGACCGCCGGTTCGATCTCCACCCGGGGGCGGGCGGCACCTGCTTCCAGCACCGATTGGATCAGCCGGTACGCGGTCGAGCGGCTGACGTCGAGCTCGCGGGCGGCTTGCGCCGCGGTGATCCGGCCGTCGTCGACGAGCAGGCGCAGCGTGTTGAACTCGGCTTCGTTGAGCGGCCCGACGCTCTCCGGTGGGGAGCTGGGGTCGGCGTCGGCGTGCTCTCGCAGCGCAGCGGTTTGCTCGCCGGTGAGCCGGTTCAGGTGCCACGCCACGGCCTGGCGCGCCGTGCGCAGCACGAGGTGCGACTCGATGGACGCGATGCCCGGGATGGCGGGCAAGGTGTGGGTCAGCAGGCGGCGCAGGTCCGTTCCCGCCAGTGGGTAGATGGTGCAGTAGATATCCGCGTCACCACTGATGATCATGATGGACTGAGCCTCCGGTACCTCCTGGATCGCTGCCGCGACGCCGGAGGTCATGCCTGGCTCGCACTTGATCCACACCACGTAGGGGTTGGCGGTGAGGATCAGTGACCAGTGCACGGTGGAGATGAAGCGCAGGAGCCGACTCTCCTGCAGCCGCTGGATTCGCCGGCCGACCGTGCTGGCCGAGGTGCCCAGGATCTCCGCAACGGCGTTCAGCGGCGCCCGGGGCGTCAGCTGCAGCGCGGCCACCAGATCAAGGTCCGCGTCGTCCAGTGTTTGCAAAACCTCACCTCAAGTTGAACGGTTTGCCCGTCGCCATAGATTACTTGACACAAGCCTGCATCTGAAGTTTGGATGCTGGATCAAATCACCGTTTGATGATAGCGGAGGGGCCCTTGAACGAGGTTACGACGCGACGACGTTCGGTGACGTCGTCGGTGATGCGCGTGCTCGATGTGGTGGATCGGGCCGGGAACAAGCTGCCGCATCCCTTCTGGCTCTTCGTGATCCTGAGCGTGCTGGTGGTGCTGGCGAGCTGGCTGCTGGCCGCGCTCGGCGTCTCCGCGACCTCCCCGGTGGACGGCAAGGAGGTCGGGGTCAAGAGCCTGATCTCCGATGCCGGGGTCCAGATGATGCTCGGCGATCTGATCAAGAACTTCGTGAACTTCCCGCCGCTCGGGCTGATCGTGGTGGTCATGCTCGGCGTGGCCATCGCGGACAAGACCGGGCTGCTGGCGGCGCTGATGCGCGCCGCGTTGGCCCGGGTGCCGGCCGGTCTCGTCACCTTCGCGGTCGCACTGACCTCGATGTTCGCCCACGTGGCGTCGGACGCCGCGTTCGTGGTGATGATCCCGCTCGGCATGATCGTGTTCCGGGCCGTGGGCCGCAGCCCGATCATCGGCGCGGTCGTGGCTTACGTCGCCGTGGGCGGCGCCAGCAGCATCAGCCCGGTGATCGAGGGATCGGACGCGGTCTTCGCCGGACTGACCACGTCGGCCGCGCACACCATCGACCCGAACTACGTGGTCACCCCGGTGTCCAACTACTACTTCTCGTTGGCATCCTCGCTGCTGCTGGCCGTCTCGATCACCGTGGTGACCGAGCTCGTCGTCGCCCGCCGGGTCGCTGCGATGAACGCCGTCGAGCCGGAGCTGACCGATGTCGACGAGTTGCCCGACATGTCCCTGTCGGCCGTCGAGCGCACCGGGGTGCAGCGGGCGCTGATCGCCGCGGCGCTCTACGTCATCGCAGTGGTGCTCGCCGTGCTGCCGAGCGGTTCGCCGCTGCGCGGCGAGGGCGGCTCCATCGTGGACTCCCCGCTGATGGAGAACGTCGCGGTGGTCATGATGCTGTTCTTCATGATCGTCGGCACCGTCTACGGCCTGACGGTGAAGACCATCAGCTCGGCCAAGGACTTTCCGGAGCTGATGGGCCAGGGGCTTCGCGAACTGGTCCCGGTGCTGGTGCTGTTCTTCGCGGTCTCGCAGTTCCTCGCGTACTTCAAGTGGACGAACATCGGCCAGGTCATCGCGATCTCCGGCGCCGGCGTGCTGGATTCGATCGACGCGCCGCCGGTGGTGATCTTCGTCTGCGCGGTGCTGCTGATCAGCGTGCTGAACCTGCTGCTCACCAGCGGCTCGGCCATGTGGGCGCTGGTCGCTCCGGTGCTCGTTCCGATGCTGATGCTGCTGCACATCCACCCGGAGACCACCCAGGCCCTGTTCCGCATCGCCGACGCGCCCACCAACAGCGTCACGCCCATGAGCCCCTACTTCGTCATCGCGCTCGGCTTCATCCGCCGCTACCGCCCGTCCGCCGGGATCGGCACCCTGATGTCGCTCGTGCTGCCGCTCGCGATCGTCAACCTGTGCGTCTGGCTCCTGATGTTCCTGGCCTGGTACGCGTTCGGCATCCCGCTCGGCCCCGGCGTTCCCGTCCGATGAACCACTCCCAAAGCAGGAAGGCGCACGATTTGTCCGCGAAGCCGTTGTCCACTTGGTGCCGCGACCGGTTGGATGATCTCCTCGGTGATGTTTCGATGCTGGTGCACCAAGAATCACCTAGCAGCGAAAAAGCGTTGCTGGACAAGACCGCCGACTCGATCACGACGTGGTTGCGGGACCGGCTCGGCGCACCGTCCCAGCTCACGCGGCACGAACACGCTGAGCACGGTGACCTGCTGGAGGTGACCTACGCCGGCTCCACTGAAGCGCCCGTGCTCATGATCGGCCACTACGACACCGTGTGGCCCGCGGGAACTGTGGATGGGTGGCCGTTCGCCGTGCGGGAGGACGGGACGGCGACCGGGCCGGGCATCTACGACATGAAAACCGGCCTCGTCACCGGAGTCTGGGCGCTGCTGGCGCTGCGCGCGTTCGACCTGCCGTGCCCGACCGTCCGGTTCATGTTCAACGGCGACGAAGAGCTCGGCAGCCCGATGTCCCGGCCCCACATCGAACGCGCGGCGCCGGACTGCTTGGCGACCCTGGTGCTGGAACCGGGCGTCGGCTGGGACGTCAAGGCGGAGCGCAAGGGTGTCGGGATCTTCACCGTCACCGCGCACGGTGTGGAGGCCCACTCTGGGAACAACGCCACCGACGGTGCCAGCGCGGTCCACGCGCTCGCCGAGATCATCCACCGGCTCGCCGGCGAAGCCGACCACGAGCGCGGCACCACGGTCAACGTCGGCACGATGAGCGGCGGCACCGCCCGCAACGTCATCGCGGGCAAGGCCGGCTGCCTCATCGACATCCGGATCAGCGACCAGGCCGAGGCCGACCGGATCGACGCGGTCTTCGCCGGTCTCCGCGGCAGCGACCCGCGAGTGCGGCTGGAGGTCGAAGGGAGGTGGAGCCGCCCGCCCATGCGGCTCACCCCGGAGAGCAGGCGGCTGTTCGACCTCGCCGACGAAGTCGCCGCGTCTGTGCGCGCGCCGCTCGAACCGATCAGCGTCGGAGGCGGCAGCGACGCGAACTTCGTTTCCGCACTTGGCCTTCCGGTGCTCGACGGGCTCGGCGCCAGCGGCGATGGCGCTCACGCACTGCACGAGCACGTGATCGTCGACGACATCCCGGACCGAGTCGCACTCGTCGCCGGACTGCTGCGCCGAATCGCCGACGACGCTTCGTGAGTTGTCGCGGGCTTGGCGCAGGCAGTCAGCGCCAAGCCCGCACCGGCCGCTAGCGGGCCCAGCGGGAATGGCCCTCGTTCACCAGGATGTTGGCGTTGGTGGCGAGGAGCTCGAACGGATCCTGTTCGGTGGAGTCGATTTCGGCCACGTGCCAACGGATTCCCGATGCATCCCGGAGCGCTTCGGCAATGTCGACCGCGCCCGTGCCGATCGGCGTCTGGGGCGCTCCGGGCAGGGCCGGGCCGTCCTTGAGGTGGACCGCGACCACCCGGGAGCCCAGGGACGCCAGGACCGACGCCGGATCGGCACCCGCCGCGACCGCCCAGTAGACGTCGAGTTCCGCGAGGACGCCGTCGCCCGCGCGGGACCAGAAGCGGTCGTAACCCGTGGTGCCGTCCGGGAGTTCGGCCCATTCGAACCAGTGGTTGTGGTAGCCCAGGCGCAGGTCGGCCGAGACAGATTCGGCGGCCTCCGTCAGGACTCCGGCGAGGGCGTCGACCCGGGCCGGGTCGGCGAAGGTCTCCTCGCCGAAGCCGGGGACCAGGCGCGGATGCGGGACGAACGCCGTGTCGGCGCCCAGGATCGCGCACTCCTCCACCAGTTCCGCGACGTCGCCGGGCAGTCCGGCGTGCACCGCCGACACCGCCAGGCCCGCCGCGTCGAGGCCGGCGCGCAGGGCGCGGGCCTCGGCCAGGCGATCGGCCGACGGCTTGTCCGGGGAACCGAGGCCGAACGGCTCGACGTAGCGGAAGCCGATCTCGGCCAGCCGTTCCAGGGTCGCCTGCCGGTCGGTCGCCAGTTGTTCGCGGACGCTGTAGAGCTGCACGGAAAGCAAGGCCACCTCCGGCTCAGCCGACGATCAGCGGGCGCAGGGTCCGGTGCGCGATGTTCAGGCCCTGGGTGATGCGCTCGCCGTCGCCGCCCCACACCGGATCCTCGTGCTCCACCGACAGCGTGCCCGTGAAGCCGTGCTCGTAGAGCCGGTCCACGACGCGCGCCCAGTCGACCTGGCCCAGGCCCGGCACCCGGTAGCGCCACCAGCCCATGTCCCAGGGGTTGCCGCCCTTGTCCACCTTGCCGAAGAAGCCGTAGCGCTGCCGCGCCGCCGCGTCCAGCTCCACGTCCTTGGCCTGGGCGTGCACGATGCGGTCGACGTAGGGCGCGATGGTCTCGACCGGGTCGATGCCGATCCACGTCAGGTGCGACGGATCCCAGTTCAGGTACAGGCCGAGGTCGAACATCCACTCCCACAGCTCCGGCGAGTACGCCAGGTTCCCGGGATATCCGTCCGGATGCCAGCCCTCCATCACGCAGTTCTCGACGATGATCTTCACGTCCCGCTCGCCCGCGTACTCGACGAGTTCCGGGAACACCCGTTCCGCTTCGGCGAGGTTGTCGGCCACCGGCTTCGTCCAGTCCCGGCCGACGAACGTGCCGACGTAGGGCACGCCGAGCGCCTGCGCCGCGTCGATCGCGTGCTTCAGGTGCGTGCGGATCTCCTCGCGCCGCACCGGATCCGGGTGGAGGTTGTTCTCGTAGTAGGCGAACGCCGACAGCGCCAGGCCGTGCTTGTCGAACAGCGCGAGTGTCTCGTCGGCCTCGCGGGGGCCGAAGTCGGCCACCGGCAGGTGCGCGGCCTCGAAGTCGCGGCCGCCGGTGCCCGGCCAGACGGCGACTTCCAGCGCCTCGTACCCGGCCTGCGCGGCCCAGCCGGCGATCCGGTCCAGCGTCCACTGTGGAAGACACGCGGTGAGCATTCCGAGCTGCATGATCACACCTTCGTCCAGGAGCGGTTGCGGGCGGAGCGGAGGACGGCGTCGACCAGCCGGGCCGATCGCAGGCCGTCCTCGAACGTGGGCAGCCCCTCCGGGCTGCCGCCGTCGATCGCGGCGTAGGTGTCCGCGACGAACGCTTCGAAGCACTGCGCGTACCCCTGCGCGTGCCCGGCGGGCAGTTTCGACAACCGGCGTTGCTCGGGCGAGCCGTGCTCGGGGTCGCGGACCAGGATGCGGTTGCCGTCCGCGCCGCCGAGCCAGATCCGCTCGGGCTCCTCCTGGTCGAACACGGCGCTGCCCAGCGCGCCGTCCAGCTCGAACCACAGCCGGTTCTTCCGGCCCGCGGCGACCTGCGAGATCGTCGCCGAGCCGAGCACGCCGGCGGCGGTGCGCAGCAGCAGCGCGGCCGAATCCTCGGTGCTGACCTCGACCCGGTCGCCGGCGACCTCGGTGGGTCCGGCGAAGGTCGGCCCGGCCGCCGCCGGGCGAGTGGGGACCACAATGGACAGTTCGGCGAGCACGTCGGTGAACGTCTCGCCGGAAACCCACTGGACCAGGTCGCACCAGTGCGACCCGATGTCGGCGAACGCCCGCGACGGCCCGCCGAGCCCCGGATCGACCCGCCAGCTCGACGCGTCCGGCGAGAGCATCCAGTCCTGCAGGTAGCTGCCGTGCAGCAGGTTCCAGGCGCCGAACTCGCCGGCCTGCCGCCGGGCGCGGATCTCCCGCACCACCGGGTGGTAGCGGTAGACGAACGGAACCGCCGCCACCAGGCCGCTTTCCGCCGCCGCGGCGGTCATCCGCTCGGCCTCCGCCGTCGAAATGCCCAGCGGCTTCTCGCAGATCACGTGCTTTCCGGCGCGCAGGGCGGCCTCCGCGAACGGCGCGTGCGTGGCGTTCGGCGTGCACACGTGGACCACGTCGACGCGGTCGTCGGCCAGCACCTCGGCGAGGTCCTGGTACGCGGCCACGCCCCAGCCCGCCGCCACCTGCTGCGAACGCTGCGGGGACGACGCCAGGACGCCGACCACCTCGGCGCCCTCGAGGATCGCCGCGCGGCGGTGCACGTCGCCGATCATCCCGGCGCCCAGGATCGCCACGCCTCGCCCGGAAGGTGCAGGGCTCACGAGGAGCCTCCTTCGGTTGGAACTGTTGACAACTGCGGGTGTCTCACGCCCGAATTTCGTCGTGGTCAAAACTAGATCGCCGGCTTTACGTCGGCAATATCTGTGATTTATTTTCTTTTCGGTCATTAATCGAATGCGTGCCACGACGGGAGCAGCGACGATGGGGTGGGAACCGGTCCGGTTGGCGGTGCCGAGGACGTCCGGGCGGGCCGACGGCAACCTGGTGCACAGCGGGCTGGCCCGGCTGATCGCGTCGGGAGCAGCGGAAACGCGGGTCGAACTGGTGCGCGCCACGGGCCTCGCTCGGTCCACGGTCAACAGCCACCTCGACGCGTTGATCGCGACGGGTGTGGTCGTCGAACGCGGCCCGGTGGGCAGCGGCGGGCGCGGCCGGCCCGCGCACCGGCTGGCGATCGCGCCGCGCGCCGGGGTCGTGCTGGCCGCCGACGTCGGCGTGCACAGCACCCGGCTGGCGGTCGCCGATCTGGGCCAGGACGTGCTCGCCGAACGGCAGGTGGCGCTGGACATCGCCGACGGCCCGGAGCATTCGCTGGACGTGCTCACCAAGCACCTGCACGACCTGCTGGGCGACTCCAGGATCGCGCGGGACGAGGTGAAGGCGCTGGTGATGGGCTTACCGGGGCCGGTCGATCCGCGGCTGGGGATGCCGGTGCGACCGCCGATCATGCCCGGCTGGGACGGCTTCCCGGTCGGCGACGCGATGGCCGAGCGGTTCGGCTGCACGGCGTCGGTGGACAACGACGTGAACCTGATGGCCCTCGGCGAAGCCCGCGCCCTCCCGCCGGAGGAATCTCCCCTGCTGTTCCTGAAGATCGGCACCGGCATCGGCGGCGGCATCGTGTCCGCCGGCGGGGAGCTGCACCGGGGCTCCGACGGCGCGGCGGGCGACATCGGGCACATCCGGGTGCCCGGCGCGGACGACGTGGTCTGCCAGTGCGGCAACGTCGGCTGCGTGGAGGCCGTCGCGTCGGCCGAGGCGGTGATCCGGGCGCTGCGCACCGAGAACGGCGGCCCGCAGAGCACCGAGGATCTCGCGCGGCTGCTGCGCGACGGCGATGCGACGGCCGTGCGCCAGGTCCGCTCGGCCGCCGCGACGATCGGCGAGGTGGTGGCGATGCTGGTGCACTTCTACAACCCGAAGCGGATCGTCCTCGGTGGACTCATCACCGCCGCCGGCGACGACATGCTCGCCGGTATCCGCGGCGTCGTCTACCGGCGCGCGCTCCCGCTGGCCACCCGGAACCTGACGCTGGTCAACAGCGCGCTGGGCCGCTCCGCCGGGCTCGCGGGCGCGGTGGTCGCCGCGATCGAGGACGTGCTGTCGCCGGACGGGATCTACCGGCTGATGCTTGACACGCCGCAGTCGCGCGGCTAACTATTTGAGCCGTCTCACGCCGCAGTTCTGCCCCGGAACCGGGACGCCGACGCGCGATCCCGATGTCCCGAACCGCGAAGCGGAGATGATCATCGATGAGGCTGAGAAGCGCCGCGTCCCAAGCAATCGCCGTGACCACCGTGCTCGCGCTCACGGGCTGCGCGGGCGGATCGCCCGGCGGCCCGACCGCCGAGCAGGCGCCCGACGCGAAGGTCGTCGAACCGGCCGCCGCGCAGGGCGCCGCGGGCGAGGTGACCGCCTGCGGCATCCGGGACACCGGGGTGTTCAAGACGCTGACGGAATCCTTCAACGCCAAGGGAACCGGCGTCACCGCACGCTACGTCGAGCTCGGCCAGGACACCGACGCCGCGCGGGCCCAGGCCATCCAGCGCCTCGAAGGCGGCTCGGCCGAGTGCGACGTCTACCTGATGGACGTCACCTGGGTCAGCGAGTGGGCCGCGCAGGGCTGGGTGCAGGACCAGACCAAGCTGGTCGAACAGCGCAAGGACGGCTTCATCCCGTCCACATTGGAAACCTCGCGCTACGCGGACCGCTACTGGGCCACGCCGTTCTACACCAACGCGGGCCTGGTGTTCTACCGCAACGACCGGGTGCCGCCGCCGGCCACCTGGAAGCAGGTGTACGAGCAGGCGAAGCTGGACCCGCAGAACAAGGTCGAGATCCAGGCCAAGCAGTACGAGGGCCTCACGGTGAACTTCCTCGAAATGCTGTACTCCGCGGGCGGTTCCGTGCTCGACGAGAACGGCACCATCACCATCGACTCGCCGCAGACCCGCGCGGTGCTGAACCTGATGGCCGACGGGGTGCGCTCCGGCGCCGTCGACCGCGGCTCGCTGACCTACGACGAGGACGCGTCGCGACGCGTCTACGAATCCGGCGCAGCAGGCTACCTCCGCCAGTGGCCCAGCGCGTACAAGCTGATCCAGCAGACCGCCTCCGGCCCGGGTACCGCCGTCGCGCCGCTGCCCGCGTTCGACGAGAACAGCAAGCCGTCGGCCGTGCTGGGCGGCTGGAACTGGGCCATCGCCGCCGCCTCCGACAACGTCGGCGGGGCCGTGGCGTTCATCGACCACGCCACCGGCCCGGAGTTCCAGAAGACGATGGCGCTCAAGCACGCCCAGGCGCCCGTCGTGGCGAGCACCTACGACGACGCCGAGGTGCAGGCCGCGCTCCCGTTCATCACGCAGCTGAAGCAGTCCGTGATCAGCGCCAAGCCGCGACCGAAGTCGCCGGTGTACGCGCAGATCTCGAAGGCCATCAACAGCAACGTCTACCCCGTGCTGGCCGGACAGGTCGACGTCGAGACCGCGGTAAAGAAGATGGCAGCGGACATCAAGACCGCCCAGGAAACCTTCTAGGGGCGTCACATGACCACCCTGACGAAGCCGAAGAAGCAACGCGTCGGCCACCAGCAGCGGCGCACCGCCGTGCTGATGGTCTCGCCCGCGCTGGTCGTCATGTTCCTGGTGGCGGCGGTCCCGATCGGCTACGCGATCTGGCTTTCGCTGAACGTCTACAGCGTGCGGCAGGCCGGCCTGTCGAAGTTCGTCGGCCTGGGCAACTACCTGGAGGCGCTGGTCTCCCCGGCGTGGTGGCACGCCTTCGGGCAGACTTTCCTGTTCGCGTTCGTCTCGGTGGGCCTGGAAGTGGTGCTCGGGGTCGCGATGGCGCTGCTGCTCAACATGGCCTTCCGCGGCCGGGGACTGCTCCGCTCCACGCTGCTCATCCCCTACGCCGTGCTCACCGTGGTCAGCGCCATCACCTGGCAGGCCATGTTCGAGTCGAACCTCGGCCTGGTGACCGGGATCCTGCGCGGGCTGGGGCTGCCCGGCGGCGACATGGTGTGGCTGGCCGAGCCGGGCTACGCCATGGCGGTCATCATCATCGCCGATGTCTGGAAGACCGCGCCGTTCGTGGCGCTGCTCGTGCTGGCCGGCCTGCAGGTCATCCCCGCCGACGTCTACGAGGCCGCCGACCTCGACGGCGCCGGCCGATGGCAGGCGTTCTGGCACGTCACGCTGCCGCTGCTGCGCCCGGCGATCGCGCTCGCCGCGATCTTCCGGCTGCTGGACGCGTTGCGGATCTTCGACCTGCCGTTCGTGCTCACCAAGGGCGCCAACGGGACGCAGACGATGTCCATGCTCGCCTACCAGGAACTCCGCGACGGCAGGCTGATCGGGCAGGGCTCGGCGCTGTCCATCCTGACCTTCTGCACCGTGATGGTGGTGTCACTGGTGTACATCCGCTTCGCCGGGGGCAACATCCGCGACGTCTCCAGGGAGAGCTGATGGCGATGGTCCTCGAAACCCCGAAACCCGCCCCACCACGGCCCGCGCCCCGGCAGCGCGGGCGGGCGGACCGGAACCGGTTGCGGCCGGTGACGATGGTGTTCGTCGCGCTGGTCATGCTGGGCTCGCTGGTACCGTTCTACTGGCTGATCAACACGTCGCTGAAGAGCGGCGCCGACCTGTCCTCGGGCAGCCTCTACCCCACCGATCCGTCGCTGCAGAACTACCTCGACGTCATCCACAACGGCAATTTCCTCACCGCGCTGGGCAATTCGGTGCTGGTCGGCGTCGTCACCACGGCGCTGGCGCTGCTGTTCGCGTCGTTCGCCGCCTACGCGCTGGCGCGGCTGAAGCTGCCGCGCAAGGGCCTGATCCTGGGCCTCGTCCTGTCCGTCACCACGTTCCCGGTCATCGCGATCGCCGCGCCGATGTTCAAGATCTGGAGCGATATCGGCCTCTACGACACGCTGGCCGGGCTGATCATCCCGAAGCTCACCTTCGCGCTGCCGATGGCGATCTTCGTGCTCACCTCGTTCTTCCGCGAAATCCCGTTCGAACTAGAGGAATCGGCGCTGATCGACGGGGCCACGCCGTTCCAGGCGTTCCGCAAGATCATCCTCCCGCTGGCGGTACCGGGCCTGGCCACCACGGCGATCCTGGTGTTCATCTCGGTGTGGAACGAGTTCCTGCTCGCCGTCACGCTCACCTCCACCCCGGCGGCGCGCACCGTCCCGGTCGCCATCGCGTTCTTCGCCGGCACCAACGAGTTCGAGCAACCGATCGGCACCATCAGCGCGGCCTCGGTGCTGGTGACCATCCCGCTGCTGGTCGTGGTGCTGATCTTCCAGAAGCGCATCGTCGCCGGCCTGACCGCCGGTGCCATCAAGGGCTGAATCCACCTGATACAACGAAGGAGCCACATCCCATGAGTGACCCCACGCTTCGGGTCGGAGTCATCGGCATCGGCTGGGCCGGCCAGCAGGCGCTCGCCGCCTACCAGGCGCTCCCGGACGTCGAGATCGTGGCGATCGCCGGGCAGGAGGCGGACCTGCTCGCCTCGCTCGGCGAGCAGTACGGCGCGAAGCACCTGTTCGAGAGCTGGGAGAAGCTCATCGAGGTACCGGGCCTGGACGCGGTCAGCATCGCCGTCCCGACCTTCCTGCACGCGCCGATCGCCATCGCCGCGCTCAAGCGCGGCCTGCACGTGCTCAGCGAGAAACCGCTGGCGCGCAACGGAGTCGAGGGCCAGCAGATGGTGGACGCCGCGCGCTCGGCGGGTCGCGTGCTGGACATCGTGTTCAACCACCGGCTGCGCGGCGACATCCAGGCCCTCGGCGAGATCATCCACCGCGGCGACCTGGGCCGCCCGTACTACGCGAAGGCGTCCTGGATGCGGCGGCGCGGCATCCCGAAGCTGGGCAGCTGGTTCACCAACCAGGAGATGTCCGGCGGCGGGCCGCTGGCCGACATCGGCGTGCACGTGCTCGACTACTCGCTGTTCCTGCTCGGCGAGCCGCGCGTGACCTCGGTCAGCGCGGTCACCTACGCCGAGCTCGGGCACCGCGACATCGGCGAGATGAAGTGGAGCGCCAAGAGCGAGGCCGACTCGAAGTTCGAGGTCGAGGACTTCGCGGCGGCGTTCCTCCGCCTGGAGAGCGGCGGCACGCTCGTGCTGGAGACCTCGTGGGCGGCGTTCCGGGATCCGCTCGACCTGATCGACTTCAGCGTCCTGGGCACCGACGGCGGCGCCGAGCTGCGAGCCGCCGGCGCGACCAAGGCCAAGGTCGGCGACCTGCGCGTGTACCGGGACGTCGACGGCGAGATCGCGGACTACACCCCGCCCGCCGAGCCGGGCCGCGCGCACGCCGGGGTCGTGGAGAACTTCGTCCGCGTGCTGCGGAACCCGGCCGAGTGGGCCGCCAACGACGGTTCGATCGCGCTGAAGCGCGCCCGGGTGATCGACGCCTGCTACCAGTCCGCCGCCGAGAAGAAGGAGATCACGGTCGCATGAGTCCGCTTCGCATCACCGTCTGGAACGAAGGCGTCCACGAGTCCACTGAGGACCCTGCCGGGATGGCGGAGTACTACCCCGGCGGCATCCACGGCGCCATCGCCGCCGGGATCGGCGAGCAGCTGCCGGACGCGACGGTGCGCACCGCGCTGCTCAGCGACCCGGAGCACGGGCTGCCCGAGGAGGTGCTGGCCGACACCGACGTGCTGCTGTGGTGGGGCCACAAGGCGCACGGGCGGGTCGACGACGAGGTGGTCGACCGGGTGCAGCGGCACGTGCTCGGCGGGATGGGCCTGCTGGTGCTGCACTCCGGGCACTTCTCCAAGATCTTCACCCGGCTGCTCGGCACCACCTGCTCGCTGAGCTGGCGCAACGCCGCCGAACGCGAGGTGGTGTGGACGGTCGACCCGACGCACCCGATCGCCGAAGGCGTGCCGAATCCGCTGGTGATCCCCGAGCAGGAGACCTACGGAGAGTTCTTCGACATCCCGGCGCCGGACGAGCTGATCTTCATCAGCTCCTTCACGGGCGGAGAGGTGTTCCGCTCGGGCGTGACGTTCAACCGGGGCCGCGGCCGGATCTTCTACTTCAGCCCCGGCGACGAACGCTACCCGGTGTACAACCAACCGGAGATCCGGCGAGTCCTGGCCAACGGCATCCGCTGGGCGGCCCAACCCGAGATCCCGCGCACGGCGCCCAGCGTCTCCAACCCACCCCGCGACTGGTACCTCGCGGAATAGATCGAGCACGAAAGGCACCTTTCACCAACGTATTTGGTGAAAGGTGCCTTCGACCTCGCTTCCGAACCTCTCGCTTGGCGTCGGCTCAGATCTGGATCCTGGCCCAGCGCGCAAATCCGGCGAGGGAAGTCGTGGCGCGTCGGTCGGCGGTCGCGAGCGCACGAACGGTCTCGCGCACGGACGGGTGCATGCGGGTGTGATGGGGTGAGACCCGGCGCGCCATGTTGAGTTCTCCGAGCGCTTTTTCCCGGTCGCCGTGCAGCATCCACGCACGTGCTTGGTCGATGTGGTGATGCCCCACGCGTTCCGGGCGTGTCGCGTCCGCGACGGCTACGCGACTGGCGCGAGTCACGGCCTCGGTACCGTCGTTGCGCTCCACCGGAACCGCGCACCAGTGGATCACGACGTTGAGCTCGCTGGCATCGGTGTTGTAGTACGGGGCCGTCACCGCGCCCAGGGAGACTCTTGTTCGCGCTTCCCGGATGTGATCGTCGGCGCGTTCGCCGTCACCGTTGCGCGCCGCCATGACCGCTGCGCGGAGATGCAGTTGTGCCGCGACGCCATGAGCTGCGGCGTCGGGCCGTTGATCCTCGACGTGTCGCAGGGCGCGATCGAGCAACCGCAGCCCAGCCGCGTAGTGGCCGTTATGCAGGAAGTGCGTCGACCGGTGCCAGTCGGACACCGCACTCCGAAGCGGGTCACCGGTCGCGGTCGCGAGCACCACGTGCCGCTCGGAGGCGGTTGCGGCGATGTCGGGGTGATCAAACCGGCCTCCGACGGTCGCGGCGAGCCGATACGCGTCGTGCAGCAGGGCGCGGTTCCGCTCACCCTGCCACGTCGTCGGTGATGTCTCGGCGACGTGCACGAAGAGATGGTGAAGCACCTGCGGGAGAATCATCGCCAGTTCGGCGTACTTCTGAGCCCTGCGAAAGGACTCGGCTCGATCGAGTTGCTTCCGGATGCTCTCCGGGTTCAGGGCCGGTTCCGCTGGTTGCGGGTCGTTGAAGCACTGAAGTGCTTCCCGCAGTTCGGAAATCCCCGAAGCTTCGCCGTGGAGCCCGGAAATGTTGTCGGCGACCTGTACGCCGTAGAGTTCGCGGACCTCTACCCCGAACACCGACGCACAAGCGGCGACGAAGGCCGGGCTCGGCGACGTCCTTCCTTGTTCGACCTTCTTGACCAAGCTCGTCGAGACGAAGATGCGCCCCGCCAGCTGCGCCTGGGTCCACCCGGCCAGCTTGCGGAGCCGACCGATCCTGGCCCCCGCTCCCGCATCCGCGTTCATACCGGCATTGCCCCTTCCTTGTCCCTCCAGATCACTAGTAACTCATAGTGTCGATGATGTCACAGGAGGTGATCACATTGTTGATGTCCCGATCGCATCGGTTCAGCTGGCAACCGGGTGACGGCGCGCGGCACGCGACCGCCGACGAGCGCCCCCATCGAGGCCGGCCGGTGGGCACGCGGATCAGCACGTTGTGCGGCACGCAGGTTCTCTCCGACGAATCGGTCGAGGCGTGGCTGTGGGTTACCTGCCCTCGCTGCAACATCGAGGCGCACAAGCTCGCGGGGATTCCAATGCCGGGAGCGGCCGATGAACTGCACTGAAGTTGATGAGCTGCTGCGCGAGCTGCGCCGTCGTGGTGGGGTGTTCTACGCGTTCGGCCCGAAGGATGACCCCGAGGTGGTCGTTCATGCGCACTTGTGGCCCACCTGCGCGGATGTTGTGATCCTGCGCGGAGAGGACGATGCGACGGCCTACCGGACACCAACGATGCCGGGAGCGGATGTGTTCGCTCCTGTGCTGGTGTCGTGGCAGTACCACGCTCCCGCCGCGTGGACGCTGCGTGCGGTGCTGACGCTGCCGACTCCGGGCGATGTTCATGCACCGATCTCGGTGCTGAAACCTGATCCGCTGTGCTTCCTGGCTCTTGATCTCCGGCGGCCGGTCACCATTCGCTCGACGCCGCACACCGAGCCGCCACTGCCACGCCGTGCCGACGACGTCGAGCGATTGCTACCGACGTCGGAACCGTCGTACCCACCAACAATCAGGGCGCGCTGACGCTAAGGGCTTGCCGCAGCTCTAGACGCGGTGGGGGCACCTTGGCCGACTCCCCACCAAGGTGCCCCCACCGACACCGACCTGCTGCTCATGAACCTTGCCGAGGTCAGGCCCCTCGTCTCGTTGTCACGGGGTGACGCTGAGGATCTGGTCGTCGTCCGGGCCGGGCTCGCCGTTGTTGTCCTGGTTGGACGTGGTCACCCAGAGGGTGCCGTCCGGGGCCGCGACCGGCGTGCGCAGTCGGCCGTACTCGCCCTGGAACAGCGCCTTCGGCTCGCCCAAGGTGCCGTCGTCGGCGAGCGGGATCTGCCACAGGCGCTGGCCGCGCAGCGCCGCGACGTAGACGTTGCCCTGGTGGATGGCCAAGCCGCTGGGCGATGCCTCCGACGTCTTCCAGGTGACCAGCGGGTCCACGTACTCGTCGTTGCCGCAGGTGCCCTCGCACACCGGCCAGCCGTAGTTCTTGCCGCCCTCGATGCGGTTGACCTCGTCCCAGGTGCTCTGGCCCAGCTCCGCCGAGAACAGCCGGCCGGCCGAATCCCAGGCGAGACCCTGCGGGTTGCGGTGGCCCATCGAGTAGACCACCGAGTAGCCGAACGGGTTGTCCGGCGCGGGCTTCCCGTCGGTCGTCATGCGCAGGATCTTGCCGTTGAGCGAGTTCACGTCCTGCGCGTTGTCCGGGTCCTGGGCGTCGCCGGTGGTGGCGTAGAGCATCCCGTCCGGGCCGAAGGCCAGCCGGCCGCCGTTGTGGAACCGGTTCTTCTTGATGCCGGTCAGGATCGGCTGCGGTGCCTCGCCGAGGCGCAGCTTGGCGATCCGGTTGTCCTCGCTGGTGCTGTAGAAGACGAAGACCGTCTGGTCCGAGGCGAAGTCCGGCGACGCGGCGATGCCCATCAGGCCGCCCTCGCCGTCGGTCGGCTGGGAGTCCTCGATCCGCTGCACCTCGGCGACCTGTCCGTCCTTCAAGGACATGATCTGCCCGGTGTCGCGCTGCGTGAACAGCGCCGAGTCGTCCGGCAGGAACGCCAGGCCCCAGGGGATGTCGAGCCCGGTGGCGACCGGGGTGGCCTCGGCGGCCGAGGCGGTCGGCGGGAACACCAGCGCCACTGCTGCGGCGCAGGCGATTAGCGCACTGGCACGACGGATCATCGCGCAGCCTCCTTCTGTCGGGGTGAGGCGGCGGATCACCAACAGCGATCCAAGCAAACCCCGACCGCGCGCAATACCGCCACGAGGAGGTATCAACCAATCGCCGGCGAATAGTGCTTCGGGTCGTCGCGCCGGTCGGGCGGCGGGAGGTTGTGGGGCGGGGTTTCGACCAGCGGCGCGTCTGCGGGGATTTCGCCGCGCTCGCGGCGCCATCCGGCGCGGGCTCGCGGGTGGTAGCGGAGGTCGAACGGGACCAGCTTCCAGGCCAGGCCCAGCGCGCGGCCGAGCACGCGCAGCAGCCGCGCGTCGCGGGAAGTCCAGCGATAGCCGAGCTTTTCGCGGATCGCGGGATCGTAGACGCCGACGGTGAGCCAGCCGAAGCCGCGGCTGATCGGGATGCGGGCCAGCTTCCACAGCGGATCCGGCAGCCACTTCATGGTGGGCGGCTTGCCGATGCGCGCGATGTCGAGCACGTCGCGGGTGGCCTTGTTGTCCTCCAACACGTTTCGGCACATGTGGTCCCAATAGCGCCGGAAGCTCGCCCAATCCGGCGGCACCGGGCGCATGCTCATGCCGTAGAGCCGGTACCACTGCACGCCTTCGGCGTAGATCTGCTCCTTCTGCACCTCGGTGAGGGGCTTGCCGAAGTGCTCGTTGATCAGGATCGGCATCACCAGGAACGTCGAGTGCGCCCAGAAGTAGGTGTCGGGGTTCAGCGCGTGGTAGGGCCGGCCGTGCTTGTCGACGCCCTTGATCGTGTCGTGGTAGCCGCGCACCTGGCGGGCCGTTTCCTGGGCGCGCGGGCCGTCGTAGAGCACGCCGCCGATCGGGTACAGCGACCGGTAGAGCCGTTCCCAGCGCTCGTCGAAGAACCGCGAGTGCTCCTCGACGCCCGCGCCGAGCTGCGGGTGCATGTTCTGCATCGACCCGGCCCACAGCGCCAGCAGCAGCCCGCGCCAGTCGCCGAAGTAGCGCCACATCAGGGAATCGGGCCCCAGCGGGGTCGGCTCGGACATGGTGCTCCCTTCAAAACTGAGGACACCTGTATTCAAAATATGGCGGCCCCGGCGGGCCGTCAATCGTCCCTTCCGGGCCCGGGATGGCAGGTCATATTTGACCGATCATTCTTGAATCGGGTAGCGTTCCGGCCGTGGCGAGGACCAAAGAATTCGATCCGGACGCGGTGCTCCAGCGCGCACTGGAGCTGTTCTGGGAGCGCGGGTACGAGGCGACCTCCATGGCGGATCTCGTCGCACACCTGGGGATCGCGCGGGCGAGCATCTACGCCACCTACGGCGGCAAGCGCGAGCTCTACCTGAAGGCCCTCGACCGGTATCTCCAGTCCCGGGATCCCAAGGTCGTGGAACGACTGTCGCAGCCGGGCCCGGCGCTGCCCGCGCTGCGCGAGCTGCTGGACTCCTACATCGCCGAGACGCTGGCCGACGGGCGCGGCTGCATGGTGGTCAACGCGGCGGTCGAGCTGGCGCCGCACGACCGTCAGGTGGCACGCGGCGTCCATTCCAGCTGGGACGTACTGGAAACCTCCCTGACCTCGGCGCTGACGCGGGCTCGCGCGCAGGGCGAAGTCCCGGAGAGCTGCGATCCCCGCGCCGCGGCGCGACTCATCCTGGTCGTGCTGCAGGGAATCCGGGTGCTCGGCCGGACCGACCCCGATCCCGGGCGCCTGCGCGACGCCGCCGAGCAGGTCATGGCCTCGCTCCACTGAAACCTCCGGACGCGCAGCGGTTTCGCGCGCCCGGATTCAAGACCGATCGATCCAAAAAGAAGGACATCATGACATCCCGCTTCACCGGCAAGGTCGCCCTCGTCACCGGCGGCGGCTCCGGAATCGGCCGGGCCACGGCCCTGGCCTTCGCGCGCGAAGGCGCCACCGTCGTAGTCGCCGGCCGCAACCCGGAGCCGCTGGCCGAGACGGTCGAGCTCATCGAGGCGTCGGGCGGCCAGGGCAGCGCGGTCACCGCCGACGTCTCGAACTCCGACGACGTCGCGCGCCTCGTCGCGACGGCGGTGGAACGCCACGGCGGCCTGCACGTGGCGTTCAACAACGCAGGCGTCCTCGCCGCCGGCCCGGTCGCCGACATCGACGAGCAGGACTGGGACAGGCAGCTGGCCATCAACGTCACCGGGGTCTGGCTGTCGATGAAGCACGAGATCGCCCACATGCGCGAGCACGGCGGCGGAGTCATCGTGAACACCGCCTCCAACCTCGGAGCGCACCGGCGACTCCCGGGAACCGGGGCGTACGCGGCGACCAAGGCGGCGGTGAGCGCGCTGACCCGCACGGCGGCGCTGGAGTACATCGGCGAGGGCATCCGGATCAACGCCATCAGCCCGGGCCCGATCGAAACAACCATGTCCCTGCTGCCGGGCGAAACCGAGGCGGACCGCGCGGAGCGGGCGAAGACGACGCAACCCATCGGCCGGGTGGGCACGCTGGCGGAAGCGGCCGCGGCGGTGCTCTGGCTGGCCGCCCCCGAATCCGGCTTCACGGTCGGCCACGACCTCGTCATCGACGGCGGCGCCAGCGCCTGACGCGGCACGGGCCGTCCGCCGGGCAGCTCATCGAGCCGCGGATCCGCAGCCTGGAGGCCCGCTCAGAACGTCCCCTGCGCGTTGACATGAGCGAGAAGCCGATCAGCCGCTGCTACCAGAGGCGGCAGGTCTTGCTCGATCGTCGACTGCAGGATCGAGTGGGCGGTGTCGAAGTACCGGTGGGCGAGATGGTTGCGCATCCCGGCCACGTCGGCCCACGGAATATCGGGTTCGCGCTTCAGCAGATCGGAGTCGATCGCCTTGACCGCTTCACCGATCTCGATGAGGCGAATCCGAGCGGCATCGAACACGAGACCGTCCTCCAGGCCACCCCGGCGAGTGTGATCCGCGATGGCGGCTGCAGCCGCCAGGATGTCTTCGAGGCGCTTGTCGTCTCGACGGCTCATAGCTCGATCGCCTCCGCCATGACCTCGTCGCGAATCGCCGGCTTCAGCGACGAAGCCGGCACCACGTCCACATCGACGCCGAGCAACTCCGCTAGCTCCCTTTGCAGCCCCGCCAGCGACACGAGGCCAACCCCGTCGTCCAGATCGACGAGCAGGTCGATGTCGCTGGCCGTGTTGTCCTGACCTCGCGCGACGCTGCCGAACACGCGCACGTTGTGCGCTCCTCGGCGATCCGCCATTCCGAGCACGGCGCGACGATTCCGGCGCAACCGCCGCCCAAGCCTGGTATCGGGGAGACCGAGGCAGTTCGCCGGCGGGGAAACCAGCTCGATCGAAAGCGCGTGCCCAGTGGCTTCGATGAGCTTCACCAGCATATGAAGACCCGGTTCACGGCGGTCGGCCTCGTAAGCACTGATCACAGACTGGGCAACCCCGGAACGCCGGGCCAGATCGGTTTGCGACAACCGGGCCTGACGGCGGGCTTCTCGAATCATTTCTCCGGGACTTGCCCTCATGAGGTCATCCTATCACGCATTGACTATGAGATCGTCGCCTTCACCCAGCCCAGTCGATGCTCCCCGAGCTCACGCGGGGCACGGCCGGACATATCGGGCCGCCTACACTCGCGGGGGGCGGTCGTCTGCAGGAAGGTTCCCGGAGTGATCAACAAGAGTCGGCTCAGCGTGCTGCTGGTGCGCACCGCGCTTTTCTTCGTCGCCGCCGTGGTGCTCGGCTTCATCTACGAGTGGCCGTCGTTCGCCGTCATCGCCGCCGTGATGACCGGCGCCGCCACGCTGGTGCAGCTCGGCGGGGTGCTGTGGCTGCGGCGCACCGAGCGCCGCGACCCGGAGTCCGCCAAGGATCCGGTCAGGACCGACGGCTTCCTCTGATGCCGCCTTGCCACCATTACCCCCTGGGGGTATAACGGAGGCGAGGATCCCGAGGAGGTCGCGATGCACGGCTACACCCAGAACAAGGACGACTACGCCAAGCGACTGCGCCGTATCGAGGGCCAGGTGCGCGGCCTGGCCCGGATGATCGACAACGACGAGTACTGCATCGACGTGCTGACCCAGGTCTCGGCGACCACCAAGGCCCTGCAGGCGGTGGCCCTGGGACTGTTGGACGAGCACCTCCAGCACTGCGTCGCCGAGGCGGTGGCCGACGGCGGCGGGCAGGCCGACGAGAAGATCCGCGAGGCCAGCGACGCGATCGCCCGGCTCGTCAGGTCCTGAAACCCAGCCCGGGTATGGTTGGCGTCGTGCAGGTGCGTTCCGGGCTGGTGCGATGGGGACTACTGGTGGTCCTCGCGCTCGGCGTCGTGCTGATGCACCACGTGCCCGCGCAGCACCACCAGTCACACCCGTCGGCCTCGATGGCCATGCATTCCGCGACGCCCACCGAGCACAGCGAACCGCCCGCAGCGCCGGACCACGGCCTGCTGCACCTGTGCCTGGCGATCGCTGCCGGGTTCATCGCGCTCCTGCTCCCCCTCCTGCACCGCATCGCCAGCGCCTCGGCGGAGAACCCGAAGCCACTCGCGATAACGGCGTTCACCCTCTTCCGCCCGCCGACCCCGGTACCCCGGCGGTTAGCGGTGTTGTGCGTGCTTCGGCGCTGATCGGCAGTTGAGCGGCCACGGATCCACGTGGCCTGCTTTCGCACGCCCTTTTTCAGCTCACGAAAGACGAGGACAACACCATGAAGCGCACGCGCGTGCTCACCGCTGCCATCGGCGCGGTCGCGGCGGCGGCCGTCCTGGCCGGCTGCGGCGGCGGTGACGACATGAGCAACATGCCCGGCCACTCGGCGCCGACCAGCGCCACCCAGCCCGGGGCCAGCCCGCAGGCGGCGAACAACGCCGCCGACGTCACGTTCGCGCAGGGCATGATCCCGCACCACGAGCAGGCGATCGAGATGTCGCGCCTGGCACCGGAGCGGGCCCAGTCCGAGGAGGTCAAGAACCTCGCCCGGCAGATCGAAGCCGCGCAGGGCCCGGAGATCCAGACGCTCACCGGCTGGCTGCGCGACTGGGGCGCCCCGGCATCCATGCCCGGCATGGACCACGGCGCCATGGGTCACGGCGACATGGGCGGCATGATGTCGGGCACCGAGATGCAGCAGCTCGAACAGGCCCGCGGCGCGGAGTTCGACCGGCAGTTCCTGACGCTGATGATCAAGCACCACGAGGGCGCGGTCACCATGGCCCGCACCGAGCTCGACAGCGGTCAGTTCCCGGCCGCGAAGCAGATGGCGCAGCAGATCATCGAGACCCAGCAAGCCGAGATCGACACCATGCGCGGTCTGCTCTCCCAGGGCTGACCACTCGAAGCGAGGGGCACCCGCGACCCGGTCGCGGGTGCCCCTCGCCCACCACTCGACTTCGGCGCGGCGGCGGCTCGGGTCAGGACTTGACCAGCCGCGCGATCGCCTCGCTCGCCTCGCGCACCTTCTCGTCGGCGTTCTTCCCGCCCTCGGACAGCGCCTCGGCGACGCAGTGCTTGAGGTGCTCGTCCAGCAGCCGCAGCGACACCGCCTGCAGACCCTTGGTGGCCGCGGAGATCTGCGTGAGGATGTCGATGCAGTACTTGTCCTCCTCGATCATCCGGGCCAGGCCGCGGACCTGCCCCTCGATGCGCGCCAGGCGCTTCAGGTAGTTGTCCTTGTCCCCGGTGTATCCGTGCATCGCCGCTCCCATCGCCGCCGGTCCGGACTAGAGAGTACCCCCGACCGGTAGTGGAGCGGACGCCTCGACGAGACCGTCCACTGTGCACACTCGACCCGTTGGCCGGGTACGCGATCGATCAAGTGACTCTTGCTCGATCAACCCTTCCCGGATGTCGGTTTCGCGCGAAATCGGCGCCGGAGCGCCCCCGCATTATGACACCGTTTCGCCCCTGGAAATTCATTTGACATTTTTCCCAATCGCATTTCCGTCCACAATGGATATTTAGCCACGTTAACATAAATCGGTCGAAATCCGGCACAGGACAACGACTTCTGCACTGATCACGACCGATGTAGCCCGCATCACAGTGAATTCGTCGCGACAGCGGGAACAAATGGATCGGCGTGATCGCTGAAGCCCGCGTCAGATTCCCCAAAATCTTCCGCGGTGAATTCGAAAGGCAATGATGGACAACGTTGCGGTGCAGAGCCCACCGGAGGCACACCGTGCGCGCCCGGTGACCGAAGAGCCGACCGGATTCGAGCGATTCCGGGTGATCCTCGTGCTGGGGGCGCTCATCGCCCTCGGCCCCCTGACCATCGACATGTACCTGCCGGCACTGCCGGCGATCGGCAACGACCTGCAGGCCTCCGCATCCACCGTGCAGCTCACCCTCACCGGCACGCTGCTCGGGCTCGGCCTCGGCCAGCTGCTGATCGGGCCGTTCTCCGACATCGTCGGCCGGCGAATCCCGCTGATCGCGGGCACTGCCGTGCACATCGTGGCGTCGGTGGCCTGCCTCTTCGCGCCGAACGTGGCGGTCCTGGGCGTCCTGCGCGCGCTCCAGGGCGTCGGTGCGGCCGCCACGATGGTCGTCGCGCTGGCCGTGGTGCGCGACCTGTTCTCCGGGCGCGCCGCGGCCACCGCGATGTCCCGCCTGATGCTGGTGATGGGCGTGGCGCCGATCCTCGCGCCGACGCTGGGCGGCGCCATCCTGCTGGCCGGGTCGTGGCGCGGCGTGTTCGGCGCGCTGGCGATCATCGGCGCGGGCCTGCTGGCCGTCGCCGTGTTCGCGCTGAAGGAGACGCTGCCGCCGGAGCGCCGCCAGGTCGCGCAGTTCCGGCCGGTGCTGCGCACCTACCGGACGCTGCTCACCGACCGCGACTTCGTGCTGCTGGCGATCGTTGCGGCGCTGGCGATGTCGGCGCTGTTCTCCTACATCTCCGGTTCGTCGTTCGTGCTGCAAGAGCAGTTCGGCCTGAACCAGCAGGCGTTCGGGCTGGTCTTCGGCGTCGGCGCGGTGGCGCTCATCGGGGCGTCCCAGTTCAACGTCGTGCTGCTCAACCGGTACACGCCGAAGCAGATCGTCACCGGCGCGCTGATGGCCGCGACCGTCGCCGGCCTGGTGCTCACAGCGCTGACCACCACCGGGACCGGCGGGCTGTACGGGTTCATCGTGCCGCTGTGGCTGGTGCTGGGCGCGATGGGCTTCGTGCTGCCGAACGCCCCGGCGCTCGCGCTGTCCCGGCACGGCGAGGCCGCCGGGACAGCCGCCGCGCTGCTCGGCGCCGGGCAGTTCGGCCTCGGCGCGCTGATCGCGCCGCTGGTCGGCGTCCTCGGCAACGACGGCCCGGCGATGGCGATCACCATGACCGGCGGCGCGGCGGTCGCCCTGGTGGCCCTCGGCGTGGTGGTCAAGCTCGACCGGGGCGCCGAAGCCGTGGCGTGATCTCCGCGGCCGCCCTTGGAGACAGGACATAACGGACGGGGCTAGCATCACGGCTGGGCGATGGGAGTCATCACCCAGCCGTGAGGAGGACCGGATGCCGCAGACGCCGACCGAACCGGAGAGCATCGATCTCGAGAAGCCCAACGCGGCTCGGGTCTACGACTACTACCTCGGCGGCAACCACAACTTCGCGATCGACCGCCAGATGGCCGAGGAGGCCATCCGGATGTGGCCGGAGCTGCCGCTGATCATGCAGGCCAACCGCGCGTTCCTGCGGCGGGCCGTCCAGCACTGCGCGGACCAGGGCATCCGCCAGTTCCTCGACCTCGGTTCGGGCATCCCGACGGTCGGCAACGTGCACGAGGTCGCCCAGCAGGCGGCGCCGGGCTCCCAGGTGGTCTACGTGGACACCGATCCGGTCGCGGTGGCCTACAGCAAGAACTTGCTGCGGGACAACCCGAATGCCTCGATCATCCGCGCGGACCTGCGCGACCCGGGGGCGGTGCTCGACTCCCCCGAGGTCGCCGAACAGCTCGACCTCAGCCGGCCGGTGGCGCTGATGATGGTCGCGGTGCTGCACTTCGTCGGCGACGAGGCCCGGCCGTACGAGATCGTCGCCAGGTACCGGGACGCGCTCGCGCCCGGCAGCTTCCTGGTCCTCTCGCACGCGGCCCCCGAGGGCCGGCCCGACGTGGCGTCGTCCCACGAAGACCTCTACCGCCAGCGCACGGCGACCCCGATGACCATGCGCCACAAGGCCGACGTCAAGGCGTTCTTCGCGGGCTTCGACCTGCTGGAGCCGGGCGTCGTGCCGCTGCCGCTGTGGCGTCCGGCCGCCGAGGCGGACGTCGACGAGCACCCTGAGCGCTTCACCGGCCTCGCCGGCGTCGGCCGCAAGCCCTGATCACTCCGGCGACAGCACCGCTCCGCCGCGACGGCCGGTCGCACTGCCGTCGAGCAGCGCCGGCACGCCGTTGACCAGCACCGTCGAACAGCCCGTCGCCAGTCGCCACGGCTGCTCGAAGGTGGAGTTGTCGATGATCGCATCGGGATCGAACACGGCGATGTCGGCGGCCTTGCCCGCCGCCAGCACGCCCCGGTCGGTCAGCCGGGCGCGGGAGGCGGGCAGGGCGGTCATCTTCCGCACCGCCTCCTCGACGGTCAGCACCCCGCGCTCGCGCACATAGCGCCCGAGCACCCGCGCGTACGTGCCGAAGCTGCGCGGGTGCGGACGGCCCTCGCCCCGCTCGGTCAGGGTCCAGCCGTCGCTGGCCACCGACACCTGCGGATGCCGGAGCACCGTTTCGACGTCCGCCTCGCTCATCGCGTGATTCACGATCGCCACGTTCGCCGCGTGCTCCTCCAGCACCCGCAGCGCCGCCTCGGCGGGATCGGTGCCCGCTCGCCGGCCGATCTCCGCGATCGACAACCCCATGTGCGGGCTTTCCGCGCCGATCGGCAGGTCGGCGATGATCACGCCTTCCGGATCGATGTCGCGGCCGAACCTCGCGCGCAGCTCGGCGGCGATGCGCTCGCGGACGGCGGCGTCGGCGAGCCGCACCAGGAGCGCGTCCTTGCCGCCGTCGACCGCCCACGCCGACAGCCGGGACACCAGCGAGGTGCTGGAGGCGGTGTACGGGTAGACGTCGGCGGCGACGTCCACGCCCCGCCCGCGTGCCGCATCGATGAGCGCGAGGGCTTCGGCGACCTTGCCGTGGTTCTCCGGCCCCATCGCCTTGAGGTGCGAGATCTCCAGCCGCGCACCGGAAAGCTCCGCGGCCTTGATCGCTTCGCGCACCGCGTCGAGCAACGTCGCCGCCTCGTTGCGCATGTGCGTCGAGTACAGCAGGCCGGCCGATGCCGCCGCGGCGACCAGCGCGCGCACCTCGGCGGCGTCGGCGAACACCCCCGGCGCGTAGATCAGGCCGGTGGAGAAGCCCACGACTCCTTGCCGCGCGGCGGTTTTCACCAGCTCGCACATCCGTGCCAGCTCGTCCTCGTCCGGTGCGCGGTCGACGTCGCCGAGCACCGCGAGGCGCACCGCGTTGTGCCCGACCTGGAGCCCGACATTGAGGGCCGCGCCGTCGACGATCTCGCGGAAACCGGCCGCGTCGCGCCAGTTCCAGCTCAGCGCGCGGTCGTCGATGATGCTCGCCCGGCGGATCAGGCCCAGGTCGGTGAACGGGAACGGCGAGTGCCCGCAGTTGCCGGTGATCAGCGTCGTGACGCCCTGGTGGATCTGCGTGGCGGCGCCGGGATGTCCTTCGAGGGTGTAGTCGGCGTGCGAGTGCAGGTCGATGAAACCCGGCGCGACGACCTGCCCGGTGGCGTCGATCTCCCGCTTCCCGGCCAGCTTCTCGGTGCTGACCTCGGCGATCCGGTCGCCGACGACGCCCACGTTGCCGCGCCGGCGCGGCGCGCCGGTCCCATCGACGAGGTCACCGCCGTTGATCACGATGTCGAACATGGGGAAACCTCTCCCGGTCAGCTGGTTTCGAAGAACAGGATCGCGGCGTACATCAGGCAGCACGGCACGAGCAGCGCGAAGCCGGTCAGCAGCGTGTTCTTCAGGTTGGTGGAACGCGCCAGGCTCATCGCGCTGACCATGTTGGCGTTGGGGAACGGCCCGTAGGTGTCCGCCTTGGACGCGAACAGCAGCACCACGACCCAGGCGCCGGTGGTGACGCCGACGCTGGCCGCGAGCTCGCCGAAGACCTTGTCCAGCAACACCACCTGCGCGGCGGTGGCGCCGGGCACGCCGACCCAGCCGAGCGCGGCGATCACCAACGCGAACACGAACGGCGGCAGGCCCCGCAGGTCGGCGCCGTAGGTGTCGAGGACGACCTGGAACGGCTGCAGCTCGTCGATCGCGGCGAACAGCACCGCCAGCAGCCAGAACAGCAGGAACACGTTCACCAGCCGCGCCGCGCCCCGGTACATCTGGGTGGCGATCTCCACCGGTCCGAGCCCGCCGGCCAGCCCGGCCACGATGCCCAGCACCGGCAGCGCGAGCAGCGGGAAGGTGGTGCCCGCGCCCGAGACGATCGCGTACGCGACGCTGGCGACCAGGACGATGCCGAACGCAGCGGTCGCGCGACCGCTGCCACGCACCGGCTTCTCGTCGGTGGCCCCGAGATCGGCGGCGTCGTACTCGTCGCCGGTGCCCTCGGTGCGCCGCTGCATCCACGGCACGATCAGCAGCCCGGCGACCAGCGACAGCACCGCCAGCGGCCCCGCCCCGTACAGCAGGTACTGCAGGTAGCCGACCTCGGCCGCGCTCATGATGGCGACGTTGGAGCCGGCGAACGGCGCGAGCGCGAGGCCCGCGCAGCCGCCGATGAACATCATCGAGGCGGTCGCGGAGCGGGTGAAGCCGAGCCGGGCGACGATCGGCAGCAGCAGCGGGGCGGCGATGGCCAGCGCACCGGCGAGGGTGCCGAGGCTCGCGACGAGGATGAGGCAGGAGACCATCACGCCGAGCGTCGCGGCGGTGCGGCTGCGGTCGCCGACCACGCGCATCACGCCGCGCACGATGGTCGCCGCGATGCCGGTGCTGCGCAGGATCTCGCCGACCCCGGCGCCGAGCATGATCACCAGGCCGATCACGGTGACCTGCTCGCCGAGGGATTCGCCGAGCAGCTCGCCGACCGCGGCGGGCGTAGGCAGCATGATCAGCAGCGCGGAGATCACCGCCACGACGGTCGCCACGATGATGTCCATGCCGATGAGCGCGAGCACCGCGTAGAGCACGATCGGCACCAGGCCCCACAGCGTCGGCGCCTGCGCGAACGGCCCGACGGCCGCGGACAGCACGAGCCCGGCGATGGCGCTGCAGGTGATGGTCAGGGAGCGGACGCGGGACCGTCCGGCGGGGGCGTCCGCGCCCGGCGAGGCGTCGGCACTGTCCACATTGCTCATGAGGACTGCTTTCTGTGGGTCTGGTGGCTGTGCTGGGCGATGAAGTCCTCGTCGACTTCGACGCCGAGCCCCGGGGTGGTGGGCACGGCGACGGCCCCGTGCCGCGCGACCAGCGGCGGGAACACCACGTCGCGGGCGTAGTACTTGTCGGACGCCGAAACGTCCGATGGCAGCGTGAAACCGGGCAGGCTGGACAGCGCGACGTTGGCGATGCGGCCGATGCCGAACTCGTGCATCCCGCCGCACCACACCGGCCAGCCCGCGTCGCGGGCCAGGTCGTGCGCGGCGACCGCAGTGGTCAGCCCGCCCATCCGGGACGCCTTGATGTTGAGGATGCGCCCGGCCCGCAGCGAGATCGCGGTGCGCAGATCGTCCAGCGTGTCGACGGATTCGTCAAGGCACACCGGGGTTTCGATGGTCTCCTGCAACTGCGCGGACGGCAGCAGCGCGCGCGGCGCGAAGGGCTGCTCGATCATGGCGAGCTCGAAGTGGTCCAGCTCGCGCAGCAGCGACCGGTGTTCCGGGATGTCGAGGTAGGCGCCGTTGGCGTCGACGTGCAGGTTCAGCGCCGGGAACGCGGCGCGGACCTGCTTCACCGGCTCGACGTCCCAGCCCGGCGCGATCTTCAGCTTCACCCGCGGATACCCGGCGTCGACCTGCCGCTGCACCTGTTCCAGCAGTTCGTCGATGGTGCGCTCGATGCCCAGCGACACCCCGGCCACCACGGTTTCCCGTTCGCCGCCAAGCGCTTTCGCGAGCGGTACGCCCTGCAACCGGCTCCACAGCGCCCATCCGGCGGCGTCGACACCGGCGGCGGCGAATCGGTGCCCGCGCACCTTCCCGTAGAGCTCGCCGAGCCGGCCCGGGTGCTCGACCTCGCGGCCGAGGATGGCGGGCAGCAGGTACTCGGTGGCGATCAGCCAGCTGGTCTCGACGGTGTCGGGCGCGTAGAACGGGTCGGACGGCGAGGCGATCTCGCCCCAGCCCACCGCGCCGGTCTCGTCGGTGAGCCGCACCAGGACGTGCTCCAGGTGGTCCTTGCGGTGCGAGCTGGTCTGGAAGCTGTGCTTCAGCGGAAGCCGAACGCGGTGCAGCGTCGCGCTGTCGATCTTCACGGGTTCTCCGATTCGGGGTTGTCGGCCTCGTCCAGGTAGATGCCCAGGGAGCGGGAGAAGCGGTCCCGCTCGCCGAGACGGCGTTGGGCGCCCTTGGCGCTCGCGGTGGTCAGGGTGGCCAGCACGTGCGCGACGGCGGCGACGGCGGTCGGCGAGTCCGAATAGGACGCGCTCTCGGTGGGCACGACGATCACCGCGTCGGCGACGGCGGACAGCGGCGCGTCCTCGGCGTCGGTGACCACCACCAGCGCGCCGCCGGCGGCGGCGAACTGGCGGGCCACCTCGATGCTTTCGCGGCGGTAGCGGCGCAGCGAGAAGACGACCAGCACGTCGCTGGAGCGCACCTCGGTCAGCACGTCGATGGCCTGCACGATCCGGCCGTCGATGGTGGTCACGTTCGACAGCGACGCGCCCAGGTCGGCGGCCAGCAGGCACGCGTAGCCGAAGGACTTGCCCGCGCCCAGGATGAACCGGCGGCGGGCGCCGACCACCAGCGCGGCGGCCCGCTCCACCGATCCGTCGTGGCCGATCGACGCCATCGCCGCGTCCAGCGACCGGATCTCCTGCTCGACCACGCGCTGTTGCAAGACGGCCGCCGAGCGGCGCTGCACCCGCGCGTCGAAGCGCTGGCGGGGGCTGGCGAGGTCGCGGTTGGCGTTGCGGGCGGTCACGTTCGGCTCCGATCGTCGGTCGGTGGGGCGAACCAGTAAACCGAGGTCTCCGCCGAGACCGGACGGCAGGACCGGGCGACGAGCCCGCGCGCCAGGAACTCGTGGAAACCCGCCCGCACCGCGGCGCGCACGGCGGCGTCCTCGGCCGGGTCCAGCAGCGTCGGATCGGTCGGCAGCGCGAGCCACCCGTGCGCGCCCCGCTGCTGCCCGCGGCCCCAGTCGGCGCGGGTGACGGGCGGGTTCGGGCCGGGCGGCGCGGCCGGGGCGGGCGGCCGTTCGAGATCCCACTCGACGACCACCCGGTCCGAGCGCTCGTGCAGGTAGAAGTCGTCGACGTACCAGCGGCCGGACGCGCCGAGGACGTCCAGGTTGAAGTGCGCGTTGCGGGAGATCAGCGGGTCGTAGGACCAGCGCATGAAGCGCATGCCGGTGTCGCGCGCGACGGCCGCCTGCGCCTGCTTCAGCCGGCGGCCCAGCCCGAGGCCCTGGCTCTCCGGCGCGACGACCGCGGCCTGCGAGTAGTGGTACATGCCTTCTTCGTCGCCGCCCCGCATCCCGTAGGCGAAGCCGAGCAGGGTGCCGTCGGCGGCGACGGCACCGACGGCGGAGCCGCCGTTGCGCAGCAGCCCGGTCAGCAGCGGCGGGCTCAGCCCGACGTCGGGATTCCGGTAGCCGAAGACGCGCCGGTACAGCGCGGCGGCCTGCCGCTGCAGCTCGGCGGTGTCCAGGTTCTGCACGACGAAGTCGCCGGCCAGGACAGCCGATTCCGGTCCGCGCCCCACGACTCCTCCTCGCCCGGCGCATCGGGATGAACACCCGCAGCGACCGAACATATGAAACGTAACTTGGACAAGATGAGTCGCTTAGTCCTTTTTGTCAACAGGGTTGTCTCGCCGGATCTCAAGTTATACGTTCCGTATCCGTGACTGATGCGTTGATCGATGCCCGGCCCGCCGACGCCGCGCGGATGCGCGACCGGCTGCACCGCTACGTCCGGCTGGAGACGCCGAGCGGCCATGCGCCCGCGCTCGACGCCCTGCTCGACCTGCTGGAGCAGCGCTACGCCGAGCTCGGTGCCCGCACCGAACGACACGCGCACGCCACCGGCGCGAACCTGCTCGCGCACTTCCCCGGCACCGGCGGCAGGCAGGGCGAACGGCCGATCCTGTGCCTGGGGCACCACGACACGGTGTGGCCGGCCGGCGCGCTCGACGGCGCGGTGCCGTGGCTGGAGCGCGACGGCCGGATCCACGGGCCGGGCGTCTACGACATGAAGGGCGGGCTCGTCGTCTTCGAGACCGCCGTGGAAATGCTTGCCCGGGCCGCCCACCGGCCGATCACGATGATCGTGGTGGCCGACGAGGAGGTCGGCTCGCCATCGGCGCGCGAACTGATCGCCGAGCACTGCGCGGACGCGGTGGCGGCGCTCGGCTTCGAGCCGCCGCACCCGGACGGCGCGGTGAAGACCGCCCGCTGGGGCAGCACCCGCGCGCGCATCCGCGTGACCGGCCGGGAATCGCACGCGGCGCTGGCGCCGGAGGACGGCGCGTCGGCGATCGAGGAGCTGATCGACCAGCTGCTGGCCGTGCGCCGGATCGCGGCGGCGCACCCGGACATGCTGTGCAACGTCGGCACCATCGCCGGCGGCGGCCGGACCAACGTGGTCCCGGGCGAGGCATGGTGCGAGATCGGCATGCGCTTCACCGACACCTCGACCGAACGCGCCGTGCTGGCGGCCCTGCGGGACCTGAGCCCGATCCGCCCCGGCGCCACCGTCACCGCAGAGATCCTCACCAGCCGTCCGGTGTGGACGGATCCGGGGCCCGGCGAACTCGCCGAAACGCTGGCCCGCGCGGCACGAGCGGTCGGGCAGGAGGCCTCGGGCCGCCCGGCCGCGGGAGCGGCGGACACCAATCTGACGGGATCCCTCGGCGTTCCCAGCCTCGACGGCCTCGGCCCGGTCGGCCGCGGCGCCCACGCCCCGGACGAGCAGATCGTCGCGGCCTCCCTACCGGAGCGAGCAGCCCTCGTGGCCTCGCTGCTCGCCCACCTGTGACCTGCGGGGTGTGCAGTTTCAATTGAAACTGCACACCCCACCCGCGAGGCGCACGTCCACAGCAGGACGGCGCCGCGTCAGACGGCGAGGCGGGCCGTGAGGCCGCCGTCGACGAGGAGGGTCGTGCCGGTGATCGCGCTGGCCTCCGGGGACGCCAGGAAGGCGATCGCCGACGCCACCTCCGCCGGCTCGATCACCCGGCCGATCAGGTGCTGGGCGCCCCACTCCGCGAACGCCCGCTCGGTGTCGCCGCCGGCGAACTGGCGGGCGCTGTCCTCCAGCATCGCCGTGCGCACCGAGCCCGGCGCCACGCAGTTGACCCGGATGCCGTCCGGGCCGTGGTCGATCGCCATCGTCTTCGTCAGCGCCACCAGCCCCGCCTTGCTCGCCGAGTAGCTGGCCACCAGCGGCTGGCTGGCGAACGCCTGCGCCGAGGAGACCGACACGATCGCTCCGCCGCCGCGCGTGCGCATCACCGGGATCACGTGCTTGGCCAGCAGGAACAGGCCCCGGACGTTGGTCTCCACGACCGCGTCCCAGTCGGCCTCCGGGGAGTCCACCACCTGGCCGTACTTCACGATTCCCGCGCACTGCACCAGCACGTCGATCCCGCCGAGCCCATCGGCCACCGCGCGCACCGCCGACTCCACCGAGCCCGCGTCGCGGATGTCGCACGCCACCGCCGTCGCGGTGCCGCCGGCGGCGGCGATCTCCGCCGCCACCCGGGCCGCCGCGGCGCCGTCGAGGTCGGTCACGCCGACCGCCGCGCCGCGTTCGGCCAGCAGCCGCGCCGTCGCCGCGCCGATTCCGCTGCCCGCGCCCGAAACCAGCGCGGCCTTGCCGTCGAACGTCATCGGTCGTCTCCTTCGAACGTGATCCGGCCGGTCAGGTCCGTGCCGGTGACCGGGCGGGGGTCGTGGTGCACCGCCAGGCACACCTCGGTGGCCACCGACTCGCGCGGGCCGATCTCGACGAGGTTCCCGCCGGTCGCCCTCGCGTGCTCGACGCCGCCCGCCGGGATCGTCGAGGCGGGCTCGGCCGCGAACACGTATTCCGTGCGGTACCAGGGCAATCCGGGTGTCGCACGGCCTTCGAACCACAGCCAGGCGTTCGGCAGCACGTCGCCGTTCCAGGCCATGGCCACGCCGAGGTCGCCGTCGGCGCTGGTGATCGACACCCAGTGCTCGGTGAAGTCCTCGAAGTAGGCGAGCGCGGCCTGCCCGGGGCCGCCGGGTGGCAGCGTCGAGAGCGCCGGGACGGGCCACGCGAGGGTCGCGCCGGGCTCCATGCCGGACGTCGGATCGACCGCGAGCTTCTGCGCGCCCGCCGCGATCCGCGTCCCCGGCGTCACCAGCGGCGCGCCGAAGGCCGGGTGGTGCACGATCGTCACCGAGACCGGGTCGGGGCTTTCGTTGTGGAACTCGTCCGCCACCCGCAGCACCGGTCCGGCCAGCTCGACGCGGCGGCGGATCCGCAGCGGCGCCTGGCTCAACCGCACCGAGAGCACCGCGGAGTCCGAAGTGGACTCCGCGACCCGCCAGCGCAGCAGGCACGCCTCGCCGTGGAAGCCCCAGGTGCCGCCCGCGACGTTCGACGCATCGCCTGCGTTCGGGCACACCAGCTGCCACCCGCCCTGGTACAGCGCCTGCCACGACTGGCGGGATTCCGGTGCCCACGGCCCGGGCTGGGCCGAATCCGCCCACGGCGTGCGGTAGAGCAGCTGCGCGCCGGTTCGGGCATCGGTCAGCGCGGTGATGTCCGCGCCCCGGTCGGGCGTCAACCGCACCGCCAGGTGGTCGTTTCGCAGTTCGAGGTCAGTGGCCACGGAACACCGCCGATCGCTTCTCCAGGAATGCCGCTACGCCTTCCCGTGCATCATCGGTGGTGTAGAGCCAGGACAACACCTGCTGTTCGCGGGTCAGCGCGGCGGCCAGCCCGGTCTCCAGCCCGTCGTCGACCAGCCGCTTGCCCTCCCGCACCGCCAGCGGCGCCTGCCCGGCGATCGTCGTCGCCAGCTCCACCGCGCGCGGGACCAGCTCGTCCGGTTCCACCAGCGCCGTGAGCAGGCCGAGGCGGTGCGCCTCGTCGGGCTTCACCCGCCGACCGGTGAGCACCAGTTCCTTCGTGACGCGTGCCCCGACCGCCCGGGCCAGCCGCACCGTGCCGCCGCCACCGGGCAGCAGGCCGAGCGACACCTCCGGCAACCCGAACCGGGCCGCGGTGGAGGCGACGATGAAGTCGCAGCACAGCGCCACCTCGAAGCCGCCGCCGAGCGCGTAGCCGTTGACCGCCGCGATCGTCGGCTGCGGCAGCGCCGCGAGCTGGTCGAACACGCCGCGCGAGAGCTTCTGGTAGTCGTCGAAGGCGGTGCGGCCGACGCCGGAGTACTCGTTGATGTCCGCGCCGGCGATGAACCCGCGCCCGGTGCCGGTGAGCACCAGCACCCGCACCTCGTCGTCGGAGCGAAGGCGCGCGAGGTACTCGCCCAGCGCCTCGACCATGCCCCGCGACAGCGCGCCGAGCGCGCTTTCCCGGTCGATGCGCAGCACGGCGACGCCGTCCTGCCGCGTTTCCACCAGGTTCTCGTGCACCTTCATGCCACGGCTCCGTCCGCGCGCAGCTGCTCGATCTGCTCGGCGCTGAGCACCTCGCCGAGGACGTCGCTGGTGTGCTCCCCCACCGCCGGCGGCGCGTAGCGCAGCTGCCACGGCGTTTCCGACAGCCGGATCGGGCAGCCGATCAGCTCGATGTCCCCGGCCTTCGCGTGCCGGGTGCGCACGATCAGGTCCGAGCCGTCGGCCCGCAGCTCGTCCACCGCTTCCTTCGTGCTGCGCACCCGCGCGCACCACACGCCCGCGGGCAGCAGCGCGTCCAGCCAGTCCTGCGTGGGCCGCTGCGCGGTGCGGGCTTCCAGGGTCCGCTTGACCTCGTCGCGGTCCGTCCAGGCGTCCAGCTCCGCGACCTGCGGCACGCCGAACAGCGGGCCGACCACGTCCAGCGGTGCCATCGCCACGGCCAGCCAGCCGTCCGCGGTGCGGTAGATCCCGAACGGCGCGTCCAGCCACGCCTGGCCGACGCCTTCGGCCGAGCGCGCGAACTCCGCGCCCTGGTTGACTATCGACGAGATCTCCTGGCACTGCAGGGAGATCGCCGTCGAGTAGAGGTCCACCTCGACGCGCTGGCCGACGCCGTGACGCAGCCGGGCCACCAGGGCGGCGAGGATGCCGTTGGCCAGGTTCAGCGCGGTGGCCGCGTCGACGATCGCGGTGCCGGCCGGGGTCGGCGGGTCACCCGCCCGGCCGCCGTTGGCGGCGAGCCCGGACATCGACTGGATCAGCAGGTCCTGGCCGGGCCGGTTCTCCCTGGCGTAGCGGGTGTCCTGGCCCCAGCCGGAGCCGGAGCAGTAGATGATGTCCGGCTTCACGCGGCGGAAGTCCTCGAAGCCGAGGCCGCGGCGGGCCAGCACGCCGGGCCGGAAGTTCTCCACCACCACGTCGCAGGTCTTGCCGATCTCCAGCAGCGCGTCGCGCACCGCGTCGGAGCGCAGGTCCACCGCGACCGACCGCTTGTTGCGGTTCATCGCCAGGAACGCCGCCGAGTCGCCGCCGACGAGCTCGCCCTGCAGGTGCAGGCCGCGCTCCCACTCGCCGTCGAGCCGCTCGACCTTGATGACGTCGGCGCCGAGGTCGGCCAGCAGCTGGGTGCCGTAGGGGCCGAGCATCATCTGGGTGAAGTCGAGGACGCGGATCCCCTGCAATGCCTGCTCCGGCATGACTTTCGCACCTGCCTTTCGGGTTTCGGGGTCAGCTGAAGGCGGCGCGGAGCCGCTTGCGGTCGGGCTTGCCGGTGCTGGTCTGCGGCAGCTCGGGCAGGAACACGACGCGCCGGGGCTTCTTGTACCCGGCGAGCCGGCTCGCACAGGCCCGCCGAACGTCCTCTTCGGACAGTTCGCTTCCGGGCCCGCGGACCACGACGGCGGAAACGGCCTCGCCCCAGCGCGCGTCCGGGACGCCGAGCACGGCGACCTCGGCGACGCCGTCCAGCACGGCGATGGCCTGCTCGACCTCCGCCGGGTGGACGTTGAAGCCGCCGGTCACGATCAGCTCGCTGCGCCGCCCGGCCAGGTGGACGCGCCCGGCGGCGTCGAGGCGGCCGAGGTCGCCGGTGCGGAACCAGCCGTCCCGCAGCGGCTCGCCGCCCCAGTAGCCGGGCATGATCTGCGGCCCGCGAACGGCGATCTCACCGTCCACGATGGACAAGTCCACCGAGTCGACCGGCCGCCCGATGGAGGAGAGCACCTGCGGGTCGCCGGTGGCGTGGTCAGCCGCGGACAGCACAGTCAGCGGCGCGAGCGCTTCGCTCAGGCCGTAGAACTGGTACAGCACCGTCCCGAGCGCCTCCTGCGCGCGGCGCATCACCGGGACCGAGATCGGGGCCGCGCCGTAGACGACGGCGCGCAGGCTCGTCGGCCGGTCGACGGCCTCGGCGAGCCGTTCGAGCATGGTCGGCACGAGCGTCACGGCGGTCACCCGGTGCCGCTCGATCGCCGCGACCGCCTCGACGGCGTCGAACCTGGCCAGCGGCACCGCCGCCGCGCCCGCCAGGGTGTAGGCGGAGCCGACGGAGCCGCTGAAGTGGCTCATCGGCGCGACGTGCAGCACGACGTCGTCCGGCCCGATGGGCGGCAGTTCCTGCCACATCGCCTCCACCATCGCGACCCACGCGCCGCTGGTCACCCGCGCGCCCTTGGGCCGTCCCGTGCTGCCCGAGGTGTACATCAGCGCGGCGAGGTCGTCCGAATCGCGGCGCGGCTCGAAGTCGTCGGCCGGGCCGGAGAACAGCTCCGCTCCCGGCGCGATCGCCCGGTGCCCCGGCACATCGAGCTCGGTCACGATCGCGGCGGCAGCGCAGTCGTCGGCGATCGCGGCGATCTCGGCCGGGTGCAACCGGGTGCTCACCGCGACGCGCACGAATCCGCCCAGCCACAGCGCGTGTTCCAGCGCCAGCACCTCCGGCCGGTTGTCCAGCGCGATCAGCACCCGATCGCCCGGCCGCAGGCCGAGCCGCCGCAACGCCGTCGCCGCGGCCCGGGCCTGCGCGCCCAGGTCGCCGAAGGTCAGCGCGCCGACGGCGGGGCGCGCCGCGAAGGTCCGGTGCGCGGCGGCGACCAGCTCGGCGAGCGTCGTCACGGCTCCAGCTCCGCGTACGTCGCCGCGCAGACCTCGTTGAACCGGCGCACGATCTCCCCGGCCGTCGTCCCGCGCCGCACCAGCGGGTGGATCTCCTCGGCCGCCCGGCGGTGCACCACGGGGTAAGCGATGTGCCGGGGCCGCACGAAGGCCCGGTCCAGCGTCCGCAGCGTCGCCGAGTAGAACCCGCCCGATGCCGCGTCCACCGCCGGATCGGTCCACGCAGCCCGGTTGCCCGGCTGGCCGCCCGCCGCCGCGTACTCGCCGCGCTGGCACTCCGGGCTCACGACGTGCGACAGGAACCGCGCCGCCGCAACGGGTTCCGCGCACTTCGCCGAGATCGCCAGGCCGACGCCGCCGAGCAGCGACCCGGCCGGCGCGCCGTCCGGCGATGGGATGTCGGCGAAGCGGACCGCGTGGTCGCGCGCGTAGTTCACGTAGCCGAACACCATCGGCGAGTAGGCCACGTCGCCGGCGGACATCGCGGTCAGCGCCTCGATCGGGTCGAGGTCCAGCGACCGCGCGTCGACCAGCGCCAGCAGGCCCAGCAGCCGCTCGGCCGCGGGCACCGCCACCTCCGGGTCGAGCCCGGCCCGGTCGAGCCAGCCGCTCCCCCCGATCTGCGAGCACAGCGTCAGCAGGCCGCAGATCAAATGCGTCGGGTTCGCGGGCAGCAGCGCCCGGTGGCGGGGTAGCTCCTTCAGGCAGGCCGTCACGTCTTCCCAGGACGTCGGCGCGCTGTCGAGCGCTTCGGGGCGGTAGGCCGAAACCTGGGCCGCGGCGTCCATCGCCACCGCCCACTGGCTGCCGGCCCAGGTGTAGCTCGCGAAGCTCGGGCCGGTGCTGTTCGCCCGCTGCTGCGCCAGGAACGACTCCGGGAGCAGCTCTTCCAGCGGCACCAAGGCGGAACCGGCGTGCGCCTGGCCGACGTACGGGTGGTCCATCGCGATCAGGTCGTAGCGGGCGGCCAGCTCGACGATCGGCACGTCCTCGAACTCCCGCAGCGACCGCGAATCCCAGCTGACCCGCACCCCGGGATGCCGACGCGCGTACGCGGCCGAAACCTCCCGCAGGCAGCCGACGCCGCGCTGGTGGCCCCACGCCATGCCGCGCAACACCGTCATCGGGCGGCCTCCTCGCGAGCCTCGGAGATCTCCTCCAGCGAACGCCCCTTCGTCTCCGGCACCAGCCGCACGCAGAACACCGTCGCCGCCGCGCAGACCACCGCGAAGATCCAGAACGTGGCGGTGGCCCCGGCGCCCTCGATGAGCAGCGGGAAGGTCAGCGCCACCACGAAGTTCGCCAGCCAGTGCGCCATCGTGGCCATGCCGACCGCCGCGCCGCGCACCTTCAGCGGGTAGATCTCGGCGATCAGCACCCACAGGATCGCGCCGACGCCGAAGGCGAAGCAGCCGATGTAGGCGGCCATGCAGACCAGCGCGAACCAGCCGACCAGGCCGCTCTGGCTCGGCATCAGGTAGACCAGGCCGAGCGCGGCCATGCTCACGCCCATCCCGGCGAACGCGGCGATCACCATCGGCCGCCGCCCGAGCCGGTCGATCAGCAGCATCGCGACCACCGTCATCAGCACGTTGATCAGACCGACGCCGACCTGCGCGAGGATCGACCCGGACGTGCCGAAGCCGGAGGTCTCCAGCACCGACGGCGCGAAGTAGATGATCGTGTTCACGCCTGCGATCTGCGAGAACACCGCCAGCCCGATGCCCACCACCAGCATCGGCCGCAGCGCCGGATCACGCAGCACGCCGCGCGCCGAGCGGTTCTGCCGGTCGCGCTCGTCGGCGGCGGCGATCTCGGCGAGTTCGGCGGCGACGTCGGCCTTGCCGTGGATGGACCGCAGCACGTCCTCGGCCCGCGCCGGGAACCCGCGGCTGACGAGGTTGCGCGGCGTCTCCGGCAGCACCGCCATGCCCGCGGCCAGCAGCACGGCGGGCACAATGGCCAGCCCGAGCATCCACCGCCAGCCCTCGATGGGCGCGAACAGGAAACCGACGGCGTAGGACACCACGATGCCGATGGTGATCATCAGCTGATTGCTGTTGACCAGCGCGCCGCGCCGGTCGGCGGGCACCATCTCGGCGATGTAGAGCGGCACGACCGCGGAGGCCGGGCCGATGGCCAGGCCGAGCACGAAGCGGCCGAGCACCAGGACGGTCGCGTCCGGCGCGAGCCCGGCGATCAGAGCGCCCACGGCGAAGATGCCCGCGGTGACCAGCAGGACGGTCCGCCGCCCGAACCGGTCTGCCAGTCGCCCGGACACGAGCGCGCCGATGGTCGCGCCCACCAGCAGCGAGCTGACCACCACGCCCTCCATCAGGGCGGACAGGCCGAACTCGGTGCGGATGAACAGCAGCCCACCGGAGATGACCCCGGTGTCGTAGCCGAACAGCAGACCGCCGATCGCGGCCACCGCCGCGACGGTGCCGACGGATCTCCGCGCGGCGGGATCGTTGGAAGACCTCATCGTCCCGATCTCCTCAGGGCGTCCGGAGTAATCAGTAAATCGTTTTACCGTGCCGGTATGCTTACCCCCGTGTCCGAGAGCTGTCAACCCGCCGATCCGCCGACACCGGCCACCGGCCGGGCCAAGATGAGCGACGTGGCCCGGATCGCCGGCGTCAGCCAGGCGGTGGTCTCCCGCCTGCTCCGCGGCGACGAAACGCTGCGGATCAGGGAGGAGACGCGCAACCGCGTCCTGGAGGTGGCGGCGCAGCTGCGGTACACGCCCAACGAGGTCGCGCGGGCGCTGCGCCGCGCCGAGTCGGGCATCCTCGGGATGGCGGTGCACGACACCAGCAACCCGGTGTACAGCGAGATCATGGCGGGCGCGCAGGAGGAGGCCAGCGCCTCCGGCTACGCCCTGCTGCTCGCGGACGCCGACGAACTGGCCCGCAGCGACCGGACCTTCGAGCGCATCGTGCGCGGCAACCGCATCGACGGCCTCCTCCTGCAGCGCGGCAGCAGCACGGCGGACGAGACGATCGCCAAGATCGCGGCCACCCGGCTCCCGCTGCTGCTGGTCAATGACCGCACGCGCGGCGAGATCGGCAGCGTGGCGCTGGACGACGACGACGCGACGTACCTCGCGACGCGACACCTGGTCGAGCTCGGGCACACCGCGATCGCACACCTCAAGCTGGGCAACCCGAAGGCCCGCTCCGAAGCACGCACGCGAGGCTGGCGACGAGCGCTGCACGAGGCCGGGCTACCGGACGGCCCGCAACTGCGAGGCGGCCACACGCCCGAGGAAGGCGCGGCGGCGCTACCCCGCCTGCTGGCGAGCGGAGCGGCGCCGACGGGCATCGTGGTGAGCAACGTGCTGGCGGCAGTGGGCGCCATGACGGCGGCGCGCGAAGCGGGGCTGCGAATCCCGGAAGATCTGTCCATTGTGGCCATGCACGACGTCTTCTTCGCCCGCCACCTGTCGCCGCCGCTGACAGTGGTCCGCCTCCCGCTGCGCGAGCTCGGCCGCCGCTCGGTGGCGGCGATCCTCCGCCAGCTCGAAGGCAGCCCGGCCCGCCACGAGATCATCACGGAACTGGCCCCGGAACTCATCGTCCGAGGCTCGACGGCCCCGAGGAGGAAACAACGATGATCAAGCGCTGGAACCCTGAAGGCGTGGCCCCGCCGATCGGGAGGTACAGCCACCTGGCCCGGGTACCGGCCGGACACGAGTACCTGATCATCTCGGGCCAGGTGGGCACGTCGCCGAACGGCGAGCTGGCGGGCCCCGACGCGGAATCGCAAACCCGCGCGGCCTTGACCAACATCGAAAACCTGCTGAAAGCGGCAGGTGCGGAGCTGAAACACCTGGTGAAGCTGTTCGCGATGCTGTCGAGCACGGACCGCCTCGCGGGCTACCGCAAGGCCCTGCAAGAAGCGCTGACCAGGTGGTACCCGAACGAAGACTGGCCGACGCACTCGCTGATAGTCGTAGCGGCGCTGGCAACCCCGGAACTAGCGGTAGAAGTCGAAGCCACAGCAGCAATCCCGGCGCACTGACATGGACGACGGCCTGGCTCCAGCCCCGTGAGTACTTTGTGCTGCTATAGCAACACAAAGTACTCACGGTCGTTGACCAGCCCAAACAAGGCGGAGCAGCAAATCTTGGGTAGAAAAGTCAGGCCTGGTCGAACCGCCCGGCCTTGATCGCCTGAACCATCGCGGCGTACACGCCAGGCACGATCAGCAATGCGGGCCCTGCGGGATTCTTCGAATCCCGGATGGCGGCGAACTCCGCGGTGGCGCCTACCTCAACGCACTCCGAGCCCTGCGCGCTGCGGCTGCTCTTGCGCCACCGGATTGCTAAGTCGGACGCCCGGTCAACGTGGCTCACGTCAACTCCTTCTGCACCTTGCGGATGAACGACAGCGACTTTATCGCGGGCAAGGCCGAACTCGTCAGGTGATGAAAGTGCGTCTTCATCCGGCGCACCTGCGCAGGCTTCTCCGGGTAGACATTCCCGGCGGCGCAGTCCACGTAACCGATCTCGGGATCGGTCGGCTCGGCGAACTCGACCAGCGTGAAGGAACCACTGGCCGCCACGTGCGCGCCAACCTCGAAGGGCAAGATCTGGATGGTGACGTTGGGCTGTTCACTCATCGACAGCAGGTGTCCCAGCTGCGCCCTCATGATGTCCGGGCCGCCGACCTTCCTGCGCACAACCGCCTCGTCAAGGACAGCCCAAATGATCAGCGGCTCGTCCTCCCGGACCTAGGCTTGCTTGCGGGCCATCCTCAGACCGACGAGCCGTTCCAGTTCGGCGTTGGGCCTTCCTGGATCTTCTGCGCGATGCCAGGCCCTTGCATAGTCCTCGGTTTGCAGCAGCCCGTGGACCACAGAGGTCTGAAACACCAGCAGCGAAGCCGCTGCCTCCTCAACGCTGAGGTAAAGGTCGAAGTCGGCAGGCAGTACATCGTCGAACTCCTGCCACCAACCGCGATGCTCAGCCAGTTGAGCAAGCCTCAACACCTTGTCGCGCGTCTGGCTGTCTGCATTGTAGGCGTCCAGCAGAGCTCGAATGTCCTTCTGCGCAACCACGTTGTGGCCGGCTTCGAGCCGGGACAGCTTCGCGGTCGACATGCCTGCACGCTGGCGCGCCTGCTCGTTGCTCAGCCCAGCGCCAAGCCGCAACGACTTCAGCACACCTCCCAAACGGCGTCGCCCCATCGTCGGCGTTACCCCAGGCATCAGACCTCCTGCAGCGATTGATCGCGAACAGTCTTCATTGGCCCCCAGCCCGCGCCCGGCCACCGGTCTCAACTCGCGCGGGGCGCCAGGGTCGTGAGTGGTTTGGGCCGCTATGGCGGACCAAAGTGCTCACGACTCTGAAATAGTCGGCCGTGTGATCGATTTGCTTGGGCGTCGGGATCCCGCTCAGCGGCATGAGGCTCGGCTGCTCTGGGCCAGCCGGCCCGCGCTGTACCTGCTGCTCCGGCTCTCCTCTCGGGGCGGGCCGATCCGGCGGGTGCCACGGCTCGGGTGGGTGGTCAACGATCCCGTGGTCGCTCGCCGGATCCTCAACGACGGCGCGCACTTCACGCTGCTCGGCGAGGGCGGCGTCGGGCACCTCTGGGCTCAGGTGCTCGGCGACTACGTCTACCGCATCTTCGACGGCCCCGGGCACGCCGATCTTCGCTCGCGGGCTCGGGACCTGTTCACCGACGCCACCGCCCGTCCGTTGGTGCGGCGGGTCTTCGACCCGGCCTTGCAGCCCGCCGTGGAGCGGCTGCGGGCCGGTGAAGTCGTCGATCTCGCCGATCTGTCCCGGGTGCTGGTCGGGCGGATGATGGCCGATCTGCTCGGGCTCGACCTGCCGCCGGAGGACGAGCACTACCGTGCGGTGTTCGGCACCGGGGAGCGGCTGGCGAAGCTGGCGCTGGGCAGCGCCGCGTCGACCGAGCTGCCGCCCGAAGTCGTCGCGCAGGCCAAGCCGATCATCGCCGATCTCACGCGCAACGTGCCCGCGGCGTTCGCCGAGGCTCCCGCCGAGACGCTGCTGGGCCGCTGCCGGGAGCTGGGCCTGTCGTTGGAGGAGACCTCGGGGATCGCGGCGCTGCTCATGGTCGCCGGCACCGAGACGGCCGCCACCGCGATGGCCCGCACCGTCGCGCTGCTGCACGACACCGGCCAGCAGCACCAGCTGCGCGAGTCTCCCGAGCTGCTGCCCGACGCCGTGCGGGAGGGCCTGCGGGTGACCACGCCCGCACCACTGATCGGGCGCAGCGTCAGCAACGACGTGACCGTGGGCGGGGCCTCGATGCGGGCTGGTGAGCGCGTGATGCTGTTGACCTACGTCGCCAACAACCGGGTCGGGCGCTTCGACGTCAACCGGCCCTACGTGCCCGAGACCCGGCAGCTCTGGTTCGGCGCCGGGCGGCACCTCTGCCTCGGCGCCGCGCTGGCCCGCGCGGAGATTTCCCACCTGCTGCAGGCGATCCTGGATGCCGGGCCGATCCGGGTGGTGTCCCGGCGGCCCGCTCGCGGCGTGCTGATCCCGTCCTACGCCGAGCTCGGCATCACCACCGCGCCGCCCCGGTGAACGACGTCGGCTCCGGCCGGTAGCCGAGGTCGCGGCGCGCCGCGGTGATGTCCAGGGTGCGCTCGAACCCGAGGTGGCTCACCGCGTAGCGGCTCAGCTGCGCCAGCCTCGGTGGACGCCAGGTGTTCTCGGCGATGGCCGCGAGGTTCCAGGCCAGCCGCACCGGGAGGTGGCGGATGCGCACCCGGAGGCCGCGCTCGCGGAACATCTCCCGCAGCGCGTCCGCCAGGGCCATCGGCGCGGCGTCGGCGATGTTGTAGGTGCCGGGTTTTCCGTTGCAGGCCAGCAGGATCGCGCTGGTGAGGTTGTCGATCGACGTCAGCGAATGCCGGGTGCGGCCGTCGCCGACGATCACCAGGCTGCGCCCCCGGATCGCGTCGAGCAGCCGCGGCAGCAGCGTCGTGTCGCCCGGCCCGTACACGGCGTGCGGGCGCAGCACGACGGTGTTGGGCCGGTAGGTGAGCAGTCGTTCGGCAGCGGCCTTGGATTCGCCGTAGGCATTGAGGTATCGCGCGACCGGCGCCGCCGCCTCGTCGGCATCGACCGTCGCGGTGAACGGGTCGTAGACGCTCGCGGTCGAGATGTGCACCAGGCGCGCGCCGGGGAAGGTGTCCGCCACGTGCCGCGTACCGTCCACATTGGTCCGCCACATCATCGCCGAGGCGGTCTCGTCGGCGACCGCGGCGGCCGCGTGCACGACCGCGTCGACCTCGGGCGGGTCCGCGAGCGGACCACTCGCGATGTCCCAGTGCCGCACGCCCGGCCGCCTGCCGAAGGCGTGCACCTGCCAGCCTCGGGCCTCCGCCGCGCGGCACACGGCGCCGCCGACGAATCCGGTCGCGCCGGTCACCGCGATCCTCATCCGGCCACCATCTCCCGCAACGCGTCCCGGTCCAGCTTCCGGGTCCGCCCGGACACCGGTAGCTCCGGCACCACCACGACCTCGTCCGGCAGCGCCGCCGCGTCGATGAGCCTCGGCAGCTCCGCCCGCACCAATTCCGCCAGCCCCGGCCGCGTTCCGGCCACGACGAGCACGATCCGCTCGTCGCCGATCTCGTCCGGCACCCCGATCATCGCCGCGCCCTCGACGCCCGGCAGCGCGGCGATCGACGGCTCGTAGAGCCCGGGGTACACGTTGGTCTTGCCGCGCAGGATCATGTCCTTCTTCCGGCCGACCAGCACGATCGAGCCGTTCTCGATGCGCGCCAGGTCGCCCGTCGCGTGCTCGGCCAACGGCGGCTGCCCGAGGTATCCGCGGCACATGTTCGGCCCGGAGACGAGCAGCTCGCCGTCGTCGGCGACGCGCGCGCGGACCCCGGGCAGCGGCTTGCCGAGCAGGTCGCCGTCGTGCGCGAGCTTCTCCGCGGCGGTGGCCACCGCGATGGGCAGGATCTCGGTCATCCCGTAGATCGCCAGAAACTCGGCGCCGGGAAGCGCGGCCTCGGCCCGGCGCAGCAGCGGCGGCAGCACCGGGGCGGCACCGAGCCACACCTGGCGCAACGAGCCCGGCAGCGCCACCTCCCCGCGCTCGGCGGCGTCGAGCAGCGCGGCCAAATCCGCCGGGACGAAGAAGGTGTGCGTGGCTTCCGAAAGTCCGCTCGCCACCGAAGAAAGGTCCGCGGTGGGCGAGAATCCGAAGCGCGGCATCGTCCAATGTGCACCGGCCACCAGGCTCGGCAACCCGAGCAGGAACTGGTCGGTGTGCACCCGCGCGCCGGGTGCGAGTGCGCAGCGCGTGGCCAGCACTTCCAGGGCTGCGCCGAGCGAACCCCGCGTGTGCACAACGGCTTTGGGGTCGCTCGTGGTCCCGGCGGTGAACACCACGACGGCGTCCTGGTCCGGCGCGGGAGACCAGTCCGCCCCCGGCTCGGCCGGTTTGGCCAGCGCTTTCGCCGACACGGCGCGCAGCGGGACGCCGGGCAGCCACGGCCCGGACCGCACGTGCCGGACCGGCAGCGACGAGTAGTCCGGCAGCAGCACGCCGCGCCGCCGGGCCAGCGCCCGGCCGGGGCCGGGCGCGCTCGCCGCGTACAGCAGCGATTCCGCGGCCGCCCACGCGGGCCGGGCCAGGTCGAGCCGGCTGGCGAACAGCTCCGGGCCGGAGCCCGGGTCGATGAACACCACGGTGCCGCCCGCCGCCACCGCACCCAGGGCCAGCACGACGGCCTCCGGCCCGGGACGGACCGAGAACAGCATCCGGTCACCTGTGCGAAAACCCTTGCCGCGCAGTCGATCCGCGGTAGCCGTAATGCGCCGGAACAGGTCTGCATAGCTCAGCGTGCGGCCCGCAGGTCCGGTCAGCGCCGGTGCGTCGCCGTACCGCCGGCCGGCGTCGAGGACTTGTGCGAGCAGGTCAGGCACGGCGCACCACCAGGCTCCGGTAGGCGGGGATCAACACTCGGCGGGCGACCTTCCGGTCCACGACGGCCGCGCCACCCGCGGCGAGCACGGCGTCCAGCACCGCCCGGATCTCCGCGCCGGCCAACGGCATTCCGAGGCAGAAGTGCGGGCCCGCGCCGAACCACAGCCGCTGCACCGCCGGCGGGTGCGGGCGATCGGGGTCGAAGCCGCCGAGGCCCTTGGCCGCGGAGATCGTCGCGATCACCACCCGGTCCCCCGGCCGCACCCGCACGCCGCCGATCGTGCGCTCGGCGGCGACGCTGCGCAGCATCACCGGCGACGGCACGGTGAACCGCAGGGCCTCCGACACCACGTCGTCGGCGCGCCCGGGCTCGGCGACCAGCCGGGGCAACCAGCCGGTGTCGTGCGCCAGGGCGATCAGCCGCGGCACGTAGGAGACGAGCGTTTCGGTGCCGGTGAGCACGAAGGCCGCCACCGCGCCCAGCGCCTCCTGCTCGGACAGGCCGAGCTCGCGCATCCGTCCCGGAACCGACTCCGGGCCGCCGTGCGCGAACGCCACGGCGGCGGGTCCGGTCAGCTCCGACAAGGCCTTCCGCCCGCGCGCCACCTGCGCCGGGGTGAGCCGCGAACGCCCCAGCCGCACCATCGACGTCACCGCCGTCGCCGCGGCGAAGGCCCGGGCGAAGTCCGCCCGGTCGGCCCGCAAGCCGACAAGCTCGCAGATCACCGCGCCGGCCAGGTCGCGCACCACGGGCACCAGGTCCACGGCGCGCCCCGCGGCCAGCTCCGCGCGCAGCGCCGCCATCGGCTCCGCCGCCACGCGCTCGCACAGCTGCTCGACGAAGCGCGGCGTGAACAGCCCGGACAGCTTCCGGCGCAGCCGGGCGTGGTCGTCGCCTTCCATGTTCAGCAGCACCGACGGCCCTACCACCGGCGTCCACAGGTCCGCCGGGGAACCCGGCCCGGTCTTGGTGAAACTCTCGGTGTCGGTGAGCACCTCGCGGGCCGGCGCGGCTTCGCTGACCACCACGCCGACGCGCGGCACCCGCACCACCGGCCCGATCCGCCCGATGCCGCGCACCAGCGGGTACGCCAGTGGGTGCGCGCCGAGCTGCACCCGCCGCTCCCACCTCGCGGCGGTCACCTGATGTCCACCAGCTCCGGCCGGTAGCGGTGATCCGCGTACCAGGCGAGGGTTTTCAGCAGCCCCCAGGCACGCACCCGCCGCACCGAGCCGCGCACCACGACGTCGCGGCGCAGGCCGTAATCGGCGGTGAGCAGCCGCACGGCGTTGACCAGGGCGCGGTCCTCGTGCAGGTCTTCGATCTTGGTGCGCGGGAATCCGCCGGCCTGGACGTAGAGCTCGCCGGTGATGGCCATGTTGCAGCCGGGCGCCATCACGTACGGGCCCCGGTAGCGCGGATCGCGGTTGCCGGACCGGATCTTGCCGAACGCGCTGGCCACCTCGACGGCGCCGACCAGCAGCGACCGCTGCCAGGCGGGCACGCCCTCGTCGGTGCGCGGCAGCAGTTGCCCGGCCACCATGCGCAGCCCCGACGCGAACGCCGCGTTGATCCGCCGGGTCCAGTCCGGCGCGGGCAGGCAGTCGGCGTCGGTGCGGGCCAGCCGGGCCGCGCCGCGCTCCACCGCGAAGCGCATGCCGGTGTCCGCGGCCGCCCCGGTGCCCTTCTCCGGCTCGTGCACCAGGTGGACCCACGGGCGCGTCCGGCCGAAGCCCGCGACAACGCCCGCCGTCGAATCCGTCGACCCGTTGTCCACCACGACCAGCTCGAAGTCCGAATCCCGTTGCGCGTCAAGCGCTTCCAGCGTCGCAGTGATGCCGGACGCCTCGTTGTAGGCGGGCACCACCACCCACAGCCCGCTCACAGCCGGATCACCACGATCCCCAGGCTGACCCCGCCGGCCATGCCCACCAGCGCAACCAGATCACCGGGCCCGCAGCGGCCGAGCTGCTGCGCGACGGCCAGCTGCAGCGGCAGGCTCGCGGAGGCCACGTTGCCGTGCTCGCGGATCGTCACCACCAGCTTGTCGGCGGGAACCCCGGCCCGTTCGGCGAAGACGTCCAGGTACGGCAGGGAAACCTGGTGCACGCACACGACGGCGAAGTCCTGCCAGCCGAGCCCGAGCCGCGCCAGCGTTTCGTCCAGCACGCCGGTGCCCAGCCGCAGGAACGCCGACTTCAGCCGCCCGCCGTCCATCGCGAAGTAGGTGTACTCGGGATCGCGCGGATGCGCCGATCCTCCGCACGGCAGCGTGCCGACGTCCCACTGCGACGAATCGGCGCTGAACCCGCTGCCGAGCACTCCGGCGGGCCCGTCCGTCAGCAGCATCGCGGCGCCCGCGTCGGAGAGCGTGTAGCCCGGGAAGGCGCGCAGGAAGGTCCCGATGTCGGGCACGTTCCACCGGATCGCCCGCGACGGCGACTCGCCGCTGACCAGCAGCACCCGCCGGTACCGGCCCGCGCCGATCAGCGCATCGGCGACCTCGATGCCGTTGAGCACGCTGTTGCAGGCGTTCTTGACGTCCATCACCGGGCAGCGCAGGCCCAGCTTGGCGGCCACGATGTGCGCGGTGGCGGGCTCGACCATGTCCTGGCTGGCCGAGGCGAACAGCAGCAGGTCGACGTCCTCTGCCGGGGTGCCGGTCTCCGCGAGCAGCTTGCGCGCCGCGGCCGCGGCCAGGTCGGAGGCCTGCTCCTCGTCGCCGAGCACGTGGCGCGACTCGATGCCGGTCAGCCGCCGGATGATCCCGGCCGGTGGTACGAACGCCGCGCTCTCCGCCGCGATCCGCCGCTCCACCTCCGCGGTACCGACCTCCCGCTCCGGCAGGTGAACGGCAACCCCGGCCAAGTGCGCGCTCATGCAGTCGGTCCTTCCCCCGAAACCCGAGCGACGGTACCCCGCCGAACGCGCGCCGATCCTGAGTAGGCCTACTTAACTCCGCCGGGTGACGCCTCGGCCACATCGCCAGGAACCCGGGATCGAGCAGCTCCACCGGCCGGGAAGAACGCCGAACGTAGACTCGTGGCCAGGAATGGTCTCGCGGAGGTGGATGGGACATGTGGGAGCGGCTGTCACCGGGGTCGGTCGCCAACCAGGTCGAGCAGCAGATCACGCAGGCGATCGAATCGGGCCGGTACAGCCCGGGCGACCGGCTTCCGCCGGAGCGCGAGTTCGCCGAGCTGCTCGGGGTGAGCCGGCCGACGGTGCGCGAGGCGATCGGCGCGCTGAAGGCCAGGGGCGTGCTGCGGGTGGTGCACGGCCGCGGCGTCTTCATCGCCGAGCCCGAGACCGCCCGGGAGCTCCGCGAGGCCCTGGCCACGCAACGCCATTCGATCAGCGAGCTGTTCGCGATGCGCGAGGTGCTCGAAGTCCCCGCCGCGGGCTGGGCCGCCGAGCGGCAGGATGCCGAGGCGCTGCAACGGGTTTCGAGCGTTCTGCAGAGCATGGCCGAGGCAACCGAGCAGGTGCCGCGCGACTTCGAGCGCCTGCAGCAGCTCGACGAGGCGTTCCACCTGGCCATCGTGGAAGCGGCCGGCAACAAGTTCCTGCAGCAGACCCTCGGCGTCCTGCAGCAGATCCTGCACCAAGGCATGCAGACCACGCTGATGGTGCCAGGCCGGGTCGAGGCGGCCCGCGAAGACCACCAGCGGATCCTCGACGCGCTGCTCGCGGGCGATTCCGAAGCGGCCCGCCAAGCCGCCCTGCACCACGTGCACTCAGCCCGCGCGACCGCCATGCAGCGCTTGGAAGAACGCGCCGAGAGCGAAGCGTCGACGGTGTCCTAGCGCGCGTACGGTCACTCGTGACCGGCCTCGGCCGCGCCGGGAACGGGTGGGGCCGCCCGGGCTCGATCCAGCAGGCTGTGCACTCCCGCCACGATGTCGGCGTCGCGATCGGCGAGCCAGGTCAGCATCGCGTGATCGTCGCTGTCCAGGTCGACGCCGTTGAGCGGGGCGCGCAACAGCGCCAGGTTCACGGCGGTTCTGCGGGACCGGGCGTCCCGCAATCCTCGCATCTCGTCGCGTACCCACGGCCGGTCGGCGATCTGGACCAGTCGGGGCCCGATCGTCCCGGTCCGCCACGCATCCAGCGAATTGTTCACGACACCGTCCATGGCAGACTCTCCCGTGTGGTTCGATGCGGCCACATTTCTGTGAGTACCACCGCTTCCGGAGGGTTCAAGGGGCAAAAGTCCCACCGGCCGGGTGCACTCCGGGTCGCGGTGATGCTGCCCGTTTCGAGCGCCGCTGACCACGCCCCGGCCCGGCAAGATCCCGAACACTTCTGTTCATGGTGTGACTATTGTGGCCAATGTCCACCCGTGTGGGTGATGTTGAAGGGTGCTGAACATCCGTTGCAGCGCTTAGACTTCCGCCCCGTGACTGCAGTACCGCACTCCTCGACCGAGGCAGCCCTGCGCGACGCGGTGGACACAGCACTGATCGACCTACTCACCGCGCAGCACAATCCCGCCGACCGAGCCCACCGCGAGCTGGCCCGCGCGGTCGGTCTCCTCGACCAGCACCCGCACATCGAAATCCCCGCCGACGCCGCGAACGCGGTCCGCACCGCCGCCGATCGCCTGGCGGAGGGATCTCGCGACGAAGCCCGCACCGCCCTGGTGGCCGCCCGCAGCCAACTCGCCGCTCCCGGCTCCCGCCTGAACTCCCGCAACACCGGCTGAACCGCCGATCCGGCCCGGTATCCCCGTGATCCCGTGCGGGTCGTTCGCCCCTGCCCGCCCCCGGGCGGCACTGGCAGCGTTGCAGTCGAGGAGTCGACATGCGACGGTTTCCCGCTGTTTTCGATCTCGTACCGGACCAGGTCGCGCAAATCGTCCAGCAGGCCGGTCTCGCCCCCTCGCCGCGCAACAGCCAGCCGTGGCGGTTCCGGGTGCTGCCGAACGTCATCGAGCTGCACGCCGCCCCGGCCCAGCTGCTGCCGACCGGCGATCCCGGCGACCACGACCTGCGGCTGGCCTGCGGCGCGGCCTTGCTGAACCTCCGGCTCGCGCTGGCGCACGCCGGGGTCCGGCCGGTCGTGACGCTGCTGCCGCGACTGTCGTCCCCCACCGTGCTGGCGGAGATCCGCAGCGGCGGCCACCAGCGCCCCGACGCTGAGCAAATCGCGCTGTACGAGGCGATTCCGGCACGCCGCACGCAGCGGCGCCCGCTCCAGCCGACCGCCGTCGCCGTCTCGATCCAGCACGACCTGCGGATCGCGGCACGCGCCGAAGGCGCCTGGCTGCACCTCGTCCGGCCCGCCGAGCACGACGAGCTGGCGGGCTTGCTGCGCCACGCCCTGCAGAGCGACGCCGAACCCGCGCCGCTGCTGGCCGTGCTGTGCACGACGGGTAGCGATGCGAAGAGCGAGCTGGAGGCCGGGCAGGCCTGGCAGCGGGTGTGGCTGACCGCGACCGCGCGCGGGTTGGCCGCCACACCGCTGCCGCTCGCCGGAGGCCAGGACATCCGCGACGCGCTGAGCCGGCTGCTCGGCGACGCGCCCCACCCCCAGGCCTGGCTGCTGATCGGCTACGGCGAGCCCGTTCCGGCGACGCCGCGCCGGGACCCCGGCGAACTGCTCATCGACGCGATCCCCAACTCCGACCACGGCTGACCGGTCACTGCGGAACCGGGTCGGGCCGCGGCAGTTCGTCGTTACGTACCCCCCGTCTGAGCCGGTCGGCCAGTTCGTCCAGGAACCAGTCCAGCACCGACTCCGCCGCCTCCACGTCGGCGATCGCGCCTCGGCCCAATGCCTCCTTGCGCGCCCGCCCGGCAATCCGGATCTCCTCGCACAACTGCTCGTACGGGAGGTCGCTGCACCTCGTAAGCAGATCCATTTCAGACCACTCCCGTGGCCATCGAGCGACCGGGAACCCGCGCAACCGCGAATTCCCGATCCCTCGCCCCCATTTTTTGATCCCCGAATCGAATCGGGGAAGTCTGCCGATCGACATCTTGGTGCGCACCTGCCCAAACCATATCGTCCGGCGCCAAGATTTGCCTCACCCATTCGGGGATAGGTTGGAAATTCACCACATCGTCACGCATGCCGGTCACAAATTGACGACGGCGGCGGGAGCCGGCACCGCGGGCCGGGCCGGCGGCATAGGCTGCCGACCGGAACTTGATCAAGGCAGGCAACTCGGCAAGGAGTCACGAGGATGACCACCGAAACCTCCGAGCTCTACATCAGCGACGAGTTCACCCCGCTCCGCCAACGGCTGGCCGCGCTCGGCCCGCTGCTGGCCGAGCACGCCGACCACAACGACGAGTCCGGCCGCCTCGCCGACGAGGTCGTGCAGGCCCTGCACGACTCCGGCGTGCTGAAGACCGGCATCCCGCGAGAACTCGGCGGCTACGAGTTCTCGCCCACCCAGCAGCTGGAAACGATCGCCCAACTGTCCTATCTGGACGCTTCGGTGGCCTGGACGTCCATGGCGCTGCAACTGGTGACCGGCACGACCGCGGCCTACCTCGGCGCCGACGCCGCGGCGGACCTGTTCCCCGACGTCGCCGGCGGCCGGTTCGCGTTGATCGCCGGGCACGGCACCCGGCTCGGCACCGCGAAGCGGGTCGACGGCGGCTTCCTCGTCAGCGGCCGCTGGCAGTTCGCCTCCGGCATCGCGCTCGCCGGGCACATCCACTCCGGGGCCTGGTGCGCGGAGACCGAGCAGGCGCTGATCTGCACCTTCCCGAAGGAGCAGGCGACGCTGATCGACAACTGGGACGTGCTGGGCCTGCGCGCCACCGGGAGCATCGACTACACCTGCGAAGACGTGTTCGTGCCCGAGACGCACACCTTCGACCCCGCCACCAGGCAGGCCCAGCACGGCGGCGCGGTCTACCGCATCGGCCTGGCCACCCTGTCCGGGATCTCGCACGCCGGCTGGGCGATCGGCGTCGGCCGCCGGCTGCTCGACGAGCTCAAGGCCCTGGCCGCCGAGAAGACCGGTTCTCCGAACGCCGCGGTCGACACCCAGCAGTTCCACGCGGAGTACGCGACCGCGGAGAGCAAGCTGCGGTCCGCCCACGCCTGGGCGAAGCAGGTCTGGGCCGACATCGAGCAGACCCTGGCCGGCGGCGGGATGCCCAGCACCGAACAGGAAACCCTGGCCCGGCTGGCGCTGAACAACGCGACCTGGTCCGCCCACGCGGTCGGGCAGGCGGTCCACAAGTGGGCGGGCACCGCGGCGCTGCGGCGCGGCCCGATCCAGCGGTTCCACCGGGACCTCGGCACCGGCACCCAGCACGTCACCTCCGGCGCCGTCGTCCTGCAGAACTGCGGCCGGTCGCTCAGCGGCCTGGCCCCGGGAGCCCGCTGGAACTTCCTGACCCTGGAGCCCTGAACCGCAACGGTGGAGTGACCCCGGCGGCGAACGGTTGCGGACCCAAGTTGTCCGGGCAACCATCGCCGGGTGGCCGGGGAAAGTGGTGCGGTGGCCCGCTCCCCCGGAGGGATTTGGGGAGGTCGGGGAAGCAGGCCACCGGCGGGGCGATCGCGGCACCGCGGCTGCATGGGGGGAGGTCCGCGATCACTCCGGGCACAAGGTATGCCCGCGCGGCGCGCGCGGCGCGCCAGGCGTGCGGTCGTGCGTGGCGCCGACCGGCGAACGCCCCCTCGCTCGTGCGGGGCGTTCGCCGGTCGGGCACGGCCACCCGCGCTCCCCGGCGCAAAGCGCTGAGCTGCTCAAATTGATCGAGCGCCGCCCGGCGCACCGCGCCGGATCCCGGTCCGGCCGGCCGTCGCCGCCGAAGCCCGCCCGGCGGCGGCGAACGGCGTTGGCCCAGCGCAGCCCGGTCCTGTCACACGACCGGGTAGTTCTCGCCCGCAATAGCCCGATCGGACTACCGGACGAGCCGGGATCAGAACATCCAGGGCATCTCCTCGTGACCGAAGTCGTGGAAGTCGCCGAACCGGCCGGAGTAGAACGCCAGACCGGCGCCCTCCCGGCAGCGGAGGTTCCGCACGAGCCCGTAGACGACCCGGTGGTCGCCGACGTCGTGCGCGCTGTGGACGTCGCACTCGGCCTGCACCAGGGCGTCCTTGATCATCGGCAGCCCGAACTCGCCGTGCTCGCAGTCCAATCCCTCGAACCGCGCGCCACCGCGGGTGGCGAAGCGGCGGGCGATGGCCTCCTGGCGGGCCCCGAGGATCGAGACGGCGAACCGCCCGGTCGCGGTGACCATGTCGGTGGTCCGCGAGCCCTCGGTGAGCGAGATCAGCAGGATCGCCGGGTCCAGGCAGATCGACGTCAGCGAGCTGATCGTCATGCCGCAGGCCTGGTCTCCGGACCCGCTGGTCACGATCGCCACCCCGGTGGTGAAGCGGCCCATGCTGGTGCGCATGTCGACCGCGTTCGCCGCTTGGAAAGCTGGAAGCGACATGGCGGACCTACTTGTCGTAGTAGCGGACTTCGAAGGTGACGACGCCCTCGTCGGTGCGCCAGGGTCCGTGCGGCATCCCCGGCGGGCGGCAGGCGAACATGCCTGCCGAGAACGTCTCGCCGAGCGTCAGGTCGGTGAACGAGCCCTCCAGGATGTACACCTCCTCCCAGAAGTCGTGCTTCTGCACGCCCATCGGCGTCGAGTCGGCGCCGGGCTCGTAGCGCAGGATCCGGGTGGCCACGCCGGACTCCGCGTCCTTGGCGAGGATCCGCTCGGTGATCTTCGGGTCGTCGCCGGGGCAGACCGTGAAGTCGACGTCGCTGACGGGGAAGAACTCGTACTCGGGCTTAGCCATGCTGACCTCTCACACCGTTTCGATCTTGTAGGAACCCAGGAACTGCTCGACGTCCTCGAGCACTTGCTCGTAGCCGTAGTTCCGGTAGCTGTAAACGCCTTTGACCACGAACGGCGCCCCGGCGTAGAACATCTCGTACTGCTGGTGCCGCCCGGCGAACTCTGACCCGACGATGTCCCAGGCCAGCTTGAAGAGCTTCACGCGCTCCTCCGAGGCCACGCCCGGGGACTGCACGTAGTGCTCGATGTCGGGTGCGGTCACCGGGCTCGTGAGGTCGCGGACGCTCGACGGCAGCTGCAGCACGCCGCCGCCGACGAGATCGCGGAGGATCGCCAACACCCGCGGGTAGATCTCGGACTGCAGCCCCATCGAGCCGTAGAGCGCGCGCTTGCCCGGCAGCCACTGCCCGGCGTCGTCGGGAGCGGCGGTGTACTCGGCGGCGAGCACGGCCGATTCGACGCCGGAGACGAGCGCACCCAGCTCGCCCAGCTTCTCCTGCACGCTGGGAATCTTGTCCACGCCGTTGACCTGCGTGACCCGGCGCGCCACGCCGGCGATGAACTTCAGCTTGGTGGCGAACCGGATCTGGGCCTGCCAGTTGCCGAGCGCGTGCGCGCCGGTGTCGAAGAACTGGCGGCGCACCCCGGTGGTGTCCCGGTTGACGAAGACGCGCTCCCACGGGATCAGCACGTCGTCGAACACGACCAGCGCGTCCGGTTCGTCGTAGCGGCTGGTGAGCGGGTAGTCGAACGCGCTCGTCGCGGCGGGCGCGTACGGTCGCCGGCAGTACAGCTTGAGCCCCGGCGCGGCGGTCGGGACCACGAAGCCGACGGCGAAGTCCTGGTCGTCCGGCCCGAGCGGCTTGATGCACGACACGAAGATCTCGTCGGCGATCGCCGCGCCGGTGGCGAGCATCTGCGAGCCGCGGACGACGATGCCCTCCTCGGTTTCCCGCACGACGCCGACCTGCAGGTACTCACCGTCCCAGCCCGACGCCGTGGTGGCGCGGGAGACCTGCGGCGGGATGATCGCGTAGGAGACGTAGAGGTTCTCCGCCAGCAGCCGCCGGTGGAAGGCGGCGACGTTGGCCGAGAAGTCGCGGTCGCCGCCGGCGAAGACCTCGGGGTGGGCGGCGAAGGAGGCGAGGAAGGTGCCGACGTGGTCGGGGCTGCGCCCGACCCAGCCGTGGGTGTGCCGCGCCCAGGTCTCGATCGCCTCCCGGCGCAGGCGGAGTTCCTCCTGGCTGCGGGGAATCCCGAAGGCGCGGTTGGCGGTCTCGCCCGTTTCCGGTGCGGTGTACTGCATTCCGCTCGCCGGGTCGGCGGCGATGTCGAAGAGTTCGGCGACGGTGCGGGCCACCGGCGCGAAGGCCGGGTGGGTGGCGACGTCGACCTGCTCGCCGTCGACGAGCACCACGCGCCCGTCGCGCAGCGATGCCAGGTAGTCGGCTCCGGTGCGCATGATCAGTTCCTTCCGGTCGTGCGGTAGGTGTGGGTGAGCGTGCGGCCGTCGGGCAGCGCGAGTTCGAGATCCCACCGGTCGCCGGGGGTGAACTCGCCGCGCAGCAGCGGCAGGGTGCCGGCGAAGCAGATCAGGTCGCCGCCGTCGTCCCCGTGCCGTTCGGCGAAGATGCCGAGCAGTTCGCGCGGGGTGCGCAGGTTCGCGAGCGTGCCGTCCTGGTAGAGCTCGCCGTCGACCCGGCTGCGGGCCCGGCAGGCATCCCAGTCGAAGTCCGACCAGTCCGGGATCTCGACGACGACCGGCCCGATCGGCTTGGGGCAGGCGCGCTTGGAGTCGCCGACGTCGACGGTCTCCAGCGCCCGGTCCGTGTGGTCGGAGCCGATGCCGAGGAAGTACTTCCCGCCGTGCCGCAGGATGACGGGCTCCACCTCGCCGGAGGTGTTGGTGGCGGCGATCGGCGTGCTCCCGGCGGTGGAGATGGTGTTCGCCGCGACGCGGTAGAACATCGGGACCTGTTCGGGCGGCGCGACGCCGATCGCGGCGAGCTCGTCGATGTGGTGCCGCACGGCCTTCTCGTCCCGTCCCGTGTACCCGGCGACCAGGGCGTGGAAGTCCCGGAACCGCAGCGGTTCACCGGATTCCAGCCGGTCCAGGACCAGGACGTCCGTGGAGGCGTCAAGCATGGAGGTGACCTTTCCGTTGCATTGCAAGCGTTCTGGTGATCGACCCGGTGCCGGGCGATCAGCGCGTGGGCTGCGTCATCGAGCGCAGCGTCGTGCGCAGGTGGTCGCGCACCGCCCGGACCGCCGACTCGGCATCCCCGGCGGCCAGCGCGTCGGCGATGGCGCGGTGCTCGATCAGCACCTGCTTCTTGCGGGCCTGGTCGGCCATGACGATGCGCACGCCCATCCGCATCTGCCGTTCCCGCAGCGAGCTGTAGAAGTCGTTCATCAAGGGGTTCCCCGCCGCGCGGATGATCGTCGTGTGGAACTCCAGGTCGTGCGCGATGAAGTCGACCGGATCGGCGTCCTGCCCCTGGTCCTGCAGGATCCGGTACAGCTTGTCCGGGACCGCGCCGGGTTGCGGCGCGACCTCGTTGACCGACCACTCCTCGACGACGCGGCGGGCTTGCACGACCGCCTCGACGTCGCTGTCCGACAGCGCCGGGATGAACGCCCCCTTGCGCGGCACCCGCCGGATGAAGCCCTCGGCCTGCAACCGGAGCAGGGCTTCCCGGACGGGCGTGCGCGAGATGCCGGACGCGTCCGCGACCTGCGCCTCGGTCAGGAACATCTCCTCGTCGCGGGGCAACGTGATGATGGTGTTCTTGAGCCACTCGTAGGCCAGCTCGGGTGCCGTGGCCGCGGTGGTCCTCGTCGTGCTCATGAGATCTCCTCCGCCAGGTTCAGCGAACGCGCGCCGCCGGATCTCCCTGCGCGGGCTCGGCCGCGCCGATCTCGGCCAGGTCGACCGACCGGGTTTCGGTGGCGAGCAGTGACGCGCCGAGCGAGATGGCGCCCATCACCGCCAGGTACACGCCGATGGCGTAGCCGGTGCCGAACGCCGAGTAGAGGGCGATCGCGATGATCGGCGCCAGGGAGCCCGCCAGGACCGACGCGAGGTTGTAGGCCAGCGAGACGCCCGAGTACCGGACCTCGGTCGGGAAGAGCTCCGAGAAGAAGGCGCCGATGACCGCGCTGTAGGCGCTGAAGATCAGCAGCCCGCCGACGACGGCGGCGATGACGGCCGCCGGATTCCTGGTGTCCAGCAAGGCGAAGAAGGCGAACGCCCAGCCGATGGTGGCGATCGACGCTCCGATGTAGACGGGGCGGCGGCCGATGCGGTCGGCGAGGATCGCGAACAGCGGGATCGCCGGCAGGGCGACGACCATGCCCACCATCACGGCGTTCAGCCCGGTGGCGCGGTCCATCCCCTGGATCTGCGTGACGTAGGTGATGACGAACAGCGAGAAGATGTAGAACCCGGCGTTCTCCCCGAACCTGGTGAAGGCGGCCAGGAGGATCTGCCGCCAGTAGCCGCGCACGGCCAGGCCCAGCGGCATCGGTTTGGGCCCGTCCACCGCTTTCTCGCGCTTCTGCTCGAACAGCGGGGTTTCCGCGACGTAGAGCCGCAGCACCAGGCCGATCACGACCAGCAGGGCCGACAGCCCGAACGCGACGCGCCAGCCCCACGCCAGGAACGCGTCCTCCGGCAGGATCCCGCTGAGGATGGCGAGAACGCCGGCGGCGAGGAGATTTCCCAGCGGTGGACCCAGGTTCGGCCACGCGGACCAGAAGGCGCGGCGCGTCGAGTCCCCGTGCTCGGACACGAGCAGCACCGCCCCGCCCCATTCGCCGCCGAGGGCGACGCCCTGCACCAGGCGGAGAACGACGAGGATGATCGGCGCCGCGACGCCGATCGACTCGTACGACGGCAGGAACGCGATGAGGAACGTCGAGACGCCCATCAGCATCAGGCTGGCGATCAGCGTCGCGCGGCGCCCCTTCACGTCGCCGTAGTGCCCGAGGATCGCCGCGCCGAGCGGGCGGGCGATGAACCCGACGGCGTACGTGGCGAACGCCAGCAGCGTGCCCACCATCGGGTCTTCCGCGGGGAAGAAGAGCTTGTTGAAGACCAGTGCGGCAGCCGTGCCGTAGAGGAAGAAGTCGTACCACTCCACGGCCGTGCCGGCGAGGCTCGATCCGGCGATCACGGGGAGGCTGGTGTGCGTTCTTCGGCTGCTAGAATTTTGCCTGGCAGTTGCCATAGTCGACTCCTGGGTCGAACCGTCGCGATCTGACGTGCTGCACATCGCCCGTCTACCTGGCCGTAGACGAACTCGACGAATGCGCAGATGGTGCTGCCCGGCTCGGTGGTTGTTGGCGCAACCGCCGAGCCTTCTTGCTTCACGCCTCGATTTCCGGCTGTGAAGCCCCTCACTTGAACAAGCGGTGTACTAGTTGTATACGACGATTTCGCGGTCCGCAAGACTCGTCGGCGACTTTTATTCCGTGTGCGTCCTAAGGCGTTCAAGAGGGTATAGTCCGCGCACGTCCTTGTTCAAGACCGGCGGCGAACGGGCCGGTCAGCGCACTTCCAGGGTCCGCGAGTCGAGCAGCCGCCGGGTGTGCGCGTCGAGGGCGGCCGCCTGCTCCAGGTCGACCTCCCGGAAGGTCACCGCGTCGCGGCCCGGCCGGAGCTGGCCGACCTTCCACAGCGACGCGGACGCCACCGTGGCGATCACCGCGAACCCGCCCGACGTGTGGCTGTCCGGGCCCAGGATGGTGAGCACGTCGCCGTACGCCAGGATCCCGCCGAGCGGGTAACTCCCGTCGAGGATGTTCGACGGATGGCCGCCGGCGATGTCCCCGCCGTCGCGCGCCCAGCGGAACCGGTGCGGGTTGAACCGCACGGCCACGCGATCGGAGCTCAGGTCGCAACGCCACGCCGTCCCGAGGAACTCGGCGAAGTCCTCGGCCGTCAGGAAGTCCGGGTCGGCGTGCGGGCCGCGGAGGACCTCGATCTCCCAGCTGTCCGAGTAGACCGGCCGCAGCGAGGCCGGCACCCGGCGGCGGCGCCGCGGATCGCCGTCGGGCGCGCCGATCCGCAGGATGTCGGCCCGTTCGAGCGCCCGGCCGTCGTGGCCGCCGATCCCGGCCACTAGGAAGGTCGACTTCGACCCGAACACCGCGGGGACGACGATGCCGCCCGCGACCGCGAGGTAAAGCCGGTACCCGGCGCCACGGATGACGCCGCAGCCGAGCTGATCGCCCGCCCGCACCGGCACCGACTCCCACATCGGGATCGGCTCGCCGTTGAGCGAGACGTCCGCCTCCGGGCCGCACACCGCGATGGTGCCGGCGCACAGCAGGCTCGCCTGGAAGCGGCCGAGGGGGATCTCCAGCGCCGCCGCGCCCGGGCGGTTGCCGACCAGGATGTTCGCCAGCCGGAACGCCAGGTGATCGACCGGGCCGGACGGGAAGAACCCCAGCGACTGCCTGCCGAGCCGCCCGGGGTGGTCCTGGACTGTCGTCTGCAGGCCCGGCTCCACGACCTCCAGCGCCTGGGTGGCCGCGTCCTCCGCGCGCGCGGTCACGGGATCTTGACCAGCTCGTGGGCCGCCTGGCGAGCCGCGCGGCGGCGCTCGGTCTCCGCCGCCACCCGCTCGTCCTTCGCGGTCGTGAAGTGCTCCGCCACGGCGTACTCGCCGGGCTCGATGTCGTAGTCGTACCGCCCCTCGAACACCTGCCTGCGCAGTTCGATCAGCTCGGCTTCGCCGGTGCGGAAGAAGGAGATCCGGTCGCACGGGTAGATGAGGATGGGGTCGATCCGGTGCGCGCGGGGCCGCCGGGTCAGCGCGCTGATCGGGAGCGTCCGGCCGAAGATCTGGTAGGAGCCCGACGATTCGATCGGGTAGATGACGAGGCACGGCCCGCCCAGGGCGACGGCGCCCTCCGGGGTCCAGCCCCGCGCCGGGTTGTACTTCGGCGCGGACACCTCGGACCGGGGATCCAGCGGCAGCAGCGAGGGCAACCCCGGGTAGAACCCGGTGAAGGCGTTCCACCACTCGGTTTCCAGGATTCGCGCGTAGAAGCTCTCGCGGTCCGGCAGGCCGTTGCACGCCACGATGTAGTCGATGTTGTTGCCGTCGACCACGTTCGGCGCCTCCGGCCGGGTGCTGATCCGGTAGCGGTTCACCGCCTCCCGCGACGTCGAATCGTCGAACGCGATCGGCAACCGCAGCCGGCGGCTCGGCAGCACGAGCGACGCGGGCGCGGGGATGTCCTGGTGGCACGCCTCCAGTTCCGCGACGACCCCGGCCTGCTCGATCACCGTGGGGTCGTAGTAGACGAGGAGCGACCGGAGTCCGGGCACCACTTCGAGGATCCCGCGCACCGGGTGCGTGTTCAGGTGCCGGGCCGCGGCGTGCACGAAGAAGTTGACGCCGAGGTCGACCGGGAACTGCTGCCCGTACTCGATCAAGACGCCGCGATCACCGGCGGTCCGGTAGGTCGCGCGCAGCCCGCTGGTACGCAGCTCGGCGGTCGCGATTATCGCTGCCATGAACGACGGCCTCCCGAAATCCCTTGCCTGCTGGGGTGGCTAGCCAGTCTCCACATACCTGCCGGTGAACGCGATGCACAAGTTGTACAGAGATCCAGAGCCCCTTGTCCAGCCCGGCTCATCGCCGCTCCCGCCGTGCTAACGTCCGCTCCTCCAGCAGGCCCGCCGCCGTATCCGGCCCGGTGGGACGCTCCCCCGCTGCCGAAAGCGCGGTTCGCTCTCCCATTTTCGGCGCCGACCCGCGCGAAACCCGATCAGGAGGCACGATGTCGACGCTGACGGTCCAGGCGCTCGTCGACAGGTCCGACCTCAACCTGACCGTGGTGGCGGGCGGCGACGCGCCCGCGATGCGGAAGGCGTTGACGTGGGCGCTCATCAGCGAGCTGCCGGATCCTTCGTCCTATGTCGACGGTGGCGAACTGGTGTTGACAACCGGCTCCCGGATCCCGCAGGGTGTGGAGGCCCGGAAGCAGTACGTCGACCGGCTGGCCGCGGCCGGCGCCGTCGCGCTCGGATTCGGCACCACCGCCTACTACTCGAACGTGCCCGCGGATCTCGTGGCGGCGGCGGGAGAAGCGGGCCTCCCGCTGCTCTCCGTCCCGGCCGAGACCCGCTTCGGGGCCATCAGCCGCTTCGTGGCCGCCCGCATCTCCGACGAGCGGCAGAAGGAGTGGCAGTACGCGGTCGCCGCGCAGCGCGACCTCACCCGCGCCTCGCTGTCGCCGTACGCGGCGCGCGCGATGGTCGAGCGGCTGGCGAAGGCCACCCACAGCTGGGTGTTGCTGCTCGACCAGGACGGCGGGCTACGTGCCGGAGTCCCGGCCGCGCGCATGCACCTGGCCCGGATCCGCATCGACCTGCCCCGGCTGCGGGAGCAGGACAACTCGTCGAGCCTGAGCATGACGGTCGCGGGCGAATCCGTGGTGCTGTTCCCGCTGACCGTACGCGAACGCATCCGGGGCTACCTGGCGGTGGGCCGATCGACGCGGTTCAGCCTCGCCGAGCAGTCGGTGCTGGCGACGGCTGTGTCCCTGCTGTGCGCAGACCTGCACAGCGCCTGGGGAATCCTCGACAGCCGACGCCGGCAGCGCCGGGCGGTGTTCCAGACGGCGGTCGCGGGGAACGCCGAGCTCGCGTCGTCGATCGCCGAAGCGCTCGACGCCGACTTCCCCGCGGGAAACCTGCGCGTCGCGCTCCTGGGCGCGCCGACCGGGTACGAGACCGAACTGCTCGAACACGCCGAGAACGACCACGGGCTGCGCAGCCTGTGCGCGCTGGTCACCGAGTGGGAACGCGGCCGGGTCGTCGTCGTCATGCCGCCCGCCGAAGGCGACATCCGCACCCTGGAATCGCTGCTGCGCCGGATCCCGCACGCGCGGGGCGCGGTCAGCGATCCGACGAGCCCGCACGAGCTTCCCGAAGCGTGGAAGCAGGTTCGCGCCGTGTTCACCAGCGCGTCGGGCACGGCCGGGAAGCTGGCGCTCGCCAGCGACGTCGTGACGGCCGGCGTGCTGCAGCACCTGAACAACGCCGAGGCGCGCGGCTGGGCGGAAGCGCTGCTGGCGCCGCTGAGCGACAGGGCCCGGAACTCGAAGATCGATCTGCGGCACACGTTGCGGACGTTCCTCGCGAACAACGGGCAGTCGGACGCGTCCGCCTCCGCCCTCGGCATCCACCGCCACACGCTGCGGCACCGGATGGGCAAGGTCGCCGAGGTGCTGGGCCGCGACATCGACGACCCGACGACGCGGGCGGAGCTGTGGATCGCGCTGCAGCTCGACGACCGGCTCTGACCAGCACCTACCGGTTCCGGCGCTCCAACCTGGCGAGGTTCGCGCGGCCGTTGTCCAGAATGCGCACTGCCCCCTGCGGCGGCGGCCGAACAAGATCTGAGGCGCAAGTCACGCCGAGATCGGCACGGTGAGCCAGGAGGCACCAATGGGCACGTCGCTGCACCCCCCGCAGCTGATCACGAACTCCCGGACCACCCGACCTACCTGCTGCGGCCCGCCGATCCGCGGACGGTCACGTTCGGCTTCTGCGCGCCTTCCATGACGTTCTGCTATCCCGGCTGCGAAGGGCCGCTGGGCTCCGAGCACGGCAGTTGATCCAGCCAGAAACCCCTGCACGGCAACGAATCGCTGAGGAGCGACCTATGGCGCTGCTGGAACGCGCGCAGTGGTACGACATCGCGCGCAACACCGAGTGGACCCCGCGGTACGTGACGGTGGACGAGCTCTTCCCGCCGGAGCTCAGCGGCGGCGAGGGCCTGCCCGACGCGGTGTGGTCCACCTACGACGAGCCCTACAAGATCAGCTACCGCGAGTACGTGGACGTGCAGCGGCAGAAGGACGCGGGCGCCTACTCGGTGAAGGCGGCGCTGGAGCGGGCCGACCTGTACAACAAGGCCGACCCCGGCTGGATCTCCATCCTCAAGGAGCACTACGCCGCGGTGGCGCTCGTCGAGTACGGCGCCTCGTTCCAGGAAGCGCGCTTCGTGCGCTGGTCCAAGGCGCCGGGCATGCGCAACATGGCCACCTTCGGCATGCTGGACGAGATCCGCCACGGCCAGATCCAGCTGTTCTTCCCGCACGAGTACGTGAACAAGGACCGCCAGTTCGAGTGGTCGCACGCGGCCATGTTCACCGACAACTGGGTCACGCTCGGCGCGCGGCACTTCTTCGACGACGTGATGATGACCCGCGACGCCCTGTCCACGTCGATCTTCGCCAACTTCGCGTTCGAGACGGGCTTCACGAACCTGCAGTTCATCGGCCTGTCCGGGGACGCGGCGAACGCGGGCGACTTCACCTTCGCCAAGCTCATCCAGAGCATCCAGTCCGACGAGGCCCGGCACGCGCAGCTCGGCACGCCGCTGCTGCAGATGCTGATCGAGAACGGGCAGAAGGCCGAGGCGCAGAAGAAGATCGACATCGCCTTCTGGCGCTCCTACCGGCTGTTCACCATCCTCTCCGGCATCCCGATGGACTACTACGTGCCGCTGGACGTGCGCGGCGAGTCCTTCAAGGAGTTCATGCAGGAGTGGATCGTCACGCAGTTCATGCGATCCCTGGAGGACCTGGGCCTGTCCAAGCCCTGGTACTGGGACATCTTCCTGCGCGACATCTCCGAGCACCACCACGGCCAGCACCTCGGCACCTACTCGTGGCGCCCCACCCTGTGGTGGAACCCGGCCGCCGGCGTCAGCCCCGACGAGCGGGACTGGCTGGAGCAGAAGTACCCCGGCTGGAACGACACCTTCGGCAAGGTGTGGGACGTCCTGATCGACAACTTCGCAGGCGGCCGCACCGAGAAGACGGTCCCGGGCACCCTGCCGGTCATCTGCAACGTCTCCCAGCTGCCGATCGTCGGCACCCCTTCGCAGACGCTGCGCGACATCTCGATCGTCCACGAAGGACGCCGCTACCACTTCGCGTCCGAAGTGGACAGGTGGATCTTCGAGGACGACCCGGAGCGCTACCGCCACCACAAGAACCTCGTCGACCGGTTCCTCGGCGGCGACATCCAGCCCGCCGACCTCGGCGGCGTCCTGGAGTACATGGGGCTCGGCACCGTCGGCCCCGGCGGCGAGGACGCGCACGGCTTCGCCTGGGTCGACACCTACCGCAACAAGCTCTCCAACGTCGGCTGACCGGCGCATCGAGGAGGTCCAGTCATGGCAGTCATCCCGTTGGCGGCGAACTTCGCCGGCGACTTCGTCATCAAGCTCCTCCCGGTCGACTCCGGGAACACGATGGACGAGGTGGCCGCGGCCGCCGCCGCGAACTCGGTCGGCATCCACGTCCCCGATCAGCCGGGCCGCGTCCTGCGCGTCCGCAAGCAGGGCGCCGAAGCGCCGTACGGGCGCGGCACCACGGTCGCCGACGCGGCGCTCGAACCGACCGAGTGCGTTGAAATCTACTTCGAGTGAGGAACTCCGATGAGCGACACCGATCCCATCGTCGACCCCGTCGGCCCGGTCCTCCAGTCCGGTGAGGTGGCCCGCGCGGTCGCCGACGCCGCGGTGATCGACAACCCCGGGCGCCGCGTCGACGTCCGGGACCGCGGCTCCTACCTGCGCATCGAGGTCGAGGGCGGCGAGTGCGTGCTGCACCGCGCCACGATCGCCGAGGAGCTCGGCCGGCCCTTCAAGATGTCCGAACTCGAACTGATCATGCCGTCGTTCGTCGGCCGGATCGACACCGGCAGCGACGTCTACCGCTTCTTCCACACCTTCGAGCAGGCGAAGAGCCCCAAGCCCGGGGAGGCCCACGCATGAGCGCACCGATGAAACCACTCAAGACCTGGGGCCACCTGGCGGCCCGGCGCCGCAAGCCCAGCGAGTACGAGATCGTCTCCACGAAGCTGCTGTGGCACACCCGGGACGCCGAGCAGCCGTGGGACGTCGGGCACACCGGCTTCATGGCCGACTTCTACCGGAAGTACCGCAACCAGAGCCCGGTCACCCACGAGGACTGGGACGGCTTCCGCGACCCCGACGAGCTGGTCTACCGCACCTACAACATCCTGCAGGACGGCCAGGAGACGTACGTCGAAGGCCTGCTCGACCAGCACAACTCCGAGGGCCACGACAAGGGGCTCGCGCCGGAGTGGACCGCCGCGCTCGTGCAGCTCTACACGCCGAGCCGCTACCTGCTGCACACCATCCAGATGGCCAGCGCCTACCTGGTGCACATGTCACCGGCCAGCACGATCGCGAACTGCGCCGCGTTCCAGGCGGCCGACTCGCTGCGCTGGCTGTCCAATGTGGCCTACCGGACGGCGGAGCTCGGGCTGGCGCACCCCAGCATCGGATTCGGCGAGCGCGAGCGGGAGCTCTGGGAGGAACTGCCCGTCTGGCAGGGCTTCCGCGAGCTCATGGAGCGGCAGCTCACCACGTTCGACTGGGCCGAGGCCTTCGTCGCGCTCAACGTCGTCGCCAAGCCCGCCTTCGACGAGTTGGTGCTCAGGCAGCTCGGCCTCAGCGCGCGCCGGCACGGCGACACGCTGCACGCGCTGCTGGCGGAGGCCGCGCTGCGCGACAGCGAGCGCTCGCGCCGGTGGACCTCGGCGCTGGTCGCGCACATGTCCGAAGTCGATGCCAACCTGCCGCAGCTCACCGAGTGGGTCGCGAAGTGGCAGCCGCTGGCGGACACCGCGATCCGGGCGTACGGCGAGGAGATCCCGGAGAACGCCGAGGCGGCGGACAATGCCATCGGCGCGGTGAAGGCGTTCCAGCGGCAGCTCGGACTGGGCAGCTGACGACGATGGAGACCCTTGTGGAGCACCAGATCTCGGTGGCGGGCACCGACATCGGCTTCACGAGCTTCGAGGGCATCAACCCGGGCCACGCGCGCCTGGCCCGCTACCCGGTCAAGGTCGACGGCGACGAGGTCTACATCGATCCGGACGGCGACACCCCGAAGGTCGCCCATTGCTGAAAGTCCGGCAGGTGGGCTGCCGCTTCAACGACGAGACCCGGGTCCGGGAGAGAACGAGGAACGAACGATGGTTGCCATCAACTGCGACATGGGCGAGGCCTACAGCATCTACCGGTGCGGCGACGACGAGGGCATCATGCCCTACATCACCGTCGCGAACGTCGCCTGCGGGTTCCACGCGGCCGACCCCGTCGTGATGCGGAAGACCGTAGCGCTGGCCAAGGAGCACTCCGTCAAGGTCGGGGCGCACCCGTCCTTCCCCGACCGCGACGGGTTCGGCCGCCGTGAGATGAAGATGGGCCGCGACGAGCTCACCGCGTCCGTCATCTACCAGGTCGGCGCGCTGGCCGCCTTCCTGCAGGAGGAGGAGATGCCGCTGAACCACATCAAGCCGCACGGCGCGCTGTACGGGCTGGCCGCCCGCGACGAGGAGGTCGCGGGCGCCATCGCGGATGCCGCCGAGGTCTTCGGCGTCCCGCTGATGGGCATGGCGAACTCCATGCACGAGCGGGTGTGGGGCGCGCGGGACGCGGGCTTCATCGCCGAGTACTACACCGATCTCGACTACCGCGACGACGGCTCGCTGATCATCACCCGCGAGCACGCCGCCTACGACCCGGCCCTCGCCGCGGAGCGTTCGGTGCGGGCCGTGACGGAGAACGTCGCGACTTCCGTCAGCGGCAAGGACATCCCGATGCGGGCGGACTGCATCTGCATCCACTCCGACACCCCGGGCGCCGTGGACCTCGCGAAGGCGGTCCACGCGGCCCTCAAGCCCTACCTGACCTGAGCGAACCGGCGGCGGTCCCGCGCGGGGCCGCCGCCTCCCGATCGGACGAACCAACGATTGCGAGGTGCGCAGATGGCTCGGCACGACGTGGTGTCGCCCATTCCCGGCGTCTTCTACCGCAGGCCCGATCCCAACACCCCCGAGTACGTCGAAGTCGGCCAGCAGGTCGCGGCCGAGGACACCGTCGGCCTGGTGGAGATCATGAAGTCGTTCCACCAGATTCCCGCCGGCGTCGCAGGCACGGTCGTCGAGGTCGTCGCCGAGAGCGAGTCCGTGGTCGACGCCGGGCAGTCGCTCGTGGTCATCGAGGTCGACGGATGAAGCGCCTGCTCATCGCGAACCGAGGCGAGATCGCCGTGCGGATCATCCGCGCCGCCCGCGATCTCGGGATCGAGACGGTGGCCGTGGCCAGCGACGCCGACACCGGGGCCAAGCACGCCCGGCTCGCCGACTCGGTGGTCCACATCGGACCCGCGCAGGCGAGCAAGAGCTACCTCGTCACCGACGCCGTCGTCGCGGCGGCTCGCGAGTCCGGGGCCGACGCCGTGCACCCCGGGTACGGCTTCCTGTCCGAGCGCGCGGACTTCGCCGCTGCCGTCGCCGACGCGGGGCTGACGTTCGTCGGCCCCGACGCGCCGGTGATCGAGCAGATGGGCGACAAGGTGCGGGCCCGGCAGGTCGCCGCCGCCGCGGGTGTTCCGACGGTGCCCGGCACTCCCGGCGGCATCGACGACGTGGCGGTCGCGGTCGAGGCGGCCGCCGAGATCGGCTACCCGGTGATGCTGAAGGCCGCGGCGGGGGGCGGCGGCCGCGGCATCCGCGTCGTCTCCGACGAGTCCGAGCTGGCGACCGCCTTCCCCGCGGCCTCGCGGGAGGCCGCCAGCGCCTTCGGCGACGGGCGCATGTACCTCGAACGCTTCGTGCGCAGCGCTCGGCACGTCGAGGTGCAGGTGCTCGGCGACGGCGAGCGGGCCATCCATCTGTTCGAGCGGGAGTGCTCGCTGCAACGCCGGCGGCAGAAGGTGATCGAGGAGGCCGGCTCGCCCGGCATCGACGAGGGCATCCGCCGGGCGATGACCGAGGCCGCGGTGCGGCTGTGCGAGCAGGTCGGCTACCGCAGCGCGGGAACCTGCGAGTTCCTCGTCGACGACGACACCGGCGAGTTCTTCTTCATCGAGATGAACACCAGGATCCAGGTCGAGCACCCGGTCACCGAGCTGATCACCGGCATCGACCTGGTCGCGCAGCAGCTGCGCATCGCCGCGGGCGAACCGCTGGGCCTGGCCCAGGCCGACGTCGCGAAGCGCGGCCACGCCATCGAGTTCCGGATCTGCGCCGAAGACCCCGAGCGCGGGTTCATGCCCTGCCCCGGCCGCATCGAGCACGTCGAGCTGCCCGGCGGCCCGTGGGTGCGCACGGACACCTGGCTGGCCTCCGGAAGCCAGGTGTCGCCGTTCTACGACTCGCTGGTGGCGAAGCTGATCGTGTGGGGCGAGGACCGGATGTCCGCGCTGCGGCGGGCGAAACGCGCGCTCGGCGAGTTCGTGGTCGACGGCGTGCCCACCACCACGGCGCTGCTGACCGAGATCATCGACCAGCCGTGGTTCGCCGATGCGCGGTTCGACACCGGCACGCTCGAAACCTGGCTGGAGCAGCGCGCGAACCCGAGCCCGACGGGAGCGACGACATGACCGCCGACACCACCGCGAGGTACAGCTGGGGCGGGGATGAGCACATCTTCGTCGAACTCGCCGAGTCGATGAGCCTGCCCGCGAGCATCCGGGCCATGGCCATCACCACGTCGCTGCGGGCGAACCGGCCGGACGGGATCCTGGAGATCTGCCCGGCCAACGCCTCCTACCAGGTCCGCTACGACCCGGACGTGATCGAGCCGCGCGCGCTCCTGAAGCACCTGCAGGACATCGAGCGGGAGATCGGCGACGCCGGCGACTTCAGCCTCGCCACCCGGGTGGTCGAAATCCCGGTCCTCTACCGGGATCCGTGGACCACCGAGACGCTGATGCGCTTCCGGGACCGGCACCAGGACCCGGACGCCACCGACATCGAGTACGCGGCCCGCATCAACGGCCTCGCCGGGCCCGAGGAGTTCATCCGGGCGCATTCGGGGTCGCCGTGGTTCACCTCGATGGTCGGGTTCGTGACCGGCCTGCCGTTCATGTTCCAGATGGTTCCCCGGCAGCGGCAGCTGGTCGTGCCCAAGTACCTGCGCCCCCGGACCGACACCCCGAAGCAGACCGTCGGCCACGGCGGCTGCTTCGGCTGCATCTACTCGGTCCGCGGCGCGGGCGGGTACCAGATGTTCGGCGTCACGCCGGCGCCGATCTACGACCCCGCCCAGACCATGCCGGACTTCGACGACTTCATGGTCTACTTCCGCCCCGGCGACATCGTGAAGTTCACGCCCATCGACCGGGATCGCTACGACGACCACGTGCAGGAGGTCGAGGCCGGGGAGTACCGGATCCGGTCGCGGCGGGTCGACTTCGGCCCGAAGGCCTTCCTCGACGACCCGGACGGCTTCAACGCCCGCCTGCTGGAGGTGCTCCGTGCCGATTGAAGTGCGCACACCAGGCCTGTCCACCACCGTGCAGGACGCGGGGCGAAACGGCTACTACGACGTCGGGATCCCGCCCTCGGGCGCGCTCGACCAGTTCTCCTTCGCCGCCGCCAACCACCTCGTCGGCAACCCGGCGTCGGCGGCGGTCCTCGAATGCGCCTACCTGGGGCCGGAACTGCGCTTCACCGAACCCGCGGTGATCGCGGTGACCGGCGCGCAGCTGCCGCCGCGGATCAACGGCGCGGAACGCCCGCTGTGGGAGTCCTTCGAGGTCGATGCGGGGGACGTGCTGGACTTCGGCTTCGTCGCGGCCGGGGCCCGGGCCTACGTCGCGGTGGCCGGCGGCATCGACGTGCCGCCCGTCCTCGGCAGCCGGTCCACCCACGCGGTCGGCGGCCTCGGCGGGGTGGAAGGCAGGCCGCTCGCGGCGGGCGACGTGCTGGCCATCGGCGACGCCCGGCGGGGCGCGGCCGGGCGGGTGCTGCCCGCCGAGCTGCGGCCGGTGCTGAGCAAGGACGTCGAGGTCCGGGTGGTGATGGGCCTCTACGACCACATCCTCGCGCCCGCCGGCCGCGAGAACTTCCTGACCACCACCTGGACCCTGACGCCGGTGGCCGACCGGGTCGGCTTCCGCTACTCGGGTTCCGAGCTGGAGCTCGTCGAGCGCACGCCGCCGTTCGGCGCGGGTCAGGACCCGTCGAACATCGTCGACGCCCCCTACCCGATCGGCTCGATCCAGGTCCCCGGCGGCGTGGAGCCGATCATCCTGCACCGGGACGCCGTCTCCGGCGGCGGCTACATGATGGTCGCCACCGTGATCAGCGGCGATCTCGACGTGGTCGCCCAGTCCGCGCCCAACACCCGGACCAGGTTCGTCGAGGTCGGCCTCGACGAGGCTCTGGACGCCCGCCGCGCGTACCGGGCACGAGCCCGGCGCGTGGCCGACCTGTTCGGCTGAGAAGTTCCGCGAACTCCAGGAGGAATCCCATGCCTCATGTTCGGATCGACTGGTTCCAGGGCCGCACCGCCGAGCAGAAGCGGGAGCTCGCCGAGGTGCTGACCCGCGAGATCTGCCGGATCGGCCGCTGCGAGCCCGACGCGGTCGGGATCGTGTTCACCGATGTGGACAAGGAGAACTGGGCCCGCGCCGGCAAGCTCTTCGCCGACGGCTGACCGCCACCCACCACGACAGGAGAGTCATGGCAACGCTGCGCGCGCACGCCCTGATCGACTGCGCCGCCGACGCCGTCGCGAACCTGCCGGCCTTCGTCCGCTGACGAGCCGGGGCGCTCCGCTGCGGCGGAGCGCCCCGGCTCGTCAGCGGCGTTCCGCGCGTGACGGCCGGGATATAGTTCGTGTGCGTCCTTGTTCAAGCGGAGGTGAACGAACGGTGCCGACCGAGGCAGACCTCGCCGAAACCCTGGCCACCGCCATCGGCGGGCTCGGCCCCCTGGCGCGCCGGCTGAACCAGGTGCACACCCGGCTGTGGCACGAGCAGGTGGACCGCGACCTCACCGGCCCTCAGTTCACCGTGCTCAGCCTGCTGCACATGCACGGCGACCTGGACCAGGGGGCGCTGGGCGGCCTGGCCCACCTGGACAAGTCCACGGCGGCGCCGCTGCTGGACCGGCTGGAACGACGGGGCCTGGTGGAGACCGCCAAGGACGACACCGACAAGCGGCGCAAGCTGGTGCGCCTCACCGACGACGGCCGGGAACTGGCGGGCCGGCTGGCCCCGGCAGTCATCTCGGTGAGCGACCAGATGCTGTCGTCGCTGACGGACGAGGAGCGCGAGCAGTTCCTCGCCCTGCTGCACCGCCTGGTCCAGCCCCCGGCCGACCAGTAGCCGTCGCTCAGGTCCCGACCCGCTGGTGCAGGTGCTGCTGGCGCTGGCATTCGCCGCGGCAGTCGGGGTGCTCGCCTACGGGGCGGGCCGCAACCGGCACCGCGCCGGACCGGCGGCGCGTCGCGTCCTGCACCTGCGCATCGGGCGCGGCCGCGATGATCTGCCCGAATGACCCGCAGAACCCTTGTCCGGCAACACGATTCGTTCCGCTGGAAAGCCGGGGCACCGAGTCCACGCAGAGCGAACGATCCGGCGACGGTGCGTGTTCCCGCCGGCCGATCAGCTGCCCGCCAGATGCGCCGCCAGTTCGAGGTTCGCCACGGCCTCGGCGGGGGTGCGCCGGCCGTGCCCGCAGGCCGCCGCGACCCCGGCGACGCGCTGACCGAGCGCGGCCTCCGCCAGCGACAACGCTCGCGCGGACAACTCGGGTTGCCGCTCGTCCACGCAACCGGCGATCACCTCGATGCCGCGAACGAGCCCGCGGAGCGGTGCGTAGGCGGCGGTGTCCGCCAGCGGCGGCTGGTCGCCGTGGGCCATCGGGATGTGGACGGCGGGCATCCGGCGGCCGAAGGCGCGCAAGCGCGCGGCCAGCGCGTTGATCACCAGCACCGCCGGCCCAAGGTCCTCGGGGCCGAACAGCGACACGTGCCCGAGATCGCCGTGGCACAGGTGCAGCGTCCACCGCGCGCTGCTCGGCGCCGAAACGATCACGCGCGCGAGCTGGAACGCCAGCAGGTGCGCGATCACCGGCCGCGCCGGTTCCGGCGCGCGGTGCAGGGCGTAGAGGACCGCCGGGGATTCCAGCTGGAGCGCCACTTCGTCCGTCCCGTGGCGCTGCGCGACGGCGGCCACCTCGGCGGAGATCATCCGCTCGAAAACCGGGAAGTGCCGCAGCGCCCGCGCCGGAGCGCCCAGCGTGAACATCGCGAGGTCCAGCGGCGACGGCACGCTGACCTGCACCGGCGGCAGCGGCCCGGAGCCGGTGTCCAGCTCCCGCCGGGACGCGACCGCCGGGGAGACCTCCGCCGGGCGCCCCAGCTCGACGTCCTCGACCGTCAGCCGGTGCCCCCGCCGCACCCGGTAGAACGGCATGTCCGCGTAGTTCGCGCACTCGCCCGACCGCACCACCTCGAACGCGGGCACCTGCGCCCGCGACATCAGGAAGCCGACGATCCAGCGCGGGTCGACGTCGCACGGCACCGCGCTCAGCCGAGCGCCGACGGAGTGGTCGAGCACCCACCGCATCCGCGTCCGCGGGTCGGGGTCGAGGCCACTCGGCAGCGAACCCACCAGGTGCACGAAGCGCGGCGGGGCGGTTCGCAGGCCCGCCGCGGCGCTGGCCTGCGGCACCGGCGTTGCGGGATCGAGTCGCGAAATCATCTGGGACCTCCGTGCGGTCTGCGCGGCGAGCGGCCGGCGTGGGAATGGTGATCGCCGACGGTCGGGCCGTTGCGGCTGCGGCATCGCGCCCCGTTCGATGCCAGGGCATGCCTCGAAGGTCGATGTGCAGGTCCGGTCCGGCGCCACTTGCGGGCGACCGGCTTCCGGCGAATCGTTGTGGTGGAACGAATGGAACGATTCGATGATCACATCGCGCCGCCCCGGATGTCGGGCGCCGCCCCGGGGAACCGGCCGCAAACCATCCGGTCCGGTGACGGGCGCATCGGCACCGAGCACCCACGAGGGGCGACGCACCACAGTGGACCGATGCACGCGAGAATCTACAGTGGACTTGCACGACCGGAGCGAAAGGCGGCTGACGATGGGACTGATCGAGGCGGTCGGCCTAGTTCTGCACCCCGCGCGGCAGTGCCCCGAGGTGATCGAGACGATCGCGACCTGGGCGCGCACCAGGGACATCGAGGTGCTCGGCACCCCGGCGGAGGTCGCCGGCTACGGCCGGCCGGTCACCGCCGTGCCACCCGCGCAGCTGGTCCGGCGCGCGAACCTCCTCGTCAGCCTCGGCGGCGACGGCACCATGCTCCGGGCGCTCCGGCTCGGCTGCGAGACCCGGACCCCGGTGCTCGGCGTGAACCTGGGGCGGCTCGGCTTCCTCGCCGAGATCGACGTGCCCGAGCTGGACCAGGCGCTGTGCGCCATCGACGAGGACCTGTTCACCGTCGAGACCCGCTCCGGGCTGCGCATCAGCACCGCCGACCGCGAGGTGGTCGCGTTCAACGACATCGCGCTGGTGCGGGTGCCCGGCCACGGCATGGCCCTGGTGGAGGTGCAGGTGGAGGGGCACCCCTTCGTCAACTACGCCGCGGACGCCGTCGTCGTCGCCACGCCCACCGGATCGACCGCCTACAGCTTCTCGGCCGGCGGCCCGATCATCTCCCCCGACGTCGAGGGGCTGCTGGTCACGCCGGTGGCGCCGCACTCGGTCTTCAACCGCGCGCTCTTCCTGTCCCACCGGGAGAAGCTCGCGCTGCGCGTCCTGCCCACCAGCAGCGAGCTGGGCGTGGAGGTGGACGGGCAGCTGGTCGCGCACCGGTCGGCGGGGGCGGCGCTGGACATCACCGTCGAGCCCGCCGCCGCCCGGGTGGTGCGGCTCGGTCGCACCACGTACTACCAGCGCGTGCAGCGCAAGCTCCACCTCACCGGCTCGGCGGCCGAAGCCACCTGAGCCGCGCCGGCACCCGTCAGGACCTGGCCTTCCGGGCCTTCCGGTTCACGTGCTTGCGGGCCGCGAAGCGGTGCGCCTCGTCGAGCAATCTCCTTACCTCGTCGGCGGTTCCCGGCCCCGGGTTCACGACGCACACCCAGTACTGGGAGGCGTAGTGCGGATGCGGCATCACCTGGTCCCGAGCCGCGTAGTCGAACTCCGTGACGAGCACGCCGCTCTCGTCGCGGGTCGTGGGCGCCGGGCCGAACCGCTCGACGTACGAGTCCTTGGTCAGGCCGATGTTGATCCGGTAGGCGCCCGGGTGGTCGAGGTCGGATACCGCGTCGTAGTGGTCGCCGGTCACGATCGTCGCGAACGGCAGCCAGCGGTCGTCGGGGAGATCGCCGTCCGGGTCGTGGGCGAAGAAGGTGTCCCCGGCGTGCTCGACGGCTCGGACCCCGTCGAAGGTCTCCTCGATGTATCGCTTCGCGGCGGTGGCTTCCACCAACGGCCTCCTCGTTCTCGCCGGTCTTGGTCCTTCAAGTTTCTCATTGAAGTTCCTTTTGAGGCTTTTACGAGAACGAGCCGGAGAGGCCTGAGTTCGATGCGCGCAAACCTTCAAATCGCAGTTCACGACCCGCGGGTGCCGGAACGGGCCGCGCGGGGCCGGTGGTAGTTGTTGCTCATGCGCGCACCGGAGCTGATGCTGGGGATCGACGTCGGGACGACGGCCGTCAAGGTCGCCGCCTTCGGCCTGGACGGGACACCGGTCGCCGCGCACACCGCGGGTTACCCGATCGCCCGGCCGCGGCCGGGCTGGGCCGAGCAGGACCCGCTCGACTGGTGGCGCGGTTGCGAGGCGGGCATCCGCGCCGTCCTCGCCGGGTTCCCGGCGGGCGCGGTGCGGTCCGTCGGCGTCGTCAGCCAGGTGAACACCCACGTCTTCGCCGACGAGCAGCTGCGACCGCTGGCGCCGGCGATCATCTGGCAGGACCAGCGCTGCGCCGAGATCGCCCGCGAGCTCGACGCGCGGTTCACGCCGGCGGAGAAGACCCGGATCTGGGGCGGGCCGATCGTGCTCGACGCGTCGTTCGTCGGGGCCCGCGCGGAGTGGTTCGCGCGCGCCGAACCGGCGAAGTGGGCCCGCACGCGGTGGGTGCTCAGCCCCAAGGACTTCGTGATCGCGAAGCTCACCGGGCGGCTGGCGACCGACCAGCTCTCCGGGGTCCGCGTGGCCGGCTCCGCCGGATACCTCCCGGAAGCCGTGGGGGTCGTCGACGGGCTCGCCGAGAAGCTGCCGGAAATCCTCGAACCCGAGGCCCCGGTCGGTCGCGCGACCCATCCCGCGCTGGGCGCGGACGAGGTCGCGGTCGCCACGATGGACGCGTTCAGCGCCGTCTTCGGCAGCCGCACGACCGAGGCCGGGCGCGGCATGGTGCTGTGCGGGACGTCGCTGGTGGTCGCCGGCGCGTCGCACGAGTCGGTGCCGGTCGGGGAAGTCGTCACGTTCCCGCCGCGGAACGGGCTTTTCGTGCACGCGGGGCCGACGCAGGCCGCGGGCGACGCGCTGCGCTGGTGGGGCGAGGTCGCGGGCCTGAGCATCGAGGAGGTGCTCGCCGCCGCGGCGACCGGAACCCCGGGAGTGGTCTTCACACCGCACCTGATGGGCGAACGCGCCCCGCTGTGGGATTCCGACGTGCGCGGCAGCTTCTTCGGGCTGAGCTCGGCGACCTCGACGGCCGACATGTCCATCGCGGTCCTGCAGGGCGTGGCGATGTCCGGCAGGCACGTGCTCGACGCGGTGGAGCGGGCCTGCGGAAACCAGCTGTCGTCCCTGACCTTCTCCGGCGGCGGCGCGCGAAGCGACCTGTGGACGCAGATCCACGCGGACGTCCTCCAGCGGCCCGTCGAGCGGCTGCGGGTGCACGACAGCGCCGTGCTCGGCGCGGCCCTGCTGGGCGCCGTCGGCGCGGGCCTCTTCCCGGACATCGAGACCGCGGCCGCCGAAACCGTCGCGGTGGACCGCGTCTTCGACCCCGCACCCGGCGCCGACCGCCTCGCTCCCCTGTACGAGGCGTACCGCGGCTCGCACGCGGCCCTGCGCGATCTCCACGGTCGCCTGGCGGAATGGCGAGCCGCGAACGCCTGAGGACCGGGCCTGTCACAACTCGGGGCGCTCCCACGTCCCATCGGCGAAAGCACCTTTCCCCGACCGAGCAGGGAGCGAACATGATCGAACCGTGGTGGCCGCTGGCCGTGCTGGCCGTCGTCCAGTTCGGCGATGCACTCCTGTGCATCAAGCCCGTCGACTTCGTCCGCCAGTGCCTCATCGACGTCGGCTTCCCCGAGCGGTTCTGGTGGCTGCTCCCGACGCTGAAGGTCGCGGCCACCGCGGGGCTGGTCATCGGCATCTGGTTCCGCCCGCTGGCGATCCTGACCTGCGCGGCCCTGGTGCTGTACTTCCTGATCGCGTTCTCCTCGCACGTCCGCGCGAAGGACCTCGGCCGGAACCTGTTCCTCAACTGCACCGGCATGCTCGTCGCCTGCGGCGCGGCCCTGGTCTTCAGCATCGTCGCCTGACCACACCCGGGGGAGCCGGCGCGGATCGACCGCCGATCCGCGCCGGCGCGGAGTTGCGCGGCACTGGAAAAGTGTTGCCGCACAACCAGGTCGTGTCAGGACCGTCGCAGTGCGTTCGCATCCTCGAAGGTGAGCGCCTGGTAGATCGCGGAGAGGAGCTTGAACGCCTCGTCGTAGCCGGTGCTTCCGCCGCGCTCGTCGTCGCGCTCGTCGTCGCGATCGTCGTCGCGATCGGTGGACGGGCGGACAGACGTGGCCACGGACGCGATGATGCTGTTGCACAGCGTCGCGAGCCTCCGGTGCTGCTCCTCCGGAGCGAGGGCAGCGAGCGCGCCGAAGAGCGCCTTGGTCGCCTCCCCGGGACTGAGGCCACTCTCGTGTTCGGAGAACCGGATGTTGAACAGCGGAATATCCCGGAGCTTCGCCGGGTCCGGCTCCACCCGGAGCTGGCCGACCAGACCCGTGAGCGTGATGCTCCCGCCCTCCACCGTCTCCCCCACGCTCGTTCGCAGAGCTTCCTCCAGATTCGGAAGCTTGGGCGCCATCTCTTGCTCCTCGGTAACGACTTTCACGGTTCGGGTGCGCGCACCCGAACCGACCGTACGAACGGGGCATCGCCCACGCAGGCCGAACGCGGACGCATTCCCCCCTCCGCAAGCGAAGATCACCGGCACGTTTGATGATCAGCACCGCGGGCCAACCACGGGAGGTGGACGGTTCGGGGCGGGGCGGTGTCGCGGCGTCGGTCCCGCGCGGCCTGCGCGTCGCCGCCGCCGCGGGATGGCGGCTGCTGGTGCTGGTGGCCGTCGGCTGGGTGCTGTGGCAGGTGTTCAGCCTGCTCTACGGCGAAGTCATGTCGGTGGCGGTGGCGGCGCTGCTCGCCGCGTTGATGTCGCCTGCGGTGCGCTGGTTGATCCGCAGAGGGCTGAACCGCACGCTCGCGACGACCGCGGTGCTCGTCGGCGGGCTCGCCGCGCTCGGCGCCGTGCTGGCCGTGGTGATCAACACGCTGGTCGCGGGGCTGGCCGGGCTGAGCGAGCAGCTGGTCGCCAGCTTCGAGCAGATCCACACGTGGCTGATCCGAGGCCCGCTGAGCCTGAGCCAGCAGGAGCTCAACCAGGTCTTCCAACAGCTTTCGGAGGCACTGCGGATCGACCGCGGCGGCCTGCCGACGACCGCGCTGGCGACCACCGGCACCCTGCTGCGGTTCCTCGCCGGCGTGCTGCTCGGCCTGTTCACCCTGTTCTTCTTCCTCCGCGACGGCGACTCGATCTGGCGGTTCCTGGTGCGGGTCACGACTCCGCGCGCGATCCGGTTCCGGGTGCGCACCGCGGGCGAGGACGGGTTCACCACGCTCGTCGCCTACGTCCGCGCGACCGCGGCGGTGGCGTTCATCGATGCCGCCCTGATCGGCATCGGTGCCACGGTGCTGGGTGTGCCGCTGCCGTTCGTGCTGGCCGTGCTGATCTTCCTCGGTGCCTTCGTGCCCTACATCGGCGCGGTCGTCACCGGCGGCCTGGCGGTGCTGGTCGCGCTGGCCGCCAACGGCGTGATCACCGCGCTGATCCTGCTCGCCGTGGTCGTCTGCGTGATGCAGCTGGAAGGGCACGTGCTGCAGCCGCTGCTGCTCGGGCACGCCGTGCGGCTGCACCCGCTGGCCGTGGTGCTCAGCGTGACCGCCGGCTTCACCCTCGCCGGCGTCGGCGGCGCGGTCCTGGCGGTGCCGCTGGTCGCCACGGCGAACACCGTCGTCCGCACCCTGCACGAGCAGGCCACGCCCCCGGAACGCGGCGGCAACGGCCACCACCAGCCGTGACGCAGGAATGACCACCGCGCGGAACGGGTATTGCCGGTGCACGCCCGAAGTTGTGTGGAGGGACGCCGAACGATGCATACCGAACCCGTGCACGCGCCGGACCTGTCGCAACGATCCACCGCGCAGCTCGTCCGCGACGTCGGCGAGCAGCTCTCGCGCCTGGTCCGCACCGAGGTGCGGCTGGCGCAGATCGAGCTGCGCAGCAAGGGAAAGCAGGCAGGCGTGGGGGCGGCGCTGATCAGCGCCGGAGGCGTGCTGGGGCTGCTCGGCGGCGCCATGCTCATCGCGACCGCGGTGCTCGCGCTGAACATCGTGCTCCCGGCCTGGCTCGCCGCCCTCATCGTGGCGGTCGCGCTGCTGGCGGTCGCGGGTGTCGCGGCGCTGGTGGGTCGATCACGGCTGAAGCGCTCTTCGGCCGCGCTGCCGGAATCCCTGGAGTCGATCAAGCAGGACTACCGCGAGCTGGGCAAGGCGCTCAAGCGATGACCGGACGTCGCGAGGAGGAAAGGGAGCGCGCCGGGCTCCGGGCCGAGCACGACCTGACCCTCCACGAACTGGGCAACACCCTCGACGAGCTCGTGCACCGCGCGGACATCCGCGGCCGGTCGAGGCGGGCCCTGCACGATGCCGTCGCACGCACGGGCGACCGCGCGGCTCGACTGGCGCGCGGAACCGCGAAGCCCTTGCTGGCGCTCGCACTCGTCGCCGGGGGCGTGATCGCCTACGCGATGACCAGGATGCTCCGCAGGTCGGGGCGGTAGTGCCGGGTCAGATCCGGACGACGTCGGCGGAGACGAGGCCGGTCGTCCCGAGCTGCCGCCGCGGCCGCCGGGTCCCCCACGGGCCGCGGATCGCGATTCGGTCGCTCGGCACCGGGCAGGCGCGGCGGCCTTCGACCGGCCGGTGAAGCACGACGTCGTTGTCGGACGTGGCGTGACTGGGCACAATCCTCACCCCGAGAATGGTGGTTTCGGCTCAAGAACGCAGCGGTCGGACAAGCGCTGCTTTAACCATTGTGCAACATGAGGTCGTTGTGGTAACGCCCGGCCCGCACACCCGACGCCATCAGGTGTTATGGACACGGAGAGCGACCGCGCGCAGCGGTTGCCGGAAGGCGGTTCGATGAAGATCGTTTCGTTGGAGACCTTTTCGGTCGCGCCCCGCTGGCTGTTCCTGGCCGTGCACACCGACGAGGGCATCACCGGCTGGGGCGAGCCGGTCGTGGAGGGCCGCTCCGCGACGGTCGCCACCGCCGTCGAGGAGCTCTCCGACCACCTCATCGGCCAGGACCCGTTCCGCATCGAGGACCACTGGCAGGTCATGACCAAAGGCGGCTTCTACCGGGGCGGGCCCATCCTGTCCAGCGCGGTGGCCGGCATCGACCAGGCGCTGTGGGACATCAAGGGCAAGGCGCTCGGCGCGCCCGTCCACGAGCTGCTCGGCGGCGCGGTGCGCGACCGCGTCCGCACCTACTCGTGGATCGCCGGCGACGAGCCGGACCGGGTCGCCGACCACGCCCGGGAACGCATGCAGGAGGGCTTCGACGCGGTCAAGATGAACGGCACCGGCAGGGTGCGCGCGCTGGAGTCCAAGGCCGAGCTCGATCTCCTGGTGGGTCGCGTCGCCGCGGTGCGGGAGGCCATCGGCGACCGCGCCGACATCGCCATCGACTTCCACGGCCGGGTCTCCCCCGCGCTCGCCCGCGAGGCCTGCCGCCTGCTGGAACCACTGCACCCGCTGTTCGTGGAAGAACCGATCGTGCCGGAGCTGACCGCCGACTTCGGGCGGATCTGCGCGTCCACCACCGTGCCGATCGCCACCGGGGAGCGGCTGTACTCGCGGTGGGACTTCCGCGACGTGCTCGGCTCGGGGATCGCGGTCGCGCAGCCGGACCTGTCGCACGCGGGCGGGATCTCCGAGGTCCGCCGGATCGCGGCGATGGCGGAGGCGCACGGCGTGTCCCTGGCCCCGCACTGCCCGCTGGGGCCGATCGCGTTCGCGGCGTCGCTGCAGATCGACTTCGCCTGCCCGAACGCGCTGATCCAGGAGACCAGCCTCGGCATCCACTACAACACCGGCTCGGACCTGCTGGACTACCTCGTCGACGCGAGCGTCTTCGACTTCCACGACAGCCACGTCGACCGGCTCACCGGACCGGGCCTGGGCATCGAGGTCGACGAGGCGGCGGTGCGCCGGGCCGCGGAGATCGGCCAGCGTTGGCGAAACCCGTTGTGGCGCAACGAAGACGGCTCCTTCGCGGAGTGGTGATCGACCAGCATCTCGAGTTTTCGCTTGCCGCGAAGGACAAGAGCCGAATCCTCCTCAGTGGACTGGACAACTCGCGCGGACTGGCGCGCGATGCCCCGACCGCGATCTCTTCAGCGTCTGGGGGACCCTGCACGCAGCCCGAACGGGGCACGATCGAACACAGCCCGAAGCACGGCGGCCGGGGGTGACACACATTCGGGGCGCAGGCCCTGCTGGATTCCGATGGGCAAGGCAAGTTCCCAGTCGCACCACCCCTTTCTAGTAGTAGGAGATGAGAAATGCGCACGACTGCCAAGCTCGTCCTCGCCGCCGCCGCGTCCACCGGCCTCATGCTGGGTGCCCAGGGCCTCGCCAGCGCCGACGAATCCCCCTTCGGGCAGCCCCAGCAGGAGCAGCAGCAGCCTCAGCAGGAGGAGCAGCAGCCTCAGGACGAGCAGCAGCCTCAGCAGGAGTCCAGCCCCTCGGAGTGGGCTCTCTCGGGCGGCTGGGCCAACATGATGGGTCAGTGACCTCGGCGTGATCACGACCTGATCGCACCGGAAAGCCTTCGAGGGGCGCCGCGCACCGGCGCCCCTCGAAGGCTGTCACGGGGAAGTCAGCGGACCGCGGTCACGTCCAGGTCGGCCAGGAAGCGGTACGGCCGGTGGTCCAGCAGATCACCGAACCGCTTGCGCAACCGGGACATCTCCGCGCGCACCGTGATCGTCCGGGTCCGGTCCCCGAACAGCTGCTCGGCGAGCTCGGCGGCGGTCCGCCCCGCCCGGTTCTCGGCCAGGTCGAGCAGGATCTCCGCGTGGCGCCCGCTGAGCCGATACGTCCAGTTCCCGGACGTCCGGTGCACGGTCAGGGCGGGGCGACCCGACCGCCGCACGTCGACCACCACGCGGGCCGCCGACGGCGCGTCCGGCGCGCAGGGGCGCAGCAGGATCCCCTCCGGCAGCGGTTCGAGCGAGCAGGCGCCGAACGCCGGCAGCCACGCCTCCTGCGAATCCAGCCGATCCGGCAGCGCGATGCGGTCCATCGGCGGCAGGCCGGTCGAGGCGGCCACCCAGCCGTTCGGGTCGACCACCAGGGCCTGCCCGTCGATCTTCGCCAGCAGCGGCGCGGCCACGGCGCGCAGCCGGTCCAGGCGGGTGCGGTGCGCATCGCGCAACTTCGCCTCCGCCAGCCCGGCCACCGCCCGGACCAGCGCGAGAGTGCTGGGATGCATGGTGCCGGCCGGCCCGCTGACGTCCACCGCGCCGAGCAGAAGCCCGTCGCGCGGGTCGCGGATCGGCGCGGCCGCGCAGGTCCACGCGTGGTGGCTGCGCACGTAGTGCTCGGCCGACTGGACCTGCACCGGTACGCCCTCGACCAGCGCCGTGCCGATGGCGTTCGTGCCCACCGTGTTCTCCAGCCAGCACGCGCCCTCGACGAACCCGAGGCGGTCGGCCTGGCGGAACACCCCCGGGTGCCCGTCCCGCCACAGGACTCGTCCCTCGACGTCGACGATGACCACGATGTGCCCGCCGCTCTCGGCCGCCGGTACCAGGCCACCGCGCAGCACCAGCAGCGCGTCATCGGTGATGCCGCAGGTGACGCGGCGGCGCTCAACCTCACCGGCGGACACCGGTCGGCTCTCCGCGCCGTGGTCCGGGTTGACGCCCTGGCTCCGCGCGCGGTGCCAGGACTCGACGATCAGCTGCCGCGGCGAAACAGCCGGGCGGCAACCGCTCACCACGGCGTCGTGCGCGCGGGCGACCACGCGGGCGTACTGCCGCGGGTCCGTCGCCACGGGGAGCGCGGTCTCGTCGAGGCGATGGGTCCGCATGTCAACTCCTGTCGCTCCCGCAACAACGCGGTGTCTCCCGCATCACGTCGCCATAGGAGACGACCGAGCCGGGCGGATGCGCAAGAGTTGCACAGGGTTGCATCCCGCGTCGAGGCCTTCGAGTCTCCGCGCAACCGAAACGATCTCGGATCCACAGAGGACTACTGACTTCACGAGAAGATCGTTGCCACTGGGCGGCATCCCACATGCAACCTGTTGCAACGCTGGTCCGCGCTTCCGAGATCCGCTTACGTTTGCCGACCAAGAGCCACGGCGGGTCTGCACATCGCCAGGTCGCCGGACCGCACGCGGAAGAGGAGCGAGATGGCCTTGAACAAGCAAGAGCTGCTGCGCGCTTATCGAAAGATGTCCGAGATCCGCGCGTTCGAGGACCGCCTGCACGAGGAGAACGCCACCGGCGACATCCCCGGGTTCATCCACCTGTACTCCGGGCAGGAGGCGATCGCCGTCGGTGTGTGCGAGAACCTGCTGGACACCGACTACATCGGCTCCACGCACCGCGGCCACGGGCACTGCATCGCCAAGGGCTGCGACATCCGGGGGATGATGGCGGAGATCTTCGGCAAGGACGACGGCCTGTGCCACGGCAAGGGCGGGTCGATGCACATCGCCGACCTGTCGGTCGGCATGCTCGGCGCCAACGCGATCGTCGGCGGCGCGCCTTCGCTGGCGATCGGCGCCGCGTTGAGCGCCAAGACGCTGCGCAACGGCGGTATCGCCGCCTCGTTCACCGGTGACGGCGGCTCGAACCAGGGCACCGCCTTCGAGGCCATGAACATGGCGGTGGTGCTCAAGCTGCCGATCATCTTCGTCATCGAGAACAACGGGTTCGGCGAGGCCACCGGCACCGACTACGCGGTCGGCGCGCCGGACATCGCCGCCCGGGCGGCCGCGTTCGGCATGCCCGCGGTGAAGGTCGACGGCACGGACTTCTTCGAGGTGCACGAGGCCACCCGGCAGGCCGCCGAGCGGGCCCGCGACGGCGGCGGGCCGACCACCATCGAGGCCCGGGCGAACCGCTTCTGGGGCCACTTCGAAGGCGACGCGCAGCTGTACCGGACCCCGGAACAGGTCGCGGAGCTGCGCCGGACGCGGGATCCGCTGCAGAACTTCCGGGACAAGGTGGACCGGAAGAAGGCAACCGCGAAGGAACTCGACGCCATCGACGAGGAATCCCGGGAGCTCGTCGGCGACGCCGTCGCCCGGGCCCGCGCCGCCGCGTACCCGCCGATCGAGAACCTGCTCACCGACGTCTACGTCTCCTACTGAAGGGAAGGCAACGATGACCACGTCGAAGAAGACGTACCGCGAGGCCGTGAAGGACGCCCTCTGCCAGGAGATGGAGCGCGACGAGACCGTCGTGCAGATCGGCGAAGACCTGCGCGGCGGCCACGCCGGCACCAACCCGGACCTGGAGACGAAGAAGGTCGAGGCGTTCGGCGGCGTCCTCGGCGTCACCAAGGGCCTGTGGACCCAGTTCGGCTCCGAGCGCGTCATCGACACGCCGATCACGGAGTCCGCGATCATCGGCATGGCGGCAGGGGCGGCGTTGACCGGTCTGCGGCCCGTGGCCGAGCTGATGTTCATGGACTTCTTCGGGGTCTGCTACGACGCGCTCTACAACCAGGCGGCGAAGTTCCGGTACATGTTCGGCGGCAAGGCGCGCACGCCGATGGTGATGCGCGGCATGATCGGCGCCGGGTTCTCCGCTGCCGCCCAGCATTCGCAGTCGCCGTACAACGTGTTCGCCGCCGTACCCGGCCTGAAGGTCGTGGCGCCGTCGAACGCCTACGACGCGAAGGGGCTGCTGATCCAGGCCATCCGGGACGACGACCCGGTCGTGTTCTGCGAGCACAAGACCCTCTACGACACCAAGGCCGAGGTGCCGGACGAGCCCTACGCGATCCCGTTCGGGGTGGCCAACTACACCCGGCAGGGCACGGACGTGACGGTGATCGCCCTGTCCGCCATGGTCAACGCCGCCAACGATGCGGCCGACAGCCTGGCCGCGGAGGGCATCTCGGTCGAGGTCGTGGACCCGCGGACCGTCTCACCGCTGGACGAGGAGGGCATCCTCGAATCGGTGGCCGCCACCGGCCGGGTGGTCGTCGTGGACGAGTCGGCGGCGCGCTGCGGTTTCGGCCACGACGTGGCCGCGCTCATCGCCACCAAGGCGTTCGACTCGCTGCGGGCACCGATCGAGCTGGTGACGCCGCCGCACACGCCGGTGCCGTTCTCCCCCAAGCTGGAGAAGGCCTGGTTGCCGGACGCGGCCCGCATCGAAACCGCGATCCGCAGGCTGGTGGCGAACTGATCATGAGCGACATCAATCTGATCGAAGTGCCGAAGTGGGGCCTTTCCATGGAGGAGGGCACCATCACCAAGTGGCTGGTCGACGAGGGTGCCGGGTTCCGCAAGGGCGACGCGATCTGCGAGGTCGAGACCAGCAAGATCACCAACGAGATGGAGGCGCCCTTCGACGGGGTGCTGCGCCGCATCCTCGCGAAGCCGGGCGAAACGCTGCCGGTGGGAGCCCCGATGGCGGTGTCGGCGGACGCCGGCGTCCCGGACGCAGCGATCGAGGACTTCCTGTCGACGAACGGGGCTCCCGCACCTGAACCCGTTTCGGTGAAGGCAGTTTCGCCCGCCGCAGCCGTTGCGGCGCCAGCGGCCGCCGCATCGCCCGGCACGACCGGCGTCCCGGAATCGCTGGCGGGCTCGACGAACGGCGACGTCTTCGCGACGCCGCACGCGCTCAAGCTCGCGACGAAGCTCCAGGTCGATCTCGGCAAGGTGACCGGAACCGGTCGCATCGGCCGGGTTTCGGTGGCCGACATCCACACCGCCATCCGCGCGGCGGGCGGCACGGTCGCCGAACCGGTGGCTCCGCAACGCGGCGGCGCACCCGCACGGTCCACACAGGACGACAGCGACGTCAACGCCACCCCGGTGGCCCGGCGCCTCGCGGCGAGCCTCGGCATCAACCTGCACGACTGCCGGGCCACGGGTGCGCGCGGCCGGGTGTGCGTCGCGGACGTCCGCGAAGCGGAGCGGAAGTTCCTGCCCGCCGTCGAACCCGAAGTCCGCGAAACAACCCTGACCGCACCGGAATTCGAGACCGTTCCGCTCGATTCGATGCGCAAGGCCATCGGCCGGCGGCTGCAGGCCTCGAAGCAGAACTCCCCGCACTTCCGGCTGACCGCGGACCTGGAGATCGACGCCCTGCTCGCCCTGCGGAAGCAGATCAACGCCACGGTGCCGGCGGTCAAGCTCTCGGTGAACGACTTCATCGTCAAGGCGTGCGCGGCCGCGCTGCGCAAGGTCCCGGACGTCAACGTGCAGTTCGACGAGGAGTCCCAGGCGGTGCTGCGGTACTCCGCCGCCGACATCTCCGTCGCGGTGGCTCTGCCCTCCGGCCTCATCACGCCCATCGTGCGCGGGGCCGACACCAAGTCCCTGGCCGACATCTCCGGCGAGGTGCACGCCCTGGTGACCAAGGCCAAGACCGGCCGGCTCAAGCCCGAGGAGTTCCAGGGCGGCACCTTCACGGTCTCGAACCTGGGCATGTTCGGGGTGCGGGAGTTCGACGCGATCATCAACCCGCCGCAGGCGGCGATCCTCGCGGTCGGATCCGGCGAGCAGCGCCCGTTCGTCGACGACGGACAGGTCATCGCCCGGACGCTGCTGACGGTGACGCTCTCCTGCGACCACCGCGTGATCGACGGTGCTCTCGGCGCGACGTTCCTGCGGGAGCTCAAGCGTTTCGTCGAATCACCGGCCCTGATGCTGGTCTAGAGCCGCGCCGCAGGGCGATTTCACGCGAAATCGGCGCAATCCCCCGATCGAGGTTCATGGACCCAGGACACAAGGAGAAAGCGATGGGCGAGAAGTACGACGTGCTCGTCATCGGCGGCGGCCCCGGCGGCTACGTGGCGGCCATCCGCGCCGCCCAGCTCGGGCTGCGCACCGCCGTCGTCGAACGCGACCGGCTCGGCGGCATCTGCCTGAACTGGGGGTGCATCCCGACCAAGGCGCTGCTGCACGGCGCGGACGTCGCCCACACGCTCGCGAACCTGCGACCGCTGGGGTTCACCGCGAGCGGCGTGGAGTTCGACATGGCTCAGCTCGTGGCGTTCAGCCGCTCGGTTTCGGACCGCCTCGCCAGTGGCGTCGAATACCTGATGCGGAAGAACGGCATCGACGTCGTCAACGGGTCCGCGCGGCTGGTCGGCAAGGGCGTGGTCGAGGTCTCCGGGGAGCACCCGACGACGCTGCGCGCGGACCACGTGATCCTGGCGACCGGCGCGCGGCCCCGGGCGCTGCCCGGGGTGGTGCCCGACGGGGACCGGGTCTGGACGTACTTCGAGGCGCTGGTGCCTGCGGAAGTCCCGAAGTCCTTGCTCGTCATCGGGTCCGGCGCGATCGGGGTCGAATTCGCCAGCCTCTACAACGATCTCGGCAGCGAGGTCACGCTCGTCGAGATGGCCCCGCAGGTCATGCCTGCCGAGGACGCCGCGGTCGCCGAGCACGTGCGCAGAAAGTTCGAGAAGCGCGACATCCGGGTGCACACCGGCGCATCAGTGTCCGAGGTCGCGGTGGCGGCCGATCACGTGACCGCGACGCTGAACCTCGCCGACGGCGCGGCGGAGCGGCTCACCGCGGAGCGCGTCCTGGTCGCGGCGGGCGTCGAGGGCAACGTGGCCGGTCTCGGGCTCGAAGAACTCGGGGTCGAGGTGGAACGCGGATTCGTCCGCACCGACCCCTGGTGCCGGACCAACGTGTTCGGCATCTACGCGATCGGGGACGTGGCGGGTGCCCCGTGCCTCGCCCACAAGGCGAGCCACGAAGGCGTGGTGTGCGTCGAGCGGCTCGCCGGGGTCGAGCACGTGAAACCGCTGGACCCGGGCGGAATTCCGGGCTGCACCTACGCACGACCGCAGGTCGCCCGCCTCGGACTGACCGAAGCCCAGGCCCGGGAGACCGGACGTCCGCTGCAGGTCGGCCGGTTCGACCTGCAGGCCTCCGGCAAGGCGATGGCCATCGGCGAGGCGGACGGCTTCGTCAAGACCATCTTCGACGCCGCCAGCGGCGAACTGCTGGGCGCGCACCTGGTCGGCCCGGACGTCACGGAACTGGTCCAGGGCTTCGGGATCGCCGGCTCGCTGGAGGCCACGGCCGACGATCTCGCCGAGGTCGTCTTCGCGCACCCGACCCTGTCGGAGGCCGTGCACGAATCGGTCCTGGCAGCCCTGGGCAGGCCGCTGAACGCGTGACGACATTCGCGGGGTCCGGCTTCAGGACGAACCCGGACCCCGCGGATCAGGAGAGGCGTTGCAGGCGGATCGGCAGGCCGTCGGTCGGCATCGGGCCGGTCCCGCGCTTGGCCAGGATGCGCTCCAGCAGATCGGTCAGCACGCTGATGGTGTGCCCGATGACGGGCAGCCCGTAATCGCCGAGCACCGGTTTCAGCCCCGACCCGGGCGGCGGCGCGGCCAGCGGCCGGACCGGGGAAGCGAGCCGCTCGGTGTGGGAAATAGCGGACTGCAGCTGCCTTTTGAGCACATGGGCGATCACCGGCGCACCTCCCGACGGCGCGGAGCACCTCCATTCCGCGGAAGCACAACACCGCCGGAAAACTCATCGGCCACCAGCCCGAACCCACTACGCCGAACGGCCCGCGGCGACTCGGGAGCAGGCGGCGATTTCGCGCGAAATCGCCGCTCCCCGAGTCGAATCAGACGAGTTCGTCGTCCTCGGAGGTCCGGGTGTAGATGGTTTCGCCGCGCAAGACCGTGCGCAGGCAGCGCGGCCGCGGTGCGCCCGGGGAGAGGTCGGGCAGGCCCGGCACTCCCGCTCGCGGATCGGTGGACCACCGCTGCACGCGCGAATCCGGCGCCGCCACAACGAGTTCCCCGGCGTCCCACACCGCGTAGGTCGCGGGCGCGCCGGGCACCAACGTGCCCGTGATGCCGTCGTCGACGCCGGCGGCCCGCCAGCCGCCCCGGGTGTGCGCCGTGAACGCCGCCCGCGGCGAGATGCCGAAACCGGCGGTGCGGTGGTGCACCGCCGCCCGCACCGCGCGCCACGGATCGACCGGCGTCACCGGCGCGTCCGAGCCGAACGCCAGCAGCACGCCGTTGGCGGCGAGCTTCGAGAACGGGTTGAGCCGGGTGCCGCGCTCGACGCCGAGGCGCCGCGCGTACATGTCGCCGGGACCGCCCCAGGCCGCGTCGAAGGAGGGCTGGACGGACGCCACGACGCCGAACCTGCCGAGTTCCGCGGCCTGCTGCTCGTCGACCATCTCCAGGTGTTCCAGCCGGTGGCGCAGGCTCGCCAGCGCGGGCACGCCCACGATCTCCGCCGCCTTGCGGAAACCGTCGCAGACCTCGGCCACCCCGGCGTCGCCGATCACGTGGAACCCGGCCTGGATCCCGGCCTTCGTGCACTCCACCAGGTGCTCGGCCACCGCGTGCGCGTCGAGGTAGAGCACGCCCACCGTCGTCCGGTCGTCCGAGTAGGGCTCGCGCAGCGCCGCGGTGCGCGAACCGACCGCGCCGTCGACGAACAGGTCACCGGCCAGGCCGCGGACGCCGAGCTCGCGGGCCCGGTCCACCGCGCCCAGCTCGCCCCAGTAGCCGACGACCTCGGGCACCCCGCCCTGCGCGGAGATCGCCAGCAGGTCGGCCAGGTCATCGGCCCCGGAGATGTCCGGCCCGCCGCATTCGTGCACGCACGCCACGCCCTGCGACGCGGCGTGCCGCAGGAAGGCCAGCTGGGCTTCTTTGCGCTGCGCGGTACCAAGAGCCTCCCGCGCGGCGCGGCGCACGTGGTGGTGCGCGACGCGCGTCAACGGGCCGTGCTCGCTCCAGCCTTCGGCGCCGCGGGTCAACGGCGCCCGGTCCACCAACGTCGTGGACACCAGGGCGGAATGCACGTCGATCCGGGACAGGTACACCGGCGCGCCCGCCGCGGCGCGGTCGATCTCGTCGCGGGTCGGGGGCCGTCGCTCCGGCCACCACGTCTCGTCCCAGCCGTGGCCCCACACCAGCGTGCCCGGGTACTCGGCGACGTGATCCCGCAGTGCGTGCAGGAATTCCGTCAGCGACGCGCAACCGGTCAGGTCGAGGCCGTTGAGCAGCAGGCCGGTGGAGGTCGCGTGCACGTGCGCGTCGACGAAGGCAGGCGCCACGAACGCGCCTTCGAGGTCGATGACCTCGGCGTCGGGATGCAGCGCACGGCCGACCTCGTCGGTGCCGACCCACGCGATGGTGCCATCGGTCACGGCCATCGCGGTGGCACCGGCGTCGGCGGGCGAGTGGATTCGCCCACCGAGCAACAACGTGGTCTCGGACATGTCCTTCGTGCTTCCCCGTTCCGGGTTTCCAACTGCGCAGGTCGAGATCGGCGAAGCGGGTCGTCGCACGCCCCCGGCGAACCCCGGCCGCGATCGTTCTGGCGAGCTTACCCGCCGCCCGGGACCCGCCGACGGCACGCCGACCCGATCACCTGCGCGGGCTGCCGTCCGGCCGTTCTGCCTGCGCAGATCGTTGCGGCGGCAGCAATTCCGGCCCGGCCGCGGTCGGCTCGTCGTCGGTGACCGAGACCACCTCGCCGTCGATGACGTCGTCGCCGGGCGCGGTCGCGCCCTGCCTGCGGTAGGCCTGCTGGGTGTGCAGCCACATCTGGTCCTGCATCGCCTTCGACCGCCGCTCCGCCGCGCGCAGCATCCGGTTGCGCAGCAGGGCGCGGGTCGGCGGGAACAGGCACAGCAGCCCGGCGATGTCGCTGAGGAAACCGGGCATGATGATCAGGAGCCCGGCGGCGGCGATGAGCACGCCGTCGGAGAGCTCCTTCTCCGGGGGCCGGCGCTGGCGCGCGGCTTCGCGGAATTCCTGCAGCGTGCGGCGGCCCTGCCAGCGCACCAGCCAGGTTCCCAGCACGGCGGCGGCGATCAGCAGGCCGATGGTGGGCAGCACCCCGATGGCCTGGCCGACGGCGACCAGCACGGCGATTTCGACCACACCGGCGACGAGGAGAAGAACGAGGATCGGCACGGCGCGAAGACCTCCTGTCGGTGGTAGTCACCCGGTTCAACGAACGAGGCCCCGCAAATGCTCCCAAAACCCGCAGAGGTGATGAACGCCGCCGGTCCTCGGCCCCATAGACTTCCACCCGATGCGGGCGCACAAGTCGAAAACAACAATCCTCCTGCTGGCCAGCATGGTGCTGGCCCTCGCGGTGTTGATCAGCGACCAGTACCTGCCCGGACTGCCGCTGCAACCCAAGCAGCTCCCGGCCGCGGTCGTGACCCTCGGCGACAGCACGCTGTCCGGCGAGGGCGGCGGCCGGTACGAGGCCGGGACCAACGGCGAGCAGGACAACTGGTGCCACCGGTCGGCGGCCGCGCCGATCAACCAGCTCCGGCTCCCACCCGAGGTGACCCGCATCAACCTGGCCTGCTCCGGCGCGCGGACGGACCTGATCGGCGCGAACCCGGAACCCGGCCACGCCGAAGGCTCCCAGTCCCGGCGGCTGGCGGAACTGGCGCAGCAGTACCGGATCACCGACGTCGTGGTGCAGATCGGCGCCAACGACGACCCGGGCTTCACCGACGTCGTCAACCAGTGCGTGGAGGCCTGGGTGCGGCAGACGCCGGAGGGGTGCGCGGCATCGCTGCGCACCGCGTGGCCGCAGCGGGTGGAGCGGATGAAGCCGAAGGTGCTGGGCGCGCTGAACGACATCCGCGCGGCGATGGACAGCGCGGGCTACACGCCGAGCAGCTACTCGCTCATCGTGCAGTCCTACGCCTCGCCGGTCGGCCCCGGCGTCAAGCCCGAGCTGCAGGACCTGTCCGGCTGCCCGTTCCTGACCGGTGACCTGGAGTGGATCCGGAGCACCGGGGTGCCACAGCTGTCCGCCGGTCTGCAGGACGTCGCGCGGCAGGCGAACGCCCGGTTCCTGGACCTGTCCCGGGCGGGCATCGGGCACGAGGCGTGCACGGGCAACCCGAGGACCGCGGACGGCGAGTGGTTCACGAGGCTGACGGTCGACTGGGCGAGCCTGCAGGACGAGCAGCGCGCGGCGCACGCGATGCAGGAGTCCTTCCACGCCAACGCCGCCGGGCACGCCCAGCTGGGCCGCTGCCTCGGCGAGTTCATGGTGACGGAGGACCCGAAGGCCCTGTGCTTGCCGGACGAACAGGGCAACTTGCACGCGGTGCCGGAACACGCCGCGGCCGCCCAAGCCCACCCCTGATCCCCGCAAGCAGAGCCGGTGAGCACTTCGGCGTTGTAGAGCGTCTTTGAGAAGCCGGCTTGGTTTGTCTTTGAAGGCAGCCGCTTAACCGACCCTCGCAACTCGCACCGCCGCGGGTTCTCAGAGGCCTTCTCGCGTTCCCACGGCCGAGAAGGCCTCTGAGGCTCCGCTACTCGCACCGCTACGCAGAACGAGCCTGGAATTCCGTATCAAATCGCCGGGGGCCGGTGTTCGAACGGGGTGGACAGGACCACCGTCGTCCGGGTCGACACCTTCGCGGCCTCCCGGATCTGCCGCAGCAGTTCTTCCAGGCCCAGCGGCGAGGTCACCCGCACCTGCAGGATGTAGGACTCGTCACCCGCCACCGAATAGCACGACTCGATCTGTGGCAGGTGCTCCAGCCGCTGCGGGTAGTCGTCCGGTGCGGCCGGGTCGATCGGCGTCAGCGAGATGAACGCGGTCAGCGGCAACCCGATCTGGTCACCGTCCACTTTGGCCGTGTAGCCCTGCAGGGCGCCGCGCTGCTCCAGCCGGCGAACCCGTTGGTGCACCGCGGAAACGCTCAAGCCGACGCGCTCGGCCAGGTCCGTGAAGCTGCACCGGCCGTCCCGCGCCAGCTCGCGCAGGATGGCGCGGTCGGTGGCCTCCAGCCCGCCCGGGGTTGCGGATCGCTCGCTCACGCCGGCAGCACCACCAACTCGTGCGGCTGGTTGTTCACGCTCTCCACGCCGTCCTCGGTGACGATGACGATGTCCTCGATCCGCGCGCCCCAGCGCCCCGGCAGGTAGATGCCCGGCTCGACGCTGAAGGCGATGCCCGGCTCCAGGGGCGTGGCGTTGCCAGCGACGATGTAGGGCTCCTCGTGAACGTCCAGGCCGATGCCGTGCCCGGTGCGGTGCACGAAGTACTCGCCGAACCCGGCGGCGGCGATCGGCTCGCGGGCCGCGGCGTCGATCGACTCGGCGGTCGCGCCCGGCCGCACCGCCTCGACGGCGGCGCGCTGCGCGGCCTCCAGGACGGCGTAGGTCTCGCGGACGTCCGCCTGGGCGGGCTCGCCCACGCTGTAGGTGCGGGTGCAGTCGGAGTTGTAGCCCTCCGCGATCGGGCCGCCGATGTCGATGACGACCACGTCGCCGCGCTCGATCACCCGGTCCGACACGTCGTGGTGCGGGCTGGCGCCGTTCGGCCCCGAGCCGACGATGACGAACGCCACCTCGGTGTGGCCCTCTTCGATGATCGCGGCGGAGATGTCGGCGCCGACCTCGGCCTCGGTCCGGCCCGCCTTGAGGAACTCCGCCATCCGGGCGTGCACCCGGTCGATGGCGGCCCCGGCCTTGCGCAGCGCCTCGATCTCGGCGGCGTCCTTGCGCATCCGCAGCTCGCGCAGCACGGTCCCGGCCAGCACCTGCTCGGCGCCGGGCAGGGCGGCGCGCAGCGGGATGGTGTGCAGCGCGGGCATCACGTCGGCGACGGCCAGCCGGGACGGCGCGCCGCCGCGACCGGCCAGGTCGGCCACCATCGCGTGCGGGTCCTGACCGTCGACCCAGGTCACGACCTCGATGCCGAGCTCGGCCAGCGGGATGTCGGCGAAGCCGGGCTCCTCCAGCTTCGGCACGACCAGCGCGGGCCGGCCGTCGGCCGGGAGCACCAGGCAGGTCAGCCGCTCGTGCGACTCACCGCCCGCGCCGAGGAGGTAGCGCAGATCGGAACCGGGCGAGATCAGCAGCGCGTCGAGTTTCGCCGCGGCTGCGGTTTCGGCGGCCTTGGTGAGGCGGGCCGCGAGCACGGATGGATCCTGCTTGATCGAGACGGTGGCCATAGCTCCCAAGCCTAATCCTGGGGCGGCTGCCCGACTCCCGGCCGGTCCGGTTCACGCCACCGGGGTCGTGAGTGCTTTGGGCTGCGGTAGCGCTCCACAGCACTCACGACCCCGCCGGCGGCCGAAATCGTGCCCCGACGGCTCAGGCCGGAGCCTTGTCCAGGTCCTGTTCGAGCAGGGCGACGAGCTCGCCCAGGGCGGCCTCGTCGCCGGAGAGCTCGACCTCCTCGCCGTGCTGGGCGCCCAGCGACATCAGGCCGAGCATGCTGCTCGCGTCGACCGGGTCGCCGGCCACGCCATCGACGACCTTGGCGATCGTGACGGGCGCGGCCTGCGCCGCCGCGGCCTTGGCGAGCAGCGCGGCGGGGCGGGCGTGCAGGCCGACCGAGGCGGCGATGCGGACTCGACGTTGCATTGCTGTTCCTCCGGATCCGGATTGGTTCGGGGGCGTGAGCGGAAATGGTTGCGGTGGCGGCCAAAACCGCGCACGACGTGCTGTCAGGCCGGGACGGCGGACGCGGCCTCGGGGGCCGGTTCCCCGGCGTCCTGGCGGCCGAGCTGCTTGGCGAACAGCACCGCCGCCGCCGCGACCACGACGCCGATGACGATCGCGACCAGGTACAGCAGCGGGTTGCCCACCAGCGGCGTCACGAAGATCCCGCCGTGCGGGGCGCGCAGCGTGGCGCCGAAGGTCATCGACAGCGCGCCCGTGGTCGCCGAGCCGAGCACGATGGACGGGATCACCCGCAGCGGGTCGCCCGCCGCGAACGGGATCGCGCCCTCGGTGATGAACGACGCGCCGAGCAGCCAGGCGGCGCGGCCGCTGGCCCGCTCGGCCGGGCTGAACAGCTTGCTGCGCACCGCCGAGGCCAGGGCCAGCGCCAGCGGCGGGACCATGCCCGCGGCCATCACGGCGGCCATGATCTCCAGCGACGCCGTCGTGCCGATGCTCAGGCCGCCGACGGCGAAGGTGTAGGCGACCTTGTTGATCGGCCCGCCCATGTCGAAGGCGATCATCGCGCCGAGCAGGGCGCCCAGCAGCGCCGCGTTGGCGCCGGACAGGCCGGTGAGCCAGCCGGTGAGCGCCGCCATGGCCAGCGCGATCGGCTTGCCGAGCACCACGAACATCAGCCCGCCGACCACCAGCGAGCCCAGCAGCGGCAGCACCACCACCGGCATGATCCCGGCGATCCCGCGCGGCACCTTCACCTGCTTCAGCCCGGCGATCACGGCACCGGCCAGCAGACCGGCGACGAGGCCGCCGAGGAAGCCCGCGCCGACGGTCACGGCCACCGCGCCGCCGACGAAGCCGGGGGCGATCGCGGGCCGGTCGGCGATGGCGAAGGCGATGAACCCGGCCAGCACCGGCACCAGGAACTCGAACGCCGTCGTGCCGATCTGGTTCGCCAGCGCCGCCCAGCTGAGCAGGCTCGCCGGGTCGAAGACCTCGGTGACCGGCGGCGCGTCGGTGATCTGGTAGCCGCCGAGCGCGAAGCTCAGCGCGATCAGCAGACCGCCGGCGGCCACGAACGGGATCATGTAGCTGACGCCGGTCATCAGCCACTGCCGCAGCCGGGTGCCGAAACCGGCGCCCGCGACGACCTTGCTGGCCAGTTCGGGCGCGGCGGCGGTCGGCTCCGGCGCGGCGGCCGGTTCTCGCTGCGCGGCGTCGGCGGCCTGGGCCAGCAGGCCCGCCGCGTCGTTGATGGCCTGCTTCACCGGGACCTCGACGACCGGCTTGCCCGCGAAGCGCTCCCGGTCCCGGACCCCGACGTCGGCGGCGAAGATCACCGCGTCGGCCGCGGCGATGTCCGCCGCCGACAGCGGCGTCGAGCCCGCCGAGCCCTGGGTCTCGACCAGCATCTCGTCCCCGGCCGACTTGGCGGCCTGTTCCAGGGCCTCGGCCGCCATGTAGGTGTGCGCGATACCGGTCGGACAGGCGGTGACGGCTACGTACTTCACGGCGCGACCTCCTCGCGGACGTACTTCGCGAGCTCGGCCGCGTCGGTGGCGTCCAGCAGCGTCTGCTTGAACTCGGCGCGCACCAGGCGCCGGGCCAGCGCGGCGAGCACGGTCATGTGGTCGGCGCCGCCGCCTTCCGGCGCGGCGATGAGGAAGATGAGCTTCGCCGGGCCGTCTTCGGCGCCGAAGTCGACGCCGTTGGTGCTGCGACCGAAGGCCAGCGTCGGCGCGGTCACCGCCGAGGAGCGGCAGTGCGGGATGCCGATGCCGCCCTCCAGCCCGGTCGGCATCTGCTGTTCGCGGGCTTCGATGTCGGCCAGGAACCGGTCGATGTCCGTGACGCGACCGGCGGCGACCAGCCGCTCGGCGAGGTCGCGCACGACGGCCCGCCGGTCGGTGCCCGCCAGGTCCAGTTCGACGAGGTCCGAGGTGATCAGTTCGCTAGTCATGCCGCCACTCCGCTGAGGCTCACTGTCTTGTCCACTGCATCCATCCGCACCCGCAGCGGGTGGATGTCGTCCGGGCCGGGCATCCGGCTGCCCGCCAGCCCGACCGCCGCCGTCCCGTAGGCGACGGCGGTGCGCAGGGCGGCCGGCCCGATGCCGCCCGCCCGCAGGAATCCGGCGAGCATCGCGTCGCCCGCACCGACGGTGCTGCGCACCTCGGTCGCGCTGCTCGTGGCGTGCCAGGTGCCGGTCTCTGCGACCAGCACCGCACCCAGCTGCCCGAGGCTCACCAGCACGGTCGCCACGCCGCCGGCCCGCAGCCGGTGCGCGACGGCCAGCACGTCGCCGAGGTCCCGCAGCGGGCCACCGGTCAGCTCCGCGAGCTCGACGAGATTGGGTTTGACCAGGTCAGGCGCGGCCTGACAGGCCAGTTCGAGGGGACGTCCCGAGGTGTCGACGGCGACTCGCGCCCCGGCGCGGCGCGCGGCGGCGACGATCCGGGCGTGCAGGTCGTCCGGGCAACCGGCGGGCAGGCTGCCGCAGGTCACCAGCCAGTCCGCCCGGCCGGCCTGCTCGGCGGCGGCGCGCTCCAGCGCCGCGACCTCGGCCGGGGTGAGTTCCGGGCCTGGCTCGTTGAACTTGCTCGTGGTGCCGTCGGCTTCCACCACCGCGATGTTGCTGCGGGTCGGGGCCTGCACCGGCACCTCCACCACCGGCACCGCCTCCGGCGCCAGCAGCTCGGCCAGCCGCGCGCCCGCCGCGCCGCCGGAGGGCAGCACGGCGAGCGTCGGCACCTCGGCCGCGGCCAGCGCGCGGGCCACGTTCACACCCTTGCCGCCCGGGTCCAGGCGCGTCCGGAGGGTGCGGTGCACCGCACCGGCCACCAGCCGGTCCACTTGGACGGTGCGGTCCAGGCTCGGGTTCGGCGTCACGGTCACGATCACGCCAGCACCACTTCCGCTTCGATCTGCTTCAGTTCGTCGAGCGCCGCCTCGTCGAGGCCCTCGTCGGTCACCAGGACGTCGATCTCGGACAGCTCGGCGAACCGGCTGAACTGGTCGTCGCCGTACTTGCTGTGGTCGGCCAGCAGCACCCGCTTGCGGCAGGCGCGCACCATCGCCGCCTTGACCGCGGATTCCGCCGGATCCGGGGTGGTGCAGCCGCGGGCGGCCGAGAAGCCGTTGGTGCCGAAGAAACCCACGTCGATGGTGAGGCCGCGCAGCACGTCGAGCGCCCAGGACTCCACCGTCGCCAGCGTGGTGCCGCGGATCCGGCCGCCGAGCAGGTGCAGGTTGTAGTTGTTGCGGGTGGCGAGCTGGTTGGCCACCGGCAGGGAGTTGGTGACGACGGTGAGCTCGCGGTCGGCGGGCAGCAGGCCGGCCAGCCGCGCGGTCGTGGTGCCCGCGTCGAACAGCACGGTGCCGCGGCTGGGCACCCGGTCCAGCGCGGCTCGCGCGATGCGTTCCTTCTCCCCCGCGTTGGTCTGGTCGCGCAGCGAGACGCCCGGTTCGAAGTCGAGCCGCTCGACCGGGATCGCGCCGCCGTAGACGCGCCGCACCAGGCCTTGGCGTTCGAGCGCGGCGAGGTCGCGGCGGATGGTCTCGGGTGCCACCTCGAACTCGGCCGCCGCGGCCGTGACGTCGATGCGCCCGTCGCGTCGTGCTCGCTGCGCCAGGAGCTGCTGGCGCTCCGCCCCGTACATGCCCGTTGTCCTCCGGTTAATGTTTGGTGTTGCCTGATTGTGCCTCTTGTTGCCATATTGTCAAGGCTTCGAGAACGCGAGGGAAACCTCCAGCACGATGGGAGTGGTCGATGTCCACGCTGCAGGGCGTCGGGGTCAGCCCCGGCGAGGCGGCAGGCCCGGTCCTGTGGGTTCGTGACCGGTTGCCCGATCCGGCGCCCGGTCCGGCACCGGCCGATCCAGCGGCCGAGGCGGCGCGGATCCGCCCGGCCGCGGAAGCGGTGGCGCAGCGGCTGCTCGCCCGGTCGGAAGCCGCGACCGGCGAAGCGCGGGCGGTGCTGGAGATGACCGCCGCGATGGCCGCCGACCCGGCGCTGCTCGGCAACGCCGAGAAGGCGGTCGCGCAGCGGGGCCTGCCCGCGCCGCGCGCGGTGTTCGAGGCGGCCGGGGAGTTCGCGGAACTGCTCGCCGCCTCCGGCGGATACCTCGCCGAACGGGTGCGGGACGTGCACGACGTCCGCGACCGGCTGGTCGCCGAGCTCACCGGCACCGCCCCGCCGGGCGTGCCCGAGCTGACCGGCCCGGCGGTGCTGGTGGCCCGCGATCTGGCCCCGGCCGACACCGCCGATCTGGATCCCGGCCTCGTGCTGGCGCTGGTGACCGAGGAGGGCGGCCCGACCAGCCACACCGCGATTCTCGCGCGGGCATTGGGAATTCCGGCGGTGGTCGCCGTGCGCGGCGTGCTCTCGGCAGCGGCGGCGGGAGCGCGCGTGGACGGCGCGGCGGGCACCGTCGAACTGCTGGAGCAGGCCGTCGCGCCCGAGTCCGCCGACCGCGCCGGAGCGCGGTGGCACGGTTCCGGCAGCACCGCCGACGGGCACCCGATCAAGCTCCTGGCCAACATCGGTTCCGCCGCCGACGCCCGGGCCGGCGTCGACGCGGGCGCCGAAGGATCGGGACTGTTCCGCACCGAGTTCTGCTTCCTGGACGCCGCGGTGGAACCCGACGCCGAAACCCAGCGGCAGGCGTACGCCGCCGCGCTGCGGCCGTTCGCGGGCAAGCCGGTCGTGGTTCGCACCCTGGACGCCGGGGCGGACAAACCCTTGCCGTTCCTGGACATCGCCGACGAACCCAACCCCGCGCTCGGGGTGCGGGGCCTCCGGGTCGCCTTCGACCGGCCGGAGCTGCTGGACCGGCAGCTCACCGCCATCGTCGCCGCGGCCGCCGAGACCGGGGCCGTGGTGTCGGTGATGGCGCCGATGGTCGCGACCGCGGGCGAGGCGGCGTGGTTCGCCGAGCGCGCCCGGGATGCGGGCGTCGAGCGCGTCGGCGTCATGGTCGAAACGCCCGCCGCCGCGCTCTGCGCCGACGAGATCCTGGACGTCGTGGACTTCGTCAGCATCGGCACCAACGACCTGGCGCAGTACACATGCGCGGCGGACCGCATGACCGGCGCGCTGGCCGCCTTGAACGACCCGTGGCAGCCCGCGTTGTTGCGCCTGATCGCCGGGCTCGGCCGGGCGGGCCGGGAGCGCGGCAAACCCGTCGGCGTGTGCGGTGAAGCGGCGGCGGACCCGCTGCTGGCCGGCGTCCTGGCGGGCCTCGGCGTCACCAGCCTGTCGATGACCGCGACGGCGCTGGCGGCAGTGGGAGCTGCGCTGGCCGAACGCACCCTGTCCGACTGGCAGGACGCCGCCCGGCAGGCCGTCGCGGCACCGGACCCGGCCGAGGCGCGCAGCCGGGCCGGCCGCAGCCTCGAACGGGGCTGACCCACCGCGGCGAACGGCCCGTTCACCTCGCCCAACGGCGCGAACGGGCCGTTCGCACTTTTCCACCCATTTCTCTTCGGAGGTGCGCGCACATCCGCGGGTCGGCCCCGGCAGGTCGCGCACATCGGCGAGCACCGACGTGACAAGCTGGCGCACTGTGACTGGTCCTCTGATGCTCGTCGATTCGGCAGGGTTGTGGTTCCGCTCGTACTACGCGCTGCCGGACTCGCTGACCGCGCCGGACGGCACGCCGGTGAACTCGGTGCGCGGTTTCTGCGACATGCTCGCCAAGCTGATCACCGACCGGCGCCCGTCCCGGCTGGTGGCCTGCCTGGACAACGACTGGCGGCCGCAGTTCCGGGTCGACGCCCTCCCGTCCTACAAGGCGCACCGCGTCGCCGAGGACGATCCCGACGCCGAAGAGGTGCCGGATTCGCTGTCCCCGCAGGTTCCGGTGATCCTCGAAGTGCTCGACGCGGCGGGCATCGCCACCGCCGAGGCGGAGGGCTACGAGGCCGACGACGTCATCGGCGCGCTCGCCGATCGCGAGGAGAAGGACGCGGTGGAGGTCGTCACCGGCGACCGGGACCTGTTCCAGCTGGTGCGCGACCGGCCCACCTCGGTGCGGGTGATCTACGTCGGCGCGGGCCTGGCGAAGGCCCAGGACTACGGCCCCGCGGAACTCGCCGACAAGTACGCCCTCTCGGCCGACCGAGCCGGGGACGACTACGCGGAAATGGCGGTGCTGCGCGGAGATCCGTCGGACGGGCTGCCCGGGGTGGCGGGCATCGGCGAGAAGACGGCGGCGAAGCTGATCACCCAGTTCGGCTCGCTCGAAGCGCTGCTGGCGGCGGCCGACGGCGGCGACTCCCGCCTGACGCCGCGAGTCCGCGGCAAGCTCGCGGACGCCGCCGACTACCTCGCGGCGGCCCCGTCGGTGGTCCGGGTGGCGCGCGACGCCCCGGTGGTCATGGACCGCGCGGATGACGCGCTCCCCCAGTCCCCGGTGGACATCGACCGGTTGCGAGCGCTCCAGCAGACTTGGGGCCTGGGCGCGAGCATCGACCGCCTCATCGCCGCGCTCAGCGAATAGCCCCAACGACCGAAGGGCGTCTTCCTCTTGCACAGCGAGGAGAAGACGCCCTTCGTCATCGTCAGGATTCCACTGTGGAGCTCTGCCGCAGGTGCCGGTCGAACTCGATCGGGTCGTGCGCGCAGAACACGTCGACCTGACCCCGGTGCGCGGTCACGAGATCGTGCAGGCGGTCCTGGTTCCGCCGCCGCTGCGGGCCGAGCACCTGCACCCGGTTCTGGAAACGGCTCAACACCGGCGTGCATCGAGGTTGCTCCGCCATCTCGCCGTGGAAGAAGTAGGCGTCACCGGCGTGCAGCAGCCACCGGCCATCGGAGCGCCGCACCGCCACGCCGGTGTGCCCGCGGGTGTGCCCGGCCAGCGGGATGAGCAGGATCTCCGGCGGCAGGCCGGGCAGATCGCGCACCGCTTCAAAGCCGAACCAGCGCTCCCCGCCGGCACTGCCGTGCAGGTTCCACTTAGGACCGTGCTGCCGCTGGTGGCCGAGGAAGCGCGCCCGTTCCGGGCCGTTGAGCATCGCCTGGTGCTCCACGTCGTGCACGTGGACCTGGGCGTGCGGGAAGTCCGGCAGGCCGCCGGCGTGGTCGCGGTCCAGGTGGGTCAGCACGATGTGCCGCACGTCCTCGGTGCGGTACCCGAGGCCCTCGACCTGCGCCGCAGCCGTTTCCGCCACGTCCAGCACCGGGCGGGTCAGCCGCAGCCAGCTCCGCTCCAGGTTCTCGACGTGCGTGGTGACGTCCGGGACGCCGAGCCCCGTGTCGACCAGCACCAGCCCCTGCTCGGTCTCGATCAGCAGGCAGTGGCAGACCAGCCGCGCCGCGCCGAACACCCCGCCGCCGTCGTTGACCAGCCGGCCGCCGAGCGGCCGCATCGTCCCGCAGTTCAGGTGGTGGATCCGCATCAAGCCTGCTCCGCCCGAACGCGCTCCAGCAGGTCGGCCAGTTGATCGCCCACCGTCCGCAGCGCCGCGACGTCGCGCTGGACCTTGCAGAGCAGCAGCGCGCCTTCGAGCATCGACAACGCGATCACCGCGAGCTCCTCGGCCCGCGCCGCCGGAATGCCCCAGCCGGTGAACGCCGCCGTCAGGCCCACCAGCCAGGTCCCGTACGCGCCGTCGCACGCCGACCTGACGTCCGGGCTGTCCGCGCTCGCCTCCAGCGCCACGGTGGCCACCGGGCATCCCCTGCTGAAGTCCGATTCCTCCAGGGCATGCGCGAAGTGCGCCATCATCGCCGCGACGGCTTCGCGCGGCCCGCTCGCCTCCGCCAGCACCGCCGCCAGCAGCTCGGCCACCTGCCGCCCGGACGCCTCCACGGCCTCGGCGGCGAGCTGCTGCTTGCCGCCCGGGAAGTGGAAGTACAGCGAGCCCCGCGGAGCCTCGGCTTCGGCGAGCACCTGGTTGACGCCCGTGGCGTGGTAGCCCTGCCGCCGGAACAGCTCCATCGCGGTGTCGAGCATCTGCTGCTTCGTCTGCGCACCTTTCCTCACGCAGAAAATATGACACTCGGTCTACATATTTTCAAGCCGGACGCGCCGCACCGCGGTGTTTCGGGCCGCCGCAGCAGCCCGAAGCACCCGCGAGCGGTCAGAAGTTGGTGCCGCACCAAGGCGTTTCGGCCGCGGCGAACAGCCGGTCCGCCGCGGCGACCGCCGCCGGGTCACGCGCCTCGATCCGGCCGCCCGCCACCAGCCCCGACGCCGTCTGGTCGCCCAGGTACAGCGCCGCGAGCACCGCGACTTCCAGGACGAGCTGGGGTTCGTCGGAACACCGGTCCACGCCGTCCGGACCGACCTGGTAGCGGCCGTCGTTGTGCGGCAGGAACTCGTCCCGTACCTCGATCACCACCGGATCGCCCGGGCCGAAGGTCCGCGCCCGCAGCGCTTCGAGCACGTCCACCAGGCGCAGCCACAGATCGTCGCCGACGCCGGTGACCTGGCACTGGCGACGATCGGTCAGCCACCACTCCAACGGCTCGTCCAACGGCCGATTGCGGCCCACCACCCGGTCCACGAGGTCGACGCCGAGCAGGAACCGCCACAGCTGGGTCGCCGCCGCCGCATTCGCCGTCTTCAGGTCGTGGACCTGCAGCGAGCTGACGTCCTTGTCGTTCTTCGCCTCGTACAGGGCGAAACCGTCGTCCAGCCCGTCGCCGTCGGTGTGCACCGCGACCATGACGCCGTCGCCGAGCCACGACCGCTGCCCCGCCCACCACGCGTCGTCCCGGCCGATCTGCCCCGGCCGGTCCTGATCGCAGCGCTGGTAGAGCGCGGACAGGATCGGCGCCGCCTCGTCCTGGTCCAGCACCCGCACCTGGCCGCCCACCGGCGCGCTCGCGCGCAGCGCCGCCCGGCGGCGGTCGAGCTCCACCGTGCGGGACCGGCTGGCCACGCCGTAGCCGAACCGCTCGTAGATCACCGCCTCCGAGGCGTGCAGCATCGCCACCGCCTCGCCGCGTCGCCGCGCGTCGTCGAGCTGCGCCCGCATCAACGACGTGAGCAGCCCACGCCGGGTCCGGTCGGCGCGAACGCCGACCCCGGTCACCGCGCCGACCGGGAGCCTGCGCCCGCCGGGCACCGCGACGACGTTCGTCGTCGCCATCGCCGTGCCGGCCAGCGCACCGTCGACGAATGCGCCCAGCACCCGCCCCGGCTCGTACCGCCCGACGCTCTGCTCCCACTCCTCGTCCTTCGACGAGCGCAGCAGCAGGGCGCGACGGAACAGATCGTGGGCTTCGCGGAACTCGCTTTCGGCCAGGGGCCGCACTTGATGACCGGTCACGCCCACGATCTTCCCGGTCGGATCCGTCCAGGTCGACCGGTTTTCACCTGGGGTGGCCGACCTCGTAGACGCCCTTCACGTTCTTCACCGTCACGGTCACGGTCTTGGGCTGCGAATCGATGGTGACCTTGCAGTCGAAGCGGTGCCCGACGGTCACCTGCTGCCCGGCGGGGCAGCTGACCTGGCCGACCCCGGTCAGGCTGTAGGAACTCCGCAGCGTCTGCGAAACGCCCTTCTCGACGCTGGCCGAGTCGAAGACCGGCTTCACGAACCAGCCCGGCGTGATGAACCCGAGAACCAGCACCACGAGGGCGAGGATCACCACGATGATGCCGGCGGACACCCACGGCAGCGCCGAGCGCTTCTTCTTCGGCTTCTTCGGCCCGAACTCGTCGAACTGGCCGAAGCCGCCCTGCTGCTGGAACTGGGCGCCACCGGGCGGGTACTGCTGACCGTAGCCGTATTGCTGCTGCTGCGGCGGCGCTTGGGGCGGCGGCTGCGGTGGTTGCGGCGGCTGCTGCGGCGCGAAACCACCCGGCTGCGGATAGCCCGGCGCCGCCGGCTGCATCCCAGGGCCCTGGGGTTGCTGCCCCCACTGGGGATAGCCCCCCGGCGGACCGTAAGGGGACGACATCTTTACCTCCGGACGATTCTTCACCTGACCGACGTTCCCGACGCCAGGAAATCCAACCACAACCGATCGGCCGCCCGAATCGGCCGGGCGGCCGCCGCGTCACACCCCGCCGGCGGCGACCACACCGCGCCGAATCGCGGTGACCGCCTTCGCCGCCGCCGAACCCACCGGGTCCGCCACGCCGACGACCTCGCGGACCTGGTCGAGCAGGTCGATGACCTGGCGGCACCAGCGCACGAAGTCGCCGGCCGACAGCTCGTGCCCGCTGGACTCGGCGGCGGTGAGCACCTTCTCCAGCGACTCGCCGCGCGCCCAGCGGAACACCGGCCAGGCGAAACCGGCGTCCGGCTCGCGCGTGCGGTCCAGCTTGTGCCGCCGCTCGTCGTCCTCCAGCTCCGCCCACAGCCGCCAGGTGGCGGCCAGCGCGTCGCTGATCGGGCCGGACGGCACCTGCGGCGCCAGCCCCTCCCGCCGCGACTCGTAGACCAGCGACGACACCACGGCCGCCAGATCGGCCGGGCCCAGCCCGCGCCACGTCCCGACCCGCAGGCACTCGGCGGCCAGCAGGTCCGACTCGCTGTAGAGCCGGGACAGCCGCCGCCCGTGCTGGGTGACCTGGCCCTCCGACGAGCCCGCCTCCGGCAGGTAGTCGCGTTCGGTCAGCAGCGCGACGATCCGGTCGAAGGACCGGGCCAGCGAGTGCGTGGTCGCGGCGACCTTGCGCCGCAGGTTCTCGTTCTCGCCGCGCAGCCGCTCGTAGCGCTCGGCCCACCGGGCGTGGCTCTCGCGCTCGTCGCAGCCGTGGCACGGGTGCGCCTTCAGCGCCCGCCGCAGCGTCGCCAGCTCCGCGTCGTCGGTCGCGTCCGAACGCCGCCTGCCGCGGCCGCCGGAAGCCTCGATGCCGGTGTTGCGCAGCGACGACGCCAGATCCCGGCGCGACCTCGGCGAGCGGGTGTCGACGTGCTTCGGCAGCTTCATCTTGCCCAGCGGCTCCACCGGCGAGGTGAAGTCGGCGACCGACAGCCGCCCCGACCAGCGGTCCTCGGTGACCACCAGCGGTCGCGGCTCGCCCATCGGCTCCAGGCCCGGGTCGATCACCACCGCCAGCCCCGAGCGCCGCCCGGCGGGCACCGAGATGACGTCGCCCTTGCGCAGCTTCTCCAGCGACTTGGCCGCCTCCGCGCGCCGCGACTGCCGGTTCTGCCTGGCCAGGTTCTTCTCCCGCTCGGAGATGCGGCGGCGCAGGTCGAAGTACTCCGCGAAGTCGCCCAGGTGGCAGTGCATCGACTCGGCGTAGCCGGTGAGCGCCTCGCTGTTGCGGTCCACGCGCCGCGACAGCCCGACCACCGACCGGTCGGCCTGGAACTGCGCGAACGACTGCTCCAGCAGTTCCCGCGCGGCGTCCTGGCCGACGCGCTGCACGAGGTTGACCGCCATGTTGTAGCCGGGCCGGAACGACGAGCGCAGCGGGTACGTGCGGGTGGAGGCCAGCCCGGCGACCTGCTTCGGGTCGACGCCCGGCTGCCAGACGACCACCGCGTGGCCCTCGATGTCGATGCCGCGCCGCCCGGCCCGGCCGGTGAGCTGCGTGTACTCGCCGGGGCTGAGGTCCACGTGCGATTCGCCGTTGAACTTGACCAGCCGCTCCAGCACCACCGTGCGGGCGGGCATGTTGATGCCCAGCGCCAGCGTCTCGGTGGCGAACACGGCCTTGACCAGGCCGCGGACGAACAGCTCCTCGACGGTCTCCTTGAACGCCGGCAGCAGCCCCGCGTGGTGCGCGGCCAGCCCGCGCTCCAGCGCCTCCCGCCACTCCCAGAAGCCCAGCACCGCCAGGTCGCTCTCCGGCAGGTTGGCGGTGTGCTCGTCGATCACCTCGCGGATCTCGTCGATCTCCGCTTCGGTGGTCAGCCGCAGGCCCGATCGCATGCACTGGGCGACGGCCTGGTCGCAGCCGTTGCGGCTGAAGATGAACACGATCGCCGGCAGCAGCCCCGCCGCGTCCAGGCTGGTCAGCATCTCCACCCGCGACGGCGGGGAGAAGCGTGGCGGGCGCGGGCCCTTGCGCTTGGCGTTCGGGCCGCCGCGCCGGCCGCCATAGGGCAGGTGCACGCGGGCGAGCTGCTGGGTGTGCCGCAGCAGGTTGGGGTTGATCTGCAGTTCCCGGTCCGCGGTCTCGCCGCCGAAGAGGTCGAACATCCGGGAGCCGACCTGCATGTGCTGCCACAGCGGCACCGGCCGGTGCTCGTCGACGACCACCGTCGTGTCGCCGCGCACCTCCTGCAGCCACTCGCCGAACTCCTCGGCGTTGCTCACCGTCGCCGACAGGCTCGCGACCTGCACGTACTCCGGCAGGTGCAGGATCACTTCCTCCCACACCGCGCCGCGGAAGCGGTCGGCGAGGTAGTGCACCTCGTCCATCACGACGTAACCGAGCTGGTCGAGGCTGCGGGAACCCGCGTAGAGCATGTTGCGCAGCACCTCGGTGGTCATCACGACCACCTGGGCTTCGCCGTTGATCGAGGTGTCGCCGGTCAGCAGCCCGACCGCGTCGCTACCGTGCCGCTCGCACAGGTCGGCGTACTTCTGGTTGGACAGCGCCTTGATCGGCGTGGTGTAGAAGCACTTCCGGCCCTCCTTGAGCGCGAGGTGCACGGCGAACTCGCCGACCACGGTCTTGCCGGCGCCGGTGGGCGCGCACACCAGGACACCGCGCCCGGCCTCCAGGGCCTGGCAGGCGGTGCGCTGGAACGGGTCGAGTTCGAAGGACATCCCCCCGGCGAACTCCGCTAGCGCGGGATGCGCGCTGCGGCGGGTGTGCGCCTTGAAGGCGTCGGCCGGGGACAGCTTGGTGGGGTTGGAACGGCTGGCAGCCACACCCCAAGGTTTTCACATCCCCCCGACCGCCGTCGCGATTGGCTGATTCTCTCTGTTTCCGGGCTCGTTTTGCGTGGCGGTGCGGGTAGCGGCCCCCCTGCGGGAGTTGCTGTCGCCTTCTCGCTGTGGGATCCCCGACATCATGAATGCCAATTCACCACGTCGGGGCTGTCCTCGCGAGAAAACCCCTGAGAACCCGCGGCGGTGCGAGTTGCATAGGTGGGCTAAGCGGCTGCGCCGCTTCAAAAACAAAACGAAACCGGCCTTTGGGACGACCGGCTCACGAACCCACCACGGTGAGCGCGCCGGGGACGCAGCGCATGCTCAGCGGCAGGCGGGCCTGCGGTTCTCCGTCGGCGTAGGCCATCCAGCCGTTCTCGCCGCCCAGCCGCACGCGCTGCGCCCGCAGCGTGAGCACCGCCGGGTGCTCGACGTGCCGCCCGGTCCGCAGCGACGGCAGGATCCGCACTAGGTCGCGCCGGGTGACCTCGCCGACCACCGTCAGGTCGAGGAGCCCGTCGGCCGCGTCGGCGTCCGGGCAGACCGGGATGCCGCCGCCGTAGCAGGCGGTGTTGCCGACCGCGACGAGCGTGGCGATCAGCTCCGTCGTGCCCGCGTCGGTCTCCACTCGCAGCGGCATCGGCCGCAGGCCCAGCAGCTCGCGCACCACCGCCAGGTCGTACCGGCGCTGTCCGCGCGGCCAGCGCATCCGGTTCGCCCGCGCGTTGACCCGCGAGTCGAATCCGGCGCACAGCACCGTCGCGAACCAGCCGCCGCCCGCGACCTTGCCCAGATCGATGCGGCGCCGCTCGCCGGCGCGCAACGCCTCCGCCACCGCCCGCGCCGCCGCGACCGGGTCGCGCGGCACACCGAGCCCGCGGGCCAGGTCGTTGCCGGTACCCGCCGGGATCAGGGCCAACGCCGTCGCCGACTCCGCGCACGCCTGCACCGCCAGGTGCGCGACCCCGTCGCCGCCCACCACCGCGAGCACATCGGCGCCGTCGGCCACCGCCCGCTTCGCGGCGTCGGCGGTGCCGCGGGCATCGGCGGCGAGCACGGTCTTCACGTCACAGACGCCGCGAAGGTGGCCGACGAGTTCGCCGACCACCTTCGCGGAGAGTCCACCACCGGCAGCAGGGTTGATCACCAGGACACAGCGCACGAGGGAGCATCCTCGTGCACCGAGCCCCGGTTGGCCAGCAAGATCAGGTCACGTCGTCGTGCTGCTTCGGGCTCTGCGACGGCGTGGTGTCCAGATCAGAGGCCCGGAAGTCGACCTTCGAAGCCTCGTCCGGGCTCAGGCCCTCCAGCCCTTGGCCCTCGAGCTTCTTGGCCCGGCGCTTGTCGTTGAACTTGCAGATCGTCATCGCGACGGCGAATAGCACGCACAGCGCGGCGGCCAACGCCAGCATCGAGAACGGGTCCTGCCCCGGCGTGGCGATCGCGGCGAACACGAACAGCGCGAAGACCAGGCCGCGCCACCAGCTCTTCAGCTTGGCGTAGCTGACGATCCCGGCCAGGTTGAGCATCACCAGGACCAGCGGCAGCTCGAAGCTCACGCCGAAGATCACCAGCAGGAGCAGCATGAAGCTGATGTACTTGCCACCGGTGAGCGCCGTGAAGAACGCGTCCCCGCCGAACCCGGACATGAACCCCAGCGCGGTCGGCAAGATGTAGTAGGCGAGCACCGCGCCCGCGACGAACAGCACGGTCGCGCAGGCGACGAACAGCCGGGCGAACCTGCGCTCCTTGGCGTACAGCCCGGGCGTGATGAACGCCCACAGCTGGTAGAGCCACACCGGGCTGAACAGCACCGCACCCACCGACACGCCGACCTTCAGGGTCAGCATGAAGATCTCGAACGGCTCGGTCTGCAGCAGCTGACACGTCCCGTTCGGGCTGAGCCGTTGGGTGACGGGCAGCTGGCAGTACGGCTCCAGCAGGACATCGCTGAGCGTGGGCAGCCCGTAAATCGAGTTGGAGAACCACCAGATCCCGAAGATCGCGCCGACCGTCACCGCCACCACGGCCACGCCCAACCGGTACCGCAGCTCGTAGAGGTGATCGACGAGCGTCATGGTGCCGTCGGGGTTGTGCCTGCGTCCCCACCGACGGCGACCTTTGCGGAACGGGTTCAGGCGCCCCAGTGCACTGGCACCCACCTTGTTGTTCCCGTCCTCAGTCAGTTCTTGGAGTCGTTGCGCTGCTTCTCGTCGACCGTGGACGTGACCGGGGGCGCGCTCGACTCACCGGAGGTCAGCTCCGGCTTCTGCTCCCGCTCGGCCTTCTCCTTCTTGGCCGCTTCCTCGTCCTGCTTCATGCCACGCGCCTCAGCCTTGAAAACACGCGCCGACTGGCCGAGCGAACGGGCCATCTGCGGGAGCTTGGTGGCACCGAAGAGCAGCACCAAGACCAAGACGATGAGGATCAGTTCCCAGCCACCTGGCAAACCCATTCGTGTCCAACCTTTCGTGATGTCCCTGCAGGCGCAATGGTACGCAAGACGGGAGTCGACAAATAGGGCCGTTGCGCGTCACCGGTTGCGACGTTGGGCGAACGCCACCTTCAAACCGGCCACGCGAGCCTTCACCAGGCCGCTGCGGTCGTCGAGGTCGTGGAACACCTGCCGCTGCACGACTTTGAACCTGCGCAGCTCCCGGAACAACCGGACCAGCAGCAGCGCGAGCAGGACCAGGCCCACAACCAGCAGGACGAGACTCCACACGTACGGCACGTCGGTAACGGTATCCCGCTCAGGTGGACGGAAGGTGACGCGCCCGCGTCAACGCGTCTTCTGCACGTTGACGCACGTCACACGCCAGCTCGTCGGGGCTGAGCACCCGAGCCTGGCCGCCCAGTCCCAGCAGCAGCCGGGTCATCCAGGACCGGTCCGAGTAGCGCATCCGGACCCGGGCCCGGCCCTGCGGCAGCTCGACGAGCTCGTCGACCGGGTAGTACTCGGCCACCCAGCGCGCGTCGGGCTCCAGCTCCACCTCGGCGACGAGCTGGTCCGGCGCCGGCCGGAACAGCCCTTCCGAGACGTCGGTCGGCTCGGCCTCCGACGGCGGCTGCGCGGCCTCGGCCAGCACCGCGACGTCGTCGATGCGGTCCAGCCGGAACATCCGCACCCCGGTCGCGCTGCGGCACCAGGCCTCCAGGTAGCTGCGCCCGTCGATGAGCAGCAGCCGCATCGGGTCGACGGTCCGCTCGCTGATCTCGTCGCGGGAGGCCGTGTAGTAGCGGATCCGAAGCGCCCGGCGGCGCGTCGTCGCGTCCTGCACCGCCGACCGCACGCCCGGCCGCACCGCGCCTTCCCGGCCCTCCAGCCCGACCACCACGCCGGCCGGGCGCGCCTGCCCGACCGCGTTCTCCACCTTCGCCAGGGCGCGCTGCACCGCGTCGGTGTCCGCGATGCCCGGGGTGTCGGCCAGCGCCCGCAGCGCCACCAGCAGCGCCGTCGCCTCGGACGCGGTGAGCCGCAGCGGCCGCCGCATGCCCGCGTCGTAGGTGACGGTGATCGAGTCGCTCTCGAAGGACAGGTCGATCAGGTCGCCGGGCCCGTAGCCGGGCAGGCCGCACATCCAGAGCAGCTCCAGGTCCTTGCGGAGCTGCTGCTCGGTGACGCCGAAGTCGGCGGCGGCGTCGGCGATCGGGATGCCCGGCCGGCTCAGCAGGTACGGCACCAGCGCCAGCAGCCTGGGCAGCCGTTGGGTCGCGCTCGTCATCGGTTCTCCCCCACCTGGTCGACGACGTCCAGGTGGATCTCGTGCACCGTCTTGCGCAGCGTGTCCGGCTCCAGCACCACGACGTCCGGCCCGTACCCGGCGAGCCAGCTCGCCGCCGACTCCGGGTAGTTCAGGTCGATCTCCAGCACGTCGCCCTCGTCACCGCCGAGCTCCATCCGGTCCACGACGGTCGCCCGGCGCCGCAGCCCCTGCGCGCGGCCGGCCGCGGCCCACACCCGGGCCAGCGTGGCCGGCGGCGGCTCGCGGTGCTCGCCCGCGACGAGCCGCAGCAGGTCGGTGTCCGGCGGGCGCTGCACCTGCCCGGTGGGGCCCACCGCCTTGGCCTGCCCCTGGATCCGGGACAGCCGGAAGCAGCGCGGCGCCTGCCGGTCGCGGTCGTGCCCGACCAGGTACCAGCGGCCGCGCCAGGACACCACGCCCCACGGCTCGACGGTGCGGCGGTGCACGTCGGGGCTGCTCGGGCGCCGGTAGTCGAACTCCACCACCCGGCCCGCCTGCACCGCGGCCAGCAACGGCGCGAACGCCGGATCGCTGGTGCGCACCTTCGGCTCGACCGCCGCCGAGGAGCGCTCGTCGACGTCGACCCCGGCGGCGCGCAGCTTCAGCAGCGCGCCCCGGGCCGCCGAGGTGAACTCCGGGGAGTCCCACAGCCGCACCGCGAGGGCGACCGCAGCGGCCTCGTCGGGCTCCAGATCGATGTCACCGAGTTCGTAGTCGCGGCGGGCGATCCGGTAGCCGTCGGCGGCGTCGAAAGCTGAGTTGCGCCCGGTCTCCAGTGGAATGCCCAGGTCGCGCAGCTCGGCCTTGTCGCGTTCGAAGGTCCGGAAGAAGGCCTCGTCGGTGGGCGCGCCGGCATAACCCGGCACGATCGCCCGGATCCGCTCAGCGGTGAGGTACTGGCGCGTCGACAGCAGGCACAGCACCAGGTTCACCAAGCGTTCAGCACGCACAGTGGCCACTTCGAAAGCCTAGCCCCGCTGTATTCGATCATGTGTTTGGGTCCGGTGCGCGATGCATCCAGCGGTGCAGACGGGACCGATGTGGCGGCGGTGCGGTAAGAAGACTTGCCCCCGCACGCACCCCGACCGGAAGGCGGAGCCGTCCTTGCCGACCGAGCACGATGCCGAGACGCTCGCGGCGCTGCGCGCGATCGCCGAACAGATCGCCGCCGCCGCGCCCAAGGGCTGGCGGCACGCGGTGCTGCGCGGATTCGCCACGGGCGGGAGCGGTTCCGGTCATCACGGGTTCTGGTACGAGCCGGAGCCGTCCGGCGACACCGGCGAGCTCGACCTGCACGAGGCGTTGTGCCGGGTGCACGAGCTGGAGCGGGCCGGCGAGCGGCTGACCATCGAGCTGGTGGTCCGCCCGAACGGCAGGTTCGAGGCGCTCACCAGCGAATCGCTGCGGCGCCCGCCCCGGTCCGACCGCACGGGCTTCACCTACCTGCTGCACCCCGGCGAACTGCCCGCCGAGCCCGCCGACTTCCAGCCGGGGCCCGCGGACCCGACGCAGGCCGGCGACCCGCTGCGGGCGCTGGAGCTGCTGGACGGCTACCTCGCGCGGCGCGCCGAGATTCTCGACCGCACCGAGCGGCTGCCGCAACCGCTGGGCGCCGACGAGCGGGAGTTCCTCGAAGACCGGCTGCCGGTGCCGCTGCCCGCGGATCTCCGGGCGCTGTACGGCCGGATCAACGGCGATCGCCGTGCCGGCCTGCTGCACGGGCACGAATGGCTGGGGCTGAACAAGGTCGTCGCGTTGAGCGACCCGGCGGACCGCTGGTGGGCGGCGCGCGACTGGGAGCGGCTGCTGTTCCGGGAGCTCCGCTACGACTCCCGGCCGGCCGGCGCGGTGCGCCGGGCGGTGGACCGCCCCGGCTGGCTCCCGTTCGCGCACGACACCGGCGGCGCGTTCCTGGCGGTGGACATGGATCCCGGCCCCAACGGCCGGCCGGGGCAGGTGATCCGCGTCGGCATGCGCCACGACGACGGTCCGGTCTACGTCGCCGACTCCGTGACCAGCCTGCTCCAGCGCCACGTCGACGCGCTGGCGGACTACTCCTACCAGTACCGCGGCGGCGAGCTGCGGTTGTTCATGGCGGAGCAGCCGGAGCCCGCCGAAGGCCGCGAGCTGCGGGTGGAGGGCGAGCTGCGCGACATTCCCCCGGAGGTCCAGCGGCTCGTCGTCGCCAACGCCGACCGGGTCGACCTGGCGCCGCTGCGCGGTGTCCCGTCGCTGCTCGAAGTGGAACTGATCGACTGCCCGGGCGCCGACCTCTCCGCACTGCGGGCCACCCCGGTCGAGGTGCTGACCGCCGAGCTCGACAGCATCGATCTCGCGCCGCTGGCCGGTCACCCGACGCTGCGCGTGCTCCGGCTGACCACCGGCCGGCCGGTCGACCTGAGCCCGCTGCGCGACTGCCCACGGCTGTACGGGCTGGACCTGGCGCGGGCCGAGATCGGCGACGTGGCCGTGCTGACCGAACTGGACGGCGTGCGCCACCTCAGGCTCAACGAGCGCCAGTGGGACATCCTGCGGGAGGCTGCGTCCCACCCGGCGGGCCTGGCCGCCGCGGAGCTGAGCGGTTCGCCGGCGCTGCGCCACGCGGCCGCGTGGGCCGAAACCCTCGTCGACGAACCGGATCTCCGCTACACCCGAAGCCGGTACGAGCCCGCTGGCCCGCGCGCCTCGCTGTGGCGGCGGCTGCGGCGACTGCGGCGGTCCTGACGGTGATTCCGCCTTGACCAGATCACTATAGTATTCGTCAGCAACTTGGAGCGATCGCGTCCCCGCCGAGCGACCGGGAGGCCGGGCATGGGAACCGACGACCGAGCCGCCGTGCCGCAGGGCGGGGTCACCAGCGGGCACGTCGAAGTGCGGGTGCACTGCGCCGCGCCGCTGCCCCGGGTGTGGGCGGCGATCACCGAACCCGCGCACGTCGAGCAGTGGTTCGGCCACCTCGCCGGGCCGTTGCGCGTCGGCGCGGAGAACCGCGTCGACTTCGGCGACGGGGACTTCTTCGTGCTGGTACCGCGGCGGATCGAGCCACCGGAGCTGGACTTCGAGTGGAGCTTCCTGGGCGTCGCCCGCCAAGAGCTGATCACCTGGCGGCTGGCACCGACCGCGGACGGCGTGTCGGTGACCGTCCGCGACCACGACGACCGCCGGTCCCCGGCCGAGGCCGCCGAAATGCTGGAGGGGTGGACGGACTTCCTGTCCCGCCTGGAAAGGCACCTGCGCACCGGCAAGAACACCCGCTACGGATGGCGCGACGACATCGACGGTTCGGTGGAGCTGCCGGCGGGCGGTTTCCACCCGCTGCGCGAGTCCGAGCTGTACGAGTGGTTGCCGATCGCCAGCGACGGTTTCGAACCGAGCTGGTTCTTCGTGCTCGACGAGGAGGGCCCGCGCCGGTTCCGGATCCGCGACTGGGCGCTGACGCCGGACCGGCTGCTGACCTTCGCCGTGGAGATCCCGGACGCGCGGCACAGTCCGATGTGCACCGTGCGGGTGCGCGAAATGGACGGCGGGATCAGGAAACTGGGCTTCGCCCACACCGGCTGGACCCGGCTGGGCTGGTCCGCGCAGCGCGCGCAATCGGTGCGCCGCCGGTTCGCCGCCACCTGGATCGCCGCCCTGGAGTCCGCCCGCACCCGCGCCGGGTGAGTCGTGAGCGTTTTGGATCGCCATAGCGATCCAAAACGCTCACGAGCTTTTCCACCACGCCAGTCGGCAACTTGGGAGAAGCCCGTTGGGCCCGGTCGTCAATACCTTCGGAAGGGTCGAAACAGCCCGACGCCGAAAGGAATCAGTGCAATGGCGATCGATTTGTGCAACAAATCGCCCGGCGCACTCGCCGAGCGCCACCCGGGCAGCTGGGACGCCGCCGTCCCGGATCCGAAGGCGCTGGAGGACCTGGCGACCGAGCAGAAGGACGCGCTGAACTTCGCGTACCGCACCACGCTCAGCAACGTCGACCCGCGGTTCGTCGCCGGCGACCCGGCGGCGTGGGCCAGCGACTTCGGCTACGCCCTCGACCGCGTCGCCATCCGGCTGGACAACCGCAGCAACGAACAGCTGCGGGAGCAGGCGTTCCAGCACCCCGACCCGGCGATGCGCGAGCAGGCCCTGTTCGAGTACGCCGACCGCGACCACGAGGACGCGGTGGCGCTGCTGGCCGAAGCGGCCCGCACCGACCGCGACCGCCAGGTGCGGTGGGATGCGCTGTGGGCCATCGAGAAGCTCGGCGGGCCCACCGCGATCGCGGCGCTCGGCGAGTTCCTGACCGACGACGACCCGGAGATCGCCGAGTGGGCGAAGCTGTTCATCAGCGAGCTGCAGACCGGCGACCCGGCGTTCGACGGGCGCGCCGGGCTGTACACACCGGACCGCACCTTCGACGAGACGATCTTCCTGCTGATCCACTGCGACCTGTACGTGCGTCTGGACCCGTCCAACACGCACTGGGGCAAGATCTCCTTGGCACCGCAGGGACTCGCGCGCATCTACGGCCAGGCGCACGCTTGCCCGAACGTGGCCACCAGGGAGAAGCAGCTGGTGATCGCCAAGACCATCGACGGGCTGCACCAGGACGGCTCGCCGCACTGCGACAACTACCTGTTCCGCGGGTTCACCGACCGCACCCGCCGCGACCGGGGGAACTTCTTCTTCGAGTCGCTGGTGCCCCGGACGTTCTTCAAGTCCGGGCAGGCCGATGACCCGAGCCAGGGCGTGCGGCAGGCCAACATCGGCTTCGCCCGCTACGGCACCTGGCACCTGGAGCCGCGGTTCCAGGTGCGGCAGGAGGCCGCGATCCGCTACGTGCGCGGCCGGTTCCAGGGCTGGGGCTACGTGGACCTGAGCCGGATCGCGGGCAAGTCGCTGGAAGAGGTGCTGGTACCCGGCAACGGCGTGCTGTCCACATTGCACGATCCCGAGGTCGGGCCGATGACCAACGCCTTCATCCTCGGCACGTTCAAGGGCAAGCTCAACGACTGGGACGGCGACGGCGTGATCGACCTCAACTCGCGCGACGTCTACTCCACTGTGGACGGCGAAATCGACATGGACCAGGACGGCGTCGCCGACCGGCCCGGCCTGACCTGTTGCGACCACACCGCCCTGATGCCCTGAACCACCCGACGCCGAAGGGACGACCACCATGTCCACACCGACGCAGAAGCCGTCCGTGGTCTACGGCCGCCCGGTCACCACGGACGGCGTGCCCAACCGCTACTCCGGTACCGAGGTGCAGCCGTGGACGACGCCGGAACCCGGCATCGACAACCTCGGCATCTCCTCGATCGACACCTTCGCGGTGCCGGGCGTGGGCGAGTACACCGTGCCGTTCGACGGCTACGTGCGCGTGGTGCGCTCGGAGCCGACCGCGACCGAGTGGGCCGACGCCGAGGTCTACACGAACCTGATCGAGATGCGGATGACCGGCGAGTCCGAGGAGCTGGGCCGGATCACCGTGACCCTCAACCCGGAATGCCTGTCCGCGGGCCAGATCCGGACCCCGTTCGACCCGTACGCGGGCGAGGGGCCGGCGGCGAAGGCCTGCCGGATGGCGGTCGGCGCGATCTTCGACATGCCGAAGCTGGGCCTGCAGCTGATCAACAAGGAACCGATCATCCTGACCATCGACGACGTCCGGCAGATCCCGCCGGCCGGTTCGCCGGGGAAGGGGCAGATCTACCGGATGCTGCCGCTGCACGACATCCGGCGTCCGGATGCCGAACCGGTCGCCTACGTGACGAGCCTGCGCTTCACGATGGGCGGTTACCTCCCCGAAGAACAGATCGCGTGATTGGCGAAACCAGCTGGAAGCCGGTGGTCACGACCACCGGCTTCCAGTGAGCGTTTTTCATCTTGGCTGGTGACCGCAGCCGCGACAGCCAACGGACCGTATCCCGAAAGCAGTCGCATGCGCCGCAGGCGCATAGCCCACCTACGCAGCTCGCACCGCCGCGGGTTCTCAGCGTTCGCCTGGCGAGGACGGCCCAACCGCCGTGTATCGGACATACATCAGGTTGGGCACCCACAGTCCAGGCGGACGCTGAGGTTCCGCCACCCGCACCGCCACGCAAACCGAGGATGAAAAGCCTCAGTGGTGTCCGCCTGGTTTTCGTCGACGTGGCAAGGGAGAAGTCAGATGAGCACCGAACAGTTACACGTCGGCGGTCCGCCCGGCCTGGGCGTACCGGTCGCCGACGAGGCCGCGGGCTTCGCACCGCTGCGGGGCAGCGCCGTGCCGATCGCCCAGGACCGGTGGGAACGGCTGGTCAGCACGGTCGCCATCCCGGAGCCGCCGCGGGCGGTGTGGGCCGCGCTCACCGACCCGGACCGGGTTTCCCAGTGGTTCGGGGTGTGCCGGGGGAACTGGGCCCGCACCGGCGCCGAGGTGATGCTCGACTTCGAGGACGGCGAGTTCTTCTGGTGCCGCACCCAGCAGAGCGCCGCCCCGGGCGACGGCCGCCCCGGGGTGCTGCGCTACCTGTGGCGGTGGGTCGGCATCGGGCCGGCGACCTCGGTGACCTGGACCGTGGAACCGGCCGGGGCGGGCACCTCGGTGACGGTGGTCGAGGAGGCGGTCAACCCGCCGTCGGACTGGCGGTCCTGGAACGGCATGGGCTGGCCCGGCATCCTCGACCAGCTCGCCGCGCACCTGCGCACTGGCACCGAGTGGCGGTGGCCATGGCGCCGGATGGGCCCCTACCTGCAGATCCCGCTGCCCGCGCCGCCGTTCCAGGCTTGGGAGGCGCTCACCGCCCCGGGCGCGGTGCGGCACTGGCTGCAGCCGTGCGCCGGGTCGCTGGCGGTCGGCGAGGAGATGACCGTGGTGATGGGCGACGCCAGCGGCCGCGCGCTGCTGCGGATCACCGAGCTGGTCGACAGCGGGCAGGAGTTCCCGTCCTACCTGCCGCACCTGGGGTTCGAGCTGCGCAGGGCGTCGTGGCCGGCGGCGCTGGGCGGCCGGATCTGGATCGAGCCGGTGGGGCTGCGGGAGAGCCTGCTGCAGGTCTTCCACGACGGTTGGGAGAACCTCGGCATCCCGGACGCGGTGACCGAGCGCAAGATCGTCACCGGATACTGGGTGTCGGCCGCCGCTCGGGCGCAGATGTTGTTGCAGCAGCAGGGCCCGGCCGAGGGCCCGCCGGTGGGGCCGCACGGTTGGTCGATCAGCGGCGGCGGGGCCGAGGCGGGCCGGACCAACGGGCACGGCCCGGCGCCGGCCGCCGTGCCCGCGGATTCGTCCGCGATGGATTTCGCCGGGCGGGCGATGGCCGATCTCGGCGGCGCGATGACCAGCGTGCTGTGCGTGCTCGGCCTGCGGTTGGGGCTGTTCCGGGCCTTGGCAGGCGCCGGTCGCGCCACCGCCGCCGAGCTGGCCGAGCTCGCCGGCTGCGACGAGCGGTACCTGCTCGAATGGCTGCACGGCATGGCGAGCGCCGGCTACCTGCAACGGCATGGCGGGCAGCGGTTCTCGCTACCGGCCGGCGCGGCCGCCGTGCTCGCCGACGACTCGCCGATGAGCCTCGCCGCCGGCTACGAGCTCGTGCCGCCGCTGGTGGGCGCGGTCCGGGAGGTGGAGGAGGCGTTCCGCTCCGGCGCCGGCGTACCGCACGACCGCTATCCGCAGCAGCTGTTCCTCGCCATGGAGCGGATGAGCCGGACTTGGCTGGACACCATGCTGGTGCCGCAGTGGATTCCGGCCGTGGACGGGCTTTCCGAGGTGCTGGGCCGAGGCGGCACGGTCGTCGACGTCGGCTGCGGCGGCGGGCACGCGGTGCTCCGGCTGGCGCAGGCCTTCGAGGCCGCCGACTTCGTCGGATTCGACCTGCACGAGCCGAACGTGCACCGGGCGCGGGCGGCGGCAGTGGAAGCCGGGGTCGCCGACCGGGTGCGGTTCGAGCACCAGGACGCCGCCGATGGGCTGCCCGCGCAGGTCGACCTGGTCACGATGTTCGACGTGCTGCACGATGCGCCGGACCCGGGAGGGTTGCTCCGGGCGGTTCGCGGCGCGCTGCGGGAGGACACCGGCGCGGTGCTCGTGCTGGAGACCAACTGCGCTGAGGATGCGGCGGACAACACCGGCCCGGGCGCGACGATCCTCTACGCGACGAGCACGCTTTACTGCCTCCCGTCGGCACTTTCGCAGGGTGCACCCGGATTGGGAACGCTCGGGCTACCGACGGGGAAGCTGCGCGAGCTGGCGACGGCTGCCGGTTTCCGCAGCGTCGAGAGGATTCCGATGCCGAGCCCGATGAACGCGCTGTACGTGCTGCGGCCCTGAATCCGCCCGGTGCCGTGGGCCTTCGCAGCCCGCAGGCTCACGGCACCGGCGGGAAGGTGCGGTCGCCCAGCCCGGTCACCGCCAGCGAGCCGTGGCGCGGGTCGGTGAACAGGCGCAGCAGGACTTCCATGCCCGCTCGGAGCGGGACCGGCGGCATTCCCATGCTCCTGGCCTGGCGGACCGCGCCCATCCGGTGCGCTTGGCCCGCGCCGCTGAACAGCGACCACTCCACCGCCGTGCAGCCGCAGTCCGGCAGGCCGCCGGCAGCGGCGGTGGTGCCGCGGCGGAGGAGCTCGTTCGCCAGCGCGTAGGCGCCCATGTTCGGGTGCGGCGCCCGGGCGGTGATCGAGCCGAAGGTGATCAGCCGCCGCAGCGCGCCGCGATCCACCGCTGCTAGCACATTGCGCAGGCCCGTCACCTTCGGGGCTTGCAGCGCGGCGAGCCGGGACGCCGTGGCGTTCGCGACGAAACCGCCTCGCACGTCGCCCGCGCAATGCACGATCCCGGTCACCTGCCGCCCCGCCAGCGCCGCGCGCACCTGAGCCCCGTCGGTGACGTCCGCGTCGAGGATCGTTGTGCCGCCGGAGGATTTCAGCCTCGCCAGCGCTGCGCGGACGTCGCCGGAGATCTCGCCGCGGCCGAGATCGTCGAGCAGAACCGGCCGGATTCCGGTGCGGGCCCGCAACATCCCGGCCACCCGGACACCCAACCCGCCGAGCCCGCCGGTGATCAGCACCTCGCCGGCCAGCCGTGCCGGATCAGCACCCGGGACGTCCACATCGGACCATCCGGTGCGCCAGGCATTGCCCGCGCCGTCGATCTCCACGTGGCGGAAGCCGTCGGCGTGCCGACCGGCGAAGGCGATCGCCGCTTCGACAGCGGGCGGGGTCGCGCCGCCGGTCAGCTCGATCTCGATCGCCGACAGCCGGTCGTCCTCGGCCACCGCGCAGTTCAGCAGGCTCCCGCCGCCGGAGCCGGTGTGCACCAGTGCGAGCCGCCCGGATCCGGCTCGGGCCACCGCGAGTCCGCGGAGCAGGAATTCGTTGTCGTCCGGGCGAAATCCGTCGCCCAGCACGACGACCGGAATGGCCGGGCCGGGGCCCGGGGTCGATGCGTCCAGGACGGCGCGCAGCGGTGCCGGGCCGGTTCCGATCACGAACCACTGCCGCGCCACCGACCGCTCGGGCGCGACCGGCACCCGGTGCGCCCGCCACACCGCGATCCGGTTCACCGGTTCAGCGCGGGCAGCAGCGTCGGGATGGCTTCGGCCTGGAAATCGACGTCCACGTCGAACTCGTTGATCATCCCTTCCAGCACCAGCATCGACAGCAGCGGGAACACGAACTCCGGTGCCGCCGCCACCCCGGAGCGGCGCTGCAGGTCGAACAGCCGGGTGGCGAACGGGGCGAGCCGGAAGTCACCGGCCCGGCGCCCGGCGGTGGTCGCCACCAGGTCGACGATGCCGGCGCGGAATCCCGGCAGATCGGCTTCCGGCGGCACGTGTTCGGCACTGCGCAGCACGACATCGGCGCACTCCGGCCCGCGCCCCAGCGACATGTTCAGGAAGAACTCCGCGAACAGCCGCTTCACGCGCGGTTGCAACGGCACGACGAAGCCCGCATCGAGCAGCACGACGTTCCCGTCCGGATTGAGGTAGAGGTTGCCGGGGTGCATGTCGCAGTGCACCAGGCCGTCGACGAACAGCATCCGGTAGACGGCGTGCAGCACCTGGCGCACCAGTTCGCGCCGCTGCTCGCGGGTGAAGCTGTCCGGACCGAAACGCCGCAGGCCGGGCACGAACTCCATGACCAGCGCACCGTCTCCGCAGGCGGCGGGGATCGGAGCGGGAATCCGCAGCCGCGCGAAGTCGCCCAGGTTCGCGCGCAGGGTCCGCAGCGCCTGCGCCTCCAGATCCAGGTCGAGCTGCCGCCGGATCGCCTGGGACACCTGGTCGACGATGCGGGCCGCGGGCACCCGTCGCATCGCGGGCAGCCGCTGCACCAGCCCGGCGCCGGCGGCGACCAGCCGCAGATCGGCACCGATGAGCCGGTGCAGGCCCGGCCGGCGCAGCTTGACCGCCACCTCGGTGCTGTCGTGCAGTTCCGCCCGGTAGACGCAGGCGATGCTGCCGCTGGCGACCGCCGTGGCGTCGAACCGGCGAAACGGCCATTCCCGCTGGACGGGGTATGCGCGGTGCAGCGCCTTCACCGCCTGCGGGCGGGACATCGGGCGCACCTGGTCGTGCAAGCCGCCCATCGCGTCGCACCACTTCGGGGCGAGCAGGTCACGGCGGGTGCTGAGCAGCTGGGCGCCCTTCACGAACGCCGGGCCGAGGTCGGCGACCAGCTCGGCCAGCCCGCCGGAACCGTTCGGCTCCTGCCGCGCCAGCGTGCGGCGCGCGAGCACCCGGCCGCCGTGCCGCAAAGCCGTTGCGGCGATCACGGCGGACCGCAACGCGAGGTGCCGCTTTCGCACTCCCGGCGCGGGGACGTCGTCCCGATCGTCTGACACCGCTACCTCCCGACTCCCCGGAATCCGCCGCGCAACGCGGGACGGATGTCGTCAATGTCGAGCAATGGCAGAAATCGCTTTACTTTTACTAATCATTCTCGGGCAGCACCGGCCACCGAGCACAGTCCCCCACGAGACCTCCCCTGTCCCGTCACGCCTTCGGCACACCCCAGAGCAGATGCGATCCGGACACTCGCGGTAACGTAGCGCACCGTCACAGCTCGCGTCGAGCGCCGTTCGGACGCAACCGATCCAGTACCTCCATCCGACTGAAATCATCCGCATTTGCTGGCACTTCACGACTCCTCAAGGGGACTCGGAGCCGCTTGCGCCGATGCCGCAGAGCTCGGCGGCGAATGCGCTGCGCGACATCGGCGCCGCCGGCGGAGCGCATCGACTAGGCCGACAAGGGCCTTCCCCAGCAGGGCTGATCACCCCTTGACACCCCCGCGAACACCAATGTAGGAAATAGTAGTGACTGGGAGCAGTTGATATCTGCTCCGGATCCCGGCGAGAACGGGCGCACGGCCCGCAGGGCCCGCCGCGCCCGGGAGGCACGCGACTATCGGCGAAGCCGAACTCCGGGACAGCGGCCGCGACCGCGAGCTCCGCACACTGGGACGCACTCCTTCATTGCCGCGCTGGAGGAATACGTGATTTCTCCGCCCGACCGCACCCGTTCGCACCTACCCGAGGACACCGATCGATCCGCGCCGGACCATCGCCGGCCACCCAGGATCTTGCGGCTGCCGATGGGCATGGCCGATTTCGCCCACCGCGGTTTCCGAGTGGACCGCCCGGAAAACCGAGCGCTGCTGGAAGAACACGCGCGATCCTTCCTGCGCGGCTTCAACCTGGCCGTGTCGAACTGGCGGTACCCGCATCCGGCATTGGCCGATTTGCCCGATGAGGAAAGGGGATTCGCCTACGAGGGCGCGGCGATGCACGCCGGGATCCGGGATCTCGCCACCTTCGGCCGGGCGCGCGCGCTGCACCGGCTGCTGGCCGGCCCCGGCGCCGCCTACGTCCACCTGATCCACGTAGGAGTGGGCTGGGCGCTGGCACCGCTGCGGATCCCGCTGCCGGTGCCGGTTCCCGCGACGCCGCTGCTGCGCTGGCTGGCGCTGGACGGCGCGGGCTTCGCGGAGTGCTTCTTCGCCGGTCCGGCCAGGCTGCGCAAGGCCTGCGCGAACCCGGACGACGAACGCCGCCAGGCCCGCATCGCCGGTTGCGGCCGGGCACTGTGGTTCATCGAATGCGCCGATCTGGACGGAATCCGGCACCGGATATCCACTGTGGACGAAAAGGCCCGGCCGCACCTGTGGTCCGGTGTCGGCCTGGCTTCCTGCTACGCGGGCGGCCTCGACGCGGCCGGATTCCGCGCGCTGCGGGAGGCCAGCGGCCCGCACTGGGCGCACTTCGGACAGGGCTGCCTGTTCGGAATCGCCGCTCGGGCGCGATCGGGCATCGTGCCCGAACACACCGCGCTCGGCGCCAGGACCCTGTTCGCCGCCGACGTGGAAAGCGCCGCCGGGTGGACCGACCTGGCCGCCGACGGTCTCGACGGCAGCACCGCGATCGCGGCCTACACCGAGTGGAAAACGCGGTTGCGGCGCGCAGTGCTCGACAACTCCTGACCCGGCACCCGACCTTGGAGGTTTACGCCCATGCCGAGCTCGCTGCGCCGCGCGCTTCCGGCCGCCGTCGGCCTGCTGCTCTGCCTCGCACTCGGACTGCTCACCGTCCGCCCAGCTCTCAGCGACGCCGACACTCGCGATCTATCAGGGGGTTTCGGCTTCGAATCGGTGCCGATCAACGCGCCACCGCCGAACGCGCGCACGGACCGCACCGTGGCTCCCGGCCTGGAGCACATCCGCGGCTGGATCTCCGCCGTCGGCGCCTCCGTGGGCCTGGCGGATCTGCGCGGGCTGGGCCGCTCCGGAGACGCCTGCCTGGTCGATCCGCGCGATGACTCGGTGACCGTCTTCCCGGTGCCGCGCAGCGGCGGCCCGCAGTACGAGCCGTTCCGGCTGCGGCCGGACGGGCTCCGCCAGGACGCCACGATGGCCCCGATGGGTTGCGTGCCGGCGGATCTGGATGAGGACGGCGACCAGGACATCCTGGTCTACTACTGGGGGCGCTCGCCGGTGCTGTTCCTGAACACCGGCCGGCTGGATCCGACCGGGTTCCGCCCGGTGGAGCTGGTGGACCCGATGGAGGTCTGGAACTCCACCGCGGTCAACGTCGGCGACGTCGACGGCGACGGCCACCTGGATGTCCTGGTGGGCAACTACTTCCCCGACGGCGCCAAGGTGCTGGACCCGGCGGCGGCCGACGATCCGCGGATGCGGATGCAGGACTCGATGGGCAAGGCGCGCAACGCCGGGACCAACAAGCTGCTGCTGACCACGCCGACCGGCCGACCCGACGACAAGCCGCGGCTGGTCGACGCCAGCAACGCGCTGCCGGACGCCTCGGCGCGGTCCTGGACGCTGTCGATCGGGCTGCAGAACCTCGCCGACCGGATGCTGCCGGACCTGTACTTCGCCAACGACTTCGGGCCCGACCAGCTGCTGGTCAACTCCTCGACGCCGGGCCAGGTCCGGCTCACCCAGGTCGACGGGCGGCGCGACGTCACCACGCCGCGCTCCGAGGTGCTCGGCCACGACTCCTTCAAGGGCATGGGGGTCAACTACAGCTACTCCCGCGGGCAGCGGTTGCCGATGGTGGTGGTCAGCAACATCACCACCCCGTTCGCGCTGCAGGAGAGCAACTTCGCGTTCATCCCGACCGGCGAGCCGGCGGACCTGCGGCGCGGCGAGCTGCCCTTCGACGAGCGCGCCGAGGAGCTCGGGCTGGCCCGCGGCGGCTGGTCGTGGGACATCAAGGTCGGGGACTTCGACAACTCCGGCACCGACGAGCTGCTGCAGGCCACCGGGTTCCTCAAGGGCGAGCGCGACCGGTGGCCCGAGCTGCAGGAACTCGCGATGGGCAACGACGAGCTGCTGCGGTACCCGGGGGCGTGGCCGAAGTTCCGGGCGGGCGACGACATCTCCGGACACGAGCACAACCCGTTCTGGGTCCGCGCCGGCGACGGCCGCTTCCACGACCTCGCCGTCGCGGCGGGCATCGGCGCGCCGGATGTCACGCGCGGTTTCGCGCTCGGCGACGTCAACGGCGACGGCCTGCTGGACGCGCTGGTCGCCAACCAGTGGGAGGATTCGCGCCTGCTGCTCAACACCGCGCGCGGCGCCCCACCGGCCGCCGACCTGCGGTTGCTGCGGCCCGCCGCGGCCGGCGGCCAGACCCCGGCGATCGGCGCCGAAGCGGTGCTCTCCTTCCCCGACGGCGAACAGCGCGCACAGCTCTACCCCGCCAACGGGCACGCCGGGGTGTCCGACTCGACGCTGCACTTCGGGCTGCCGGACGGCCGCGCCGTGCCGGCCGCGATCACCTGGCGCGACGGCACCGCCGTGCACACCGCCCGGATCGACATCGGTCCGGGAACGCACACCGTGTTGCTGAACCCCGACGGAACGGCGGTCATCCGATGACGAGCACCGCACCGACCACCACCCGCCAGCCCTCCCTCGACGAGCCCGATCCGGCGCCGCCGCCACCGGTGGACAAGCGGATCAAGGCCCTGCGCCGGTTCGCCGTCTCGATCACCGTCTTCAACATCGCGGGGCACACCGTGCTCGGGTTCGAGCAGTCCCCGATCACCCCGGTCGCCGCGGTGCTGACCAGCTACGCCGTCGCGTTCCTGCTGGAGTTCCTGGACAGCCGGGCGCGCGACGTCCGGCCCGCCTACCTGGGCGGCACGCAGGCCGCGGTGAACTTCCTGCTGCCGGCCCACATCACCGCCCTGGCCTGCGCGATGCTGCTGTACGGCAACAGCTCGTTGTGGCCGTACCTGTTCGCCGTGGTGGTGGCCAACACGAGCAAGTACGTCGTGCGCATCCAGGTGGCGGGCCGGCTTCGGCACGTGCTCAACCCGTCCAACTTCGGCATCGTGGTGACGCTGCTGCTGTTCCCGTGGGTGGGGATCGCGCCGCCGTACCACTTCACCAACTTCCCCACCGGCACCGTCGACTGGCTGATCCCGCTGGGCGTGCTGATACTCGGCACCATGATCAACGCCAAGCTCACGGGCAAGGTCCCGCTGATCCTCGGCTGGGTCGGCGGGTTCGCCGCGCAGGCCGTGCTGCGCTGGCTGCTGCTGGACCACTCGCTGGTGGCGGCGCTGCTGCCGATGACCGGCGTGGCATTCGTCCTCTACACGAACTACATGATCACCGATCCGGGCACCACTCCGGTGAAGTCCCGCAACCAGGCCCTTTTCGGCGCCTGCACCGCGCTCGTCTACGGCGTGCTGGTCGTCTCCGGCGTGGTGTTCGGGCTCTTCTTCGCGCTGGTGATCACCTGCGTCCTGCGCGGCGCGGTCCTGCTGCTGGCGCGGGCCGCCGCGACCCGGGAGCGGCCCGCGCCGGTGCGCGAGCGGCAGCCGCTCGACCCGGTCCGTTGAGCACCGAACGGGAGGTTGGCATGGAAGGGATCGCCGTGGTCGGCATCGGCTGCCGGTACCCGGACGCCACCGGGCCGGAAGAGCTGTGGCAGAACGTGCTCGGCCGCCGCAGGGCGTTCCGCGCGCTGCCCGGCGAGCGGTTGGCGGCCGGCTACCGCGGCGGCCCGCACGAGCCCGATCTCACCTACGTCGACCGGGCCGCCCTGCTGCGGGACTGGGAATTCGACCGGAGCCGCTTCGGGGTGCCGGGCGCGCTGCACCGGGCGGCGGACCACACCCACTGGCTGGCGCTGGAGACCGCCGCCGCGGCGCTGGCCGACGCCGCCCGCCCGGACGGCGACGGGCTGGACCGCGCCACGACCGGCGTGATCATCGGCAATTCGCTGACCGGCGAGTTCACCAGGGCGGGCACCCTGCGGACGCGGTGGCCGTTCGTGCGGGACGCCGCGGCGACGGCGCTGCACCGCAGCGGGGTCGCCGACGACGTGGCCGCCGAAGTCGTGAGCCGGCTGGCGGAGCTGGTGAAGTCGCCGTTCCCGGTGCCCGGCGACGAGTCGCTGGCCGGGGCGCTGAGCAACACCATCGCCGGACGGATCTGCAACCACTTCGACTTCCACGGCACCGGGTACACAGTGGACGGTGCGTGCTCGTCGAGCCTGCTGGCCGTCATGGCGGCCTGCCGGGCGCTGAGCACCGGAGAGCTGGACTTCGCCCTGGCCGGCGGCGTGGACCTGAGCCTCGATCCGTTCGAGCTGGTGGGCTTCGCCCGGCTGGGCGCGCTGGCCACCGATCGGATGCGCATCTACGACCGCGCGCCAACGGGCTTCCTGCCCGGCGAAGGCTGCGGCATCGTGGCGCTGGCGCGCGCCGCCGACGCCGAACGGCTGGGCATGCGCGTGTACGCGCGCGTCGCCGGCTGGGGCAGCTCGTCGGACGGCGCGGGCGGGCTCACCCGGCCCGCCGAGCACGGGCAGGCGCTGGCGTTGCGCCGCGCCTACCGGATGGCCGGGATCCGGCCCGATGCGGTCGAGATGGTGGAGGGGCACGGTACCGGCACCGCGGTCGGCGACGCGGTGGAGCTGGCCGCGTTGACCGAGGTGCGCGGGGCCGGTGCGGCAAAGGCCGCGCTGGGCAGCGTGAAGGCCAACATCGGCCACACCAAGGCCGCCGCCGGGGTCGCGGGGCTGATCAAGGCCGCGCTCGCCGCGCACCACGGCGTGCTGCCGCCGACCACCGGCTGCGAGGCTCCGCACGAACTGCTGGATCGCGCGACCACGCCGCTGCGGGTGCTCACCGGGGCGCAGCCGTGGGATTCGCCGAAGCGGCTGGCGGCGGTGTCGTCGATGGGGTTCGGCGGCATCAACGCGCACGTCGTGCTCGAAGCCGGCGGCGGGCGCACGCGGCGCCGGATGCCACCGGAGGTGCTGCAGTGGTCCGCGCCGCTCCCGGAGCACGAGATCGTGCTGGTGGCGGGCCGCGACGAAACCGAACTCGCGCACCGGCTCGACGTCCTCGCCCCGATCGCCGAGCGGCTCAGCGATGCCGAGCTGCACGACCTCGCGGCCACCCAGCGGCAGGAGGTGGGCGCGGTGCGCGCGGCGCTGGTCGCCGACCATCCGGCGGCGCTGGCCGATGCCGCGCGCGCCGCCCGCCGCGGGCTGCGGGGCTGGGACCGGCGGCTCGGTTTCGACGAGCAGGCCGGTTACGCGCTCGGTGCCGACGAGATCCGGGTGGGCCTGCTGTTCCCCGGGCAGGCGGCGCCGGTGCGAACCGAGCTGCCCGGCTGGGCGGCCCGGATGCTGGTCCCGGACCTGCCCGCGGTGGACGAGTCCGAAGTGGACACCCGGCTGGCGCAGCCCGCCATCGTCCGGCAGTCGCTGGCCGGGCTGGCCTGGCTCAACCGGCTGGACTGCCGGGCCACCGCCGTGGCCGGGCACAGCCTCGGCGAGATCAGCGCGCTCGTCTGGGCCGGCGCGTTCACCGCCGGAGCGGGGCTTCGGTTCGCGGCCGAGCGCGGGCGCATCATGGCCGAGCACGGCACGCCGGACAGCGGCATGGCCGGGCTGACGGCCACCGCCGAGCAGGCCGAACGGCTGCTCGACGGCACCGCTGCGGTGATCGCCGGCTACAACGGCCCGGAGCAGATCGTGATCTCCGGCCCCACTCCCGATGTGCTGGCCGTCGTCCGGCGGGCCGCCGAGCACGGCATCGCCGCGACGCGATTACCCGTCTCGCACGGGTTCCACAGCCCCGCGATGCTGGGCGCGGTCGAGCCGCTGCGGCGGGCCCTGCGGGACTTCGAGTTCGACGCGCTCGCAGGCACCGTGCTGTCCACCATCACCGGCGCCGAACTTCCCGCCGGCGCGGCGATTCCCGAGCTGCTGGTCGAGCAGCTGACCCGGCCGGTGCGGTTCACCGCCGCGCTCGAACGCCTCGCGGCCCGCTGCGACCTGCTGGTCGAGACCGGTCCCGGCACCATCCTGTCCGGCCTGGCCCGGTCCGCCACCGCGATCCCGGCGATCAGCTTGGACTGCGGCGGCCCGGCCCGGCGGCATGCGTTCGCGACCGCCGTGCTCGCCGCCGGTGGCGCGGCCGATCTCGGCCCGTGGTTCGCCGACCGGCGGTTCCGGACGGTCCGGGCGGATGCGATGCCCCGGCTGCTGGCCAACCCCTGCGAGCAACCCGCCGACCGCGTCGAAGGCGCCGTCTTGGCGGCAGTTTCAATTGAAACTGCCGTTCTCGGTGCCCCGCCCGAGCACCCACAGCTGCCCGCCGAGCCGCTGCCTGCGCTCATCGAGCACCTCGCGGCGCAGCTGGAGCTGCCCGCCGAATCGATCGGCCCGGGCAGTTCGCTGCTCGGCGACCTGCACCTGAACTCCCTGCAGGTGGTGCAGATCGTCGGCAGGGTGGCCGGCGCGCTCGGCAAGCGGCCGCCGAACTCCCCGCTGTCGCTGGCGGATGCCACGGTCGGCGAAGCGGCCGCCGTGCTCGCCGAGCTCGACGCGGATACCGCCGACGGCGACGCCGAGGCACCGGCCGGGGTCCGGGGCTGGGTGCGCGCCTTCGCCGCGGCCCGGCTCCCGGTAGCACCGGCCGAAGGCGGCGGGCTGCGCTGGTCGGTGCGGGCACCCGCCGGGCACTGGCTGCTCGACCACCACGACGACGGTGCCGGGAACCTGGCGGTCGTGCTCGACGAGCCGCTCCCCCGCTCCGGGATCGCCGCCCTGCTGCGGGACATCGCGAAGACCGCACCCGACCGGCTGCTGATCGTCCACAGTGGTCACGAAGCGGCGGCGGCCATCGGCCGCAGCGTCGCGGCGGAGCTGCACCCGGACTGGGTGGGAGTGGTCGGGCTCGACGAGCCCGGAACGCGCTTCGATCCGGATCGGCTCCCGATCCGCGACGACTACGCCGAACTGCACGTCGATGCCGCCGGCGGTATCACGCGCACCGCGCTGCGGCACCGAGAACTCGTTGGCGGGCAACCACTTCCGCTGCAGCGGGGGGACGTGTGCCTGGTGACCGGCGGAGTCCGCGGCATCACGGCGCATTCCGCCCTCGCGCTGGCCGAACGCACCGGTTGCACGCTGGTCCTGCTCGGGCGCACCGCCGCCGACGACCCGGAGATCTCGGCGGCGGTGCGGGACATCCGCACCAGGGTGGACGCGCACTACCTCAGCTGCGATGTCGCCGACCGGGCGGCGGTGGCCGCGATGGCCGCCGCAGCGAGCGCGCACGGGCCGGTCCGGGGCCTCCTGCACGGCGCCGGTGTCAACGAGCCACGCCGGTTGGCCGACGTGACCGGCGAATCGCTGGCGGCGACGATGCGGCCCAAGGTGGACGGGCTGGAGGCCCTGCTGTCGGCGTGCGAGGACCTGCGGCTGGTGGTCGGCTACGGCTCGATCATCGGCCGGTTCGGCCTTCCCGGCCAGGCCGAGTACTGCCTGGCCAACGACGTGCTGCGGCACCGCCTGGAGGCGTGGGCCGCGCCGGACCGCCGGGTCCACCTGCTGGAGTGGTCGTTGTGGTCGGGCATCGGCATGGGGGTGGATCTCGGCGTGCTGGAATCGCTGCGCGCGCAAGGCGTGGTGCCGATCGGCCCGGAGCAGGGCAACTCCGCGCTGCTGGACGTGCTCGCTACCCCGGACGCCCCGGTGTCGCTGCTGGTCACCTCCCGGTTCCCGGCGATGCCGACGGCGTCGTTCGGCACCGGGCCGGAGCCGCTGCTGCGCTTCGACGAGGACCGGCTGACGCGCACACCGGGCGTCGAGGCCGTCAGCGACGCGCACCTGAGCCCGGGCGCCGACCGCTACCTCGACGACCACCGGATCGCCTGCACCCCGATCTTGCCCGCGGTGCTGGGCCTGGAGGCGATGGCGCAGGTGGCGAGCGTGGCCGGGGCCGACTGCGCGCGCTCGTTCACCGACGTGGAGCTGCGCGAGCCGATCGCGGTGGACGACGAGGCCACCATCCGCATCGCCGCGCTCACCGGCGGCGGGGGCGCGGAGGCGGTGATCCGCGAGGCGCGGGACGGCTTCCGCGCCGACAAGTTCACCGCCCGGATCACCGCCGCGCCATCGGAGCCGGCCGCGATCCACGCGGCCGAACCACCCGAGCAGGCGCAGCCACCCCATCCGTACTACGGGAAAATCCTGTTCCACAGTGGACGTTTTCGGCGGCTGCTGCGCTACGACGTGCTGTCGGCGTTCCGCGTGCGGGCGTGGATCCAGGCCACCGACCAGGACTGGTTCTCCGAGTTCCACAGCGGCGACCTGCTCCTCGGCGACCCGGGCGCGCACGACGCGGCGCTGCACGTGCTGCTGGCCTGCGTGCCCCACCGGCTCGCGCTGCCGACCGGGGTGGACCGGATGACGGTGTGGCGGGAACCGCGCGGCCCCCTGCGGGTGATCGCCGACGAACGGGAGCACACCGCCGACACGTACTGCTTCGACGTCGACGTGGTCGATCCCGGCGGCGCGGCGGTCGCCCGCTGGGAAGGGCTGCGGCTGCGCGCCACCGGCGAGCACCGAGCCAGCGAGCTCCCGCTGCGCCTGGCGGGCCCGTGGTTGTCGCGGCGACTCGTGGAAACCGGGCTGGCCGACGGGATCGAGCTGATCACCGCCGTCGGCGCCCGCGGCGACGCCGCCGGACTCCTCACCCGCGTCCTCGGCGCGCCGGCCGGGCACGACCCGCGCGGTGCCTTGCACGTGCCCGGCGGGCACGCGAGCGCCGCCTACACCGGGGGCTGCCTGCTGCTCGGAGTCGCGGGAACGCCGATCGGCCTGGACTGGCAACGGATTTCGCCGACCGAACCGATCCGGCCGGCCGTGCTGGAACGCGTCGACCGCGGGCTGGTCGACGAGGTGGCGGACAAGGTCGGCGAGGACCCGGCGGCGGCCGCTGCGCGGGTGTGGACGGCGCGGGAGGCGGTGGTCAAGCTCGGGCACGAGCAGGGACATCCGCTGAACATCGACCACGTCACCGAGGACGGCCTGGTCGTGGTCCGCGCCGGGCAGGTGCGGGTGGTCATCGCCCGCGCACCGATCGACGAGCTCGGCGACGCGGCCCTGGCCGTCGCCGTGCCCGCGGAGTGAGCCGTGCGCGCCTACCACCACCGGCACACGGTCACGCTCGACGAGACGAACCTGGTCGGGAACGTCTACTTCGCGCACTACCTGCACTGGCAGGGCCACTGCCGGGAACGGTTCCTGGCCGACCACGCGCCAGGGGTGCTCACCGCGCTGAGCACCGGCGAACTGGCGCTGGTCACGCTGTCCTGCTCGATGCAGTACCACGCGGAGTGCTTCGCGCTGGAGACCGTGGACATCGCGATGACGCTGCGGGCGGCGTCCGGCAACCGGATCGCGATGGACTTCGACTTCCGCCGCGACGACGGCCCGGTCGCCCGCGGCAGCCAAACGGTCGCCTGCATGCGCCGCACCGGCGACGCGGTGCGCCCCACCCCGATCCCCGACGAACTCGCGCACGCACTAAGGGCCTTCAGCTGACCGGAGGAGATACCCATGTCCGTCGTGGCGCCCACCCGCGGTACCGCCGTGGTGGCGGTCGGCACCGCCATCACGCTGATCGCCTCCGCCATCGGCTTCGCGCGGGCGATGACGATGCCCGCATCGATGCCGGACATGACCGGCGATTTCCCGATGTCCCGGCTGCACGGGATGCCGCTGTCGGAGATGCCCGAGATGTTCGTCGCCGCCGTCGGCATCCTCCTCGTGCTCTCCGCCGCGCCCTGGCACCCCGCGCGCCGGCCCGTCGCGGCGGACGCGCTCTCCCGGCGTCGGACGGGCCTGGTCGCCGTCGTCGCCACCGCCGCGCTGACCATCGACATCAGCAAGACCTCCACGCTCGGGTTCGTCATCCCCGGCATGCGGGAGGAGTACGGCATCTCGCCCGGCACCGCTTCGCTGCTGGCCGTCGCGGGACTCACCGGCACCGCCACCGGCGCGCTGCTGTTCGGCCGGCTCGCCGACCGGTACGGCCGCCGCCGCTGCTACCTGATCGCGACGCTGGGCTTCACCGCCACCAGCATGTGCGGGTGCATGCCGACCTTCACGGGCAACGTGGTGATGTGCCTGCTGATGGGTGTCGCCGTCGGCGGGCTGGCGCCGCTGCTGGTCACGCTGCTGGCCGACGTGTTCGGCACCCGGGTGCGCGGCCCGGCGGTGGTGGCGCTGTCGGTGGTGGCGACCGCGATCGGCTACCTGGTCGCCGCCGGATCGGCGCTGTGGCTGGAGCCGGTGTTCGGCTGGCGGATCCTGTGGCTCATCGGCGCGCCGACCGGGCTGGTCCTGGTGGCGGTGACCTTCCTGGTGCCGGAGCGCGCGCCGGGCTCCGCACCGGCCGCGCCCGAGGTGCGGACCGCCGTCGCGCGCTCGACGCTGAGCACCGGGCTGCAGCGGGTTTACGCCGCGCTGACCGGCATCCTCACCTTCGGGCTCACCACCTGGGTGCCCACCCTGTCCCGGGCCGACGGGCTGCCCGCGGGCACCGCCAACGCGCTGCTGACCGCCGCGGCGCTGGCGATGGTGCCCTGCGCGGTGCTGCTGGCCTGGTGCTACCGCCGGTTCGGCCCGGTGCCGATCTGCCTCGGCCTGGCCGTGCTCACCGCGGCGATGCTGTTCGCGCTGACCTTCTCCGGCGTGGCCGACGGCGCCGCCTGGGTCTCGGCGGGCGCCCTGGTGGCGGCGTTGTTCGCGGTCAACACCATGGCCGCGGTCTTCCTCCCGGTCGCCGCCGACCTGGCCGAGTCGGGACGCCGGGCCGGGGTGGCCGGCAACATCTCGTTCTGCAACCGGCTCGGCGGGCTGGCCGGGCCGCTGGTCCTGGCCGCTCTGGTGGCATCGGTATCGGACGTGTTAGTGGCAGTGGCCGTGCTGGCCCTCTGCAGCGGCCTGCTCTCCTGGTACATCGGCCGCCGCCACCGCACCGCAACGGCCGGGAAATCCGCGACTCTGCCCGAAAAAGCACCGTTGTGAGGCGGACTCCACGCGATCGCGAACGGCTCGCCCGGGCCATGATGTTACTATCATTTGCGATTGTCATCCTGGAGTGACGAGCCAGAGGACGGGCGGCTGAGCGATGGCGCGCAAACGCGACTACGGCCAGTTCTGCGGGCTCGCCGCCGGGCTCACCGTCATCGGCGAGCGCTGGACCATGCTGATCCTGCGCGAGTTGCTGATCGGTCCCGCGCGGTTCAACGAGCTGCCCCCGAACCTGCCCGGCATCGGCCCGAACCTGCTCGCCGAGCGGCTGCGCACCCTCGCCGAGCACGGCGTGATCGAGCAGCACGCGGTGCCCGGCGACGGCCGCGGCAAGCAGTACCGGCTGACCGAACGGGGCGAGCAGCTGCGCGAGCCCATCCTGGCGCTGGCGCACTGGGGCATGCAGTTCCTCAGCGAGGAGGACAGCGCGGGCATCAGCCGCGCCGAGTGGGGTTTCCTCGCCGTGCAGGCCATGATCTCCGCCGCCGACCTGCCGGATCGCGACGAGAACTACGAATTCCGCGTCGGCGAGCGGATTTTCACCGTCGAGGTCGCCGACGGCGAGGTGCACGTTCGCCGCGGCTCCGGGGAGCTGCCGCCGGCCATCGTGATCGGCGCGGACCCGGAGACCTTCATCCGCATCGGCGCCCGCATGCTCAGCCCCTTCGACGCCATCATCACCGGCGGCCTGAAGATCGACGGCGACCCGGACGCGATCCAGCGCTGCGTCCGGATGCTCCGGCTGTCCACCACCGCGAGCTGACCGGCGCTCAGCGGCCGGCCAGGTAGTGCAGCGCGGAGACCGACGGCACGAAGAAGTAGCCCCCACCGGTGAGCTCGGCCCAGGAGCGCTCCAGATCCACCTCGACGGCCCGGCCGCCGTCGCGAACCGGGATGCGCACGGTCGTCGGGCCGCCCGGCACGACACCCAGCAGCGGATCGACGCCTTCGCCCGGCACCCGCAAGGACGGGTTGCGCAGCCACTGCTGCAGGACGAACTCGAACTGCCGCTCGATCGACACCTGGTAGGACAGGAACAGCAGGCCGCGCTCGACGCCCGCCGGGGTCTCGTCGGTGTACGGGATTCCCCTGCGCAGCATACGATGCAGCTGCACATCGCCCACGACCACACCGGACGGGGTGTCGTCGCGCAGGTACGCCTTGCGGATGTGCGAGCCGAGCGGGCAGCGCAGGCCCGCCGGATCAGCCGGCGCGGGCGGGTGCCCGACCGGGCAGGCCGCCGACGCGGGCAGCGGCGCGGTCGCCTGCTGGTAAGCGAAGTCGTTGTTGAGACGGCCGTTCTCACCCAGTTCCGGCACGTCGGCGTCGGGCGCGCGCATCACCGGCGCGCCGCTGCGCCACCTCCCGACCAACAGGGCTCCCAGGCGGTCCGGGGTGAGGTCGGCCAGCTCCGGCTCCCGCTCCGCGATCGATGCCGCGGCCCTGTCGAGGAAGTCCGCGAATCCCTCGGTGTCCTGCCGGTACCGGGCGTACACCAGGAAGGTGCCGTTCCTGGTCCATTGTGGACCGATGTCGGCCACCGGGCCCGGCAGGGCCGGATCGGCGGCGTCCTGCGCCGGGTACCCCAGCACGAACTCCCCCGGCCACACCAGGCGCTGGCCCGGATGGCCGCGCTGCACGTCCCGCGGATCCCGGCGCGGCGTGATCGGGTCGAACGGCGGGGCGGCCCGGTGCCCGCGGATGCCGGGCTGCGAAACCCCGTCGCGGAAGCCGAAGTGCTCGCGCTCGCCGGGCAGCGCGGCACCGCGCTGGATGCCGCGCACGTCGAATCCGCCGCCCAGTTCCGCCTGCAGCGCCGCACATTCAGCGGCCAGGCCCGGCTCGTCGTCGGCGGCGAGCAGCACGATGACATCGGGCACGGAGCCCGGCGATCCGACCACCCAGTCCGCCGCCGGCGTGGCGGACTGGGAGTGCATTCCCGCCCGGAAGGCCGGGGCGTCGATCTGATCGGCGTCGGGGGCGAAGCGGCGCAGGGCATCGTAGGAGAAGGCCAGGTTGCGCCAGGTGGCCGTCAGCCCGGGCCGGTGACCGCGGCGGCGGGTCGCCGCGCCGAACAAGCGCATGAAGTCGAGCACCTCGGCGGCGGTGGCGACGACGTCCGCCTGCCGGGCGACCCAGGAGCGGGCCCGCGCCAGGTCCCGGATCTCCAGGTATGCCAAGGCGAAGTGGTCCTTGCGGAACCCGGGCAGCACGTTGCCCTGGATCTCGTCGAGCTCTAGCGCCGGTTCGACCGCATTCGCCGGATCGGCGAGCCCGGCCGCCACCATTTGCTCGTCCAGCCGCTGCCAGGACTGCACGATCCGGCCGTCGTCGACCCGGAACATGCCGAACAGCGGCGCGGCGATCCGCCGCCCGGTGGGTTCCGCCGCGTCCGGTCCGGGCCCGGCGGCGAGGTGCGTGCCGTGCACCGTCATCCGGGCGACGATCCAGCCGCCGTCGTCGATCAGGTCCTCCAGCGCCAGACGAGCATCGGGAAACCTGGCCAGCAGGTCGAGGATCCGCAGGCACTCCGCGCGGACCTCGGCGGCGTCGTCGGCGACGAGCAGCTCCAAGGCGGCGCGATCCCGGCCGCGGTACACCCGGCGGATCAGCGAGCGCACGACATCGGTGGCTGGAGTGACCGGCCGCCGACGGGAACCGGCTACCACGACGACTGCTGCCCGCCCGGCGGCTGCTGCTGCCCCGGGGGCTGCTGTCCGGGCGGCTGCTGCACGGTGATCCGCTGCGTGACGTCCGGACGCTGCTGGGCCTGCTGCCTCTGGGGATAGCCCGTGCCCGGTGGCGGGCCACCGCCCGGCGGCTTCCCTCCCGGCGGCGGTGGCGGCTCGGTCGGCAGGGTGAGCAGCCCGAGCTGCATGATCAGCGTCATGTCGTCGAAGTAGCCCCAGTGCGCGGTGATCCGGTCGCCGGGGCCGACGGCGTGGATGCCGATCCCGGTGACCTCGACGGTCTTGCCGGTGGCGGGCACACCGCGGAAGGTGCCCTGGTGCGTCCCGCGGAACGTGTAGCGGCTGACCACCCGGTCCTCGGTGGCCAGTTGCAGGTCGACGCTGACCGATCCGTCCGGGAAGGCCGAGCGCATGCGGCGGACCAGCTGCCGGACACCGGCCACGCCGGGGCGCTGCCCGGGCAGCGGCAGGCCGTTGGTGAATTCCGGCGCGAACAGCTCGTCGATCAGCTCCAGCTTGCCGTTGCTCCACACGTCGTAGAAGAACCGGCGGGCCAGTGCCTTGTTCGCCTCGTCGCGGTCGGTGGCCGGCTCGTCGTCCTCCAGCGGCCCGAGCGGCGAGGGCACCCCCATCTGGGACACCAGGCTCACGGCGTCACGCGCCTCCCACTGCTCCAGGATGCGGTTGTCGCGCACCCGGGTGATGGTGATCCCGCCGATGTCGATCCGGTTCCCGGAGGCGGGGAAGTTCAGGTACGGCCCGGTGTTGACGAACGTCTGCGACCACTGGCCCGCGACCAGGTCGTCCTCGGCGACCTGCTGGTCCAATGTGGTCCGGAATCCGGAGAAGGCGGCGTAGATGCTGCGCAGGAAGTCGGTGGCGCCGGCCAGCCCGGGCTTCTCGCCGGGCGCCGGGTCGTGGTTGCGGAAGTTCTCCACGAAGTAGTACCCGGCGTTCTCCGGGGATTCCGCGTCGATGACGTTGCGCACGAACTTCTGCATGTAGCGCTTGTTCTGCTCCGGCGTGCCGGTCTGCGGCTCGCCCGGATCCTGCGTCGGCGGCGCACCGATCTGCCCGAACGGGCCTTCCGGGGCCCAGTGCTCGACGATGCGGCCGGTGTCGTCGATGCGCACCACCGAGGTCATCTGGAAGTCCACCCGCTGGCGGGCGCGAGCGCGCCGGCCCGGTTGGGCGCGTCGGCCGTGCCGCGGTGCCGGATCGTCACGCGTTCGCCGTCGACCTCCACCGACTGCACCGCGCCGTTGTAGTTCGGCAGGCTGTTGCGCAGTTCCCCGATCAGCCCCATGCAGCCGCGCGCGCCGCCGCCGTAGGCGTCGATCAGGCCGGAGTGGTCGATCACCGCACCGGACATGAGCTTTTCGAGGGCCTGCAGGTCGCCGCTGTGGGCGGCGTCAAGCCATTGTCGTGCGATCACCTGACGCTGCTGGTCGGACAGGGCCATCCCGATTACTTCCCCCAGACCGTGAGATCCCCCGGCCCGCGGGTCACCCGCCGCGGGCGAACGCGGTCCAGTCTCTCGGCCGGGCGGGGCCCGGACTTCTTCCAGCTTGCCGTCTTCACCGGCGACCGGGCGATCCGCCGCGCCACCGCCGATACCCGTCGTACGCTGGCGACCCACCGGCACAGGCAGGAGAACATCGTGCGACGCAAGGAGTTCAGCGCCCGGCTGGAGACCGGCGAGCGCGGTCACGTCCGGGTCCGCATGCCCTTCGATCCGACCGTGGAGTGGGGAAAGCGCCCCAGGCATTACGTCCGCGGCACGATCAACGGCACCGAGTTCGAGGGCTCCCTCGGCAGCAGCGGCGGGGAGTTCTTCTTCCCGGTCAACAAGTAGCTGCGCGAGGCCGCGGGCGTCGAGCCCGGCGATGAGGTGGCGGTCGCATTCGAGCCTGCCGACCCGGAACCGGTGCGGCCGCCTGCCGAACTCGCCGATGCGCTGCGGGGAGAACCGGACGCGGCGACGTTCTTCGACGGCCTCTCCGGCTTCTACCAGCGCCAGTACGCCGGCTGGATCGCCGGAGCGAAATCGGCTGACACCCGCGCGTCCCGCGCCGCCGAGGTCGTCGCGCTGCTCAAGCAGGGCCGCAAGCAGCGCTGACGGTGCTTTAGCCCGCCGGGGCGAGCAGGTCCGCCGCCAGGAGGATCGGGGTGGCCAGCACCAGCGGTGGGTCGACCGGGGCCTGGGGGCGCAGCTGGATGCGCAGCGGGGCCGCGGCGACGGCGCGGCCGTCCCGGATCTGCACCACCTGCGGGGCCGCGCCCACGTGGCAGAGCTCCTCGTCCTCCCCGATCAGCGCATCAGCGACGCTCGCCCGCAGGTCGAAACTCATTGCCAGCGCGTGGAAATCACCGTCGGGCAACCCGCCGAGGGCGGCGATGCCCGGCGGTCGCACGATCGCGCAGGCCGCCGGCACCTCCTGCGGGATACCGGAGCGGAACAGTCCCACCGCGGCCAGCGCACCGTCCGGCGCACAGGAAACCCAGCCCGCCACCTGCGCCCGCACCGGTTCCGGGAGCACCGCGCTCAGCCGCCCGAGGATCTCGCCGACGGGCTGGTCGGCGTAGGGCTCGAGGAGCTTGCGGAACCGGCGCGGCGGCACCCCGACCAGCCTGGTGAACTGGGTGGTGAAGGTGCCGAGGCTGGAATAGCCGACCCGCATGCAGATGTCGGTGACGCTCATCGGAGTGCGCGCCAGCAGGCGCTTGGCCTCCACCATCCGCGCCGCGGCCAGGAACCGGGCCGGCGTCGCGGAGGTGACGCGCCGGAACACCCGGTGGAAGTGGAACGGGCTCAGCAGCGCGGTCTGCGCCAGGTCCGGCAGCAGGTGCGCGTCGCCGACGTTCTGCCGGATGCACCGGATGGAGCGCAGCACCGCGGCGGTCCGATGATCGGCGGCCGTTTCAGCGGTCACGTCGTCCCCCTTCGCCGGACCAAATCAAACTATGTGATTGTTAAGTAATCTAGTCGTTGCCGACACCCGGCGGGAGCGGCGAACGGCGGACGTCCGGCGCCGCCGGGCGGAGCACCCGGCGCTCCCACCGCCACGAAAATCGACAAGCTGCGAGAAGTCCGGCGACCACCGGTGGGCGCACCGTCGGACCATGGAAGCTGAGCGCCAGGACGACACCTCCACCGACCGACCGGTGCCCGGTTGGCGACTGCTGATCCGCCTGGTCGTCATCCTCTCGATCGTCGGCTGGGAATCCGCCCGAACCGGGCCCGCGACGCTGTTCAGGCGGATCGCGCGCGGCCGGTCCGACGCGCGCCGGCACGGCTATCGCGGCCTGGTCCGCGCGCTGCAGAACCTGGGTCCGACCTTCGTCAAGTTCGGCCAGATCTCCAGCACCCGGCGCGACACCATGCCCGCCGAGCTGTGCGACGCGATGGCCGACCTGCACGACGCGGTCCGCCCGATGCGCCGCAAGCACGCCGAAGCGGCCCTGCGCGAAGCGCGACTGGCCCGTCCCGCGCTGGCGATCGCCGAGGTCGAGCCGGATGCCGTGGCCAGCGGCAGCATCGCCTGCGTCTACCGCGCGGTGCTCGAAGACGGGCAGGTCGTCGCGCTGAAGCTGAAGCGTCCGGGCATCGACGACCGGATGCGCGCGGACCTGGAGCTGCTGCGCCTGCTGGTGAAAGTCTCGCAACGGATGCCGAAGATGCGCGGCATGCCGATGGCCGACCTGGTCGGCTACGTCAGCCGCGCCATCCTCGGGCAGCTCGACTTCGAGCGCGAGGCGGCCAACGTGCGGCACCTCGCCCGCTGCCTGGCCGGCATCCCGGCGGTGCGGGTGCCGGCCCTGCACCCGGAGCCGTCCGGCCCGCAATGCCTGGTCTTCGACTACATCCCGGACCTGGACGCGACGACCCCGGATTCGCTGCCCGCGCAGACGCGGCGCGACCTGGCCGCCACGGTGCTGGCCGCGGCCTACCGGATGATGTTCGTGGACGGCTTCGTGCACTGCGACCTGCACCCGGGAAACCTCTACGTGACACCGGAACCGCAGGTGGTGCTCCTCGACGCGGGTTACTGCGTGCAGCTGCCGGACCGGGTGCGGGCGCTGCTGGCGGAGTTCTTCGCGCAGCTGGTCGCGGGCAACGGGCGGCGCTGCGGCGAGATCGTCCTCGAAAGCGCGGTCGACGTCGGCCCGCAGGTGGACACCGACGGCTTCATCGCGGCGATGACCGAGCTCGTGGCCGGCGCGGCCGGGCCCGGAAACCGGTTCGACATGGCCGAGTTCGGCAACGCGGTGTTCGAACTGCAGCAGCGCTTCGGCATCTACGCCGCCTCGGACTTCGCCTTCCCGCTGATGTCGCTGCTGGTCCTGGAGGGAACCGCCCGCGGCATCAGCCCGGACCTGGACTTCCAGCAGGTCGGGGCGGCGGGCCGGCCGACCGATCTGCACAACGCGTAGGAGAGCACCTACCGGTGGCCCACCAGGTGGGGCGGCGTTCGGCGCCGCCCCACCTTCGTGCGGTCAGCGGAAGGCTTCGATGTTGTCCTCCGCCCACTCGGCGAAGGTGTGCGCGGGGCGGCCCGTCAGCTCCGCAACGGTGCCGAACAGCTGCGAGTGGATGCCGGTCTCGTCGGCCATGTGCTTCATGATCCCGTCCACCATGCCCGCCGGGTATCCCTCGTTGAGCCACTCCGCGCGGGCCACGCCCGGCGGCACGTTGATGGTGCGGATGGTTCGCCCGGTGACCTCGGCGATGATCGCGACCTGCTCCTCGATGCTGATGGCATCCGGCCCGGACAGCGAGTACGCCTCGCCCTCGTGACCGTCGGAGGTGAGCACCGCGACCGCCGAGGCCGCGATGTCGCGCGGGTCGATCGGGGTCTGCTTGACGTGCGCGTAGGGTTCCCGCACGTAACCTTCCTTGATCGTCTCGGCCCAGGACAGCGCGTTGGTCATGAACTGGCCCGGCCGCAGGAAGGTCCAGCCGACACCGCTGTCGCGGACCACCTGCTCGCCGTGCCGGTGGTAGTCGGTGTGCGGGTCGTCGGCGGAATCGTCCGCCGCGGCGATCACCGAGAGCCGCACCAGGTGCGAGACCCCGCTCCTGCTCGCGGCGTCCGCGACGTGCCCGTCGTAGGTGCGGGTCTCGGGCGCGCCGAAGGTCGGCATCAGCATGAAGACCCGGTCGACGCCGGCGAAGGCGTCCGCCAGTGTCTCCGGTTTGCCGAGATCGCCGCCGACCACCTCGACCGCCGACGAGAACCGCGCACCCTTCGGATCGCGGGTCAGCGCCCGCACGTCGGCACCGCGCTCGACGAGCTGGCCGACGACCTGGCTGCCCACCGGCCCGGTCGCTCCGATTACCAAGATCATGAAGTTCCTCCTGGGAATGCCGACGAATCCACGAAGAACGCCGCCCGGACGCGATGCCGCGATCGGCGGCGCGCAGTTGGTTCGGTCGGGTGAATGTTGCACCCATTTTAAAGGCCGGGCGCGCGGATGGCGATGAAGCGGTTTATCCCAGATTGCTCAGCTAATCGACGAGCTGGCGGGGCATCCGCGCGATGTGGAAAGCTGCGCGGCGGAGCGGTCGGCGACGAACGCCCGGAATTCATCTTGCGTCAATTGCCCGGAGGACACGTGATCTCCCACATTTCTCAGATCGGTGTTTACGTCACCGACCAGGACGCCGCGCTGAGCTTCTACACCGAGAAACTAGGCTTCGAGGTGCGAAAACTGCAGGATGGCGGCGATTTCAAGTGGATCGAGGTCGCCCCGCCGGGCTCGCCGACCACCATCTCGCTGGCCACCAAGGACTTCCCGGTCGGCACCGAATCCAAAATCGGCGGCTTCACCGATATCGCCTTCGAAACCGCGGACATCAAAGCCCTGCACGAAACGCTAAGCCAGCGCGGCGTGCGCTTCACCGTCGAACCGGAGCTGCAGCCCTACGGCAAGTGGTTCGCGGCGTTCGTCGACCAGGACGACAACGAGTTCTTCGTATTCCAGCCGGCCTGAAAGGCGGGCTCCTCGGTCGGTTGATCGTGCCCAAGCGGGCAATGCGGAAGAAGAATCCGGGGGCCGCGGGTGCCTACCTTGGCGGCAGGAGCCGACTCCTCGGCGTCGCCGCCGGGTCGGCGCCGTGAGTCAACTCCAGCTCACGAGGAGGCCGGTGCATGACCACCGCAGCGAAGAGCACCCCGGAACGCAACATGGAACTGGTCCGCCACTTCCAGCGCGACTGCATGCACGCCCAGCGCGTGGACCTGATGGACCGGTACCTGGCCCCCGACCTCGTGATCCACCTGCCCAGCGGGGCCGTCCAGCAGGGCCGGGAGAACGCGTTCTCCTGGTTCCTGGAGTGCACCACCTGGTTCACCAGCAGCGGCATCGAGGTCAAGATGATGCTCGCCGACGACGACACCGTGTTCCAGCTCATCGAGCTGCACTTCGAGCACACCGGCGAGTACCAGGGGATTCCGGCCACCGGCAAGCGGATCTCCGTTCCCGGCCTGGCCGCGTTCAAGATCCGCGACGGCCTGATCTCCGAGCACTGGGGACTGTACGAAATGGACACCATCCCGCGCCAGCTGGGCATCGAGGTTCCGACCGCGCAGTGGTAACCGCTGGGAGGCGACGCAGATGACCGCTCCGTTCGTGCCGACGCAAGAGGACGTGACCGCTTTCTACGACCAGTCGATCCCGCTGATCAGCCAGACGGCCGGGCACAACTCGCACAGCGGCTACTGGAGTTCCGCGCAGGACGCCAGCGACCTGCGGCAGGCCGCCGACGCCCTGACCGACGCGCTGATCGAACGCCTGCCGGTCGGCCCGGCCGACCGCGTGCTCGACGTCGGCAGCGGCCTCGGCGGCCCGGCTCTGCGGCTGGCCGCGGCTACCGGCGCCGCGGTCGACGGCATCGACGCCAGCTCGGCGATGATCGCGGAGTCCCGTCGGCGCGCCGACGAAGCCGGCCTGGCCGACCGGGTCCGCTTCTCGCAGGCCGATGCGATGGCCGAACTCCCCTTCGCCCCAGGTACTTTCGACGCCGCCTGGGTCGTCGAGTCGTTCGTGCACATGGCCGACCGGCAGGCGGCCGTCCAGCAGATCGCACGCGTGCTCAAGCCCGGCGGCCGGCTGGTGCTGACCGACTTCTACGAGCGGTTCCCGTTCACCGGTGACCGGCTGGCGATGAACGAGATGTTCCGCCGGATGACGCTCAACAGCCCGTTCCCCACGATCGCGGGCCTCGCCGGCATGGTGCGCGACGCGGGCCTGTACCCAGTCGAGATCGCCGACCTCAGCGAGCAGGTCTCCCGGCACTACCCGGAGATGGTGAAGTTGCTGCGGGAGAAGGCGTCGGAGCTGGCGGGCGACTACGGCGCCGAGGCCATCGCCGCGCTCGAAGCGGTGTGCCAGAACTGCATCGCCACCGGCGAGCCGAACTACCTGGTGATGACCGCGCTCCGACCGGAAGCGGCCTGAGGCCGCATGCGGCAAGGTCGGAGAAGCCCACCGGTCCCGCCGCCGCGCACGATGGAACCACCACTTGCCCGCCAGCGACCGAGGTGAGCCGACGTGGACACGACCGAGCAGACCAAGCGCGTCGCGCGCGCTTTCTTCGACGCCTGCAACAGCCACGACCTGGACCGGATCATGGACTTCTTCCACCAGGACCTGGTGCACCACGCGCGGCTTTCGGACTACCCGAAGGACGGCGTCGCGTTCGTCTACGACCTGACCCTGAAGGCCTTTCCCGACCTGCGCTGGAACATCGTGGAGATGGTCGCCGAGGACGACCGGGTCTGCACGCTCATCCACTACGAGGGCACCCACCGCGGCGACTACCTCGGCCTGGTCGACACCGGCAAGCAGGTGAGCTTCTACTCCATCAACATCGCCCGGGTGCGCGACGGCCGGTTCATCGAACACCGCGGCGTCCTGGACGAACTCCACCTGCTCGCCCAGATCGGCGCGCTGCCGGAGCCGTTCCTGGCGCAGATGTCCTGAGAACCGGATGAACAACATCGGACGGGAGTAACGAGATGTCACAGATCCTGTTAGCGAGCAACGAGAAACCGGCCACCGAGGAGCTGACCGCCCCGGTCCGCGAGTTCATCGCCGCGGTCAACGCCGATGACCTCCCGGCCGCGATCGACCGGCTGGCCTCGGATTCGGTGCACCACGGGCGGATTTCGAACTACCGCCCGGAGGGCGTGCAGGTGCTGTTCCGCCTGCTGCGCGGGGTGCTCCCGGACCTGCGGTTCGAGATCCGCGACATGCGCGTCGACGGCGACCGGGTGGTGTCGCGCATCGTCGGCACCGGCACGCACACCGGCTCGTACCTGAACAAGCCGCCGACGAACCGCCCGATCGCCTGGGAGAGCGTCGACATCGCCACGGTGGGCCGTGACCAGCGAGGCGAGGTGGTGATCCTGGAGAGGTTCTGGGACGTCTTCGCGGACGCCCGGGCCTGGCAGGAGATCGGCTTCATCCCGGCGATCATGTGCTGACGGGGAGAACTGGTTGTCCGAAGACCGAAGGTGGTTCGCGCGGGCCGCGGCGGAAACGCCGCGCCCGCGCGAACCCGTGCCGCGACCGGGGTAGGAGCCGACGATGGCCACGAACACCGCGCTGCTGTGCGACCGGATGCTGCTGGCGGTGACCGGTTCACCGGCGCTGCTGACGATGCCCCAGACGGTGCTGCTGATGCGGCAGTCGCTGGTTCGGGAACTGCGCGTGATGATGTCCCGATCGGCGTGCCGGTTCCTGCCGCCCTACACGATGCGGCTGTTCGCGGGCGGCTGGGTGCACACCGAGACGCACCGGGCCCGCGACGACGCGCCCATCCCGCACCTGGACCTGACCGACGGCATCGATCTGATGCTGGTCATGCCGGCCACCGCGAATGCGATCGCGAAGGCCGCGCACGGCATCTGCGACGACCTGGTGTCCACCGCGATGGTCGCCAGCACCGCGCCGGTGGTCCTGGTACCGGCGATGAACGAGGCGATGTGGCGCAGCAGGGCGGTGCAGCGCAACGTGGCGCACGCCCGGGAACTCGGCTACTCGGTGATCGATCCCGCGATCGGCGTCCAGCTCGCCGACCGCCGGCCGGCGCTGGGCGTGATGCCGCCGCTGGAGCACATCCTCGACCAGCTCATCGACGTCGTCACCGCGGCGAAGGAACGAGGAGGAATCGCAACCGGTGCCTGATGCGCTTCGCGCCGAAGACCTGCACAAGAGCTTCGGCGACGTGAAATCGCTGGACGGCCTCGACCTGGCGGCCGCCGAGGGGTCGGTGCTGGGCCTGCTCGGACCCAACGGGGCGGGCAAGACCACCGCGGTGCGGGTGCTGGCCACGCTGCTCGAACCGGATTCCGGGCACGCCAGGATCTGCGGGCTGGACGTGGTCGGCCAGGCCCGGCAGGTCCGCAGGATGATCGGCCTGACCGGCCAGTTCGCCGCCGTGGACGGCATGCTGACCGGACTCGAGAACCTGGAGCTGATCGGCCGGCTCGGGCGGCTCGGCCGCCGCGAAACCCGCCGCCGGGCCCGGGAACTGCTCGAACGGCTCGGACTCGCCGACGTCGCCGACCGGCAGGTGCGGACCTATTCCGGCGGCATGCAACGCCGCCTCGACCTGGCCGCCAGCATCATCGGCCGCCCCCGCGTGCTGTTCCTGGACGAACCGACCACCGGCCTGGACCTGCCATCCCGCCGTGCACTGTGGACGGTCATCGACGAACTCGTCGCCGACGGCACGACCATCCTGCTGACCACCCAGTACCTGGAGGAAGCCGACCGGCTCAGCGACCGGATCGTGGTGCTCGACCGAGGCCGCGCCATCACCTCCGGCACCCCCGGCGAGCTGAAGGCCGAACTCGGTGGACCGCGCATCGAACTGCGGCTGACCGATCCCACCGCGCTGCCGGCCGCCGTGCACGCGCTGCCCGAGCAGGCCGTGCAAGGCAGCCCGCAGCCCGACGAGCGGACCGGCACCCTCGTGGTACCCGTCCGCGCCGACGACGACGCGGTGATCCCGGCCTTGCTGGCCGCGCTGCAGGAGAACGGCATCGCGGTCGCCGAGCTGGTGTTCCGACAGCCCACCCTCGACGACGTCTTCCTCGCCGTCACCGGAGCCGAAACCACTGCCGCACCGACGAAAGGACCCACCCCGTGACACCGGCCGTCCGCGAACTCACCTGGTGGTGGCTGGACGCCTGGTTGCTGACCAGCCGCAGCGTGCGCCGCACCTTCCGCGCACCGGACACCATCTTCACGATGACCGCGATGCCGGTCATCTTCTTCGTCTTCTTCGGCTACGTGCTCGGCGGCATGATGCGGCCACCCGGCCAGGACTACCCGACCTACCTGTTCCCGGGCCTGCTGGTCGCCACGATCACCTTCAGCACGATGCCCGCGGTGATCGCGGCCGTCTCGGCGGACCTGCGCAGCGGGATCACCGATCGGTTCCGGGCCCTGCCGACCAGCCCGTCGGCCGTGCTCACCGGGCGCACCGCGGCGGACGGCGCGCGCAACATCATCGGGATCGTGGTGCTGGTGCTGCTCGGCGCGATCACCGGCATCGACCTCACCGCACTGGGCTTCGGGCGGGCCGTCGCCTCGCTCGCCCTGCTCCTGCTCTACGGGTTCGCGATGGCCTGGATCGCCGCGTTCCTCGCGGTCGTGACGCGCGGCGGCGAGGCCGCGCAGATGATCGGCACCGCGGTGTCCGGGCCGCTCGGTTTCGTCAGTTCCCTTTACGCCACACCGGAATCCATGCCGTCCTGGCTGCGGGTCTTCGCCGAGCTCAATCCGGCTTCGCACACCGGCGACGCGCTGCGCGCCTGGCTGGCCGGACAGCCCGCCGGCGCTTCGCCGTGGTACAGCGCGGCTTGGCTGATCGGCATCATCGCGGTCCTGGGCTGGCTCACCGCGCACCGCTTCCGGCGCACCACCGCCCGCCCATCGGAATGAGAACTCACCGCAATTCGTGAGAAGAAAACACCCGCACCCGATCGGTAATGTCGCGGTCACTGGTCCCTTTCCCCCATGACCGTCGTGTCGAACGACGGCAGTTCCGCATCCGCCGAACGCAGGGAGCGCCATGACCGTCAACGATGCCGTCGAATTCGATCCGTTCGCCGCCGAGATGGCCACCGACCCGCATTCCTTCTACCACCGAATGCGGCGCAGCTGCCCCGTTTTCCTCAGCTCCATGTCGTCGGACATGTGGATGGTCAGCGACGACGCGAGCCAGGTCTTCGTGGTGACCACCTACGAAGACCTGGCCTTCGTGCTGGAGCACCCGGAGCTGTTCCCCTCCGGCAACAAGACCGGCCCCGAAGACCCGCCCGAGGTCCAGGCCGAACTCGCCCGTGGCCTGCCGAAGGCCACCACGCTCTACGAGTCCGACCAGCCCGAGCACACCCGGCTGCGCTCGCTCATCCAGTCCGCGTGGACACCCGGCCGCATCGCCCGCTGGGAACCCCGGATCCGGGAAGCCGCCCGGGAACTCGTCGAAGAACTCGCGCCGCGCGGTTCCGCCGAACTGGTCGAGGACTACGCGGATCGGCTGATGAACACGGCGATCCTGGACTTCATGGGCATCCCGCGCGAGGACCACGAACGCATCAAGCACTGGGACAAGCTCTGGGTGAAGGTCTTCATCCCCGGCCACCCGCTGGAGGACCAGCGGTCGGCGGCCGCCGAAATCGTGACCTACCAACGGTATCTGGAAGACCTGTTCGAGGAGCGCCGCAACAACCCCAGGGACGATCTCGCCTCCGCCCTGGTGCACGCCAGGACCGAGGACGGCGACGCGCTGACCATGCCGGAACTGGTGTGGGGCCTGATGGAGCTCTACGGCGCCGGCTACGGCAACACCACCGAGGGCCTGTCGAACATCCTCAACCTGCTGCTCGAACAGCGCGAACTCTGGGAGGACCTGCTCGCCGACCCGAGCGCGGTGGAGCACGCCGTCGAAGAAGGGCTGCGGCTGGACGGCCCGGTGCAGTGGCTGTCCCGGGAAGCCGCCGCGGACGTCGAACTGAGCGGCACGAAGATCCCGAAGGGCTCCACGGTGATGGTCTCCTACGTGGCGGCCAACCGGGACCCGAAGGACTTCCCGGAACCCGATGAGTTCCGCATCCAGCGCCGCGGCGTGACCACCACCGGCGCCCGGCACGTCGCGCACGGCCGCGGCATCCACTACTGCGTCGGTGCCGGCTGGTCGCGAACCGCGATCCGCATCGGGCTCGAGGCCCTGCTGCAAAGCATCCCGGATCTGCGGCTGCAGGACGGCTTCCAGGCCGAATACCACCTGCCCGCGCCAATGATCCGCTGCGTGCAGGCCCTACCAGCGGTGTGGTCGCCGCGGGATTGACGAGCTGTTCCAGAACTCGTTTTGCGTGGCGGTGCGGGTGGCGGAACCTCAGGCGTCTTCTCGCGGTGGGATCCCCGACCTCATGAATGCATCCCAAGCAGCTTCTGAACATCGCCGCACGGACGAACGCGGGGGGCACGGATCGCGATCCGTGCCCCCCGCCGGCGGAAAAGGGCTCACTGTGGAGCGTCCACCTGCAACAGCGAGAACTGGTTCTTGTCCTCGTCCGTGAACACCGCGGTCCACCCGAACGGCAACTGCATCGGCGGCTGGGTGAACGGAACACCCCGCGCGCTCAATTCCTCGTAGGTCGCCTTGATGTCGCGGGTGACGAACTGCAAACCGGTGAACTCGCGCATCAGATCTTCCTGGTACAGCGGATTGTCCTGCGGGAACAGCACGATGGACGTGCCTCCGCCAGTCACTCCGACCTCGATCCAGCGAATGGGCCCGAACGCGTCGTCCCGCCGGAGTTCCAGGCCGAGCTTGTTCGTGTAGAAGTCGACGGCTTTGTCCTGATCGGTTACGAAAATCGTCACGCTGGCCAGCCCTGCGAGCACGGTTTCCTCCCACCTGACGGCGAACAACGACCACTCATCGGCATTTCCAAACCTATTCGAGCCACCCGAACTCGCCCTTCTCCCAAGTTGCCAATGCCCACCGCGAATTGCGGCCGCGACACCGGAGTTCCCCGCGCCCGGCGTATCCTGGGCGACGCGGTAGGGCGGACTGGGGAAGGACGTGGGGTGACCAGGAGGATCGACGACGCCATCGGGATGGGCCGGACCGAACTCGCCCAGACCGAGCCGGCGTCGGCCGCCACCAGCTGGCACACCGCGGTGGAGCGGGCCGTGCAGCAGATGCGCGAGAACCTCTCCGATCCCCAGTACCTGACCGACCACGCGCGCGCCGGGCTGTTCAGCCCGTTCCACTTCCACCGGGTGTTCCGCAACGTCACGGCCGCCACGCCGGGCCGGTTCCTGGCCGCGCTGCGGATCGCGGAGGCGCAGCGGCTGCTGATCCGCTCCCCGTTGCGGGTCACCGACATCGCCGCGCGGGTCGGCTATTCGAGCCTGAGCACCTTCACCACCCAGTTCGCCCGCCTGGTGGGCCTGTCACCGCGCCAGTTCCGCGCCATGGCCATCGAGTTCGGCGACCGGCCGCTGGCCGCGCTCGCGGCCCGGGCCCCAGCCGCGCCGTCCGGCCACGACGAGGTGCCCGTCCTCGTCGACGGCGCCGACGACGGCATCCTGTTCGTCGGCCTGTTCCACCACGGGATCCCGCAGGGCGCTCCGGTCAGCTGCGCGGTCCGGTCCACCCCGGGGCCGGTGCGGCTGCGCCGTCCCCGCGACGGCGAGTACCACGTACTCGCGGTCTGCTTCGACCCGGACGTCCGCATCGCGGAATCGCTGGACCACCGGCACGACTGCCGGGTGGTCGCCGCGGGCTCCATCACGGTGCCCGGCGGGCGACCCTGCCACCTGCGGCTGCGCCGCCCGCGTCCCACGGATCCACCGGTCGTGCTGGCGCTGCCGCTGCTGGGCTGACGCGCGCCGGGAACGTCAGGAATTGGCCTCGTAGCACTCCCGCAGCAGCGCGACCACCTCGTCGTCCACTCCCGACTCGGCGGTCAGCGCGATGCGCACGTTGCCCTTCGGCAGGCTCTTCGCCGGCAGCAACCGCCCGGCGGGCTGCCTGCCCGGCAGGTGCAACCCGATGTCGAGCCTGGATTTGGTGCTGGGTTTGACGATCGCGAACGTCCGCTTCGGCGACACCAGCGACACGTAGGTCTTGCGGGCCTGGATCGTGACCACGCCGAGGTCCACCACGGCTTCCAGCAGCTCGTCGAACACCGGCCGCAGCGCCTGCCGGTCGGCGAACTGCTCGTCGATGAGCTCCGCCGGATCGGTCCGCATGAACTCGGGGTAGCCGTAGGTCTCGTACACCAGCAGGTCCTGCGAATAGCCCCCGACGCCCTGCTCGCCCAGCCACGCCCGCAACCGCGGTTCCGACGTCGTCCCGGACGCCGCGACCCGCTCCTTCCACTCCGCCAGATCCGCACCGGTGCGCTGCGCCAGCAAGCCGGCCGCGTGATCCATCATCGACTGCCAGCCGACCAGATTCATCCCGTCGCGTTGCGCCATGCCGTGCTCACCCTTCCTAGCCGCGGACTCCCACGGTGCCAGACCGGCGCGAGCCGATGTTCGCCCAGATTGCGCAGCCTAGCGACGCTCGTAGCGGATCCGGCACGGCGAGCCCGGACGGGTGACACCCAGGTCGACGTCCGGCTGCGGATCCGGCACGGACAAGTTCAGCCGGTAGCGCGCCAGCAGCCCGCTCAGCAGCACCTTGGTCTCGTTCGTGCCGAAAGCCTGTCCCGGGCACCGGTAGAACCCGCCGCTGAAACCGATCAACGCGTGCGGATTCCGCTTGTCCTCGGCGCGTTCCGGACCGAACCGGTCCGGGTCGTAGCGGTCGGGATCGGCGAACACCTCCGGCAACCGGTGCGCGACGCTCGGGCACAGCATGGTCAGCCATCCCTCGGGCACCCGGTAGCCGCCGATCTCGTACTCCACCGCTGTCGTGCGCGCGTAGTGGCTCATCACCGGCCGCATCCGCAGCGACTCCTTGAACGCGCGTTCCAACCGGGGCAGCCGCCCTCCCGCGTGCGGGCACCCCGGAGCTGTACCACCGGTGTCCGCATCGATCTCCGCGACCACCGCGTCCAGCTGCGCCGGGTGCTGCAGCAACTGCACCAGCGTCCAGCAGGCCTGCGCGGCGGTGGTGAGATAGCCGGTGAACAACGTCGCCATCGCCATCCCGACCTGCACGTCCGGCCCTTCGGCCCGCAGCGCCGCGTCGTCGACCAGCGACTGCAGGAAGTCGTCGTAGCCGCCCGAGCGGGCCCGCTCGGCGAGGACCGGCCGCAGCATCTCGCCGAGCCGCCGCCGCGCCCGGTCCCGGCGGCGGAAGCGGGGCAACGGCAGGTTCGGCGGCAGGATGAACTCCATGCCCCGGGCGAGGTCCACCAGCAGCGGCCGGAACTCGTCGATCCGCGCCCGGATCTCCGGGCCGAGCAGCGCGCCGGCGGCGATGCGCATCACCAGCGGCTCGAAGGTGTCCCACAGCTCGAACTCGCCCGACCGCCCCAACCCGGCCAGCCACCGCTCGGTCTCCTCGGCCATCACCTCGGTGTAAGCGGCGAGCCGACCGCTCTGGAACGCCGACTGCAGCATCGACACGTGCCGGCGCCGCCGCTCGGTGTCGGTCGCCGCCATCAGCAGATCGCCGAACATCGGGACGGTGAACCGGTAGATCTCCGGCACCGAGAGCTTCCGGTCCACCTCCCGGAAGAAGAACTCGTGGTGCTCGGGCCCGATCAGCATGACCCCCTTCATCGGCCCGAGCCGGATCGTGAAGATCGGCCCGTGCTCCCGGTAGGCCCGCATGAACGTCGCGTGCTGGTCCTTGCGCCACTCGAGGAAACTTCCCAGCAGCGGCAGTCCGCGCACTTCGGGCGGGAGCGCCGGTTCGACGGCGGCAGTGGACACGGCGACCTCCTGATCAGATCCGGAACTCGAACATCCGTCGCAATTGCCGGAGCTGGGCGCGCTGCGGCGCGTGGCCGAGCATCCACTCCCGCAGCCGCCCGGCCACCGGCCCGGGCCAGCCGCCTATCCGCGCCAGCATCCGGGCTTGCGACGTCGCGGCGTTCGCGCGCCCCTGCCGCTGCCGCTCGTACGCCCGCAGCGCTTCGGGCACGCTCGGCGCCGCGGCCAGCCGGGCCGCGAGCACCGCGGCGTCCTCGAACGCCTGCGAGGTGCCCTGGCCCATGTTCGGCATGCTCGGGTGCGCGGCGTCGCCGACCAGCGCGACCCGGCCACGGCTCCAGGCGCGCAGCGGGCGGCAGTCGAAGATCTCGGTGGCCACCACCTCCGTCGGATCGGTGGCTCGCAGCAGCTCCGGGATCGGCTCGTGCCAGTCCCCGAACCGCCGCAGCAGCCAGTCCGGACCGCCCTGCCGGACATCGGCGGAGGGCGCGGAGGCGAACCAGTACACCCGGTCCCCGGCGAGCTTCCAGATGCCGAACGCGTCCGCACCGCCCATCGAGAGCAGGCCGGGCGTTTCCGGGAGCTCGAACGAGATGGTGGCCCGCCAGACGACGACCCCGCAGTGCCGCAGCCGCCGCCCCAGCCCGGCGGATTCCCGCACGGCGGACCGGAGGCCGTCGGCCCCCACCACCAGGTCCGCCCGCACCGAGCTGCCATCGGCGAACTCCACCACGGCGTGCTCGCCGGCGTCGCTCACCCGTACACAGCGTGCCCCGAACCGCACGGCATCCGGCTCTAGCAGCCCGCGGAGCGCGGCCAGCAGCTCCGCGCGGTGCACGGCCATCCCGTTGCCGCCGATGGATTTCATCTCCTGCTCGGAGACCTCGTAGAGCGTCCGGCCGTCCGCTGCGCGCATCGCCATCCCGGCCGCCGGATGGGCCCGCCCGCGCACCGAGTCACCGGCGCCGAAGGCGTCCAGGGCGGCGAATCCGTTCGGCCAGAGCGTCAGGCCGTTGCCGTGGCGGCGGAGCGCTTCGACCCGCTCGTACGCGATGGCCTCCAGGCCCGCCCGGCGCAGCGCGATCGTGGTCGCCAGCCCGGCGGGTCCGGCGCCGATGACGGCCACCCGCGGTCGGCCGGTCATGCCAGGATCGTGACGAGCAGGTCGTCCGGCACCAGTCCGAGCTGGTTGAGGAAGTGCAGCTCGTCCATCACGTTGTAGTGCTCGACGATCTTGCCGTCGACGATCCGGACCTGGCCCATCACCTGCACCCGGACCCGCCGGCCGGTGGCCCGGACGCCCTGGAAGTCCTGCTGGTGCGTGCAGGTCGCGGTCATCCGCACGAACAGCCGGTCGCCGTCGGCGGCGAGCTCCTCGATCTCGAAGGCGAGGTCCGGGAACGCGGTGCGGAAGCCGCCCATCAGCTCGGTGACCTCGTCGCGGCCGTAGGTGCCGAACCGGCCGTGGTGGACCATCTCGGGCGACCAGACCCGGAGCACCTCCTCCTGGTCGCCCCGATTCATCGCGGCGACGAACCGGCGGAACAGCCGCTCGTTGTCCTCTTCGACCATCGGGCACCTCCGTGCGGTGGAACCGGCGACGTGGGAGAACTCGTGCTCGACGATATGGCGGTGCGGTGGCGGTGTTCTTCTCGTGCCTTGCTTGATCGACCCGCGCGTTGATTTCGATCGACACTGAAGCCTTCGCAGACATGAAAGATATTCACTGAGCGTAGGGTGGCGGCATGGCCGAACCCGTCATGTTGATCACCGGTGCGTCGCGCGGCATCGGCGCGGCCACCGCCCGCGCCGCCGCAGCGGCCGGCTACCGCCTCGCCCTGCTCTCCCGCTCCGCGGACGCCCTTGCCCCGCTGGTCGACGAGCTGGGCGACGACGCGCTGGCCCTGCCCTGCGACATCACCGACTGGCCCGCGCTCTCCGCCGCCGTCCAACACGTCGAGGACCACTTCGGGCGCCTGGACGCGGCGTTCGCCAACGCCGGGCTGAGCCTGGAGACGTCGTTCCTGGGCAACGGCGGCGCGGACCCCGAGCAGTGGCGCGACATGGTCCTGACGAACGTCTACGGCGCCGCCATCACCGCCCGCGCGGCGCTGCCCGCGCTCACCCGCACGAGCGGCCACCTGCTGCTGACCGGCTCGAACGCCGGCCGCGGCATCCGCCCCGGAAGCCTCTACTCGGCCACCAAGTGGGCGGTCACGGGACTGGCGCAGAACATTCGCGCCGAATGCGTGGGCACCGGCGTCCGGGTCACCCTCGTCCAGCCGGGCATGGTCGAAACCGAGATGACGGCGTCCACCCAGGGCGTCCCGAAGCTCCGCGCGGAGGACATCGCCAACGCCGTCCTCTACGCCCTCGGCCAGTCCCCCGGCGTCGACGTCAACGAAGTGGTCATCCGCCCGGTCGGCCAAGACCCGAACCGCTGAGTCCCGCCGCAGCAGAGGCGCCCCGCACCGAATTACTCGGTGCGGGGCGCCCTCGTCCGGTCACAGCGAGCTGATCAGCCGCTCCACCCGCTCGTCGACCGCCCGGAACGGGTCCTTGCACAGGACGGTCCGCTGCGCCTGGTCGTTGAGCTTCAGGTGCACCCAGTCCACGGTGAAGTCCCGGCCCGCGGCCTGCGCGGCGGCGATGAAGTCACCGCGCAGCTTCGCCCGCGTGCTTTGCGGCGGCGTGTCCTTGGCCGCCTCGATCTCGCCGTCCTCGGTCGCCCGGTCCACCAGGTCCTTGCGCTGCAGCATGTCGAACAGCCCGCGGCCCTGGCGGATGTCGTGATAGGCGAGGTCGAGCTGGGCGATGCGCGGGCTGGACAGCTCCAGGCCGTGCTTGTTGCGGTACCGCTCCAGCAGCCGGTGCTTGATCGCCCAGTCGATCTCCCGGTCGATCAGCGAGAAGTCCTGCTGCTCGATCGCGTCCAGCGTGCGGCCCCACAGCTCCAGGATCCGCTCGGTCATCGGGTCCGAACCGCGCCGTGCCACGTGGTCGACCGCCCGGCCGTAGTACTCCCGCTGGATGTCCAGCGCGGACGCCTCCCGGCCGCCGGCCAGCCGGACCGTGCGCCGCCCGGTGAGGTCGTGGCTGATCTCGCGGATCGCGCGGATCGGGTTGTCCAGGCTGAAGTCCCGGAACTGCACGCCCTGTTCGACCATCTCCAGCACCAGGTTCGCCGAGCCGACCTTGAGCAGCGTGGTCACCTCGGACATGTTGGAGTCACCGACGATGACGTGCAGCCGGCGGTACCGCTCGGCGTCGGCGTGCGGCTCGTCGCGGGTGTTGATGATCGGCCGCGAGCGGGTCGTCGCGCTGGAGACGCCCTCCCAGATGTGCTCGGCGCGCTGCGACAGGCAGTACACGGCACCGCGCGGGGTCTGCAGCACCTTCCCGGCGCCGCAGATGAGCTGGCGGGTCACCAGGAACGGCAGCAGCACGTCCGCGATCCGGGAGAACTCCCCGGACCGGCCGACCAGGTAGTTCTCGTGGCAGCCGTAGGAGTTGCCCGCCGAGTCGGTGTTGTTCTTGAACAGGAAGATGTCCCCGCCGATGCCCTCGTCGGTCAACCGGCGTTCGGCGTCGATGAGCAGGTCCTCCAGGATCCGCTCGCCCGCCTTGTCGTGGGTGACGAGCTGGACGAGGTCGTCGCATTCCGCCGTGGCGTACTCCGGATGCGAGCCCACGTCGAGGTAGAGCCGGGCCCCGTTGCGGAGGAAGACGTTCGAAGACCTTCCCCACGACACGACCCGCCGGAACAGGTATCTGGCCACCTCGTCCGGGGACAGTCGCCGCTGCCCGTGGAACGTGCAGGTGACCCCGAACTCGGTTTCGATGCCGAAGATCCGCCGCTGCATGCTTCCACACTAGGCGCAAACGGGGCTTCTCGGCGGTCCGCCGTTCGGGCACCGGTGATGCTTTTCTCGCGCGCGACCGGTTGCACCGCGTCATCACGCCCACCTGCCGACCCGCCCCAGCTCAGCGCGCGGCCACCGCGAAGCCGGCCCACATCGCATCAGAGGTGCTCAACAGCACCAGAAACCACAGCATCTTGTGGCCACCAACCGAATCCGGGCCCGGCACGGGCGGCGGGCGGCCGTCCGGGGAGCCCGGACAGCGGTGGAGGGCACCTCCTCGCTGGAAGATGCCCTCCACCGGTGACCGAAGGGACTTACTTGTCCTTCTTGGTCTCGTCCGCGGAATCGCCGTCGGCGGACTCCTCCGCTTCGGACTCCGGCTCCTTGACCGGGAGCAGCGCCGTCAGCGCCGCGCCCGTGATGCGGCGGAAGGTGCGGTGCGGCCGGACGCGGTCGAGCACCGCCACCTCGAGCTGGCCGATGCCCAGCTCCCGGGTGCTGTCCCCGCCCGAGGACAGCGCCTCGACCGCGAGCTTCGTCGCGTCGGCGAGCTCCAGCCCGTCGCTGAAGGAATCCTTCAGCGTGCCGGCGATCGCGTCGGCCTGGCCGCCCATCACGACGAACTGCGGTTCGTCCACGATGGACCCGTCGTAGGTCAGCCGGTACAGCTGGTCCGTCTCGGCGGTGAAACCGACCTCCGCCACGCAGATCTCCACCTCGAACGGCTTGATCTGCTCGGTGAAGATCGCGCCGAGGTGCTGGGCGTAGGTGTTGGCCAGCGACCGTCCGGTGACGTCGCGGCGGTCGTAGGAATACCCGCGGACGTCGGCGATCCGCACGCCGGCCACCCGCAGCGCCTCGAACTCGCTGTAGCGGCCCACCGCGGCGAATCCGATGCGGTCATAGATCTCGGAGACCTTGTGCAGCGTCGGAGACGGGTTCTCGGCGACGAACAGCACGCCACCGGCGTACTTCAGCACCACCACGCTGCGGCCCCGCGCGATGCCCTTGCGGGCCAGCTCGGAACGCTCCCGCATCAACTGCTCGGGAGAGGTGTAGAACGGCATCGTCACGGCTGTGCACTCCTGGTTCGAATCTGCTCGCTCGGGCAGGCGTGATCGGGGCCCGGCGGCACCGGGCCACGGCGTCAGCCGCCGGGGTTCTCCAACCGGCCGTTGATCACCTCGGTGGCGACCTCGGCCGTCCGCTCCTCGGGCACCCGCACGGCGCCGTCCGCGGCGGTGATGGTGATGACCGACGGGAAGATGCGCCGGGACACGTCGGGGCCACCGGTGGCGGAGTCGTCGTCCGCCGCGTCGTAGAGCGCCTCGACCGCCGCGCGCACGGCGGCGTCGGCGTCGGCGTCCGGGTCGTAGCGCTTCTTCAGCGCCGACTTCGCGAACAGCGAACCCGAACCGACCGCGTGGTAACCGGCGACCTCGTCGTACCGGCCGCCGACGACGTCGTAGGAGACGATCCGGCCGGCCCGGTCGGGGTCATCGGCGTCGAGGTCGTACCCGGCGAACAGCGGCACCACCGCGAGGCCCTGCATCGCGGCCTGGAGGTTGCCGCGCAGCATGTTGGCCAGCCGGTTCGCCTTGCCGTCCAACGAGAGCGAGACGCCTTCGAGCTTCTCGTAGTGCTCCAGCTCCACCGCGTACAGCTTGACGAGCTCCTGCGCGACCCCGGCGGTGCCCGCGATGCCGACGGCCGAGTAGGCGTCGGTGACGAACAGCTTCTCCATGTCCCGCTGGGCGATCAGGTTGCCCATGGTGGCTCGGCGGTCACCGGCCAGCAGGACGCCGCCGCGGAAGGTCACCGCGACGATCGTGGTGCCGTGCGGGGCCTGCACGGTGCCCTCCGGCAAGCCGCGGCCGCCGGGCAGCAGTTCGGGCGCGGTCGCGCGGAGGAAGTCGGTGAACGAGTAAGACCCCGGCGTGAGGTAGGCGGCGGGCAGGGCCTGGCCCGAGCTCGGATCCATCAGCGACATCGTCTCCCGATCGAAGGGCTTGCGACTTCAACAGCACTTTAGTCATGATCCGGCGCGCAGCCGACAACGCCGGGCCGGAGTTTCCGGCCCGGCGTCGGCGTCACGACCGGGCCCGCGGGCTACTGGCCGCCCTTCTGCACGTAGGCGCGGACGAAGTCCTCGGCGTTCTCCTCCAGGACGTCGTCGATCTCGTCGATCATGGCGTCGACGTCGTCGCCGAGCTTCTCGCGACGTTCCTGACCGGCGGCCTCCGGGCCCTGCTCTTCGTCGCCTTCGCCCCCGCCGTGCCGCTGAACCTTTTCCTGGGACATCTTGCCTCCCGGTGCTCGCCTTCCGGGTGCTCTCCCGGCAATGGGGACACCCTGCTGTGAACACTACCCATCCGACACCCGTTCGCCCACGTCCAGCCGGGCGTCTTTTCGATCATCCGCACCGGGCTGACGTGCACGAAACGTGTTCACGGACCGGTGGATCAGCCCTTCGTCAGCGAGTCGACCAGCTCTTCGGCGCTGGCCGCCGCCTCCAGCAGGGCTCCCACGTGGGCCTTGGTGCCGCGTAGCGGTTCCAACGTCGGGATGCGCACCAGGGATTCCCGGCCCAGGTCGAAGATGACCGAATCCCAGGACGCCGCCGCCACCTCGGACGGGTAGCGCTCCAGGCACCGGCCGCGGAAGTAGGCGCGGGTGTCCTCCGGCGGCGTGGTCACCGCATCCCGCACCTCCTCCTCGCTGACCAGGCGCTTCATCGAGCCGCGCGCGACCAGCCGGTTGTACAGGCCCTTGTCCAGGCGGACGTCGGAGTACTGCAGGTCGACCATGTGCAGCCGCAGCGACGCCCAGCCCAGGCCGTCGCGCGCCCGGTAGCTCTCCATGAGCCGGAGCTTGGCGGGCCAGTCCAGCCGGTCGGCGCAGTCCATCGGGTCGCCGCCGAGCAGGTCCAGCACCTCGCCCCAGGTGTTCAGGACGTCGTGGGCGACGCGCTCGCCGCCGTGCTCGTCGAGGTACCGGGCGGCGCGCTCGTGATAGGCGCGCTGCATGTCCAGACCGGTGAACCGGCGCCCGTCGGTGAGCTCGACGGTCTGCTTGAGGGTCGGGTCGTGGCTGATCAGGTGCACCGCCTGCACCGGGTCGGACAGTTTCAGGTCGTCGAAGCGCTGCCCCGACTCGATCATGTCCAGCACCAGCGCGGTGGCGCCGAGCTTGAGGTAGGTGGAGGTCTCCGCGAGGTTGGCGTCGCCGATGATGACGTGCAGCCGCCGGTACTTGTCCGCGTCGGCGTGCGGCTCGTCGCGGGTGTTGATGATGCCGCGCTTGAGCGTCGTCTCCAGGCCGACCTCGACCTCGATGTAGTCGGAGCGCTGGGAGAGCTGGAAGCCGGCCTTCTCCCCCGCCTGGCCGATGCCGACGCGCCCCGAACCGCAGATCACCTGGCGGGACGCGAAGAACGGGGTCAGGCCGCCGATCACCGAGGTGAACGGGGTGCTGCGGGCCATCAGGTAGTTCTCGTGGGTGCCGTAGCTGGCGCCCTTGCCGTCGACGTTGTTCTTGTACAGCTGGATCGGCGCGCTGCCGGGCACGCTGGCGGCCCGGATCGCCGCCTCCTCCATGACGCGCTCACCGGCCTTGTCCCAGATGACCGCGTCACGCGGGTTGGTCACCTCGGGCGCCGAGTACTCGGGGTGCGCGTGGTCGACGTACAGCCGCGCGCCGTTGGTGAGGATGACGTTGGCCGCCCCGAGGTCGTCGCCGTCCGATCCGTTGGTCTGCTGCGCCGCGGTGCTGAGGTCGAAACCGCGGGCGTCGCGCAACGGCGACTCGACCTCGTAGTCCCAGCGCGCGCGCCGCGCTCGCGGGATGTCGGCCGCCGCCGCGTAGGCCAGCACGATGTGCGTGGAGGTCAGCACCGGGTTGGCGCTGGAATCGCCCGGCACGACGATGCCGTACTCCACCTCGGTTCCCATGATCCGCCGCATACCTCGCAGCGTACGGGGTCTCACCGACCAAGCGGAGTGCCGCACGCCACAGGGATCCGAGTCGACCCGATTCGGCGCAACGCGTGTGCCTCGAAGGGAGGGTGCGACGATTGGGCCATGAGCGCGGGCGATGAAGCAGTGGCGGTGTACGACGCGGCCGGGCGTGTCGTGGGCAGCGCGACGCGACGGCGGATGCGCGCCGAGGGCCTCTGGCACGCGGTCGGCGAGGTGCTCGTGCTGTCGCCGGACCGCAGCCAGGTCTACGTGCACCGCCGCACCGACACCAAGGACATCTACCCCGGCATGCACGACTGCTGGGCGGGCGGTGTGGTCGCCGCCGGGGAGGCCCCGGAGGTCACCGCGAAGCGCGAGCTCGCCGAGGAGCTCGGGGTGCACGAGGCGTCGATCCGGCCCCTGTTCCAGACCTTGCACGAACTGGGCAGCGTGCGGTTCCACGCGTTCCTCCACGAGGCGCTGTGGGACGGCCCGATCGTCCACCAGCCCGAAGAAGTCGCCGATGGCTGGTGGATGCCCCTGGACGAGCTCCGCGAGCGCCTGAACGATCCTGGGTGGCCGTTCGTGCCGGACGGCCGCCAGTTCACCGAAGAGTGGTTCGCCCGGTCGTGAACCGATTCTTTGATCTTCGTTTTTCAAGCGGCGCAGCCGCTTAGCCCACCCTCGCAACTTGCACCGCCGCGGGTTCTCAGGTGTCTTCTCGCGAGGACAGCCCCGACGTGGTGAATTGGCATTCATGATGTCGGGGATCCCACAGCGAGAAGACGACAGCAACTCCCGCAGGGGGGCCGCTACCCGCACCGCCACGCAAAACGAGCCTGGAAACAGCCCTTGGCTCAGTGCCAAGGGAGTTCGGCGCGTTCGCCCCAGTAGGTCGCGGCGTCGCGGGCCAGCCGGCTCAGCGCGTCGAGGTCCCGCTCGGTGAGTTCCACCCGGCTGGCCGCCAGGTTCGACTCCAGCTGCTCGACGCTGGCCGCGCCGACGAGCACCACGTCGGCCCAGGGCTGCCGCAGCACGTGCGCGAGCGCGATGGCATCGGTGCCCACGCCGTGCCGGTCGGCGACCCTGGTGAGCTCCGCGGGCGGATCCACCGCGAGCCGCCCGTTCGCCAGGGTTTCCTTCACCAGCACCCGCCAGCCGCCGGTGTGCGCCTCGGCCAGGAAGCGGCTCGCGGACGGCTCCAGGGTGTTCCAAGTGGATTGCACGGCGCTGAACAGCTGCCGCCCGCCCACCTCGATCTCCCAGGCGCGCTCGATGGTTTCGCCCTGCGCCGCGCCGCTGGTGGAGAAGCCCAGCTGCACCCCGGCGTCCCGGATCCGCGCCAGCTCGTGCTGCAGCGCCAGGTCGTCGAACAGCGGGCTGCTGGTGGTCAGCGAATGCACCTGGTAGAGGTCGATGCGGTCGCCGAGCAGCGTCCGGGTCTCGGCCCACTGGGTGCGCAGGCGTTCCACCGAGTGCTCCTTGACCTCGTGCACCTCGGTTTCGATGCGCCACTGCGCGACGTAGGCGTAGCCCCACTTGCTGGACACCGCGACGTCCTGGTGGCCGCGTTCCCGCAGCCAGTCCGCGAGGAACTGCTCGGCGCTGCCGTAGGAGCGGGCCGTGTCCACCCAGCGGATCCCGTTGGCGTACGCGGCGTCGAGCACCGTCCGGGTGCGTTCCCGCATCGCCTGCGCGGTGCGCTGCACGGGCAGCACGGCGGCACGGCCGACGTTGATGTACGCGGGCCTGCCGAGCGCGGCGAGGCCGAGTCCTAGGCGCTGCACCGATCGTTGCGCTGGGAGCATGCCTGGAACCTAACCTCTGTCGGCCCGCCGCACAGCTCGGGGCCGCCACCCTCGCTGGGATGGCGGCCCCGAGCTCGGCCTTACAGGTACTGGCCGGTGTTCGTGGCCGTGTCGATCGCTCGGCCGGATTCCTGGTTCTTCCCGCTGACCAGGGTGCGGATGTAGACGATCCGCTCGCCCTTCTTGCCGGAGATGCGGGCCCAGTCGTCCGGGTTGGTGGTGTTGGGCAGGTCCTCGTTCTCGGCGAACTCGTCGATGATGGCGTCCTGCAGGTGCTGCACGCGCAGGCCCGGCTGGCGGGTCTCCAGCACCGCCTTGATGGCCGCCTTCTTCGCCCGGTCCACGATGTTCTGGATCATCGCGCCCGAGTTGAAGTCCTTGAAGTACAGGACTTCCTTGTCGCCGTTGGCGTAGGTGACCTCCAGGAACCGGTTCTCCTCGGTCTCGGCGTACATCCGCTCGACCGTGGTCTGGATCATCGCCTCCACGCACGCGCCCTTGTCGCCGCCGAACTCCTTGAGGTCTTCCTCGTGGATCGGCAGTGCCTTGGTCAGGTACTTGGAGAAGATGTCCTTCGCCGACTCCGCGTCCGGACGCTCGATCTTGATCTTCACGTCCAGCCGCCCCGGCCGCAGGATCGCCGGGTCGATCATGTCCTCGCGGTTGGAGGCGCCGATGACGATGACGTTCTCGAGCCCTTCGACACCGTCTATCTCGCTGAGCAGCTGCGGCACGATGGTCGTCTCCACGTCGGAGGAGACGCCGCTGCCGCGGGTCCGGAAGATCGAGTCCATCTCGTCGAAGAACACGATCACCGGGGTGCCCTCGGAGGCCTTCTCCCGCGCCCGCTGGAAGATCAGCCGGATGTGCCGCTCGGTTTCACCGACGAACTTGTTGAGGAGTTCGGGGCCCTTGATGTTCAGGAAGAAGGACTTGGCGTGACCGTCGTCGTCGCCGCGCGCGGCGGCGACCTGCTTCGCCAGCGAGTTGGCGACGGCCTTCGCGATCAGCGTCTTGCCGCAGCCCGGCGGGCCGTACAGCAACACGCCCTTCGGCGGCCGCAGCTGGTACTCGATGTAGAGGTCGGAGTGCAGGAACGGCAGCTCCACCGCGTCCCGGATCTGCTCGATCTGGCCGGCCAACCCACCGATGTCCTGGTACCCGACGTCGGGCACCTCCTCCAGCACGAGGTCTTCGACCTCGGCCTTCGGCACCACGTCGTAGGCGTAGCCCGCCTTGCTGTCGATCAGCACCGAGTCGCCGGCCTTCAGCCCGGACGCGGCCAGCGGTTCGGTGACCCACACGACGCGTTCCTCATCGGTGTGGCCCAGCACCAGCGCCCGGGGGCTCTCCCCGGCACCGCTGGACAGGAGCTCCCGGAAGGTGCAGACCTCACCGGTTCGCTCGAACGCGCCAGCCTCCACCACCGTCAGGGCCTCGTTGAGGCGCACTGACTGGCCCAGTCTCAGTTCCTCCGTCTCGACGTTGGGCGACACCGCCACCCGCATCTTGCGACCAGACGTGAACACGTCGACCGTGCTGTCCTCGTAACCGCGCAGGAAGACCCCGTAACCGCTGGGGGGCTGCGCGAGGCGGTCGACTTCTTCGCGCAGCGCCATCAGCTGGCCCCGCGCTTCCTTCAGGGTCTCGGTGAGTTTGGCGTTCCGTTCGGTGAGCTGGCTCACTCTCTCGGATGCCTCGGCCAGCCGCTTTTCCAGCAACCGGGCCTGTTGGGGAGACTCGTTGAGCCTGCGGCGCAGCAGTGCAACCTCGTCTTCCAGGAGACGAATCTGGCTGCGGAGTTCTGCGGAGCCACCGCTGTACTGCTCGCCGCCCTCCTCAGGCCGGCTGCCGGGACGGTCGTGCTGCATGTCGGCACCCTCCTCCCGTGCTCGTACCACCACGGTACCGGCGATCACCGACGACGGCGGCGTCGTTGATGCCCGCCGGATCGCCCAGCGTGCCACAAAAATCCGCGAATACCCATGAGGCGGGCCAGGTTGGCGCCAGCCGGTCGCTTTTCGGCCGGGCGGGGCGGACACGTTGCGTTGACGATCATGGTCCGTTCGATACGTTCCCGATCGGGCGACGCGGCCCCGCGAGCACCGGTTTTCCGTTGCGCCACGCGGATCGGGGCGGTCGGCGGGCAACCGGGTTAACCGATCCGGCAACCGGGTGGCGTTGCGACCCCCTGCTGCGAGCGCATCCGGCACTTCTCCCATCATTTGGAACAACTGCCCTCGCGTGCCACTTCCGCCCGGCGAATTCCCCATGACGATTGAGTGCCGAAAAGTCCACTCCGTGCACCACCCGTCACTGGCTCTGATCTACTTACGGCCGCCGAAAGCAGCAACGCACCACTCCGGGGAGGAGCTATGACCTATCCGCCGCAGCAGCCTGGACAGGGCGGGTGGGGCCAGCAACCCGCGGGCAACGGGTTCCCTCAGCAGGGCCCGCCGGAAGCCCCGCAGCAGCAGCCCGCCTTCTACGGCAACCAGCACACCGGCTGGGGCCAGCAAGGGCCGGACCAGCCGCAGCAGGCGCCCATGGCCCCCCAGTGGGGCAGCGAGTTCGGCCCCGGCTCCTGGATCCAGGAGCCCAACGGCTTCGCCGACATCGAGCCGCCGCAGCGGAAGAAGTCGAAGCTGCCGCTGATCCTCGGCCTGGTCGGGGCGCTCGTCGTCCTCGCCGGGGCCGGTGTCGGGGTGTTCTTCTGGCTGAACAGCGGGCCCGGTGAGGCCCGGCCGATCGCGCAGCAGGTCGTCCAGAAGGTCAACGCCGGCGACTTCAACGGCGTGAGCAGCCTGTTCTGCGACTCCAACAAGGCCGAGCTGAACACGGCGATGAGCCAGCTCCGCCAGTGGAAGTTCAACGTCAGGCTCGGCGAGGTGACCGAGCGTGGCGACCAGGCCACCGCAAAGTTGACCGGAACCTACGAGGCCGACGGATCGTCCACACCGGTGGACCAGACGATGGGCCTGGTCGTGGAGGACGGGACCTGGAAGGTCTGCCAGCTCGACCAGTGAGCCCACAGCAAGAGCATGTGAGCAAGGGGGAGGACCCATGACGTACCCACCGCAGCAGCCGCCCGGGCAGGACGGCTGGGGGCAGCAGCCCGGCGGCCAGTACCCGCCCAGCGGTGGCCAGCCGCAGCAGGGCTTCGGCGGCCAGCCGGGCGGTGCCTACCCGCCCAGCGGCGGCCAGCCCCAGCAGGGCTTCGGCGGCCAGCCGGGCGGTGCCTACCCGCCCAGCGGCGGCCAGCCCCAGCAGGGCGGCGCGTACCCGCAGAGCGGCCCGCAGCCGCAGCAGGGCTTCGGCCAGCAGCCCCCGTACCCGCCGCAGGGCGGCGGCTTCGGCCAGCCGGGCTTCGACGCGCCGAAGAAGAAGTCCCCGCTGCCGTGGATCCTGGGCGGCGTCGGCGGCCTCCTCGTGATCGGCCTGGTGATCACCCTGGTGATCGTCTTCACCGGCGGCCCCGGCGACCCCCGCGACACCGCCCAGGAAGGCGTTGACGCGATCAACCAGAAGGACTTCGCCACCCTCCAGACCTTGGCCTGCCAGAAGGACAAGGAAGAGTTCCAGAAGATCATCGACGGCATGGAGGGCAAGGGCGGCGACTTCGAGGGCCTCGAGGAAGTCGGCCTCAGCCAGGAAGACATCAAGAAGTTCATCGACAGCCTGAAGTTCGACGCCAAGCTGGGAGAGGTCAAGGACAACGGCGACAACACCGCCACCGCCAAGGTCAGCATCACGATGTCCGCTTCGGGCACGATCATGGGCCGGGACCTCAGCGAGATGCCTCCCCAGACCGAGGAGCAGGAATTCAAGATGGTCGTCGAAGGCGGCGACTGGAAGCTCTGCTGATCGACGCCTGAACCGCGAAACGGCCCGCCCCGATGTCATCGGGGCGGGCCGTTTCGCGGTTCAGCCCTTGCTGGGGCGGCGTTGGACGCGGGGCGGGGTCACGCCGTCCGCCAGGCGGCGGGTCGTCAGGAGGAACGCCGTGTGCGCCACCATCCGGTGGTCCGGGCGGACCGCCATGCCCACCACGTGCCACGGGCGCAGCAGCGTTTCCCAGGACTGCGGTTCCGTCCAGTTCTGCTGCTCGCGGATCGCCTCCGTGATCCGGGACAGCTGGGTCGTCGTGGCCACGTAGACGACCAGGACGCCGCCGGGGAGCAGCTTCTCGTGGATCTTGTCCAGGACTTCCCACGGCGCGAGCATGTCGAGCACCACCCGGTCGACCGGCTCGCCGCCGTACTCCTTGACGTCGCCCAGCTGCAGCGTCCAGTTGTCCGGCTTGTCGCCGAAGAAGCGCCGCACGTTGCGCTCCGCGTGCTCCGCGTGGTCCTCGCGCACCTCGAACGACGTCACGCTGCCCTCGGGGCCGACCGCGCGCAGCAGGGAGCAGCTCAGCGCGCCCGATCCGGCACCGGCCTCCAGCACCCGCGCGCCCGGGCGGATGTCGCCCCACATCAGGATCTGCGCCGCGTCCTTCGGGTAGATGACCTGGGCGCCGCGCGGCATCGACAGCACGTAGTCGGCCAGCAGCGGCCGCAGCGCCAGGAACGACGTGCCGCCCGCCGAGGTCACCACCGAGCCCTCCGGCTTGCCGATCAGGTCGTCGTGCGCGAGGGCACCGCGGTGCGTGTGGTACTCGCCTCCCTGTTCCAGGACGACCGTGTACTTCCGGCCCTTCGGGTCGGTCAACTGAACCCGGTCGCCGGGCTGGAACTCACCGCTGACGGTGCTGCTCAAGTGCTGCCTACCTTCTCCACGCTGGTACAACGCACCATCGTCGCAGAAGGCTTCCAGCTCACCCGCGACGGGAGCGGAGCGCGTTGCGGAGGTCCTCGCGGCGCAGCACGCCGCTGGGCCTGCCCTCGCCGTCGACCACGAGGAACTGCCAGGCCAGCACCGACTGCACCCGCTCCAGGATCGCGTCCGGGGTCTCGCTGTCGAGCAGGATCGTGTCCGGGTCGACCGGTTCGGCCGCGCGCTCGGCCGGTTCGTTCGGCGTGTGGGTGGCCAGGCGCTCCGCCGCGGTCTGGTCGAGCAGCCCGACCGCGATGCCGTCGGCCCGCACCAGCACCACGCCCCGGCCCGCCGCCGCCAGCAGCGCATCGCCCACCGGGCTCTCCGCCGGGAGCTGCAGGACCGGGCGCACCAGGTCCCCCAGCGCCAGGCCCGCCGGCCAGCGCTTGCGCTGCTCCGCCGCGTGCTCCGCGCTCGCACCGGCCACCACGAACCACGCCATCAGCACGCACACGCCCAGCCGCAGCCACTGGTCCTGGGCGTTGTTGAGCAGGCCGACCAGCGCCCAGCCGATCAGCACCGCCGCCACCGCTCCCGCGCCGATCACGCCCGCCGTGGTGCCCGTGGCGCGCTTGCCGGTGAGCCGCCAGGTCAGCGCCCGCAGCATCCGGCCGCCGTCCAGCGGCAGGCCCGGCAGCAGGTTGAACACCGCCACCGCCAGGTTCGCCACGCAGGTCTGCGCGACCAGCAGCCAGATCGCGCCGCCGGGCACCAGCGCGAACCAGCCGATGCCGGTCACCAGCGCCAGCACCATCGACACCGCGGGCCCGGCCGCCGCGATCAGGCCCTCCTGGGTGGGTTTCGGCGGCGTGCGGGAGATCTCCGACAGGCCGCCGAGCAGGAACAGGCGAACGCGCCGCACCGGCAGCCCCAGGCGCAGCGCGACGATGCAGTGCCCGAGCTCGTGCAGCAGCACCGAAACCGCCAGCAGCACGGTGAACACCGCCGCCAGCAGCGCGCTCTCCCAGATCCCCGCGCCCGGCAGGATCCGGCCCACCAGCGGCGTGTAGAGCAGCACGATCAGCGCCGCCCCGAGCCACCACGACGGCGACAGCAGCACTGGCACCCCGGCGATGCGGAACAGCAGCAGGCCACCGTCGTTCAACTTGGGCCGGACGGGAGGAGACGCGGTCGACGGCATGCACGCAGGGTAGTGCCCCACCCGTGAGGCAGTCGTGATCCGTGCAGGGGGTGATCGCGTGTCGGTCGGCTCGATTAGGGTCTCGGGCCATGGCGGAACCTGCGCAGGCGACAGGCGGGACACTCCAGGACGGCGGGCCCAGGCGGCCGGCGCTGTCCCCGTCCCGCGCGAGCGATTTCAAGCAGTGCCCGCTGCTCTACCGGTTCCGCGCCGTGGACCGGCTGCCGGAGACGCCCAGCAAGGCGCAGGTGCGCGGCACCGTGGTGCATTCGGTGCTGGAGCGGCTGTTCGGGCTGCCGACGGCCGAGCGCGACCAGGCGCAGGCGCGAGCGCTGCTGCAGCCGGCGTGGGAGGAGCTGCTCGCGCAGCAGCCCGAGCTCGGCGAGCTGTTCGACGGGCCCGAGGATCCCGAGCTGGCGGGCTGGCTGGAATCGGCGAACGTGCTGCTGGACGCCTACTTCGAGCTGGAGGACCCGCGGCGGCTGGAGCCGGAGGCCTGCGAGCTGCGGGTGGAGACCGAACTCGACTCCGGGGTGCTGCTGCGCGGGTTCATCGACCGCGTCGACGTGGCCCCGACCGGCGAGATCCGGCTGGTCGACTACAAGACCGGCGCCGCGCCGCGGGAGATCGGCGAGGCCAAGGCGATGTTCCAGATGAAGTTCTACGCCCTGGTGCTGTGGCGCACCCGCGGCGAAATCCCCCGCCAGCTGCTGCTGATGTACCTGGCCAGCAAGCAGCGGCTGGCCTACACGCCGGACGAGACGGAGCTGCGCCGCTTCGAGCGCACCCTGGAGGCGATCTGGGGGGCGATCCTGCGGGCGGGCAAGACGGGTGACTTCCGGCCGAACCCCAGCCGCCTGTGCGACTACTGCGACCACAAGCCGCTGTGCCCGGCCTTCGGCGGCACCCCGCCGCCGTACCCGGGCTGGCCGGAGCCCGACCCGGGCCCGGAATCCGTCCTCGACCGGACCGACTGACCCCCCAGCGGGCGGTCAGTCCTCGTAGGGGTCGTAGTTGGCGGCGGTGCCGAAGTCGCCGGCCTGCGTTGGGTCGATGACCGCGAATCGGGCGCCGGTGGGATCCCGGAGGACCGAGACCCGGCCGATGCTGGAGTCGTACGGGTCCACCCGGACGCGGCCGCCGAGGCCGATCGCGCGGCGGACCAGCTCGTCGGTGCCGACCTCCGCGTCGACGCCGAGGTACAGCAGCCAGTGCGGCTTGGTGGACTCCGTGATGAAGTCGCGGATCATGCTGACCCGGGCGCACACCGACTCGTCGCCGAGGTACCAGACGGAGTAGTCCGAGCGGTTCTCGGTGCCGAACTGCTCGGCGCTGTAGCCGAAGAGCTCCTGGAAGAAGTGGTCCGCGGTCTGCGCCTTGATGGTGACCAGCTCGGCCCACATCAGGGTGCCCGGCAGGCCGACGTCGAACTGCCAGGACTCCTCGGGTTCCAGCAGCCCGAACTCGGCCCCGGCCGGCCCGACCAGCACCGTCTTGGCGCCCAGCCCGGGCACCTCGTTGCGCGGCACGGTCACCGTCGCGCCCAGCGCCACGGCCTGCTCGGCGAAGGCCTCGCAGTCCGCGGTAGCCAGGTAGAGCCGCCAGCTCGATTGGTCACCGGAGGCGGCGCGCAGGCTGGCCACCGGGAATCCCTCGCGCATGGCGATCACGTGTTCGCCGGAGACCGGGTCGCGATGGGTTTCGTACGTCCAGTCGAACAGCCCGGCGTAGAACTCCTGGGCCCGCTCGAGATCCGTGGTGATCAGCTCTATCCAGCAGGGCATCCCCTCGTAGAGCTCCCACCGCGGCGGGGTAGTTCCCGGTACCACGACGGCCATTTCCTCACCCCCACCGGCTCGTCCAAGATCGTCTCGAATTCCATTATCCGCAATCGGCACAGCCGGCTCGGTGCACTTGGATCACAATCCGGTGGAGCAACCAGACATAAAGGACAAGCTCGCGAAGAACGCGACGCCCGCCGGAGCACCGGGCGAAAACGCCACGCCCACCCGGTCACGGCGCGGACCGGGTGGACGTGGCGTTCGCCTGGAACCAGACCAGCGCGTTGACAGGCTGTGGCGCGACACGGGCGCTTTTGAAGCGGCGCAGCCGCTTAGCCCACCTAAGCAACTCGCACCGCCGCGGTTCTCAGGCTGTGCCCGCCCTTCTGGGCTACTGGGCGAGGCCAGTCCCCGACGCCGCGTATTGGACATACGTAAGTCGGGGCTCCCACAGACCAGGCGGCGTCTGTAACTCCCGCAGGGGGGCCGCCACCCGCACCGCCACGCAAAACAAGCCCGGAAACAGGCTGTCAGAGGCGGCAGGCCCTGATGTCGGAGGACAGGATCGCCTTGGCCCCGACGGCGGACAGGCGGTCCATGATCGCCGGGGCGTCCTTGCGCGAGACCATCGCGCGCACCGCCACCCAGCGGTCATCGGCCAGCGGCGACATGGTCGGCGACTCCAGACCCGGCGTCACCTCGGTGGCGTCGTCGAGCAGGTCGCGCGGGCAGTTGTAGTCCAGCATCACGTACTGCTGGGCGAACACCACGCCCTGCAGGCGGGCGATCAGCTGGTTCTTGGCCTGCTCGTCGTCCGAACCGCGGCGCTCGATCACCACCGCCTCGGAGTTGCAGATCGGCTCGCCGAAGGCGACCAGGCCGTGCTGGCGCAGCGTGCGGCCGGAGCCGACCACGTCGGCGATGGCGTCGGCGACGCCGAGCTGGATGGAGATCTCCACCGCGCCGTCGAGCCGGATGACGTCGGCCGTCACGCCGTGCTGCGCGAGGTCGTTGGTGACCAGCTTCGGGTAGGACGTGGCGATCCGCTTGTCCTGCAGATCCGCGACGGTCCAGTCGTGCTGGCCCGCCGGGGCGGCGTAGCGGAACGTGGAACCGCCGAAGCCGAGCGCGAGCCGCTCCTCTACCGGGGCGCCGGAATCGCGGGCCAGATCGCGGCCGGTGAGCCCGAGGTCGAGCTCGCCGGAACCGACGTAGATCGCGATGTCCTTGGGGCGCAAGAAGAAGAACTCGACGTCGTTGGTGGTGTCCAGGACGGTGAGGTCCCGCTGCTCATGGCGCTGCCGGTACCCGGCTTCCGCGAGCATCTCGGATGCGGGACCGGCGAGGGTGCCCTTGTTGGGCACAGCCACACGCAGCATGGAACTTGTTCTCCTCGGTTTATTCCTGGGTTGGGTTCACAGGTAGCGGTAGACGTCCTCAAGGGACAGTCCGCGCCCCAGCATGATGACCTGCAGCCGGTACAGCAGCTGCGAGATCTCCTCGGCGAGCTGTTCGTCCGATTCGTGCTCGGCGGCGATCCACACCTCGCCGGCCTCTTCGAGGACCTTCTTGCCCTGGGCATGCGTCCCGGCGTCGAGCGCGGCCACCGTCGCCGAGCCCTCCGGACGGGTCCGGGCTCGTTCCTGCAGTTCGGCGAACAACTCGTCGAAGGTCTTCACAGTCCACGATCCTTGCATCCCGGGCCGCCGAACCAGAAGGCGGACCCGCTCGTTTGCGGGTTTCATCACGGCGCGTCACCCGCCGGACACCTCAGTGGAACCCGGTGGTCGCCTCCAGCACCGCACCCAGCGTGTCCTTGACCATGGCCAGCGCCGCGCCGCGCGGACTCGACCGGCCGCCGGAGACGGCGACCGTCCCGGCTTCGCCGCAGTCGTAGCTGATCGCCTTCTCCGGCCCGAGCAGCGCGCCGAACGTGCTCGCCGCGGGTTCGGCGCGCAGCTCGACGCGCACCAGGCCCGGCTCCTCGCGCTGCGCGCTCGCGACCTGCCGGAGCCGGTGGCCTTCCGGCACCGGCGGCAGCGGTTCGCGGATCGGCTCCGCCGCGACCGCGACGTCCGCCGGGTCCCAGCCCCACAGCAGGCCGGTGATCAGCCGCAGCTTGGTCGCGGCGTCCTTGCCGGAGAGGTCGGCGGTGGGGTCGGCCTCGGCGATGCCCTGCCGCTGGGCGTCGACGACCGCGCCGGCCAGGCCGTGACCTGCGGCGATCTGGTCGAGGACGAAGGTCGCGGTGCCGTTCGGGCAGCCCTGCACGGCGCGGACGTCGAAGCCGCGCAGCACCGAGCGGGCCAGGTCACCGGCGGGCATCGCGGCGCCGGTCGCCCCGGAGATCCGCACCGACCGCCCGGCCCGGCGCGCGGCCTCGTCGAGCTTCCGCCAATGCGTGAGCAGGTGCGACTTCGTCGCGGTCACGACGTGCGCGCCCTGCTGCAACGCCTGCAGGGCGTCCAGCGCGGGCTGGTCGCTGCCGTCCGAGGGCACGGCCTGCGCCAGCACCCGGGCGCCGGCGAGCAGTTCGGCGAACTCACCGGCGGGATCCCACTGCCCGCGGGACGGCACGGCGCCGTCGACCCGGACCTGCGACTGCCGGCCGCGGACCGCGACGACGTGCAGGTCGGCGCCGTAGGTGTCGCGCCAGCGCGCGCGATGCCGCCGGATCAGCTCGACGTACTCCCGCCCCACCGGCCCGTACCCGGCCAGCACGATCGGCACGTCGATCATCACGCCGCCCGGGCGAACAGCTCACCGAGGGCGGCGAAGTCCACGTCCGCCAGCGAGTCGCGCAGGACCCGGTGCGGGCCGGGCTGCAGCGGCACCTCGCAGGGGATGGCGATCACCAGGCAGCCGGCGGCCTCCGCCGCGGCAACCCCGGTCGGGGAATCCTCGATCGCGACGCACCGCGCCGGGTCGACGCCGAGCAGGCGCGCGGCCTTCAGGTACGGCTCCGGCTCGGGCTTGTTCTTGCCGTCCACCTCGTCGCCGCAGACCGTCACGTCGAACGAGTCCCGGCCGAGAGTTTCCAGCGCCAGCTCCGTCAGGGAGCGGATCGTGGAGGTCACCAGCGCGGTGGGGATGCCCAGCTCGCGGGCCTCGCGCAGCGCCTCCGGCGCGCCCGGCCGCCACGGCAGGCCCAGCTCGAACAGCTCCTCCATGCGGGCCGCGACCCACTTCGCCGCCGCGTCGACTTCCTCGGTGCTGACGTCTTCTGGGACGCCCGCGATCCCGACGTCGACCAACAACAGTCGCATGCTGCGCGTCATGTTGGAGCCGACCATCGCTTCCCTGGTGGCGTCGGTGAGCGCGCCCCCGCGATGCCTTGCGTAGTCGTCCAGCGCGATGGTCCACAGCTTCTCGGAGTCGACGAGCGTGCCATCCATGTCGAACAGCACTGCGGCGGGCGAGTTCTGACCGGCGTCGCGGGTCACTCAGAGATCTCCGTTCCGGGAAGAGGTGTGGGCCAGGACCGCTACCAGTACAGCACCCGAGGTCCGGCCTCCCCAGCGAAAGTGTCCAATCCCTCGTCGCCCCCCGCCCCACCGGCCACGATCGGAGCAATCGACGCGCGGCTGGGCCCCGGTCAAGACCGCCTACGAGGCGGTGAACCGGAACGACGAGCGGTAGCTCAGGTGTTGAAGTACTTGGCCTCCGGGTGGTGGGCGACGATCGCGTCGGTGGACTGCTCCGGGTGCAGCTGGAACTCCTCGGACAGCGTCACGCCGATGCGTTCCGGCCGCAGCAGCTCGACGATCTTGGCGCGGTCCTCCAGGTTCGGGCAGGCGCCGTAGCCGAGGGAGAAGCGGGCGCCGCGGTAGCCCAGCCGGAAGAACTCCTCCACAGTGGACGGATCGTCGGCCGCCACCGGAACGCCCGAGGCGAACAGCAGCTCCTGGCGGACGCGGCGGTGCCAGTACTCCGCCAGCGCCTCGGTGAGCTGCACGCCGAGGCCGTGGATCTCCAGGTAGTCGCGGTAGGCGTTGCGGGCGAACAGTTCGTTGGCGAAGTCGGCGATGGGCTGGCCCATCGTGACCAGCTGCAGCGGCAGCACGTCCACCTGCCCGGATGCCTCGGCGCGTTTCCGCGAGCGGAAGAAGTCCGCGAGGCACAGGTGCCGGTCGCGGGCCTGGCGCGGGAACGCGAAGCGGCAGCGCTCCGGCGCGTCCGCCGCGGCGTCCTCCAGCACGACCAGGTCGTCGCCCTCGGACACGCACGGGAAGTAGCCGTAGACCACCGCCGCGTGCTGCAGGATCCCCTCGGTGGCGAGCTGGTCCATCCAGTACCGCAGCCGCGGCCGCCCCTCGGACTCTACGAGTTCCTCGTAGGTCGGGCCGCCCTTCGCGCCGCGCAGCCCCCACTGGCCGAAGAACGTGGCCCGTTCGTCCAGGTAGGCGGAGTACTCGCCGACCGGCACGCCGCGCACCTCGCGCCCGCCCCAGAACGGCGGCGTGGGCACCGGCACGTCGGCGGCCACGTCCGAGCGGGTCACCGGCGCGGGTTCGGCCGTCGCCTTGCGCTTCTCGGCGATCCGCAGCGACCTCTCCCGGCGGGCCTTGCGCTCGGCCTTCTTCGCCTCCTCGGCCTGGTCCGGGACGATCACGCCGCCGCGCTTGCGGGCCATGATGGAGTCCATCAGCCGCAGGCCCTCGAAGGCGTCCCGGGCGTAGCGCACCTCGCCGCGGTAGAGCTCGTCGAGATCACCCTCCACATAGGACCGGGTCAGCGCGGCGCCGCCGAGCAGCACCGGGTACTTCTCGGCCACTCCCCTGGCGTTGAGCTCCGCCAGGTTCTCCTTCATGATCACGGTGGACTTCACCAGCAGCCCGGACATGCCGATGGCGTCCGCGCGGTGCTGCTGCGCGCTGTCCAGGATCGTGCCGATCGGCTGCTTGATGCCGAGGTTGACCACGTTGTAGCCGTTGTTGGACACGATGATGTCGACCAGGTTCTTGCCGATGTCGTGCACGTCGCCCTTGACGGTGGCCAGCACGAGAGTGCCCTTGCCCGCGGCGGATTCCCGCTCCAGGTGCGGTTCGAGGTAGGCGACGGCGGCCTTCATGACCTCGGCGGACTGCAGCACGAACGGCAGCTGCATCTGACCCGAGCCGAACAGCTCGCCGACGACCTTCATGCCGGCCAGCAGGTTCTCGTTGATGATCCCCAGTGGCGGCTTCTCCGCCATCGCCGCGTCCAGGTCGGCTTCCAGCCCGTTGCGCTCGCCGTCGACGATCCGCCGCTCCAGGCGCTCGAACAACGGCAGCGCCGCGAGTTCTTCGGCCCGCGACGCCCGACTGGACTTCGCGGTCTGCCCCTCGAAGAGCTCCATCAGCCGCTGCAGCGGGTCGTAGCCCTCGCGGCGCCGGTCGTACACCAGGTCGAGCGCGACCTCCCGCTGCTCGTCCGGGATCTTGTTCATCGGCAGGATCTTCGAGGCGTGCACGATCGCCGTGTCCAGCCCCGCCTCCCGGCACTCGTTGAGGAACACCGAGTTCAGCACCTGCCGCGCCGCCGCGTTCAGTCCGAAGGAGACGTTCGAAATGCCCAGCGTGGTGCGGACTTCCGGGCGCGTGCGCTTGAGCTCGCGGATCGCCTCGATGGTCTCGACGCCGTCCCTGCGGACCTCCTCCTGGCCGGTGGAGATCGGGAACGTCAGGGTGTCGATGATGATGTCCGACTCCGCCATCCCCCAGTTCGAGGTCAGGTCGTCGATCATCCGGTTCGCGACCCGCAGCTTCCAGTCCCTGGTGCGGGCCTGCCCGTCCTCGTCGATGCACATCACCACCACCGCGGCGCCGTGCTCGCGGACGAGCTCCATGACGCGGCGGTAGCGGGAATCCGGGCCGTCGCCGTCCTCGTAGTTGACCGAGTTGACCACGCACCGGCCGCCGAGGCGCTCCAGCCCGGCGCGCAGCACCGGCGGCTCGGTCGAGTCCAGCATCACCGGCAGCGTCGAGGCGGTGGCCAGCCGCGCGGCCAGCTCGGCCATGTCGGCCGCCCCGTCGCGGCCCACGTAGTCCACGCAGAGGTCGATCAAGTGCGCCCCGTCGCGGGTCTGAGCCTTGGCGATCTCGACGCAGGAGGCGTAGTCGCCCTCCAGCATCGCCTCGCGGAACGCCTTGGAGCCGTTGGCATTCGTGCGCTCGCCGATCACCAGCACCGACGCGTCCTGGGCGAACGGCACGGCCTGGTACAGCGAGCTGACGCCCGGCTCGGGCTGCGGCTCGCGCCGCGGCGGCGCCAGGTCGCGCACCGCCTCGACGACCTGGCGGATGTGCTCGCCGGTCGTGCCGCAGCAGCCGCCGACGAGCCGGGCGCCGTACTGCGCGACGAACTCGGCGAGCGCCTCGGCCAGCTCCTCCGGCGTCAGCGGGTACACCGCGCCGTTCGGGCCGAGCTGCGGCAGCCCGGCGTTGGGCATCACCGACAGCGGCACCCGCGATTGCTTGGCCAGCTGCCGCAGGTGCTCGCTCATCTCGGCCGGACCGGTCGCGCAGTTCATCCCGATCAGGTCGATGCCCAGCGGCTCCAGCGCGGTCAGCGCGGCGGTGATCTCGGTGCCCAGCAGCATCGTGCCGGTGGTCTCCACCGTCACCTGCGCGATGATCGGCACCCGCCGCCCGGCCCGCGCCATGCCGCGCTTGGCGGCCAGCACCGAAGCCTTGGTCTGCAACAGGTCCTGCGAGGTCTCCACCAGCACGGCGTCGATCCCGCCGTCGAGCATGCCGACGGTCTGCTCCTCGTAGGCGTCGCGCAGCGCCTCGAAGGTCACGTGCCCCAGCGTCGGCAGCTTGGTGCCCGGCCCCATCGCGCCCAGCACGAACCGCGGCTGCCCGGCGGTGGCGAACTCGTCGGCGCAGTCCCGGGCCAGCCGCGCGCCGCGCTCGGAGAGATCGCGGATGCGGTCGGCGATGCCGTACTCGCCGAGGTTGGCCAGGTTCGCGCCGAAGGTGTTCGTCTCGATCGCGTCCGCCCCGGCCGCCAGGTAGCCGCGGTGCACGCCGCGCACCACGTCCGGGCGGGTGGCGTTGAGGATCTCGTTGCAGCCCTCCAGGCCCGCGAAGTCGTCGAGGCCCAGCGGCACCTCCTGCAGCATGGTGCCCATCGCACCGTCGGCGACGAGAACCCGGCGCTCCAGCGCCTCCAGCAGTGGCGACCAGGGAGAATGCGGCATACCGACCAGCGTACGAGCGCGTCCCAACCGAATTCCCACACTGTGGTACGGCTGCGGCTCGGTGCCTAGATGAGGCCTCGGTGCTGGAGGTAGCGGAACACTGCTATACCGGGGAGGACCGGCAGCCAGTACGTCAGCAGGCGGGAGATCAGCACTCCGGTGATCGCCGCCGTCGCCGGCACGCCCATGGCTCCGAGGCCCGCGAGCAGCACCGCCTCGACCGCGCCCAGCCCGCCGGGCGAGGGCACCAGGTGCCCGAGGGTGTTGCCGATGATGAACACGACCGTCACGGCCGTCCAGGAGAAGTCCGAGTGCAGCGCGGCCAGCGACGCGGCCAGGCCCAGCCCCGACACCACGAGGTAACCCAACGCCCCGCCGAAGAGCTGGAGCGCGCGGACCGGGTGGCGCAGCGTCTCCACCAGTTCCCGGCCGACCTCCAGCGACGGCGCGACGATCCGGCGGCGGCCGAACGGCGAGGCGATCACGGCCGCCGCGACCACCACGACCGCGGCGGTGCCGACCAGCACCGGCCAGCCGGTCGGGATCGACAGGTTGGTGAACGTGCCGGACAGGCCGACCGCGAACACGCCGATCACGGCCACCACGAACGCCACCGCCCCGGTGCCCGCCTGGTTCAGCAGCGTCACCCCGACCGCCAGCGGCCGCCGCAGCCCGAGGCGTTCCATGTAGACCACGTTGATGCCGAAGAACCCGGCGCCGCCGGGCGTGGTGCGCCCGGTGAACGCGGCCGCCATCTGCACCAGGAACGTCCGCCAGAACGGCAGCGGGATCCGGCTGGAGCCCTGCACGGAGATGGACGACAGCAGGATCGCGACGAACCCGGTCACGACCGCCACCGCCAGCCAGGCCCAGTTGGCGTGCTGCACCGCCGTGAGCACCTCGCCCATGCTGGACAGCTCCGGGAGCAGCAGGTACACCGCAGCGGCGATGAGCAGCAGGCCGATCACGGTGATCGGGCGGACCGGCGAGCGGAAGCCCGGGATCGGCAGGCCCAGCCCGTCCGCCAGGGTTTCGCGCAGCTCGGCCAGCAGGAAGCGCCCGCGCTGCGCCTGGTTCCTGATGCGTCGCGGCAGCGCCAGCGGCACCAGGTTCCGCAGCGCCGCCGCGAGCTGCTCCGCGGGCAGCGAGACGATCGCGCTTCGCACCGCGCGCTCGGTGCCGACCGCCGCCGCCATCGACACCAGCGCCTCGGCCAGGTCCTGGGCGAGGCGCGCCGAGTCCGCGCCCGCGTGGCTGAACGTGAAGCTGAGCAGCCACGGCCGGTTCGCACCGTCCACCAGGACGTTCTTCGCGCGCAGGTCGTGGTGGGCGATGCGGGCCTCGGCCAGGGCCGCGAGCTGCGCCCAGATCGCGGCGAGCAGCTCGTCGTCGATCTCGTCGCCGCGCAGCTCCGACAACCGGCGCCCGGGCACCTGGCGGACCACCAGCAGCGCGGGGGCGTGCTTGACGTCGCAGGCCAGCACGACCTGCGGGGTGCGCACCCCGGCCCGTTCGGCGAGCAGGGTAACGTAGGCCTCGTGCTCCACCTCGTGGTGCGGCGTCGACAGGCGCGGCTCGTCCTGGACGTCGAGCAGCGTGAGCAGGCGCTTGATCTTGTACCAGGGCCCGGCACGGCGGCTCATCCGCCGCACCACCTTCGCGCGCAGCGTCCACCCCACCGTGGTGCCCACGGCGAACTCCCGCGGTTCCAGCAGCCGGTGCCGCAGCGCGACGATCCAGATCGGTTCCAGTCCGGCCAGCTCCAGCTCGCCCAGGATCACCTGGCCGGAGACCTTCCGCCCCGGCGCACCCCAGACGACGTGGCAGAGCAGGCCGACGCCCCACCCCAGCAGCGCGCCGCCCACGGCGTCCAGCGGCAGGTGCCCGCCGAGGTGCACCACCGCCACCCCGACCAGCACGGCGAGCGCCCACCCGAGGTACCGCGCGGTGCGGCCCAGGTAGGGCGCGGCGACCACCGCCAGCACGGTCACGATGGCCACTTCGCCCGCCGGGAACGGGAAACCGCCCGGCGGCCCGGGAAACGGCCCGGACACCGGGCGAGCGCCCAGCACGTGCTGCATGACCCCGGCCAGCACCCAGGTCGCCGCGCCCGACACCGCGCACAGCAGCGCCACCCGGATCCAGCCGAAGTACATCGCCACCGCGGTGGCCCCGGCGATCCCGGCCCAGCCGCCGACCCAGGTGAGCACCACCCACAGCGGGTCGGTGACCGCCGGGATCTGCTCCAGCTGCTGGTAGACGGCGAGCTCGACGGGGTTGGCCGGCACCAGGACCAGCAGCACGCTCAGCGTGAGCAGCCCGCCGACGAGGCCCAGCTTGGCCAGGTCCTTCGGGCGGCGGCCGATCGACAACCGCAGCCGGGATCTCGGGGATATCCCGGTCCCCTCGCTCGGTGACGCTCCGGTGCTGTCCACTGGCTGGATCGGCTTCCCTCGGCCGCTGGCACCCCACGGTGACTCGAGTAAAGGGTCTGGCCCCTACCTCCTCTCGTCAAACCGGAACCGGGGCTTCCGGGTGTTCGCGCGAGGCGGATGATGTTCGGCGGGGACGTCGGGCGCTCACGTCGGCGTGGCGTCGTAGGCTGGCGCCGTGACCGATCGCGACGCACACCTCACCGGACAACAGCGCGCCGAACTGCCCCAGCTGACCGACCCGATCGTCGTCAGCGCCTTCGAGGGCTGGAACGCTGGGCTTACACAACCGACGCGATCGAACCGCAGCTTCGGAGGGAGGTTCGCGTGAGCGAGAAGCAGGACCTTCCGCAGCTGGAGAACCCCATTGTTATTGCGGGCTTCGAGGGCTGGAACGATGCAGGCGACGCCGCCAGTTCCGCGATCGAGCACCTGCAGCTCATCTGGGACGCGGAGCCGCTCAGCGAGGTGGACCCGGACCCGTACTACGACTTCCAGGTCACCCGGCCCACGGTCAAGCTGGTGGACGGCATCACCCGCCAGGTCTCCTGGCCGACCACGCGGCTGACGGTCTGCCGCCCGCCCGGCTGCGATCACGACGTGGTGCTGGTGCACGGCATCGAGCCGAACATGCGCTGGCGGGCGTTCTGCGCCGAGCTCGTCGAGCAGATCGAGCGGATCGGTGCCCGCACCGTGGTCACCCTCGGCGCTCTGCTCGCGGACGCGCCGCACACCCGGCCGGTGCCGGTCAGCGGCGCGGCCTACGACACCGAGTCGGCGGCCCGCTACGGGCTGGAGCGCTCCCGCTACGAGGGCCCGACCGGGATCGTCGGCGTGTTCCAGGACGCCTGCGTGCAGGCCGGCATCCCGGCGATCTCGTTCTGGGCGGCGGTGCCGCACTACGTGTCGCAGCCGCCGTCGCCGAAGGCCACGCTGGCGCTGCTGCACCGGGTCGAGGAGGCGCTCGACGTGGAGGTGCCGCTGGGCAACCTGCCCGAGCAGGCCGAGGAGTGGGAGCAGACCGTCAGCGAGATGGCGGAGGAGGACGAGGACGTCCGCAACTACGTCCGCGCGCTGGAGGAGCGCGGGGACGCCGAGGTCAAGCTGACCGAGGCCAGCGGGGACGCGATCGCGGCGGAGTTCGAGCGCTACCTGCGCCGCCGCGGCCCGGGCGGCCCCGGCGGCAAGGGACCGCTGGGCCCCGGACCGGGCTGACCGGCGCTTTCGCGACCGTTGGCGACAAATGGACTGGACCTTGACTCGCGTAGTGGTCTAGTCCATTTTTTGTTGTGCCCCAGATCACTTCCAACGGATCGGAGCACTCCCATGCCACGGATGCGCACCGCGCTCGCCGCCCTGGTCGGCCTGGTCGGGCTGGCGCTGCCCGCCACCGCGGCGGCCGCCCCCGAACCCGCCGCGCCGGACATCCCGGCCCACTCCCTGGTCGGCTACCTGCACGCCAGCTTCGCCAACGGCTCCGGCTACGTGCGCATCGCCGACGTGCCCGCCGAATGGGACGTCATCGACCTCGCCTTCGCCGAACCCACCTCCCCCACCTCCGGCCGGCTGGAGTTCAACCGCTGCCCGGCCGCCGAATGCCCGAACGTCGAGACCGACGAGGAGTTCATCGCCGGCATCAAGGCCAAGCAGGCCGAGGGCAAGGAGGTGCTGTTGTCGGTCGGCGGCGCCAACGGGCAGGTGCGGCTGGAGACCGAGGGCGCGCGCGACGCCTTCGTCGAATCCGCCGCCGCGATCATCGACCGCTACGGCCTCGACGGCATCGACATCGACTTCGAGGGCCACTCGCTGGAGCTCGCCCCCGGGGACACGGACCTGAAGAACCCGACCACGCCGGTCGTGGTCAACCTGATCGCCGCGCTCCGGGCGCTGAACGAGCGCTACGGCCCGGACTTCGTGCTGACCATGGCTCCGGAGACGTTCTTCGTGCAGCTCGGCTACCAGCACTACGGCGGCGGTACCGGCGCCGACCCGCGTGCCGGCTCGTACCTGCCGGTGATCGACGCGCTGCGGGCGGACCTGGACCTGCTGCACGTCCAGAACTACAACTCGGGCCCGATCATGGGCCTGGACGACCAGTACCACACGATGGGCACCGCGGACTTCCACGTGGCGATGATCGACATGCTGCTGACCGGCTTCCCGCTGGCGAAGAACCCGGACAACGCCTTCGCGCCGCTGGCGCCGGAACAGGTCGCCATCGGCCTGCCCGCGGCCAACCCGGCGGGCAACGGCTTCACCCCGGTCCCGGAGGTCCACAAGGCGCTCGACTGCCTGCGCGCGGGCACCGGCTGCGGCCCGTACCAGCCGCATGGCACCTACCCGGCCCTGCGCGGCCTGATGGCGTGGTCGATCAACTGGGACGCCTACCACGACAACGAGTTCGCCAAGGCCCACGACGCCTACTGACCCGGGCGCCGGGCGCCTGCCGCCGAACCGCTCGGCGGCAGGCGCCCGGTGTCATGCGGTGAGCGATTCGAGGTAGTTCTCGGCCCCGGCCGGGTCGAGGAACCAGGACTCGAAGTCCGCCGGGTCGTCGAAGCCGTTCGCGAAGCGGTTCCGGATCGCCGGGATCTCCACCGCCGCGCCGAGCAGCCGCAGCACGTGCGGCGGCGACGGTTTCAGCATCGCGTTGCTCCACACCGCCACGTGCCGGGCGTAGTCCCAGAACCGGTCGAAGGTGTCCTGCATCCACTCGCGGTCGAACGGCCGGTCCGCCCGCCGCACAATGCTGTCCAAATAGGACTCCGCCGCCTTGCTCGCGCTGTTGACGCCCTGCCCCGTGACCGGATCGGTGACCACCACCGCATCCGCCATGCCCAGCACCGCCGTCCCGGAGGGCAGCCGCGCGACCGGCTTGCGCACCACCGGGGTCACCCCGCCGGCCAGCACCGCCCGGTCGTCGGTCAGTTCCGCGTCGGCGAACCGCTCGTACTCCCACGGCAGGTGAGCGCGGAGCAGCTCCAGCATCCGCGCCCGGTGCTCCGCCGGACCCGGGCGATCGGCCCAGCAGTCCAGCGGCCCACCCGGGACGCCTTCGAAGAACAGGATGTCGCACGGCCCGCCCTCGGTGTAGCCGGGGATGACGAAGACCTCGCCCACGCCCGGCACCGAGTTGAACCGGACCAGCCCCGAATCGTCCACATCGGACGACCACGCGGCGCCGCGCAGGTAGGACACCGCCAGCGCTCGCTGCGGCTCGACGAACGGGGACCACGCCGAGTCCCGTTCGAAGATGCGACCGAGCTCCCCGGCCCCCGCCGCGACCAGCACCAGGTCGTAGCCCCGGCTCAGCGCGTCCAGGTCCGACGCCCCGATGTGGCGGTACTCGACGGCGCCGCCGCGCTCGGCGAAGAGCTCCAGCCAACCGGCCAGCTTCACCCGCTGGTCCACCGACTGCGCGAAGTCCGTCAGCTCGCCCCGCCAGTCCAGCACCCGGGAGCCGTCCGGGCCGCCCACCGACAGCCGCAGCCCGGTGATCTTCGGCGCCCGTTCCTCCCACAGGTTCAGGCCGCGCTCCCGTTCGTACCCGAGCGCGGTCCGGAACATGACCTGCGTGGACATGACCCGGCCGCCCCGGATCTCCGCCGGCGTCCGCGCCGAGATCAACGTCACCTCGTAGCGCAGCGCCTGCAGGCTGAGCCCCAGTTGCAACCCGGATTGTCCCGCCCCGACGATCAGGACCTTCCGCATCTCCCCGACCACCTTCCCTTGGTTTCCCCGAACTTCCGGGCACAACAGACCCAATCCACCATTCGTCGCAGCGGATTGGTCCATCGCTCCCAGTAACCGAGGAAGATCCAACCAGACGGGGTTGGCGAAGTCCATGCGGCATGCGGAAACGTTCTACGAGTGGTAGATACCACGCGCTGACCGGCACCTTTTGCCGGATTTCACGAATTGCGGAACCCGGATCGAACAGATCCACCAAAAAGTGAACGGAAGCCGAACAACCGGCTTCCGTTCACTCTCCGTGTTGATCGTCGGTTTCAGAGCTCGACGCCGAGCAACGCGTCGACGGCGGTGCGGATCAGCCGCGGCGCGCCGCTGTCGGAACCACCGGCGGTCAGCGCCTCGTCGGCCCAGGCGTCGATCACGCTCAGCGCCTGCTGGGTGTCCAGGTCGTCGGACAGCCGCTCGCGCAGCCGCGCGAGCGTCTTCTCCGCCTCCGGAGCCGACTCCAGCGCGACGGCCTCCCGCCAGCGCGCCAGCCGCGCGGCGCCGCCGGTCAGCGCGTCCGCCGTCCACTCGCGGTCGGCGCGGTAGTGGCCGTCCAGCAGCGCCAGCCGGATGGCCATCGGGTCCACCCGGTCGCCGCGCAGCCGGGACACGAACACCAGGTTGCCCTTGGACTTCGACATCTTCTCGCCGTCCAGGCCGACCATCCCGGCGTGCACGTAGTGCTTGGCGAACGGGAACTCGCCGGTGAGCGATTCGGCGTGCGCGGCGCTGAACTCGTGGTGCGGGAAGATCAGGTCCGAGCCGCCGCCCTGCACATCGAAGCCGAGCCCGAGCCGGTTCAGCGCGATCACCGAGCACTCCAGGTGCCAGCCCGGCCGGCCGGCGCCGAGCTCGGACTCCCAGGACGGCTCGCCGTCGCGGGCGGCCCGCCACAGCAGCGCGTCCAGCGGGTGCTCCTTGCCGCTGCGATCCGGGTCGCCGCCGCGCTCACCGAAGAAGGCGAGCATGGTCGCGTCGTCGTAGTTGGACTCGTAGCCGAAGCGGCCGGAGGCCTGGTGCCGGAAGTAGATGTCGGGGTACTCGTCGTCGACCCGGTAGGCCGCGCCGGAGGCCAGCAGCTTGCCGACGGCCTCGACGATCTCCGGGATCGACTCGACCGCGCCGACGAAGTCGGCCGGCGGCACCACCCGCAGCGCCTCCATGTCCTCGCGGAACAGCGCCGTCTCGCGCATCGCGAGCACGATCCAGTCCTCGCTGTCGCGCTCGGCGCGCTCCAGCAGCGGGTCGTCGATGTCGGTGACGTTCTGCACGTAGTGCACCTGGTGACCGTTGTCCAGCCAAACCCGGTGGACCAGGTCGAACGCCAGGTAGGTCGCGGCGTGGCCGAGATGGGTCGCGTCGTACGGCGTGATGCCGCAGACGTACATCCGCGCGACGGGCCCGGGTTCGGTGGGCCTGATCTCACCGGCGGCGGTGTCGAAGAGGCGCAGAGGGCTTGGTGTGCCCGGCACCTGAGGCACGGGAACCGATGACCAGGGTTGCATGCATCCGACCTTAAACGCCCGGGGCCGGTGGACGCCCCCACCCGGGTCATCGGCAGTATCACATCGTGGGAAGATCGGCCGCCCGCCGACGCGGACGCGGAAACCAGATCTTGTCGGAACTATTCGGATTCCGGCCAGGAACTTACCAAATCCGACGCCGGAAAAGATCAATTAGACGGCCCGCGAAACCGGTCGAAACAACGCATATCCACGCGCCGTGATCATGTGAAATCGCCGCGTCGCACCGCCGCCGCCGAGGTGGGATCATTCAGTTGTAAAAGTTGAATATTCGCACGTCAGAGGACCGGCAATAACCCAGCCATCCGGCCGCGAACTCTAAATAGAACGCCCGTACCGCGATCAAGTCCGCGCCCGAATGACTGGACAAGGCCAACTCACTACGTATGATCAATGCCCGCACGAAAGGACTCGAACGCGAATCCGCGGCCCGCCTGAATTGATCGGCCGGATCCGGCGATTCACGCGGCCCCCGGCGCCCGGGCGAAGCTCCCGGCACCGGCGAAGCAGTGGAGGCGATCGGTGACATCGGTACGCGTGGAACGGCTCTACAAGATCTTCGGGCCGCAACCGACGGAGCTAGTTCGCCGCCTGGAGGCGGGAGCCGACCAGCAGGAGCTCAACGCGGCGGGCGCCACCGCCGCGGTGGTGGACGCGTCGTTCGACGTCAAGGAGGGCGAGACCTTCGTCGTCATGGGGCTGTCCGGCTCCGGCAAGTCGACGCTGATCCGGATGCTCAACGGGCTGCTCACACCCACCTCGGGCAGCGTCCTCGTCGACGACGAGGACATCACCGGGATGTCCGCCGCGGCGTTGCGCGCGATGCGGCAGCAGAAGATGAGCATGGTGTTCCAGCACTTCGCCCTGTTCCCGCACCGCACCGTGCTGGACAACGCCGGCTACGGGCTGCAGATCCGGGGCGCGAGCAAGCCCGAGATCGCCGAACAGGCGCGCGAGGCGCTGAACATGGTGGGGCTGGAGGGCTGGGAGGACCGCTACCCCCAGCAGCTCTCCGGCGGCATGCGGCAACGCGTCGGGCTCGCCCGCGCCCTGGCGGCGCAGACCGACGTGCTGCTGATGGACGAGGCGTTCAGCGCGCTGGACCCGCTGATCAAGCGGGAGATGCAGGACCAGCTGCTCAACCTCAACGCCAAGCTCGCCAAGACCATCATCTTCATCACCCACGACCTGAACGAGGCGATGCGGCTCGGCGACCGCATCGCGATGATGCGGGCGGGCCGGATCGTGCAGATCGGCACCGCCGAGCAGATCCTCAACGAGCCCGCGGACGACTACGTCGCCACGTTCGTCAAGGACGTCGACCGCAGCCGGGTGCTCACCGCGGCATCCATCGCCGAGCCGCCGGGCACCGCGCCGCCCGACGGGGAACCGGTGCCCGCCGACACCCCGATGAAGGACCTGTTCGTGCGGATGAGCGCCCGCGCGGCACCGGTCCCGGTGGTCGACGAGCAGCAGCGGGTGATCGGCGTGGTCACCCCGGCCGCGGTGTTCGAGGCCCTGTGCCGCGAGGCCAGGGTGCCCGGCGCCGCGCCCGCGATCGAGGAGGCGTCCGATGTCTGAGGCACTCCGGCTCGCGGCCGAGTTCGAGCTGCCGCGGATTCCCATCGGCGACATGTTCACGGCCCTGGTCGACTGGCTGAACAACAACATCGGCCCGGTGTTCGACTTCATCATCCTGGTGGTGGTCTCGGCTGTCTCGGGCCTGACCTACGCGCTGACCTTCCTGCCCGAGCTGGTCATGGTGGTGCTGTTCAGCGCGCTGGGGCTGTGGCTGCGCAGCTGGCGGTTCGCGCTGTTCAGCCTGATCGGCTTCGGCCTGATCTCGAGCATGCGCGAGTTCACCGCCGCGATGCAGACCCTGTCGCTGGTGCTGGTGGCCAGCGTCATCGCGGTGCTGATCGGCATCCCGGTCGGCATCCTCGCGGCGCGCAACTCGCGGGTCAGCATGGTCGTGCGGCCGGTGCTGGACCTGATGCAGACCATGCCCGCCTTCGTCTACCTGATCCCGGCCATCCTGTTCTTCAACATCGGGACGACGCCGGGCGTGTTGGCGACCGTGGTGTTCGCGCTGCCGCCGGGCGTCCGGCTCACCGAGCTGGGCATCCGGCAGGTGGACAAGGAGGTCGTCGAGGCCGGGGAGGCGTTCGGCGCGCCGGAGCGCAAGATCCTCACCGGCATCCAGCTGCCGCTCGCGATGCCGTCGATCATGGCGGGCATCAACCAGGTGATCATGCTGTCGCTGTCGATGGTGGTCATCGCGGGCATGGTCGGCGCCCAGGGCCTGGGCACCGACATCTACCAGGCGGTCACCCGGGTCCAGCTGAGCCTGGGCTTCGAGGCCGGCCTGTCGGTGGTGATCCTCGCGGTCTACCTGGACCGGATCACCGCGGTGCTGTCGGACCGCTCGCCGGTGGCGCGGGCGGAGCACCGGGCGGCGGCCAAGGCAATGTGAGGCGGCCCCGTCTCCGGCGCAGTTGTCGCAGAAAGGCAGGGCACGAATGTCGACCGGAAGAAGATCCCGAAAGCTGTTCGCTCTCCTCGCCGCGCTGGCCGCCCTGATTCTGGTCGCCGCGGGGTGCGGGGGCCGCGAAGCGCAGACCGGCCAGCAGGCGAAAGCGATCAACATCGGTTTCATCGCGTGGGACGAGGACATCGCCGTCACCCACCTCTACAAGGTTCTCCTGGAGCAGAAGGGCTACAAGGTCAACACCCAGGAGCTGGAGGCCGGGCCGATGTACGCCGGGCTCGCGCAGGGCAACATCGACCTGTTCATGGACGGCTGGCTGCCGCAGACGCACGCCGACTACTGGAAGCAGTACGGCCCGCAGCTGGAGGACCTCAACGTCTGGTACGACCAGGCGACGCTGAACATCGCGGTGCCCAAGTACATGACCGACGTCAACTCGATCGCCGACCTCAAGGGCCGCGGCCCGGAGTTCGGCGACGTGATCACCGGCATCGACCCGGGCGCCGGACTGACCCGCATCACCAAGGACAGCGCGATCCCGGCCTACGGCCTCGGCGGCGAATTCACCCTGCAGACCTCGTCGACGACGGCGATGCTGGCGTCCCTGGAGAAGGCCACCAAGGACCAGAAGCCGATCGTGGTCACGCTGTGGCACCCGCACTGGGCCTACGCCCGGTACCCGATCAAGGACCTGCAGGACCCGCTGGGCGCGATGGGCAAGGCGGAGCAGATCCACGCGATTGGCCGCCAGAACTTCAGCCGGGACTTCCCCGAGGTCACCGAGATGGTCAAGAAGTTCAAGCTGGACGACGCGCAGCTGGCGTCGCTGGAGAACGCGATCAACAGCGCCGAGAAGGGCAAGGAGGACGACGCGGCGCGGAAGTGGGTGTCGGAGAACCAGGCCGTGGTGGCCAACTTCTTCACCCCCTGAAACCACCGCGGGCGAAAGGCCGGTGGGCGCGACCACCGGCCTTTCGCGTTGCCGCTACTGGGGATTCCGGATGCCGTCGATGAGTCGGGTCCAGTTGTCGCCGCCCTTGCCGGCGGCGATGGCCCGGTCGTAGTGCGCCTTGATCGCGCGCGGCAGTTCGAGGTCGATGCCCGCGGCCTCGCTGGCGGCCAGGATGTGGTCGGCGGTCGCGCCCATCATCTTGGCTGTGCTCAGGAGGCCGGGGTGCTCGCCGCTGTCGACCTGCTCGGCGGATTCCGGCAGGAAGTGGGCGGCGAGCTGGAGCACCTTCACCGCCCACGGCGCGAACTCCTTCGCCGGCACGCCCGCCGAGCCGAGCAGCGCAGCGCCGTGCATGAAGGCCGACAGCGCGGTCAGGAAGACGTCCAGGTTGGCCTGGTAGAACAGCTGCGCCAGGCCGGGATCCTCGCCCATGTAGTGGGTTTCCCCGATGCGCGCCAATGTCTTCTCGTGCGCGTCGTAGACGTCCTTCGGCCCGCTGTAGTACACGTAGGACCCTTCGGTGCCGACCACCGGGGCGGGCACCATGACGCCGCCGGTGAGGAATCGGGCGCCGCGCTGCTCGGCCCACTTCGCGGCCTCGCGGGTCTTGTCCGGGGTGTCCGAGCTGAGGTTGACGATCACCTTGCCGCCCAGGTCTTCGACCTGGCCCAGGATGTCGTACATCGCCTGGTAGTCGGTGAGGCTCAGGATCACGACGTCGCTGGCCCCAACCGCCTCGGCGGGGGTGGCGGCGAGCACGGCACCGCGCGCGACCACGTCGTCCGCGCGGCTCGCGGTCCGGTTCCACACCGTCACCGGGTGCCCGCCGTCGAGCAGGGCCCCGACCATCGCCTGCCCCATCGGCCCCAGACCGACCAGGGTGACGTGCTGATTCATGTTGTGCTCCAAAGGGATTTCGTTGGGATGTTGCGCGGGATTCACGCGGGTTCGCGGATCCCGTCGATGAGCCGGGATCGTCACTTCTTGAGGAGTTCGATGACGCCGGTGAGGTCTTCGTGGGCGTGACCGTCGGCGACGCGGCGCTGCATCAGGGCGTGCAGCGGCGCGAGGAGTTCGGCGCTGATGCCCGCCTCGTCGGCGGCCGTGAAGTGGTTGACGTACGCGGCTTCCTGCATGCCGAGGTTGGACACGACGTCCTTGCCGTAGTCGCCCGAATCGATCTGCGCGGCCGCGCCGACCGGCCACCCGCTCATGCCCTGCAGCCACCGGCTCAGCAGCGGCGCGAACTCGCGCGTCGACACGCCCGCCGAATTCACCAGGGCGAAGGCGTGCAGGGCGCCGCCGATCATCCCGTACATGCCGCTGAGCAGGGCGAGGTCGTGCAGCGCGGCGGAGCCCGGGTCGTCGCCGAGGTAGATGCTCTCGCCGAAGGCGTCCAGCACCGGCCGCCCGGCGTCGAAGGTTCCGCTCGGCCCGCTGTAGAGCACGAACGCCGCCGGGGTGGCGATCATCGGCGGGACGGCCATGATGCCGCCGTCGAGGTAGTCGGCGCCGTGGTCGGCCGCCCAGGTCGCCATCTCGCGGGCCTGCCCCGGGGTGCCGTTGGTCAGGTTGACCAGCGTCCGCCCGGCCAGCACGTCGGTGTGCGGGGCCAGCACCTGGCTGACCGAGTCGTAGTCCAGCAGGCACACGACCACCAGCCGGCTCGCGAGGATCGCGTCGGCGGCCGTGCCCGCGCGGGCGGCGCCCTTCGCCACCAGCGGATCGGCCTTGGCCGCGGTGCGGTTCCAGACGGTCACCTGGTGCCCCGCGGCGAGCAGCGCTTCGGCCAGCGCCGCGCCCATGTCGCCGAGCCCGAGGACGCTGACTGCTTTCTGGTCGGTCATCTCACTCCCCTTCGTCGACATCGACCCTGCTGGAGGCCGCGCACGAACCGCGCACGATCGGCTGGGGGTGGTGTCACGGGCGCGGACTAACGTTGCGGACGTGCGTTTCGGAGTACTGGGCCCGCTGGAGGTGCGGACCGCCGACGGCGAGGCCGTCGCGGTACCGGAGGCGAAGGTCCGTGCCCTGCTCGCGGCGCTGCTCGCGCACGACGGGCCGGTGTCGGCGGACCGGCTGATCGACGACCTGTGGGGCGTCGAGCCGCCCGGCAACCCGACGAACACGCTGCAGACGAAGGTCTCCCAGCTGCGCAAGGCCATCGGCAGGGGCCTGGTGACCTACCGCTCCCCCGGGTACGCACTGGACGTCGAGCCCGACGCGGTGGACGTGCACCGCTTCCGCCGCCTCGTCGCGCAGGCCCGCCAAGCCGCCGATCCGGCGGCCCGCCGGACGCTGCTGGCCGACGCGCTGGCGCTGTGGCGGGGTTGCGCGTTCGCCGAGTTCGCCGACGAGCCGTTCGCGCAGGCCCCCATCCAGCGGCTGGCCGAAGAACGCCTCGCCGCGCAAGAGGAATTTGCCGAAACCCGGCTGGAGCTGGGCGAACACGCCGCGCTCGCGGGCGAGCTCGGCGAGCTGGTGAGCGCGCATCCGCTGCGCGAGCGGCTGCGCGCGGTGCACGTGCGGGCGCTGTACCGCGCCGGGCGCCAGGGCGAGGCGCTCGCGAGCCTGGCGGACCTGCGGGAGCGGCTGGCCGACGAGCTGGGCGTCGACCCGAGCCTGGAGCTGGCCGAGCTGCAGCAGGCCGTCCTGACGCAGGACGCCGCCCTCGCCGCACCCACCGCGCCGGTGCATGACCTGCCGGTGCCGGTCACCGACCTGGTCGGCCGGGACCGGGAGTTCGCACAGGTCAAGGCGTTGCTGAGCGCGTCGCGGCTGGTGACGCTGACCGGGCCCGGCGGGGTGGGCAAGACGCGGCTGGCCATCGAATCGGCCCGCAGCGCGGCGTTCCGCGACGGCGTGCGGCTCGTCGAGCTGGCCGGCATCCGGGCCGACGGGGACGCGACGTGCTCGCTGGAGCACGCCGTGCTGGCGGAGCTGGGCGTGCAGGAAACCGGAGCAGCGCCCGTCGCACCGGCCGATCCGCTCGTCGATGCGTTGCGCGGCAAGGAGATCCTGCTCGTCCTCGACAACTGCGAGCACCTGATCATCGGCGCCGCCGGGATGGCCGCGCGCCTGCTGCGGACGCTGCCCGGGTTGCGGATCCTCGCCACGAGCCGGGAAGCGCTCGGCATCTCGGGCGAGACGCTGCTCCCGGTGCCGCCGCTGGACGTTCCGCCGCCCGGTTCCGGGCTCGACGACGTGCGGGCATCGGGCGCGGTGCGGCTGTTCACCGCCCGCGCCGCCGCGACGTCGCCCGGCTTCGACGTCGATGCCGACAACGCCGAATCGGTCGCCGCGATCTGCCGCCGGCTGGACGGCATCCCGCTCGCGCTGGAGCTGGCCGCGACCCGGGTGCGCGTGCTCGGCGCCAAGACCCTTGAGTCCAGATTGGACGATCGCTTCGGGCTGCTCACCTCCGGGCCGCGCGACGCCCCGCAGCGGCAGCGGACGCTGCACGACGTGATCGACTGGAGCTGGCAGCTGCTGCCGACCGCCGAGCGCACCGTGTTGCGCCGCCTGGCGATCCACCGCGGTGGGTGCACTTTGGACAGTGCCGAGGCGGTGTGCTCCGGCGACGGCGTCCGCCCCACCGAGGTGCTGGACCTGCTGTCGCGGCTGGTGGACCGGTCGCTGGTCGTCGCGACGGAGACGCCCGCCGGAGGCCGCCGGTACCGCCTGCTGGAATCGGTCGCGGCGTACTGCCTGGAGCGGCTGGAGGAGGCCCGAGAGCACGAAACCCTCCGCCGGCGGCACGGCGAGCACTACCTGGCGCTGGCCGAGCAAGCCGACCCGAGGCTGCGCGGTCGCGAGCAGCGGCAGTGGCTGGAGTGGCTCGACGCGGAGGCGGTGAACCTGCGGTCGACGCTGGAGGACGCCGTCCAGCACTCGCCCGACGCGGCATTGCGACTGGTCAACGCGTTGTTCTGGTACTGGTTCCTGCGCGGCAGGCTCAGCGAGGCCAAGCGCTCGCTGGCCGCGGCCCTCGCAGCGGGCGGCAGCGGGGAAACGCGGGCGAAGGCGGCGGCCTGGTACGCCGGGATCGGGCTGCTGACCGGGGAACCCGTCGAGGAAGTCGACGCGTGGCGGACCATCACCGATCGCACGGACCGCGCCCGCGCCCGCTGGTTCCTCATCCACGCGAAGACCACCGTCGCCGACCTCTCCAGCACCGAGCGGGACGTCGACGAGCTGGTGGCGGAGTTCCAGGAGCTGGACGACCGCTGGGGCCTCGGCGTCGCGCTCAGCGACCGGACGACTCACCGGTTGACGCGCGGCGACATGGCCTCAGCGCGGCGGGACGCCGAGTGCAGCGCCGAGCTCTTCCAGGAACTGGGCGACGTCTGGGGCCTGGCGCAGGCCTCGTACGGGCTCGGCACGGTCGCGGGGATCACCGGCAACTACGCAAGCGCCGAACGCCACCACACCGAAGCCCTGCGCGGCGCGGAAGCCCTGGGCCTGTGGGCGGAGGTGGCGTACCAAACGTCCTGGCTGGGCCGGGTCGCGCTGCTCAGGCACGACTACGCGCGGGCGCGTGAGCTGCACACCCGCGCGATGCGCGTGGCCGCCGAGCGCGGCTTCACCCCGGCGGAGATGTACGCGGAAACGGGCCTGGCGCTGGGCGCGCGCCGCGAGGGCCGGTTCGACGAGGCGGAGCGGCACCTGCGCAGGGTGCTCGAATGGCACCGCCGCGTGGAGTTCGAGCCGGGGAACTCCCTGATCCTGGCCGAACTCGGCTTCGCCGCCGAACAGCGCGGAAATCCGGACAAGGCCCGCGAACTGCACCTGTCGGCCTACCGGATCGCCCGCCGCGGCACCGACCCCCGGGCGATCGCCCTGACCTTGGAGGGCCTGGCAGGCACCGAAGCCCTGGCTGGCCACGCGGCGCGGGCGGCCCGCCTCCTCGGTGCGGCCGCGGCAGCGCGCGACTCCGTCCGCACGCCGCTCCCGCCCGCGGAACGCCTGGACGTCGAGCGGATCGAGTCCGCCGCCCGGAAAGCCTTGGGCGACGAGGCATTCGACGCCGAGCACGCCAGGGGATCCGCGGTGCCGCTCGCCGACATCGTGGTCAACGGCTGAACGCACCCGGTCTGAGACGCCCGATTTTGCCTAAAATTGGAGCCCTTCCGGTACGCGTGGAGCTCCCAATTTTAGGCAAAATCGGAAAACCTGGCCCGGCAGCGGCGGCGCTAGTCCGAGGTCCAGAGGACGTCGAGCGGGTGGCGGCCGGTGGGGATCGCCGAGGTTCCCGGCGGCGGAGGCGCGGGATGCCCCAGCGCGATGCCGGTGCGCACCTGCCAGGGCGGCGAGCACCCGGCGATGGCCGTGACGCGTTCGGCGTTCTCCGCGGGGAAGAACGTCACCGGGCACGACCCCAGCCCGAGCAGGTGCGCGGCGAGCATGATGTTCTGCGCGACCCGGCCGCCGTCGAACTCCGAGTCGGCCCAGCCGTGATCGAGCGCCAGCAGCACCACCACGGGCGCGGACCGCAGGTGCACCGCGTAGGCGCCGCAGCGGCTCAGCTCTTCCCGCGTGGCGGCGTCGCGGACGGTGTGGAACCGCCAGGGCTGCCTGTTGCGTGCCGAACCGGTCCACCGCGCCGCGTCCAGGATCCGGCGCAACGCGGCGTCGTCGACGTCTTCGCCGGTGAACCACCGGGTTGCTCGCAGCGAAGCCAGCGCGCGGAGCGGATCTTCGTTCATCGGTGGCGCTTGGTCTGGAGGTAGTCGCCGACGACCGCCGCGCCGAGGCCGTCCGCGGTGGGCGACAGAACCCGGCCGCCGCCGCGGCGGGCGACGATGTCCACGAACGCCTTCAGGCGCGGGTCCTCGCCGAGCATGAAGACGCTCAACGTGGTGCCCAACCGGTGCAGCGCGTCCACTTCGGACAGCGTCACGCCGAGGGTGTGCGGCGTCGGCGGGTACTGGAACACCGCTTCGCCGTCGGGTTCGAGGTGGGCGGTCGGTTCGCCGTCGGTCACGACGAGCACCACGGGCTGGGCGTCCGGGTGGCGGCGCAGGTGGCGGCCCGCGAGCAGCAGGGCGTGGTGCAGGTTCGTGCCCTGCTCCCAAACCCCTTCCAGCGACGCGAGTTCACCCACATCCACAGTGGACGCGTAGCGACCGAAGGTGACCAGCTGCAGCGCGTCCGACCGGAACCGGGTCGCGACCAGGTGGTGCAGCGCGAGCGCGGTGCGCTTCATCGGCACCCAGCGGCCGTCCTGCACCATCGACCACGACGTGTCCACGCACAGCACCACCGCAGCGCGCGAACGCTGCTCGGTCTCCGCCACTTCCAGGTCCGAGATGTCCAGCAGCGCCGAATCCGGGCCCTCACCCGCGCGCCGCAGCACCGCGTTGCGCACCGTGCGCACGGCGTCCCACGGCTCCGCGTCGCCGTAGCTCCACGGCCGCGTGGTGCCGGTCAGCTCCCCCGCCGCGCCCGCGCGATCGGTGTCGCGCTCGCCGCGCCGCGACCGCAGCTGCGAGATCACCGACCGCAGCGCGGTCTCCCCGAGCCGCCGCATCGCTCTCGGCGACAGCCGGAGGCTGCCATCGGGTGCCCGCTGCAACAGGCCCTGCTGCCGCAACTGCTGCTCGATCTCCGAAAGCCGCTGCGCGTCGACGACCGCCTGCGGCCCGAGCTGCCGCTCCAGCGCCTCCAGGTCGATGTCCTCCAGGCTCGCGCCCGGATATGACTGCCCCAGCTGCTCCGCCAGCCGGTCCAGCTCGCCGAGCTCGGCCATCGCCGCCGTCGCCTCGGCCAGGCCCATCGGCTGGTCGCCGCGGAACCGCGCCTGGCCCGCCCAGTCCTCGCCCGGCCGCAGCCCCTGCAGCTGCTGATCGAGCCGCTGCAACGCCTGCGCGATCCGCGGATCGCCGAAGGCCTGCTGCGACAACGACATCAGCTCCGCGCGCTGCTGCTCGCTCATGGAGTTCAGCAGCCGCTGCGCGGCGGCCGAGCGGGCCGCCAGCGCGTCGACGAGCTCGTCGACGTTGCGCGGGTTCTCCGGGAAGAACTCGCCGTGCTGAGCCATGAACTGCTCGAACTTCTGCTGGACGTCGGCGTCGCCGCGGGCGTGCGCGGCCAGCAGCGCCGACAGGTCGTCGAGCATCTGCCGCACCCGCTCGACGTCCTCGGGCGTCACGTGCTGCATCGCCTGCTTCATGCCTTGGAAGCGCTGTTCGAGGAACTCGGTGCCCAGCATCTGCTGGATCTCCTCGAAGGTCTCCCGCGCGTCCGGCGAACGCCAGTCGTAGTTCGCCAGCTCGGCGACCTGACCGGCGACGTCCGGCGGCAGCGCGTCGAGCTGAAGCTCGCGGAACCGCGCGTCCTCACCGGTGTCGGCCGCGAGCGAGAGCCGCTCCTGCTGCAGCGCGCGGTCCAGCAGCCGCCGAACCTCGGAGAGCGTCCCGTCCAGCCGGTGCCGCCGCTGCAGCTCGCTGCGCCGCTGCCACAACCGCCGGGTCAGCTCGTCGAGCCCTGCGGTGTCGCGGGTTCCGGTGCGCAGCATCTCCTCCAGCGCGGAGCGCGGCGATGCGCCTTCCATGACGTCGCGGCCGATCTGGTCCAGCGCGGCGCGCAGATCCACCGGCGGGGCCAGGGGATCCGACCCGCCGTGCCACGCGTCGTACCGGAACCGGCGGCTCATCAGCTGTACACCGACCGGTCGTCCTCGGCGTCCTTGCCGAGCCGCTTCGCCAGGTACAGCGACTCCAGCGCGAGCTCGACGGCGCTGGCGATCCGCCCCGGCGGGTCCCCGGCGCGCACGCCGAGCCGCTCCGCGACCTGGTGCAGCACCGGCAGTTCCGGCAGGGCCGTGAGCACGTCGTGCCCGGCGACGCGCTCGCCGGTGGCCACCGGGTGGCCGTCGACGACGGCCCGGGCCAGCGACTGCAGGTCCAGCCCGGCGAACAGGCCGCGGGCGGTGTCGGCCACCGAGCGGCGCAGCAGGTAGCCGAGCAGCTCGTCTTCGCGGCCCTCCTCGCCGGCCTCGAACTCGATCTTGCCGCGCAGCACGGCGGGCACCGCCGCCAGGTCGACCGGCCGCGCCACCGCCGGGTGCTCGCCGGTCACCGCGGAGCGGTGCAGCGCGGCGGCCGAGACCGTCTCGGCGGCGGCGATGGCGAACCGGGCCGACACGCCGGAGCGCTGGTCGACGGCGTTGGACTCGCGCAGGTGGCCGACGAAGCGCGCGAGCACCTCCAGCAGGTGGTCGCCGACCTCCGCGGGCAGGTCCGCCTCCTGGCGCACCAGCGAGATCTCGTCGTCGACGTCCAGCGGGTAGTGGGTGCGGATCTCCGCGCCGAAGCGGTCCTTCAGCGGCGTGATGATCCGGCCGCGGTTGGTGTAGTCCTCCGGGTTGGCGGTGGCGACCAGCAGCACGTCCAGCGGCAGCCGCAGGCTGTAGCCGCGGATCTGGATGTCCCGCTCCTCCATCACGTTCAGCAGCGCCACCTGGATCCGCTCGGCCAGGTCGGGCAGCTCGTTGACGGTGACGATGCCGCGGTGCGCGCGGGGCACCAGTCCGAAGTGGATCGTCTCCGGGTCGCCCAGCGAGCGGCCCTCGGCGACCTTCACCGGGTCCACGTCGCCGACCAGGTCGCCGACCGACGTGTCCGGGGTCGCCAGCTTCTCCACGTACCGCTCGCTGCGGTGCCGCCAGGCCACCGGCAGGTCGTCGCCGAGTTCGGCGGCGCGGCGGCGGGAGGCCGGGGTGATCGGCTGCAGCGGGTGCTCGCCGAGCTCCGAACCCTCGATGACCGGCGTCCACTCGTCCAGCAGTTCGGTGAGGCTGCGCAGCAGCCGCGTCTTGCCCTGCCCGCGCTCCCCGAGCAGCACGACGTCGTGCCCGGCGATCAGGGCACGCTCCAGCTGCGGCAGCACGGTCTGGTCGAAACCGACGATGCCGGGCCACAGCGAGCGGCCGGAGCGCAGCGCGGTCAGCAGGTTGGCGCGCAGCTCCGCCTTGACGCTGCGCGGTGCGTGGCCACTGGACCGCAGCTCCCCCGCCGTGCGGGGCAGGCCTTCGGGTGAAGTCGGGGTCGTCACCCCCTCGACGCTACCGGCACGCACCGACACGCGCTGCCATAGCAGAAAGGATTTCGCATGCGGTTGCGTGAGAGTAGAAAAACCAGGTAACCCGCGACGGCACGCGCAGGAGGATCAAGTGGCCCTGGAGATCGAGGTGGACCCCGCCGAGGCCGGGTTCGACGCCACCCGGCTGAACCGAATCGACCAGCACTTCGCCAAGTACGTCGAGGCGGGCAAGCTGCCGGGCTGGCTGGCGCTGGTGTCCCGGCAGGGCAAGATCGCGCACCTGTCGACGCACGGCATGCGCGACGTCGCCGCCGGCGCCCCGGTGCGGACCGACACCCTGTTCCGGATCTACTCCATGACCAAACCGGTCACCTCGGTGGCGATCATGATGCTGCACGAGGAGGGCGCCTTCGAGCTCACCGACCCGGTCAGCGACTTCATCCCGTCGTTCGCCGACCTGCGCGTCTACAGCGGCGGCACCGCCCGCGCCCCGCAGACCCGCCCGGCGGGCGAGGACATGCGGATCTGGCACCTGCTGACCCACACCGCCGGCCTCACCTACGCCTTCCACTACCTGAACCCGGTCGACGAGCTCTACCGCCGCGCCGGCTTCGAGTACGGCATGGCCGACGACCTCGACCTGGCGGGCTGCTGCGACGAGTGGGCGAGCATGCCGCTGCTGTTCGACCCCGGCACGGCCTGGAACTACTCGGTGGCCACCGACGTGCTGGGCCGGATCGTGGAGGTGGCGTCCGGGCAGACGCTGGACGAGTTCTTCCGCACCCGCATCTTCGAGCCGCTGGGCATGACCGACACCGGCTTCGCGGTGGACCGCGCCGACGCCGACCGGCTCGCCACCCTCTACGTCGCCGACCCGCAGGGCAAGGCCCGGCCGCACCCGAAGCAGGCGGAGCTGGGCGCGGCGGCGTTCGAGCTGCCCAAGGCCCTCTCCGGCGGCGGCGGGCTGTTCTCCTCGGCGCACGACTACCACCGGTTCACGCAGATGCTGCTGCGCGAGGGCGAACTCGACGGGGTCCGCCTGCTCGGCAGCCGCACGGTGCAGTACATGACCCGCAACCACCTGCCCGGCGGCGCGGACCTGGAAACCCTGGCGCTCGGCGCGTTCTCGGAGGTGGCCAACGCGGGCAAGGGCTTCGGGCTGGGCTTCGCGGTGATCGACGACCCGATGGCGGCGAAGGTGATCAGCTCCCCTGGCGAGTTCTCCTGGGGCGGCCTGGCCAGCACGGCGTTCTGGGTGGACCCGGCGGAGGACCTGACGGTGCTGTTCCTGACCCAGCTGATGCCGTCGAGCACCCACCCCATCCGCTCCCAGCTGCACCAACTCGTCTACCAGGCGCTGGTGGACTAGAAGGTGTGGAGTGCGGCGATTTCGCGCGAAATCGCCCTCACGCGCCGAGCACCCGGGATTCGCCGACCGCCAGGTCCCACAGCTGCTCCGGGTCGCGGCCCGCGTCGCGCCAGGCCTTGCGGATCCGGATCAGCGGCTCCGTGACCGGCTCGCGGGTCAGCACGAATGTTCCCCAGTGCATGGTCGCCGCGTGCTCCGCGCCCAGGTCGGCCACCGCCTGCACAGCCTCCTCCGGGTCCATGTGCACCGGCTTCATGAACCAGCGCGGGTCGTACGCGCCGATCGGCACCATCGCCACGTCAATGCCCGGGTAGCGCTGCGCGATCTCGGCGAAGTGCGGCCCGTAGCCGCTGTCCCCGGCGTGGTAGACCCGGTGCTCCGGCCCGGTGATCACCCAGCTGCCCCACAGGCTGCGGCAGGTGTCCCGCGGGCCGCGGCGGCTCCAGTGCCGCGCGGGCGCGAAGTCGAACGTCAGCCCGGCGACCTCCGCCGACTGCCACCAGTCCAGCTCGACGACCTCGGTGAAGCCGCGGCGCCGGAACCAGCGGCCCAGCCCCGCGGGCACCAGCACCGGTGTGGCGCGGGGCAGCCGCTGCACGGTGGGCGCGTCCAGGTGGTCGTAGTGGTTGTGGCTGATCACGACCGCGTCGACGGGCGGCAGCTCGCCGAAGGCGACGCCCGGCGGCGTGAGCCGTCGCGGCACGCCGGGGATCCGGGACGACCACACCGGGTCGGTCAGCACCGTCGCCCCGGCCATCCGCACCACGTACGTCGCGTGCCCGACCCAGGTGACCGAGGTGTCCCGCGCCGTCACCGGCGGCAGTCCGGTGCGCAGCACCGGAATCCGGTCGGCGTCCTCCACCCGGCCGCGGAACCCGCCGGTCCACATCAGCCGCATCACGTCTCGGAAGCTGGGCAGCGGCTCGTGGAGGCGGTCCGCGTAGGAGGACTGGATCATCGGCTGCTGGTACTCGGGTCGCACCCGACCAGATTGCCCTGCGCGGCCGCGGGTCCGCACCCGCAGCGTCAGAACGCGGGCCAGGGGATGGCAGGCCATTCCCCGGACGGCGCGGGGAACATGGCGTCCGCCAGCAGCCGCTCGATGCGCGCGTTGACCGCCTGGACTTCCTTCGGCGTGACGTGTTCGGCCAGCTCAGCGGCCAATCCGCCGTCCATCAGGGCGCGCAGCTCGCCCAGCCGGTCGACGACGTCGTCCGGCAGCGGCTGCCCGATCCAGCCCCACAGCACGGTGCGCAGCTTGTCGTCGGTGTTGAGGCTCACGCCGTGGTCGACGCCGAGCACCCGGCCGTCCGGGGCGTGCAGGATGTGCCCGCCCTTGCGGTCGGCGTTGTTGATCACGATGTCGAGCACCGCCAGCAGTCGCAGCTGCTCGTGGTCGGCGTGCGCGAGCACGACCGGGTCGCCGCGGTGGTCCTGGGCGCGCAGCACCGCCAGCCAGCCGTCCGGCACCTCACCGGGGGCGACGATGTCGACCAGCTGCGAGTCCTCCTCGGTGTCCACCCACAGCTGCACCATGCCCGGCCCGAACGGGCCGTCGCGCAGCATCGTCGGCGGGATCAGCCCCCAGCCGGTGGCCTCGGACAGCAGGTAGGACGCGACCTCGCGGCCGGCCAGCGTGCCGTCCGGGAAGTCCCATAACGGCCGCTCGCCGCGCACCGGCTTGTAGACGCACTCGGCGGACACACCGTCGGACTCGATCCCGCAGAACAGCGTCGCGTTGGACGCCTCCACCAGCCGCCCCTGCACGTCCAGCCTGCCGTGCCGGAGCAGCTCCGCGACCGCGGGATCGCCCGCGCGCACGACCGTCAGACCTCTTCCGAGCGGCGGTAGCCGTTCTGCCGCGGGCAGATGTGCCCGGCGGGGTCCAGCGGTTCGGCGCACAGCGGGCACGGCTTGCGGCCCGCGTTGATGACGCGCTCGGCGCGCTCGGCGAACGCCCGCGCGTGCGCGGGGCTGAGGAACACCCGCAGCGCGTCGGGCCCTTCCTCGGTGTCGTCGAGCACCACCGACTCGTCGATCTCCTCCTCGGTGACCGCGAGGAGCTCGACGACCACCGCCTCGGTTTCGGCGTCCCAGCCCAGCCCCATGGTGCCGACCCGGAACTCCTCGTCGACCGGCACCGCGAGCGGGTCGGTGTCGACGAGGTCGTCGGGGATCTGGCTGGGCAGGTCGGTGTTGAACCGGCGCTGCACTTCCTCCAGCAGCGCGCCGATGCGTTCGGCCAGCACCGACACCTGCTGCTTCTCGAGCTGCACGCTGACCGTGCGGACGTCCTCGGACGCCTGCAGGTAGAAGGTGCGATCGCCGGGTTCCCCGACCGTTCCGGCGACGAATCGGTCGGGTTGACGGAAGACGTGGATGACACGAGCCATGACTCCTCCGACCCTAGGCCACCGCGCGCCACGCGTGCGCGGCTGGCCCCCGTTTCCTTCATCACCGTTTCGAACCGGCCCGGCTGCCGCCGGGTCATCCGCCGGTTTACTCGCTGAACAGGCCCGTCGACCACCTGTTTCAGCGTTGTTCGCCATCGGCGAACTCCGGCGCGTCACGCCTGGTGCGGATACTCTCACGGGCGGTGGTCAAGATCGCGGGATGGAGCAGGCATGAGTAGCCCTGTCTCAACCTCAGTCCTCCTCAACCGCACCCCAGGGGACCGTGACGCAAGCCAGCCACAAGAAACCACGCAACGGGAGATTGGGCTGGACGCGACCACCACTGTGGATCGCGGAGAGGCGGACCAGTCATGACCATGCGCGAACTACGTCGCCCGCGCCGGCTGCGCAGCGGGGACACCGTGGCGCTCGTCGCGCCCGCCGGACCGGTGCCGGAGGACCTGCTCGAAACCGGGCTGGAGCAACTGCGCTCCTGGGGCCTCAACACCAGGGTCGGCAAGCACGTCCGGGATCGCCACCCGCGCCTGGACTACCTCGCGGGCACCGACGCCGACCGCGCCGCCGACCTGCAGGAGGCGTGGTGCGATCCGGACGTCGGCGCGGTGTTCTGCGTGCGCGGCGGCTACGGCAGCATGCGGATCCTCGACCTCCTGGACTGGACCGAGATGGCCGCGGCCGGGCCGAAGGTGTTCACCGGCTCCAGCGACATCACGGCCCTGCACGACGCGTTCGCCACCCAGCTCGGCCTGGTCACGGTGTTCGGGCCGATGGCCGCGACGAAGGCGTTCACGGAAGACGCGGCCGCGCGGGAGCACCTGCGCCGCACGCTGTTCCAGCCCGAGTCCGTCACCATCCTGACGCGCTCCACCGCGGACGCGCTCGTGCCCGGGCGGGCGCGGGGCATCACCTACGGCGGAAACCTGAGCATCGTCGCGGGTTCCTTCGGCGCACCGGACGCACCGACGCCGCCGGAGCGCGGCATCGCCATGCTCGAAGACGTCACGGAGGACCCGTACCAGCTGGACCGGTTCGTCACGCAGCTGCTGCGCGCGGGCTGGTTCGACCACGCCGCCGGGATCGCGCTCGGTTCCTGGACGGAGTGCGGGCCGCTGGAGCAGGTGCGCGCGGTGATGTCGGACCGCCTGGGCGGCCTGGGCGTGCCGATCCTGTGGGAGCTGGGCTTCGGCCACTGCACGGCCCAGCGCACCATCCCGCTCGGCGTGGCCGCGGAACTCGACACCGACGCGCAGCGCCTCTCGATCCTGCAGCCGGCGCTGCTCTAGTTCGCGGCCACTTGTCTTTGAAGCGGCGCAGCCGCTTAGCCCACCTACGCAACTCGCACCGCCGCGGGTTCTCAGACACCGCCTGGCGAGGACAGCCCCGACGCCGCGTATTGGACATACGTAAGCCGGGGCTCCCACAGACCAGGCGGCGTCTGTAACTCCCGCAGGGGGGCCGCCACCCGCACCGCTACGCAGAACGAGTTTGGAAACTGTCTCTCTAGTTCGCCTTCTTCCGCGCGTAGTGCTGGCGGGCCTTCGCGCGGTTGCCGCACCGCGCCATCGAGCACCACTGCCGGTTCCGCGCCGGGGAAACGTCGACGAACCGGATCCCGCAGAGGTGGAAGGCGCAGACGGCGACGCGCGGGAACGGCTCGGTGGCGAGCAGGTCGATCGCGTCGACCGCGACCGTCGCCAGCGCGGCCCGCACCGGGTCGTCCGGCGGCGGTCGCCGGGCCTCCACCGACCCGTCCGGGCGCACCAGCAGCTGAGCCGCGGCGCGGTTCTCCGCGCGGGCGGCCTCGTTGATCAGGTCCACATCGGACTCCACGATGCCGAGCCCCCGGGCCCGCGCCTGCAGCGCCCGGTCGATCGCCTCGCGCAGCTCGCGCGCGAACTCAACGTGCACATCCCCAGCCTCGGCGTCGGCGCGGAGCCCGGCTTCGCGCAGCCATTCGGCCAGCCGATCCGGCGTCACGAGCAGTTCGCGACCTCCGCAGTAGCGGTCGCGCAGCGTGTTGACCAGATCGAGGCTGGGACGACCGCCGTCCCAGGTCCAATCACCCATTCTCGTCTCCTCCGCCGGCCGTCGATATGGCATTCTATGTTCTAACCCTCCAAGACGGTTAGAATTGGAGTTTTCCGGATGCCGACCGAAGAAGTCGCCCTGATCAACGGTTTGCGCGTGCACTACACGCGGGCGGGCAGCGGCCCGGGCCTGGTGCTGCTGCACGGCTGGCCGCAGACCAGCCACTGCTGGCGGAAGCTGATCCCGGAGCTGGCCCGCACTCACACCGTGATCGCGCCGGACCTGCGCGGCTACGGCCGGACCGACAAGCCCCGCACCGGCTACGACAAGCGCACGATGGCGTCCGACGTGGCCGCGCTGGCCGAATCGCTGGGCTTCGAGTCGGTCAGCGTCGTCGGCCACGACCGGGGCGCGCGGGTGGCGCACCGCTGGGGCCTGGACCGCCCGGCGCAGGTCGACCGGCTGGCGCTGCTGGACGTCGTGCCGACCCGCGAGATGTGGCGGCGGCTGAACGCCGAATCCGCCATGGCCTACTGGCACTGGCTGTTCCACATGCAGCCGGACCTGCCGGAACGGCTGGCCGGCGCCGACGTCGCGGGCTACCTCGGGTACTTCTTCGAGCGCTGGACGGTCAACCGGCACGGCCTGGACGCGGCGGCCATCGACGAGTACGTGCGCGCCTTCTCCGCGCCCGGCGCGCTGCGCGCCGGTTTCGACGACTACCGGGCGTCGTTCCCGCACGACAGCGAGCACGACGACGTCGACGCGGCGGCGGGCCGGAAGCTGACCATGCCGGTGCTGGCGCTGTGGGGCTCGGCCGGCCTGCCCGCCCGGCTGCCGATGCGCGAGATCTGGCTCGACTACGCCGAGGACCTCACCAGCGCCGAAATCCCGGAATGCGGCCACTTCCTGCCCGAGGAACGCCCGGAAGCGGTGCTGACGCACCTGCGGGAGTTCCTGAAGGCGGCTTGATACCTTCGGGCCCATGCGCGTCCGCCCCATCTCCCCCGATCTGCTGGCGGCGGAGGTGGTGGAACGCATCGACGCCCTGCAGGGGCGCTGGGCGCGGGTGGCGGTGGACGGCGCCCCCGCCGCCGGCACCGGCGAATTCGCCGACGCACTGGTGGAACCGCTGCGGGCACTGGGGCGCGAGGTGGTCCGGGTGCGCACCGCGGACTACCTGCGCCCGGCCTCGCTGCGGCTGGAGCACGGCCACCAAGACCCGGACTCGTTCTACGAGAGCTGGTTCGACCTGAAGGCCCTGACCCGCGAGGTGCTGGCCCCGCTGTCCGCGGGCGGAAACGGCCAGGTGCTACCGGCCTTCTGGGACGCCGAGGCGGACCGCTCGCCGCGCCTCGCCCGCATCGCCCTCCCGCCGCGCGGAGTGGCCATTGTGGACGGACCACTGCTGCTCGGCGCGGGCCTGGACTTCGACCTGGCGATCCACCTCTGGCTCCCGGAAGCCGCCCTCCAGCGGCGAACCCCGGAACCGGACCGCTGGACGCTGCCCGCATTCGGGCGCTACACCGGAGAAGTCGCCCCGGAACGCCTCGCGGACTACGTGATCCGGGTCGACCGCCCGGGCCGCCCCGCAGTCGTCGACAGCCTGGACTGACGGCTACGCCACGCGGCGCTCCACGGACGGCACGGCGGCCAGGAGCGCCTTCGTGTAGTCGTGCTTGGGATCGAGCAGGACCTGCTCCACCGGGCCGACCTCCACCAGGTCGCCCTGGTACATCACCGCCACCCGGTCCGCGATGTTCCAGGCCAGGCCGAGGTCGTGGGTGATCACCAGCGTCGACAGGTCGCGTTCGACCCGCAGGCGCAGCAACAGCGCCAGGATCTCGCCGCGCACCGTCGCGTCCAGCGACGCCACCGGCTCGTCCGCGATCAGCACCCGCGGTTCCAGCACCAGCGCGCCCGCGATCACCACGCGCTGCCGCTGGCCGCCCGAGAGCTCCTGCGGCAGGCGGCCGAAGAACTTCTCCGCCGGCCGCAGCTCCGCCGCCTCCAGCGCCGCCGTGACCCGACCGCGCTCGTCGTCGGCGATGCCGTGGATCCGCAGACCTTCCGCCACCGCTTCGTAAACCGTGTGCCGGGGGTTGAGCGCGCCGGTCGGGTCCTGCAGCACCAGCTGCACCTGCTTGCGGTACTCGCGCAGCCCCGCGCTGCCGGTCGGCAGCGGCACGCCGTCGAAGCGCACCGCACCGCCGGTCGGCTGCTGCAGCCCCAGCATCGTCCGGGCCAGCGTCGTCTTGCCGGAGCCGGACTGGCCGACCAGCGCGACGATCTCATTCTCGCCCACCGCCAGGTCCACCCCGCGCACCGCGCGCACGGTCTGCCCGGAGCGGCTGGTGAAGTCGACCGACACCGCCTCCGCCGACAGCAGCGCGGGCCCGCTCGGCGCCCCTTCGGTGAGCCGGAACCGCGGGTCGCCGACGGTCGGGAAGGCGCTCGCCAACGCCTGGCTGTGGGCGTGCTGCGGCTCGGTCATGACCTGCCCCGACGGGCCGTGCTCGACGACCTGCCCCTGGTACATCACCGCCAGCCGCTCGCAGCTGACCGACAGCACCGACAGGTCGTGGCTGATCATCAACAGCGCGATGCCGCGCTCGGCGACCAGCCGGCCCATCAGGTCCAGGATCTGGGCCTGCACCACCACGTCCAGCGCCGTGGTCGGCTCGTCGGCGATGACCAGGCGCGGCTCGCAGGCCAGCGCCATCGCGATCATCACCCGCTGCTTCTGCCCGCCGGAGAGCTCGTGCGGATAGGCGTCGGCCCGCTCCGCGGGCAGCTCCACCTGCGCGAGCAGCTCCGCGACCCGCATGCGCAGGTCGCCGTTCGCCCGGCCGTGCAGCTTGATCGGCTCGGCGATCTGCTCGCCGATGGTGCGCACCGGGTTCAACGCGTGCATGGCGCCCTGGAACACCACCGACGCGCTCGCCCAGCGCACCGCGCGCAGCTGCCCGAACGTCATCTCGCGCACGTCCTGCCCGTCCAGCAGGACCTCACCGTCGATGCGCGCCGAACTCGGCAGCAGCCGCAGCACGGACATCGCCAGCGTCGTCTTGCCGCAGCCGGATTCCCCCGCCAGGCCGAGGGTTTCGCCCTCGCCGAGGCTCAGGCTGACGCCGCACACGGCAGCTGTTCCCGGCGAGGTCTCCTGAGCGCCCCGGTAGGTCACCGACACGTCCCGGAATTGCAGAATCGGAGTCACCGGCGCCCCCGCAGCCTCGGATTGAACACGGCCTCCAACGCCCGGCCGCAGAGCGTGAAGCCCAGCACCACCACCACGATTCCCAGGCCCGGCGGCAGCAGGTACCACCACGCGCCGCCGGTGACCGCGCCGGTGTCCATCGCGGACTTCAGCATCGAGCCCCACGAAACCATGCTCGGATCGCCCAGGCCCAGGAACGACAGCGTCGACTCGGCGATGATCGCGCTGGCCACCGACAGCGTCGTGTTGGCGAACACCAGCGGCAGCACGGCGGGCAGCACGTGGCGGCCGATGACGTGGCCGTGCCCCGCGCCCAGCGCCCGGGCCCGCTCGATGTAGGGGCGGGCCTCGATCGTCAGCGTCTGCGCGCGCACCATCCGCGCCGTCGGCGGCCACGCCGTCACCCCGATGGCCAGCACGATCGTCCACAGCCCGCGGGCGAGCACCGTGGACAGCGCGATGGCCAGCACCAGCGACGGCAGGACCAGGAAGAAGTCGGTGAAGCGCAGCAGCACCCGGGAGGTCCAGCCGCCGAAGTGCGCGGCGAGCACCCCCACCACGGTGCCGATCAGCACCGACAGCACGGCCGCCGACAGGCCGACGACCAGCGACACCCGCGCGCCCCACCAGGTCAGCAGCAGCACCGAACGCCCGGATTCGTCGGTGCCGAGCCAGAATTCGCCGCTCGGCGCCTGCAGCGGGCGGCCCGGCGCCCGCGTGACGTCCAAGCCGCCGGCGTCGGTGAGCAGCGGTGCGAACAGCGCCAGCAGGCCGACCACGACCAGCACCACGAGGCCCGCCAAACCGGCCCGGTCCGCGCGGAAGACGCGCCACGCCTCGGCCGCCCTAGCCCGGCGGCGGGCCCGGACGATCTGCCCTGCGGTGGCCGTCATGATTCCCGCACCCTCGGATCGAGCACCCGGTAGAGCACATCGGCCAGCACGTTCATCACCACCACGCTCCCCGCAAGCACGATGAAAATGCCTTGCAGCAACGGAAGGTCCGGCACCCGCAGCGCCTCGTAGGTGAGCAACCCGAGACCAGGCCAGGAGAACACCGTCTCCACCGTGATCGCGCCCCCGACCACCAGACCGAGCCGCAGAAAGATCAGCGTGACGGTGGGCAGCAGCGCGTTGGGCACCGCGTGCCGCCGCCGCACCATGTCCTCGCGCAGCCCCTTGGCCCGCGCGGTGGTCAGGTAGTCCTCGCCCATCTCCTCCAGCAGCGACGAGCGCATCACCATCAGGTACTCGGCGTAGATCACCGCGACCATCGTCAGCGCGGGCAGCACCAGGTGGTGGGCGACGTCGAGGACCTGCGGCAGCAGTTCCGGCGGCGTGTCCGGCGAGGAGATCCCGCCGACCGGGAACATGCCCGGGATCGGCCCGACGCCGACGCCGAAGGCCATCAGCACGATCAACCCGAGCCAGAACGTCGGCACCGACCACAGCGTCAGCGCGATCGACGTCGAGGTCTTGTCGAAGGCGCCGCCGTGCTGCCACGCCGCGCGCGAGCCCATCCACAGCCCCAGCAGCACGGCGATCAGGGTCGCCGTGCCCACCAGCAGCACGGTCGGACCGATGCGGTCGAGGATCAGCTCGCCCACCGGGCGGCTGTAGGTGTAGGAGGTGCCGAGGTCACCGCGCAGCAGGTTGCCGAGGAAGTCCAGGAACTGCTTCCACAGCGGCTGGTCCAGGCCGAACCGCTCGCGCAGCACGGCGATCTGCTGCTCGGTGACCGGCGCGCCGTGGGTCATGGTGCGCACCGGGTCGCCGGGCATCACCCGGAACAGGAAGAAGCCCAGCACCGCCACCAGGAACAGGCTCACCAGGCCACCGCCCAGCTTGCCCGCCACGTAGCGGACCGCCCGGCGACCGCCGCCGGTGGGCGGCGCCGGTTCTGCGACTGTCGCGAGTGCTTGGGACACGGTTCACTCCCGGGTGTCGGCGGTCGCCCGGCGGCGGACCACCACCAGCGCCACGACGACGCCGACCAGCACCACGACCCCGCCGAGCACCCAGGCGACGCCGGTGTAGTCGGTGCCCGAGCCGCTCAGCGCCTTGTCCGTGGGCTGGGCGCCGTAGTAGCCCCAGTAGCCCTGCTGCGCCACGATCACGCCATCGGTCTTCGGCTGCAGGGTGAACCCGCTGTAGCGGTCGGCCCGGTAGGCCTCCAGCGAGTTCTGGTACCACAGGACCAGCCCGGCGGCCTGGTCGTAGAACCGGGCCTGCGCCTGCTGGACCAGGTCGACGCGCTTGTCCTTGTCGAACTCGCCGAGCTGCCGGTTGTACAGTTCGTCGTACTGCTGGTCGCACAGGTACGAGTCCGGGTTCCCGCCGCCGCTGGGCGTCGGCCGGGACGCGCAGGTCTGCAGCCGCAGCACGTAGTCCGGGTCCGGGTTGGCCGACCAGCCGCTGATCACCATGTCGTACTCGGCGCTGGTGGTCCGGTCGTTGAGCTGGTTGTCCGACACCGGCTGGAGCTCGACGTTGATGCCGAGATCGGCCAGCCACCGCTTGACGAACTCGCCGACCTGGGTGTCCTCCGACCGGGATCCGTGCAGCACGAGGTCGAACTCCAGCGGCTCGCCCTGCGGGGTGCGGCGGATGCCGTCCGCGCCGCGGGCGTAACCCGCCTCGTCGAGCTTGCGGTTGGCGGCGGCCGGGTCAAAGGTCCGCGGCTGCGGCGGCGTCCACTGGTAGTCGGAGAAGATCGGCGGCAGGTACCCGCCGCCCTCCTGGCCGTAGCCGCCGAGCACCCGGTCCACCAGGACCTTCCGGTCGATCGCCTGGTCGATGGCCTGCCGCACCCGCACGTCCTTCAGCGCCGGGTGACCGCTGCCGATCGCCTCGTTCTCGCTGTTGGTCGCGCCCGGGTTGAGCAACAGCTCGAAGAACCGCCGCCCCTGGCCCTTGACCTGCTCGATGTCGGCCTCTCCCGCCAGCGCGTCGAACTGCGCCGGGGTGAGCTTCTGGACGACGTCGACGTCGCCCTTGCGCAGCGCCTGCACCGCGGCGTCGCTGTTCTTGAACTGGATGAACTGCAGCCCCGCGACCTTCGGCGCGCCGCGCCAGAAATCGGGGTTGGCGGTCAGCGTGACGTCCTGCTCCGCGCGGTAACCCGTGAGCGTGAACGGCCCGCTGCCGACCACCGGCATCTGGTCGTTGGCGAAGCCCGCGACGTCGGCGACCTTCGACCACACGTGCTCGGGCACGATCGGCGCGTCGATCGCCAGCATCGTGGCCTGCGGCGTCTTGGTGCGGACGACCAGCGTGGTGTCGTCCGGGGCGGTGACGGTCTCGAAGTTCTCCACGAAGTTGCCGTTGGCGGTGCTCGCGGCCGGATCGGTCATCATCCGGTTGAACGTGTAGGCCGCGTCGCGGGCGGTCACCGGCTGCCCGTCGGACCACTTGACGCCGGACCGGATCCGGAAGGTCCAGGTGAGCTTGTCCGGCGAGGGCTCCCAGCTCTCGGCGAGCTCCGGCATCACCGAGAAGTCGTCCGGGCTGTAGGTGGTCAGCGTCGGGTAGATGGAGCGGAAGATGTCGGTGGAGGCCAACGTGTACCCCAGGAAGGGGTTCAGCGAGTCGATCTGCTGCTGCAGCCCGATCCGCAGCGTCGCGCCCTCCTGACGCGCGCCGTCCTGCTGCGCGGTTGCCGGCATCGGCACCAACAAAGCGACCAGCAGCGCAGTCCAGAGCACGGCGAATCGTCTGCCCACGGCGACCCCTCCTTCGTGGCGAGTGAGAAGAAGGAACCACCTTCAGGCGCTGTTCGTCAATGGTTAACCGAAGGTTGTCTCCGAGCGGCGTCACCCACAGGTACCGAACCGTTACCCGATCGGCGAGCCCCGCCTCGAACGTCCGGTCGTGAGGCATAGATTGGGCGGCGTGCGGATCTTGCTCTCAGCGGACATGGAAGGCGTCACCGGCGTCACCTGGACCGACGACGTGGTGCCCGGAACCGAGCAGTGGCAGCGCTTCCGGCGCCTGTTCACCGGCGATGTCAACGCGTGCGTTGAGGGGCTCTGCGCGGCCGGCGCCACCGGCGTGCTGGTGAACGAAGCGCATTCGTCCCAGCGAAACCTGCTGCTGGAAGACCTCGACGAGCGGGCGGTGCTGCTGACCGGGCGGCACAAACCGCTGTCGATGATGCAGGGCATCGAGTCTGATGTGGACGGTGTGGCGTTCGTCGGCTACCACGCGAGGGCGGGCGAGGAAGGCGTCCTTTCCCACACCTACCTGGAGAACTCCATCACCGGGGTGTGGCTCGACGGCGCGCCCGCCGGGGAGGGCGGCCTCAACGCGGCGCTCGCCGCCGAGTACGGGGTGCCGGTCCTGCTGGTCACCGGCGACGACCGGGCCTGCGCCGAAGCCGCCGGGTACGCGCCCGCGGCGACGACGGTCGTGGTGAAGGAATGCGTCAGCCGCTACGCGGCGATCTGCCGCCCGCCGGCCCGCACCGCGGCCGACATCCGCGCCGCGGCAAGCGAAAGCCTGCGCCGGGCCGGGCGGACCGAAGGCGCGGCCCGCCCGCACCGCATCGAGGTGGAGTTCGACGCAGCGCACCTCGCCGCGGCCGCCGCGGTGATCCCGACCGTCGATCAGCTGGACGTGCGGCGGGTCGGGTTCGATGCGCCGAACATGACCGAGGCGATGAAGGCGTTCAAGATCGTGACGACCATCGCCGCGCGCGCCGTCCAGGGCATCTACGGCTGATTACAGATCGCCCCAGCGCGCAGCCTGCCACTGCACGGCCGATGGCCGCTGCCCGGTTCGGGTGAATTCGTCCAGCGCCGCGCGGAGTTCCCGGAACGGCAGCACCGCGTTGCGCGGGAACTTCAGCGTGCTACCCGCGTCGAACGGCAGTGCGGGCGCGTCCGCCGGCGGCTCCGGGTTGAGCGTGTGCCAGGAGTCGAGGTCGCCTTCCTCGGACTCCTCGGTGAAGTTCAGGACGCCGACCTCGGCCTCCGCGTCGGTGACGATCCGGATCTGCTGGTAGGGCCCGGCGGCGTCCGGGTCCTCGTGCGGGCGGTCCCAGACGTAGAGGTGGCTGGCGCCGGGCTGCTGCGGCCGCAGCACCCGATCCACCAGCTCGGCCTTGTCGTCCTCGGTCTGCGCGTAGTAGCGCTCGCCGTCGGCCACCGCGGTCGCGACCGTGATCCCGAGTTCGGTGTTGCGGGCCCCGATCGCCTCGGAACGCAGGCCTTCCAGGCAGATCCGCGCCTCCTTCAGCGCCTTGATCGCCGCGCCCTGGTGGAACACCAGGTCTCCCCAGTACGGGTGGCCGAGCACCTTGTTGAGGTCGGCGTACACCTCGTGCGTCGCCTCGATCAGCTTGTCCAAGGCGTCCACCGGGACATCGGTGAGGCGGGCGAACACGACCGCAGGCGGTTCGAGCGGGCCGGTCTCGTCCGGTGCTGGATTCGACATGCGTTCCCTGCATCCACTTCGATCGTGGGCGACCCCCAGGACGCCCTGCCCAGATCTCGTTCCCCCCAAAGGCTACCGTGCGTCATCCGGCGGTCCCTCAGCGCCACCGCACGGTCGCCCGGCGATCAGCTGGCGTGGTCCCGCAGCACGCTGATCGCCGGTTCGTCCCGCACCGAGGCGAGGGACAATAACGCCCGCGCGAGCCCGTCCGGGTCGTCGAACCCGAGTTCCTCGACCAGATCGTCGGGCAGGCTGAGCATCGAGAGCGCGACGCCGAGCATGCCCGCGTCGAGCAATCCCGCGCCGCGGCGGCTCATCCGGCGCCCCACCGCGGTCTGCAGCTGCACCGCGGTGTCCACATTGGCCTCGGTGATGTCCCCGAGCGCCTCGCGCACCTCGGGGTTTCGCACCGCCTCCAGGTGCAGCTCGAACAGCGCCAGGAACTGAGATCGCGCACTCGTCGACATCCGCCGCAGCATCGCCGCGTACAGCGCGGCGATGTCCTCGCCGGTGACGTCGGCGGGAACCTGGCTGCGCAGGCTGCGCAGCGCCTCGGTGTGCTGGGCGGCGAGGTAGCGCGCAACGGCCAGGAACACCGCGCTGCGCGTCGGGTAGTAGTTCTTGGTCGTGCCCTCTGGAACCTCGGCCTCGCGATCGATGGCGCGGTGCGTCAGCCCGCGGCCTCCATCGCGCGCCAGCACCTCGATGGCGGCGTCGGCGAGCAGTTCCCGGCGGTTGCCTCGTTGCGGCATGCATCCCCTGGCTGTTCGATCTTGCAGGCTGATCAACAGCCTAGCCCGCACACCACACCAGTGGTGGGCAGGGGCACGCCGCACGCCTTGACCGGCACTCCCCGGATTGGTATAGACCTCATGTCCGCGATCACCTCGCCACGGGAGCGCAAGATGTCGGAAACAGGCCCGGTTCACGCCGAGCAAACGCTGGAACACCTGCGAAAGATCGGCGCGCACAACGCCGAGGCCCTGCGGGCCGCCGCCGACCGCCTCTTCGCCGCAGTCCGGGCGGACGGCCTCGTGTTCACCGCAGGCGCGGGCCACTCGCTGGCCGGCGTGATGGAGTCGTACTACCGGGCGGGCGGCCTGGCGGCGGTGCGGCCGCTGTACCACCCGGACCTGCTGCCCCTGCACGGCGCGGTGGCCAGCACCAGGACCGAACGCCGCACCGGCCTCGCCGAAGAGGTGCTCACCGCGGCCGGTTTCCGGGGCGGCGCGGACGCGCTGGTGGTGTTCTCCAACTCCGGGGTGAACCCCTACCCGGTGGAACTGGCCAGACTCGCCCGCGCGGCGGGCTCGACGGTCGTGGCGATCACCTCGCCGACGGCCAGCGCCGAGGCCCCGAAGCGCGCGGGCACGACGCTGGCCGAAGAAGCCGAGATCGTGCTGGACACCCTGGTCCCGGGCGGCGACGCGAGCTACCCACCGGCGGAGCCGGTGACGGCGCCGCTGTCATCGATGGCGAACGCGTTCCTGTGGAACATGCTGCTGGTGCGGATGTACGACCTGGCCGGCGCGGCCGGCGTCGACCTGCCGGTCTGGCGCAGCTCGAACACGGTCGGCGGCGACGAAGCCAACGCCGCCAACCTCGCGCACTACGGAGCGCGGGTGCCCGGCCTGAACTAGTCCGAGCCGAGCTGCTCGGCCAGTTCCGCGATGCGGCGCAGCTGAGCGGCGCGTTCGGCGGCGAGCTGCTGCTCCGGGTCGACGGCCTCGTCGGCCTGGACCAGCAGCGCCAGGGTCTCGCGGACCGCGCCGTTCGGCGGTTGCGCGACGGCATCGGCGAGCTGGTCCACGGCGGCGTCGAGCCGGTCGGGCTCGACCACGGAGTTGGCCAAGCCGAGCCGCAGGGCCTCGTCCGCCTGAATTTCCCGCCCGGTCAGGCAGATTTCCACTGCCTTTGCGTAACCAACGGTTCTGACCAGGGGCAACGTGCCGCCAAGATCCGGCACGAGCCCCAGGCCGGTCTCCGCCATCCGCAGCCGGGCATCGGTGGTGAGCACGCGCAGGTCGCACGCCAGGGCGAGTTGGAAACCAGCGCCGATGGCGTGCCCCCGCACGGCCGCAATGGTCACCCGATCGGGTTCGCGCAGCCAGCTGAACCCCTGTTGGAAGCCGGCGATCTCGGCATCGGCCTGCTCGGTGGGGCGCCGGGCCAGCGCCGCCAGCCCGGGCGCCCCGTCGACGTCGGCGAAACCGAAGAGCCGGCGATCCAGGCCGGCCGAGAACGACCGACCCGCGCCGCGCACCACCACTACCCGGACCTCAGGGCCCAGGGATCGTCCGATCTCCCGCAGCGCCTGCCAGGTGTGCGGTGTCTGCGCATTCAGCTTGTCCGGGCGGTCCAAGGTGATCGTGGCCCGCCGCCCGTGGATCGTGAACCCCACACCGCCACGATCCAACAGGCCGGCGTCCACTATCGAATCCGCCAAGCGGACCTCCATCGCAGATCTGAGCAGATCTCTGGAGTCGTGCTATGTCGTCGGTGCAGACGGCCGGTGGCCGTCGTGCTCACTTCTTCTTCGAGCGCGTCGCGCCCCCGCGTCCCCGCAACTGCACGCCTGATTCGCTCAGGACGCGGTGCACGAACCCGTAGGACCGGCCGGTCGACTCGGCCAGAGCGCGGATGCTCGCCCCCTTCTCGTACTTCTTTCTCAGGTCACTGGCAAGCTTGTCCCGCGCGCTACCCGTGATGCGCGCGCCTTTCTTCAGCTCAGCCACGGTGTCCCCGCCTTCCCTCTGAGCAGGTCGGGCCTCGCGACCCCTGTCAGCGCAATGATCGAACAGGAAACGCGGGAACGCCAGGCGATCATGGAAAAAAGATCGGCCAACGGTCGAGATGACCGCACGGCGATCACCGGAATGCACTAATCCATCCGTAGTAGCGGACACTGCTAGTGCAACCTCTGCTACGCCAACTGGACGAGGTCCAAGTAGTCGTCCGACCAGTGGTCTTCGGTCCCATCCGGCAATAGGATGACCCGTTCCGGTTCGAGTGCCTGAACCGCGCCGGGATCGTGCGTGACCAGCACGACGGCACCGGCGAAGCTGCGCAGCGCGTCGAGCACCTGCTCGCGGCTGGCCGGGTCGAGGTTGTTGGTCGGCTCGTCCAGCAGCAGCACGTTCGCCGCGCTGGAGACCAGGCCCGCGAGCGCGAGCCGGGTTTTCTCGCCGCCGGAGAGGGTGCCGGCGGGCTGCTGCAACTGCTCGCCCTGGAACAAGAACGCGCCGAGCAGGGTGCGCAGCTGCTGCTCGGGGGTGTCCGGCGCGGCGCTGCGGACGTTCTGCCACACCGTCGCGTCGTGGTCCAGCGTCTCGTGCTCCTGCGCGAAGTACCCGATGCGCAGCCCGTGACCAGGCACGATCTCGCCCGAATCGGGCTTCTCCATGCCGCCGAGCAGGCGCAGCAGGGTGGTCTTGCCCGCGCCGTTGAGGCCGAGGATGACGACCTTGGCGCCACGGTCCACCGCCAGGTCGACGCCGCTGAAGATCTCCAGCGAACCGTAGGACTTGGACAGCCCGTCGGCGGTCAGCGGGGTGCGCCCGCACGCGGCCGGCTCCGGGAAGCGGATCTTGGCGACCTTCTCCTGGGACTGCTCCGTCTCGGCCTCGGCCAGCAGCTTCTCCGCCCGGCGGGCCATGTTCTGGGCCGCGACCGCCTTGGTCGCCTTGGCCCGCATCTTGTCGGCCTGCGCCATCAGGGCCGACGCCTTCTTCTCGGCGTTGGCGCGCTCGCGGCGGCGGCGCTTCTCGTCCGCGGCGCGGGCGTCCTGGTAGCGGTCCCAGTCCATGTTGTACACATCCGCTTCGCCGCGGATGGCGTCCAGGAACCACACCTTGTTGACCACGGCCGCCAGCAGCTCCACGTCGTGGCTGATGACCACCAGGCCGCCGTCGTGGTTCTTCAGGAAGTCGCGCAGCCAGTTGATCGAGTCGGCGTCGAGGTGGTTGGTCGGTTCGTCGAGCAGCAGCGTGCTGGCCGAACCGCCGCCGGGCCCGGACTCCGACGCGGCGAACAAGATCCGGGCCAGCTCGACGCGGCGGCGCTGACCACCGGAGAGCGTGCGCAACGGCTGGTTGAGCACCCGGTCGGGCAGGCCGAGGTTGCTGCAGATGCGCCCGGCCTCGCTCTCCGCGGCGTAGCCACCGCGCGCGGCGAAGCGCTCCTCCAGCCGGCCGTAGCGGGCGATCGCCTTGTCCCGCTCCCGGTCGTCGACCAGCTCGGCCATGGCGGTCTGGGCCTTCTCCATGTCGCGGAGCAGCTGGTCCAGCCCGCGCGCGGAGAGCACCCGGTCCTTCGCCGTGACGGTGAGGTCGCCTTCGCGCGGGTCCTGCGGCAGGTAGCCCATCTCGCCGCGGCGGATCACCTCACCGGCGTAGGGCTGGCCCTCGCCGGCGAGCACGCGCAGCGTCGTCGTCTTGCCCGCGCCGTTGCGGCCGACCAGGCCGATCCGGTCGCCGGGCTGGATGCGCAGGGTCGCGTCGGAGAGCAGGATGCGGGAGCCGGCGCGCAGTTCCAGGCCGGTGGCAGAAATCAAGGGAAACTCCGAAAGTCGGTGGTCAAGCGATTCCATGAACGCGCCCACCGGCGGGGCCGGGTGGGCGTGGGCACTGCTGAGCGGCTCGGTCGCTAAACGACGACCGGGCGAACCAGCGATGGAGTGGCGCGAGGAACGCGAACCACGTAGCGCTTGCTAACCACGAACCCAGTGTATCGGGCGTTGTCCACCGATTTGATCGCAGACCTCATCACGTCGGTCACAACCGGCGGTGCTCCTGCTCACAGCACGAACGTGTCGCTCCACAGCTGCGTGGTCCGGCCCGACAGGGCCTCCAGCAGCGCGGCGGCCTGGTCGTCGGTCAGCGAGGCGACGAAGTCGATCACCGCCCGGCCGCGCGACATCCGCTCCAGGCGCTCCGCGTCGACCGGCTCCGTGTCGCCGGGAGCCAGCAGCAGCTCCGGGTCGTCGCTGCTCAGCTGCGCGAACTCGGCGCGGGCCCGGTCGAACAGGTCGCGCAGGCGGTGCGGCAGCCGGGCGGCCTCGCTGCGGTCGATCAGCCAGTTGTCCAGGGCCTCGACGAGCTTGCTCAGCAGCCGGTCCTGGCCGCGCTGGTGCAGCGCGAGGTCGGGGCGCTGCAGCACGAACCGGCGGTGCACGAACTTCAGCACCTGCACCTCGTGCCACTGCTCCACCGCGAGCGCCACGTGCCCGGACCTGGTGTTCGGGTGCTCGTCGACCTGGATGCCCTCGACCAGGCGCTGCGTCCACTCCCCGGAGAAGGCCGCGATGGACCGCTCGGCGAGCTGGGACCGGTCGAAGGGCACCTCCAGCAGCTTGTTGACGAGGTTCGCGACGACCTTCTTCACCGCGCTGACGAACGCCTCGTCGTCGGCGATCCAGTCGTCCTTGGCGTGCAGCCGGCGGCGCAGCCCCTCCAGCGAGCAGCCGGGGCGCATGCCGTCGCCGGCGAGCTCGGCGTCGGAGCGGGCGGCGAACTCGGCGGCGTGCCCGAGCCACTCGGTCAGCTCGTGCGAGACGCTGGTGTGCTGCAGGACCCCGACGCGGTGGAAGTCCTCCAGGTCGTGGATCGCGTAGGCGATGTCGTCGGCGGTGTCCATGATCGACGCCTCGACGGTCTGCTGCCAGTCCTCGATCCGGCCGCCGAACGCCGCGCGGGCATCGATCAGATCCGCGATTTCGCTGCTGTAGCAGGAGAACTTCGCCGATCCGGTGCCCGGCTGGTCCGCCGGCTCGGACGCGCCGCGCGGCGGCGAGGCCAGGTGCCGGGGGTGTGGTTGCGGGCGGGACAGCCGGGTCCACGGGTACTTCAGCAGCGCGGCCCGCACCGCCGCCGTCAGGTCCAGGCCCTCGCCGCCGACGCCGCGCACGTCGATGCGGGTGACCACGCGGTAGGTCTGGGCGTTGCCCTCGAAGCCGTCCGGCAGCGAGAACCGCTGCCGCGCGAGCCTGTCCAGCACGCTCTCGCCGAGATGCCCGAACGGCGGGTGCCCGAGGTCGTGGCCGAGTCCGGCGGCCTCGACCACGTCCAGGTCGCAGCCGCCGAGGCGATCCAGGCGCGCCACGTTCTCCCGGTCGGCCATCAGCCGCTCGGCGATCGCCCGGGCGACCTGCGCGACCTTCAGGCTGTGGGTGAGCCTGTTGTGCAGGAGCAGCCCGGAGCCGCTGGGGCTGACGACCTGCGTCACGCCGCCGAGGCGGGCAAAGAACGCGGAGCTGGACACCCGGTCGCGGTCCGCGCGGAACGGGCTGGCGGCGAGGTCACCTGGGCCGTGGGCGGATCCGGAGCGGCCGCTGCGCCGACCGGTCCGGGTTGGCTGCACATCCTGCATGGGCTCACGTTAGCGGCCCTGGCGGCGCGATCGGTGGCCGACGTGATCTGATGCTCCGGTGGATGTCGTTGTCGTGGGCGGCGGCCCGGCGGGTCGTGCGGCGGCGGCTGCCTGCAGCGACACCGGCCTGCAGGTGACGCTCGTCGATCCCGCACCGCGACGCGTCTGGCCGCACACCTACGGAACCTGGCGCGACGAGCTGCCGCCGTCGGTGCCACCAGCGGTGCTGGCGTCAGTGATGCCGCGAATGGCGGTGCGCGGCACCGAGCGGCACGAATGGCGGCGGCCCTACGCGGTGCTGGACAACACGGCGTTGTGGAAGTACCTCTGGCGTCCCGACGTCGTCGAGGTGACCGGGCGCGCGACCGCCGCCGAGCACGGGCCGACGGGCTCGACGGTGGTGCTCAAGGACGGCCGGCGGATCGCGGCGGCCGTGGTGGTCGACGCGACCGGCGCCGCGCGGGCCCTCTCCGGCGGACGCCCGGCGCACCCCGCGGCCCTGCAGTCCGCGGTGGGCTGGGTGGTCGACGCCGCGGCCGCGGAACCGTTCTGCGACCCGGACGCGGGCGTGTTCATGGACTGGCATCCCGCACCGCAGACCCGCGGCGGCTGGCCCACGTTCCTCTACGCGGTCCGCCTCGGCCCGGACCGGGTGCTGCTCGAGGAGACCTCGCTCGCGCGCCGCCCGGCGCTGCCGCTGGCCCTGCTGCGCAGGCGGCTCGCCGGACGGCTCGCCGCCGCCGGGGTGGCCGAGCGGGAGCGGATCGGCGAGGAGCGGGTCCGGTTCCCGGTGGACGATCCGCTGCCCCGACCAGGGCGGGTGATCCCCTTCGGCGCGGCGGCGGGCTTCGTGCACCCGGCGACCGGCTTCAGCGTGGCGGGCTCCCTGCAACGCGCACCGTGGCTGGCGGCGGCGATCAACGCCGCGCTCCCAGCCGGCCCGGCCTCCGCCGCCAGGGCGAGCTTCTCGATCCTGTGGCCGCCGCGCGCGGTGGCCGCGCACTCGCTGCGGCATCGGGCGCTGCAGGCCCTGCTGTCACTCCCCCCGGACCTGGTGCCGGAGTTCTTCGAGGTGTTCTTCCGGCTGGACGAGCCGCACCGGACGGCGTTCCTGGCAACCGAGGGCAGCGCCGCCGGGACGACGGCCGCGATGTCGGCGCTCTTCCGCAACGCGCCGTGGCGGATCCGGCGCAGGCTGGTGCTCGGTGGCCTCACCGTGGGACACCCGCCCGCCCGGCACGGACTCGGCGGCAGCTGAACCCGCACACCACCTGTAGCGAAACCCCTTCGTTTCGTTGTGTCGATGGCCACAGGGTCGCCGACTGGCCGATGCTTCGAGCTGGCCGAACAGGCTAGGTTGGGCCGCGGGGAGAGGCGGTCCTCCGCCGGGGATGAGGAACTGAGATGTCGGTGAACAGGTCGTGAACACCGTCGATGGAGCGGCATGAGTCCGGGCAACATCGACTCCGTGCTCGCGTTGGTTGACGAAGTGCGCTTCGCGTTCCAGCCGTTGATCAACATCAAGACCGGTGCCATCGTCGCGATCGAGGCGTTGGCCCGGCCGGTGGGCGCGCACGTCCAGGACCTCTTCCGGGAGGCCGCCCGGCAGCGGCGGCTGACCGAGCTGGACGTGGAACTCGCGACGTCCGCGTTGAACTCGGCAGCGGAGCACGAGTCCCTGCTCCCCCTCCACCTGAACATCTTCGGCGGCACCGTCACCCACGACCTCCCCCGGCTCGACCTGCTGCGCGAGAAGCTCCGCGAGATCGGCCGACGCGAGCAGGAGGTGACGCTGGAGATCGGCCCGCCGTTCGCCCGGCTGGACTCCGCCGAGCTGCTCAGCGGGGTCGAGAAGCTGCGCGCCGACGGCTTCCAGGTCGCCCTGGACGGCGTCGGCGAGGGCGACGTGCCGCTGACCCTGATCGCCGACATCGGGCCCGCCGTGGTGAAGCTCGATCGCGCCGTGGTCGCCGGGCTGCCGGACAACCCCGCCCGGGTCGCGGTGGTCGAGGCGGTCCGCCACCTGTGCGAATCGACCGAGAGCCAACTGGTCGCCGAGGGCGTGGAGAACGAGCGCCAGCTCACCGCCCTGCGCCGCAACGGCATTCGCCTGGTGCAGGGGAACCTGCTCGCCCCGGCGGCCCGGCGACCTCCGACGGCGAGCAGCGTGCCCGGCGTGGCGGCGGAGGTGACCGACCCGCAGGGCCCGTCGATCAGCACCCTCGCGACCGGGCCCCGGGTGACGGAGTTCCTGTCGCCCGCGACGATGCTGCCGACCGACGCGACCGCCGACAAGGTGCGCAGCGTGCTGGCCGACCACCCCGAGATCAGCGGCGTGGTGCTGGTCGACGAGCAGAACCGGCCGCGGTGGACCATCGACCGCAACCGCTTCCTGCTCGCCGTGACCGGCCCGTACGGGCACGCGCTGCACGCCAAGCGCGCGGCCTCGCGGCTGGCCGACGAGCCGCGAGTGGTCAACACCGCGACCACGGCGATGGAAGCGCTGAGCCTGGTGACCCGCTCGGACCAGTACCGGATGTACGACGACGCGATCGTGGTCGACGAGTCGGGCCGCTGCCTGGGCGCGGTGCGGGCCGGCGACCTGATCCGCGGCATGGCGGAGCTGAAGGTGGAGGAGGCGGCGGCGCTCAACCCGCTGACGCGGCTGCCGGGCAGCGACGCGATCGCCCGCGACGTGGCGCGCCGGATCGCCGCCGGCGAGATCTTCGCGGTGAGCTGGCTGGACATCGACAGCTTCAAGAAGGTCAACGACACCGCCGGGTTCTCCGCGGGCGACGACCTGATCCGCGCGATCGGCCGCAGCCTCACCGATGCGGCGACGTCGCTGCGGTCGGTGCAGGTCGGCCACGTCGGCGGCGACGATTTCTTATTGGTGAGCAATCTCGACGACCTGGTGCAGCTGGCGAGCCTGGTGCTCGACCCGCCGCGCTCGGCGGGTGATCTCGACGTGACCATCTCGTTGGCGACACTCGTGTGCACGCCGACCACGGTCCACGGCTACGACGAGGCCTCCAGCAGGCTCGCGCCGCTGAAGCAGCGCGCCAAGTCGCTGTCCGGTTCGAGCTGGGTCATGTCGCGGCCCGGTTCGGATCGCATCGAAGTGCTCCGCGGCGCGTAACACGCACGGCGGATTGCCGACCCCTCCGTCCTTTTAGGACTGGAGTCTGGCCGCTGGCCTGCAGGCCGGACCTTCCGCGAACCGCGCTGTCATACCCCAGCCGTAATGTGATCAGCATGAAGGCGAACACGGCGGCGAGGTTCCGCCTGTACCCAAACCAGGTACAGGCGGAGCGGCTCACGGCGTGGTCGCATACCTGTCGAGCGGTGTGGAACATTGCGCTCGCGCAGCGCATCTGGGCATACAAGTCCGCGCGGCGAGCCACCGTGCGCTCCGTGGAGCAGTGCATCGGGCTAACCGAAGCACGTAAGGAACACGCATGGCTTCGGGATCTTCCCGCGCAGTGCGCCCAGCAAGTTCTCCGGCGGCTCGATACCGCCTATGACAACTTCTGGAACCCCAGCCATCCAGCTGGGTTTCCGCGGTTCAAGCGCAAGCATCACCGGCAGGGTGTGACGTTCCCCGGTCAGGCAGTGCAGGTCCGTAGGGTGTCGCGACGCATGGCGCACGTGAAGCTACCCAAGCTGGGGTGGGTACGGTTCCGGCTGTCTCGCCCACTGGGCGGCGCCGTCCGCAACGCCACTGTGTCCCGCGACGGCCTGGGATGGCACATCTCGTTCGGCATCCACCAGCCCGAACCAGCCCAGCGCCCGGTCAACACCGGCGCTGCGGTCGGGCTGGACGTAGGAATCGCCTGCTCGGTGTTCGTCTCAGGCGAAGACACCGAGCGTCAACGACCCGACATCCTGACTCCCGGCGAACGGGAGCGCCTGCGGGGCTTGGAGCAACGCAAAGCCCGGCAGATCAAGTACGCCAAAAAGCACAACGCAGGAAAGTACTCCAACAGGCTCCGCAAGACCATCGCGGCGATAGCTGCGGTGAAGGCTCGGCAGGCCCGCAGGCGGACGGACTGGAACCACAAGCTCACAACCGACCTGGCCAAAAACCACGGCCTGATCGCGGTCGAGGACTTGAAGGTCTCCAACATGCTCCGCTCCGCCAAAGGCACTACCGAGCAACCCGGTCGAGGTGTACGCCAGAAGGCTGGGTTGAACCGAAGCATCGCCGACCAAGGATGGTTCGAGATCCGCCGCCAGCTCGGCTACAAGACCAAGCGGTACGGTAGTGAGCTGGTTGCGGTTCCGGCAGTGGGTTCGTCGCAGACGTGCTCGAAGTGCCACACCCGAGACCCCGAGTCTCGTGAGGGTTGCGGCCGGTTGTTCGCGTGCGTGCATTGCGGGCACACCGACCACGCCGACCGCAACGCCGCCATGATCATCCTTGCTCGAGCATTCAGCACCGCCGGACGGAAACCCACCACCGCGTGGGAGGCGGGAACTGCCGCGAGCGGTCGCGGCAGTTCACAGAGCACGCGCAGTCCACATGGGCAAGGCACCCGCACGGGTAGCCGGTTGCGTGAACCATCCTCGAATGTCACCGCAGCATGACATCGAGGAATCACCCGCCTTCAAGCGGGCGAGGACGTCAAAACCCGAACAACGAGCCCGACCTGCACTCGCCGTGGATGTACTCGCTCGTCGGGCAGCCCGCGAAGACCTCCGCGGTGGTGCGGGCGCAGCAAACCCTGTTCACCAACGCCGCCGACGGCGTGACCGGCAACGACGACCTGGGCACCATGTCGGCCTGGTACGTCTTCAGCGCCCTGGGCCTGTACCCGACGACGCCGGGCACCGGACAGTTCGTGCTGAACGCGCCTCGGTTCGCCAGCGCCGTCGTGGAGCTGCCGGGCGGTCCGCCGCTGAAGATCGAGGCGCCCGGGGCCGACGGCTCGAAGCTGCAGTACATCGACGAGGTGCGGATCTCCGGTACCCCGCAGGAAAAGGTGTCCGTGGACCTGGAACGGCTGCGGTCGGGCGGCACCATCGAGCACCGCCTCGCCGACCGGCCCAGCGACTGGGCCACCGGGCCGGACGCCGCGCCCGCTTCCCCTTGCGCGGCACCGTGATCCGGTTCCGCCACAGCGGTCCTCGAGCCGTGGTTTAGCCGTCCCGCGCAGGCTGGGTGCGGTGCCGGACGGGCCGGCGCGGCCTGCGCACTGGAGGTTGGGTCAGTGATCGAGTTCCCGCACGGCGGGTGGACCGAGGACGCTTTCGCCGGGGTGGCGCGAGCTTTCCGGGAGAACTTCGCGATCGGCGCGGAGGTGGGCGCCGGGGTCTGCGTCTACCACCGCGGCCGGCCGGTGGTGGATCTGTGGGGCGGCTACGCCGACGCGGAGCGCACCGATCCGTGGCGGCCGGACACCTTGGGCGTGCTGGCGTCGCCGACCAAGGCCATGGTCGCCGCCGCGGCGCTGGTGCTGGTCGAGCGCGGGCTGCTGGAGCTCGACGCGCCGATCGCCGAGCACTGGCCCGAATTCGCCGCCGAGGGCAAGGGCGGGATCACGCTCCGCATGGTGCTCGCCCAGCGCTCCGGCGTGGTGTGCCTCGACCACGACCCGATCACCGCCGACCACCTGCGCGCGCACTCCCCCATCGCCGATGCGCTCGCGGCGGCGCGCCCGGAATGGGAGCCGGGCACCGCGCACGGCTACCACGCGACCACCTTCGGACACCTGATCAGCGAGCTGGTGCGGCGGCGCACCGGCCGCACCGTCGGCCGGTTCTTCGCCGAGGAGATCGCGGCACGGCTCGGCCTGGACTGCCACATCGGCCTGCCCGACCCGGAGTCCGCGCACCTGGCGACCATGGTGGAGTCCAAGGCCGAGGAGCTGATGGCGGGCGCCGACCCCGGCGACGAGCTGGCCATGCTGGTCGCGCTCGGCGACCCGGGATCGCTGACCTTCCGCGCGGTGATCGGCAGCATGTCGCTGGACACCGCGCCCGACCCGGTGCTGGAGAACCCGTCCTACGACGGCTTGGCCAGCGCGCAATCGCTGGCCCGCCTGTACGCCGCGTTCATCGGCGAGGTGGGCGGCTACCGCCTGATCCGCCCCGAGACGCTCGCCGAAACCCGCCGGGTGCACTCCACCGGCACCTGCCTGGTCACCCTGCTGCCGAGCGCCTGGGGCCTGGGTTTCCAGCTGGCGGGCGGCCCGATCTTCCCGGCGTCGGCCGGGCTCGGCACGGCCTTCGGCCTGGCCGGGGCGAACGGCAACTTCACCTTCGCCGACCCGGAGCACGACCTGGCGTTCGCCTACGTGCAGAACGGCGGGGCCCGCGAGATCGGCGACATGGACGACCGCGCCCGCCGGCTCACCGAGGCCACCTACCAGAGCCTCGGCTCCCGGTGACCCGTCACCAGGTCACCGGGGCCGGTGGCGTCCTGTCGTACCAGTGGGAGCGGCGGCGCAGCGGCGAGCCCGGGAGGTGACTCCTGGGCGGCCGGTCGCCGCCCCAGCGGCTCGCCCAGTCCACCGCTTCGCCGCGCAGCCACGCCTGTGCCAGCCCGGATTCCGGGATCCCGGCGGGCTTTCCGGCGGCCACTTCGGACAGTGCCGAGCGCAGTTCGCCGGGCGCCGCGGCCGCGATCACCGCGCGGGCCCGGTGGTCGTGGCGACCCGTCTGCAACGTCCAGGCGAGGCTCGGCAGGCCGGGTGCCGTCGACGCGTCGAGCTCGGCGAGCAGGCCGCCCGCGAACTCCGCCAGGCAGTCCTCGTCCTGGCCGGACAGCGGGAACAAGTGCGGCTCGGGTGCCTGCTCCTCCTGGTGCGGCGGTGTCGTCGGTTCTTCCAGCAGCACGTGGGAAACGGCGCCGCCGAGGCCGAAGGAGTTGATCCCGGCCAGGCGAGGCGCTTGCCCGGCGGGCCACGGCACGTCGCCCACCGCGATCGCCACGTTCGTGCCCTCGATCGGCAGTCGCGGGTCCGCCTCGGTCAGGCCCGCGATCCGCGGAATCCGGCCGTGCCGCAGCACGAGCGCGGCCTTGACCACGCCCATCAGGCCCGCCGCCGCTTCGAGGTGGCCGATGCTGGCCTTGATCGAACCGACCCACACCTTGCCGTCCGGCCCCGCTCCCTCCGTCGCGCCGGAATCGGCCAGCGCCCGGGCGAGCGCGGCGACCTCGACCGCGTCCCCGCTGGGCGTTCCCGAGCCGTGCGCTTCGAGATAGCCCAGCTCGCCCACCGAACGACCGGCGGCCGCCGCGGTCCGGCTCAGCAGCCGCACCTGCGATTCGACGTCGGTGCCGGTCAGCCCGCCGCCCCGGCCGTTGTGCGCGGTGCCGACCGCGCGGATGACCGCGTGCACCGGGTCGCCGTCGGCCAGCGCGTCGTCCAGGCGCTTGAGCAGCACGCAAGCTCCACCTTCGCCGCGCACGTAGCCGTCGCGGTCGGGGCCGAAGGGCACCGAATCACCGGTCGGCGACAGCGCGCCGCCACGGTAGGCGGTGTTGGCGTAGAACCCGTTGCTGATCACGCTCGCCGTGCCGACCAGCGCCATCGGGTACTCGCCCTGCTGGAGCCCCTGCACCGCGATGCCGAGCGCGGAAAGGCTCGACGAGCACGCCGAGTCGATCACCATGCTCGGGCCGGTCCAGCCGAACTGGTAAGAGACCCGGTTGGCGCTGAACGCCGTCATGCCGCCCGGGAACGCCGCACCGTCGGCGAGGCCGTGCGCGTTGATCCGCTCCCGGTAGTCGGACAGGAACGTGCCGACGAACACGCCGATCGGCTCCCCGTCGAGCGCGTCCGGGTCGAGCCCCGCGTTCTCCACGGCGTGCCAGGCCAGTTCCAGCATCATCCGGTGCTGCGGATCCATCCAGGCCGCCATCCGCGGCGCGATGCCGAAGAAGCGCGCGTCGAATGTGTCGATGCGCTCCAGCAGCGACGCCGTGGGCGGGTTCGGCAGGTCCACGCCCGGTTCGAGGCCGTGCCAGCGGTCCTCCGGCACCGGGGCGAAGCGTCGCCGGCCCCGGCTGAGCATGTCCCACAGCTCGGCGAGGGTATCGACGCCTGCCGCTCGCGCGGACATGCCGATGATCGCGATCGGATCGTTGGTCATCGGGAACAACCTCAGCTCTCGTCCGTGAACCTGGTGCGGCCGCTGCGGGCCGCGAGCCGCTCGCCGTGCAAGCCCCGGATCCGGCGGCGCGCCTCGGCGCTGCCGATCGTCGCCTCGTGGTCCGGGATCTCCCGCGCCAGCGCGGTTTCCGCCGCTGCACGCGCCTGCTCGCGCAACTGCGCCTTGAGCAGCTCGACGGCCTCGCGCGGCGCCTGGGCGATCCGCAGCGCGAGCCGCTGCGCCTCGGCATCGACTTCGTCGTGCGCCGCCACCCGCACGCCGGCACCGCGCGCGGCGAGCTCGCCACCCCGGTAGCTCTGGCCCGCGTACAACATCTCCGTGCCCAGCGCCTGGCCCAGCTTGGCCGGCAGCAGGTGGGTTGCGCCCAGCACCGGGGTGAACCCGAAGGTCAGGAAGTTCGCCGCGTACCGGGAACGTTCGCTGAGCACCGTGACATCGCAGTAGAGCGCGAGCAGGAAACCGCCGCCCAGCGCGTGGCCCCGCGCGGCGGCGACCACCGGGACCGGGCAGTCGATCACCGCGCTCAGGAACTCCCACATCGCGACGATCCGCTGCTCGCGCGTGCCGAGCATCTGCTCCGCGGACGCGCCCGCGCAGAAGATGTCGGGCAGCCCGGCCAGCACGACGGCCCGCACCGCCGGATCGGCGGCCACCTCCCGCAGCGCGGCGATGACCTCGGCGCGCAGCTCGACCGAGAGCCGGTTGCGCCCGGCCGGATCGGCCAGGCGGATCGTGGCCACCGGCGCCGCCACGTCGTCGACCACAACTGCCGTGTTCACGGGATCAACCCCTGGTTCCGCAATCCGGCGATCCGCTGGTGGACCTGGGCATCCGCCAGCCGATGGCCTAGGGCTTCCACGACGAGTTCTTCCGGCGGCAGCGCGGGGAAGAGTTCCGCGTAGTACGACTTGAGCGCCGCCAGCGCCCCCGGGTCTGCCGCGCGCAGCCGGCGCAGGACGCGGCGCAGCTCGTCCTCGCCGCCGGTCGCGTCGGCCAGGCCGAGCCCGACCGCTTCCGCGCCGGGCACCTCGCGCGCGGTCAACGCCAGCCCGTAGGCGCGGTGTGCGCCGATCCGCCTGGCCACCACCGGCAGGATCGTCGCCGGAAGCAGTCCCAGCAGCACCTCGGTCATCCGGAACTCGGCTCGCGGCCCGGCGATGACCTGGTCGCAGGCCGCCGCCAAACCCACCCCGCCGCCCAGCGCCGCCCCGTCCACGAGCGCGACCGTCACCAGGGGCGACGCGGTGAGCCTGGCCAGCAGCTCGCCGACCGCCTCGATCCGCGGGCGCCAGACGCTCTCCAGCTCGTCGAGCGCCATCCCGGCGCAGAACGCGTCCCCGGCGGCGTCCAGCACGAGCACCTGCGCGCCCTGCGTGGCCTCGGCCTCGGTCAGCGCGGCGGAAAGCTGCGCGAGCAGCGGCTCGTCGAGGCGGTTTCCGGTGCCGGGGCTGGAAAGCGTCACGCGGACGACCGGCGGCCGCGAGGCGTCCACGGACACCGCGTTCACCGCCACTCGTAGCTCCGGTGGTAGTTCTCGATGCCGGTCAGCACCAGGACCTGGCCGTGCGCCCGCGATGGTTCGGCGTACTCGTCCCATGTGGACAGATCGGTGCGCAGGTGCTGCCGGGGCAGCAGGCATTCGCGGGCCCACGGCAGCAACTTCTCGTACTCCGCGAACGAAATCTCCTGGCGGCTGCGCACGCGGTCCGCAATGCCCGCGGCCGCCAGCTCCCGGCTCGCACCGGGCTGGACGACGCCGCTGAAGAACTCGCTGGCGCAGCCGGAGCCGTAGGAATACAGGCCGACCCTGGTGCCCTCCGCCGAGGCGTTGTCGATCAGGCTCGCCAACGCCAGGTAGATCGAGCCCGAACACAGGTTGCCCACCGTGCGCGGGTAGACCAGGGACGGGGCGATGCGGCGGGCGAAATCCGCCTCGATCGCCTTCGGCGGGCCCGGGGCCACCTCGCGCATCAGCTTGCGGTGCGCCGCCTTCACCATTCCCGGGAACGGCGTGTGCATCACCAGGTGGTCGAAGGTGGTGGCGAAGTCCGCGCCCGGCGCGAGCCGGCGGTAGTCGGCGTAGCTGCCCGAGAGGCACTCCAGGTAGCTCAGCAGGGAGAGGTCGGCGTCGACGTAGTCGAAGTCCGGCGCGGGCCGCGCGGTGTCCATCGTCTCGAAGCTGTGCAGCCCGTTGCGGCCCGCGTCCAGCGCCAGCACCCGCGGATCGGCCGAGAGCAGCACCGCGACGGCGCCGTTGCCCATCGTCGGTTCGGCGTACTTCGCGCGCTCGTCCATCGGGCTGATGTCGGTGGCGACGACCAGCGCCCGGGCCTGCGGATTCGCCGATCCGGCGAGGTATCCGGCCGCCAGCTGCAGCATTCCCGTCGCGCCGTAGCAGGCCTGCTTGACCTCCATGATCCGGCAGCGCCGCGACAGGCCGAGGTAGCGGTGCGCGTAGGAGGCGATCGACTTGCTGAAGTCCACACCGGACTCGGTGGAGGTGACCAGCAGCTCGATGTCCTCCGCCGCGTCCCCGAGCGCGTCCACCAGCGGCTTGGCCGCGTTGACCGCGTTGGTGACCGGGTCCTCCCACGGCAGCAGCACCGAGCGGTGTTCGAGCCCGAGGTTGCCGATCCGGTCGGTGTCCAGGCCTCGTCCTTCGAACAACTCCCGCACCGGGAGCCGCGCGAACCCGCAGTAGGCGTTGAGGCCGTCGATGCCGGCGTGCGCCATCAGCTGTTCCCCCTGCTCAGGTGCTCGATCAGGGCCCCGATGTCCGGGATGTGCGCGAAGTTCGAGATCGGCTCCGCCCGCTCCAGCCGGTGCAGCAGCAGGCTGATGATCTCCACCCGGTCCACCGAATCCGCGCCGAGATCGCGGAGGCTCTTGTCGCGGGTGATCTCGGCGGCGGGCAGGTCGGGCAGGATCTCGACGATCGCCGCCCGCACCGCCTGCTCGACTTGGTTCATGCTTCCTCCACGAGAAGGCTGATCGCGGCCACCGCGAGCAGCCGGCCGGACTCGATCTCCCGGACCGCGACGTCGGCGACCTCCGCGCCGCCCCCGGAGTCGTCCCGCCACAACCGGATCGCGATGCGCAGCCGGGAGTCGAGGTCGGCGTTGCCGAAGTAGCCGAGCTTGTGGTCCAGCACCCGGCGGGCGAGGAACTGCCGGTCGTCGCGGCCCATCCGCCGCCACAGCCGCAGCAGCGCGGTGTCGATGATGGAGAAGTAGGACGCGAAGTACACGAGCCCGACCCCGTTGAAGTCGTGCACGACGTCGAGTTCGTAGGTCGTGTCGAACGTTTCGGCCAGGGTGTGGCCGGGCACGCCCGACGGGTGGAAGGTGCCGTTCTTCCGCGCCTGGGAAGCGATTCCGCGCGGCGAGTACTGCGGCGGCAACTGGGGCAGGTGCTCGTGCCGGAAGTCCGGCGGCGCGGAGCGCACGAGCTCCTCGTTGCTGTCCGGCCGCGAACGCGATATCCAGCGGTTGAAGTTCTGCACGTAGATGCCGTCCGGCCGGGGGTTCTCGTAGAACTCGACCGGATCGATCTCGTCGTCCGATGTGGACAGCCGGTGCAGCGTCAGCACCGACTCACCACCGAAGTCGAACACCCGCGAGGACACCGTCAGCTCGTCGCCGAAGGTGAGGCCGTGCGGGTGCCGCTCCGCGCTGCCCCGCACGTGGAAGTAGTAGAACGACAGGTAGGCCGGGTGGCCGTCGGCGGTGCGCGCGTCGTAGACGTTGGTCCCGCAGTCGGCCGCGACGGCCTCCCAGGTCCAGTCCCCGAGCTGCGCGAAGATCGACGAGCTGCCGCCGCACATGTGCGGCGTGATCGTCACCTGGCGAATCATGCCGCCTCGGCCGCGCGTTCGCGGACGTAGTCGGCGAGCTTGTTCAGCGTCGGGTGGTCGAAGACCGCGTCGACGACCTCGCTGAGCCCGTACTTGGCGTTGATGACCGAGACCAGCTCTACGCCCAGCACCGAGTCCAGGCCGAGGTCCTGGAACGTCGCGTCGTCCTCGACCTCGGCGACCTCCACGTAGAGGACCTCCGCCAGGTGCGAGCGCAGCTCGTCCCGAATGGTGGCTGCATCCAGCGAAACGGGCACTTCCCTCTCCTTCACTTGCGAATGACGATGGCCGAGTTGTAACCGCCGTTGCCCCGCGCGAGCACGAGCGCGGTCCGCAGCGGGACCGCCCGCGGCTCGCCGAGCACGAGGTCGATCCGGTACTCCGGCGGCACGTCCGCGGTGTGCGCGGTGGCCGGGATGACGCCGTCCCGCAGCGCCAGCAGGGCGCACGCCAGGTCGAGCGGGCCGCCGCCCGCGTAGAGCCTGCCGACCAGCGCCTTGGGTGCGCTGACCGGAACCGCGTGCGGGCCGAACACCTCGGTGATGGCGGCGGCCTCGGCCCGGTCGAGCTCGGGGATCCCGGCAGCGTCGGCGAAGACCACGTCGACCTCGCCGGGCTCTAGCCCCGCGTCCGCCAGGGCGCGACGGATGGCACGCGCCAGGGCCGGCGGCCGCCCGGATTCCGGCTTCGGGTCGAACGTCGCCGCGTGACCGGCCAACCGCCCGTACACCTGGGGCGCCCCGCGTTCGCGGGCCGACCGCTCGTCCTCCAGGACCAGGTACGCCCCGCCCTCGCCCGGCACGTAGCCGGAGGCCGCGGCGTCGAACGGCAGGAAGGCCCGGCGCGGATCGGGCGTGGTGCTGATCCGGCCGGTGGCCAGGTGGGAAACCCAGCCCCACGGGTCGTAGGACGATTCGACGCCGCCCGTGATCGAAAGCCGGACGCCGTCACGGACGACCCGACGCGCGTGCGCCACCGCGTCCAGCCCGCCGGCCTGCTCGGCGACCACCACGCTGCCCGGGCCGCGCATCCCGTGCCGGATGGAGATCTGCCCGGTGTTGGCCGCGTTGAACCACGCGAAGGACTCGTACACGCTGACGTGCTCCGGCCCCTTGGTCCACAGCTTCTGGATCTCCCGGTGGGTGAACTCGAAGCCGCCCGTGGCGTTGGAGCTGATCACGCCCAGTTCCTTGTCCGCGAAGGACTTCGGGTCCGCCTCGGCGTCGGCCAGCGCCTGATCGGCCGCGACCAGCGCGAGCCGGGTGACCCGGTCGGTCTGCGGCAGCAGGCGGCTGGACAGGAACTGCTCGGGCTTGAAGTCCCGGATCTGCCCGGCGAGCCGGGACGGGTAGCGCGTCGCGTCGAACCGCTCCAGCTCGGCGATGCCACTGCGCTGCTCCAGCGTCGCCGACCAGAACTCCGCCGCGCTCATCCCGTTGGGCGCCACCACGCCCAGTCCGGTGAAAACCGCTGTCATGACTGGACTCCTCGCCACTTCCGCAGCACCATCGCGCTCTGGTAGCCGCCGAAGCCGCTGCCCACCGTGAGTGCGGCACCGACCTCGTGGTCCCGGGCGACCAGCGGCACGTAGTCGAGGTCGCACTCCGGGTCCTTCTCGTGCAAGTTCGCCGTCGGCGGCACCACACCGTGCTCGATCGCCAACGCGCACGCTGCGATCTCGATCGAGCCGATCGCGCCCAGCGAGTGCCCGATCATCGACTTGATGGAACTCACCGGGGTCCGGTAGGCGTGCTCGCCGAGCGCCCGCTTGAAAGCCGCCGTCTCGTGCCGGTCGTTCTGCTTGGTGCCCGAGCCGTGCGCGTTGACGTAGTCGATGTCCGTGGTCGGCATCCGCGCCTCGTCCAACGCCGCGCCGATCGCCTCGGCCATCTCCCGGCCGTCCACCCGCAGCCCGGTCATGTGGTAGGCGTTGCAGCGCGTCGCGTATCCGCCGATCTCGGCGTAGATCCGCGCGCCGCGCTTGCGCGCGTGCTCGTACTCCTCGACGACGAACATGGCGGCGCCTTCGGCGAGCACGAACCCGTTGCGGGTGCGGTCGAACGGCCGTGCCGCGTGCTCCGGGTCGTCGTTGCGCGGCGTCGTCGCCTTGATCGCGTCGAAGCACGCCGCGGCCAGCGGGGACACCGCGGCCTCGGTCGCCCCGGTCAGCATCACGTCCGCGCTGCCCTCCGCGATGAGCTGGTGGGCGTAGCCGACCGCGTCGATGCCCGACGTGCAGCCGGTGGACAGCAACCCGACCGGGCCCTCCGCCCCGACCTCCCAGGCGAGCTCGGTCGCGATGGTCGTCGGCGTGAGGTGGTTGAACAGGTGCGGCGACGCGTATTCGTGGTCCACCAACCAGTTCCGCCCGGTGTCGGAGAGCACCAGGTACTCCTGCTCCAGGCTGGTGGCCGCGCCGACCGCGCTGCCGACGCTCACGCCGAGGCCGCCCGGATCCACCGCGCCGAGCTCGAGCCCGCTGTCGTCGACGGCCTCGCGCGCGCACACGATCGCGAACTGGGTGACCCGGTCCATCCGGCGCAGCTGCCGGTGGGTCAATCCGTGCTCGGCCGGGTCGAAGTCGCATTCGCCCGCGACCTGGGAGCGGAAGGAACTCGCGTCGAAAGCGGTGATTCGCCGGGTCGCGGTGCGGCCGGCGGTGAGCAGGTCCCAGAACTCCTTGGTGTTGCCCCCACCCGGGGCCACCACCCCGATCCCGGTGATCACCGCGCGTCGTTCGCCTTGTGCGCTCATGCCGACTTGGCAACCAGATCGAGCAGTAGCCGGGGCGTCTCGACGACCGCGATCTCCTCGTCGGAGATCTCGATGCCGAACTCCTGCTTGATCCGGCTCGCGGTCTCCATCAGCGCCAGCGAGTCGTAGCCGAGGTCGGCGAACGGCGTGTCACGAATGTCGCCGTGCAGATCGACGTTCTCGTCCGCACCGGCGCATTCCGTGAGAATTCTCCGGAGATCGTCGATGGTCATGTGGCTCAGCCCTCCAGTTCCGTGCGCTGTGCACGATCGACTTTGCGTTCCCGCGCTACAGACCCGCTCGAGCTCCGGTGGTGCTCCTGCGGTCGCCATTGCGGCGCCTCGACGATCTCCAGGACCGCCGCGGACCACGTGAACCCGCCGCCGACGCCGAGCAGCGCCACCAACTGCCCCGGCCGCGCCCGGCCGCTCTCCACCAGGTGCGCGACGCCGGCGAACTGGTCGCCCGCACCGAGGTGCCCCACGCCGCGGCTCCACGACCACAGCGACCGGTCCGGGTCGATGCCGAAGCGGCGGAAGTAGTTGACGTCCAGCCGCCGCCGCCCGAAGTGCGGCAGCACGAACCAGTCGACGTCGGCCAGCGCCGCCCCGGCCTCGTCGAGCGCGCGCCGCACCGATTCGGTGTGCCGCTCGGCCATCAGCACCACCGACCGCTGCCCGGCCGGGCTGCGCAGGAACGCCCTGGTCGTCTCGTCGATGCTGATCGGCGTTCGGGCCGACAGCGGCGCCGGGCCGAACGGGTCGTCGCCGCGGTGCATCCGCTCCAGTCCCGGTTCTCCCACCGACACCAGCGAACGCAGCCGGGCGAAACCGGAATCCCGCGCCAGCACCGCCGCGGTCGCGCCGTCGGCGAACACCGTGCCCGGATCCGACCGCCACCGGTCGACGCCCGGTGCGCAGAACCGGTCCGCCGTGGTCAGCAGCGCCGCGCGGCCGCCCGTCGCGGTGAGGTGCGCGGCGGCGAGTTCGAGCGATGCCATGCCGCCGTTGGAGGTCTGCCGCAGCTCGATCGCCGGGCACCGGGTGCCGACCGCCTCGTGCTGCACGTAGGACGCGGGCGCCCACATGTCGTGACCCTGGTGGTACGAGCAGGCGTGCAGGACCAGCGCGATCTCGTCGGGCTCGCAGCCGGAACGCACCAACGCCTCCGCTGCGGCGGCCACCGCCATGTCCGGCGGGGCTTCCTCGGCCACGGTGACACCGGTGACCTGCGCCCGCCGCACCGCCTCGGCCTCCACCAGTCCGCGCTCGACCGCTTCCGCCGCGGGCATCGCCGGCGGCAGCCAGCTCGCGCAGGCGCGCAAATAGATGTCGTCCCAACGCATTCGCGAAGCCTGACCGCACACTGTGGAACCCGGCTGGAGCCCCGCTCTAGCAGATCTCGAACAGCGCGCGCCAGCCTCGCCCAGGCAAGCGGAGCCCACATTGGAGGATCGTGGTGAGCGAGGAACGAGTCGCGCTGGTAACCGGATCGTCGTCCGGCATCGGCGCCGAGGTGGCCAGGAGGCTCGCGGCCGACGACATGCGGGTCGTGATCAACTCGGCGCGATCGGTCGAGGCCGGCGAGGAACTGGCCGCCGCCCTGCCCGGCGCGGTGTACCTGCGGGCCGACATCGCGCAGCAGGACGAGGCCCGGCAGCTGGTGGACGCGACCGTCGAGCGCTTCGGCCGGCTGGACGTCCTGGTCAACAACGCCGGGACGTCGCGCCCGATCCCGCACCACGACCTGGAAGCCGCGGATCTCGTGGTGTGGCGGGAGATCTTCGGCGTCAACGTGTTCGGCACCTGGCAGACCACGGTCGCCGCGATGCCGGCGCTGCGCGAGAGCGGCAACGGCGTGGTCGTCAACATCTCCTCGATCGCGGGCAGCCGTCCCGCGGGCAGCTCGATCCCCTACGCGGTCAGCAAGGCCGCGATCGAGCACATGACCCGGCTGCTGGCCAAGGCCGTCGGCCCGGACGTCCGGGTCAACGCCGTCGCCCCCGGGCTGATCGAGACGCCGTGGATCCAGGGCAAGGACTTCTTCAAGCCCATCGTCGAACAGGTCCGGGACACCACGCCGCTGCGCCGCGTCGGCCGGCCCGACGACGTCGCCGAGGCCGTGCACTCCCTCATCGACTCGACCTACACCACCGGCCAGGTGCTGCTCGTCGACGGCGGCGCACACCTGCTCTGAACCACCGACGACGAAAGGGGAAAGCCATGCGCCTCGGCGCGAACCTCGTCTACCAGGGCGCCGGGAAACTGGCGCAGGAAGCCGAACGGCTCGGCTACGACCTCGTGCTCGCCGCCGAGGGCTACCGGGCCGACGCACCCAGCGTGCTCGGGCTGGTCGCCGGCCAGACCGAACGCATCGGCCTGGCCTCCGGGATCATGCAGATCCCGGCCCGGCCGCCGGGCACCGCCGCGCTCACCGCGGCCACGCTCGACTCGCTCAGCGGCGGCCGGTTCCGGCTCGGCCTAGGCGTGTCCAACCCGCACGTCTCGGACGGCTGGTACGGCGTCCGGTTCGACAACCCGCTCGCCCGCACCCGCGAGTACGTGGAGATCGTGCGCAAGGCCATGCAGGGCGGGCCGGTGCGCTACGCGGGCGACCACTTCGCACTTCCCGCGTGGGGCAAGGAAGACGCGCCGCTGCACCTGTTCACCGAACGGCCGAGCACCCAGATCCCGCTGTACCTGGCCGGGGTCGGCCCGAAGAGCCTGCAACTGGCCGGGGAGCTCGCCGACGGCTGGCTGAGCGGGTTCACGACGCCGGAGCACGTCGCGAAGTCGATCGGCGAGATCCGCATCGGCCGCGACCGGGCGGGGCTGGACTTGGCCGGCTTCGAGGTCGTGCCGTTCGTGGCGATGCAGGTGGGCGAGGACGGCGCCGACATCGCGTCGGCCGCCGACGCGCTGCGCGGGCACTACCTGTTCCTGCTCGGCGTCGGCGACCCGGCGGACAACTTCTACTGCGGGCTCGCGCGGACCATGGGGTTCGAGCAGGAGATCGCCGAGTTCCGGGAGCGCCTGATGAGCGGCGACCGGCGGGGCGCCGCGGCGGCGATCCCGCTGGAGTTCATCGACCGCACCGCGCTGATCGGCCCGCTCGGCCGCATCGCCGAGCGGATGCAGGCCTTCGCCGAGGCCGGCGTGACGGTGCTCAGCATCATGGTGTCGGCCAACGACACCACGCTCGACGGGCGGCTGCACATCCTCCGGAAGGCCGCGGAGGCACTCGAAATGTCCGGTGTGGCCGGATGATTCGACGGTACCTTGAGGTCAGCTCAAGCGGGCTGCGGAAGTCTCGGTGACCATGACCGACACCGAGATCTCCGTCAACCACGTCGAGCACGAAACTCCGCTCGACGCACCGCCTGCCCGGGTGTACGACCTGATCGCGGACGTGACGCGCTGGCCGCTGATGTTCGCGCCCTGCGTGCACGCCGAGGTCCTCGACCACGGACCCGATTTCGACCGCATCCGGTTGTGGGCCCGGACCGGGGACTCGGTGCGCAGCTGGACCTCCCGCCGCCTGCTGGATTCGGCCGCGCCGCGGATCGACTTCGAGCAGGAGAACAGCAAGCCGCCGCTGGCGTCGATGGGCGGCAGCTGGCGGGTGGACGACGGCCGGCTGGTGCTCGCCCACCACTGGTCGCTCAGCGATCCCACGCCGGAAGCCGAGCGCTGGGCCGCCGATGCGCTGGACCAGAACAGCAACGCCGAGACCGCCGCGGTGCGGACCTGGGCGGAGTACGGCGCGGACTTCGACGGCCTGGTGTTCGCGTTCAGCGACGAGGTCTCGATCCCGGCGTCGGCGTCGGCGGTCTACGACTTCCTGCACCGGTCGGACCTGTGGCCGAGCAGGCTGCCGCACGTCACCGAGCTGGACCTGGAGACCGTCGAGGCCTCCGAGCTCACCGGTGGCGCGGAGGTCCAGACGATGGCGATGACCACCAAGGGGCACGACGGCAGCACCCACACCACGCGCTCGATCCGGCTGTGCTTCCCGCACGAACGCATCCTGTACAAGCAGACCGCCGTGCCGCGCCCGCTGCAGGCGCACTGCGGCGAGTGGCTGATCAGCCCGGTCGAGAGCGGTGTCCGCGTGGTGGCCCGCCACCAGGTCGCGCTCGCCCCGGACGAGATCGAGGACTACTTCGGCGCGGGCACCACGATCCTGCAGGCCCGCACGAAGGTGCGCGAGCTGTTGCGGCGCAACAGCCTGACGACGCTGGAGCGGGCCCGGGAGCACCTCGCCTGATTTCGCGGCGACCGAGAGGTTTTCACACACTTCAGGAGTAGGAAAATGACCGCTGAATCACCGCCGGTGCGGCAGCTGCCGTCGCTGACCGGCTATCGCGCGATCCTCTTCATCGCCGTGTTCCTGACCCACGCGCTGGGGGCGGGGTACTTCTTCGCCGACCAGTCGATCAACGAGCTGGGCACCATCCTCCCCTACGGCACGGCGGCGCTGGCGACGTTCTTCGTGCTCAGCGGTTTCGTGCTGACCTGGGGCGAGCCGTGGCGCACGTCGATCGGCCTGTTCTGGCGCCGGCGCGTGGTGAAGATCTACCCGGGGCACATCATCATCTGGGCCGCCACGCTGCTGATGCTGGTGGTGATCGGGCCGATGTCGATGATGGGCACGCTGGAGGGCGTGGGGCCGGGGCCGATCCTGGCGAACCTCTTCCTGGTGCAGACGTGGATCCCGGACGAGCAGTACCTGTTCAGCGTGTACGGGGTGAACTGGTCGGTCTCGTGCGAGATCCTGTTCTACCTGGCGCTGCCGCTGCTGATCCGGCCGATCCTGCGGATCCGGGACGACCGGCTGTGGGCGTGGTTCGCCGGCATCGCGGCCCTGATCGTCGCGATCCCCACGGTGACGCACTTCTTCGTCGGCGGGGAGCTGTGGGGCGGGGGCGAGATGTCCTTCGCGCAGGTGTACCTGACGAACTTCTTCCCGCTGAGCCGGATGACGGAGTTCCTGCTCGGGGTGTTCCTGGCCCGCATCGTGCAGACCGGGCGGTGGCCGCGGCTGAACTCGTGGTGGGTGGCGCTGATCTCGATCCCGCTGTGCGCGGTGATGTACGTGCTGCCGCCGACGTACCGGATCAGCGGGATCCTGACGATCGGGATCTGCCTGTTCGTGCCGGTGATCGCGATGCGGGACCTGCAGGGCAAGCCGTGCTGGCTGAACAACAAGCCGATGGTGCTGCTCGGGAACGCGTCCTACGCCGCGTACCTGGTGCACTTCCCGGCGCTCGGCCTGACCCGCTACCTGGTGGGCGAGAACGAGATGTTCGACGTCGGCACCGGTCTGCTGATCGTGTTCGCACTGTTCGTCGTCACGCAGCTGCTCGGGATCCTGATGTTCCAGTACATCGAACGCCCGCTGATGCGGCGGTTCGGGTCGCCGCGCAAGCCCAGGCAGGTTCCTCCGCAGGACTCGAAGATCCAGGAGCCAGCGTGACCACGCCCCAGGACGAGCCGATGAAGTACCCGTTCGAGGACGATCACCGCCTGACGATCCCAGCCGAGTTCGCGGAACTGCGGGCGAAGTGCCCGGTGCAGCGCATCACGCTGCCGTACGGCGGCGACGGCTGGCTGATGACGAAGCACGCGGACGTCAAGACCGTCCTGGGTGACCCGCGGTTCTCCCGCGCGGCCACCGTGGACGCCGACATTCCCCGCACAACGCCGTGGAAGACCGAAGGCGGCGGCGATCTGCTGGCGATGGATCCGCCCGAGCACGCCCGGCTCAGGAGGCTGGTCGCGGCGGCGTTCTCCCGCAAGAACGTGGAGCGCTGGCGCCCCCGAACCGAGCAGATCGTCGACGGCCTGATCGACGACGTGCGCTCGGCCGGGGCGCCGGCCGACCTGGTCGAGCTGTTCTCGATGCCGTTGCCGATCACGGTGATCTGCGAACTGCTCGGGGTTCCGGTGGCCGACCGGCACTTCTTCCAGCACTTCTCCGAGCTGGTGTTCGGCGGCGCCGGTGTGTCCGCCGAGGCCGTCGAGAACGCCTCCACCAGCCTGGCGACGTACCTCGCGGAGCACGTCGCCAGGCACCGGGCCGAACCCCAGGACGACCTGCTCTCCCAGCTGATCGCCGCGCGGGACGAGGACGAGGACCGGCTCACCGAGGAGGAGCTGGTCACCCTGGGCGTGACGATCCTGGTGGCCGGGCACGAGACCACCGCCAACGAGATCGCCAACATCGTCCACACCCTGCTGGTCAACGACCTGTGGGCCGGGCTGGTGGCTCACCCGGAGCGCGTCGACACCGCCCTGGACGAGCTGCTGCGGTTCGTGCCGCTCGGCGGCAGCGAGGCGATGCCCCGGGTTGCGACCGAGGACGTCGAGGTCGGTGGCACCCTGATCCGCAAGGGCGACACCTGCTTTCCCGCGATGATCTCGGCCAACTTCGACGAGGACGTCTTCTCCTTTCCTGACGTCCTCGATCTGGATCGGCCTCACAACCCTCATCTGGCCTTCGGTTTCGGGCCGCACTACTGCCTTGGCGCTCAGCTCGCTCGGATGGAGCTCCGTGTTGCTCTCACCGCTCTTCTTCGCGCCTTTCCCGGTTTGCGCCTTGCTTTGCCCGCATCCGAGATTCCTTGGCGGGGTAAGGACACTCTGATCCGGGGGCCTCGGGAGCTTCTCGTCTCCTGGTGACCTGTTCTTGCTTCCTCTCTTGAGTTTTCAAGGTGCTGGGGCCTTGCTAGGAGTCGCCTGGCGGCGTGTGGTGGTTTAGCTGCTCGCAGGCGGCGTGGTCGGGTCGTGCTGCCTGCGAGTGGGCATCATGGGGCGCCCTCCGGGTCCCGTGGTTTGGGGATCAGGTCTCGGAGGTTGTCCCGGTACGCAGCAGGCAGGGCTTTGCCTCCTGGTCTGGGAGTTCTGCTTCTGTCCACGCTTGTTGGTGGGATGAAGACCGGCCTGCTGTCTTGCATTTCGATCTTCCAGTGCTGGTTGTGGATCACCCTGTGGTGATGGGCGCACGTCATGACCATGTTGTTGATCTCGGTGGGGCCACCGTCCGCCCAGTGCACGATGTGATGCGCCTGGGGTGTTCCCGGCGGCCTGTCGCAGCCCGGGAATGCGCACGCGCCGTCTCGGTGCAGCAGGGCCGCTCGGATATGAGTCGGCGCCGTTCGCTGGGACATTCCCACGTCCAACGGGAGGCTGTCCCCGCCGAGCGCCGTGGGCAGCACCTCGCAGTCGCAGGCGATACGGCGGATGTTCTCCGCCGTGATGGACTGCTCGGTGGCTCCCAGCGTGCCGGGCATTCCTTCGTCGGCCGCCTTCAGCAGGGTGCGCTTGAGGTCGTCGAAGTCGATCGTGACGTTCAGGTGGGGCCGCTGGCCTCCCGTGCGGGGCATCTGGTCGGAGTCGAGCACGATGTCGACCATCGCCGCGAATCCGTCCGCGTTTCGCTGCCCCGCCGTGCGCGGGTCCTTCTCCCCGTCCGTCTCCGGACGAGGCGCAGAGAGCGGGCGGATCGCTTCGACGAACTTCGCCCCCGTTTCCCTGTCCAGACGCGCCTTGATCACCAGCATTCCGTCGCGGGCCGTGGCGTAGTGCAGTTCCCGCGCCTCGTGCTGGGCTTCTTCGTCTCGGCGGGCACCGTCCTGGTCGAGCAGGTAGCGGATGCGGTCGGCGAGCTTCGCCAGATCTCGCGGGCACATTCGCGTGGCGTGGTCGGCAAGGATCGCCTCGACCTTCGCCAGGTCGTGATCACGAGAGCTTTCGAGCAGGTTTTGCTTGCACTTCGAGATGACCTTGGCATGCTCCAGGCCGATGGATCCCTCGGCGAGAGCCGCCGCAGTGGCGGGCAGATCCGGCAGCTGCGCCCCTCCCTCCGAGTCCGCTTCCTGCACGTCGCCCGCCACCCTGATCCGGGTCTTGGCGTCGTGGGAATCGACGTTGAGCAGGCCTTGCAACCACACACTCATAGACCGAGCGCCCTGCTCGACGAACAAACGACGACGCTCCGCCTCGGCGATCAACCTCAGCTGCTCCATCCGTGCCGCGCGAATCGCCTGCTCAATTTCGGCAATGCCGCCAACAAGTTCGGCATCGCTGTACGACTCCGCCGAACGCACTACCAGGGACCCGCCGGCCACAGCTGCCGACACGGCCGGAGCAACGGCGCCAGCCGAGCTCGCGGCCACGTCGGCACTGAGGCCGAGGGCCAAACCAGAGGTGTGCAGAAGCGGTGTCATGCTTCAAGTATTCCAAGCATCGAACGCATTTTCGAGCAAATATAGGTCGCTAGATCAGGTGATCATCAAGACGAAAACCCCCTACACACAAGGATTTTTCAGAAACCACAAGCCAATCCAAGCCTCCAAGCCGCCCCAACAACACGAACAACCACACGCCGCCAGGCGACCTACACCAAGACCGAAAGACCAGCCCAAGCCGCGACAAGAACAGGCGGCCCGCAACGCCACCAAGCCCACGACCAAGGCCCCCGGAACCACCAAACAAGCCGCCACACAACCAGAAACGGAACCAGCCACCTCAAGATCCGCCGCCCAAAATCCCGACGTATGTCGATCCCACACCGGGCCATCCCCGCGATATGAAGCCGAACGGGGCTGTGGGCCGGATGTCAAGCCGTTCACCCCCGAAGGGGCGGCCGCAAGGCCGGGCTTGACATCCGGGTCACAGCCCCCACAATCCACCGAACCGCGGGGATGGCCCCACCCAAAACCAAACCAGAAAAAGCCCCAACCCAGCCCACCACGAAAGCAAAAACCCCGACGACGCCCCAAAGGAGCACCGCCGGGGTGAGAAGCCAAGAGATCAGTAGTTCCCAAGCCCCCCGCAAACGTTCAAAGCCTGAGCGGTAACGGAGTTGGCCCCGGGCCCGACGAGGTACTCGACCATGGCGGCGACCTCCTCGGGAACGACGTACCGGCCGATCGGCACCCGAGCGTTGACCCGCTCGCGAACCTCCTCGACGGACACGTCCCACATCCCGGAGTAGACCTCGCGAACCCGCTCGGCCATCGGCGTCTCGACGAAGCCCGGGCACACGGCGTTCACGGTGACGCCGGTCTTGGCCAGTTCCAGGCCGAGCGCCTTGCTGAGGCCCACCACGCCGTGCTTGGACGCCGAATACGGCGCTCCGTGGATCACGCCCTGCTTGCCGCCGGTGGAGGCGATGTTGATGATGCGCCCCCAGCCCTTCTCCAACATGCCGCCGTTGTTCAGGACCTCCTTGGTCATCAGGAAGACGCTGTTGAGGTTCGTGTTGATCACGTCGAACCACAGCTCGTCCGGCACGTCCTTGGTGACGCCGCCGCCGGAGCGGCCCGCGTTGTTGACCAGGATGTCGACCGGCCCGAAACGTTCGGTGCCCGCCTTCACGAAGGCCTTGATGTCCTCCTGCGACGTGACGTCGCAGGTCTGCCCGTCCACCTCGAAGCCCTCGTCCTGGAAGGACTTGACGGTGCTCGCGAGCGTGTCCGCGTTGCGCGCGCAGATGTAGACGCGCCGGCCGCTGCTCGCCAGCCGCCTGGTGATCTCCAGTCCGATCCCGCTGGTGGCACCCGTCACGAGCGCCACCTGGTCGACCTCAGCCATGTTCCCTCCGCTGTCCGTCCACTTCAGACCGGTCCGTCCCGGTCGGTTCGCCTGTCAGACCGCCGCGACCCGGTCGAGCATCGCTCGCGGGGTTTCGAGGCCGCCCAGTTCGTCGTCCGGGATGACCACTCCGAACTCGCGCCCGATGACCGCGGCGGTCTCCATCAGGGCCAGCGAGTCGTAGCCGAGGTCGGCGAAGGTCAGATCCAGGATGTCGCCGCCCAGGTCGACGTCTTCGGCGGCCCCGGCGCAGCCGGCCAGGATCCGGCGAAGGTCGTCGAGCGTTATCAGGTTGCTCATCGTGCTTCTCCCTCTCAGTGCGCCGCGGCGCGAACGACGATCGCCGCGTTGTAACCCCATTTGCCCCTGGCCAGCACGAGCGCGTTGGTCACCGGCTGGTAGCGCGGTTGCCCGCAGACCAGGTCGATCCGGCAGTCCGCCGGAACTCCGTCGACGCCCGCCGTGGCCGGGATGACCCCGTCCCGCACCGACAGCAGGGCCGCGACCACGTCCAGCGGCCCGCCGCCGGCGAACAGCCGCCCGGTCAGCACCTTCGGCGCGGTCACCGGCACTCCGCCCGGCCCGAACACGCCGGCGATCGCCTCGGCTTCCTGCCGGTCCAGTTCCGGCACGCCGACCGCGTCGGCGAAGACCACGTCGATCTCCCCGGGTTCGAGACCCGCATCGGCCAGGGCCAGCTCGGCGGCGCGGCGCAGCCCCGGCGGGCGCGGCGATCCGGGCGGCGGGTCGAAGGTGGACGCGTACCCGGCGATCTCGCCGTACGCCCCGGCCGCGCCCCGCTCCCGCGCCGCGTCGGCGTCCTCCAGGACCAGGATCGCCCCGCCCTCGCCGGGCAGGTAGCCGGTCGCGTCCGCGGCGAAGGGCCGGTAGGCGGTCGGGCTCACCCGGCCGCTGGACAGGTGCGACACCCAGCCCCACGGGTCGAAGGCCGAGTCCACTCCCCCGGTCATCACCAGCCGGGTGCCGCCGCGGATGGTGCGGCGGGCGTGGCCGATCGCGTCCAGCCCGCCGGCCTGCTCGGCCACCAGCGCCTTGCTGGGGCCGCGCATGCCGTGCCGGATGGAGATCTGGCCGGTGTTCACCGCGTAGAACCAGGCGAACGATTCGTAGACGCTCACGTACTGCGGCCCCTGGGCCCACAGCTTGCGGAATTCCTTGTGGGTGAACTCGAATCCGCCCAGCGCGTTCGAGGTCACCACACCCATGTCGAAGTCGGTCAGCGCGGCCGGGTCGGCGGCGGCGTCGGTCAGCGCCCAGTCCGCGGCGGCCAGCGCCATCTGCGTGGAGACGTCGGTCTGCGGCAGCAGCCGGGCGGGCAGGTGCTCCTTGGCCGTGAAGTCCTGCACCTGCCCGGCCAGCCGCGCCGGGTACCGGGTGGCGTCGAAGCGGGTGATCTCGCCGATCCCGCTGACCCCGTCGACGGTGGCCTTCCAGAACTCCTCGACGCCGAGCCCGTTGGGCGCCACCACCCCGAGACCCGTCACCACCGCCACGGTCATCGCGCTCCTCCCGGCCGTTTGAGCACCATCGCGCTCTGGAATCCGCCGAACCCGCTGCCGACGCTCAGCACCGCGTCCACCCGCTGCTCGCGGGCGGTCAGCGGCACGTAGTCGAGGTCGCACTCCGGGTCCTTCTCGTGCAAGTTCGCCGTCGGCGGCACCACACCGCGCTCGATCGCCAACGCACAGGCCGCGATCTCGATCGAACCGATCGCCCCCAGCGAGTGCCCGACCATCGACTTGATCGAGCTCACCGCGGTCCGGTAGGCGTGCTGGCCCAGCGAGTCCTTGAAGGCCGCCGTCTCGTGCCAGTCGTTCTGCTTGGTGCCCGAGCCGTGCGCGTTGACGTAGTCCACGGCGTCGGGGTTGAGCCGCGACTGGTCGAGCGCGTCGCGGATCGCGTCGGCCATTTCGCGGCCGTCCTTCTTCAGCCCGGTCATGTGGTAGGCGTTGGCGCGGTTGGCATATCCGCTCACCTCGGCGTAGATGTGGGCGCCCCGGGCGCTCGCCCGCTCGTAGCTCTCCAGCACGAACATCGCGGCGCCTTCGGCGAGCACGAACCCGTTGCGGGTCAGGTCGAACGGGCGCGAGGCGTGCTCCGGATCGTCGTTGCGCGGCGAGGTCGCCTTGATCGCGTCGAAGCAGGCCACCACGATCGGCGTGACCGGGGCGTCGGTGGCCCCGGTGACCATGACGTCGACGGTGCCCTCGCGGATGAGCTGCACGGCGTTGCCGACCGCGTCCAGGCCCGAGGTGCAGCCGTTGGACACCATCGTCACCGGCCCCTCGGCGCCGACCGTCCAGGCGATCTCCGCGGGCATCACGCCCGGGGTCAGGTAGTCGAACATGTGCGGCGACAGGTACCGGTGGTCCACCTCCCAGTCGCGGCCGGAGTCGGAGAGCACGCGGTACTCGTTCTCCAGGCTGGTGGAGGCGGCGATCGCGCTGCCGAGGCTCACCCCCACCCGGTGCGGGTCGAGGCCGGGCACGTCCAGCCCGCTGTCCGAGACCGCGTCCCGCGCGCACACCGCGGCGAGCTGCGTGGCCCGGTCCATCCGCCGGACCTGCTGCGCGCTCAGGCCTTCGGCCTCGGCGTCGAAGTCGCATTCGCCTGCGATCTGCGAGCGGAACGGCGCGGGGTCGAAGAAGCTGATGCGGCGGGTCGCGGTGCGCCCCGAGGTCAGCAGGTCCCAGAACCCCTCGGTGCCCGCTCCGCCGGGTGCGCGCACCCCCATCCCGGTTATCACCACACGACGGGACATCGGATATCCGTTCCTCCCTTGACACAGCGCCTTCGCATGCCCACGTTGCCAACGCGCGCTCGAGGAGCGCTCAACACCGGCTATTGAGGCGGTTCGAGCTGCTGTGGGGGATCGTGGTTCTTGAAGCGGCGAAGCCGCTTAGCCCACCCTCACAACTCGCACCGCCGCGGGTTCTCAGACGTCGTCTGGCGAGGACAGCCCCGACGCCGCGTATTGGTCATACGCAAGTCGGGGCTCCCACAGTCCAGACGGCGTTTGAGGTTCCGCCACCCGCACCGCCACGCAAAACGAGCCTGGAACACCTGCTCTTGCCCTCCACAGTGGGTCCAGCGTTTCTCTAGGTGCGGTAACCACTCTCGGCGCGGTGAAGTTCCTCTTCCTCACCGGCGGCAGCCCCGCGACGGTCTTCGCCCTGTCCCCGTTGGCAACCGCGGCCCGGTTGGCCGGTCACACGGTCATCGTGGCCTCGCCCGAGGACATGACCTCGTTCGTCGCGGCGGCGGGCCTGCCAACGGTTCCGGTCACCGACCGGAAGATGCTGGAGTTCATGTTCACCGACCGCGACGGCGGCAAGCTTCCGTTGCCCGAGGACCCGGACGAGCGGCTCTTCTTCAACGGCCGCGGCTTCGGCCGGTTGGCGGCCGCGAGCCTGCCCGCGCTCCGCGACCTCGTCGCGGACTGGCGCCCGGACCTGATCGTCGGCGGCTCGCTCTGCTACGCGGCGGGTCTGCTCGCCGCGCAGCTCGGGGTGCCGTTCGTGCGGCACACGTGGGATCTCGGCGAACCGCCGGGGATCGATGCCGGGGCGGCCGCGGAACTCGCCGCGGAGCTCTCCGAGCTGGGGCTGGGCGAGTTGCCGGGAGCCGACCTGTGGGTGGACATCTGCCCGCCGAGCCTGCGCGCGCCCGGGCTGGGTGAGCGCCAGGACATGCGCTTCGTGCCGTACAACCAGCAGCGCGCGCTGCAGCCGTGGATGTACCGCCGCGACGACCGGCCGCGCGTGTGCGTGACCGCGGGCAGCCGGGTCGCCCATGATGCCGACCTGAAGTTCCTGCGGGAGCTCGTCGGCAGCCTCGGCGCGCTCGACGCCGAGATCGCCATCGCCGCGCCGGAGGCGGTCGCCGACGAGCTGCGCGCCGGCGAGCACGTGCGGGTCGGGTGGTTCCCGCTGGACACCCTGCTCACCACGTGCGATCTGATCCTGCACCACGGCGGCGGGCAGACCTCGCTCAACGCGCTGCACGCCGGGGTTCCGCAGCTGCTGATCCCGAACATCCCCAAGATGGTTCCGCCGTGTGCCCGCATGACGGAGCGCGGGGCCGCGATCACCTTGCTGGGCGAAGACCAGGCGCCGGAGCGGCTCGGTGCCGCGGCGGCGGAAATCCTGGCCACGCCGTCCTTCCGGGAGAGAGCGGGGTCGGTGCGCGACGAGATCGCCACGCAACCGACCCCGGCCGAAGTGGTCGCCGTGCTGGAGAAGCTCTCGCACTAGATGCCGGTGGGGCGGCGATTTCGCGCGAAATCGCCGCCCTGCCCTTACGTGGAGCGGTGATTTCGCGCGAAATCAGCTCAGCCGGTCGCCAGTGCGACCGCGGTCTGCTCGATGGCGGCCGCCAGCGGGGTCTCGCACTGCCATCCGGTCGCCGCCGCGAACGCGGACGGGTCGACGTCGACGCTGCGGAAGTCGGTGCCGTCCGCGTGCGGCGGCGGGGGCACCGAGACCACCGGCACCGGATCGGTTCCCGTGTGCCTGGCGACGGCCCCGGCGATCAGCCGGAAGACGTCGCCGAGCGGCTCTGATTTCCCCGTGCCGATCAGGTAGTGCCGCCCGGCCAGCGCGTCGGCGTGGTCCATGGCGGCGACGAAGGCGCGGGCCGCGTCGGAGACGTTCAGCAGGTCGCGCCGGATGGTTCCGTCGTGCCACATCGTCAGCGGCTCACCGGCCAGCGCCCGGCGGATCATGGTGGACACCACGCCCCGGTCGTCCGCGGTTGCCGCGGGCGGCCCGAACACCGGCGGCAGCCGCAGGCTGATGCCGCGCAGCCGCCCCGCCGCCGTGGCCTCCTTGAGGATCCGCTCCGCGGTGAGCTTCTGCCGGTCGTACGTCCCTTCGGGACGGTCCTCCTCGGTGCCGTCCAGGCGGCCTTCGACGTGCTTGCCGACCTGGGTGTTGCTGCCCGGGAAGACCACGACCGGCACGGGATCGCCGTGCAGGACTTCGGCGAGCTCCCGGATCACGCCGACGTTGGTGCGTTCGGCCACCACGTCGTCCTCGGCGATCCGCCAGCCCGATGCCCCGCGGATCTGCGCGGCGAAGGGGAACACCGCGGCAGCGCCCTCGACCGCCTCCGCGAGCGCTCCGGGTTCGGTCAGATCCGCCTGGCGGGACTCGAAATCCGCTGTGCAACCGGCCGGTGCGGCGACCTCTCGGCGGGCGACGGCCCGCAGCCGCACCGGCCGCCCGGCCAGCGCCGCCGTCACGGCCGAACCGAGGAAGCCCGACGCGCCGAGCACGACGACGAGCGGCTTGTCAGGCATCGGTGTTCTCCATCGCGAGCTCGGCCGCCCGGCAGGCGGCGTAGTCCGGGAGCAGGCCATCTGCCGCCGCGGCGGCCAGCGTGGGCGCATTGCGGTCCCGTTCGGACAGCACCAGGTCGAGGCCGTCCGGGATGGCCAACCCCAGTTGCGGATCGAGCGGGTGCACGGCGCGTTCCTTCTCGGCGACGTATCCCGCCGAGAGCAGGTACACCATCACCGTGTCGTCCTCCAGCGCGACGAACAGGTGTCCCACCCCGATCGGCAGGTACAGCGCGGTGAACTCGGTCGCGGACAGCTCCACGGCCTCGGCGCGCCCGAAGGTGGGCGAGCCGACCCGGACGTCGACGACGAAGTCCAGCGCCCGCCCGCTGGCGCAGTAGACGTACTTGGCCATCGACCCGGGCAGCGCGGTGAAGTGCACTCCGCGCACCACGCCGCGCCGGGAGCGGCTGCTGCTGGCCTGCGCGACCGGGAACAGCGGCCGGCCCAGCGCCTCCCCGAACGCCTGCTCCTGGAACGGCGAGGAGAACGCGCCCCGGTCGTCGCCGAAGACCTGCGGGGTGAACTCGTACGCGCCGCTGATGCCGAGCTCGCGCACCTTCATGCCCGGCCGCCTTCCGCGGTGCCCACGAAGATGCCGGGGGCGACGAGGTCGTGCTTGACGTACTCGGGCGTCAGCCCGGCCCGGCGGAACGCGGTCTCGTAGGTCTCGCGGTCGAACAGGGTCATCACGTGCGTGTCGGTGAAGTGCTCGATGCCGGTGTCCGGCGCGGCGACGGTGTAGTGCACCTCCATCCGGCTCGCGCCGCCCTGGCGCACCGTGTGCGAGACCCGGGCGATCGTGCGTCCGTCCACTGTGACCACGTCCGCGCCGACCCAGCCGGGGAGGAAGTTCTCCGGGAACCACCAGGGTTCCAGCAGCAGCGCGCCGCCGGGCGCCAGGTGGTCGGCCAGGTTCTGCACCGCGCGGTCCAGGTCGGCGGCGGTGGGCAGGTAGCCGGCGGAGCTGAACATGCAGGTCACCGCGTCGAACCGGCGGTCGATCCGGAAGTCGCGCATGTCGCCCTGGTGCAGCTGGAGCTCCGGGTTGTGCCGCTCGGCCACGGCGAGCATCTCCGGGGCGAGGTCGACACCGACCACTTCGCCGAACGAGCCGGCGAGCTCCCGCAGGTGCGCGCCGGTGCCGCAGGCGACGTCCAGCAGGGACGCCGCGTCCGGGGTGCGCTCCCGGACCAGGTCGCGCACCAGCTCGGCCTCGGCCCGGTAGTCCTTGCCGCGACCGTGGTAGAAGTCGTGGTAGATGTCGGCGCGCTGGTAGATTCCGGTGTCGGTTGCCATCTCGGGCCCTTTCCTCACAGTTCGCGCAGCACTTCGCGCAGCGCGCTGATCACCTTGTCCTGCAAGCCTTCCGGCATGGCCGGGTACATCGGCAGCGAGAAGATCTGCTCGGCGAGCGCCTCGGTGACCGGCAGCGTCCCCTTCGCGACGCCGAGGTGCGCGAACCCGGTCATGGTGTGCACCGGCCACGGGTAGCTGATGTTCAGCGAGATGTCGTGCCGGTCCTTGAGCCGCTGGATGATCTCGTCGCGCCGCGGGTGCCGGACCACGTAGACGTAGTAGACGTGCTCGTTGCCCTCGGTCACCGAAGGCAGCTGCAGGCCGCCGGGCCCGCAGAGGTCGCCGAGCTCCTCGGCGTAGCGGCGGGCGATCCGGCGGCGCCCCTCGACGTAGTCGTCCAGGCGGGTCAGCTTGCGGCGGAGGATCTCGGCCTGCACCTCGTCGAGCCGGCTGTTGTGCCCGGGCGTGGCCACGACGTAGTAGGTCTGTTCCATGCCGTAGTAGCGCAGCCTGCGCAGCGCCCGGTCCGCCTCGGCGTCGGCGGTGATGACCGCGCCGCCGTCGCCGTAGGCGCCCAGCACCTTGGTCGGGTAGAAGGAGAAGGCCGCGGCGTCGCTCATCGTGCCCGCGAGCTCGCCGTTGTGCCGCGCGCCGTGTGCCTGCGCGCAGTCCTCCACGATCTTCAGGCCGTGCTCGTCGGCGAGGCGCCGCAGCGGCGCCATGTCCACGCACTGCCCGTACAGGTGCACCGGCAGGATCGCCTTGGTGCGCGGGGTGATCGCCGCTTCGACCAGCGTGGTGTCCATCAGGTAGTCCTCGGCGCGCACGTCGACGAACACCGGTGTCGCGCCGACCTCGTCGATGGCCACGACCGTGGGCGCAGCGGTGTTGGAGACCGTGATCACCTCGTCGCCGCGGCCCACGCCCACCGCTTCCAATGCGAGCTTCACCGCGTTGGTGCCGTTGTCGACGCCGACGCAGTGCCCGACGCCGTGGTAGGCGGCGTACTCCGCCTCGAAGCCGCGAACGCTCTCGCCGAGCACGAGGCGGCCGCTGGCGAACACCTTCTGCACCGCGTCCAGGATGTCGGCTCGTTCCGCCTCGTACTCGGGCAGGTAGTCCCAGACATAGGTGGTCATCGGTCGTCCTCCTGGTAGAAGCGGAAAAACGTCAGCAGGCTCCGGGCCTCCACGTTGAGGTGGTTGCCGTAGCGCACGAACTCGGTGAGCTGGCGCAGCGTCGTCCACGTGTAGTTCTCCGGCACCTCCAGCGGGAAGTCGTCGTCGACCTCCACGAGCAGGTAGCGGTTCTGCGCGTGGTAGAAGCGCCCGCCCTCCTCGGAGTGGATGCTGTCCCACCGGATCTGCTCGGGTCGCGCGCCGAGGACCTCGTCGAGGAACAGCGGCTTGCGGTCGGCGGGCACGAACCGGTAGTTCTCCGGCTGGCACTGCACCGTCGGGGCCATTTCGACGCCGTCGAACGCGCCGGTCTCGGTCCGCGCCTGCACCAGCAGGTGCAGCACGCCGTCGATGCGCCTGGTCAGGAAGGCGATCACGCCGCGGCTGCGCGGCTCGAACATCGGTTGCTGCCAGCCGGTCACCTCCCGGTTGCTGGCGTGCACGTCCACGCCGACGACCGCGAAGTGCTGGTCGCGGTCGTGGCAGATCGTCCCGTCCCGCCACGACCATCCATCCACTTTGGACAGCGGGATGAGCTGCCGGGTGAGGGTGCAGCGGCCCTTCGCCTCGGTGAACCAGCTGAGCAGCTCCACCGTGGCGTGCAGCGAGGCGCCGTCCCGGTCCCAGGACCGGGTCAGCGCGCCGTGGAAGGTGTCGGCGGCCGGATCGGTGCCGCCGGCGCGCCGCACCACCGCGCCGGAGAGCACGGTGCGGGTGTCCATGTTGATCAGGTCCGGCACCCGCAGCAGCTCGGCGATCTGCGCGAAGCTCAGCCAGCAGAAGTCGTCCAGCACCGGGACGTCGTCCTCGACCTGCACGATCATGTTCCGGTTGCGCTTGGCGAGGAACCAGGACGCCTGCTCCGACTGCAGCACGTCGGACACGATCCGGCCGGGGCGCGGCGCGGTGAAGTACTCCAGGTACGGCACCGCCTTGCCGCCGTGCACGCCGGTGAAGTTGCTCCGCGTGGCTTGCACGGTCGGCGAGAGCTGGAAGCCGTTGATGTTGCCCGGCTCCATCTTGATCTGCAGCAGGCAGTGCGCGACGCCGCCGAACTCCTTGACCAGGATGCCGAGCACGCCCTGCTCCGCCTGCACGATGATCGGCTGGCGCCAGGCCTCGACCTCGCGGCCGGACCGGCTCACGTCCAGCCCTTCGATGGTGAAGAACTTCCCGGTGCGGTGCACGATGTTCCCGGAGTCCGGATCGGTGTGCCAGCCGTCGAGCCGGTCCAGCGGCACCTTCGCCGCCCGGTAGTCCTGCGCGCGGCACCGGTCCTGGAACCAGGCGTGGAATTCGGCCGTGTCAGCGAACATTCGGCCACCACCGGTGCGGGAACGCGGCGTATCCTCCGCGAAACAAGGGTTTTCCGCAGAATCGCATGCCGAGGAGACTGCCAGAAGACCGAGCCGTTGGTTAACCCTCTTGCGCCACATTACTTTTCGTCGCGAGCGCGGCAGTACCCAGATTTGAGCGAGTCCCGAGTCCCAACCGGATCATCGCAGTATGGGCAAGATCGGGCATGGGGGTATGGCGCAGTGAACGAATTCCCGCGGGGAGGGGTGGCCACCCATCCCTTCGCCGAGGTGAACCTGGCCTTCCGGGCGAATTTCGCCACCGGCGCGGAAGTGGGCGCCGCGGTGTGCGTGTACCACCGCGGTCGTCCGGTGGTGGACCTGTGGGGCGGGTACGCCGATGCGGATCGCGGCGATCCGTGGCGGGCGGACACCTTGGGCGTGCTCGCCTCGCCGACGAAGTCGTTGGTCACGGGCGCGGCGCTGCTGCTGGTCGACCGCGGGGTGCTCGACCTGGACGCCCCGATAGCCGAGCACTGGCCGGAGTTCGCCGCCAACGGCAAGGGCGGGATCACGCTGCGCATGGTGCTCAGCCAGCGGTCCGGCGTCGTGTGCCTGGACCACGACCCGATCACCAACGACAAGCTGCGGGCGCACGAGCCGATCGTGGCGGCGCTGGAGTCCGCCCGGCCGGAGTGGGAGCCCGATACCGCGCACGGGTACCACGCCACCACCTACGGGCACCTGATCAGCGAGCTGATCCGGCGCTGCACCGGGCTGACCGTCGGGCAGTTCTTCGCCAAGGAGATCGCCAACCCGCTCGGGCTGGACTGCTACATCGGCCTGCCCACCCCGGACACGGCGCACCTGGCGACCATGATCGAGTGCAAGGCCGAGGAGCTGATGGCCGGCGCCGATCCGGGCGAGATCGAGGAGCTGCGCGACGCGGCCACGCTGACCTACCGCGCGACGATGGCCAGCATGTCGCAGGATCCCGCCGATCCGACGGTGGAGGAACCCTCCTACGGCGGGCTGGCCAGCGCGCAGTCGCTGGCCAGGTACTTCGCCTCGTTCATCGGCGAGGTCGACTGCTTCCGGCTGACCAGCCCGGAGATCACCGAGCAGATGCGCGTGGTGCACTCCACCGGCGACTGCCTCGTCATGCTCTCGCCGTGCACCTGGGGCCTGGGCGTGCAGGTGTCCGACAGCCCGGTGTTCCCGGCGTCGGCGGGGCTGGGCACCGCGTTCGGCTTCAGCGGCGCGAACGGCGTGTTCGCGTTCGCCGATCCGGCGAACGACCTCGCGTTCGCCTACATCCCGAATGCCGGTTCCGAGGTGATGGGCAGCATGGACGCGCGGATCCGCCGGCTCATCGAGGCCACCTACCGCAGCATCCAGAAGGTCCGCTGAGCGGACCGGTCCGCGCACTCCCCTGGAAAGGAAACGGACATGCGAATCCTTTTCCCGGCGGCACCCGGCTACGGGCTGATGCTGCCGCTGGTTCCGCTGGCGTGGGCGGCGCGGGCGGCGGGCCACGAGGTCCTGCTGGCCACCACCGCCTACATGACCAGGGTGGCGGCGGAGTCGGGGCTGCCGGTGACCGACGTGTTCCCCGCCCGGGACGTCGGTGAGGACCTGGTGGCCGGCGCGGCGGGCGAGGCAGGCGCCGATGACGACGCCGTCCCGCCGGGCTACTGGGACCTGGTTCGCGGGATGCGGCCGTTCGAGCTGTTCACGCTGGCCATGACGGGCGGCACCATCGCCGCCGGCCGCGAGTTCGGCGCCGATCTGGTCGTCTTCTGCTCCGACCACGCGGCGGGCAAGCTGGCCACGACGGCGCTGGGCCTCCCCTCGCTGGAGGTCGGCAACCGGGTGTCCTGGTCGATGCGCGACGAGGGGTTCCGGGATGGGAAGAACCTCAACGCGCGCATGGGGATCGTGCCCGACGACGCCCCGGTGGTGCGGGCCCTGCGCGACGAGCTGGGCCTGGGCGACCGGCAACCGCACCTGCTGGCGCGCATCGATCCGCGCGCGCCCAGCCTCGGCGGCCTGGCCGGCGAGGAACCGGACGCCGTCGACGGTGTGCCGTGGCTGCCGATGCGGTACGTCCCGTTCAACGGCGGCGCGCTGCTGCCGTCCTGGGCGATGCGCCGCCCGCAGCGGCCGCGGATCTGCCTGACCCTGGGCACGGTCGCGCCGCTGCTGCCGGGCGGCGGCGGGCTCGGCACGCTGATCCAGGCGCTGGCCGAGCTGGACGCCGACATCGTGCTCGCCGACGCGGAGACGGATCTGTCGCAGTTCGAGCCGCTGCCGAAGAACGTGCACCCGGCGGGTTTCGTGCCGCTTTCCGGGATTCTGCGAGATTGCTCGCTGATCGTGCACCACGGCGGATCGGGCACCACGGCCTCCGCGCTGCACTACGGCGTGCCGCAGCTGATCGTGCCCGGCGGCGCGGACAACGAGCTGTGCGCGCAGCGGGTGGTCGACCGCAAGGTCGGCCTGGCCGCCGAACCATCCACACTGGACGCTGTCGTCATCCGGGAGCTCGCCGAGCGGCTGCTCGCCGAGGAATCCTTCCGCCAGGAGGCGGCGGAGGTGCGCGCCGAGATGGCCGCCCAGCCGAGCCCGGCCGCGATCATCGACCGCATCGCCGCCGAGATCGCAGGCTGACGAACGACGATCGCGGGTGGTTCCGGATCCGGAACCACCCGCGATCTCGTGCGCTCACAGGATGTTCGGCGCCGGCCCCATCTTGTTGAGGGCGTCGACGACCGTCCGCTCCTCGTAGACGAAGTGCTCCTCCAGGTCGGACGCCAGGACTTCCAGCCGCTCCCGCAGCTGCACCGGGTCGCTCTTGCCCGGCACGTAGCCCTCCACGAGCTGCCGGATCTCGTCCTGCAGCCGCGCCACCACCTTGTGCTCCTCGCCCAGCTTCTCCAGATCCGGGGCGAGTTCGGGGTACTGCTGGGCCAGCATCGGGAAGGCACCCATGTCCTCGCCCGTGTGGTGCTCCTTCACGGCCGCGCAGAACTCCAGGCAGTGCGCGCGCATCTGCTCCGCCAGCCCGGGCTTCGCCCGCTCCAGCGTGGCGCCGTCCGCATCGCCGGCGATGATCTCGTCCACCTGGGCGCGGAGCTCGGTGAGCTCCTTGCGGAGCCAGTCGTGGCCCTCCACCAGGAAATCGCCCAAGCCCCGCACCCGGTCGGTGCCGGAATCCGATGTGGACTCCGCCGCCGGTTCCGGTTCCGCCCCGGCGATCGGCTCGGCGTCGGTCCGGCGCAGCGTGATGACCGGCAGCACGCGGGTGGTCTTCTCCTGGTACTCGCCCATGCCCGAGTCCTGCGCGACGACCCCGGCGAACAGCGCGTCGCGCTCGGCGCCGGTGGTGATGGTCGCGATCGCCTCGTAGGTCTCGGTGCCGGTCTCGACCGTCACCCGCGGGTTCTTCGCGATGTTGTGGTACCAGGCGGGGTTCTTCGGGCCGCCCATCGCCGACGCGACGACCAGCGGCTGCCCGTCGACCTCGAAGTAGCCCACCGGGCCCTCGCGGCGCCGGCCGGACTTGGCGCCGATCGTGGTCAGCACGACCAGCGACCAGCCCTCCATCCAGCCGCTGAGCTTGCCGTTGTTCTGCCTGAATTCCTCGACGACCTGCCGGTTGAACGCGCCTGCGTCGAAGTTGGCGTAGTCGTCGGTGTGTTCGTCGGTCATGCAGTCCTTCCAATGGGATCGGTTGATCGGAGGAGGAGCACCACCAGGAGACGACACGAAAAGAGCCCCGCAGGCCAGGAACGCTGGAGGGAAACGTCGTACCGCAGGCGATTTACCGCAATAAGACGAGACCAGGTGCGAGACACGCAGAATCGTGCCGCAACTCAAAAGGTGGCTTAGAAGCCGCTACCTCCATGCGTAGGCCCATCCGGGGCGCACCGAAAGATTAGCAGCAGCCGACCACGCCCGCAAGGCGGGGCACCCCGGAAGCCGTCCGCACCCGGACCGCACGAAGCCCCGGAAACCATTCCGCCACAACGGTTTCCGGGGCTTCGTCGGCGAGCCGGTGGATCAGCTCATCTGGTCGTGGTGCACCTGGCGGGAGCGGTTGCGCAGCTCACCGTCCTCGAACGCGAGCACGTCGCGCACCAGGCAGCTGGGGCCGACCACGGGCTCCTTGACGCCCGGCCGCGTGGTGAGCACCAGCGCGTAGAAGGTGGTGTCTAATAACCCGTCCTCCCGCGGCCGCACGTCGATCATGTTGAACCAGTGCCTGCGCTGCACCGGGTCGTTGTCGAACCGCTTGTTGAACCGCGTCAGTTCGGCCGTGATCCCGTCGTGGCCGTGGGCGGCGGGCTGCCCGGGCGTGTGCTGGAACTCGCCGTCGGCGGTGAACGTCGCGGCGTACTCCGCGAACCGGCAGCCGTCGAGCAGCTGGACCTGGCGCGCGTAATGCAGCTGGACGGCAGCGTAGAGCTCGGTGACGGTGGTAGTGCTGGTCATAGCTGGTTCCTCCGGAAAGACTTCTTCGTTGTCAGAAATAACTTCGGAATGAAGCTTGCTTGGCGGTGCGGGTAGCGGAACCTCAGACGCCGTCTGAACTCCGGGATCCCCGACTTGTGTATGCCCAATACGCGGCGCTGGGGCTGTCCTCGCCAGACGACGCCTGAGAACCCGCGGCGGTGCGAGCTGAGTCCCCCCACCGCATGCGGCTGACGCCGCATTCTCAAGACCCCTCAGGAAGGGAGATCAGGCGTGGCAGACCAGCGGTCCGCCGTGGTAGTCGACCATCTCCTGGAAGACGACGCCCATCTCCTTGATGGCCGCGGCCATGTCCAGCGCCTCGCCGTGGGCGGCCAGCCGCTCCTCGGCGAACGCCCGGTGCAGGTTGGGGATCAGCCGCTCCGGCTCCAGGAACCCGGCGAACTCGCCCAGGTCCGCATCGCGCGCGACCTCGGCGGGCGTCGCCCCGGCGGCCACGCCGTCCCTGGCGAGTTCCTGGACCCACCGCAGGTACTTCTCGGTGCCGTCCAGCACCTCCGGGCCGCCGACCGGGCCGTGCCCGGCCACCACGGTGACCGGCTCGAAGGCGCGCAGCCGCTCGATCGCCCGCAGCGAACCGGAAACCGAGCCCAGCGGGCAGAACGGGGTCACGCCGGACATCACGATGTCGCCGGTGAACAGCACGCGCCGCTCCGGCACCCACACCACGGTGTCGTTGGTGCTGTGCGCCAGGCCGACGTGCACGAGCTCCGCGGTGAGCTCGCCGACCTGCAGCGTCAGGCCGTCCTGGTAGGTCGCGGTCGGCAGGGCCAGCTCGATGCCGCCCCACTCCACGTCCGGCCACAGCTCGGTGAGGTGCAGGCCCGCCAGGTGCATCTCGCGGCGGGTCTCCCGGTGCGCGAACACCACCGCCTCCGGGAAGACGAAGTTGCCGAAGGTGTGGTCGCCGTGCGAATGCGTGTTGATGACCGCGAACGGGGGCCGCTCGGCGACGGCGAGAACCTGTTCGCGCAGCCGGCGCGCGCGGGCCTCGGTCGCCACGGTGTCCACCAGCGCGGCCGAACCACCGGAGATGAGGACGCCGGCGTTGTTCACGCACCAGCCGCCGGCGGGCTGGACGTAGGCGTGGACGCCGTCGGCCACCTCCACCAGCTCGGGCCGGGCCGTCGTTGTCGCTGAAGCTGACAAGGCAAACTCCCAGGTGTCTCTAGGTATCTCAGACCGTCTCGGCGAGGCGCTGCTCGGACGCGAAGATCGACCGCAGCGGGATGTCGGCGGCGTTGGACAGCAGCGCCTGGTGCAGCTTCTGCAGGCGGCCGGACGGTTCGACGCCCAGCTCCCGGATCAGCGCCTGGCGCAGATCCCGGAACACCTGCAGCGCGCGCGGCGCCGACCCCGAGCGCTGGAAGGCGATCATCAGCAGCGCGGAGATGTTCTCGTCGGTGGGGTTCTCCGCCACCAGCTTGCGCAGTTCGGGGATGAGCATCGCGTGCTTGCCGAGGTAGAGGTCGGCGATGATGCGCTGCTGGTGCACCCGCGCGCGGGCCTCCTCGATGCCGATGACCTCCATCGCGAGCATCCGGCCCATCGGCACGTCCATCAGCGCCTGGCCGCGCCACAAATCCATCGCCTGCGCGAGGAATTTCGAGGCCGCCGCCGGGTCGCACTTCTCCAGCGCCGCGTCACCGCTGACCGCGAGCCGGTTGAATTCGACGAGGTCGAATGAACACGGCGTCGCCGTGAGCTGGTAGCCGTTGTAGCTCGTGGCGAGCAGATCCTTGGCCGTCCACGGCGAATCCGACGGCAGGGATTCCGCGATCAGCCTCCGCAACTGCAGGACGTAGGTCTGCAGCGTGGTCGCCCCGCTGCGCGGAATGGCGTCGCCCCAGACCTCTTCCATCAGGGTGGAAACCGGCACCACCCGGCCGCAGCGCAATGCCAGCAGTGCGAGGATTTGCCTCGGTTTTCCCGCCGTTGGTACGATCGACGCACTCCGCAGTCGTACCGTTAACGGCCCCAGCACGTTGATTTCTAATGACTGCATTCTCAGTCGCCTATCCGACTAGAGCTGAACAAAGTACTTAACTTCCGGACATCGTCCCAGCAATGGCTGACATTCCCGCCGATAGCGCATTGATCGGCGGATATCGGACCTGTCCGACCGCGCTCCGCGCGCGTCACTTCCGGGCGTTATCAGCACCGGAAAAGCGCAGCGCGAAGCCCCCCTTTCCCGCATTCAACCAGTCGAGATGTCGCCAACGGATTTGGCGCGGCACTCGAACAGTTCTTTACCCAGATTTCACGGGATCATGTGCACCGGCCCGCTTGGCCCCCGGTCCAAATGTGAGCCGTCATCCGGCGGCGTGGCATACCCCAAACGGCCCATCGTTTACCCCAAAAGGCCTCGGTCGGCATACTCTTGGACCCTTCGCTCGTTACGACCGTCACTCCAGGAATCTATCATCGCAATTCACACTACAGGGGGAAACCGCGAGTGCACCGGTGACGACAAAGCGATCCTCAAGGCGCGCTCTAGCGGACACCAACACAAGATGCAAAAGACCAGGTCAGAGCCTTTTTGGCGGAGCTGACAGCAACCTTGGACGGCCGTTCGGCGCATCTTTCTACTACTTTCGTATGTCCAGTAGTTCTGGAGGTTGAATCCGACGGTATCGGCTCTAGTGGAGTTCCAGCCGAGCGCGATGGAGTCGCCCCAATATCGGCGGCAAGCGAAGGAGGCGACTCGATGCCCGACCAATTCCCGTCGAACACCGGGATGGCCCGCGCCGCGCAGGAAGTCGCGGTGCTCGCGGCCCGGCACGCCGACCGCGCGGAGCAGAACCGCGTGCTGGACCCGCAAGTGCTGCGATCGGTCGTGAACGCCGGATTCGCTCGCCATTTCGTGCCCGCCGAACACGGCGGGAACAACGGCACTTTCGCGGAGTTGGGTGCCGCGGTCCGCACCATCGGCGAGCGGTGCCCGGCCACGGCCTGGTGCGCCTCGATCGCCGCGAGCCTGGCCAGGATGGCCGCCTACCTGCCGGCCGAAGGCCGCAAGGAGATCTGGCAGCACGGGCCCGACGCGCTGGTGGTCGGCGCGATTTCGCCGCGGGGCAAGGCAAAACCGGAAGGCGACGGGTGGCGGCTGTCCGGCACCTGGTCCTACATCAGCGCCGTCGACCACTCCGACTGGGCGCTCGTGCTCGGCCTGGTGCCCGGCGACACCGGCCCGGAGCCGCGGCTGTTCGCGCTCCCCCGCGCCACGTACCGCATCGAGCCCACCTGGTCGGACATCGGGATGCGGGCGACCGGGAGCAACACCCTCATCGCCGAGGACGTCTTCGTGCCGGAGGCGCTGAGCGTGCCGGCCAGGAATCTGCACGAAGGCCGCGCGCCCGGCCTGGATTCGCGCTGCCACGCGGTGCCGCTGACGGCGGTGAACGGGCTCTTCTTCACCCTGCCCATCCTCGGGGCTGCGCGCGGCGCGTTGCGGCACTGGTCCGAGTACGCCGAGGAGAAGATCCGCGCAGCGGCGAAAGCACCCGGCCCAGGCCCCGGCCGGTCGTTCTACGAGGAGACGCTGGCCCGCTCCTCCGGCGAGATCGACGCCGCGCAGCTGCTGCTGGAGCGCGTCGCCGCGGTCGCAGATCTAGGCCCGGAGATCACGCCCGCGGAAACCGCCCGCAACCAGCGCGACTGCGCGTTCGTGGCGGATCTCCTCGTCGGCGCGGTGGATCGGCTGTTCCGCGCCTCGGGCACGAGTGGCCACAGCGTGCACAGCCCGCTGCAACGCTTCTGGCGCGACGTCCACTCGGCCTCCGGGCACGTGGTCCTCCAGTTCGGCCCCGCCGCAACCGCGTACGCGAACAGAACCCTCGACGTCACGCCCTGAACAACCCCAGCACAACGATGAGGGGCCTGCCGATTCGGCAGGCCCCTCATCAGTTCAGAAGACCAAGATCAGACGGTGAATCCGAGGGCTCGCAGCTGTTCGCGGCCTTCCTCGGTGATCTTCTCCGGGCCCCACGGCGGCATCCACACCCAGTTGATGCGGAAGTCGTCGACCAGTCCGCCGCCCGGACCGGTGGTCAGCGCGGCGCGCGCCTGGTCCTCGATGACGTCGGTCAGCGGGCAGGCCGCCGACGTCAGCGTCATGTCGACGGTCGCCGTGTTGTCCTGGTCCACCCGGATGTCGTAGACCAGGCCGAGGTCGACGACGTTGATCCCCAGCTCGGGGTCGACGACGTCGCGCAGGGCCTCCTCGACGTCTTCCAGCGCGGCTACCTCGGCGGCCGGCGCGGCCTGCTCGGGCAACGCCTCGGCGCTGCGGGCCACGTCGGTTTCCTCCTGCACCGGGGCTTGCTCGCTCATGCCAGTTCCGCCTCTCCGCGTTTCACAGTTGTGGTTGCGTCCGGCTCAATCTCGCGTTTCGCAGTTTCCCGTGGCTGGTTCGCGTCACGTTCCCCTGAGGTGCGGTTGAGGAGGACTCGGGTTGACACAGGGCTGCTCATGACGCCTCCACGGTGATCTGCGGGACACCCGCACCCGGTCGGCTCACATGAGCGCGGAAGAGATTGTCGCTCATGACGCCTCCACGACCACGCGCGACACCGCGTCCTTGAAAGCCATCCAACCCAGCAGCGCGCACTTCACGCGCATCGGGTACTTCGCCACTCCCGCGAACGCGACGCCGTCTTCCAGCACGTCCTCGTCCGGTTCGATCTTGCCGCGGCCGTGCATCAGTTCGCTGAACGCGGCCTCGGTGGTGAGCGCCTCCCGCAGCGGCTTGCCGACGACCAGATCGGTGAGCACCGACACCGACGCCTGGCTGATCGAACAACCCTGCCCCGAGTAGGACACGTCGTCGACGACCGCGTCGGTGTCCGTGCCCGTCAACCGCACCCGGAGCGTGACCTCGTCGCCGCAGGTGGGGTTCACCTGGAACGACTCGGCGTCGAACGGTTCCCGCAGGCCGTGCCGGTGCGGTTTCCGGTAGTGGTCCAGGATGATCTCCTGGTACATCTGCTCAAGCTGCATGAAGAGTTCTCCGGCAGTCCCGGATCAAGCCACCCCGAAGAAGCGTTGCGCCTCGCGCACCGCGTCCACCAACGCCTTGACCTCGTCCAGTTCGTTGTACAGGTAGAACGACGCCCGCACGGTCGCCGGAATTCCCATCCGGCGGTGCAGCGGCCATGCGCAGTGGTGTCCGACGCGGACCTCGACACCCTTGTCGTCCAGCACCTGACCGGCGTCGTGCGGGTGCACGCCGTCGATCACGAACGACACGGTACCGCCGCGGTGCTCGGTGTTGGTAGGCCCGATGATGCGCACGCCGTCGATCGCCGACAGCTCCCGCAACGCGACCTCGGTGAGCTGGTGCTCGTGCTCGGCGATGCGGTCCATGCCGATCGCCGTGAGGTAGTCGACGGCCGCGCCCAGCCCGACGGCCTGCGACGTCATCGGCACGCCCGCCTCGAACCGCTGCGGCGGCGCGGCGAACGTGGAGCGCTCCATGTGCACCAGCTCGATCATCGAGCCGCCGCTGATGAACGGCGGCATCGCGGCCAGCAGCTCGCGGCGCCCGTAGAGCACGCCGACCCCGGAGGGGCCGAGCATCTTGTGCCCGGAGAACACCGCGAAGTCCACGCCCAGCGCCTTGAAGTCCACCGGCTTGTGCGGCACCGACTGGCAGGCGTCCAGCACGACCAGCGCGCCGACCTGGTGCGCCCGCGAGACGATCTGCTCGGTCGGGTTCACCGTGCCCAGCACGTTGGACTGGTGGGTGAAGGCGACCAGCTTGGTGCGCTCGGTGATCACACCGTCCACATCGGACAGGTCGAGGCGGCCCTCGTCGGTGACCCCGAACCAGCGCAGCGTGGCGCCGGTGCGCTCGCACAGCTGCTGCCACGGCACCAGGTTCGCGTGGTGCTCCATCTCGGTCACCACGACCTCGTCGCCCGGCCCGAGGCGGAAGCGCTCGGCTTCCGCCCCGGACGTGGCGGCGTTGCTCATGGCGTAGGCGACGAGGTTGACGCCCTCGGTGGCGTTCTTCGTGAACACCACCTCGTCGGCGTCGACACCGACGAAGCGGGCGATCCGCTCCCGGGCGCCCTCATACGCGTCCGTGGCCTCCTCGGCGAGCTGGTGCGCGCCGCGGTGCACGGCCGCGTTGGAGTGCTCCAGGAAGGAACGCTCCGCGTCGAGCACCTGGCGCGGCCGTTGCGAGGTCGCCCCGGAGTCCAGGTACACCAAGCGCTGCCCGTCGCGGATCGTGCGACCCAGGATCGGGAAGTCCGCGCGGATCGCCGCCACGTCCAGCGGCGTGCTCGTGCGAGGAGGCTCAACGGTCATGACTGGGCTGCCGCCTCCTTCTTGCCGGTGAAGCGCACGTAGCCGTTCTCCTCCAGCTCGTCGGCGAGCTCGGCACCACCGGACTCGACGACCTTGCCCTCGGCGAACACGTGCACGTAGTCCGGGGTGATGTGCTTGAGGATCCGGGTGTAGTGGGTGATCAGCAGAACACCCTTGCCGCCCTTGCCGTGGTACTTGTTCACGCCTTCGGAAACCACCCGCAGCGCGTCGACGTCGAGGCCGGAGTCGGTCTCGTCGAGGATCGCGAACTTCGGGTCCAGCAGGTCCAGCTGCAGGATCTCGTGGCGCTTCTTCTCACCACCGGAGAAGCCCTCGTTGACGCTGCGCTCGGCGAACGACGGGTCGATGTCCAGGTCCGACATGGCCTGCTTGACTTCCTTGACCCACTTGCGGATCTGCGGCGCCTCGCCGCGAACCGCGGTCGCCGCGGTGCGCAGGAAGTTCGACATCGACACACCCGGCACCTCGACCGGGTACTGCATCGCGAGGAACAGGCCGGCGCGGGCCCGCTCGTCGACGGTCATCTCCAGCACGTCCTCGCCGTCCAGCAGCACGGTGCCGGAGTCGATCCGGTACTTCGGGTGCCCGGCGATGGCGTAGGCCAGCGTCGACTTGCCGGAGCCGTTCGGGCCCATGATCGCGTGGATCTCGCCCGAGCGGACGGTCAGGTTGACGCCGTTGAGGATCGGCTTGGCGCCGTCCTCGGTGAGGACCGAGCCGTGCAGGTCCTTGATCTCCAGGGTGGCCATGTTCTTCTTCGTTCTCCTGGTCAGTGCGAAAGCTCTTGGGTCAGGCGCCTACGACGGCGAGTTCTTCCTCGATCGCGGCCTCCAGCCGCTCCCGGACCTCGGGCACGGTGATCTTCTGCAGCAGCTCGCCGAAGAAGCCCCGCACCACCAGGCGCCGGGCCTGGTCCTGCGGGATGCCCCGGGCCTGCAGGTAGAACAGCTGCTCGTCGTCGAAGCGGCCGGTGGCGCTGGCGTGCCCGGCGCCCTCGATCTCGCCGGTCTCGATCTCCAGGTTCGGCACCGAGTCGGCCCGCGCACCCTCGGTCAGCACCAGGTTGCGGTTGAGCTCGTAGGTGTCGGTGCCCTCGGCCGCGGCCCGGATCAGCACGTCGCCGATCCACACCGAGTGCGCGCCGTCGCCCTGCAGCGCGCCCTTGTAGAGCACGTTGCTGCGGCAGTTCGGCACCGCGTGGTCCACCAGCATCCGGTGCTCCAGGTGCTGGCCCGCGTCGGCGAAGTACAGGCCGAGCAGCTCGGCGTCGCCGCCCTTGTCGCCGTAGGTGATGGTCGTGTTGACCCGCACCAGGTCGCCGCCGAGGGTGACGGCGAGGTGCCGGAACACCGCGTCGCGGCCCAGGTAGGCGTGCTCGGAGCTGACCTGCGTGGCGTCGTCGGCCCAGTCGTGCACCGACACCACGCGCAGCTGCGCGCCGTCGCCGGCGACGAACTCGACGTTGTCGCCCAGCGTGCCGGAGCCGCGGTAGTCGACCACCACGACGGCCTCGGCGAACTGCTCGGCGCGGATCTGCAGGTGCCCGAAGGCGACCTGGCCCTCGCCCGGGCCGTGCACCGTGACGGTGATCGGGCCCTCGGGCTTGGTGTCCTTCGGGACCGTCACGACCGTGGCCTCGGTGAAGGAGCTCCAGGCCTGCGCGGCGATGCGGTCGGACGGAATGCCGCCGTTGCCGATCCGCGCGTCGTCGCGGCCCACGGTCTCCACGGTCGCGCCGTCACCGGTGACCTCGACCTTGATGTTGCCGGTCGCGACGGCGGTGCCGTTGTGCAGGCCCTTGAGCCGCTTCATCGGCGTGAAGCGCCAGTCCTCCTCGCGGCCGCCGGGGACCTCGAAGGCCTCGACGTCGTAGGACGTGAAGCGCGCCCCGCGGGACGACTGGGGGATGCCCGTGCCGCCACCGTGCGAGTGCTCGGTGAGGCCGTTTTGGGCAGCCAAGGGCTGCGAGTCCGTCTTGGTGGTGCTCATCTCAGCCGACGGCCCCTTCCATCTGCAGCTCGATCAGGCGGTTCAGTTCCAGCGCGTATTCCATCGGCAGCTCGCGGGCGATCGGCTCGACGAAGCCGCGCACGATCACCGCCATCGCCTCGTCCTCGGTCAGGCCCCGCTGCATCAGGTAGAACAGCTGGTCGTCGCTGACCTTGGACACGGTCGCCTCGTGGCCCATCGACACGTCGTCGACCCGGACGTCCACGTACGGGTAGGTGTCGGAGCGGCTGATGGTGTCCACCAGCAGCGCGTCGCACTTGACGTTGGACGACGAGTGGTGCGCCCGCTTCGCGACCTTGACCAGGCCGCGGTAGGAGGTGCGGCCGCCGCCCCGGGCGATCGACTTGGACACGATCGTCGAGGAGGTGTGCGGCGCCAGGTGCTCCATCTTCGCGCCCGCGTCCTGGTGCTGGCCCTCGCCGGCGAACGCCACCGAGAGCACCTCGCCCTTGGCGTGCTCGCCCATCAGGAACACCGACGGGTACTTCATGGTCACCTTGGAGCCGAGGTTGCCGTCGACCCACTCCATGGTGGCGCCCTCTTCGGCCTTGGCGCGCTTGGTGACCAGGTTGTAGACGTTGGTCGACCAGTTCTGGATCGTCGTGTAGCGGCAGCGGCCGCCCTTCTTGACGATGATCTCCACGACCGCGGAGTGCAGCGAGTCGCTGGAGTAGATCGGCGCCGTGCAGCCCTCGACGTAGTGCACGTAGGCGCCCTCGTCGACGATGATCAGGGTCCGCTCGAACTGGCCCATGTTCTCGGTGTTGATCCGGAAGTAGGCCTGCAGCGGAATGTCGACGTGCACGCCCGGCGGCACGTAGATGAACGAACCGCCCGACCACACCGCGGTGTTCAGCGCGGAGAACTTGTTGTCGCCGGCCGGGATGACCGAGCCGAAGTACTCCTTGAACAGCTCCGGGTGTTCCTTGAGGCCGGTGTCGGTGTCCAGGAAGATGACGCCCTGCTCCTCAAGGTCCTCGCGGATCTTGTGGTAGACGACCTCCGACTCGTACTGGGCGGCCACACCCGCGACGAGGCGCTGCTTCTCCGCCTCCGGGATGCCCAGCTTGTCGTAGGTGTTCTTGATGTCCTCGGGCAGGTCTTCCCAGGTCTGAGCCTGCTGCTCGGTGGAGCGGACGAAGTACTTGATGTTGTCGAAGTCGATCCCGGAGAGGTCGGCGCCCCAATTCGGCATCGGCTTGCGGTCGAACAACCGCAGCGCCTTGAGCCGCGTCTCCAGCATCCAGTCGGCCTCGTCCTTCTTGGCCGAGATGTCGCGGACGACGTCCTCGTTGAGACCACGGCGAGCGCCGGCACCGGCGGCGTCCGAGTCGGCCCAGCCGTACTCGTAGCTGCCCACGCTGGCCAGGATCTCGTCCTGGCTGAGCTGGCCATTGCCTTCGGACGGCGTGGTGGGTGTGCGCTGCTCCGCAGCGGCAGTCATACGGACTCCCCTCCATCAGGAATCGGGGCGGTGATCTGCTGGCCCTTCGGGAGCGGGCCGGCAGGTGTCTGGGCGGAGCCCCGGGTGTCGCCACCCGGATCCGCCAACCGCGCGGTTGGTACGTGCGTGGTGCAGGCCGCATCACCGTTCGCGATGGTGGCCAGCCGCTGCACATGGGTGCCGAGCACTTCGGCGAACGCCGCCGTCTCGGCCTCGCACAGCTGCGGGAAGTCCGCGGCGACGTGCGCGACCGGGCAGTGGTGCTGGCAGAGCTGCTCGCCGCTGGCGACGCTTCGCGTCGAGGCAGCGTAGCCCTCCCTGGTGAGCGCGTCGGCAAGAACCTCCGCGCGCTCGGCCGGGCTCGCGGTGGCCGCCAGCACCTCCCGGTGGTTGGCCACCAGCGCGGCCATCCGCCGGTCGGCGAACTCGCGGACCGCCTGCTCCCCCTCGTGTTCGGCGATGAACCGCAGCGCGGCCACCGCCAGGTCGTCGTAGGCGTGCCCGAACCGCGCCCGGCCCACCTCGGTGAGCAGGAACAGCTTCGCGGGCCGGCCGCGACCCCGGCGGCCCCGCGAGGAGGCTTCCCGGGTGTAGGCCTCGCCCTCGGCGACCAGCACGTCGAGGTGCCGGCGCACGGCGGTGGGGCTGAGCCCGAGTTCGTCGGCCACCGCGGCAGCGGTGATCGGCCCCCGTTCCAGCAGCAACCGCGCGACCGTGTGCCGGGTGCGCCCGTCGCCGTGCGCGGCCGCACCATGCTGGGGCGACTGGCCCTCAGCAGCGGCCGCGTTGCCCACGACTGGGGCAGGCGGAGGCGTCCCGACGTTTTTCACAACACGAATGTTACCTATTTCCTCGCGAGGCACCAGAGCGCGGGGTCGCCGCGTGAGCTGACTCACGCGGTTACGCTTCGTCGTCGTGGCGGCAGTCGAATCCAAAGACACAGCGGCGGCGGATCCCGCGGCGCAACAGCCCCTGGACCGCACCGAGCGGCGTCAGCTCGACGTCGTGCGCCGGTTCGGCACCACCGGGTCGCTGGTGCTCGCGGTCGGCGCGATCGGCGCCGGCGCCGCCCCGGTGGACAACCCGCTGTCCGGGGCCCGCCTGATCGGCCTGCCCGTCCGCATCCCGACCGTGGCGATGGCCTCCTGCTGGCTGGGCATGCTGATGATCGTCATGGCCTGGCTGTGGCTGGGCAAGCTCTGCTGGCCGGGCCGCGCCCGGATGCTGTCGGCCACCCAGCTGGCCCGCACGCTGGCGATGTGGGCGCTGCCGCTGGCCCTGGCCCCGCCGCTGTTCAGCACCGACATGTACAGCTACCTGGCGCAGAGCGAGGTGGCCGCGCGCGGCTTCAACCCGTACGTGCTGGGCTCCGCCGCCGCGCTCGGCGTCGACCACCCGTTCACCGCCAACGTGCCCAACATCTGGCGCGACACCCCGTCGCCGTACGGGCCGCTGTTCCTGATGTTCGGCCAGGTGATCTCCCGGATCGTCGGCGACAACGTGGTGTTCGGGGTGCTGGTGTGGCGCGCGGTGATGCTGTGCGGGCTGGCGCTGGCGATCTGGGCGATCCCGCGGCTGGCCCGCCGCTGCGGAGTGCACCCGGCCGCCGCGCTGTGGCTCGGCGCGGCCAACCCGATCGTGCTGTTCCACGTGGTCAGCGGCATGCACAACGAGGCACTGATGGTCGGCATCATGCTCGCCGCCATCGAGCTGGGCCTGCGCTACCAGACCGTGCCGGGCACCATCGCCGCCGGCGTGCTGCTGACCGTCGCCGGGGCGATCAAGCCGCCGGGGTGGATCGCGCTCGGCTTCTTCGGCATCTGCCTGGTGCTGCGGCGCGGCGGGCGGTTCCGCGACCTGGTGCGGGTCGCGGCGCTGCTGACCGCGGTGTTCCTGGCCACCATGACGGTGATCACGGTGGCCAGCGGCTGGGGCCTGGGCTGGATCGACACCTTCGACGTGCCCAACCGGGTCAAGACGTTCATGGCGCCGCTGACCGCGTTCGGGATGACCGGCGGCGGCCTGAGCACGCTGCTCGGGCTGGGCAACCAGACCGACGCGATGCTGGTCATCACCAAGATCATCGGCTACCTGATCGTCGCCGCGGTGTGCCTGCGGATGCTGTGGCTGTCCTTCCGCGGCCGCATCGAACCGCTGGCGGCGATGGGCATCACGTTCCTCACCCTCGCGCTGGCGGTGCCGGTGCTGTGGCCCTGGTACCTGCTGTGGTCGGTGGTGCCGCTGGCGCTGGCCACCAACAGCCACCGGTTCCGGATCACCGCGGCCGCGATCTGCGCCGTGGTCTCGCTGCTGGTGCCGCCGACCGGCGCGGGATTCGTGCTGCGCGCCTACCAGATCCCGTTCGCCGTGATCGCCGCGGCGATCGCCTTCGCGATCACCCTCTGGCTGGTGCGCGGCAAGGTACCGGGCCTGCTGCCGACCCGCGGCGGTGTTCGGCCGGTCACGCAATAGGCTTGGATGTCGTGAGCAATGCCGACAGCCCGGCCGTCCGGTTGCGGGGGCTGAAGAAGCGCTTCGGCGACACCGTCGCCGTTGCCGGACTCGATCTGTGCATGCCGCGCGGCAGCGTCCTGGCGCTGCTCGGCCCCAACGGCGCGGGCAAGACCACCACCGTCGAGATCTGCGAGGGCTTCCAGCGCCCGGACGAAGGCGAAGTGCGTGTGCTCGGGCTCGACCCGCATACCCAGTCCGAGGCGCTGCGGCCGCGGATCGGCGTGATGCCGCAGGGCGGCGGTGCCTACCCGGGCGTGCGCGCCGACGAGATGCTGCACCTGGTCGCGGCCTGCGCCGCCGATCCGCTGGACCCGGCGTGGCTGCTGGACGTGCTCGGCCTGGAGGGCGCCCGCCGCACGCCCTACAAGCGGCTCTCCGGCGGCCAGCAGCAGCGCCTGTCGCTGGCGTGCGCCCTGGTCGGCCGGCCCGAGCTGGTGTTCCTCGACGAACCCACCGCCGGCCTCGACCCGCAGGCGCGGCGGCTGGTCTGGGACCTGGTCGGCGCGCTGCGCAGGGACGGCGTCAGCGTGCTGCTGACGACCCACCTGATGGACGAGGCGGAGGCGCTGGCCGACCGGGTGCTGATCGTGGACCACGGCCGCGCGGTCGCCGAGGGCACCGCCGAGGAGCTCACCGAGCCCGCGGACGGCAGGCAGGAACTGCGCTTCCGCTCGCAGACCGGGCTCGACCTGAAGCTGCTGCTGGCGGCGCTGCCGGAGGACTGCGAGGCCACCGAGCTGCGCCCCGGCGACTACGTGGTGCGCGGCACCGTCGACCCGCAGGTGGTGTCGACGGTGACCGCGTGGTGCGCGCAGCACGGCGTGCTCGCGCAGGAACTCCGGGTCAGCCGCCGCAGCCTGGAGGACGTGTTCCTGGAACTGACCGGACGGGAGCTGCGATCGTGAACGCCGAGACCAACGCGCAGGCCCAGCTCGGTGCCCAGTTCCCGGCGGGCACGTTCGCGCCGAAGCCCGGCCGGGGCCGCGCGGGCCGGATGCTGGCCGCGCAGACCAGGATCGAGGCGCTGCTGATCATCCGGCACGGCGAGCAGGCCCTGCTGACGCTGATCATCCCGCTGGCGCTGCTGATCGGGCTGAGCACGCTGCACATCGGCACGCTGCCGGAGCCGCGGGTGAACTCGGTGATGCCGCGGATCCTGGCGCTGGCGGTGATGTCCACGGCGTTCACCGGCCAGGCCATCGCGCTCGGTTTCGACCGCCGCTACGGCGTGCTCAAGCGGCTGTCCGCGACGGCGCTGCCGCGGTGGACGCTGGTGTCCGGGCGCGTCCTGGCGACCCTGCTGGTCGTCGCGCTGCAGGCGGTCGTGCTGGGCGTCGCCGCGGTGCTGCTGGGCTGGTCACCGGCGCTTTCCGGGCTGCTGCCCGCGATCCCGCTGCTGGTGCTGGGCACGCTGGCCTTCGGCGCGGCCGGGGTGCTGGTCGGCGGCGCGCTGCGGGCCGAGATCGTGCTGGCGCTGGCCAACGCGATCTGGTTCGTGCTGCTGCTCGCAGGCGGCCTGGCGCTGCCCACGAGCGACCTGCCGGGCCCGGTCGGCGCGGTCGCCGGGTTCCTGCCCTCCGGCGCCCTCGCGGAGGCACTCGACGCGGCCCTGGTCAACGGCGCCCTGCCGGGCTTGCAGCCGGTGGCGGTCCTGCTGGCGTGGGGCGCGGTGTGCGGCGTCCTGGCCATCCGCACCACCCGCCTGACCTGACCCGCTCGTCATCCCGCCGTTTTCGCGCGAAAACGGCGTTCTCCACGCCTGCCGGGCGCCGGTTTCGCGCGAAAACGCCGCCCGCGTCCAAGCCGGAACCGGTGGCGTCCGGCTGGAGACAAATACTGGAACGACGTTCTACGATGCGCGCATGACGGAGATCGCGCGGCGAGCGAAGCAGTCCCTCGAACTCATCCACGCCATGATCTACTTCGCCCCCGAGGCCGCCGACGGCTTCGCCGGGCTCGGCCTCGAACGCGGCCTGATGTCCTACTACGCCGGTAGGTCCGCCGCGATGGGCCCCGTCGGTGCCGGCGTGGTCGCGGCGACGTTCTACAACTTCAACCCCGAATCCGTCGCCCCCGTGATCCCCCGGGCCTGGTCGATCGCCGCACCGGAAGCCGTCCTCGCCGCCCGGCTCAAGGCGGCCGACGCGGCGCTGCGCCGGCTGCTCGGCGACGCCACCGTCGCCTCCGGTGCCGTCGCCGAAACCGCCGAACTGGCCCGCGAGGCCGCGCAGGCCTGCACTCCGGACGGCAAACCGCTGTACGCCGCGCACGCCGACCTCCCCTGGCCCGACGAGCCGCACCTCAAGCTCTGGCACGCGATCACCCTGCTGCGCGAGTTCCGCGGCGACGCGCACATCGCCGCGCTGCAGCACGGCGGCCTGAGCGGCATCCAGGCCCTCGCGCTGCACAGCACCGTGCCGGGCGGCTTCGACGGGAACGCGGCCAAGAAGCTCCGAGCCTGGTCCGACGAGCAGTGGGACCGCGCCTTCCAGGAGCTGCGCGAGCGCGGCCTGGTCGGCGCCGACCGCGAGATCACCGAGGCCGGTCACGCGCTGCGCGAGGAGATCGAGGCCGCGACCGACGCGATGTCGATGGCCCCCTGGTCCGCGCTCGGCGAAGCCAGGACGACCGAGCTGATCGGCAGCGGCGGACGGCTCAGCAAGGCGCTGGTGGAGGCGGGCGCGATGCCGCGGGGACTCCGCCGCACGCGCTGAAAATCATCGGCATCGCGTTGTCAAGCCCCTGCGGGCGGGCGAGTCCCGGCGGCGTCCTACCATCGAGGTCGTGCCAACGGCCTCTCTGACTTCCCGGATCTCCCGCCCGTCGCCGCGCGTCGTGCGCGCGCTGGCAATCGCCGTGCTGGTGACGCAGGCGCTGATCTCGGTGACCGGCGTGATCGTCCGGGTGACCGACTCCGGGCTCGGCTGCCCCACCTGGCCGCAGTGCTTCCCGGGCAGCATGGTGCCCGTCGAGCACCCCGAGGTCGCGACCCTGCACCAGGTGATCGAGTTCGGCAACCGGCTGCTGACCGGCGTGATCGGGTTCATCGCGCTGGCCTGCCTGCTGGCCGCGTGGCGCTGCCTGCCGTACCGGAAGCGGCTGGTCCGGCTCGCGCTGATCATGCCGCTGGGCGTGGTCGCGCAGGCGATCATCGGCGGCATGACGGTGCGCGTCAACCTGGCCTGGTGGAGCGTGTCGACCCACTTCATGGCCTCGGCGGTGCTCATCTGGCTGGCCGCGATCCTGGTCAAGGCGACCACCGAGGGCGACCGCCCGCCGGTCGGCGTGGTGCCGACGCCGATGCGCAGGCTGCTGGCCGTCCTCGTGGTGGTCACCGCGGCGGTGCTCGTCCTCGGCACCCTGGTCACCGCCGCCGGCCCGCACGCGGGCGACCCGGACACCCCGCGGCTCGACCTCCCGGTGCCGACGCTGGTCCAGGCCCACGGCCTGCTGGTGATGGCGTACGTGCTGCTGCTCGCGGTCTTCGGCGTGTGGCTGCGCAGCGCCCGCCCGACCAAGGCCCTGCTGAAGACCTACGGCGCGGCGTGCGTGCTCGTCCTGGTGCAGGGCGCCATCGGCTCCGTGCAGTACTACCTCGGCGTGCCCGAGGCGATGGTCGTGCTGCACGTGCTGGCGGCGACGCTGGTGATCGTCGTGACCGCCATGCTCTGGGTCGAGTCCCGCTACCGCGGCCCGCTGCCGCTGCCGGCGACCGAGGCCACCGCCAAGGAATCCGTCACCGCCTGACCAAGGTCTCCCGCGCCCCGGCCGTCGAGCGGGACCGGCGCAGCACCCACCAGATCGCCACCAGGCACAGGGCGTTGAGTCCGAACAGGACGATCGGAACCGATGTGGCGGAGGCGAGTTCGATGCCGATGCCGAGCAACGGCGGGAACGCGACGCCGCCCAGCATCGACGCCGCGATCACGTACGCCCCGGCCCGACGCGCATCGGGCACCAGCCGGTGCAGCCACGGCAGGCCGGTCGGGAAGACCGGCCCGATGAACAGGCCGAGCCCGGCGTAGGCGAACGGGGCGAGCGGCGGGACGACCGCCAGCGCGAGGCAGACCGCCATGCCCGCGCAGCTCCCGGTGAGGATGGCCGGCTCCGACCAGCGGAGCGTCAGCGGCGCCACGAGGAACCTGCCGACCGTCATCATGAGCCAGTACCCGGCGGTGACGGTCGTCGCCGCGCCGACGGTGTAGCCGGCGGAGGTCAGGTGCGTCGGCTCCCACCCGCCGGCCCCGGACTCGACGCCCATGTTGAGCACGTACAGGACGATGAACGCGCCGGTGATGGCGATGCCGCGGCTGCGCAGGTGGGCGCCCCGGTCCACGGCCGCGGTCGTGCCGCTCCCGTCCCGTTGCTCGCGCACGCCGCGAACCAGCACCACGACCGCGGCCGACGCGAGCGCGAAGACGAAGAAGACCTGGGGATAGCCGTCCGGACCCAGCTGCGCCAGCACCGCCGGGGCGAGGATCGACCCGACCCCGAAGAAGGCGTTGAGCAGGTTCAGCATGGCCGGGCTGCGCGCGCCGAACCCGATCGCGAACAGGTAGTTGAGCCCGTAGTCGATCGCGCCGTACCCGAGCCCGGCGACGAACGCGCCCAGGAGCGCGACCGGCCACTGCGGCGCCGCCGCGAACACGGCGGCACCCAACGCCATCGCCACGTAGGACCAGCCGAGGAGGGCGCGGTTGCCGATCCGGCCGCAGGCCAGGTGGAACGCCATCACACCGAGCAGGCCACCGACGAAGTGGGCGCTCAGCGCCAGGCCGGCCACGGTCGGCGAAACCCCGTGCGCGGCGCGCACCGCCGGGATCGCGGGGCCGTAAAGCGCCTGGAGCGCGCCGATCAAGACGAAACCCGCGAACGCTCCGGCGATTCCCACGCCGCTGAACAGCCGTGGTGCGGCGTCCTTCGCATCGCTCAACGCACTCATCTCCCGTGAACGTTCTCGTGAACGTTCACGAGCATGGCGAGAGGACCCGCCGGCGTCAAGGCCGCGTGCTTCTCCGGCGGAACGCCGGTGTGATGAGATGGACCGATGGCGGCCCCGGTGCGCAGACCCACGATCAAGGACGTCGCGCGCGCCGCCCAGGTGTCGTACCAGACCGTTTCCCGCGCGATCAACGACAAGCCGGACATCGACCCGGAGACCAAGCGCCGGGTGCTCGCGGCCGCCGAGCGGCTCGGATACCGGCCGAGCAGGCACGCGCGGGCCCTGGTCAAGCCGCACCCGAGCACGATCGGCCTGGTCATCCCGGACCTGACCAACCCCTTCTTCCCGGAGGTCATGGCCGGGCTGATCGACTCGGCCGCGACCCGCGGCTGGCAGGTGAACGTCGTCAGCAGCGCGGGACCGGCCGACGAGGCCGACGTGCTCAGGTCGTTCGCCGCCGAGGTGGACGCCCTGGTCGGCTACTTCAACCACCTCGACCCCTCGCCCGCCGAGCTCGACGTGGACATCCCCGTCGTGCTGCTCGACGCCGAGGACGAGGCGCCGCGCCGCGGAGCCGTCGCGGTGAACGTCGACGCGGGCGTGCGGGCCGGCGTCCGGCACCTGCTGGACCGCGGGCACCGCGCCCTCGGCATGATCGACTGCGCCACCAGCTGCGACCGCCACCAGCGGCGGCGATCCTTCGTGCGGGCCCTCGGGGAGAACGGGATCGAACTCCCCGCCGACGCGATCGAGCAGGCCGAGCAGTCCATCCCGGACGCCGAGCGGGCGACGCACCGGCTGCTGGACCGCCGCCCCGGCACGACCGCGATCTTCGCGTTCAACGACCTGACCGCGGTGGGTGTCGTGCGCGCCCTGCACGCGCGAGGGCTGCGCGTTCCGCAGGACTGCGCGGTGCTGGGTTTCGACGGCCTGGCGCTGGGCGAGTTGATCACGCCGCCCCTGACCACGCTGCACATCGACAAGCGGCGCCTGGGAAGCCTCGCGGTCGACGAGGTGGAACGCCTGCTCGCGCGGCAGGAGGAAGCGGCGAGCGTCGAACTGGTTCCCGAACTCGTCGTCCGGGAATCGACCTAGCCGCGCGAGGCGGACCCCGGTCAGCCGAGGATGCCGCGGTCGTAGGCCGCGGCCACCGCGGCAGCCCGGTCGTTGACCCCCAGCTTGCCGTAGAGGTGGGTGAGGTGGGTCTTGACCGTCGCCTCGCTGACGAACAGGTCCGCCGCGATCTCGCGATTCGACCGCCCCCTGGCCACCAGCCCCAGGACCTCGCGCTCGCGCGCGCTCAACGGCTGCTCGCCGGGCGACCGCACCCGGGACACCAGCCGCGAGGCCACCGCCGGCGAGAGCACCGTCCGGCCCGCGGCCGCCGCCCGGACCGCGGCGAACAGCTCGTCGCGCATCGCATCCTTGAGCAGGTAGCCGGTGGCGCCGGCCTCGATCGCCGCGAGGGTGTCGGAATCGGTGTCGTAGGTGGTCAGCACGAGCACCTTGCCGCGCTGACCGCGCCGGACCAGCTCGGCGATCGCCGCCACCCCACCGCCGCCGGGCATCCGCAGATCCATCAGGACCACGTCGGGATCCAGCTCCGCGGCCAGCGCGACGGCCGACGGCCCGTCCGACGCCTCGCCGAGGACCTCGATGTCGGCCGCCGAATCGAACATCCCGCGCAACCCGTCGCGCACGACCGGATGGTCGTCGACGATCAGCAGCGTGATGGCGCGGTCAGGCATGGCGCACCAAAGGTACGCGCGCCGAAACCGCCGTCCCGCACCCGGGCTCGGACTCGATCTCGAAGGTCCCCGCCACCCGCTCCGCGCGGGCGCGCATCCCGCCCAGCCCGAAGCCGCCCGCGCGCTCCCGGGCATCGACGGGGTGCGGATCGAAGCCGCGGCCGTCGTCGCGCACGTCGACGGTCACCTCGTCGTCCATGTAGGACAGGGTCACGCCGACCCGGGTCGCACTCGCGTGCCGCCCCGCGTTGGCCAGCGCCTCCTGGGCGATGCGCAGCAAGGTCGCCTCGATCTCCTCGTGCAGGGCCTCGACGTCGCCGGTCACGGTGAACTCGGCCCGCACGCCGGCGCTGGCCGACCATTCCTCGACCGTCTTGTGCAGCGCCACGGGCAGCGCGTCGTGCTCCAACGCGCTGGGCCCGAGATCCTGCACCGACCGACGGGCTTCGCCGAGACCGTGGCGGGCCAGGGCCGCGGCCCGCTCGACGTGGCCGCGAGCCACCGCCGGGTCCTCGCTGTCCGCGGCCGCCTGAAGCTGCGTGACGATCCCGGCCAGGCTCTGCGCGATGGTGTCGTGGATCTCGGCCGCCAGCCGCCGGCGTTCGTCGCTGACGCCGGCTTCTCTCGCCTGCACCAGGAGCTGCGCGTGCAGACCCACGTTCTCCTCGTGCGCCTGCCGCAGCTGGGCGTTGGCCTGCTGGAGCTCAGCGATCGTGAGCGCCCTCGCCCTGACGTTCTCGTCCCGCTGCGCTTCCAGCCGCACGAAGAACAACAGCAGCCCGCAGTGGAGCGCGAACAGCGCGACGAGGGCGAACCACTGCATCGCGCTGGTCGGCGGCAGGCCACCCGACTGCGAGCCCGCCACGGTGAACGCGCTGGCCAGCAGACCGATGTACAGCGAGCGCCGCGGCAGCAGCCGCGCGGCATCGAAGTAGCCGACGCCCGCGTAGATCGCGAAGAACGGGTTGAGCCAGGTGAGCACGAAGGCGAGGGCCCACCGCACGCCGTAGTAGATCTGGCCGGGCACGCCGTGCTCGGGCACGCCCGGCCGCGCCTTCTCCCACCACAGCTGCAAAGCGAGCGTCACCAGGACCAGCGCGGCCGCGGCCCGCATCTCGCCGCTCGTCATCAGGGAATCCGCCGTCAGAGCCGAAACGACCGCGCCAACGCCCAGCATCGTCCAAGGCACCCACCGGGCGAACCACTCGTCCCGCTGTCCGGTCACCGTCCTGCTCCCGTCACCGCACACTGCTACTCCCAGCGGAACCAGCGCACCGCGGCACCGGCCAGAACCGCGCTCCACAGCACCACGACCGCCAGGTGCGACCAGCTCGGCCAGCCACCGCCGGACGCCTCGGCGAGCGCCATCGACGCCGCGCCCAGCGGCGTGAACTCGACGATCCGCTGCAAGAGATCCGGCATGACCTGCACCGGAACCCACACCCCTGCGGTGAACATCATCAGGATGAACGCTACCGAACCGATCGCGGTCGCAACCTTCGCGTTCCGCGCCACGGCGGCCAGCACGGCACCCAGCGCAAGCGTGCTGAGCATGGTGAGGAACAAGGTCAACGCGTAGCCGGCGATCTGGTCCGGCAATGCGACGCCGAACGCGACGCGGCCGACGGTGAGGGCCAACACCGCCGAGCCCAGCATCGCGACGCCGTGCAGGACCATCTGCGCGGCCAGCAGCGCTGCGGGCCGCACCGGGGTGGTCGACATGCGGCGGAGGATGCCGCGCTCCCGGTACCCGGACAGCACCGGTGGCATCGACTGGATGCAGGCCATGATGGTGGCCATCAGCAACGCCACCGGGACGTAGAGGTCGATGGTCCGCAGGCCGCCGCGCGCCGGATCGGCTTCCCGGAAGGCCGGGATCAGGCCGAGGATCGTCAGCAGCACGGTGGGCGCCACCACGATCCAGAAGATGTTGCCCGGCTCGCGGCCGAACAGCCGGGCCTCGGCCTTGAAGACGGCGATGGATGCCGATGCGGCCACGTCAGGCCTCCGTTCCGGTCAGGTCGAGGAATGCTTCGTCCAGCGTCGTGTCGGTGACGCGCAGCTCGCGGGCGGTGACGCCCTGCCGGGCCAGCAGCGTGAGCACCGCGTTGACCGTCTCGTCGGTGCCGCTGATGACCAGCCGTTCGCCCTCGCGCCGCACCGACGCCACGTCCGGCAGCGCAGCCAACTCGGCCTCGTCGAGCCGCCCCGAAGGCGCGAAGGAGATGACGGTCGACGCGGCGGCCCGGCCGACGAGCCCGGCCGGGGCGTCGAGGGCGACCACCCGGCCGCGGTCGATCACCGCGACCCGGTCGCACAGCCGCTGGGCCTCCTCCATGAAGTGGGTGACCAGCACGACCGTCACGCCGTCCGCGCGCACCTCCTCGATCAGCCGCCAGGTGTCCCGGCGGGCCCGCGGGTCCAGGCCGGTGGTGAGCTCGTCGAGCACCACGATTTCGGGATTGCCGATCAGGGCCAGCGCGATGAACAGCCGCTGCTGCTGGCCGCCGGAGAGCGCGCCGAAGCGGGTCTTCAGCTGCGCGGTGATCCCGAGCCGCTCCGCGAGGACCCGCCAGTCCGCGGGTCGCGGGTAGAAAGCGGCGTAGAGCTCCAGCGCCTCGCCCGCGGTGATCTTGGGTTGCAGCTGGGATTCCTGCAGCTGCGCGCCCAGGATCCGGGTGAGCCGGTCGCGGTCGGCCGCCGGGTCGAGGCCGGCGACCCGCACCGTCCCGGCATCGGGCGTGCGCAGGCCTTCGATGCATTCGACGGTGGTCGTCTTGCCCGCGCCGTTGGGGCCGAGGATCCCGAAGATCTCGCCCGCTTCGACGGTGAAGCCCACGCCGTCCACGACGGGTCTCCCCGCGTAGGTCTTGCGCAGCCCGTCGACTTCGATGATCGCCATGCAGCGAGTCTCGCGGGGCGGCGCTCCGCCGGACATCGACCGGCTCGCTCGAACCGGCATCAGCCGATCGGCCGATGCCGGTATCGGCGGAGCGGTGATCAGAAGCGCAGCTTGGGCTTGCCCTCGCGCTCCCAGCGGCGCCAGAGTTCCGGCATCTCGCCGGACAGCCACTGGTAGAACTCGTTCACCGTGCGCAGGCGGCGGGCCCGCTCGCCCTGGCCGCTGAACATCCGCAGCCCCTCCGCGGTGAGCGCTTCGAGCGCGGTCACCCGCTCCATGCGCTGGCGCACCAGCGCCGGCCAGCGGTCCTCCTCCACCTGGTACAGCGCCGCTTCGCGACCCTGCCGCGTGGTCTTGGAGACCACCCCGAGCCGCATCAGCAGCCGGACGTTGGTGCTGATCGAACCCGTGCTCGCGGCCAGCGCGTGGGACAGCTCGGCGGCGGTGCGCTCCGGCGGATCGCAGACCAGCAGGAACGCCAGGATGCGGCCGGCGATCAGCGGCATGCCTTCGCTGGCCTCGAAGTGCGCGGCCATCTGCTCGATCCATTCCGACATGGCTGGCCGGTCGGTGCGCTGCAAGTAGTCGGACACGACGACTCCAAGTGATCGACTTTAGTCATCGCTGAAAAAATAGACCACAGCGAAGATTTCGGCCAGCAGCGATCACCGGCGTGTCGTGGGTGGAGCCGTCGCCAGGACTCCTTCGAACGACCCGCGAACCGGGCATGCCTTCACGCATTCTCGTGCTCGCTTGTCAGATTGGGCTGGCTTTTCGCCCGGATGTAGCGGCGACTGGCCAATGCGCCGACGAGCGAGAGTACGGCGAGCGCGGTAAGCCAGAACGCCGGTGCGAGGGGGGTTTCGAGGGTGGCGAGCAGCCAGGTGACGGCGACCGGCGTGAGGCCGCCGAAGAGGATGACGCCCAAGTTGTAGCTGATGGACAGGCCGGTTCCTCGGGTCGCGGTCGGGAAGAGTTCGGCCATGCGGGCGCTGAGGGGGCCGGTGTACCAGGGTTTGATCAGCCCCATCAGCGTCATGACGATGGCCATCGTGGCGAAACTCGGCGCGGCTTGGAAGAGCAGGAACAGCGGGATGCTGGTGACGGCGATGCCCACCGCCGCGATTGTGAGCATTTTGGTGCGGCCGACGATGTCGGAGACGTGGCCGGCGAGCGGAGCGATCAGCACCATGATGGAGGAGGTGATCACGACAGCGGCGAAGCTGGTCGACGCGGGCAGATGGTATTGCCGAATGGCGTACGTCGGCATGTAGGTGATCAGATAGGAGTAGGCGGTGGACACCGCGAGGATCCCGATGGAGAGCACGATCCTGGTCTTCTGCGAGCGCAGTGTCTGTGCCACCGGATGCTTCAGCTCGGTGGTGCGGCGCGCCTGGCTGAACTCCGTTGTCTCGCTGAGGTTCTTGCGGATGTAGTAGCCGACGGGGCCGAGCAGCAGACCGAACGCGAACGGAACTCGCCAGCCCCACGCCTCGAACTGCGCGTCGGTCAGGGTGCTGCTGGTGATCGCGAGCAGCAGGGTGGCCAGAACTGTGGCGAAGGCCTGGCTGGCGCCCTGCCAGCTGGCCATGAAGCCGCGCCGGTTGGCGTTCTGCTCGACGAGATAGCCCGTGGCACTGCCGAATTCTCCGCCGGCGGAGAAGCCCTGCAGCAGCATCGCGAGCACCATGCCGATCGGTGCGGCGATACCGATCGTGCTGTAGCCGGGCAGGAACGTGATGATCAGCGTGGCGAGAACCATGATGCGGATGGAGATCATCAGCGCCGGCATCCGGCCCGCGCGGTCGGCGTAGGCGCCGAGCACGAGCGCGCCGATCGGGCGGACGATGTAGGACAGTCCGACGGTGCCGAATGCCAGTATCAGTGAGCTTGTCTCATCCTGGCTGGGAAAGAATTCTTTCGCGATGGTGGCGCCGACCAGGGTGTATGCGGTGAAGCTGAGCCATTCCAGCGCATTCCCGACCGATGCTGCGGCCACTGGCCGCCACTTGCCGGTCATGCCGCACCACCGATTCTGCGCAGGACCGCGGCCGCGGTCACGATGCCGGCATGGAACCGGGCGAGTTCGAAGTTCTCGTTGGGAGCGTGGTTGCGCTCGTCGACGTTGGCCAGCGGAATGCCGTAACAGGGCAGCCCGAGCCCGTCGGTGATGCCCGCGATCGGCAGGCTGCCTCCCATCGCGGGCACGAACAGCGCCGGCTTGTCCGCCATGGCGCTCACCGCGTCGAGCACCGCCTGCGCGTAGGGCGCGTCCGGCAGGGTACGAGAGGGCTCCATCATGGCTTTGAAGGCGACCTCGGCGTGCGGAAGCCGGTCGGCCACGTGCTTGCGGACCGCGTCGACGACCGTGGCGGTCCGTTGGCCGCAGGCGAGCCGCATGTCACAACGGGCGATCGCGACCGATGGGATCACCGACCGGTGCTCCTGATTGTCCAGGCATGTGAGCGAGTTGATGGTGAAGGTGGGCAGCGCCAGCCGTTCGTTGACCCCGGCATCGCCGCACGCGTCCATGCGGTCGAGCCCGACCCCGGCGAGTAGCTCCTGCAGGGCCACGGGCAGTGCGTCAAGCGCCGCCCGCTCGGCCGCGGTCAACGTGGTGGCAACGTCGCAGCCCTCGACGAGGATGCGCCCATCGGATGCCCGCATCGTTGATAGCAGCCACACCAGCTCCCACGCCGGGTTGGCCGCGACGTTGCCCCAGTTCCCCGAATGCAACGCGGTATCCGCGCCCCGGACGGTGATCTCGAAGCTCACCGCACCGCGCACGCCGAGCGATACCGTCGGCTCGTAGCTGTCGTGAACCGGCCCGTCGCTGAACACCGCGACGTCCGCGTCGAGTTCCGCGCGCATCTCCGCGAGCGTGGCCGCGAGGTGCGGACTGCCGATTTCCTCCTCACCGTCGAGCAGCACCGTCACCGAGCAGGGCAGCCCCTCCTCGCTCGCGCGCAGCGCCCGCACGGCGAGCAGCTGCGCGAAATGCTGCCCCTTGTTGTCGCCCGTGCCGCGCCCGTAGATCCGGCCATCACGGATCGCGGCCTCGAACGGCGGGCTGTTCCACTGCTCGAGCGGCCCGGCGGGCTGCACGTCGTAGTGCCCGTAGATCACCACGTGCGGGCTGCCCTCCGGGCCCGGCGCGTGACCCACCACCAGCGGCCACCCGCCCGTCTCGACCAGCCGCGGCGCGAGGCCGCTTGCGGCCAGCAATCCCTTGGCGTGCTCGGCCGCCTCCGGCATGCCCTCCCCGGTGGCACTGACGCTCGGCATCCCGACCCAGCGGGCCAGCTCCTGTTCGTGCCGCGCCCGGTTGCGCGCCACGTAGTCCTCGATGTCCTCGATCGGATCCATGCCACCGCCCCATCGATTTCAGATGTTGCAATCGATGGCAATCATGCATATCGGTTATGATGTCGTCAATGACTGAACCGGAACCGCGCAGGCGGGCAACCCCGCAAGACCTGCGCGCCCTGACACACCCGCTGAGCTGGCGCATTCTGCGCCTCTGCTTGGAGAGGCCGCAGACCAACCAGCAACTCGCACAGCGCCTCGGCATCTCGCCGGCCACACTGCTGCGCCGGGTGCGAGCCCTCACCGAAACCGGCTTCCTCGCCGTCGACCCACCCCGTCAGGGCGAACACGGAGCATGGGAACGCCCCTACCGTGCCACCGGTGAAACCTGGCGACTCGACCTCGGTACAGATGCGGACCACCTGGCCGGTCAGATCGACCTGGCTATCGTCGATGCCCACCGAGCTGAAATCGCCGAGAACAGCCCGACGGCCAGCCAGCACACCCGACGCGCGATCGTGCACCTCGACGCCGAAGCGCGCGCGGAACTCGACCAGCGGATCGACGCCCTCCTCGACGAATTCCAGAATCGATCCACGCCGGATGGCACGCCAGTATCGATCCTGTGGAACGCGACCGAGCGCGGAAGCAGGTCGTAGGACTCCGCGAGCCTTCCGGGGCGGGGCCCGCCGCGACAGGTCGATCTGGCTTTGGGGGTGTTGCCGGTGCGGTGAGCGCCGGATGATCTGCGGCCGCACTCATCCTCAGACTGTGCCCACCCCGTCGGGGTTCTTGGCGAGGACAGCCCCACGCGCCGTGTATTGGTCATGCACAAGGCGGGGATCCCACAGTCCAGACGGCGGCCGTAACTCCCGCAGGGGAGCCGCCACCCGCACCGCCACGCGAGATGCGTCTGGAACCACTTCTTAGCGCCGGGCGAACATCACCGGGCGCGTGGGCCGGCCATCTTCCGCCGGTGCGCGGGGCCGATCTTCAGCGCCGCGACCGTCTCGCCGTCCCACTCGTGCGGCGACAGGCCGTCGACGGCCTCGACGAGGGCCTCCCCCGCCGCCACGTCGGGCACCATCACGTCGCCGAGCAGCCCGTCCTCGCCGACCAGCACGATCCGGGCACCGGCCTGCCCCAGGTTCTCCACCACCGCGCGCGCGGAACCGCCGTGCGCGGCGACGAACGCCTTGGCCGCGGCGATCGCCTTCGGCGACGGTGCGGCGGTCTGTTCGGTGTCCTTCTCAGCAGCCGTCATGCCCGGAATCCTAAACACGTTTCACCCCTTGGCGGCCGCCACGTTGCGCACGACACCCACGCGATCAACGGGCCGCCGGGGATGATCGAAGGTCTGAGGTTCCGCCACCCGCACCGCCATGCAAGATGAGTTCGGAAACCTTCCTTCGGGGAAGATCGGGTCGGCGTGCGGAGTTGCACCCGTCGAACGACGACAGGCGAAGGAGCGAGCATGCGTGCGATTCGGGTGGCGGCCAACGGCGGCCCGGAGGTCCTGGAGTACGGCGAAGCCGAGCTCTCCGACCCGCAGTCCGGCCAGCTGCTGGTCGAGGTGGCCGCGGCCGGGGTCAACTTCATCGACACCTACCAGCGCAGCGGGATCTACTCGATGCAGCTGCCGTTCACGCCCGGTTCGGAGGGCGCGGGCAAGGTCGTCGCGGTCGGCCCCGACGTGACGGGCTTCGGCGTCGGCGACCGGGTCGCCTGGGCGATGGCGCCGGGCAGCTACGCCGAGCGGGCGCTGGTGCCCGCCGACAAGGCGGTGCGGGTCCCGGACGGGGTGGACGACCGGACCGCGGCCGCCGCCCTCCTGCAGGGGCTGACCGCGCACTACCTGATCACCTCCACCTATCCGGTGCGCACCGGCGAGATCGCCCTGGTGCACGCCGCGGCCGGCGGCATGGGCCTGCTGCTGACCCAGCTGATCAAGTCGCGCGGCGCCAACGTGATCGGCACCGCGTCCACGGCGGAGAAGGAAGAGCTGGCGCGGGAAGCGGGCGCCGACGAGATCATCCGCTACACCGAGGCGGACGTGGCCGAGGAGGTCGCGGACCTCACCGACGGGCGCGGCGTGGACGTGGTCTACGACGGCGTCGGCAAGACCACCTTCGACACGAGCCTGGCGAGCCTGCGGCCGCGCGGCATGCTGGCGCTGTTCGGCGCGTCCAGCGGCCCGGTGCCGCCGGTGGACCCGCAGCGGCTGAACGCGGCGGGCTCGGTGTTCCTGACCCGCCCGAGCCTGGCGCACCACATCCTGACCCGCGAGGAGCTGGACTGGCGGGCCGAGGAGCTGTTCGCCTGGATCGCCGCCGGCACCCTGAAGATCCGCATCGGCGGCACCTACCCGCTGCCGGACGCCCGCCGGGCGCACGAAGACCTGGAAGGCCGCCGAACCACCGGAAAGCTCCTCCTCCTGCCCTGACCTGCTTCCAGGCTCGTTCTGCGTGGCAGAACCCGAGAAGGCAAAACGCTCGTGCGCGCTTTGGGCTGTCGCAGCGGCCCGAAGCGCGCACGAGCGTTGGTCAGAAGGGCCAGCCGAGGACCGGGAGGCTCAGCGCCGAGTCCACCGCGAGGGCCACGCACACGATCATCAGGTACGTGTTGGACATGTGGAACAGCTTCATCGGCTTGGTCTTCTCGCCGCGCTTGGTCGCGGCGTGCAGCCGGTGCGCCAGGACGATGAACCACGCGCCCGCCAGGGCCGCGAACGCCGCGTAGAGCCAGCCGGTCGCCGGCACCAGCAGCAGCGTCCAGGCCACCATCAGCCAGGTGTAGATCACGATCTGCCGCGACACGTACGTCGGCTCGGCCACCACCGGCAGCATCGGGACGCCGGCGCGCTCGTAGTCGTCCTTGTACTTCATCGCAAGCGACCAGGTGTGCGGCGGCGTCCAGAAGAAGATCACGCCGAACATCACCAGCGCCGGCCAGTCCACCCGGCCGGTCACCCCGGCCCAGCCGATCACCACCGGCATGCAGCCCGCGGCGCCGCCCCAGACGATGTTCTGCGCGGTGCGCCGCTTGAGCACCAGCGTGTAGACGAAGACGTAGAACAGGATCGTGCCGACGGCCATCGACGCGGCCAGCAGGTTCGTCGTCGCCCACAGCCAGCCGAAGGATGCGACGCCGAGCACGATCCCGAAGATCAGCGCGTGCCGGTTGGACACCGTGTGCCGCACCAGCGGGCGCGCCCGCGTGCGCTTCATCACCTGGTCGATATCGGCGTCGGCGACGCAGTTCAGCGCGTTCGCGCTGCCCGCCGCCATGGTGCCACCGATCAGCGTGGCGATCACCACCCAGGGCGACGGGATGCCCCGCTCGGCCAGCAGCATCGCCGGGATGGTGGTCACCAGCAGCAGCTCGATGACCCGCGGCTTGATCAGCCCGGCATAGGCTTTCAGCAGCTCAGCGGGCCGCCGAGCGCGCTGCGTCCGGGGGGCGTCGACGACGGTGGTCACGACGCTGCGCTCACCGACGGCATGGCACTCCTAAGGCGATTCGGACGACCTGGACCAACCCGGGCACCCCGGAAGTGGACCGACCATGAATAGTAGGCGCGCTACTGAAGCCGCCCTCGCGCGGGTCGCGCCCGAGGCGCCGCGAACGGACAGGTGGCCCTGGTCACGCCCCTTCCCCGGTATCCTGGCCGTGTTCCCGCCGCGATCGGGAACGGGTCGCCCTTCAGCGCAAAACCGCAGGGCACGGGCAGGCGGCAGCCGAGTCTCCGGCGTCACCCGGATGGCGCAACCGTGGTCTCCCAGGCGCAGTGTCGGGCGCCGACCGCCGCCGCTCCCCGCGAGCGGCGGACTTCAATCCAGACGGGTCGCCACGTGGCTGATCGGACACGACTAGGCTGCCCGTCGGACGAGGGATAACCGCGGTTCGAATCGGTCCAGCACCGCATTCGCCGTCACATACGAAAACCGCCGAAGGAAACTTGGAGCTGCGTCCGTGTCCGTCACCGACGACCTTGCCCGCTTGACCACCAAGCACCTGCCCGAAGACTGGACCGAGCTGGACCAGCGCGCGGTGGACACCGCCCGCGTGCTGGCCGCCGACGCGGTGGAGAACTGCGGCAGCGGCCACCCCGGCACCGCGATGAGCCTGGCGCCCGCCGCCTACGCGCTGTTCCAGCGCGTCATGCGCCACGACCCCAGCGACCCGAACTGGATCGGCCGCGACCGTTTCGTGCTGTCCGCCGGCCACTCGAGCCTGACGCTGTACGTGCAGCTGTTCCTGGCCGGCTACGGCCTGGAGCTGGACGACCTGAAGGCGCTGCGCAAGTGGGGTTCGAAGACCCCGGGCCACCCCGAGTACGGGCACACCGACGGCGTCGAGACCACCACCGGTCCGCTGGGCCAGGGCCTGGCCACCGCGGTCGGCATGGCGATGGCCGCCCGCCGCGAGCGCGGCCTGTACGACCCGGAGGCCGCCGCGGGTGAGAGCCCGTTCGACCACCACGTGTACGTGATCGCCTCCGACGGCGACATCGAGGAGGGCATCACCTCCGAGGCGTCGTCGCTGGCCGGTACCCAGCAGCTGGGCAACCTCACGGTGATCTACGACGCCAACGAGATCTCCATCGAGGACGACACCCGCATCGCGCTGTCCGAGGACACCGCCAAGCGGTACGAGTCCTACGGCTGGCAGGTCCTGGTGGTGCACGGCGGCGAGGACGTCAAGGGCCTGCTGGAGGCCATCGAGTCGGCCAAGGCCGAGACCTCCCGCCCGACGCTGATCGTGCTGCGCACGGTGATCGGCTACCCGGCCCCGACCAAGATGAACACCGGCAAGGCGCACGGCGCCGCGCTGGGTGCCGACGAGGTCGCCGGGGTCAAGCAGGCGCTGGGCTTCGACCCGGAGCAGTCGTTCCAGGTCGACGCCGAGGTGCTGACCCACGCCCGCGAGGTCGTGGCCCGCGGCAAGGCCGCCCGCGCCGAGTGGCAGGTCGGCTTCGACAAGTGGGCGTCGGCCAACCCGGAGCGCAAGGCGCTGCTGGACCGGCTGAGCACCCGCGAGCTGCCCGCCGGCTGGCAGGAGAAGCTGCCGACCTGGGAGGCCGACGGCAAGGGCGTCGCCACCCGCAAGGCCTCCGGTGAGGTCCTCAACGCGCTGGCCGACGTGCTGCCCGAGCTGTGGGGCGGCTCGGCCGACCTGGCGGAGAGCAACAACACCACGATGAAGGGCGCCGACTCGTTCGGCCCGGCGTCGATCTCCACCAGCACCTGGAACGCCAACCCGTACGGCCGGACGCTGCACTTCGGCATCCGCGAGCACGCGATGGGCGCGATCCTCAACGGCATCGCGCTGCACGGCGGCACCCGCCCGTACGCCGGCACCTTCCTGGTGTTCAGCGACTACATGCGCCCGGCGGTCCGGCTGGCCGCGCTGATGAAGACCCCGGTCATCTTCGTGTGGACGCACGACTCGATCGGCCTCGGCGAGGACGGCCCGACGCACCAGCCGATCGAGCACGTCGCCTCGCTGCGCGCGATCCCCGGCTTCTCGCTGGTCCGCCCGGCGGACGCCAACGAGACCGCGGCCTCGTGGAAGGCGATCCTGGAGGACCCGAGCGGCCCGGCCGGGCTGGCGCTGACCCGCCAGGGCGTGCCGACGCTGGAGGGCGTGGACGCCGACGGCGTCGCCAAGGGCGCCTACGTGCTGGCCGAGGCCGGCAACGGCAAGCCCGAGGCGATCCTGCTCGCCACCGGTTCCGAGGTCCAGCTGGCCGTCGAGGCCAGGAAGATCCTGGAGGCCGACGGCGTTGCCACTCGCGTGGTGTCCGTGCCGTGCGTCGAGTGGTTCGACGCCCAGGACCAGGCCTACCGCGAGTCGGTGCTGCCGAAGGCGGTCAAGGCCCGCGTCTCGGTCGAGGCCGGCATCGCCATGCCGTGGCACCGCTTCGTCGGCGACGCCGGTGAGTCCGTGTCCCTCGAGCACTTCGGCGCTTCGGCCGACTACAAGACCCTGTACAACGAGTTCGGCATCACCGTCGACGCCGTTGTCGCGGCGGCCCGGCGCAGCCTGAGCAACGCCGAGCAGGCGTGAGCGGAGGAATTCCTGTGACCACCAACCCGAACCTCAAGGCGCTCAGCGAGGCCGGGGTCTCGATCTGGCTGGACGACCTGTCGCGCCAGCGGATCTCCTCGGGCAACCTGGCCGAGCTCATCACCGACCAGGCGGTCGTCGGCGTCACGAGCAACCCGACGATCTTCGCCAACGCGCTGTCCAACGCCGCCGACTACAACGAGAAGGTGCGCGAGCTGGCGGCCCGCGGCGCGAGCGTCGACGACACGGTGCGCGAGCTGACCACCGCCGACGTCCGGGACGCGGCGGACATCTTCCGCAACGTCTACGAGTCGACCGGCCGCGTCGACGGCCGGGTCTCCCTGGAGGTCGACCCGCGGCTGGCGCACGACACCGACCGCACCGTGGCCGAGGCCATCGAGCTGTGGAAGGCCGTGGACCGGCCGAACCTGATGGTCAAGATCCCGGCCACCCTGGCGGGCCTGCCCGCGATCACCCGCGTGCTCGCCGAGGGCATCAGCGTCAACGTCACGCTGATCTTCTCGGTGCAGCGCTACCGCGACGTGATGGACGCCTTCCTGGCCGGCCTGGAGCAGGCCAAGGCCAACGGGCACGACCTCGCCCAGATCTCCTCCGTCGCGTCGTTCTTCGTGTCCCGCGTGGACACCGAGATCGACAAGCGGCTGGCGAAGATCGAGGGCGGCGAGGAGCTGCGCGGCAAGGCGGCGATCGCCAACGCCCGGCTGGCCTACGCGGCCTACCTGGACGTCTTCGCCTCCGAGCGCTGGCAGGCCCTGGCGGCCGACGGCGCCAGGGCGCAGCGCCCGCTGTGGGCGTCCACCGGCGTGAAGGACCCGGCCTACTCCGACACGCGCTACGTGGACGAGCTGGTCGCGCCGAACACGGTGAACACCATGCCGGAGGCGACCCTGAAGGCCACCGCCGACCACGCCGACGTGCGCGGCGACCTGGTCACCGGCACGGCCGCCGCCTCGCAGCAGGTCTTCGACGACCTCGCGAAGATCGGCATCGACCTCGACGACGTCTTCGCGGTGCTGGAGAGCGAGGGCGTCGAGAAGTTCGAGAAGTCCTGGACCGAGCTGCTGGAGACCGTCGGCCAGCAGCTGGCACAGGCCGAGTAACGAACAGCCGAAGTCTCCGGGAATTCCGGGCCGGTGCGCATCTGCCGCACCGGCCCGGATCGGCGACACTGTGGTCGCACGAAGTTGGCTTCCAAGATCGAACCCCGAAAAGCCCAGGTCGAACTGGGGTTCGAGTCCAACTAAATCGAGCGCTGAAGGAACTACATGGCAACCGAAACCTCCGTCGACATTCGCGATGTAGCGCTAGCGGCCGAGGCCCGACCGCTGGTCGAGCAGTTGGCCGCCGATGCGGTTGCCGGCAAGCTCGCCGCCCAGGACGCCACGCTGTGGGGCCCGGACGCGGAGAGCGAGGCATCCATCCGGCTGTCCTGGACGACGCTGCACGAGAGCTCGCGCCCGCTGCTCGCCGAGATCGACGCGCTGCGCGCCGAACTGCACGCCGAGGGCCTGGACCGCATCGTGCTGGCCGGGATGGGTGGCTCGTCGCTGGCTCCGGAGGTGATCACCGCGACCGCCGGCGTGCCGCTGGTCGTGCTGGACACCACCGACCCCGGGCAGGTCGCCGACGCGCTGTCCGGCGATCTCGACCGGACCGTGCTGGTGGTCTCCTCGAAGTCGGGCACGACCGTCGAGACCGACAGCCACCGCCGGATCTTCGAGCGGGCTTTCACGCAAAACGGAATCGATCCTGTGACCCGCATCATCGTGGTCACCGACCCCGGTTCGCCGATGGAGTCGGCGGCGCGCGAGGCGGGCTACCGCAAGGTCTTCACCGCCGATCCTCACGTGGGCGGCCGCTACTCGGCGCTGACCGCCTTCGGCCTGGTGCCGTCCGGACTGGCCGGTGCCGACGTCGCCGCGCTGCTGGACGACGCGGCCGCCGCGTTCCGGCGGCTGAGCACGAACGACGCCGACAACCCGGCGCTGCAGCTGGCCGCGGCGCTGGGCGCCGCGCACGCCAAGGGCGCGGAGAAGGTCGTGTTCGCCGACACCGGCTCGGGCATCAAGGGCTTCGGCGACTGGGTCGAGCAGCTGATCGCCGAGTCCACCGGCAAGAACGGCACCGGCCTGCTGCCGGTGGTCGTGGAGAACACCGAGGCCCCCGGCTTCGCCGACGCCGGTCCGGACGCGACGACCGTGGCCGTCGGGCCGGGCGTCAACGGCGCGCGGATCAGCACCACCGGCCCGCTGGGCGGCATGTTCCTGCTGTGGGAGTTCGCGACCGCGGTGGCCGGCCGGCTGCTGGGCATCGACCCGTTCGACCAGCCGGACGTGGAGGCCGCGAAGAAGGCCGCGCGGGCGCTGCTGGACGGCCCGGCCGGTGGCCCGGCCGCGACCCCGGCGCTGGTCGACGGCTCCATCGAGGTGCACGCCTCCGGCGACTGGCTGACCGCAGGCGTCGGCACCGTGGCCGAGGCGCTGCGCGCGTTCCTGGCCACCGCGCCGGAGCGCGGCTACCTTTCGGTGCAGGCGTACCTGGATCGCCTCGACGACGCGTCGACCGCGGTGCTGCGGCCGGAGCTGGCGCGCCGCACCGGGCTGCAGACGACCTTCGGCTGGGGCCCGCGGTTCCTGCACTCCACCGGCCAGTACCACAAGGGCGGCCACCAGAACGGCGTGTTCCTGCAGATCACCGGTGCCGTCGAAGCGGACCTGGAGGTGCCGGACCGGCCGTACACCCTGGCCGGGCTGCAGCGCGCCCAGGCGCTCGGCGACGGGCAGGTGCTCGCCGACCGGGGCCGGCCGGTGCTGCGCCTGCACCTCACCGACCGGGCCGCCGGGCTCGTCGAGCTGGTCAAGGCCGTGCAGGACCTGCGCTCCTTGGAGGACCGGGCGTGACTCAAAGCGAACAGTGGCACAACCCGCTGCGCGACCCGCGGGACAAGCGGCTGCCCAGGATCGCCGGCCCGTGCGGGCTGACGATCTTCGGCGTGACCGGTGACCTCTCCCGCAAGAAGCTGATGCCGGCGATCTACGACCTCGCCAACCGCGGCCTGCTGCCGCCGGGCTTCGCGCTGACCGGCTTCGCCCGCCGCGACTGGGCCGACCAGGACTTCGGCCAGGTCGTCTACGAGGCGGTCAAGGAGCACGCGCGGACCCCGTTCCACCAGAACGTCTGGGACCGGCTGGCGGAGGGCATCCGGTTCGTGCCCGGCTCGTTCGACGATGACGCGGCGTTCGACCGGCTCGCCGAAACGGTCAAGGAACTCGACGCTGACCGGGGCACCGGCGGCAACCACGCGTTCTACCTGTCGGTGCCGCCGTCGGCGTTCCCGACGGTGCTCAAGCAGCTGTCGCGGTCCGGGCTGACCGAGCCGACCGACGAGAGCTGGCGGCGGGTGGTCATCGAGAAGCCGTTCGGCCACGACCTGGAGAGCGCGCGGCACCTCAACGGCATCGTCAACGAGGTGTTCCCCGAGGAGTCGGTGTTCCGCATCGACCACTACCTCGGCAAGGAGACGGTGCAGAACATCCTGGCGCTGCGCTTCGCGAACCAGCTGTTCGAGCCGATCTGGAACGCGCACTACGTGGACCACGTGCAGATCACCATGGCCGAGGACATCGGTCTGGGCGGGCGCGCCGGGTACTACGACGGCATCGGCGCGGCGCGCGACGTGATCCAGAACCACCTGCTGCAGCTGCTGGCGTTCACCGCGATGGAGGAGCCGGTCTCCTTCTCGCCGCAGGACCTGCGCGCGGAGAAGGTCAAGGTGCTGTCGGCGACCAAGCCGGTCGGCCCGTTCGACGAGACCACCGCCCGCGGCCAGTACACCGGCGGCTGGCAGGGTGGTTCGCTGGTGCCGGGCCTGCACGAGGAGGGCGGTTTCGCGTCCGACTCGATCACCGAGACCTACGCGGCGATCACCCTCGAGGTGGAGAGCCGGCGGTGGGCCGGGGTGCCGTTCTACCTGCGCACCGGCAAGCGGCTGGGCCGCCGGGTCACCGAGATCGCGGTGGTCTTCAAGCGCGCCCCGCACCTGCCGTTCGACAGCACGATGACCGAGGAGCTCGGGGAGAACGCCCTGGTGATCCGGGTGCAGCCGGACGAGGGCATCACGATGCGCTTCGGCGCGAAGGTGCCGGGCACCTCGATGGAGGTGCGCGACGTGACCATGGACTTCGGTTACGGGCACGCGTTCACCGAGTCCTCGCCGGAGGCCTACGAGCGGCTGATCCTGGACGTGCTGCTCGGCGAGCCGTCGCTGTTCCCGGTGAACGAGGAAGTCGAACTGTCCTGGCAGATCCTCGACCCGGTGCTGGAGCACTGGGCCGCCCGCGGCAAGCCCCAGCCGTACAAGGCCGGGACGTGGGGTCCGCCGTCGGCGGACGCGATGCTGGCCCGAACCGGACGCGTCTGGAGGCGACCGTGATCATCGATCTGCCGTCCACCACCACTTCGCAGGTCAACAAGAAGCTGGTCGAACTGCGCGAGTCCGGTGGTGCGGTCGCGCTGGGCCGGGTGCTGACGCTGGTGATCGTCACTGGCGACGGCACCGAGGTGGAGAAGGCCATCCAGGCCGCCAACGACGCGAGCCGGGAGCACCCGTGCCGGGTGATCGTGGTGGCCAGCGGGGCGCGGCAGGCCGCGCCGCGGCTGGACGCCCAGATCCGCGTCGGCGGCGACGCGGGCGCGTCGGAGGTCATCGTGCTGCGGCTGTACGGGCCGCTGGCCGACGAGGGCGCGGGCTCGGTGGTGCCGTTGCTGCTGCCGGACGCCCCGGTGGTCGCCTGGTGGCCCACGGAGGCGCCGGAAAGCCCCGCGAAGGACCCGATCGGCGCGCTGTCGCACCGGCGGATCACCGACGCGGCGGCCGACGGCGACCCGATCACCTCGCTGCAGAAGCGCGTCAAGTCCTATGCGGACGGTGACACGGATCTGGCCTGGACTCGGCTGACCTCGTGGCGCGCGGTGCTGGCGGCGGCGCTGGACCTGCCGCCGCACGAGGCGGTCACGGCCGCCACTGTCACCGGCGCGGCGGACTCGCCGTCGACCGACCTGCTGGCCGCGTGGCTGGCCAGCTACCTGGGCATCCCGGTGCGCCGGGTGGAGCACCCGCGCGGGCCGGGCATCATCTCGGCGGTGCTGGAACGCCCGTCGGGCAACGTGGAGATCGTCCGCCCGGACGGCAAGGTCGGGACGCTGACCCAGCCGGGCCAGCCGGACCGGCGGGTGTCGCTGCACCGCCGCGAGGTGCGCGACTGCCTCACCGAGGAGCTGCGCCGCCTCGACCCGGACGAGATCTACGAGGCCACCCTGCAGGGCCTGGACAAGATCGTGCGCGGCGGGGAGGAGCCGGCGGCGGAGGCCGGTTCATGAGCCGGCCGGAAGTGGTCGTGCACGGCACCGGCGAGCTGCTGGCCGCCGCGGCCGCGGCCCGGCTGATCACCAGGATCGTCGACGCGCAGGCCGCGCACGGCGTGGCGTCGGTGGTGCTCACCGGCGGCCGGACGGGCATCGGCGTGCTCGAACAGGTCAACCGCTCCCCCGCCCGGGACGCGGTGGACTGGGCGAACGTGGACGTGTACTGGGGCGACGAGCGGTTCCTGCCGGACGGCGACCCGGACCGCAACGAGACCCAGGCCCGCCACGCCCTGCTCGACCACGTCCCGGTCGACCCGGAGCGGGTGCACGCGATGGCGCCGTCGGACGGCAAGTTCGGCCCGGACGCCGACGCGGCGGCGGCGCACTACGCGGAGGTGCTCGCGACTACTGCGTCGCGGGCGACCGACATCGCGGTGCCGCACTTCGACGTCCTGCTGCTGGGCGTCGGCGAGGAGGGGCACACCGCGTCGCTGTTCCCGGACACGCCGTACGTCCGCGAAGCCCAGCGGACGGTGGTGGGCGTGCACGACTGCCCGAAGCCGCCGCCGACCCGGATCTCCCTGACGCTCCCGGCGATCCGGGCGGCGTCGGAGGTCTGGCTGATGACCACCGGCGAGGCGAAGGCCGAACCGGTGGCGGCGGCGCTGGGCGGGGCGAAGCCGGTGGACATCCCGGCGGCGGGAGCCCGCGGCCGGGACCGGACCCTGTGGCTGCTGGACCCGACCGCGGCATCGGCCATCCCGACCGGAGGCTGATCCCCCGAGGCGAAGGAGGGCACCCAGAGCACTTTTGAACCGCTCGGGGTGCCCTTTTCGTTGTGGACCGCTGAACCAGCGCTGCCTGCCCTGAAAGCACCGGCGAGATCGTTCCAATCCGCGTGAGCGGGAACAATCGGCTGCTGGCGCTGGGTAATCTTTCGCGTTATGCGCCGTTCACGGGGTCGGCTTCTTCGCGTCTGCGCATTCGTGCTGGGGATTTCCGTCAGCGCCGTGCTGTTGCCGACCGCCATCAACATCGGCACCGGCGGCACCGCCCCGGCGTTCCTCGCGCCGTACACCGGCTGGACCTGGCCGGTCATCGGTGTGCTGTGGGCCGTTTCCGTGGCCGTCGGGTCGTGGGAGATGCTGGCTCGCCAGCAGTCGGCCATCACCAGCCGCCCCGTCGACCATCCGCGCAACCGGCCGAACGCCCTGGACCGCGTCGAGCACTACGTCGACCAGCGGTTCTCGCAGTCGCTCGCCGCCAAAGCGCGCATCGAACTGGACCTCGACGAACGGCCGGACGCGGTCATCCGCCCGCAGTCCCTGACGGTGCAACCCGTCGGCGGCACCGAGAAGGCCATCGCGTCGAACGCGCCGATCTCGGAGGTGTTCGACGATCTCCACCAGTCCATGCTCATCCTCGGCGACCCCGGCGCGGGCAAGACCACGCTGCTGCTGGAGCTGGCTCGCGCGCTGATCGAGCGCGCCCGGCAGGACGCGGAGCAGCCGATCCCCGTGCTGGTCGATCTCTCGGGATGGCCCGGCACCGACGACAAGGAGAGCGGACCGAACGACTTCGTCCAATGGCTGCGCGACGAACTGCGGCGCAGGTACACCATTCCGCACGCGGTCACCGAAGCCTGGCTTGCCGCGGGCAAGCTGGCGTTGTTGCTCGACGGTCTCGACGAGGTGGCCTCGGAACACCGCGAGGAGTGCGTCCGCGAGCTGAACTCCTTGCCGCAGAAGGTGTTCGTGCCGCAGATCGCGGTGTGCAGCCGCCTGGGCGAGTACGACAGGCTGCCCGAACGGCTCAGCCTGCACGGCGCGGTGCGCATCCAGCCGCTGACCCGCGACCGGCTGGCGGAGTACTTCGAGGGCACCGGGCGGGGACTCGGCGGCGTCCGGTCGATGCTGACCAGCGACCCGGAGCTGTGGGAACTGCTGGACTCCCCGCTGATGCTCAACATCATGGCGCTGGCCGTGCAGGGAACCAACGGCGAGCAACTGCGGGCCGAGGACACGACCACCGCCCGCCGGGAGCTGTTCGACGCCTACGTCTGCGAGGTGCTGGCGCGCCGGGTCACCCCGCCGTCCCGCTACACGCCCCGGGAGACCGTTCGCGCGTTGTGGTTCCTGGCGATGCTGGCCCGGGACTCCTACCGCGGGAACACGACGTTGCGGATCCGGTTCCTGTCCAGCCTCGACTGGTTCAAGTGCGTCCCGCTCGACGTCGCCGTGGCGACCACGGGCGTCTTCATACCGGTGGCGCTGGGGGCTTTCACCGCGCCGATCGTGCTCGCCGCAATGGTGCGGTTCGGCCTGTTCGCGGGCGTGGTCACCGCGTGCGCCGCAGCGGTGGCGACAGCCGTGACCAGCCGCGATATGCTCCCTCCGGCTGGCACTCGATCGTCACCGCACCGGGTCAAGGCCGTCCGCTCCGCGGTGGTCGTCGGCCTGACCGCCGGGGTGGGCACGATCGGCCTCGTGCTGGCGGTGCACCGGATCCTCGCCGATGTCCCCGCACCGGTTTGCGCCGCCATCGTCGCCGCAGGTGCCGCCATCAGCGCCGGGCTCACCGCAGCTGTCCATTCCGTGGTGGAAGCCGTCACCGCGTGGTTGGTCGCGCTCGCGTCCGGTCTCGCGCCGCTGGGGCTGGCGTTGTGGATCGGCCCGACCGAAGAACTGGTGGGCGGCTGGGTGATCGGCCTGGCGGGCAGCGCCTTCATCGGAGCAACGACCTTGAGCACGAGAACGTTCTACCTCTCCCAGCTGACCCGGGACGCGCCGAAGAACTGGGGCTTCACCAGGCAGAACGTTATCTGCGTGATCGCGGGAGCGCTCGTCGCGGCACTGCTGGGCATCGCCGTGGCCTCGCCGCCCGACACCCGGTTCCTCGGGTTCGCCGTCGGGCTGGTGATCGGCGGCTGCGGGCTCCTCGCCTGGAAAGGCGGTCCAGGAGCGTCGCTGCTCGGCCTGCTGGTGTTCCGCTTCACCGGCTACCTGCCGCCCGGGCGACGCGACTTCCTCTCGCACGCCGCGGACCGGAGCCTGCTGAGCCGGTCGGACGGCGAGTGGCGGTTCGTGCACCTGCTGGTGCGCGACCACCTCGCCGAATGCGATCCGGCCCTGCTCGGAGCTAGAGCCGAGCAACGGGCCCGGGAACTGGCCGGGAACCGCTCCCGCCAGGCGGCGTGACGGCCGGGGTTCATTCATGCCGGCGACCGCACCCGAACGGTCGCCCCCCGTTCAGCGCCGCCGGTCCACGAGGTGGTCCTGGAGCAAGGCGTGCCGGAACTGGTACACCGCGCCGATGGTCGTCGTCGAGGAACTGGGACTCGCGGGGCAACGTTCATCCGAACGCGAAATCGACCACGACGGCGCGGTGGTCGCTGCCTCGAGTGCTGACGACGCCGGCGTCCGTCGCCCGGACCCCGGAGTACAGCACGTGGTCGATGCGCACCAGCGGAAAGCCGGCGGGCCAGGTGAAACCGGCGCCGGTACCGGCCTCGTCCTGGGCCACGTGGAAATTCGGCGGGAACACCTCCATTTCGCGATCGGTCGTCGCGGTGTTGAGGTCGGCCAGAACGATGACGCGGCTCGCCCGGTCGGCCGCGAGTTCCGCCGCGAGGCTGGTCAGGCTGCGGTTTCGTGCGGCGACCGAGTCGGGGCGCAGCGACGGCAGGTGCGCCACGAACACCGTGACCGGGCCGTGCGGGGTGCGGACCAGCGCACGCAACGCGCGGGTCCAGCCCAGCCCCAGGTCGACCGGTTCGGTGGCCTCGATCGGAAATCGGCTCCACAGGCCGACCGTGCCGATCGTGGTGTGGTGCGGGTAGTCGTCCGAGAGGATCTCCCGCGCCGCCGCGCGCGACTGCCCGGTCAATTCCTGCACGCCGATCAGGTCCGCGTCGGTGGCGGCCAGATCGGCCACCGTCGACGACGGGTTCTCGTTGTCCGCGAACATGTTCTGGCTCGCCACCCGGAAGTCCCCGCCCGCGGCGGACGCGCGCGGAATCAGGTCCACGCCGAAGGTTGCACACCAGACCACCGCCGGAACCAGCACGGCCGCGGTGGCGCGCGTCCTGCCCGCCAACCCCACCAGAGCGAGGACGGGGATCAGCACACCGAGCCACGGCGCGGCGCTGTCGAGCAGGGTGCCCGCGCCGCCGACATCCGGCACCAGGGTGTGACAGCCGAGCAGCAGAGCCAGAGCTCCGCAGCAGATCAGGATCATCACGCGCATCGCGGGCCTCACAACCCTGCCGGGCAGATGCGCTGCGGCACACCACCCCGAACCACCGCGTCCAAGCAACCGGCGGGCAGACCGTCGTGCGGCTGGAGCGAGAAGTTCGCGGTCACGGTGAGCACCCCACCGCCGAACGACGTGCGCTGCACGAGGTGATCCGGCGTGAGCCAGCGGAAATCCGTCATCGGCTCGGTGGCCGCCGCCCGGTGCAGCGGCTCGAAGAACCGCTGGAGTTCGGCGATCTGCTCACCGCGCGCGTCCAGTTCGGACTCATTGAGCACCAGGTTGAGCGGCGTGTTGTGGAGCATCGCCAGCATCGCCCGGGTCGCGCTCTGGTCCGGCAGCTTCGACCAGGGAAGTTCCCACCGGTCGGTGCTGATGACCGAGTCGTGCAGCACCGTCTGGTAGAGCGGCACCCGGTACTTCGGATCGAACATCGCCCTAGCCGCATCTGCCGGTAGGCGCACCGGCTTGAAGAAGAACGCCGGTGCGCCTACCGGCGCGTAGCCACCCCAGGTCTCCTTGTCCCGCTCCAGCTTCCAGAGTTGGTCGCTGACGGGCGTCGACGATCCGTGGCTGTAGGCGAGGACGTGGTTGGCCCAGGAACCGGCGCTCTCCGAGCCGAGCACCAGTTTCTGGTCATCGGCGAGCCAGGACATCCGGGCCAGCCGGTTCTGCCGGTCCCGCGCCCGGTTCATGGGATGGGTAGGGGTGTGGTCGCTGTGCAGTTCGCCCGCCGCGTCGACGTCCAGGAAGTAGCTGTTGGCCCCGTTGGTGGTCATCGAGCGGGTGCGATCGACCATGAGCCTGGTGTCCTGGGCGAACGCCTCGGAGCTCAGGTAGCAGCCGCGCCCGCCGAAACCGGTCAGGACCGTCCCGTCGGCATGGTGGACGCACGACTCCTGCCACACCGGTGCGGGCCAACTCGACGACGGGTTGTCGGCCGTCGCGGGATCCTGCGCGTTGGCCCAGGAATCGTAGGGTCCGACCAGGTATCCGGCCCGCTTCGCCGCGTCGGTCGCCGGTTGGCTCATCGGCTGGTCGTCCGCGTCGTATCCCAGCCACATCCGGCCGAGACCGAGTTCGCGCATGCGCTGAATGCCCTCGGGGGTGCGCGCCTGTCCCCAGGTGTATGCGTGGAATGCGCCGACGAGCTTGCCGACCTCGGGGTTGCGGGCGATCTTCTCGCGCAACGGCGCGATGCCGCCGTGGTCCAGCAGCCAGTTCCGGTAGTCGCGCGCTGCCGCGACCGGGGAACCGTCGGTGAGCGCGAAGGTGATCGAGTGGTCCATAGTGGACTCCCGCGCGGAGAAGTCGTGCACCGTTTCGGTGTGCAGCCGTCCCCGGTCGGAGACGAACCGCAGGGACGTCCCGAGGTCTGTTCCAGCGATGTAACCGGCCCCGTGGCCCGGTCGGCTGTAACCCCAGAACGGCATCGTCAGCCCGTCCACCACGCCCAGCTCCGAGCCCGCGATCCCGGCGGCGCCGGAGTTCCACCACGGGTCGGCCACCGGCACCGAAAGCCCTTCGCCGCGGGGGAACTGCACCTCGCCGATCGTCGGATCCGTGCCCGATACCGGCCAGGTCATGCTGCCGTCGCGGTCGGCGTGCACGGTGACGGCCAGCCGGCCGGCTTCGCCACCGGCGGTGACCGTCAATCCCTTCGCCGGGTAGGACCAGGTCGCCTTGCCGTCGCGCACCGAGACGTCGCCGGCCCGGCCCAGGTCGCCGGCTGCGGGCGCGGACAGCTCCCACCGCGTCCCGTCCGCCGCCTCGGCCCGGACACCGAGCGACGTGGTGTCCAGCACCACTTCCCCTCCGTCGACCGCAACGGTGACCTGCCGGCCGGCTACTTCGATCTCCCGCGGACCTGCCTCGGCTGCGGCACACGCAGCGCTCACCACGGCCACCGCGCTGAGCAGGCAGGTCAGCCGGATCGTGTTCGTGTTCTTCACGACCGGCAGCGTCGTCGGCGAATATGAGAGTCCGATGAGAGCTAGCATCTGGTTGTTGTGCGCGTGCTAGTGGTCGAGGACGAGTCCGGTGTGCGGGACGCCGTGGTACGCGGCCTGCAGAGCGAGGGCTACGAAACGCGGTCCGCCGGTGATGGGGCGCGGGCGTTGACCGACATCACCGAGTGGCGGCCGGATGCGATCGTGCTCGACCTGCTGATGCCGTTCATGGACGGACTGACGTTGTGCAGGCGCCTGCGGTCCGCCGGCGACCGGACGCCGATCCTGGTGCTGACGGCGCGCGATGCGGTCGCCGACCGCATCGCCGGGCTGGACGCGGGCGCCGATGACTACTTGGTCAAGCCGTTCGACCTGGACGAGATGCTGGCCCGCGTTCGGGCGCTGCTGCGGCGCAGCCAGCCCGCCGACGACGCCGTGCTGCGGTTCGCCGATCTCACCGTCGACACCGCGGCGCACCGCGTGCTGCGCGCGGACCGGTTGGTGGAGCTCAGCCGAACCGAGTTCGCCCTGCTGGAGGTGTTGCTGCGAAACGCCGACCAGACGCTGCCCCGCGAGACGATCACCGAGCGCGTGTGGGGCGCCGACTTCGGGCCGGCCTCGAACTCGCTGGAGGTCTACGTCCGCTACCTGCGCCGCAAGCTGGAGGCCGCCGGCGAGCCCCGGCTGGTGCACACGGTGCGCGGCATCGGCTACCGACTGGGTGCGCCTTGAGGCGCCGCTGGTCGCTGCGGTTGCGGATCGCCGCCGCCACCGCGCTGGCGGTGGCCATGGCGGTTGCGGGCATGGCGCTGGCCGGGTACGCGATCGTGGCGCACGAGCTCGACCGCTCGCTGAACCTCGGGTTGACGCGAGAGGTCGCGCGGCTGGTGCGGCTGGAGCAGGCGTCTCCGGGCGCGTGGTCGCCGTCCGGGCCGTGCGTGTTCCTCGCTGCTCCGGCGTGCGTGCAGAAGGTCGACTCGGACGGCCGAGTCGACGGCGAGAGCGGGCTGCCGGTGAACCAGCGCACCCTGGATGTCGCCGCCGGCCGCGGTGCCGCGTTCTTCAGCGACATCGAGCTGGCCGGGTATCCAGCCCGGATGCTGACCGCTCCCCTCACCCGGGGCACGGCCGTCGAGGTGGCCGTGCGCGCCGACCGCGTGGACGAGAGCCTGCGGCGCATCAGTCTCGCGCTGCTCGGCGCGGGCGCGGTCGGGATCGCGGTCGCGGCGATCGCCGGGTTCGTGGTCGCCCGCGCCGGACTCGCGCCCATCGCCGCGCTCACCTCGACGGCCGAGCGGGTGGCCCGGACCCGCGATCCGGCCCAGCACATCGAGGCCGGTGGTAACGACGAAATCACCCGGCTGGCAACAGCTTTCAACACGATGCTCGCCGAGCTCGAACAGGCGCTGGCGGCGTTGCGGGATTCGCTCACCGCACAGCGCCGGCTCGTCTCGGACGCTTCGCACGAGCTGCGCACCCCGCTGACCGGCCTGCGCACGAACATCGACCTGCTCGCCCGCGCCGAGCGGCTGAGTCCGGAACAGCGGGCCGAGACGGTCGACGCGCTGCGCGCGCAGGCCACCGAGCTGACCGGGCTCGTCACCGACCTGATCGACCTAGCGCGCGGCGACGAAGCACCCGCCGACGAGACCGAGGACGTTCGGCTGGACCGGCTCGTCGAGCAGTGCGTGGAAAGCGCCCGCCAGCGCCACCCTGGCCTGGTCTTCGAAACCGATCTCGCGCCGACGGTGCTGGACGGCGTACCGCGCACGCTCGCCCGCGCGGTGACGAACCTGCTGGACAACGCGGCGAAGTTCAGCTCGCCGGGCGGTGTCGTGCAGGTCTGGCTGCGCGGCGGGGAGCTGGCGGTCCGCGACCACGGCCCGGGCATCGATCCGGCGGACCTGGACCGCGTCTTCGACCGCTTCTACCGAGCCGACGCCGCGCGCGGCCTGCCCGGCTCTGGGCTGGGGCTGGCCATCGTGCGGCAGGTCGCCGCCTCGCACGGCGCCACCGCCACCGCAGAGTCCCCGCCGGACGGAGGGGCGCTGTTCCGGCTGCGGTTCGGATCCCCCCGGATCGGGTGAGGGAGTTCTTCTCCATCCCGGCACGGGGCGCGCCGATCTTCTCCGGATCAGGGCGGTCGGCGCAGAAGCGAGTGCGACCGGTCCGAGCCTCCCGAGCCGGCCAGGGCCGTGAGTCTTTCGGGTCGCCATGGCAGCACAAAAGACTCACCGCCCTGGCAGCGGCGGGTTAGGCGGTCTTGAGCATTCCGCCGTCGATGACGAGGTCCGAGCCGCTGATGTTCGGCACCTCCCCGGATGCCAGGAACGCCACCAGGGCAGCCACCTCCTCCGGCGCGGTGAAGCTGCCCGTGGAGACGCCGAGGTTCGCGGGAATCTGTTCGAGGAAGTCCGCCAACGGCACGCCCGCCTGCTGGGCCAACGCTTCTCCGGTGCTGCCCGGATCGGTCCAGACGCCGGTGAGGACCGGCCCGGGGGAAATCGTGTTGACGCGCACGCCCTGCGGACCGAATTCCTCGGCCAGGGCCTTCCCGAGGTTGGTCAGCGCGGCTTTCGCCGCCGAGTAGGCCACCAGGTGGGGCAGCGCGAGGCGGGCGTTGACGGAGCCGATGTTGATCACTGCCCCGCGGTGTTCCAGCAAGCTGGGCATCGCGGCCCGGGTCGCCCGCACGGCGCTGAGGAAGGCGATGTCGAGCACGTCGTCCCAGGCCTGGTCGTCGACCGACAGGAAACCGCCCGCTTGGGCGGCAGTGCTGGAGACATTGTTCACCAGGATGTCCACGCGGCCGAACAGGTCCAGCGCGTGGTCTACCAGCCGCTCCGGCCCGGCGGGGTCGCCGAGGTCCACGGTGCAGACGTGCGGGGTGGCCTCGGCTAGTTCCGGGCTGGTGGTGCGGGCACCGCCCACGACGTTGGCGCCCCGGTCGGCCAGTTCACGAACGATGGCGAGGCCGATGCCCCGGCTGGCGCCCGAAACGACGGCCGTCTTGCCCTTGAAGGTGTTGTCCACTTCTCTCCGATCGTTGTTGAAATCACCCGCGCGAAGCGGAAAGACGAATCAGCCCGCCCGGGTCTCCCTGCCCGGCAGGCGAACGGCTACTGCGGCGCCGAGCACGCAGATCCCCAAAGGCCACCAGAAGGCCCCGCCATAGGCCTGGGTGATCGCGGCGTGCCCCGCGAGCCGCTGCTGCACCACGACGGCCAGCACCGCTGTCGAGACCGATCCGCCCAACTGGATGGAAGCGATCAGCGCGCTGCTCGCCCGGCCGGTGTCTTCCGGGGCGATGCTTGCGAATCCGGAAGACAGGGCGGGCGCGAGCGTGGTACCCAGGCCAATCCCGCGCACCAGGAGCGAGCAGACGAGCAGCGCGGTGCCCTCACGCGGGTCGAGCTGGGTGAAGGCGATGGTGCCCAGGGCCGCGAGGACCATCCCGGCCAGAACCACCGCGCGCGGGCCGAATCGGGCGACGAGCCGGGAGACCACCGGCAGGATCAGCACCGTGCCCACGCCCTGCGGCGCCAGCAGCAGGCCGGATGTCCAGGCGTCGAACCCGCCGGCCTGCTGGAAGAACAGCGGCAGCACGAACATGACGCCGTACACCGAGGCCCCGAACAGGAACGCAGTGACGGCGGACGCGGCGAACCGACCGCTGGCGAACAGCCGCACGTCGACCAGCGGCACACCGCGCATCCGCAGCGCATGCACCACGTACGCGAGCAGCAGCACCGTGCCGACGCCGAACGAAACCAGCACGACCGGCGAGGCGATCCCGCCGTCGCTGGTCATCTGGGACAGCCCCAGCAGCAGTCCCGCGAGCGAGGTCGGCAGCAGCACCGTGCCGGTCAGGTCCAGCCGGGAGGTGGCGCGCTCGTGCCGAGACGGGTCGGCAGGCAGGCTCCGTTGCGCCAGCACCGCGCACAGCAGGACGAACGGCACGTTGATCCAGAACAGCCACTCCCAGCCAAGCCGGTCGATGAGGACCCCACCTGCCATCGGCCCGAAGACCGGGGCCAGGGTGATCGGGATCTGGACCAGGCTCATCACGATCGTGGCCCGCCGCGGACCCGCCGACCGAGCCAGCACGGTCAGCATGATCGGCTCGAACAAGCCGCCACCGAGGCCTTGCAGGACCCGCGCACCGATCAGCACGCCCACCGACGGGGCAACAGCGGTCAGCACGCAACCGGCCAGGAAAACCGCCAGCGATGCCTGCCACAGCGCTTTCTCCCCGAAGCGGTCCATCGCCCAGCCGGCGACCGGAATGACGACCGCGATCGCCAGCAGGTACGCCGTGCTCACCCACTGGACAGTGGACAGCGGGACCTCGAACGTCTCGGCCAGCCGGCCGATGCCCACCGAAACCAGCGTCGTGCTCAGCAGTGCCAGGACCCCGCCGAGCGCCAACACCGAGCCGAGCAAGAACAGCGCCCGTCCCGAATGCTCCTCCCCCCCAAGCACTTCGGACGCCGACGACGAGGTCTGCGCGTCCGACGCGTGTGCTGCCACCTTCTCCTCCAGTCCTGACTTCGCCGGCTGAGCTTCATCGGCTGGGCGAAGATCCGCGGTTGCGTTGGGTCGATGTAACCGCTGCGGAGCCGTCGGTTCCGGCGGGATTCGGACTTCGTGCTGTCAGGACCGCCCGGATCAGGTGACGTGGTAATTCCTTGCCATTGGCGCGCGGGGCCGGGTGATGGTCGTACGCTGTGGCGCGCAGTTGTCGATCAGCGGCGAGGTGAGCTGGGATGACCCGCACGCAGGGGTTGCGTCGGATCCGGGCGGACGTGATGGGGCTGGCGCTGGGGTTGGTGGCGATCCTGCTCGGGCTCTTCGGGACCACCGGGGCGGCGGCGAAGGAGCCGACCACCGCGATGCGCGGGATGTGGATCGCCGGGGTGGAGAACATCGACTGGCCCAGCCGGCCGGGGCTTTCCGCCGCGCAGCAGCAGGACGAGTACCGGAAGCTGCTCGACCAGGCCGTCGCGAACAAGCTGAACGCCGTGTTCGTCCAGGTGCGGCCGACCGCCGACGCGTTCTGGCCGTCGCCGTTCGAGCCGTGGTCGCACTGGCTCACCGGGCAGCAGGGCCGCGATCCCGGCTACGACCCGCTGCGGTTCATGGTCGACGAGGCGCACCAGCGCGGCCTGCAGTTCCACGCCTGGTTCAACCCGTACCGGGTCAGCATGACCGACGACCCGCAGGCGCTCGTCCCGGAGCACCCCGCGCGCCGGCACCCGGAGTGGACCTTCGCCTACGGCGGCAAGCTCTACTACGACCCGGGCGTGCCGGCGGCCCGCGAGTTCGTGACCCGCGCGATCATGCACGCGGTCGAGAACTACGACGTCGACGGCGTGCACCTCGACGACTACTTCTACCCCTACCCCGTGGAGGGCCGGCGGATCCCGGACGAGAAGACCTTCGCCGAGCACGGCAAGGACTTCGCCAACATCGAGGACTGGCGCCGGCACAACGTCGACCAGCTGGTGGCGGACCTGGACGCGCGGGTGCACCGGGCCAAGCCGGACGCGCGGTTCGGCGTCAGCCCGTTCGGCATCTGGCGCAACGCGTCGAGCGACCCGGCGGGCTCGGACACCCGCGGCCTGGAGTCGTACTCGGCGATCTACGCCGACACCCGCAAGTGGGTACGAGAGGGCTGGGTCGACTACATCGCCCCGCAGGTCTACTGGCAGATCGGCCACCCGGCCGCCGACTACGCCGCCCTGATCCCGTGGTGGTCCAAGACGGTCTCGGGCACCGGCGTGGACCTCTACATCGGCCAGGCCGCCTACCGGGTCGGCAAGGAGGGCTGGACCGACCCCGGCGAGCTCTCCGCCCACCTGGCGCTCAACGGCCGCCACCGCGAGGTGAAGGGCGACATCTACTTCAGCGCGAAATCGCTGACCACCAACGCCGCCGAAGCCATGGCCCGCGTCGTCAAGGAGCACTACGCGGACCGCTAGCGGGTCCGCACCGGACGGCTGGCCCGGTGCGGACGTTCGGTCATTCGTGGTCGGCGTCCGTTCCGGCACTGCCGTCACCGGAATTGAAGTTGAGCGTCCGGTCGACCTCGATCAGGCTGTCGCCGTTGTTGCTGAACTGCACGAGCGCGAGGCCGTTCGCGTCGCTGTGCCCGGTGCTGCCGGACCCGGCGTGCGCCGTCCCGGCCGCGGTGGCCAACAGGACGCCGGACATCGCCGCGAAACCGGCCGTGCGTCCGAAAATCCGCATGGCATAACTCCTTCCGGTAGAAGATCTCGATCCGAGGTCAGGCGACGCCGACGGGTTCGGCCGCCTGCCTGGCGAAGCGGCGGGCCAACCAGGCGCATCCGATCAGCTGCATCTGGTGGTAGATCATCAGCGGCAAGACCACGAGCCCCGCCTCGGCGCCGCCGAACAGCACCGAGGCCATCGGCAGACCGCTGGCCAGGCTCTTGTTGGAACCGCAGAAGACCAGCACGACCCGGTCGGCGCGGGAGAACCCGCACCACCGGGCGAGCAGCGCGGTCCCGACGAGCGCGGCGGCCAGCAACGCTCCGTCGACGACGACGAGCACGCCGATTCCCGCCGGGCTGAGCTGCTGCCACACGCCCGAAACCGTTCCTCCGCTGAACGCCACGTACACCACGGCGAGGATGACGCCGCGATCCAGCAGCCCGAGCACCTTGGCGTGGCGGCGGATGCACTCCCCGACCACGGGCCGCAGCACCTGGCCGACGCAGAAGGGCACGAGCAGCAGCAGGACGATGTCGCGCGCACCTTGCCCGGTGAACCCGCCGTTGCCGCCGGTCATCAGCAGCCCGACGAGCAACGGGGTGACCAGCACGCCCAGCAGGTTGGAGAACGACGATCCGCAGATCGCCGCGGGTACGTTGCCGCCGGCCAGCGAGGTGAAGGTGATCGCCGACTGCACCGTGGACGGCAGCAGGCACAGGAACAGCACCCCCGCGTACAGCGACTGCGGTAGCACCGCCGGCACGAGCACCGAGCAGGCCAGCCCCAGCAGCGGGAAGAGGACGAACGTGGTCGCCAGCGCGGTCCCGTGCAGCTTCCACTTCCGCAGCCCGTCCCAGGCCGCGGTGGTCGAAAGCCGCGCGCCGTAGAGGAAGAACAGGAAGCCGATCGCCGCCTTGACCGCCTGGTCCAGGACGAGAGCCGGCTCACCGCGGACCGGTGCCAGCGCCGCGGCCGCCGCCACCAGCAGCAGGGCGACCACGTACGGATCCGGGCGCACGCGGGCGAGAATCCTGGTCATCGGAGGTTCAACTCCCAAGTCGTGAGCGGTCACCGACCGGCCGCGACGTCAGATGCCGCGGCCTGCCGGTGGTTGCGGACGTGCACTCCGGTGCCGATCACACGCCCAGCGCGGCGGGCTTCGGCGGGTGATGCCTGCTGATGTTCTGCTCCAGCAGGCCCTGTGCGGCTGCGATGCCGCCCCGTCCCTCCCGCACCTCCGGCAGCCGCCCGTCCTGCCGGCGCAGTTCGCCGAGCGCGTCGTCGATCGCCTGCTGCGCGGCGAACAGGCATGGCGTGCTGTAGATCGCGACGTCGACCCCGAGGTCCTGCAGTTCCGGGAGCGAAACGCGCGGCGACTTGCCGCCCGCGATCTGGTTGAACAGCAACGGTTTGTCCCCGATGACCTTGCGAACCTTCTCGATCCAGTCGACGCTGCGCACCCCGTCCACCAGCAGCACGTCCGCGTCGGTCTCCGCCAGGGCCTCGGCGCGCCGCAGGATCTCGCCCTCCTCGGTGGCGTCGGTGCGGGCGACCACCACGAGGTCTCGCCTGGTGGCGAGGACGAGTTCGAGCTTGTCCAGGTAGTCCTCCAGCGGAAGCACCTGCTTGCCGTCGACGTGGCCGCACCGGCGAGGCCGCTTCTGGTCTTCGAGGATCACACCGGAGGCGCCGATCAGTTCCAGCTGCTCCACCACGTGGCAGGCCACCTCGGGATCGACGTAACCGTCGTCGATGTCCACCAGGAGGTGCTGCCGCGGGAAGGCGAGCCGCAGGCGCTGCACGAATCCGACGATGTCCGGCCACGCGATGAATCCGATGTCGGGCAATCCGTAATGGGATGCGGCGAAGCCGAATCCGGAGACGAACATCCCGGAATAGTGCTTGGCGGAAATCGATGCCGAGAACATGTCGTAGACCCCGATCAGCGGGGTGATCTGGTCGGACAGGATTTCCTCGCGAAGCGCGGTTCCGTAGTTCAACTCTTCTCCCGTTCGTATCCCTGGAATCTTTTCCGGAACGAGGTGGGAACAGCCGCGAGGACGAGCCGAATGAACCCTATCCAGCAAAAGGGTTCTTCGGCCTCAACCGGGCAGCTCCGACATCTCGCCACGAAGGTTATTTGACGGAAGCAAGAGAAAACAAACCACAAACGGGTGCAAACGGACATTAGCCCGATGGAAGCAGGAAGCCGATGGCGAATCGTTTTCCGGAACTGATTTCGGAAATTATTCCGGCGCGCGAACCGCACCGGGATAACAATGCCGTAAATCGACGGGTGAACCCGGCATGGGCACCGCGCGCCGGGGCACGCCGGGGCACGCGCGCCTGGTAGCTCGCGGCGCCGCGACACCGATTCGCACGAACTAACCCGATCGGGAACCGGGTGACATCACGTCGTCAACTGGCCGGGCGTGGCTTCGCGGTCATCCGCCCCGCGTGACCGGCGGCGTCACGGCTCGGTGACCACCACGACGCCGTCCTGGTCGGACACCACGTGCTCGCCGGGAACGAACCGGACACCGCCGAGCTCGACGACCTCGTCTACGGTTCCCTCGCCGGTCTTGGTGCTCTTGCGCGGGTTGGTGCCCAGCGCCTTGACGCCGAAGTCCATCCCGGCCAGCACCGCCGAGTCGCGCACCGCGCCGTTGATGATGACCCCGCTCCAGCCGTTCGAGCGGCCGATCTCGGCGATCAGGTCGCCGATCAGCGCGGTGTGCAGCGAGCCGCGGCCGTCGATGACCAGCACCTGGCCGTCGCCGGGCTCGGAGAGGACCTTCTTGAGCAGCGCGTTGTCCTGGAAGCACGTGACCGTGCGGATCCGGCCTTCGAACGCCTCGCGCCCGCCGAGGTTGCGGAACTGCACGTCGCAGCTGCGCACCTCCGGGCCTTCCCGGTCCGCGAGATCAGCCGTCGCCTGAGCCATGGGTCCTCCCGGATCGCCGCTGTCGTGGACGGCGAGCGTACCCACCGGTAGCCGGGCGCGGCACAGCACCGCGACCAACGCCACACCGACCCCGGACCCCGGTTTCGCGCCCCGTGCACCACATCCGGGTAGCCGGCAGTTCTCATCGAGACCGCGCATCAGGCACCGGATCCGGCGCGTCGGCGGAGCAGATCCCGTTCGCAGGAGTTGGTCGCGAGATCCAGGCTTCGCTGTCGGCGTTGGCCTTGACCATCATCAGGAATCGCATCAGGAGCCACTCCCTGGTCCGGTGGCGGCCGGGCCCTCCGGCCGCTCACCGGCGCATCGAACGGGCCCGGCGGAAATCGGCACGTTCGACGACTTCTTTCCGCGAGTTCCTATCCGCCCAGGTGGCGGCGGATCAACTCGTTGACCTCCTCCGGGTTCTCCATGCTGGCCATGTGCCCGCAGCCGGCCATCTCGACCAGTTCGGCGTTGGGCATCCGCTCCGCCGCGTCCCGTGCCATCCGGTGCAGGTCGGTCGCTTCCAGCTCACCGACGACCAGCAGCGTCGGCGCGGCGATCTCCGCCAGCCTGCTCGCAACGTCGCGCTCCAGCAGCCGCCCGGTCGCGGTGTGGTGGTTGCCCACGGTCGTCATCGCCATGTCCCGGCAGCGCGCCCGGATCTGCGGGTCCACCTCGTCCGGCCGGCGGTGCGGTCCGTCGACCCCGATGCGCAGGAACGCCTCGACGTACCGGTCGATGTCCATCGCCTGCCTGGCGGCCTCCTGCTCGCGGTGCCCTTCCAGGATGAACGGGTCGCGGAAGTCGACCGGCGGGATGCCCGGGCCGAACAGCACCACGCGGTCCACCCGCTCCGGGTTCTGCAGCGCGAAGGTCAGGGTGGTGGCGCCGCCCATCGAGTTGCCCATCAGCGACGCGGTGCCGATCTCGAAGTGGTCCAGCAGCGCCAGCAGGTCCTCCTCCGCGCGGCAGTCGGCCATCGCGGTGGTGGATCGCCCGTGGGAACGGGCGTCGTAGCGGATCAGCCGGTGGTCGGCGGCGAGTTCGAGCTGCTCGTCCCACATCCCCACGCCCAGGTAATCGGCGTGCAGCAGCACCAGCGGCGGCCCGGAACCCACCACCTCGGCGTACAGCTCGCCGTCCGGGACCGGAACTCGTACCGATTCGATAGTGTTCATGGCAACCAAGGTGTCATAATGACACCGTGGTTGACAACTCCGATTCCCCGCTGCCGCCCGCCGAGCTCGGCCCGCGACTGGCCGAGGTCTACGCGACCCTCGGGCCGCTCTACCGCCGCGTCGCGCGCCTCGTCGAGCAGCAAAGCCCCAGCAACGGGCTGTCCGTCGGTGTGCGCGCGGTGCTCGAACGGCTGGAAATGGCCGGCGCCGCCGAGACGGTCCCCCAGATCGCCCGAACCCTGGAACTGAGCAGGCAGTTCGTGCAGCGCATGGTCAACGACGCGATGGCGGCGGGATTCGTCGCGCTGAAGCCGAATCCCGCCCACCGCCGCTCGTCGCTGGTGGAGCTCACCAGGGCCGGCCTGGCGGCGATTCGCGCGGTCCAGGCGAACGAGCACGAGACGATGGGGCTCGTCGGCGGGGACCTCACCTACGCCGACGTGGCGACGACCCTGCGGGTGCTGCGGCACATGCTCACCGCGGTGAACGAGATCGAGGTCGACTGACCCGGGAAAGACGAACCGGGCCGGGTGAGCTGTCGCCCACCCGGCCCGGTTCGTCGATTCAGCGGCCCTTGCGCTCGCGGAGCTTGCTCAGCGCTTCCTCCAGGATGGCCATCCCGTCGGCATCGCTGCGCCGCTCCTTGACGTACGCGAGGTGGCTCTTGTACGGCTCGTTCCGCCGCGCCTCGGGCGGATTCTCCTGGTCCAAACCCGCCGGCAAACCACAGCGCGGGCAGTCCCATTCCTCCGGCACCTCGGCGTCCATCGCAAACGACGGCCGGCTGTGGTGCGCGTTGGCGCACCAGTAGTCGACCCGCTTGCGCGGCGCGGCTTCCCCCCGCTCCGACTCGCCTACCGCGGGGCCCGAGCCCACACGTGTGCCGCGAATGGCGTTGCCACCAGTCATCCGTCTTCACCCACCAAGCGGCCCGGGGTCGTCGACCGGCTGGGTGCCCGGTCGATCAACCGATCTTGATCAACAGGCCGACACCGATGATGGAGATGACCCACAGCGCCATGACGAACAACGTCATCCGGTCGAGGTTCTTCTCCGCCACACTGGAACCGGCCAGGTTGGACTGCATACCGCCGCCGAACAGCGAGGACAGACCGCCGCCCTTGGCCCGGTGCAGCAGCACCATCAGCACCAGCAGCACACTCGTCACGATCAACACGATCTGCAGGAAAAGAGTCATCACGTCCTCGTTCGCACAGCGGTCCGCGACCAAGCGTACCGGGCCACCAACAGCGAGTTGACCACCGTCCACCCGTTTGCCGCGAGGACGGTCTCACACTGCTCCGACCGGTGCACCTCAGGGGGTGCCGGGCGGGTCGGCGCGAACGGCCCGCTCGCCTCATCAGGAGAGGCGAACGGGCCGGCAGCGCATCACGGGATGGGGCCACCCGCGGCCATGGCGGAGAGCTTGGCGAACTCGTCGCCGTTGAGGCTCGCGCCGCCGACCAGGGCGCCGTCCACGTCCGACTGGCCGATCAGGTCGCCGATGTTGCTCGACTTCACCGAGCCGCCGTAGAGCACCCGCACCTCGTCGGCGATCTCCTTGCCGTACTTCTCCTCCAGCGCCGCCCGCAGCGCCCCGCAGACCTCCTGCGCGTCCGCGGCGGTGGCGACCTTGCCGGTGCCGATCGCCCACACCGGCTCGTAGGCCACCACGACCTGGCGCACCTGCTCGGCCTTGAGGCCCTTGAGCGCGTTGATCAGCTGCGTGGTGCAGTGCTCGACGTGGCCGCCGGACTCGCGCACGTCGAGCTGCTCGCCGACGCACAGGATCGGCGACATGCCGTGCTTAAGGGTGGCGCGGACCTTCTTGTTCACCAGCTCGTCGGTCTCCGCGTGGTACTCGCGGCGCTCCGAGTGGCCGACCACCACGTAGCTGCACCCGAGCTTGGCCAGCATCGGCCCGGACACGTCACCGGTGTAGGCCCCGGACTCGTGCTCGGAGATGTCCTGCGCGCCGTGCTTGAGCAGCAGCTTGTCGCCGTCGATCAGGGTCTGCACGCTGCGGATGTCGGTGAACGGCGGCAGCACCGCCACCTCGACCTTCGCGTAGTACTTCTCCGGCAACGCGAAGGCGACCTTCTGCACCAGGGCGATCGCCTCCAGGTGGTTCAGGTTCATCTTCCAGTTGCCGGCGATCAGTGGCTGCCTGGCCATGTTCAGCGCTCACCTTCCAGGACGGCCACACCGGGCAGGTCCTTGCCTTCGAGGAATTCCAGCGACGCGCCGCCGCCGGTGGAGATGTGCGAGAAGCCGTCCTCGGGCAGGCCGAGGGTCCGCACCGCGGCGGCGGAGTCGCCGCCGCCGACCACGCTGAAGGAGTCGGAGTCCACGATGGCCTGCGCGACGCCGTGGGTGCCGTCGGCGAACGCCGGGAACTCGAACACGCCGGCCGGGCCGTTCCAGAACACCGTGCCGGCCTCGCGGAGGATTCCGGCGAACAGCTCGACGCTGCGCGGCCCGATGTCCAGCCCCATCCAGTCGGCCGGGATCGCGTCGGCGGCCACGACCTGCTTCTCGGCGTCCGCGGCGAAGCGGTCGGCGGCCACCACGTCCACCGGCAGCACCAGCTTGTCGCCGTGCTCGGCGAGCAGCTGCTCGGTGGAGGAGATCTGGTCCTCCTGCAGCAGCGAGTTGCCGACGTTGTGGCCCTGGGCGGCCAGGAACGTGTACGCCATGCCGCCGCCGATGAGCAGCTTGTCGACCTTGGGCAGCAGGGCCTTGATGACGCCGAGCTTGTCGGAGACCTTCGAGCCGCCGAGCACCACGACGTAGGGGTGCTTCGGGTCGCCGGTCAGGGTGCGCAGCACCTCGACCTCGGCGAGCACCAGGCCGCCGGCGTAGGCGGGCAGCCGCTTGGCGACGTCGTAGACCGACGCCTGCTTGCGGTGCACCACGCCGAAGCCGTCGGAGACGAAGGCGGCGTCCGGCCCGACCAGCGCGGCCAGCTCGTCGGCCAGCGCGCCGCGCTCGGCGTCGTCCTTGCTGGTCTCGCGGGCGTCGAAGCGGACGTTCTCCAGCAGCGCGACCGACCCGTCGGTCAGGCCCGCCACCACGGACTTCGCCGAGTCGCCGACCAGGTCACCGGCCAGCGCGACGTCGGCGCCGAGCAGCTCGCCGAGCCGCCGCGCGACCGGGGCCAGGGAGAACTTCGGGTCCGGCTCGCCCTTGGGGCGGCCGAGGTGCGCGGTGAGCACGACCTGGGCGCCGGCCCCGGTGAGCTTCCGGATGGTCGGCAGGGAGGCGCGCACCCGGCCGTCGTCGGTGATCTTCTCGCCGTCCAGCGGCACGTTGAGGTCGGCACGCACCAGAACACGCCGACCCCGAACGCCCTCGGACAGCAGATCGTCGAGGTTCTTCACGTCTGCTCCTACGCAGTTATGGAAAAGGCCCGCACGAGCCGGGGTATGTCGAACGGCTCGTGCGGGCCTTCAGAGACTGGTCTTTGCAAGCGGCGCAGCCGCTTGCCGCGGTAGACCGGCCGCCGCGGTGCTCAGCCAGCTGCCTGCACCGCTACGCAAAACGAGCCTGGAACTCTCAAGCCAGCTTCTTGCCGACCAGGTCGACGAGGTCGGCGAGGCGGTTGGAGTAGCCCCACTCGTTGTCGTACCAGCCGACGATCTTGACCTGGTTGCCGATGACCTTGGTCAGCGGCGAGTCGTAGATCGTCGAGTGCGGGTCGGTGACGATGTCGCTGGAGACGATCGGGTCCTCGTTGTACTTGAGGATGCCCTTGAGCCTGCCCTCGGCGGCCGCGGCCTTGAACGCCTCGTTGACCGACTCGACCGTGGCGTCCTTGCGGACGGTGGCGGTGAGGTCGGTGACCGAGCCGGTCGGCACCGGCACGCGCAGCGCGTAGCCGTCCAGCTTGCCGTTGAGCTCCGGCAGCACCAGGCCGATCGCCTTGGCCGCACCGGTGCTGGTCGGCACCACGTTGACCGCGGCGGCGCGGGCGCGGCGCAGGTCGCTGTGCGGGGCGTCCTGCAGGTTCTGGTCCTGCGTGTAGGCGTGGATGGTGGTCATCAGGCCCTGCTCGATGCCGAAGGCGTCGTCGAGCACCTTGACCATCGGGGCCAGGCAGTTGGTGGTGCAGGAGGCGTTGGAGATGATGGTCTGCGAGCCGTCGTACTTGTCGTCGTTGACGCCCAGCACCACGGTCAGGTCCTCGCCCTTGGCCGGGGCGGAGATGATGACCTTCTTCGCACCGCCCTCGTCGACGTGCTTGCGGGCGTCCGCGGCCTTGGTGAAGAAGCCGGTGGACTCCACGACGACGTCGACGCCCAGGTCGCCCCACGGCAGCTTGCCCGGGTCGCGCTCGGCGAGGATCTTGATGAGCTTGCCGCCCACCTCGATGCCCTCACCGGTGACCTTCACCTCCTGGCCGAGGCGGCCGAGGATGCTGTCGTACTTGAGCAGGTGGGCCATGGTCGCGACATCGCCCAGGTCGTTGGCGGCCACGATCTCGATGTCGTGATCGCTGGCGGTCGCGGCCCGCCAGAAGTTCCGCCCGATCCGACCGAAGCCGTTGATACCTACGCGAACGGTCACGCCGATCTCTCCTCGTGACTGACCCGGCCGGCGACGCGGCGGGTGAGGTTGATGGTCTCGGTATCACCCTATCTGCCACCGGGGCCTTCGCATGCGGGCGGGCGAGCGGGCTCACGCTCCGGAAAGGCGATATCTCCCGCCGGCCGCACCGGGTCCGCGGCCAACCGCGACCCCACGCACATCAGCGCAGGTCAAGACGCCGCGAAACGGGCCGATCGAGGCGGCCGCGACGATCGCGGCCCGTGATAGGTATCTCTGCACCGGTTCGGCGCCGTGCCGGATTTTCACAGTTCGAATTGAAACGGTGATTTACCGGCCGACGGGACCGCAGTTTCAATTGAGCGTTTTTCATCCTGGTCAACCCGCAGCCGCGGGCCGCAAAGGTGCACGTCGATGGGGTGTCGCATGCGCCGCAGGCGCATAACCCACCTACGACACTTGCACCGCCGCGGGTTCTCAGAGGCTTCCTGGCGAGGACGGCCCCTCCGCCGTGTATTGGACATACATCAGGAGGGGCACCCACAGACCAGGAAGCCTCTGAGGTTCCGCTACCCGCACCGCCACGCAAATCGAGGTTGGAAAAACCTCATTGAAACTGCGGTCGACCGGTCAGGCGTCGGCTTCCAGCATCTCGGCGGTCACCGCGGATTCGGTGTCCGGGACGCCCAGTTCGCGGGCTCGCTTGTCGGCCATCGCCAGCAGGCGGCGGATCCGGCCGGCCACCGCGTCCTTGGTCATCGGCGGGTCCGCCAGCTGGCCGAGCTCCTCCAGCGATGCCTGCCGGTGCGCCAGCCGCAGCCGGCCCGCCACCGTCAGGTGATCCGGGGCCGTCGGGCCCAGCAGCTCCAGCGCGCGCTCCACCCGGGCGGCCGCGGCGACCGCGGCGCGCGCCGAGCGGCGCAGGTTGGCGTCGTCGAAGTTCGCCAGCCGGTTGGCGGTCGCCCGCACCTCGCGGCGCATCCGGCGTTCCTCCCACGCGAGCACGCTGGAGTGCGCGCCGAGCCTGGTCAGCAGTGCGCCGATGGCGTCGCCGTCGCGCACCACCACCCGGTCCGCGCCGCGCACCTCGCGCGACTTCGCCGCCACGCCGATCCGCCGCGCGGCACCGACCAGCGCCAGCGCCGCCTCCGGGCCCGGGCAGGTGACCTCCATCGACGACGACCGGCCCGGCTCGGTCAGCGAGCCGTGCGCCAGGAAGGCACCGCGCCACGCGGCTTCCGAGTCGCAGGCGCCGCCGGAGACGACGTGCGCGGGCAGGCCGCGCACCGGGCGGCCGCGCGGGTCGAGCAGCCCGGTCTGCCGGGCGAGGCCCTCGCCGTCCTTGACCACCCGCACCACGTACCGGGTGCCCTTGCGCAGCCCGCCGGAGGTGATCATGTGCACGTCGGACTGGTGCCCGAACAGTTCGTGGATCTCCTTGCGGAGCCGGCGCGCCGTGGAGCCGCTGTCCAGCTCGGCCTCGATCACCACCCGGCCGGCGACGATGTGCAGCCCGCCGGCGAAGCGCAGCAACGAGGAAACCTCGGCTCGTCGGCAGCACGTCTTCGTCACCGACAACCGGCTCAACTCGTCCTTGACCGCCGCGGTCATCGCCACCGGTCCGTCCTCCTCTCCAGTGCGGCCCGCAGGCTGGCCGCCAGCGCCTCCGGGTCGTGCCGTTCCGGCACGGCCGGCGCGGCGATCTTGTCCAGCAAAGTTTGCGCACCCAGATCGGCGGCCGCAGCTCGAAGCCGATCAGGGGTGGGCACCGAGTCCGCGTCGGCCAACACTGCGTCGACCCGCAGGCGCGGTGCGTGCTGCGAGAGTACGGCCAGGTGCTGCTCGGGTGAGAAGCCCGCCGTCTCACCCGGTTGCGGGACGAGGTTGAGCACCACCACTCGTCGCGCGGTGGTGCTCACCAACGCCTCGTGCAGCTCCGGTACCAGCAGATGCGGCAGCACGCTGGTGAACCAAGAGCCGGGGCCGAGCAGCACCAGATCGGCGCCCAGCACGGCCTCCACCGCTTGCGGGCAAGCTGCCGGTTCTTCGACACCGTTCGCGTGCAATCGCACTTGTTTCACTCGTCCGGGCGTACTGGCGATGGCGACCTGCCCCCGGATCGTGCGAATCGCGTCGGGATCGGAGTCGAGCCCGACGACGTCGGCGGCCATGTCCAGCGGCACCGTCGACATCGGCAGGACCCGGCCCTGCACGCCGAGCAGCCGGCAGGCGTGGTCGAGGACCTCGACCGGATCGCCCAGCACCTCCAGCAGCCCGGCCAGCAGCAGGTTGCCGACGGCGTGGCCGGCGAGGGCCCCGCTGCCGCCGAAGCGGTGCTCGAACACCGTCGCCCACAGCTGGCCGTCGGCGTCGGAGTCGGCGAGCGCGGCGAGCGCCTTGCGCAGGTCGCCCGGCGGCAGCATGCCCAGTTCGCGGCGCAGCCGCCCGGACGACCCGCCGTCGTCGGCCACCGTCACCACCGCCGTCACGTCGGTGGTGAGCTGACGCAGCGCAGACAGCGTCGCCTGCAGGCCGTGGCCGCCGCCGAGCGCGACCGCGCGCAGCGGGGCGCTCACTCGCGCCCCAGGTCCCGGTGCACCGTCTTGACCATCATCCCGTCGTCCTCGGCGAGCCGGCGGGCCAGTTCCTCGGCGAGCGCGACGCTGCGGTGCTTGCCGCCGGTGCAGCCCAGCGCCAGCGTCAGGTACCGCTTGCCCTCGCGGTGGTAGCCGGCCCCGACCAGCCGCAGCAGCTGCTGGTAGCTCTGCAGGAACTCCTCCGCGCCTTCCTGGCCGAGCACGTAGTTGCGGACCTCCTCGTCGAGGCCGTTGAACTCGCGCAGCTCCGGGATCCAGAACGGGTTCGGCAGGAAGCGGCAGTCCATCACCAGGTCGGCGTCCATCGGCAGGCCGTACTTGTAGCCGAAGGACAGCACGGTCAGCCGCGTGCGGGTGCTCGCCTCGGTGCCGAACGCGTCCTCGATCTTGGACCGCAGCTGGTGCACGGACAGGCTGGTGGTGTCCAGCACCAGGTCCGCCTCGGAGCGCAGCTTCGACAGCAGCGACCGCTCCGCGGCGATCCCGTCGGCCAGCCGCCCCTCGCCCTGCAGCGGGTGGCCGCGCCGCACCTGCTCGAAGCGGCGGATCAGCACCTCGTCGGTGGCCTCCAGGAACAGGACCTTCGGCTTGTAGCCGCGGGCGTCGAGGTCCTTGATGACCGCGCCCAGGTCCTCGGTGAACGCGCGGCTGCGCACGTCCATCACCACCGCGACGCGGGTGACCGCGCCGCTGGAGCGCGCCCCCAGCTCCACCATCGTGGCGATCAGTTCCGGTGGCAGGTTGTCCACCACGAACCAGCCCAGGTCTTCCAGGCACTTGGCAGCGGTGCTGCGCCCCGCCCCGGACAGGCCGCTGACCACGGCGACCTCGATGCCCGACTGCTCGTCAGTCACTGCTCTCCCCTTCAGCGTTGTCGGCGCCGGGTCCCACCCGGTCGTCCGGCACCGGGCTCGGCCCGGTTCCCCCTTCGGCCGCCAGCGCCGAGTGCACGGTCTCGGCGGTGCGGCGGCCGATCCCGGGCACCTCGGCGATCTCGTCCACCCCGGCCTGGCGCAGCTTGCGCACCGAACCGAAGTGCTTGAGCAACGCCGCGCGGCGGGTTTCGCCCAGTCCCGGAATCGCGTCCAATGTGGAGCTTGTCATGCGCTTGCCGCGCTTCTTGCGGTGGTAGCCGATGGCGAAGCGGTGCGCCTCGTCGCGGACCCGTTGCAGCAGGTAGAGCGCCTCGCTGGTGCGCGCCAAGATCACCGGGTCCGGGTCGGCGGGCAGCCAGACCTCCTCCAGCCGCTTCGCCAGCCCGATCACCGCGACGTCGGTGATGCCCATTTCGGTCAGCGCGTCCGCGGCCGCGTTGGCCTGCGGCGCGCCGCCGTCGATCACCAGCAGGTTCGGCGGGTAGGCGAACTTGCGCGGGCGGCCGGTGTCGGGGTCGATCGCCGCGCCGACCGGTCCGGAGCCGGTCTGCTCCGGCGGGATGTCGGACTTGGCCGTTTCGCTGAGGTAGCGGTGGAAGCGGCGGCGCACGACCTCGTCGATGGAGCCGACGTCGCCGCCCTCGGCGCCCTCCCGGACCTCGAAGCGGCGGTACTCGGACTTGCGCGGCACGCCGTCCTCGAACACCACCAGCGACGCCACCACGTCGGTGCCCTGCACGTGGCTGACGTCGATGCACTCGATGCGCAGCGGCGCGGTGTCCAGCGCCAGCGCTTCCTGGAGCTCCTGCAACGCCGCCGACCGCGCGGTCAGGTCACCCGCGCGGCGCAGCTTGTACTGCTGGAACGCCTCCTTGGCGTTGCGCTCGACGGTTTCCATCAGCGCCCGCTTGTCGCCGCGCTGCGGCACCCGGAGGCTGACGCGGCTGCCGCGCAGCTCGCCGAGCCAGCCGGCGATCGCCTCCTCGTCGTCGGGCAGCTGCGGCACCAGCACCTCGCGCGGCACCGGGGTGCCGCCGGCGTCGGCCTGGTCGGCCAGCGACGCCTGCTCGCCGTAGAACTGCGTGAGGAACTGCGAGGTGAGGGCGGCGGTATCGGTTTCCTCAGCCTTGTCGATGACCCAACCCCGCTGGCCACGCACCCGCCCGCCGCGAATGTGGAAGATCTGCACGGCGGCGGCGAGCTCGTCCTCGGCGAAGGCCACGACGTCGGCGTCGGTGCCGTCGCCAAGCACCACCGCCTGCTTCTCCATCGCGCGCCGCAGGGCCTCCAGGTCGTCGCGCAGCCGGGCGGCGCGCTCGAACTCCAGCTCCGCGGAGGCGGCCTGCATCTCCTTGTCGAGCTTGCGCATCAGCTGGTCGGTGTGCCCGGCCAGGAAGTCGCAGAAGTCCTCGACGATGCCCCGGTGCTCGTCGGCGTCGACCCGGCCCACGCAGGGCGCCGAGCACTTGCCGATGTAGCCGAGCAGGCAGGGGCGGCCGATCTGCGAGTGCCGCTTGAACACCCCGCCGGAGCAGGTGCGCGCGGGGAACACCCGCAGCAGCAGGTCGAGGGTCTCGCGGATCGCCCACGCGTGCGCGTACGGGCCGAAGTACCGCACGCCCTTGCGGCGCGGGCCGCGGTAGACGTGCAGGCGCGGGAACTCCTCGTGCAGGGTCACCGCCAGCACCGGGTACGACTTGTCGTCGCGGTAGCGGACGTTGAACTTCGGGTCGTACTCCTTGATCCAGGAGTACTCCAGCTGCAGCGCCTCGACCTCGGTGCCGACGACGGTCCACTGCACGCCGGTGGCCGTGGTGACCATCTGCCGGGTCCGCGGATGCAGTCCGGCGAGGTCGGCGAAGTACGACGAGAGCCTGCTGCGCAGGCTTTTCGCCTTGCCGACGTAGATCACTCGGCCGCCGGCATCGTGGAACCGGTAGACGCCGGGGGCGTCCGGGATCGTGCCTGGCGCTGGTCGGTAGGTGGACGGATCGGCCACGCCTCCACCCTACGTGCGGGGACCGACCGACCGGATCTCGGTGCGCCGACCGTTCGGTCCACCACCGGGGCGGCCCGGCAGGGCACACTGGTGGACGCCCGTGATCGCGCACCTCGGAAGAGCCCGGATCCGCGGAGGTCAGCAGTGAACATCGACAACGCCCATCCCGAACGAGCGACGCTGTCCGAGGTCGGCCCCGGGGTTCACGCGTGGGTGCAGCCGGACGGTTCGTGGTGGATCAACAACGCGGGGGCGGTGCTCGGCGACGACGGTGTGGTGCTGATCGACACCTGCGCGACCGCGCGGCGCACCCGCCGGTTCCTGGACGCGGTGCGCGCCGCGAGCGGCGATGCGCCGATCCGGTTCGCGGTGAACACCCACCTGCACGGCGACCACACGCACGGCAACGCGCTGCTGCCCGACTCGACCGTCCTCATCGGACACCCGGCGACCCGGACCGGCATCCTGGCCGAGACGATCCTCGCGGAGCCGCCGCCGGTGTGGGATCCCGTGCCGGACTGGGGCATCACCGAGTACCGCGCGCCGACGGTGCTGCTGCAGGACTCGCTGGTCCTGCAGAGCGGCGACCGGCGGGTCGAGCTGCACCACCCCGGGTACACCGCGCACACGCCCGGCGACGTGGTGGCGTGGGTGCCGGACGCCGGGGTGCTGTTCACCGGCGACCTGATCTTCCACGGCGTCACGCCGCTGGTGTTCATGGGTTCGGTGGAGGGCGCGCTGAAGGCGCTGGACTGGCTGGCCGGGTTCGGCGCGGCGAAGGTGGTGCCGGGCCACGGCTCGGTCCTGCCGGGCTCGGCGTTCCCGCGGGTGCTGGAGGACCACGCCCGCTACTACCGGTTCGTGCTGGACACGGCCCGCCAGGCCCGCACCGACGGCCTCTCGCCGCTGGAGGCGGCCCGGCGCTGCGACCTCGGCGAGTTCGCGGCCTGGCCGGACCGCGAGCGGATCGTGCTGAACCTGTACCGCGCCTACGCCGAAGCGGACGACGCCGAATTCGACCGGGCGGCGGCGTTCGCCGACGCGATCGCCTACAACGGAGGCCCGCTCCGCTGCGCCGTCTGATCCCGTGGTGGGCGGCAGTTTCAATTGAAACTGCCGCCCACCACGGGAAAGTCACAGTTTCAATGAGCGTTTTTCATCCTGGTCAACCCGCAATCGCGGGTCGCAAAGCTGCACGTCGATGGGGTGCCGCATGCGCCGCAGGCGCATAACCCACCTACGACACCTGCACCGCCGCGGGTTCTCAGAGGCTTCCTGGCGAGGACGGCCCTGACGCCGTGTATCGGACATACATCAGGAGGGGCACCCACAGACCAGGGAGCCTCTGAGGTTCCGCCACCCGCACCGCCACGCAAACTGAGGTTGGAAAAACCTCAATTGAAACTGCGGGCCGGGGGTCAGAGGGGGCGCGGGATGCGGTCCGCCACCGGGGCGAGGGTGACCGGGAGCGCCGGGAGGGTCTGGTACCAGTACGCCACCGACGAGACGTCGTCGGAGCGCTTGTTGGCGTGCCCGTGCTCGATCGTCACCTTGATGGACTTCTCGAACACGACCGGGTCTTCGACGTGGAAGCGGTAGTAGGACACCTGCCCGCTCCAGTTCGGCCCGCCCGGCATGGTCAGCCCGTGGTACGGCGCCTGGTACGGCTGGTTCGGGCACCACGCGGTGTTGAAGTAGTCCTCGGTGCCGGTGCCGTGCAGCCGCGGCGGCCAGGGCTCGCCGTCGATGAAGAACATGTCGTCGCCCTCGCCGTACCAGTTCCAGGCGCTGGTGTGGCGGAGGTTGTGCACGTTGAGCACGGTGCCGACGTAGTGGCCGCGGCCCTCGGCCTCCAGCAGCACGTAGTTGCCCGCGCCGTCGGTGTTGGTGCCGCCGAAGAGGAACTCCTCGTTGGTCTGGTCGCCCTGCTCGACGCCGTCGGCGGGGTTCTGCCGCCGCCACTGCGCGTGGAAGTAGCCCAGTTCCGGGTCGGCTTCGCCGTAGGTCTCGTAGTCGATGTAGTAGTAGAACGTCACCGGCTTGACGCTCATCTCGCTGATCAGCTCGAAGCGGGCGCGCCCGGCGAAGGGCATCGCGAACCAGCAGTTGAAGCCCTTGCCGTCCTGCGGGCTCATCTGCAGCGGCGCGGACGAGAAGTTGCCGCTCCGGCCGTGCCCCATGCCGAAGAAGTCGCCCAGCGGCACCAGCACCGCGGGGTGCGCCGAGTCGTCCCAGCTGATCTTCAGGACGAGCCGCCGCAGGTAGTCGTCCTCCAGCTCGGCGGGCTTGCCGACGTGGTCGAGGGCGACGGTGCACCAGATGTGGGTGATCACGCCCGGCCCGGCGATGTCGGCCAGTTCCCTGGTCTCCCCCGGCTCGATGCGCATGTTGTCGGTGTTGCCGCCGGTGCGGTCCCAGCTGGACACCCGGCCGCGCCGGGTCTGCCGCAGCCGTGGCAGATCCCGCAGGCTGCTGCCGAAATCCCCATATCCGGACAAGATTCCTCCCCAGTAATAGCGTGTGTGTCCGTGATCACTTCTTACCACGTGGAGATCGGCGCACGATGCAATTTCCGGCGCCCGGCCTCGTTCAGCGCACCGGCTCGACGCTCCGGCCGGCGTGCTGGAAAGCGCCGTTCGGCAGCCGGCGGAACCGGTCCACCTGCCGGACGCTGGGGCGCTTCCAGGCGTCGTCGTCCCGCCAGGTGAGCGACGCGATCCAGAGCTCACCATCGATGACGGCCAGTAGGTCCGGCCTGAGCCCGGTACCCAGCTCGCCCTGGTCACCGCGCAGCAGCACCTGCAGGAGCCGCGGATTCCGGGGATCCGAGGCGCCGTCGTACACCCGAACCTCGCCGATCCCGATGGTGTTGCCCAGGTCGCACGCCACGGTGAGCAGAGCGTCCTTGCGCCCGTCGCCGGTCACGTCGTGGAACAGCGAGTGATCGATGAGCACCGCGTCGCCCTGGTCCACCGGCGAGCAGGCATCGGCGAGGACCGCCTGCCAGTCGGCACCGCCGAGCGGGCCGTTCGGGTCCGGCCCGCAGATCTCGGTCGCCGTCGCCGAGCAATGCCGGACGTAGGCGCTCCAGGCGATCCACGCCCAGCTCCCGTCGTGCACCGTCGAGAACACCGCGGCCGAATCGCCGTTGCGGTAGATGATCGCGCCGTTGCGATGCACCGCACGGGTTTCCAGCAGCGCGGCCAGCGTCGGCGAATCGGGGATCTCGCTCAGGAAGTCGCGCCCCACCACACGATCGTCGAGGAACAGCGGGTCCGAAACGGCGGTGAGCGCGACATCACCTCGGCCCTGGCAGGCCACATCGTGCAAACCGATCAGCGCTCTCGTGGCGCTGTCCCCGAGCCGCTCCGCGGGCAGGTCCTCGACGTCGAGGTCGACCGAACCGCACCCGCCGCCGGACTCGGCCGGGCGCAGGAACGCCGTCCCCAGCTCCGAATCCCAGCGGGCGAACAGCTGCGGGTGGATCGACGCGGCGGTCTCCAGCGATCCGTCGTCGACGCGCATCGCGACCAGCCACTGCCCGGACAGGGTGAACGTCCAGGCCGGGCCCGGGACCAGGTCGGCCGGGCGCTGGTCGGCGTCGAGTCGGTAGCTCGCCGTCCGGTACAGCGCCGATTCCTCGCCGAACCAGGGGCGCGAAACCTTCGTCCACACGTCGACGTCCTCGTCGTCGACGATGCCGTACCGGGCGGGTTGCCCGGTGCAGTGCCCACCCGAACGGAGCGCGTCCCGGACCGGCTGGACCTCGCGCCGATCCAGCCTCGCGACCCCGACCAGCACCTGCGCGGGGTTCGGCAACGAGTACTGCGCCGCAACGGTTCCGGCATCCCCGCCCCACACGATCTCCTCGGCGATCGCATCGATCGGGCAGCCCTCCGGCGCAGCCACGTCGGACACGAGGAGCTGGCCGTTGTCCGTCGCGGAGCCGTCGGCTTCCGTGCGGCTCTGGAAGGGCCCTTCACCGGCCTGGGGCAGCAATTTCGCGAGCGCTTCCGTCGAATGGATGTCGATCGACCTGCCCGCGGGCGGTTCCGGCGACCGGTTGAGCAGGATTCCGGCCGCCAGCGCGATCGCGCCGACCGACCCGAGCACGAGGAGCCGACGCCGCAGACGCGGGTCATCCGGCACAACCGCCCCCTTCCTGGTTGGCGGGTACGGGTTCGAAGTCGCCATGCCCGCCGGCCCAGCTGAACGCCGAGCGGTAGCGGTCGGCGCGGCCGGTGATCTCGTACGGCCCGTCCCGGGGCCGCACCTCGATCGTCTGCGCCTTGCCGTCGATCACCACGTCCAGTTCCAGGACCCAGGTGTAGTGCGCCTTCCCGGCACGCACCTCGACCTGGAACACCACGGTTTCCCCATCGGCCAGGGTGATCGCGTTGTCGGCGAAGTAGCGCTCACCCAGCTCCCGCCCCTCGATCACCCGCGCGGTCGGGTCGAGCTCGTCGAGGTCGATGCCGACCCGGATGGTCGGGCCACCGCCCTCCGCCCTGATGCAGGCGATCGTTCCGGAGAGATTCGGCTCCCTGGCGAGGATTCGGGCCCGCATGTCGGTGATCACGACGTTGCGCGAGCTCGCCCCCTCCACGGTGATCTTCGTGCCGAGCTGCTCGAGTTTCACCGCGCCGAGGGCCGGTGGGCCACCGCTCGGGTAGTCGCCGACGGGCCCGAGTTCCGCCACGCGCTCCGGAGGTATCACCGCGGCGAACGCGTGGCTGTAGTCGCCCACCGTTGTGTTGTCCACCTCCGCCGACACCAGCAGCGGCGGCCGGGTGATGTCGCGAACGGAGTTCCACAGCCACGGCGCCGCGACACCGGCCAGCGCGACCACCAAAGCACTGATGACCAAACCTGTTTTGGTCATCAGGAACCGCAAGCGCGACGGCTTCGGACCGGTTTCGGCGTTCACGCGCTCCGCGGTGTCCCCGGACATCCCCGCACCCCCACCCGACGGCCGCCGGCGATCACCACAGTGTAATCGCGATCACACCGCATAGACGGCGGGTTCGCCGCGATGGTTCCCGGGATCGGCACCGGGTCATGCGCCGGGACTCAGGAATTGCGTGCGAATCCGGTGCCGGACTTCCGCGGAAGGCCCGGGTCCCGGGTCACGACATGTCCTCGACATCCCGCCATTCCGGCACGAAATTGCCGTCCTGCCAGCGGAATCCGTCCGTCACCAGCAGGTTCGGGTTGCCCTGCGGATCGTCCGGCGGCCAGCTCCACGACTGGACGGTCAGCTCGTCGCCGGACAACGTCACGGTCGCCGGGGCGAGCCCGGTGCCCTGCGGGCCCGGATCGTCGCCCAGCAACGCCTGGATCAGCCGCGGCGAATCCGGCGGCGACCCGCCGTCGTAGACCTGCACCTCGCGGAGGCGGGTGCCGTCGGCCAGGTCGCAGTTCACCGCGAGCACGGGCTCGGGACGGCCGTCTCCGGTCAGGTCCTGGAACCGGCTGTGCACGATCGCCGGGTATTCCTCGCCGCAGCCCCGCTCCGCCAGCACGGCCGTCCAATCCGCCCCGCCGAGCGGGCCGTAGGGATCCGGCTCGCACAGCCGGGCCGCAGCGGGTTCCGCGGTGGAGCAATGGCGCACGTAGGCGTCCCAGCCGAGGGGCGGTGCGCCTGGGGTGTACAGCGTCGAGAACACCAGCGCGGAGTCGCCGGACCGGTAGGTCACCGCGCCGTTGCGGTAAACCGCGCGGCTCTCCAGGATTCGCGCGAACCCGGCGGGATCGTCGACGTCCACCCGCCCGTCGACGTCGACGCCGTCGTCCACCACCAGCGGCGCCGACAGCACCGCCAGGACCGCGTCCATCCGGTTCTGGCAGGCCAGATCGTGCATGCTCTGCAGCTGCGTGATCGCCTGCCTGCTGAGCGCGCCCGGCGGCAAGTCCGCGATGGCGACGTCCGCGGGCGGGCAGCCGCCTCGGGATTCGCCCGGCTGCAGGAAGTTCGTGCCCACCTCGCGGTCGAACGCCGCCAGCATCGGCGGGTAGATATCGGCCGCTGTCTGCAAGGGGGATGTGTACGCGCCGATCGCCACCAGCCACTCGTCCGACATGGTGAACGTCCACACTGGACCGCCGCCGATGTTGGTGACGAACCGGCCTTCCGCATCCATGGTGGTGTCGGTGGTGGTGAACAGCGCCGACACGTCGCCGAACCACGGGCGCGCGATCTTCGTCCACACGGAGCCGCCGCTGGTGTCCGGGCGCTGGCAGTTGCCGGCCGAGCGCAGCGCGTCCCGCACCGGCGCCACATCGTCCTGCGCCAGCTGCACGATCGCCACCAGCGCAGACGTTTCCTCGCCGATCGTGTAGCCCTTGAAGACGGCGGAACTCGCGGTGCGGAACTGCTGCACGACCGGCACCGGGGCGCAATCCTCCACCGTCGCGAGGAAGGAGACCCTGTCGTACGAGGACTCGTCATTCGCGCGGAATCCGTCACCGGCCGCTGGCAGCAGCGCAGCCACCTCCTGCGGCGAACGGACCTCCGGCGGCCGGTTCCACCAGATCCCCAAGCCGACCCCGGCCGCCACGACCACGACGAGCGCCAGCACCCGGAGCGCGTACCGCATCAGCAACCACCCGCCCGGTCCGGGAAACTCCAGGACTGCATGCCCCGGGCGGCGAAAACCGCCCCGTACCGCGGGCTGAACCCGGTCATCTCGAACTCGCCGGTGTCGGGCTTCGCGGTGTAGGTCTGCGGTTGTCCGTCGATGACGAGGTCGACGTCGATCACCCAGCGGTAGTGGCCGTCGTCGGCGCGCGATTCGACCTGGAACACCACCGTCTCGCCGTCGGCGAGCTGCTGCGCCTGGCCGGTGAAGTACGGCTCGCCGAGCCTCCTGCCGTCGAGCACCCGCGCCACCGGGCGGAACTCGTCCAGGTCGAAGCCGATCCGCTTCGCGGGCAGGTCGCCCTGCGGCGTGCTGCAGAGCAGCGTCCCGGCGACGTTCGGCTCCCGGCTCAGGATCCGGGCGCGCATGTTCGTGATCACCACGTCGCGGGAGCGAGCGCCCTCGATGGTCACCGTCGTGCCGTGCACGCCGGCCTTCACGGCGCGGCGCAGCGCAGGCGAATCGGCCAGGAACTCCGCAGGTGTCCCGATTTCTGCCGGATCGGCCACGTCGGGCAGCGCGTAGCTGCGATCGTCCACCGGGCCGCCGTCCGAGCTCGCCCACACCAGGACCGGTGGGCGCGACACGTCGCGGGCGGCGTTCCACAGCATCGGCGCGGCGACCCCGGCCAGCGCGCCGACGAGCGCCACGACCACGAACGCCGGGCCGCGCAGCAACCGTTGCCACCACCTGCGCCGCGGTGTCGCGGCGCCGGATCCATCCGATTCCGTCGCCACCAAGCGTCGCCTCCCCGGCTGCGCCCAAGGATCAACATCCCCGAGCGTACCGAGCCGACGAGCGCCCGGTGGCGCCATTCGCCCGATCACCGTTGCCCGCAAGGCGAAAGTCGCCCGATGCGAGCAACGCGGCGGGTCAGCGCTGCGGCGGCGTGTAGTTCTCGATGCGGCGCACCAGGTTCCGGATCCGGGCCGCGTACAGCGGCGAGAGCGCGTAGCCCGGGTAGCTGGCGAACCAGCTGGCGCTGCCGAGGCTGACCGCGTCGGCGCCCGCCCAGAAGTACTCGCGGCAGTCGTCGAAGCTGCGGATGCCGCCGGTGGCGATGATCGGCAGCGTCACGCCGGCGTCGCGCAGTTCCTTGACCACCCGCAGGCCGATCGGCTTGATCGCGCGACCGGAGAGCCCGCCGAAGCCGTTCTTCAGCAGCGGCTGCCCGGTGTTCGGGTCCAGCCGCAGGCCCTTGACGGTGTTGATCGCGGTCAGCGCCGACACCCCGTGCCGGGCCGCCAGCTTGGCGTGACCGAGGTAGTCGTAGTCCGGCGAGAGCTTCAGGATCACCGGGTGGTTGCTGCGCGGCACCGCCTCGGCCAGCACCGACTCGATGATCTGGTTGAAGTCGAAGTTGACGTTGTGGCAGGAGACGTTGAACTCGACCGCGGCGATCTCACCGGCCGGCACCGCGGCGTTGAGCTTGTCGACCAGCGTGACGAACTCCTCGGCGGAGAAGCCGCCGACGGAGATGATGGTGTTCTGCTCGCGGGTGCGCGGGTAGTAGTCGCGCAGGTAGGCGTCGATGCCGACGTTGCACCAGCCGAAGGCGTTGAGCCAGCCGCCGTCGACCTGCCGCAGCGCCTGCCCGTAGCGCTTGATCAGCGAGGGCAGCTCGTGCAGCGGCCACACGTCGCGGGTGGTGAAGTGCCCCTCGCGGGGCTCGACGGTGACGGTGCGGGTGGTGACCGCGCCGAACCGGGACAACGGCACGAACTGCGAGATCGGGCTCATGCCGTAGGGCACCAGCTTGGTGTTGGCCACGCCGTAGCCGAGCAGGCTGGACGAGGTCACCAGGCGGTTGCGCAGTCTGATGTCGCCGAGCCGCACGCCGAGCTCGGACGGGACGTCTCGCACCAACCGAAGGTTGCGCTCCTGGGCCACGCTCACGATCTCCTCCTACCCGACGGCTCCACGCCGTCGCCTCCATTGTCCCTCACCCGGAGCAGTGCACCGCCCCGGGTTCGCACATCGCACCCGCGCGCGGGGTTGCCTTTCGCACATCTTTCTTGTTCGATTGAACTCGTGGAGAGTTCGGAAAGAACTTCGACGATCATCGAGCGGCTGCGGCGGGCGGAGCGGGTCACGGTGGCCGAGCTGGCCGAGGCGACCGGTTCGTCGGAGATGACCATCCGCCGCGACCTCGACCAACTCGCCGAGCAGGGCGTGCTGCGGCGAGTGCGCGGCGGCGCGGTGAGCTTCCTGCGCGGCCACTCCGCGCCGTTCCCGCTCCGGGAGCTCGACGAGACCGGGACCAAGAAGCAGCTGGCCGCGGCGGTCGAGGAGCTGATCGCGGACTGCGAGTCCGTGATCATCGACTCCGGTACGACGACGCTGGAGGTGGCCCGGCGGCTCGCGCACCGCCGGATCACCGCGATCCCGCTCGACCTGCACTCGGCGAACGCGCTGAGCAACGCGCCGCAGGTCGACCTGCTGATGCCGGGCGGGCGGACGAAGCCGGGCGAGCTGTCGTTCACCGGCCACCTCACCGAGACGTCGCTGCGCGCGCTGCGGGTGGACACCACGATCCTCGGCGTGTGCGGGCTTTCCGCGACGCACGGCCTGACGGCGCACGACCTCGAAGAAGTGCCGGTGAAGCAGGCCGCGGTGGCCGCCGCGCAGCGCGTCGTCGCCGTCTGCCACGGCGCCAAGTTCGCCCGGACCGGCCTGGGATTCGTCTGCCCGATCACCGACATCGACGTGATCGTCACCGACCGGGCCGCGCCTGCGGACGCGTGCGCGGCGCTGGTCGCGGCGGGCGTGGAGGTACGCGTTGTCTGAGACGACCGTCGCCGTCCCGCAGCGGGCCCGGTGGGCCGTGACGGCCTACTTCGTGATCACCGGCGCGGCGCTGGGCACCTGGACCGCGCGGATCCCGGCGATCAAGCAGGACCTCGGCCTGGACGACGCGCAGGTCACGCTGGCGCTGTTCGCGGTCGCGGCCGGCTCGGTGCTCGCCATGCAGATCGTCGGACACCTCGCCGACCGCCTCGGCAGCGCGCGGGTGCTGGGACCGGCCGGCATCGCGATGTCGGCGAGCCTGCTGCTGCCCGGCATCGCCGGGAACCTCCCGGCGCTGGTGGCCGCGCTGCTGCTGTTCGGCGCCGGGCACGGAACCGTCGACGTGGCCATGAACACCCACGCGCTGCAGGTGCAGCGGCGGTACGGGCGCCCGATCGTGAGCACGTTCCACGCGATGTTCAGCGTCGGCGGCCTGCTCGGCGCCGGAGTCGGCGCGCTCGCGGCGCACGCGGCGATCGGCGTCGGCGCGCACTTCGCGCTCGTCGCGGCCGCGCTCGGCGTGGTGTCGCTGATCGCGCGGCGCGCGCTGCTGCCCCCGGAGGCCGCTGCGACCGGAAATCCGGTGCGGCAGCGCGGGATCTCGCCGGGCATCGTGTTCCTGGGCGTGCTGGCCTTCTTCTGCTCGCTGGGCGAAGGCTCGATGGCGGACTGGTCGCCGCTGTACCTGCACGACGTCCTGCGGACCAGCCCGGCGGTCGCGGCGACCGGCTACGCGGTGTTCTCCGCGATGATGGCCGTGTTCCGCTTCCTCGGTGACTTCCTGGTCGCCCGGCTCGGGCCGGTCCTCCTGGTGCGGTGCTGCGGCGCCGTCGCGGGCGTGGGCCTCGGCGGCGCGCTGCTGCTGCACCACCCGGTGGCGGCGATCATCGGCTTCGCCCTGTTCGGCATCGGGCTGTCGTGCATCATCCCGCAGGTGTTCAACGCGGCGGGCAACCGCGATCCGAGCCGCAGCGGCCGGGATCTCGCCCAGGTGAGCACGCTCGGCTACGGCGGCCTGCTCGCGGGCCCGGTGGTGATCGGCCTGGTCACCAGCTGGACGGACCTGACCACCGGCCTCGCGACCCCGGCGGTGCTGGCGGTCTTCGTAGCCCTCTCCGCCGCCGCGGTCCGGCCCCGCTGAGCCGCACGGGCTTTGGGGTCCGCGGCTGCTGATGTCCTTTGCCGCGAACGGTTTCCGGCCCGGCCGGCCGATCACGTTCCGCGCGCAGATGAGCACGGCGAACGGGTGACGTTCGGCGGGCCCCCGGCGGCCGTGCCCCGATGCGGCCCACCGGATGCGTCTGAACCGTTAGAGTGCTGCCCTCATCCGGATTCTGGGGCCGGAGGCAATGGCGCCGAGGGAGGCCGAGGATGTTCGTGGGTCGCGCCGATCTGCTCGCGCTGGTCGACCGGTTGACCGACGTTTCCCGTGCGTATTCCGGCGAAACCCGGCCGGTGCTGGTCATCGAGGGCTGCGGTGGTTCCGGCCGCACCGCCGTGCTGGAGCGGGCGGTGGACGCCTGGCAGGGCCGCACTCCCGCGGTTCTGGTGCGGCCGCGGCTGCTCGACGACGACGGGGCCAGCCCGGTCCGGCCGGTGCTGGCCGCCATCATGCTGGGCCTCAGCCTTGGCGCGCCCGGCTATTCGGTGGCGTTCCCGCGCGTGGTCCTCGCCCAGATCGCCATTTCGCTGCAGACCGGAGATCTCGATCCCAGGAAGTCGTTGGAGCAGCTGAACAAGGCGCTCAACACCTACAACAGCCGCAGCGAACTGCTCGGTTTCGTCCGGGGCCTGGCGAACGTCGCAGGCGCGCTGGTGAACATCCCGGTGCCCGAGCCGGTCGCGGACGACATCGCGAAGGTGATCGTCGACCGGCTGCACCTCTCACGCTGGATGACGCGGCGGACCTGGAACAAGGAGGCGCTGGCCTGGTTCGGCCACCAGGGCCGGCAGCGCGCCTTGAAACCCGAAGAGGTGCTGCTCGGGCTCAACACCCAGGCCAGGAGCAAGAACGCCGCCATCCGCCGGGACGTTGACGATCTGCTCGTCAACGCGCTGCTCGCCGACCTGCGGCACAGCCTCGCGCACGCCGGCGGCCGCCCGGCGAACGTCCTCGTGCTGCTCGACGACGGCGACACGGCCCCGGCGATGTCCTTCACCGGCTCGCTGCTGCGCGTCCGCAAGGCGCTCGCGGCGAGCCCCGGCAATCCCGACAGCAAGCTGCCCGACCCGCTCACGCTGGTCACCACCAGTGCGGGCGCACTCGCCACCGCGCTGTCGTCCCGCCCGGCGCACGAAACCGGGACCGGCGAGGTCTCCGGGTGGTGGATCCGGATGCCCTTGCCGGACCTCGAAGCGGCCGATCTGGTCGAGTGGGCAAGGAATTTCCCGGGCTGGAACAGGAACTTCGCGGACGGCCCGGAGGAGCTCGGGGCGACCGCGGTCGCCCGCGCGGCCTACAAGCTCACGCACGGCCACCCGGAATCGACGGCGTTCGTGCTCGGCAGGCTCCACGACGAGCCGAACCTCGTCGGCGACCTGGACGAGCTGCTGCGCGCCGAGGAGCCCGAGGGCCCGGTGGAACGGCGGCTGCTGGCGGCCTTCGTGCGCGGGCTGGACGCCTCCAAGCACATCGACGACACCCTGGTCGAGGCGCTGATCACGTTGTCGGCGGCGCGGAACCGGGTGGAGGCGACCGTGTTGGCGCCGCTGCTGCCGGCCCCAGTCGGCTTCGACTCCGAACTGTTCACCTCCGCGACGCTGTGGTCGCCGACCAGCCCCGGCGCGGAGCCGAGCCTGCATCCGCTGGCCCGCTACCTGGGCATGCGCGCGCTCGCGTCCCGCGGCGAGGACGAGACCGCCCTCTGGCGCACCGTTTTCGAAAGCCTCCGCAGCAAGGTCGCGCCCGAGAACCGGGCATCGCGGCTGTACTACCAGCGGATGCTGGGCGAGAGCGACGCCGTGGCGGCGGAGTTGGCCGACCTGCTGCCCGAGCTGCCCGCCGAGGAGTGGCTGGCGCTGTTCGACGCGGTCGTGGCGATGCCCGATCCCCGGGCGCGCGACGTCGAGCAGATCCGGCGCGCCGGCTGGCCCGGGACCCGCCACGGGCACGTCGTCCGGCTGCTCGGCGTGATTCCCGCCCACGACAAGGACCCGTGCGTCACCGAGTGGTCCGTGCGCAAGAAGCTCCGCTCGCACGCGGCACACAGCTTCCAGCAACTCACCGAACACCTGCAGGGGCAGGATCCGCTGCCGTTCATCTGGCGCGCGCAGCGGTACGGCGGCCGCCGTGACGAACTCAGCTGACCCCAAGCCTCCTCCAGTCGGAAGGACCCGGCCGTGACGCGGTTACGACGATTCTTCGACACCCTCCGCCCGTGGCGCAGGTTTGGCGCGGGCTGGCGGGACTGGATTCCGCTGGGACTGGTCGTCGCGCTGCTGGCGCTGTCCGGCGCCGCGATCTGGGCCGGCCCGTGGCTGACCAAGCGCATCGGCTGCAACGACGGGTTCCCGACCGCGGAGATCTGGTCGGCAGGCGCCGAATGCGTCGGCCTGTCCGAGGGCCCTTACGCCTTCGGACTCGACGAATTCGCCCCGGTGATGCAGGTGATCGACCGGCAGAACCGCGCCGCCGCCGACAAGTGCGACCCGACGGGCACGCCGGTGACGGTCGGGGTGCTCATGACGATGACCGACCCGTCCGTCGGCGGTCGCGCGGTGCGCGAACTGGAGGGCATGGCGGCCGGTCAGCTCCGCGCCAACGGCACCGGCTGCCTGCATCCGATGCGCCTGGTGGTCGGCCAGATCGGCCGGTACGACGAGAGCTCGAACGCCGTCGACGTGGCCCGGCTGCTGTCCGACCGCGCCGACGTGGTGGCCGTCGCCGGGGTCGGGCTGAGCCAGCAGCGCACGGCCGACGTCGCGGATCTCCTCGCGGCGGCCAAGATCCCGATGGTCGCCGACCTGGTCACGGCGGTGGGCTTCGACCAGAACGGATCCCGCGAGGACCAGCCGGTCTTCGACGGCTGCGACCCGGACATCACCTACCCGCGCGGGATCGGCAACGACTACTTCTACCGCGTCGCCTACCGGACCTCCGTGCAGATCGAGCAGCTCGGCGCCGTCGTTCCGGCCAAGCCGGACTTCATCATGGTCCCGACCGGCGGCTCCGACCCCTACACCTGCACGACGTTGCCGCTCATGCAGCGCCAGTTCGGCGGGAACGTGACCGAGGTGAAGTTCGACGCCGACGAGCTCAGCACCGTCCCGCAGACCGCGAAGCGGGTGTGCGGCGCGCCGAAGGACGTGACGGTCGCCTACGTCGCGCGCGGTCGCGACATGGCCAGGTTCATCCAGAGCCTCGACGAGGAATTCGCCAGCGGGCACTGCGCCGCGTCGTCGGTCACCGTGGTCAGCACCTCCGACGGAAAACGCCTGCAGGCAGCCGAATCCGACCTGTACGTCGAAGACCTGCGGAACAAGGCGTTGCGGTCCAAGAGCTTCACCGAAGGCAAGGTGCGGCTGCTGGCCACCACGATCGGCGGCGCCGACCGGCCGCAGGACGGCAACCCCAACTTCGAGGTGTTCCAGCAGACCTTCGCCGCGGCGGGCTTCGACCCCTCGCACACCGACGACGGCTGGGCGATGAACGCCTACGACGCGGTGGCCACCGTCTCCCAGGCACTGCGGTCCCTGCCGGCGAACAAGCCGGTCCAGCGCAGCCAGGTGAACACGGCGATCAACGGTTTCTCGTCCGCGGAAAGCTCGGTGCCCGGTGCGGGCGGCCCGATCACCTTCGACAACAACGGCAACCGCACGGGCGGCGTTCCGCTGGTCATGCGCGTGTGCCCGCTGCGACCGGCCGCGGCCGACCAGCCGCCGCGAACCACCGGCGTCGTCGTCCGGCCGGGCAGCGCGATCCCGCAGTGCCCGGGCACCGACGGGTGATCGCCGGGGCTGCTCGACGCGCTCCAGCAGCACGATCAGGGCTTCGGCTGCCGGGGACAGCCTGCCGGGTCGGTGCACGGGCCGACCCGCATCCGCGCATCCGTCCGAAGTGGACGATCCACCGCGCCCTGCTCGCGGGCCTCGTGGACCGTCTGCCCGGCGACCACCAGCGGCATGGCACCGCTGGTGGCGGTGATCTCGACAGGAGCCCGCGATTTCCATTGAGGTTTCTTCGTCCTCCTTGTGCGTGGCGGTGCGGGTGGCGGAACCTCAGCGTCCGCCTGGACTGCGGGTGCCCAACCTGATGCATGTCCAGTCGGGCCGGGTGCGCCGGTGGGTCCGGTCAGATCGCCCAGCGGGTCTTGCCCTTCGACTCCGCCGCCACCTCGTCGAGCACGCCGGTGCCGCTGACCCGGCCCCTCGACTCCGCCGCCGCCCAGGTGAAGACGCCGCGCGACATCGTCGAGAGCTCCTGCTCGGCGCGCTGCGCGTAGATGTCGGCGCGGACCTCGTGCACCGCGGCGTCGTCCGGCTCCGCCTGCACCGCGAACTCGACGAGGTGGCAGGCCAGCCGCAACTCCCCCGCCACCGCAGCGGCTTTCGCGCGTTCGGCCAGCGCCGCCGCGCCACCGGCGAGTCCGGCGAGCGCCGTCGCGAGCTGCTCGTCCGGGGCGGGCTTGAGGTGCGCCGGGTTCCCGTCGTACCAACCGCCGTAGAGCCGCCACACGTTGCGCACGACGAACTCCGGCTCGTCGTACACCGGCCGCAGGTACGGCTTGTCCGCGAGGTGCTCCGGCGGGCGCACGGCGTGCACGATCTCGTCGAGCCGGGCTCCCCGGTTCATCAGCTCCAGGGCCTGCTCGACGAGGCTTTCCAGGTATTCGGCAGTGTCCAGCAGCGCGGTGCGCACCCGGTCCGCGCCGACGATGGGAATCCCGTGGCCGGGCAACAACATCTCGGCCCCGAACTCGGCCATGTGCCGCAGCGCCTGCGCCCACTCCCGGGGATAGCGCTGCACCTTCTGCGGGTTCCCGGCGTTCGGCGTGACCCAGATGAACATGTCGCCGGTCATCAGCACCCGCTGGTCCGGCAGGTAGGCGTAGGTCGCGTCGTCGGTCTCGCCCTTGCCGTGGTGCAGCCGGACTTCGCGGCCGCCGACGGTGAGCGTCATGGTGTCCCGGTAGGTGACGTCGGGGTAGCGGTAGTCGAGCGGCCAGCGGGCGTCGGCGCGCTGGAACTGCCGCTGGTTGATCACCTCGTTGTAGCCGCTGGTGAGCTTGTAGCGGTCGAACCGGGCGACGACCGCCTCGTGCCCGACGACGACCGGCCGGGGCCGCCGCAGCTCGTCGGCCTCGGCGTCGAACGGCCCGACGCCGAAGACGTGGTCGATGTGCCCGTGCGAGTACACCGCGTAGCGCAGGGGCAGGTCGCTCCAGGCGCGCACGGCGGTGTGCAGCCGGGCGCTGAACCGCTCGTGGCTGGTGTCGAACAGCAGCAACCCATCCTCGCCTCGGACGGCCACGACGTTGCCGAAGGCCGGGAAGAGGGCCACGCCATCGGCGAGTTCGATGACGTGCCCGTCCTGCCAGCGGCCCTTCTGGTAGTCGGCCGTGGTCGCCTCGCCGCGCCAGACCTCGTCGCAGTACGCCAGGAAATCCTTCGCCATCACGGCTCCTTTCCGCCGCAGCCATCGTTGGCGGCGAAGCCCCGGCAGGTCCAATAGGCGTTTCCGCTGCCGCGGATCAGACCGCCCTATAACGACAGGCCCGGGCGCCCTCGTGAGCGTTTTGGAGCGCCACAGCACTCCAAAACGCTCACGAGTCAAGCTCCTACCTGGCCGCGGATACCGCCGCGTCGCACAGGGCGTGGGCCTCGTCCACCGCCTCGACCAGCGTCTGCGCCGTCAGCCCGGCCACCACCCGGTCGACGTCGCGCAGGCCCGCCCTGGTCAGCAGGCGCTTCTCGTTGGTGACCCACTCGCCGCGGGCCGCGAGCACCCCGTGCGCCGCCTGGCAGGCGGCCTGCGCGATCAGGCCCGCCGTCTCCGCGAGCCGGCCGTGCGGCGCGTGGTTCGCCCGCGCGTAGGCCAGGCCCATCGACGCCTGCCCCCACCAGACCGCGGGCGCGGCCTCGCGGAGGGCGTCCGGGTATTCCGGCCGCGGCAGTTCGCCGTGCAGCACCCGGTTGATGGCCATCTCGGCGACCACCAGGTAGCTGGGGATGCCCGCGAGGTGGAACATCAGCGGCTGCCACTCGAACCGGCCCGCCCGGGCCTCGGCGAGCTCGTGCTCCACGACGTCCAGGTCGCGGTAGTGGACGTCCACGTGGCGCCCCTCGATCTGCAGCCACGCGCCGCCGTTGAACACGCCGCCGCCCCACTCGCCCAGTTCGGAGACCTCGCCGGGCCACCCGACATCGCGGAGGTCCTGCGGTTCGAAGCGGCCGCGGTAGTAGATCGCGAAGTCCCAGTCGCTGTCGGCGCGATGGGTTCCCTGGGCGCGCGAGCCGCCGAGGCTCACCGCCTGGACCCCGGGCAACGCGGCCAGCCGATCCGCGACGCGGGCTTCGAATTCGGCATCTTCCAGCACGTGATCAGACTCCTTCGGCGATGCGACCAGCATCCGCGCGACGGGCCGTTCCCGCCCGTCGCGCGGCGAATCCCGCCGGGCGCGGTTCGCCCGGCGGGCCCTTCGTCCACCGTCAGGAGTCCATGCCTCGAAGGCTAGCGGAAGTCGATCAACCGACGTAGGTCAGCCAGTGCCGGTAGCGCTCATCGGCGCCGGTCACCGCCGCCGTGAACGCATCGCGGATCTTGCCCGTCACCGGGCCGGGCTCGCCGATCTCGCGGTTGTCGACCGAGCGGACCGGGGTGACCTCCGCCGCGGTGCCGCAGAGGAACATCTCGTCGGCCGCGTAGAGATCCGAGCGGAGCAGGTTCTCGCGGCGCACGGTGAGGCCGAGGTCGGTGGCCAGCGCGGTGACCGAATCCTGGGTGATGCCTTCCAACGCGCCCGCGCTCGACGGCGGCGTGTAGAGCACGTCGCCGCGCCGGACGAAGATGTTCTCGCCGGAGCACTCGCTGACGTAGCCGTCGGTGCTCAGCAGCACCGCTTCGTCGAACCCCGCATCGCGCGCCTCCAGCTTGGCCAGCGCGGAGTTCAGGTACGGGCCGGTGGCCTTGGCGGCGGTCGGCACCACGGAGGGATCGTTGCGCCGCCAGGAACTCGTCATGAGGCGCACGCCGCGGTCGGCCCCGTCGAGGTAGGCGCCCCACTCCCAGCTGGCGATCGACACGTGCACCGGCGCGCCGGTCGGGTCGACGCCCATCACGCCGTAGCCGAGGTGCGCCAGCTGGCGGACGTAGCAGGAGCGGTGCCCGTTGGCCCGCACCAGCTCCAGCGTCGCCGCGCGCAGCTCTTCCTTGCCGTGCGGCAACGTCATGCGCAGCATCTTGGCGCTGCGGAACAGCCGGTCGAGGTGCTCGTCGAGCCGCAACAGCGCCGGCCCGTCCGCCGTGGGGTACGCGCGGATGCCTTCGAACACGCCGGTGCCGTAGTGCAGCCCGTGGCTGAGCACGTGGACCTGGGCCTCGCGCCACGGCACCCGCGCGCCGTCCATCCAGATGTATTCCGACTCCGTCAGCGCCATCGCCATCCCCTTCACCAAAGTGGCATATCTCGCGATGTGGGACAGGCCACTTCGCGGCCACTTGGCACGCTATCAAGTGGCCAGTTCATCCACTAGTGATTAATCCGCCCTGGTGCAGAATGGCCGCATGTCGAGTGCCGATGTGGACCAATTCGCCGCGCTGATCCGCGACCGGCTCCGCCACGGGAACGGCCCGCTCAGCCGCCGGCTGGCGACCGCGCTGACCGACCTCGCGCGCACCGGCGCGCTCAGCCCGGGCACCCGCCTGCCGTCCGAGCGCGACCTCGCCCGGGTGCTGGAGTGCAGCCGAGGCGCGGTGGCCGCGGCCTTCAACGCGCTGTTCGAGGAGGGGATCTGCGAGCGCAGGCACGGCAGCGGCACCTACCTGGCCGCCGCCGGGCGGGAGTCGGCGATGGGCCGGCTGCTGCGCCCCGGCGCGGTGTTCGCCGACCTGTCCACTTCGGTCGTTCCCGATCCGTCGCACCTGCGGGTGCCCAAGCTCGATCCCGCCGCGCTGCTGAGCACGCCGAGCCGGCACGGCTACGACCTGCCGGGCGAGCCGGGCCTGCGGGAACTCATCGGCGGCGAGCCGCTGATCACCGGCGGCGGGCAGCAGGGCATCGACCTCGCGACCCGCTGCCTGGCCCGCCCCGGCGACGCCGTGCTGGTCGAAGACCCCACCTACACCGGCGCGCTGGCCGCGATCCAGAGCTGCGGGGCGCGGGCCGTCGCCGTGCCCACCGACCGGCGCGGCATGCTGCCCGACGCGTTCCGCGACGCGATCGCGCGGCACCGGCCCGCCTTCGCCTACGCGCAGGCGGTGCACAACCCGGCCGGCACGGTGGCCGACGCCGATCGCGTCGCGGAACTCTCCGGGATCGCCCGCGACGCCGCCCTGCCCGTTGTCGAGGACCGCACGCTCGCCGAGCTGGTGCACGAAGGCCCGCGGCCCGGCCGGTTCGCCGACGAGCACCCGCACGGCGTGGTCGAGGTCCACTCGCTGTCGAAGGTGCTGTGGGGCGGCCTGCGGGTCGGCTGGCTCGCCGCGCCGGAACCGCTGCTGGCGCAGCTGACCGAGCTCAAGCAGACCAGCGACCTGGCGACCAGCACGGTCGGGCAGCGGTTCGCGGCGGAACTGCTGCGGCACAACGACTTCGCGACCTGGCGAGCGGAACTGGCGCGCCGCCGCGACCACCTGGCCGCCGCCCTGCGCAGCCACCTTCCACAGTGGACGTGGGAGCGGCCCGCGGGCGGCCTGTCGCTGTGGGTCCGGCTGCCCGGCACCGACACCGAACGCTTCGCCGAGCTCGCCCGGGACAACGGCGTGGCGGTGGCGCCCGGCTCGCTGTTCGCGGCCGACCGCGGCCACCGCGACCACCTGCGCCTCAGCTTCGCCCTCGGCCCGGAACTGCTCGACCAAGCCGTCGCGGCGCTCGCCCGGACCTGGGAACGGCCGTGAACCAAGCCCGGCCGCCCCTGAGCCGTGCGTGTTTTGTGTCGTCATAGCAGCACAAAACACGCACGGGTACTGGCCCAGCCGTATCCGTCCACCCTGGAACGATGCCCGGGCGAGTGTGCTCCACACGGGACCGTCCGAGACAATTCACCGGCAGCCGTTGCACGACGCTGCGCACCATCGATCGAGGAGAACGCACGTGAACAAGGAAAAGCCGCAGGTCGCCAAGCCGACCGGCGCGCCGCCGGCGGACCTGGTGATCGAGGACATCGAGGTCGGCGAGGGCCCCGAGGCCAAGGCGGGCGACCAGGTCGCCGTGCACTACGTGGGCGTTTCGCACAGCACCGGCAAGGAGTTCGACGCCAGCTGGAACCGCGGCGCGCCGCTGGAGCTGCGGCTCGGCGCGGGCCAGGTCATCGCGGGCTGGGACAAGGGCCTGCAGGGCATGAAGGTCGGCGGCCGCCGCAAGCTCACCATCCCGCCGCAGCTCGCCTACGGCGACCGCGGCGCGGGCGGCGTGATCAAGCCCGGCGAGACGCTGGTCTTCGTCTGCGACCTGGTCTCGGCCAGCTGACGCCCGAGGGCGCGGTGGCTTCCCGATTCTGCCTAAAATTGGGAAGCCACCGGCCCGCACCAAGCGTTCACGACTTTCCGATTTTGCCTAAAATTGGGAAACTTCCGCACTCGCACCAGACGCTCGCGGCGCGTCCCGCTCCCCCAATTTTGCCTAAAATTGGAAAACTCTAGGCCCACCCCAGGCGGTCGTCGCGATTTCGGCGGTCCGATTTCGCCTGAAACCGGGAAGGTTCCCCCTGCTGCCCAGGCGGTCTGCCTGCGGAAACGAAAGGGCGCCTCCGCCGGATTCGTCCGGTCGAAGGCGCCACCGCACCGCTCCGTGCTCAGCTCGCGGCGTCCACCTCGCGGCGGAGTTCGCGGAGCTCGCGCATCGCCTTGATCGCCCGCTCGCCGTCGGCCGCCTGAATCGCCATGATCGGCACGTACTCGTCCTCCGGCAGCTCCAGCCGGGCCCACGAGGCGCCGTCCGGGAAGCTGACGGCCTGCACCAGCGGCCACGAGAAGCGCTGCGTGCCGATGATGTTGCGGACCTCCACGCCGTCGGCGTCGGCGCGCAACCGCGGCCGGGTCAGCAGCATCACGCCGCCGCCCAGCAGCAGGCCCAGCGCCACCATCGCAACCTGGTCGGACACCGAGAAGATCACGCCGGTCGGGGTGTTGCGCAGCAGCAGCCCGACCGCCGCGAACGTCAGCACCAGCACGACGGCGATCGGGATCGCCACCCGCCGCACCTTCCGCGGCCGGACCTCCACCCGCTCGGCACTCACAAGAAACCCCGTTCCCCGTCCCAGCCACGCAGCTCCCGCAGCACCAGCGCCGTCTCCAGCGCCGCCGCCGTCGCCTCGAAGCCCTTGTCCTCCACCGAGTCGTCGAACCCGGCCCGGTCCTCCGCCTGCTGCATGGTGTCGCAGGTCAGCACGCCGTTGCCGATGGCCGTGGACTCGTCCAGCGACACCCGGGTCAGGCCCTGGGTGACCGAGTCGCAGACGTACTCGAAGTGCGGCGTGCCGCCGCGGATCACCACGCCCAGCGCGACCACCGCGTCGTGCTGGTGCGCCAGCTGCTGGCAGACCACCGGCAGCTCGATCGAACCGGGCACCCGCACCACGGTCGGCTCCACGATGCCCGCTTCCTTCGCCGCCGCCAGCGCGCGGGAGAGCATCTGCTCGACGAGTCGCTCGTGCCAGCGGATCGCGGCGATGCCCAGCCGCAGGTCACCCGCCTTCGGCACGCTAGTCCGCGGTCGCCCCTCGCCACTCATGCCGTCACTCCAGTCTCGCCGTTGATCGAGGAATCCTCCCCGTCGTCGAGATTGTCCAGCACGTGCCCCATCCGGTCGCGCTTGGTGCGGAGGTAGCGGATGTTCTCCGGGTTCGGGCGGATCGGCAGCGGCACGCGGTCCACGATCCGCAGCCCGTAGCCCTCCAGCCCGACCCGCTTGGCCGGGTTGTTGGTGAGCAGCCGCATCGACCTGATGCCCAGGTCGCACAGGATCTGCGCGCCCTGCCCGTAGTCGCGGCTGTCGACCGGCATGCCCAGCGCGACGTTGGCGTCCACGGTGTCGGCGCCGTCGTCCTGCAGCTGGTAGGCCTGCAGCTTGTGGATCAGCCCGATGCCGCGCCCTTCGTGCCCGCGCATGTAGAGCACCACGCCGCGACCGGCCTCAGCGACCTTGGCCATCGCCGCGTCCAGCTGCGGGCCGCAGTCGCAGCGCAGCGAGCCCAGCACGTCGCCGGTCAGGCATTCGGAGTGCACCCGGACCAGGATGTCCTCGCCGTCGCCGATCTCGCCGTAGACCATCGCCAGGTGCTCGATGCCGTCGAGGGTGCTGTCATAGCCGAAGGTGCGGAACGTGCCGTGCACGGTGGGGATGCGGGCCTCGGCGACGCGCACCACCTGCTTCTCGAAGCGGCGCCGGTAGGCGATCAGGTCGGCGATGGTGATCAGCGCCAGGTCGTGCTCCTCGGCGAAGACCTCCAGTTCGTCGCGGCGCGCCATGTCGCCCTCGGACTTCTGGCTGACGATCTCGCACAGCGCGCCGGCCGGCCGCAGCCCGGCGAGGCGGGAGAGGTCCACGGCGGCTTCGGTGTGGCCGGGCCGGCGCAGCACGCCGCCGTCGCGGGCGCGCAGCGGCACCACGTGGCCGGGCCGGGTGAGGTCCTTGGCGGTGGACTTCTCGCCGGCCAGCACGCGCAGCGTCTTCGCGCGGTCGGCGGCGGAGATGCCGGTGCTGACGCCTTCGGCGGCGTCGACCGTGACGGTGTAGGCCGTGCCCTTGCGGTCCTGGTTCCAGTAGTACATCGGGGGCAGGTCGAGGCGGTCGCAGTCCTCACCGGGGAGCCCGACGCAGATGTAGCCGGAGGTGTAGCGGACCATGAACGCCACGAGTTCCGGCGTCGCCTTCTCCGCGGCGAAGATCAGATCGCCTTCGTTCTCGCGGTCCTCGTCGTCCACCACGACGACCGGGCGTCCGGCCGCGATGTCGGCCAACGCGCGCTCGATGCTGTCGAACTTCTTCGTGCTCACCGTGTTCGCGACCTCGTCCTCGGGGTTCATCACCGCGCCTCCCTGCCGCCGCCATTGTCCCCCGAACGGGCCTGCGCACCATGGTCCAGGTGGTTCAGTTGCGCGGCGGCGAGCCGTTCCAGGTGCTTGGCCAGCACATCCACCTCGATGTTCACTTCGTCACCCGGCCCGCGGAAGCCCAGCGTGGTCAGCTCTTTCGTGGTGGGGATCAGCGCGATGCTGAACTCCCCGTCACCGGCGTCGACCACGGTCAGCGACACGCCGTCGACGGTGATGGAGCCCTTCTCGACCAGGTAGCGGGACAGCCGCCGGGGCAGCTCGAAGCGGGTGAGCCCGTCGGCGTCGGTGCCGCGCAGCACCGCGGTGCCGTCGACGTGGCCCTGCACGATGTGCCCGCCGAGCCGGTCACCGAGCGCCATCGCGCGCTCCAGGTTGACCCGGTCGCCGGCCGCGATGCCCTTCAGCGAGGAGCGGCGCAGCGTCTCGGCGACGACGTCGGTGGTGAACCGCCCGTCGCCCACCGTCACGACGGTCAGGCACACGCCGTTGACGGCGATCGAGTCGCCGTGCTTGGCGTCCCCGGTGACCACCGGCCCCGCGATGGTCAACCGGCTGCCGTCGGCCAACGACTCGACCGCCTCGATGGTGCCGAGCTCCTCGACGATCCCGGTGAACACGTGCTGCCTCCTCGCACTACCCGGCTTCGGCGCCCGGTCGGCCGCCCATCGGGACCGCGCTGATCCGGACGTCGGCGCCACTCATAGTCGTCTCTTCGACGGTCAACCGCCATGCTTCCGAGATGCTTCCCACTCCCGCCTCCCCGAGCGCGGCCGGACCCGCGCCCAGCAGCAGCGGCGCGACGTAGGCGAGCACGCGGTCCACGCACCCGGCGGCGATGAACGCGCCGGCCAGCCGCGGGCCACCTTCCAGCAGCACGTCGACGACGCCGCGGCCGGCGAGCGCGGCGAGCACCGCGGCCGGGTCGCCGCCGGGCAGCTGGATCGTTTCGGCCGCGTCGTCGAAGACCTTGGCGGCACGCGGGATCTCGCGGTCGCCGACGACTACCCGCAGCGGCTGCCGGGCCAGCAGCGCGCCGTCCGCCGCGCGGGCGGTGAGCTGCGGGTCGTCGGCGAGGACCGTGCCGGTGCCCGCGATGATCGCGTCCACCTGCGCGCGGAACCGGTGCACCTCGGCGCGGGATTCCGCGGAGCTGATCCACTTGCTGGTGCCGTCGGCGGCGGCCGAACGACCGTCCAACGTGGCCGCGTACTTCCAGGTGACGTGCGGGCGACCGGTTCGCGTGAAGTGCAGCCAGGCCCGCAGCGGGCCCCTTTCCACCGCGTCGACCATAAATCCACTGTGGACATCGATGCCCGCGGCGCGCAGCACGCCGGCGCCACCGGCGGCCTGCGGGTTGGGATCGGAGGCCGCGTGCACCACGCGCGCGACCCCGGCCGACCGCAGGGCATCCGTGCAGGGCGGCGTCCGGCCGGTGTGCGAGCACGGTTCCAGCGTCACCACGGCGGTGCCGCCCCTGGCCCGCTCCCCCGCCGCGCGGAGCGCGACGACTTCCGCGTGCGGACCGCCCGGCGGCTGCGTCGCGCCGACGCCGACGACCTCGCCGTCAGCGGCCAGCACCACGCAACCCACGGGCGGGTTGGGGCTGGTGGTGCCGCGCACCTGCTCGCTCGCGGCGATCGCGGCGAGCATCGCCTGCTCCTCGACACGACCGACCATCGGTTCCCTCCGCTCCTGCGAGCCGACCTTCACCACAGCCCGACGAACCCACGTTTCACCGGCCAGGTGCCGCGAACAAGTTGTAGGCCTGTGGAGAGCCGTTTTTGTCTGTGAAGCGGCGAAGCCGCTTAGCCCACCCCCGCCGCTTGCACCGCCGCGGGTTCTCAGGGGTCTTCTCGCGAGGACAGCCCCGACGTGGTGAATTGGGCATTCATGATGTCGGGGATCCCACAGCGAGAAGGCGCCTGAGGTTCCGCCACCCACACCGCCACGCAGGATGAGCCTGGTATCAATTCACTGCCGGGCGTGGGCGAAGTTCGGGGCGGCCTTGGCGCGCAGGGCCTCGATGGCCTTCGCCGGGTCGGCGGCGTTGTAGACCGCCGAGCCCGCCACGAAGCAGTCGACGCCGGCTTCCGCGGCCTGCTCGATGGTGTCCGCGTTGATGCCGCCGTCGATCTCCACCACCAGGTTCAGGTGCCCCGTGTCGACCAGCTCGCGGGCCTTGCGGGCCTTGTCCAGCACGTCGGCGATGAAGCTCTGGCCGCCGAAGCCCGGCTCCACGGACATCACCAGCAGCGTGTCGTAGTGCTTGAGGACCTCGACGTACGGGTCCAGCGGGGTGTTCGGCTTGATCGACAGGCCCGCCTTCGCCCCGGCCGCGCGCAGGTCCTTGGCGATCGCGATCGGGTCCTTGGCCGCCTCCACGTGCACCGTGACGTTGTAGGCGCCGGCCTCGGCGTAGCCGATGGCCCAGCGGTCCGGGTCCTCGATCATCAGGTGGCAGTCGATCGGGATGTCGGTCGCCTTCAGCAGCGACTCGACCACCGGCAGCCCCAGGGTCAGGTTGGGCACGAAGTGCGCGTCCATCACGTCCACGTGCAGCCAGTCGGCGCGCACGCCGGGCGCGCCGTTCACGGCGGCCATCTCGTCGGCGAGGCGGGCGAAATCGGCGGACAGGATGGAGGGCGCGATCATCGGCTGGTTCGACACATGCGGGAGTGTAAATGCCTGGTGCGGCGGGCCGCGCAAGCGCCCTTGCGCTCCCGCCACTCACCCGATCGGCGGAGCCGCTGGAGGGCACCCGTCCCACGGCCGGTGCCCTCCAGCGGTGCTCACTCCGACCGCGCGGCGCCGCGGCGCCGGACGATGTAGTACGCCACGCAGAGGATCAGCACGAACGGGACGCCCGCCTTCCAGGCGGTGTTGAACTGCTCGGTGAACGGCGTGGTCAGCAGCACCGCCGCGACGAACAGCATCGCCAGCACCGTCGTCACCGGGGCGCCCGGCAGCCGCACCGGCGACGGCGGCAGGCCCTCCAAGGCCCGGCTGCGGCGGAACACCAGCTGGCTGGCGAAGATCATCAGCCACACCACCAGCGCGCCGAACAGCGCCAAGCCCAGCAGCATCGGGAACGCGGTGTCCTCGGCGAACACCGACAGCGACGCGGCCAGCGCCAGCCCGACCGCCGACAGCACCAGGGCGCGCCGCGGCACGCCGTTCTCGCTGACCACGGCGAACCACTTCGGCGCATAGCCGTCCAGGGCGAGCGAGTGGGTCATGCGGGCGGTCAGGTACAGGTTCGTGTTCATCGCCGACAGCGCGGCGGTGAGCACCACGAAGTTCATGATCCCGGCCGCGGCGGGGATGCCCACGATGGTGAACAGCCGCACGAACGGGCTCTCCGTGATGTCGCCCGACGACGAGGCCTGGTTCCACGGCAGGATCGAGACGACCACCAGCATGCCGAGCACGTAGAACAGGCCCAGCCGCAGCACCATGCTGCGCGCCGCGCGCGGCACGTCCCGGCCGGGGTTGCGGGACTCCGCCGCGGTCATCGAGACGGCCTCGGTGCCCAGGTAGGAGAACGTGACCACGGTCAGCGCCAGCCACACCGCGCCGATGCCGTTGGGCAGGAACCCGCCGTGCTCGGTCAGCGCGCCGACGCCCGCCGGCTGCTGGCCCGGCAGGCCGAAGACGATGTAGACGACGCCGAGCACCACGAACACCACGATCGTGACGACCTTGATCATGGCGAACCAGTACTCGAACTCGCCGAAGAAGCGCACCGCGGCGATGTTGATCGCCAGCATCAGCACCGAGAAGACCACCACCGGGATCCACAGCGGCAGCTGCGGGTACCAGAACTGCAGGTACAGCCCGGCCGCGATGACCTCGCTGCCGATGTTGACCACCTGCGCGGCCCAGTAGATCCAGCGGGACACGAACCCGGCGAGCCCGCCGAGGTACCGCTTGATGACCGCCCCGAACCCGCCCGCCTCGGGGTGCACCACGATCATCTCGGCCAGCGCGTACGCCAGAGCCAGCGCGGCGAACGCGGCGACCGCGTAGGCGATGATCACGGCCGGGCCGGCGATGGAGATCGCTAGGCCGGAACCGAGGAACAGCCCGGTGCCGATGGCGCCGCCGATGGCGATCATGCCGACTTGGCGCCCGGAGAGATCCCTGCGCAACCCGGACTGCTGTGTCCGTGCGGTCTCCTGTGCCACTGTGCTGTGCCTCCCACTCGTCGCGCACCAGCTGACAGGTGCGCGACGAGCACCTTACGACGCGCCCCCGGCGGCCGGATGCCTCAGTTGCACAGTTGTAGTGCGGTCAGCGCGGAAGGGTCAGCTCGATCGGGGTGCCCTCCTCGACGGAGCGGCTGACGGTGCAGTACTTCTCGATCGCGCGCTGCACCGCGTCGACGACCCTGCCGCGCTCGTCGTCGTCCTCGATCCCGCTGAGGTCCACGTCGAAGCCGACCTGGACCGAGGCGAACTTGTGCTTGTCCTCCGGGACCTTGGTCCGGTCGGCGTGCACCGTCACCTTCGCGTCCTCACCGAGCCGCCGGACCAGCAGGTTCTCGCTGGTGACCGCGGAGCAGGCGGCGATGGCGGCGAGCAGCAGCTCGCCGGGGGTGAACGCGTCGGGCGCGTCCTCGCGGCCGATCGTCACCTCGCCACCGCGCGGGTTGGTCGCGGTGAAGGTGTGCGAACCGGTGCGGGTCACTTCGACCGGAGTGGAAGACATTCGTACCACCTGACGTGAGTTGCGGTTGCCGGTCCAGCCTCGGCGCGGAACCGTGCATGGTCAACCCTCGCGGGCGCCGCGTTGTTCCGGCCGGGCCGGGGGCGTGCTTTGATCGGGCTCCCCATCCTCGCAACCCGCAGCGCCGCGGGTCCTCGGGCGTCTCCTAACCCCGAGGGGACCCGCACATCGATTTCGGAGACAGGTGTTCTGCCATGACCACTACTTCCGCGGAGGGGTTGCAGCGGCGGCTGTCGCTGCGCGACCTGATCGTTTCCGGCCTGCTGTTCATCGGGCCGCTCGCGCCCGTCGGCGTCTTCGGCGTGCTCGACGCGCGCAGCGGCGGCGCGGTGGCGCTGGTCTACGTCGTCGCGACCGTCGCCATGGCGTTCACCGCCTGGTCCTACGCGCGGATGTCGGCGGCGGTGCCGAAGGCCGGTTCGGTGTTCGCCTACGCCTCGGCGGGCCTGGGGCGGGCGCCCGGTTTCGTGGCCGGGTGGATGATCATGCTGGACTACCTGTTCATCCCGAGCGTGGCGTCGCTGTTCGTCGGCATCGCGACGAACTCGCTGGTGCCGCAGATCCCGGTGTGGGTGGCGACCGGCCTGGCGATCGTCGTCGTGACCACGCTGAACCTGACCGGCGTCAAGGTCGCGGCGATCGTCGGCACGGTGGTGCTGGTGGTGGAGATCGTGCTGCTCGCGGTGTTCGTGGTCGCCGCGCTGGTGGTGCTGGCCACCGAGGGCCCGGTCCGGCCGTGGCTGTCGCCGCTGACCGGCGTGGGCGCCTTCGCGCCGCTGGCCGTGCTGGGCGCGGTGTCGGTGGCGGTGCTGTCGTTCCTCGGCTTCGACGCGATCGCGTCGTTCGCCGAGGAGAACACCGGATCGGCCCGCCAGGTCGGCCGGGCGCTGCTGTTCTGCCTGGCGCTCAGCGGCGTGCTGTTCTTCGTGCAGACCTACCTCGCCTCGCTGCTGAACCCGCTGACACCGCAGGAGCTGGCGCTGAACCCGGACGCGCAGGACTCGGCGTTCTACGACATGCTGCGGGCCTCGCTGGGCGGCTGGCTCGCGGTGGCCGTGACGGCGGTGAAGGCGGTCGCCCCGGCGTTCTCGGCGATGGTGGCGCAGGCGGCGGTGAGCCGGCTGCTGTTCGGCATGGCGCGGGACGGCCAGATGCCCGCGGCGCTCGGCCGGGTGGACCGGCGGGCGCACGTGCCGCGCAACGCGACGCTGCTGGCCGCGGTGGTGACGCTGATCGTGTCGGTGTGGGCGGCGTCGGCCGAGGACGGGCTGGAGGTCCTGTCGTCGATGGTGACGGTCGGGGCGTTGACCGCGTTCGTCCTGCTGCACGCCTCGGTGATCGGCTACTTCGCGGTGTCCGGGCGGGACCGCCGGGTGTCCACTGCGGTGGTCCCGGTCGTCGGCGCCCTGATCGCGGCGGTCGTGCTGGCCACGGCGAGCCCGCTGGCGCTGGCGGTGGGAGCGGCCTGGCTGGTGATCGGCCTGATCACCTACTTCGCCCGCCGCCGCACCGCCGTCCGGCGAACCCCGGAATAGCCCGAGTTCGCGCCGCTTCCGCAGCCCAGGCCCCGTGCGCGTGCTGTGCTGCTATAGAGGCTGTTTGGATGCGGTGGCGCTGCGTCGTGGTAGATCGGCTGGCGGCATCGAAGTGGTGAAGTGAACGGCCTGTTCGCCTCACCTATCGGGACGAACAGGCCGTTCACTCCACACCGGCTGATGCCCGCCGACACCGGACGGCTGCAGCGAACGGACCGTTCACCTCACCTACCGAGGCGAACAGGCCGTTCACTCCACACCAGCCAACGACGACTCACCACTGCGCCAACGGGTTCAAAACAGCCTCTATAGAGGCTGTTTTGGAAGGGGTTGTGGGTGGTTGTGATATGTGGCTGATGATCACGTGGGGGCGTGTCGTAGCCGCAGACAAGGGCGGGTTCTTGTTATCGCAGTGGTTGTCTAAGCCAGCGATCACAAGAACCCGCGATGTCATTGAACCCCGTACCGGCCGATGCCGACCAGGAGGGGTGCGGCTGCGGCTGCACAACCCGCCGACCCCGCTACCCCTCGGATCTCACCGACGCCCAATGGGCGGTCCTTCGACCCCTGCTACCAGCGCCTTTGACCAAGACCCCGCTGGGCGGGCGACCGGAAAAACACCACCGCCGCACGGTCGTTGACGCGATCTTCTACCTGGTGGACAACGGCATCAAGTGGCGTGCGCTGCCCGCGGAT
>NZ_FNOK01000106.1 GCF_900106995.1 Saccharopolyspora shandongensis
GGACCCGCTGATTCGCGCCGGACTAGCCCAGTGCTTGGACGAGCACCAACACATCGAGACCACCAACGACAACGCCGACGTTGTGGTCGTCGCCATGGATATCGCCGAAGCGTCTACAATAGAATCGCTGCGAAGCCTCAATCCCACCGCTGTCAAACCCGTTATCCTCGTAGTGGAAAACCGTTGGCGCGCCGACATAGCCACGGGGGTAAGGCTGGGCGTCCGCGCCGTCCTATGGCGTCACCACTTCTCCGCCGGCGCCTTCGCCCAAGCTATTCGAGCAGTCAGCGACGGTGGTGGCTTTCTCCCCGTTTCAATGCAGGGCGCACTCGTGGATCAGCTTCAACGGACCTACCGCGAAGTGCTCGCACCGCTCGATATGACACCCTCCGGTATCACGCACCGCGACATCGATGTCCTGCGTCTCGTCTCCGAAGGATTCGGCCTCGAAGAAATAGCGCAAAAACTCCACTTCTCCGAACGTACCGTCAAGAACATCCTCTACAAGTTCATGGAACGATTCGATCTCAGCAACCGTACCCACGCTGTCGCCTACGCCATCCGCGCGGGATTCATCTAAGGGTCGCTCAACGATCGAAATAGACGTTTCGTCCTATTCATCCTGGTCGTTCCGCAGTCGCGGGTCGTAAAGGTGCACGTCGATGGGTGTCGCATGCGCCGCAGGTGCATAGCCCACCTATGGCACTTGCATCGCCGCGGGTTCACGGTGCCCACCCCTCCGGGGTTCCCTCGGCGAGGACGCCCCCCTCCGCCGTGTATTGGGCATACATCAGGAGGGGCACCCACAGTCCAGGGAGCCTCTGAGGTTCCGCTACCCGCACCGCTACGCAGAACGAGGTTGGAAAAGCCTCATTTAATCCCCGCTCAGCTCGACGAACCCTCTGGAGAAAGCCGATGAAACAACAGTCCTGCCCGTTCAAGATCGACCCCACCGGCCGCGACGTCTACGCCGAGGCCGCCGGCATCCGACGACAGGGCCCCGCAGCGCGGTGGAACTTCCTGGTGGAGTGGTGGCGTGGGCGGTAACCAGCCACGATCTGCTTAAGCGGCTGCTAAGTGATCCACGCGTTTCCGAGGACGCCCGGCAGCACTGGCCTGCCTTCATCAACGGCGCGATCACCGAGGAATGGCCGCTGCATATCTACGTCTCGGTGCCTAGCATGTTCACCGCCTACGGCAGTGAGCACCGACGGTTGCGTTCGGGCTGCAGACCTACAAACCGGCCCCGGCGCCCGACCCTCTCTCGTCGCTACTGCTGCCGATGAGGTCGGGTGGCGGGGGAAGGCGGTTCCGTTACTTGTCGCGCACCAAGGTCGAAGCGTGCACGTTTCAGACTCGTCGGACGTCCCGTTCGCCGATGCTGATGTGCAGCCGGTCCGCCATGGCCGTCCAGCTGGAGTCGGCGATGTAGGTTTGATCGTGGGCCGTTGACTGGTTTCGGCCTACGACCGTCCCCACGCCCAAGTAGTCGACGACCTTTCCCTTGTGGACGCCGAGGAATCCGTGCGGGCCGGCGAAGGCGTCCACCAGTTCGTTGAAGGCCTCCTGCGTCTCGTCGAATCGGGTGCCGCCGGCGTCCCGCAGGCTGAGAACGTAGCCGCGAAAATCGGCTGCGCAGATGAGGTCGAAGAACTGCTCGAGGCGACGAGGAAGCTGGCTTCCGCGGAGCATTTTCCCGAAGCGTCCTTGGTCGGAGTCGTACTCGGTTCTGCCGATCACGGCGTCCATGAGGTGGACCAGCGGCGAGGCCGAGCCACTTGGCCCGGCTGGATAGCCCGGCGGGGGTACTGTCCATGTGACGAGGGTCTTCGCCCAGGCAACCGGGTCGCAAAATGTCTTGCTGTTGTGACGTGGGCTGACCTTGCGGAACGCGCGGGTGGCACCGCGTGCGCATTCCGCGATCCGCAGCAGCGCAGCAGCAACGTCCGCATGTCCGTCGGGCCCGCCGAGCTCGATCGCACGCTGAGCCTGGCACACCTGTTTGACAGCCGAAGCGCTGGCAGCGTGAATGTCCACGAAAGATGAGGTGAAAACCCGCTCAGTTTCGTTGCCGTAGGCCGGCACCACCGGTCGGATCGATTCGATGACCGCGTCCTCGACGCGATAGTCCCCATCGGGGCTCGGGTGGCTTTTGTCGATGAAGGTGAAGTTGTTGAAAACCCAGTCTTCGAGGGTCAGGCAGGGGCCGGTTCTCCCCATTCGCTGGCAAACCTGGGTCCAGGGTACTTTGATCGAGTCCGGCAACTCGGCGGAAATGTTGCTGTTGCGCGGGAGGTGCAGCCTTTCCAGGCCGAACCTCCAGTAGGAGTGCGCGATCATTCCGAGCAGTGTACTTGCCCATTTGACCTGGTGATCGGGCAAATCCTCAGGGCCGGCGGGCAGCAGCGGCAGGTCGCTGAGGACCGCCTGCGCCCTCGGGCTGAAGGCGAGGTCCGGTAGGCCCGCTGCGACGTCTTCCCAGACGGCATGGGCCCCGGTCAGTGCGGTCGTGTGCAGCCTGCGCGGCAGAAAGCCGTGCTCGAAGGTGAGGTCGCCATCCAGCTGGGCCGGCGCCTCGTAACTCGCTACGACATAGCGCTCCAGGGAGCCCACAGAACGTTGTTCAGGGATAGGATTCAGGGAACTTGACAGTCCCTCGTTGGGAATCGTGAGTTCTTGGTCGGACGTGGTGTCAACCGTGGTGCCAGTGCTCATGCTCTACCTCGAACCATTTTCCAATGTGGGCCATGGCTTCCTGGGCTCGCTGGACCGAGTCGCTGTCGCTGGGATGGCCTGCTTGTGCGCGAATCGCGTCGGCGCTGATATGAATGAGTGGGTGCATCAGCTTGGCGACCGAATCACGCAGGTGTTCGAGAACCGCGCGTGCGGTCGCTGCGTCACTGGCTGCAAGAACCTTCTCGGTCACCGATCGAACGTTGTCGGTGAATGGTGCGCGACCCGCGAGCAGACTGGTGTGCGCGACCGCGCCGATATCCGTAAGTTGCTGTATGAACGAGGGAAGGTGATCATCCAGCAAGTGGCAATAGGACTGACCGGAGAACACCAGTTCAAGAATTGGATCACGTGCGTCGTCGCGCTGTACCGCGAACGAGTTCCGGACCAGGCACAGGTAATCGAGCAGTCGCTGCCACCCACCCGTATCTTCCGCCTGGGTGTGCGGATCGAGTCGAGCGACGATGAGCTGCGCGATCTTCCGGGCCACGGATTTCCTCTGGTGGGCGGAAACATGGTGGTAGTCCGCCGAGGCGTCACGACCGATGTTGGCGTGCATCACGGGGCATCCGCCGGGGTGCTGCGCGATGAAATCTGTGACGTCAAGAACCTGATCGTCGATCACGATCCACTGCGCATCCCGATCCGCGACGTCCGCTATTGACATAACCGGGAGGGAATCGATATAGGACACTCGCGCTCCAGTACTGAATTCGGCGGGTGCCGTGTCACGTTGCCGCAGTCGAGTGGATCCTGATCCTCTGAATCACGCAGACCTCCAGATGTACAAGAATCGTAAGAAACAAAAGACGACTTGGGGTCGGATCAAATCCTGTGGTGCGTTTCCGACGATGTACTAGACGCGGCGTCGGCGCCATAACCAAGGCCGCAGAGATGCCCGTAAGGACCAAAAAAAGTGTACAAATATACACTCTCGGGCTGTATCTTTGTGGCCTTCGTGTTTATTCTGTTGACCTTCGTGATGTAGGATGAGGGCTCATACGATCATCGTCGTGTGATCAGCAAGCGGGGTGTGGTGCGGCGGGGCTGTCAATCTGGGTTTTGCGGCCCAAACCGAGAGGGGCTTGTTCGTGCCCGTGGTGCACGGCCCTGACGTATCGGCGGGGTGAGGCTGTCACCGAGTGCGTTAGGTGGGAACCGGTCAACTCACTGCCGAGCTCTTACATTCCAGCAACGATCCGCGACGAGATCAACACCCTGCTGCACGACTGACCGCACCAGGCTGGAAGCCAGGGTTCGCGGGTCATCGGACCGCCACCGCGTGCAGCTGTGTTGCAGTGCGCGGAATTCGTCCGACCATGTCAAATTCTGGCCGGGCAGGCCATTCGTGCCCCGCGGGATGCCGACAGAAAATGCTGGTGAATATCCACCGGCTTGTCCGGGCCGAAATCTCTGGTCATCGGGATGCCCAACATCGAGACCAATGCCGTCCCGGAATTGGTTGGTGGACTGGGTTTGTATGCGTGGGTTTCCTTTCGCGACCAGAAGGACGATCTGGAGCGTCACGTTGCCCGCCTGTCGGCGTGGGCGGCGGAGTCCGGTCATCGAGTGGTGCGGGTCGATTCGGAGGTCAGTTCGGGCATGAACGGCCTGCGGTCTACTTAGCCCAGGATCTGTGCACGGCATGAGTTCAGCGGCGAGAGTATCGCTGCCGGCCGAACCGGAATCCTTCCACTCATCGCGGCCGCCACCAGTGCAGACCACTTTGACGTTCCCCTGGCGAATACCCCGAGTCGCCGATGCTTACCCGGCATCCCGGCCAGCCGAACTGCCCGAATGGTCCATGCATTAGTGGCCATTAGGGCACAGTCGCGACCAAACGGTATCGTCTCCGACGAAAAGAGCGTCAGAATTCGCCTCATAATCGCGACCAACCACATTTGGCCCGGTTGGCGGCAGAATCAATGCCCCAAGCGCGCACCTGGGGTAGACCGATTTTCGCATACCGAAAACGGAGAACGTTGCTGGAGGTGGAGACAGGGAGTGCCTTGGTCAAACCTCTGGCTTCCCTGCAAGGTTTCCTCGCGACCCCGTTACTTGCACGCGAAGCGGCGACCAATGATGCTCGTTTCTCAATACAATACTGCCGGGTACGCCGACGTTGAGCGCATTACTGGTTCTTCCTTGGGGGACCTTCTCGATGTCCATTCCCTCGCCAAGGTATACCGGACAGATAACCGGCGCTCAAGCCCTGCCCCAAAGCCTGGAAATAGTCGAAGCGGAGATGATCTTTGGCTTGCCCGGCGTCTGAGGCACAGACGCTCGTGGTTCAGGGAAGGGAGTGGCGGCCGGCAAGGCATCCTTGCACACTGGCCAGGCTTGGGATTCGACGCCCGATACAGACGCACCGCGCGCTCACGCAGCTCGTCGGGTACTTCATCGGCGCTGGCACGGATGACTCCCGTTAGCTCCATCAGACCAAGCTACGAAGCCTTCGAGCTATGCGGAGGAACCTCAATCACCGAAACGAAAGGAACTATGGGAGTGTCAATCGGTCAGCGGGTTCTTCGAGTTAGCGATGAACAAGTAAGGGTCTTTGCGGAGGCCAGTGGAGACATCAACCCGCTCCACACGGATGTCCAGTATGTCCGCAGGTGCACGAGTTTTCCGCAGCCCATCGTGCACGGCGCGTTGGTGGTGATGCACGCGCTAGGTACGTGGATCGAGTCGGCCCAGCTGCCGAACGACCGTTGGCTCCGGGCGCGTTTTCACGGCCCTGTCCTGCCCGGCGCCGAGTACACCGTGACGATGCCGGAGGCTGCGGCTCGGTTTGAGGTCTGGGCGGCGGAGAACCTCGCGGTCGAGATTGACCTGGAGAACGTCGGTGACGAGCGTGTTGATCGAGAGCTCTCGAACGTCTCCGACGTGAAGAGCTTGGGTGACGGGCCAACACAGTGGACCATCGATGAGATCTCCGAGGGATTGACTTTGGAGATCCCCTTTGGCGGCGACGTCGGAGACCTTCACGCAACGCTGCGCGGTTACGGGGCAGATGCGGGCGAAAGCATCGGCCAGCACGTGACGTTGCTGTCCTGGGCCAGTTACGTAGCAGGCATGCATCTCCCGGGACGGGAGGCGATGATCACCGGATTGTCGGTGTTGCCGGACGGCGCGCCGAATCTGGCGCAAGGCGTTGGTCGTGTCGAGGTCACCGCGGTGGACCGACGGTTTGGACTGGTGAAACTCGCAGGGGCCCTGGGCGGGGTCGGGCAGGTGCAGCTTTCGGTATTGGTGCGGCAGCTGCCCGCAGAGCTCGACCCAGCGCAGCTAACCGAACTTATCCCCCAAGTGCGGGCGCTGGACAACCAGGTCGCCGTGGTGGTCGGCGGCAGCCGGGGACTGGGAGCGAGCCTGGTTCAAGGGATGGCGCTACAGGGTGCCGAGGTCTATGCCCTCTATCGCGATTGTGGAGCCGAGGCCCAGCAAGTTCGCGACGCGCTAGGTGCCGACGCGGAACGAGTCCACTTGGTGCAGGCAGACGCGTCCAATGCCGATCAGCTGGCAGAACTGGGCGATCACATCAGGGCAAGGCACGGGGGCTTGGACGTGCTCGTGCTCAACGCTTTCCCGACGGTGCAACCGGGCATGACTGGTGACGCCGCGCAAGCATGGCAGGAAAGCGCTCTTCAGCTAGTGCACACGCCTCTGGAGAGGTTGGGCGAACTGGTCGAACAGCGTGCTGGACAGATCATTCTGATCTCCAGCGAGTATGTCACCTCATGCCCCACCGGGTTGGAGCACTACGCCGTTGCCAAACAGGCGGCCGAGGCAATGGTCAAAAACACGATCACGAACAAGTCCAGTACCAAAGGTGTGATCGCGCGCCCGCCGCGGCTGGCCACAGCTTACGCGAGCGGGGTTCTCCCCGGGATGCGCGTCGAACCGGTCACCGCCGGCATCGTCAACGCGCTCTTGAAGCCAGGTACGGCGGGTACGGCGACCGTGCTGGAAGATTTCGCCCAGCCGGCCGATCTCCCTTCAGAGTCGCAGAAAACCGGCAAGAATTCTTCGCGGCTTGCGGTGGCCGCCACGTTCACCACCGATCCGCTGCAGCCGCCCCTTGACGCCTGGTTGCAGCGCCTCGGACTCGAGTGGGAAGTGGAATTCTCCCCGTATGGTCAGATTTTCCAGCAGCTCCTCGCGGTCGATAGCGCGCTTAGCGGGGCGACGGCGGCAGCGCTGTTGGTGCGCTTCGCCGACTGGGATGAGGCCGGAATCGAGAAAACGATTGAGGAGTTCGCGGCTACAGTCCGGGCTTGGGCCGAACGCGGCACCAACCTGGCAACCTTGCTCATCCAGGTATGCCCGAGCCCGGAGCCGCACGCGGATTTGGATGAAAAACGTCATGCCCTGCTCTCGGAGCTGCTGGACGGGTTGCGCGGCGTGCACGTACTCGACTGCGCCACTTGGCATGGTGGACTGTCTCCAGAGCCAGGTAATGTGCACGACCCGGCGCGGCTTCGTATTGCGCACATGCCCTACACTAGTGAGGGTTACACCGCCCTTGCCACTGGCCTCGCGCGGACGCTGCACACTGTTGCTGCACCGCCGTTCAAGGTGCTCGCGCTTGACTGCGACAACACCCTGTGGGATGGCGTCGCAGGGGAAGACGGGCCGCAGGGGTTGCGGATGCGCGATGGGCACTACCGGCTCCAGCATTGGGCAGCGGACCTTTCGCAGAATGGCGTCCTCGTGTGCCTGGTGAGCAAGAACGATCCCGCTCTTATCGGGGAAGTGTTCGCCACTCGGACCGATATGCCGCTGCGTCCGGAAATGCTGGCCGGGCAGGCCGTCTCGTGGGAACCGAAGTCGGCCGGCCTCATCCAACTCGCCGAAGGTTTCGGGCTGGGGCTCGACAGCGTGGTGTTCCTGGACGACAACCCACTCGAAGTGGCGGAGGTACAAGCCAATTGCCCTGGGGTGCTTGCGTTGACCGTACCCGCCGAGCCCGACTTGCTGCGTGACTTCGCGGCACGGATCTGGGCGTTCGACCGCCTGGAGACCACCGACGAGGACCGCGCGCGCACCCGCTCTTATGTCAGTCAGCAAGAGCGCTCCCAGCTCCAGCGCACGATGAACTTCGCGGAGTTCATGGCCAACCTGCAGTTGCAGGTGGACATAGCTCCGGCAGCTGAGGCCGACCTTCGGCGAGTTGCCCAGCTCACCCAACGGACCAACCAATTCAATGCCAGCGTCCAACGTCGCCAGGAGTCGCAGTTGCAAGTGCTCCTCAAAGACGAACGGGCGGGTTGCCTGGTGGTGCGTGCCAAGGACCGTTTCGGTGATTACGGTACCGTTGGTACCACGATCTACCAGCAGGACGCGGACGAGCTTGTGGTCGACACCTTCCTGCTTAGCTGCAGGGCACTCGGCCGCGGGGTCGAGCACCGCATGTTGGCCGGTCTCGGTGAGCTTGCAATCAAATCAGGTTGCGAAACCGTGCGAATTCCGTGCAAGCGTACTGACCGGAATCTCCCGGTCCGAAAGTTCCTGGGCTCACTCAGCGCGCCCGAGCCACTGGTCGACGACGGTGCATTTGACGTCACCCTCAGCGCGGTCGAAGCCAGCAAGGTTCACTTCGATCCTGCCACGATGGATCAGGCCGCTCCCGCGGCGAGTTCCACATCGTCGATACCGCAGACGATTGGCACGACGAGGTTGAAAGCTCTGCAAACAATCGCGGAAACCCTGCATGAGCCGGGAAACGCGGCCGACTACATCGTTGGCCGAGGCGCGTCGACCAATGCCACGGCCCCTCCCGCATCGCAGGCAACTCAGGCTGAGGTCGACAACGATGCACTGCGGACGATCGTGCATGTTCTCGCTGAAGTCGCTAACCTACCCCGGCAAAGCCTCAACGCCGACACCCACGTACCAGGGCTCCGCCTGTCCTCGATGACCATGGTGGAGGCAGTGGTCGGACTCGGGAAGTACGTTCCCGAACTGCAGGTTGAGGAGCTTTACGAGCACGACACACTGGGTGAGCTTGCCGCGAGCCTGGCACCTCGCCTCACCGCCACTGCCCCGGTCACCGACGCCCGAGCCAGCACCGAGGTCGCCGCCGGCGACGTCGACGCCCAACCTGCTCCGGAACCAGGCGAAGTCGACCATCTCGTGGCGCGCGGACTGGATGCACTCCAGACCTTCGAGCAACTCTCGCAGCAAGAAGTCGATCACATAGTGCAGCAGGCCGCGCTCGCTGCACTGAACAAGCATCTCGCGCTCGCTGCGCTGGCGGTCCAGGAAACCGGTCGTGGCAGGATGGAGGACAAGTCGACCAAGAACATCTACGCGGCCGAACACATCGCCAACGACCTCGCCGGGCTGAAAACAGTGGGGACCATCGCCCACGATGAACTCACCGGAATGACCCAGACGGCCAGTCCAGTGGGCGTCGTAGCGGCCATCACGCCTGTTACCAACCCCACCTCCACGGTCATCTTCAAGTCCCTCATCGCACTCAAGACACGTAATCCGATCATCTTCGCCTTCCACCACATGGCCCCCCGCTGCGGCGCCGAAGCGGCCCGAACCGTCCGCGACGCCGCGGTGGCGGCCGGCGCGCCAGGCGACTGCATCCAATGGATCGATAGCCCCACCCGCGCCGCGAATCAGGCACTGATGCGTCACCCGGGTGTCTCCGTCGTCCTCGCAACCGGTAGCAACGAGACGGTCGCAGCCGCCTATAGCTCTGGTAAGCCGGCAATCGGCGTCGGCGCCGGGAACGTACCCGCCTTTATCTCGGCTGACGCCAACCTCAAGCGTGCCGCCAACGACGTCCTTCTGTCGGTCACGTTTGACAACGGCACGGCCTGCTCGGCCGAGCAGGTGCTCATCGTCGAGGCCTCCCGGTACGACGAGACGCTGAGTGAGCTACAGCAGCTACACGCGCACCTTGCTACCCCAGACCAAAAACGGGCGCTGGAACGGCTCCTGTTCGGTACGGAGGCTGGTGCCGACGACGCGCCCACGGCCCGTCGCTCGCTGCTGGCGGTTGGCAAGTCACCTGCATGGCTCGCCTCCCAGGCCGGTTTCACCGTTCCCGAGAACACCTCGGCGATCCTCGTCGAAGTGTCCGACGTGGACGCTGCCGAGCCGTTGGTCCGCGAGAAGTCCTGCCCAATCCTTGCCGTACTTCCCGCCGATACCGCTGATCAGGCCATCGGGAAGGCGCAACGGGCCCTCGACCTGTGGGGCAGGGGGCACACTGCCGTCATCCACACCGCTGATCAGGATCTCGTCAATCGCTACCGCAATACGCTGAAGGCGGCCCGGATCGTCTGGAACGCTCCGGCGGCACAAGGCGCGATGGGAGACTTGTACAACGCATTCCGCCCATCGCTCACACTCGGCTGCGGTAGCTGGGGTGGCAACTCCATCGCCGACAACATCGGTGCGGTCCACCTGCTGAACATCCAGCGCACCGGGCGACGCACGAACAACATCCAATGGTTCAAGGTCCCACCGAAGATCTACTTCGAGCCGCATAGCCTGCGATACCTGGCGGACATGGCCGACGTGCACAAAGCGGTCATCGTCTCCGGCCGGACCATCGCCCGTCTCGGCTATCCCGGCAAAGTCGTCGATGTCCTCCGCCGCCGCGCCGAACCCGTGGACGTGAGGTTGATCGACTACGTCGAACCTGAGCCGACCGTTGCGACAATTCGCCGCGGTGCCGAAATGATGAGGGACTTCAGACCAGACACGATCATCGCCATTGGGGGCGGCTCGTCGATGGACGCCGCCAAGCTCATGTGGCTGTTGTACGAACACCCCGACACCGACCTCGATCACGCGAAGACTCGCTTCAACGACATCCGCAAGCGCGCCTACCAGTTTCCGCCACTCGGCCGCGACGCTCGCTTGGTCTGCATCCCCACCACGTCGGGCAGCGGCTCAGAGGTAACGCCGTTCGCAGTGGTCACCGACCCCGATTCGGGACGCAAATACCCGATCGGCGATTACGCCCTGACCCCGAGCGTCGCGATAATCGACCCCACCTTGGTGACCGAAATGCCGAAGGGATTGGCAGCAAGTGCGGGCATGGACGCGCTCACCCACGCCACCGAGGCCTACGTATCAACATATGCCAACGACTTCACGGACGGACTGTGCATCCAAGCGATCAAGCTTCTCTTCGAGAACCTTGAAACTTCTGTTCGAAGCGGCGGCGACAACTTCATTGCGCGCGAGAAGGTGCACAACGCTAGCACACTAGCAGGAATGGCTCTTTCCAATGCGTTCCTGGGTATCGTGCACGCCATGTCGCATACCATCGGGGCCACGTTCAGCCTGCCCCACGGCAGTACCAACGCGATCCTGCTGCCGCACGTCATTCGCTACAACGGGCAAAGCCCGACGAAGCTCACCGGTTGGCCGAAGTATGAGAACTACCGAGCCCCGCAACGTTTCCAGGACATTGCCCGCGTCCTCGGCCTGCCATCGCGAACGCCGGAGCAAGGGGTTGAATCGTATGCGGTTGCCATCGAGCGGCTCAGAGACGCCGTCGGTATCCCGCCCTCCTTCGCCGAAATCGGCGTCGAGGAAACGTCCTTCCTTGCCGCTTTGCCGACGCAAGCGATGAACGCCTATGAGGACCAATGTGCTCCGACCAACCCGCGTGCTCCCGTGCTCGACGACATGCAGAAGCTGATGCGCGATGCCTACTACTGCAGTAACCAGCAGAACTCTCCAGTGGATCCGAGCATTCCTACCTCGCGGAACGGACAAGTCCGAACGACGGCAGGCGCGTCACGCTAAGGCTCGATCTACCGGAGTTTCTGGGTAGTGGTTCGGTCGTGAGTAGGTGAGATGCCCTCTCGAGCTTGGACGATTGATCTTGTTGAAGGATCACTGCGTCGAACCGAGAGGGCATCTCTGGAGTGCCTTGCGACGTGAGGTCGCAGCCGTGGTCTGACTGCGTCGATTGGAGGTTTGGCACTGTCGCAGACGTAGTCCGGGCCAGTGTCCAGGACTCGTCCCCGCCCAACACGCATGGCCCGGTAAGAGTTGGGTGCGAAGCTGTCAATATAAGACTGACGGAGATGGTTGGCACCCCGGGTTTGATGATCTGGAGTTCCCCCGGGTGCGTGGACACCGGGTTTCATGCTGCGAGGTCTTGCACTGTAGTTGATGTGCGCCGGTGTTCGTAGTCGGCGGGGCTGAGGTAGCCCAGGGCGGAGTGTCTGCGGCGGTGGTTGTAGAAGGCGATCCAGCGGAAGACCTGCTGTCGGGCCTCGGCTTCGCTGCTCCAGCAGCGTCGTCCATTGTGGAGCAGTTCGCGTTTAAGGGTGGCGAAAAACGCTTCCGCTAACAGCTCGTTTCAGAATGACGTTGGTAGTTGGCGGTAGCAGATCAGGACGCATCCGAGTTGGAGGAGTCCGAGATGGATGTCGGCTCGTCGTTCGTAGCGGGTGCGGAGTCGTTTGAACTGGTGCAGCCAGGCGAAAGTGCGTTCTACGACCCACCGGACGGTGCCGAGTCCGGAGCCGTGGTCGGTGTTCTTGCGGGCGATACGCGGGACGATTCCCCGATCACGCAGGGCTTTCCGGTGGTGGTCGTAGTCGTAGCCGCGGTCGCCGTAGAGCCAGCGCGGCCGCTGCCAGGGCCGTCCGCGTTTGCCGCGGATCGTGGGCAGGGCTTCGACAAGC
>NZ_FNOK01000011.1 GCF_900106995.1 Saccharopolyspora shandongensis
TCCATGATGCCGCCCATCATCTGCGCTTCGAGCCCGAAACGGCTGGCCGCGTTCTGCGCCAAGCAGGGCTACTCCGGCAAGAAGCCCGCCGCCGTCCTGCTGGCCCGGCTGCGCTCGGCGCCGGCCGGCACGACCGATCCCGACCTGTCCGAGGGTGCGCGCGTGGCAGTGCTGGCCCAGGTTGGCGTGATCACCGCGCTCAACACCGCGATCAAGGACCTCGACCGCGCCATCGCCGAGAAGATCGACACCCACCCCGACGGGGAGATCTTCCGGTCCTTCCCCCGTGCAGGCACCGTCAACGCCGCCCAGATCCTGGCCGAATGGGGCGACGCCCGCGAGGCGTTCGGCCACCCCGACGCCATCGCCGCGCTGGCCGGGATCACCCCGGTCACCAAGGCATCCGGCAAACAACGCGGCGTGTCGTTCCGCTGGGCCTGCAACAAACGCCTGCGCCAGGCGATCACGACCTTCGCCGACAACAGCCGCCACGCCAGCCCCTGGGCCGCCGGTATCTACAACCGGGCACGAGCCTCCGGCAAAGACCACCCCCACGCCACCCGCATCCTCGCCCGAGCCTGGATCCGCATCATGTGGCGCTGCTGGCAGAACAGCACACCCTACGACCCCGCCCTGCACCGCGGCGCCCGACCGGACACCGAACAACAGGTCGCGGCCTGACTTCGATCTAGAGGTTGACACAGGGGGTGTCATCGCGACTCCTTCCATGCGGTTTGCGGCATGGTCGGCGAACGCGGCGCAAGCATTGTCGAAAGTTGGCGAATCCGTCATGATTCCCGGCTGTGGCGGGGAATCGGTCATGCTCAGCGAGTCGGACCTGGCTCTCGTGAACGCCCTGCAGGTCTGGCCGCGGGCCCCGTGGTCCGCCGTGGCCGCCTCGTTGGGCGTCCGGTCGGCCGACGCGGTGGCCCGCCGCTGGGAACGGCTGTCCGGCAGTGGGGACGCCTGGACGACCGCGTACTTCGCCGCGCCTGCCAACGGCGACTGCGTCGCGTTCGTGACCGTCCGATGCCTGCCTGGCACCAAGGACGAGGTCGCGGCGGCGCTGGCCCAGGACTCTTGCTGCATCTCGGTGGAGGTCACCGCCGGGGCGCAGGATCTGATGCTCACCGTGGCGGCGCAGGACCTCGAAGCGCTCAACCACTACCTGCTCCGGCGGGTCGAGCGGATTCCCGGCCTGACCGCGACGACGACGGCGCTGGTCACCCGCTTCTACAGCGAGGGGGCGAACTGGCGGCTGCACGCGCTGGGAGCTTCGGCGCACGCGGCACTGGACCCGGGGATCGACCGCCAGCAATCCGGCACCGCGTTCACGTTCAGCGCGCTCGACCGGAGGTTGGCGCGGTTGCTGTCGGAGAACGGCCGCGCCACCTACGCGGAACTGGCCCGCGACGCAGGCACCAGCCAGGCGACGGCACGCCGCCGCACCACCGCGATGCTGCGGTCCCGCGTGCTCTCCCTGCGCTGCGAGGTGGCCGCGCCGCTGGTCGGCCTGCCCGTCACCGTGACCGTGCGGGGCCGTGTCGCCGCGGAGAACGTGGATCGCGTGGCGGCCGGATTCGCCGGCCTGGCGCCGGTCCGGATGTGCGCCACGGTCACCGGCGAGCACAACCTCCTCGCCACGGTGTGGCTGCCATCGATCAGCGCGATCCAGCAGTTCGAGCAGGTGGTGGCGCGGAACTTCCCGAGCTTCGTCGTGCACGACACGCTGGTGAACCTGCGGACCGTGAAGCGGATGGGCAGGCTGCTGGCGGAATCCGGGCGCGCCACCGGCGTCGTGCCGATGCGCGCCTGGTCCGCGGCGTGAGGAACGTGTCGAAAGTGGTGTGCGTAGCGGAATTCAGACGCCGCCTCGCCGTGGAGTCCCCGACTCGTGCAAGTCCAGGCGCCGGGGCTGTGAACCCCAGCGAGATGGGCACCGTCTGAGAACCCACGGCCGAGTCCCACGCCGCAATAGCCCGAGTCACACCAGGCGGCGGTCCGAGGCCCAGCGGGAGAGCTCGTAGCGGTTCGACAGCTGGGTCTTGCGCAGCACGCTGGACACGTGCGTCTCCACCGTCTTGACCGAGATGAACAGCTCGGAGGCGATCTCCTTGTACGCGTAGCCGCGCGCCAGCAGCCTCAGCACCTCGCGTTCGCGCGGCGTCAGCAGGTCCAGCTCCGGGTCGCCGACCGGCGCCGAGTTCGGGCCCTCCGAGAACGCGTCCAGCACGAAACCCGCCAGCCGCGGCGAGAAAACGGCGTCGCCGGCCCGCACCCGCTCGATCGCGTCCGCGAGCTCCCGCCCGGAGATGGTCTTGGTGACGTAGCCCCGCGCGCCACCGCGGATCACCGCTATCACGTCCTCCGCCGCGTCCGACACGGACAGCGCCAGGAACACCACGCTGGTGTTCTTGCTGCGCACCTGCCGGAGCACCTCGGCGCCGCCGCCGTCGGGCATGTGCACGTCGAGCAGCACCACCTCGGGCGCGTAGTGGCCGATCCCGGCGACCGCCTCGGCGACCGATCCGGCCTCCCCGACCACCTCGACCTGGTCGGCGGCCGACGCCAGCTCGGCGCGCACCCCGGCGCGGAACAACGCGTGGTCGTCGACCAGGAACACCCGGACCGGCCGGGATTCGCTGACCTCAGGTGTCGCTTCACCGGTCACGACAACATCCTCCATCGCTGGGTTCGTCCCGCAGCGTACGCGAGTTCACGCCGCTGTCCTGGGCATTTCCATCTGCACCTCGGTGCCCGAGCCGGGCGAGGTCCGCACCTTGACCCGGCCGCCGTGCCGCTGCACGCGGCCGTGGATCGAGTCGGCGAGGCCGTGCCGGTCGTCGGGCACCTGCTCCGGGTCGAACCCGGCGCCGCGGTCCCGCACGTACACCGACACCTGCTCGGGCTCCACCTCCGCGTAGACGCTGACCTCCCCCACGCCCGCGTGCTTGGCGGCGTTCACGATCGCCTCGCGGGCCGCGGCGAGCTGCGCGGTCAGGCGCTCGTCGAGGTCGCAGTCGCCGACCACGACCTGCTGGACCTTGACCGCGAAGATGTCCTCGACCTCACCGCAGATCCGGGCCACCTCGGCGGCGAACCGCGCGGCGGGCCCGTCTTCGGTCACCGCCCTGCTGTCGGAGCCGTAGCCGTCCGGGCCGTAGAGCCAGTTCCGCAGCTCGCGTTCCTGACCTCGCGCCAGGCGGCGCACCTCGCGCTCGGATTCGGCTTGTTTCTGGATCAACGCGAGAGTCTGCAGCACGGAATCGTGCAGGTGCGCGGCTATCTCGGCACGCTCCTGCGACCGGATCCGGCTCGCCCGCTCGACGTTGAGGTCGCGCACCAGGCGCAGCCACCACGGCACGGTCAGCACCGCGACGCCGATCAGCGTCGCGACCATCGCGAGCAGCCCGGTGCGGACGTCCGAGGGCTCCGAGGTACCGGCCAGGAAGACCACGATGCCCACGACCACCAGGGCCGCGCCGGCGAGGATGCGCACCAGCGCCGGCCGCCCGCCGACGCCGACCATCCCGGACTTGGCGCCCTGCCGCCACCGGCGGCGCTGCGACTCGTCGGCCTCCCGCCAGACCACGGCGGCGCCGATCAGCACCACCAGCAGCGGGGCGACGATCCACGTCGGCATCGCCACCAGCGAGCCGACCGCCACCATCGCGCCGATGCAGAGCAGGATCAGCCCGAAGCCCTGCTGGCGCTCCTTGGCCGAGACCGGCTTCTCCGCACTGGTGCCCTGCGGGACGAACACCCAGAGCATCGCGTAAGCGATGATGCCCGCCCCACCGCACACGGCGAGCGCGGCGAAGGCACCGCGCACCCACAGCACCGGCAGGTTCAGGTGCTCGGCGACACCACCGGCCACCCCGGCCACCAGCCGCCCGGTGCGCCGCCGGTGCAGCTGCGCGAACGGTGCGGGCTGCTGCCGGTGCTCCGCCGTCAGGCGCGCCGCCGGGATCGTCGGCGGTTCGGCCGCCGCTTCCGCCGCGCTGGTCCGCTTCCGCTTGTACCGGGCTTTCACGACAACGATGGTCACACGCACGCGCGCACGCGGGCATCGGGGACGGCCCCTGACTTTCCGGGCTAGCTCAGGGGCGACCCTGATGCAGCCGACGACGCCGGACTCGGATAGTGGTTGCCATGACCAGTACGAAGCGGTCCGGCATCGCCGGTTTCGAGGACACCCTGCGGGACTTCTGGGAGACCCGCCCGGTGCGGCCGCGCGCCGGTCGCAAGCTGGGCGGCGTGTCCGCCGCGATCGGCGCGCGGTACGGCATCGACCCGATCCTGGTGCGCGTCGCCTTCGTGCTGGGCGCGTTCTACGGCGGCGCCGGGCTGGTCCTCTACCTGCTGGGATGGCTGCTGTTCCCGAAGGAAGGCGATCCCGTTCCGGGCTCGACCGAGCCGACCCGGGAGCCGACGTCCGCGACGCTGGCCGTGGTGATCGTGCTCCTGCTGATCCCGGGAGTGCTCTGGTTGGTGAGCACGCCGTCGATCATCGGCCTGGCGATCGGCCTCGCCCTGCTCTACCTGCTGCACCACAACTACGGCGACCGCGGTGTCGTGCCCGCGGCGACCCGGGCGACGCCCGAACCTGCCCCGCAGCCGGCGGCTCCGGTGGCCGAGAACACCTGGGTCTACCCCGGTGCGGCATCGGTCCCGCCGCCGTCGGGCGACACGCCGCGGCAGACTCCGCCGGCCTGGGATCCGCTCGGCGCCGCGCCGTTCGCGTGGGACCTGCCCGAGCCGAGCGAACCCGACGAGCCCGAGCAGAAGCAGCCGACGCGGCGCTGGATCAGCTTCGTGACCCTGGGGCTCGCGGCGTTCGCCGCCGCGCTCGCCACCGCGGTGGGCTCGCCGCTGAGCACCGCGCTGGCCATCGCGCTCGCCGTGCTGGGCGTGGGCATGGTCGTCGGCGCGTTCCTGCGCGGCGGCCGCGGGCTGATCGGGGCCGCGATCCCGGTCGGCGGGCTGGCCATGCTGCTGACGGCGCTGCCGCTCGGCGATCTCAGCGGCGAGCTGGGCTCCGACGTGATCCGGCCCACCGCGATCCAGAGCGTCCAGCCGTTCTACAAGCGATCGGCCGGATCGGTCGACCTGGACCTGCGGGACCTGGAGATCGCCGACGGCCAGGAGCTGCACACCGGTGCCAACGTCGGGCTCGGCGACATCATCGTGCAGTTGCCGCCGAACGTGGACGTGACCGCGCGGTGCACGGCGGAGCTGGGCAGAGTGCAATGCCTGGGCGACTCGGCGGACGGCCGGTCGGCGGAGCGCTCGGTTGTGGACCAGGGCGAGGACGGCCCCGGCGGTGGGCACATCGTGCTCGACCTCGTGGTGGGCACTGGAGACGTGGAGGTCATCCGTGGCTGACGAAGAGATCATCCGCCGTGCCGACCGCGGCGGACCGGACATGTTCACGCTGGTCGGCGGCCTGCTCGCGATCGTCATCGCCGTCGGCCTGCTGCTCGGCTTCGGCGGCGACGTGCAGTGGCTGCTCGCGGCGTCCGCGGTCACGATCGGCATCGTCATGCTGATCGCCTCGTTCCGGACCCGCCGGGACACCTGACCCGTCGGGAGGCCGGCGGCGGGCGGTCAGCGGACGATGCCGAGGACCACGAGGACGATTCCTGCCAGGGCGGCCACCGGGACTCCGATCGCCAGCCACCGGTGCTGGGTCCGGCGGCTGTCGCGGACCTCCTGCTCGGTGCGGGTGGAGACGATGAAGTGGCCGTCCCGCTCGGGTTTGCCGATCACGAGCGGACCGATCTTGTCGTGCACCTCGCCGAGGATGTACAGCCGCCGACCGGGCCGGATCACCCACTCCTCGTACTCGTAGCCGATCGTGCCGCTGCTGTCGAAGATGTTCGGCAGCTGGAGGCCGAACACCACCGGACCCTGCGGGTTGTACGGCTCGAACCGCTTGACGACCTGCTCCGGCCGGTCCGGGGCGGTGCCGTTGGGATCGACGCCGATCAGCACGCCCTGGTCGTCGCGCAGCGCGTAGCCCTCCCAGGACGTGTGCTGGGAGACGGTCTCGGTGCGCCGCTCCGTGTGGCGGCGGCCGTCCCGGTAGCTCACCCGCTCGAAGCGCCGCTTGACGACGTAGCGGAACCAGACGCATTCGGTCTTGCTGAGCTCGGAGACGAGCACGCCCTCCGGCCGCGGATGGGCCGCGCCGACCACCTCGCACTGCTTGCGGAACCCGCCCCGCGCCCCGACCTCGTCGGAGGCCCGGCGCAGCACCTCCAGCTCGTTGACCGGCAGGGTTTCGGCACCGATCATCGCGTGCAGCTGGTCCCGGGCACGTCGCATGAAGTAGAACCCGACCCCGGCGGCGACGAACAGCACGATCCCGAAGATGACCATCGATCCCCCTCTGATCAGTCGTGCCCGACCCTAGTTCCGCGTGCCCGGGCGGGACGGGGATTCCGGCAGATCTGCAATGCTCGCCACGATTTCGCGAGCCGCTCAGCTCGCGGCGACGTGCACCTTCTCGGCGCCGATGCGGCGGATGCGTTCGTTGCCCCAGATGCCGAGGGCCGTCAGCGCCCGGTTGAGGGATTCGCCGTGCTCCGTCAGGGAGTACTCCACCTTCGGCGGCACCTCCCGGTAGACCTCGCGGTGCACGAGCTCGTCCTGCTCCATCTCCCTGAGGTGCTGCGTCAGCATCTTCTCGGTCACGCCCGGCAGGCCGCGCCGCAGTTCGGCGAACCGCCGGGTGCCGTGCGCGTCCAGCTCCCAGAGGATCAGCGCCTTCCACTTGCCGGACACCACGTCCATCGCGGCATCGATGCCGCAGAAGTAGGGCCCGCGCCGGGCTGACTTCACCATCCGCACTCCTCGTAGGCCGACCGGAGGACGAGTCGATCCTATCGACCGCGGAACCGACTGCGGCATCGGAGAAAGCGCCGGTCCCCGGCCGGGCGCGGGATCTGAACGCGGGTCCAAAACACGACACGAGCGGGATCCGGCGCCGAACCGGTGGGCATACTCGATCGATCCATTTTCGGACCCTGGGCGCGCGGGAGTGGGGCGCTCCCACTACTCGGAAGGAGCCGACATGGCCCCGAGACGACTGCTCGCGGCCGGTGCCGCGCTCGCCGTGCTGGCTTCCGCGCCGCTGTTGGAAGCCGGTGCGGCGCCCCGTGCCGAGGTGTTCTTCGACGACTTCTCCGGCTCGGAACTGGACCGTTCGAAGTGGACGGTCGAGGTGACCGGCGAGAACTTCGGCACCGTCAACCAGGAGCAGCAGGCCTACATCGACTCACCGGAGACCATCTACCTCGACCAGGACCCGTCGACCGGGGCGAGCAACGGCGCGCTGGTGCTGCACCCCCGGTACCAGCCCGGCCACCAGGCGCCGGACGGGCAGACCTACGACTTCGTCTCCGGCCGGATCAAGACCCAGGACAAGGTCGAGTTCACCTACGGCACCTACTCGGCGCGGCTCAAGCTCCCCGAAGGCGCCACCGCGTCCGGGCTGTGGCCCGCGTGGTGGTCGCTGGGCGCGAACATCGACGCCGGCAAGCCGTGGCCGGAATGCGGCGAGATCGACGTGATGGAGCACGTCGGCGAGCCGTGGACGAGCTCCGCGCTGCACGGCCCGGAGTACCACGGCGACACCCCGTTCACGAAGCGCCAGAACTTCGAGGGCAAGGACCCCGCCGACTGGCACGTCTACAAGGTCGACTGGACGCCGGACGGGCTGGCCTTCTTCGTAGACGACGTCGAGACGTACCGGGTCACCAAGCAGGAGATCCAGTCCAAGGGCTGGACGTGGGCGTACGACGACCCGCAGTTCCTGATCCTGAACTTCGCCCTCGGCGGCGTGTACCCCAACGGCGTCAACGGCGTCACGGAGCCGTACTTCGGCCTGCCGCAGTCCTCAGTGGACAAGGTGGCCGCCGGCAACGCCCGGTACCTGATCGACTGGGTTCGCGTCGAGCAGTCCTGACCGCTTTCGCGCGAAAAAAAGGGGCGGCCCCCGACCGGTCGGGGGCCGCCCCTTTTCGCTTCAGGCGGCTGGGATCACTCCCACTCGATGGTGCCCGGCGGCTTGGACGTGACGTCGAGGGTCACGCGGTTGACGTCGGAGACCTCGTTGGTGATCCGGGTGGAGATCCGCTCCAGCACGTCGTAGGGCAGCCGGGTCCAGTCCGCGGTCATCGCGTCCTCGCTGGACACCGGGCGCAGCACCACCGGGTGGCCGTAGGTGCGGCCGTCGCCCTGGACGCCGACCGACCGGACGTCGGCCAGCAGCACCACCGGGCACTGCCAGATGTCGCGGTCCAGGCCCGCCGCGGTCAGCTCCTCGCGGGCGATCGAGTCGGCCGCGCGCAGCGTCGCGAGCCGCTCCGCGGTCACCTCACCGATGATCCGGATGCCCAGACCCGGACCCGGGAACGGCTGCCGGTGCACGATCGTCTCCGGCAGGCCCAGCTCCAGCCCGACCCGGCGCACCTCGTCCTTGAACAGCGCGCGCAGCGGCTCGACCAGCTCGAACTGCAGGTCGTCGGGCAGCCCGCCGACGTTGTGGTGGCTCTTGATGTTGGCCGCGCCGGTGCCGCCGCCGGACTCCACCACGTCCGGGTACAGGGTGCCCTGCACCAGGAAGTCGATCTGCTCGCCGGCCGCGCCCGCCTCGGCCTGCAGGTCGCGGGCGGCCTGCTCGAAGACGCGGATGAACTCGCGGCCGATGATCTTGCGCTTCTCCTCGGGGTCGGTGACGCCGGACAGCGCGTCGAGGAACCGGCCCACCGCGTCGATGGTGACCAGCCGGACGCCGGTCGCCGCGACGAAGTCGCGCTCCACCTGGGCGCGCTCGCCGGAGCGCAGCAGGCCGTGGTCGACGAAGACGCAGGTCAGCTGGTCGCCGATGGCGCGGTGCACCAGCGCGGCGGCCACCGCGGAGTCGACCCCGCCGGACAGCGCGCAGATCGCCCGCCGGTCGCCGATCTGCTCGCGGATCGCGGCCACCGTGTCGTCCACGATGGACGCGGTGGTCCATTGCGGGCGGACCCCGGCGATCTCGTGCAGGAAGCGGCGCAGCACCTCCTGGCCGTGCGGCGAGTGCACCACCTCGGGGTGGTACTGCACGCCTGCCAGCCGCCGCTCGACGCTCTCGAAGGCGGCCACCGGGGTGTCCTTGGTGCCTGCGGTGACGGCGAAGCCCTCGGGGGCCTTGCTCACCGAGTCGCCGTGGCTCATCCACACCGGGTGGTGACCGGGCAGCTCCGCGTGCAGCGTGCCGCCGTCGCCGGTGATGTCCAGCTCGGTGCGGCCGTACTCGCGGATGCCGGTGTGCTCGACCGTGCCGCCGAGGGCGGAGGTCATCGCCTGGAAGCCGTAGCAGATGCCGAAGACCGGGATGCCCGCGTTGAACAGCTCCGGGTCGACCTGCGGCGCGCCGTCGGCGTAGACGCTGGAAGGGCCGCCGGAGAGCACGATGGCGGCCGGGTCGCGGCGCGCGATGTCCGCCACCGAGGTGTCGTGCGGGACGACCTCCGAGTAGACCTGCGCCTCCCGCACCCGTCGCGCGATCAGCTGCGCGTACTGGGCGCCGTAGTCGACAACGAGGACAGGCCCCTGCCCCTGGCTGCTTGCGGTACCGGACACGTCGTCGAAACCTCCTGGCGAGAGCGGTGGCGCCCATTGTCCCAGGTAATCAAGGCCACAGCGGCACCGACCCCGCCCTTGCCCGGCGGACCGGCGGGGAGCCGGGACCGGTGCGCGACGGCACCGGACCCGGCTCCCCGGTCCGGGAGATCAGAACTGGCCGGGCTGGTAGTCGCCGGCGGGCTGCCGGACGATCACGTTCACCCGGTTGAAGGCGTTGATGAGCGCGATCAGCGACACCAGCGCGGCGAGCTGGTCCTCGTCGTAGTGCTTCGCGGCGTTCTCCCAGGCCTCATCCGTGACACCGCCGGCCGCATCCGCGATGCGGGTGCCCTGCTCCGTCAGCTCCAGCGCAGCGCGCTCGGCCTCGGTGAAGACCGTGGCCTCCCGCCAGGCCGCGACGAGGTTGAGCCGCAGCGACGACTCGCCGGCGGCGGTGGCCTCCTTGGTGTGCATGTCGGTGCAGAACCCGCAGCCGTTGATCTGGCTCGCGCGGATCTTCACGAGCTCCTGCGTCGCGGCGGGCAGCTCCGACTCCGAGACCGCCTTATTCGCCGAGACGAGGTGCTTCACGAACTTGCCCGCGACCGGGTTTCCGAAGAGGTTCAAACGCGCGTCCATGGTGGGCTCCTCTGCCGTTTTCGGTGCCTGCACACCTATGACGAGTCGACTCGGCGAGATGTGACCGCCCAGGATGTGATGCCCGTCTCGTCAGCCGCCGAGGTAGGCGAGCACCGCGAGCACCCGGCGGTGGCCCGAGTCCCCGACCGGCAGGTCGAGCTTGGCGAAGATGTTCCCGACGTGCTTGAGCACGGCCCGCTCCGTGACGAACAGCCGCGCGGCGATCTCGGCGTTCGCGTAGCCCGCCGCCATCAGCGCCAGCACCTCCCGCTCGCGCGGCGTGAGCGCGGCGAGCGGGTCGTGCCGCCGGGTCAGCAGCTGCGCGACGACCTCCTGGTCCATCACGGTGCCGCCGTCGGCGATCCGGCGGAGCGCGTCGACGAACTCGTCCACCCGCGAAACCCGGTCCTTGAGCAGGTAACCCACCGCGCCCCGGCCGTCGGAGAGCAGCTCGCGCGCGTAGGTCTCCTCCACGTACTGGGAGAACACCAACACCGGCAGGCCCGGCCGGATCCGGCGCGCCCGCAGGGCCGCCCGCACGCCTTCGTCGCGGAACGACGGCGGCAGCCGGACGTCCACCACGGCGGCGTCCGGCGCTTCCGCCTCGATCAGGTCGAGGAACGGCTCCGCCTCGGCGACCACGGCGGTCACCTCGATGCCCACGGTGCTCAGCAGCAACTTGAGCCCCTCCGCGAGGATCACGTTGTCCTCGACGATCACGACCCGCACGGCAGCACCACCCGGATCCCGGTCGGCCCGCCCACCGGGCTGACCACCTCCGCCCGCCCGTCCAGGGCCGCGACGCGGTGCCGGATCCCGGCCACGCCGGTGCCCTTCGACTCGTCGACCCCGCCGATGCCGTCGTCGCCGACCTCGATCCGGAGCTCGTCGCCGACCCGGTCGATCGCCGCGGCGGCGCGCGTCGCGCGGGCGTGCTTGGTCACGTTGTTCAGCGCCTCGGCGACGACGAAGTACGCAGCGGACTCGACCGCGGCCGGAACCTCGCCGAGCTCCGCGACGGTGACCGTGGTCGGCACGGCGCACCGGGCGCCGAGCGCCGAGACCGCCCCGGCGAGCCCGCGGTCGGCGAGGATCGGCGGGTAGAGGGTGCGGACGACGTTGCGCAGCCCGGTCATCGCCTCCTCCGCACCTTCGCGGGCCTCCTGCAGCATGCGGACCGCCATATCCGGGTCCTGGTGCGCCGCCTTCTCCGCGATCCCGAGCCGGATGGCGAGCGCGACCAGCTGGGCCTGCGTGCCGTCGTGCAGGTCGCGCTCGATCCGCCGCAGTTCGGCGCCGTGCGCCTCCAGCGCGCCCGTCCGGGTTTCGGCCAGTTCGTCGACCCGTTCGGCCAGTTCGTCGGCCTTCAGCCGCGCGGCCGACGGGGAGAGCAGCGCGAGGCTCAGCTTCGCCTGCCACTTCGCCAGCGCCGGGACTCCCCACAGCAGCAGTGCGAGCAGGATCGCGAGCTGCACCGGGCCGGCGGTCAGCGCGAGCTGCCAGCTCGTGATCCGGAGGCCCAGCAACGACATGTTCGGCACCACCGGCCAGATCAGCATCGTCGCCACGGTGGCCAACGGCCCGGCGGCCGCGACGAGGCAGATGAGCGAGGTGATCGTGCCCGCCAGCGCGTGCACCGGCAGCCAGCGCAGATCCCGCCACGTGCCCGGCGACCGGAGCACCGCGCCCAATCCGGTCACCGCCCGCGTCGGGTGGACCGCGACGCCGAGCAGCCGCCCGGCCCGCCGCCGTTCCCATTCCGCCCACCGGTGCAGCACCCCCAGGGCGGCGGGCAGCAGGACCACGCCGACGCCGAGCGCGACCAGGATCCCGCTGGTCAGGATCAGCGGAATCGCGACCAGCGCGGCGATTCCCGTTGCCAGGCCGAGCAGCAAGAACCCGGTATCGCGAACCACCTCGCGCAGCCGCATCGTCCACCTCTCCCCTCGAATCCCCGGCAATCGGGGATTTCAGGCAAGAGTCTGCCGGAGCCGGGCCCGCGGAACAGTGGAGTGCACGACACCATCGGGCCGGGTGCCCGCGGCCTGTCGCGGCACGCCGTCGCCGCCATAGCTTCGCCGCCATGTTCCAACCGAAAACCCGCTCGGTCCTGGCATTCATCGGACTCGCCTACGCGGGCATGTGGCTCGCGATGGCGCCGCTGTGGCTGACCGGTTTCCGCCGCACCGGCAACGACGTCTCGATGGGCCTGATCGAACAGCTCTGCATCGCGGCCGCGATGCTCACCCCGGCGCTGGCCGCCGTGTTCGTCCTGCTCCGCGTTGAGCGCCGCCGGAACGTTCGCGCCACGCTGGCCCTGACCTGGCCCAAGGGCACGGCGGTGGAATGCGCGCTCGCCTTCGCGGTGCCGCTGATGCTCAGCCTGGTTTCGCTGTCGGTGGGCGCGGTGGCCGGGATCTACCACCCGGATCTCGGGAACTTCTCCGGGTTCCGCAGCCAGTTCGCCCCGGAAACCCTTGGGCAGACCGGTGTTCCGTGGCCGGAGCTGGCGATCTGGGCGGCCGGACTGCTGCTCAACATGCTGATCTTCCTGCCGATGTTCTTCGGCGAGGAACTGGGCTGGCAGGGCTTCCTGCTGCCGCGGTTGCTTCCGCGCGGCCCTGTGTTCGCGATGGTCGGCACCGGCGTGGTGTTCGCGCTCTGGCACCTGCCGACGCTGCTGCTCGGCGGTCAGTACCCCGGCGCGTCGTGGCCGGTCTCGATCGGCTCGTTCCTGGTCTCCTGCGTGCTGATCGTGCCGGTCTTCACCTGGCTGCGGATGCGGTCCGCCTCGGTGGTGCCCGCGGTCGTCGCGCACACCTTCACCAGCACGGCCGCGGTTCAGCTGCCGTGGGTGTTGGGCTCCGCCGACCAGCCGCCGAGCCCGCTGACCGCGGGCCTGACGGCGTGGCCGGGCTGGCTGGCGATGGCCGGTCTCCTCTGCGTGCTCGCGCTGCGCAGCCGGTTCGGCGGCGGTCAGACGACGGGCAGGCGCAGCGCCGCGGGCGCGGTGGCCGGGACCGCCGGGGACTTCGGGACGACCGGCGCCACCCGGCGGTAGCCGGTTCCCTGGTCCGGGCGGGTGTCCTGCTCGCCCTTGTTCGGCCACATCGAGAACGCCCGCTCCGCCTGGGCGGTGATCGTCAGCGACGGGTTCACGCCCAGGTTCGCCGACACCGCCGAACCGTCCACGATGGACATCGTCGGGTAGCCGTGCGCCCGGTGGTACGGGTCGATCACGCCGTGCTCGGCGTCCTCGCCGATCGCGCAGCCGCCGAGGAAGTGCGCGGTCAACGGGATGTCGAACAGCTCGCCCCAGGTGCCGCCCGCGACGCCGCCGATGCGCTCGGCGACCAGTTCGTTGGCCTGCTCACCGGCCGGGATGTAGGTCGGGTTGGGGGCGCCGTGCCCCTGCTCCGAGGTCAGCAGCTTCTTGCCGAAGACCCGCTTGAGCCGCGTGGTCAGCGAGTTGTCGAGGCTCTGCATGACCAGCAGGATCACGGTGCGCTCGCTCCAGTTCTTGACCGACAGCGTGCGCAGCGCCAGGTTCGGGTGCTGCCACACGTACTTCGCCCACTGCTTCCACCGCGACCCCTGGCCGCCCTTGGTCGCCAGGGTCTGCAGCAGCCCCATCGCGTTGGCGCCCTTGGTGTAGCGCACCGGCTCGATGTGCGTGTCGGTGTCCGGGTGGAACGAGGAGGTGATGGCCACGCCGGTGGAGAAGTCGCGCTCGGGGTCGCGCTTCTTCATCTGCGCGCCGATGATCGCCTCGGAGTTGGTCCGGGTGAGCCGCCCGAGCCGCGTCGAAAGCCGCGGCAGGTCGCCGTTCTCGCGGCCGCGGTGCAGCAGGTTCTGGGTGCCCCAGGTGCCCGCCGCGACCACGACCTGGTCGGCGCGGAAGATCCGGGGCCGCCGGGACGCCTTCGCCCCGGTGCGCGCGGTCGCGATGCGCCACCGGCCGTCGGCGCCCTGCCCGAGCCGAGTCACGGTGGTCAGCGGGAAGACCTGGGCGCCGCCCGCTTCCGCCAGGTACAGGTAGTTCTTGACCAGCGTGTTCTTCGCGCCGACGCGGCAGCCGGTCATGCAGGCGCCGCATTCGGTGCAGCCGGTGCGCGCGGGCCCGGCCCCGCCGAAGAACGGGTCGGAGTCGGTCTGGCCGGGCTTGCGGAAGTACACGCCGACCGGCGTGTGGTGGTAGGTGTCGCCGACGCCCATCTCCCCGGCGACCTGCTTGATCACCACGTCGGAGGGGGTTTCGGTCGGGTTCTGGACGACGCCGAGCATCCGGGTGGCCTGGTCGTAGTGCGGGGCGAGTTCGGCTTCCCAGTCGGTGATGTGCGCCCACTGCGGGTCGTTGTAGAACGGTTCGAGCGGCCGGTAGAGCGTGTTGGCGTAGTTCAGCGAGCCGCCGCCGACGCCCGCGCCCGCGAGGATCAGCACGTTGCGCAGCAGGTGGATGCGCTGGATGCCGTAGCACCCGAGCTGCGGCGCCCATAGGAACTTCCGCAGGTCCCAGGACGTCTTGGGCAGCTCGTCGTCGGCGAACCGCCGACCGGCTTCGAGCACCGCGACGCGGTAGCCCTTCTCGGTCAGGCGCAGCGCGGCCACGCTGCCGCCGAACCCGGAACCGATGACGACCACGTCGAAATCGGTTTCGCTCTCGTCACGTCCAGCCATGCGCGACAGACTAGACGTAACTACTCACCAGTAGCCAGAGGTGGACCAGGTTCTGCGCCCGCTTTTCGCGAAGCAAAGACCAGCCGTCCGGCGGAGCCGTGGGCGGGATCGGAGATGCCGCGACCGGGCCGGCCGGGGCGTCCATCCCCAGACCCCAAAGCCCGATTCGCCCGGTTCGAAAGTCTCCAATTTTAGGCAAAATCGGAATCCCGCCCGGGCGTGTGGGACCCCAATTTTAGGCAAAATCGGGACCCTGCGGACTCGGCCGTCAGTGCTCGGCGGCGCGGAGGTACCGGGCGCCGAGCCTGGCCAGGCGATCGCGGAGCTCGGGCGGATCGACGACCTCGAAGTCCGCCTCGATCAGCCCCGCGAAGACCGCCAGGAAGTGCATCGAGTCCGCGCCCATGGTCACCGTGCAGGTGTTCTCGTCCACCGGCTCGATCAGCGCGCCGGTCGGCGTGATCAGCTCCGCGACGCGCGCCGCGGGCAGCCGGAACCGCAGCGTCGCCTGGAAGTGCCAGAGCGCGACGTTCAGCCGTTCGCCGAGGTAGGCGACGACATCGCCGCCCGGCAGCTCGCGCGGCGCGAACCGAGGCCCGGTCGGGGTCCTGGGCTCGATCCGGTCGGCCCGGAACGTCCGCCAGTCGTCGCGCTCCACGTCCCACGCCACGAGGTACCAGCGGCGGCCCCAGCCGACCAGCCGGTGTGGCTCGGTGATCCGCCGGCTGGTCGTGCCGTCGTGGGCGGAGTAGTCGAAGCGGAGCCGCTCGCGGCCCCGGCAGGCGGCGGCGACCGCGGTCAGCACGCTCGCGTCCACCGTCGGGCCGTCCCCCGGCATCGCGATCATGGCGCTCTGCAGGGTCTGCACCCGGTGCCGCAGCCGGGACGGCAGGACCTGCTCGAGCTTCGCCAGCGCCCGGACCGAGGTCTCCTCCACCCCGGCGACCCCGGCGGCCGTGCGCAGCCCGACGGCGACCGCGACCGCTTCGTCGTCGTCCAGCAGCAGCGGCGGAACCGCCGCCCCGGCGCCGAGCCGGTAACCGGCCGTGCCCTGGGTGGCGCGCACCGGATACCCGAGCTCGCGCAGCCGCTCGATGTCGCGGCGCACGGTCCGCGCGCTCACGCCGAGCCGCTCGGCGAGCTCCGAGCCCGCCCAGTCGCGCGGCGTCTGCAGCAGCGACAGCAGCTTGAGCAGGCGCGCCGAGGTGTCCAGCATGCCGCCGATTCTGCCCGTCCGGTTAGGACGGCGATCGGCCTAACCTGCGAATACGTTCGCCGCATGACCGAAATCCGGCCCTTCCGAATCGCCATCCCGCAGGCGGCCGTGACAGACCTGCGGGACCGGCTGGCCCGCACCCGCTGGCCCGACGAACTCCCCGGCGTCGGCTGGGACTACGGCGTCCCGCTCGGCTACGCGCGAGACCTGGCCGAGCACTGGCGCACCGGCTTCGACTGGCGCGCCCAGGAGGCGCGGCTCAACGCCTTCCCCCAGTTCATCACCGAGATCGACGGGCAGGACGTGCACTTCCTGCACGTCCGCTCGCCCGAGCCCGACGCGCTGCCGCTGCTCGTCACCAGCGGCTGGCCGAGCTCGTCGGCGGAGTTCCGCGACGTGATCGGCCCGCTGACCGACCCGCGGGCGCACGGCGGCGACCCGGCCGACGCCTTCCACCTGGTCGCGCCGTCGATCCCGGGCTTCGGCTTCTCCGGTCCGACGCGCGAAACCGGTTGGAACATCAGGAGGATCACGCGGGCCTGGGACGAGCTGATGCGGCGGCTCGGCTACCACCGGTACGGCGCGCACGGCAGCGACTGGGGCGCGAAGATCTCCCGCGACCTCGGGGTCGTCGCCGCGGACCGGATCGCCGGGGTCCACGTGTGCGGGCTGCTGGGATCACCGTCCGGGGATCCGGCGGAGCTCGACGGCCTCACCGCCGCCGAGCAGGCGCGCGTGGACTCGCTGGTGCAGTTCATGAACGAGCGCATGGGCTACGCCTGGATCCAGGGCACCCGCCCGCAAACCCTGGCCTACGCCCTGCTGGATTCGCCGGCCGGGCAGCTCGCCTGGATCGCCGAGATCTACGAGTGGTTCGGCGACTGCGGACCGGCCGCGCCCGACCGGGACGACATCCTCACGCAGGCGTCGATCACCTGGTTCACCGGCACCGCGGGCTCGTCGGCGCGCCTGTACCGCGAAGCGGAGGAAGGCACCTGGGGCGTGCAGGAGAAGTCCGTGGTCCCGACCGGCGTAGCGGTGTTCGGCGGCGACCGCGCGATCCGCCGCTTCGCGGAGCGGGAGAACAACGTCGTGCACTGGTCGGAGTTCGACGAGGGCGGCCACTTCCCCGCCCTCCAGGCGCCCGGCCCGCTGACCGGGGACCTGCGGGCCTTCTACCGCGGGCTCCGCTGAAGCCGTCGCCGGAACACCAAGGCTCGTGGGCGTTTCGAACGCCCACGAGCCCGGATGGATGCGCGTCAGCCGCGGAGCACCAAGCCGACCTTCTGGAACTCCTTGAGGTCCCGGTAGCCGGTCTTCGCCATCGCGCGGCGCAGGCCGCCGAAGAGGTTCAGCGTGCCGTACGGGTCGCTGCTCGGCCCGAACAGCAGCTGCTCCAGGTCCGCGCCCGAACCGGCGAAGCCGACGATCTCGCTGCGCGGCAGGCTCGGGTGCGCGGCGGCGGAAGTCCAGTAGTAGCCCTGCGCCGGCGACTCCGCCGACTCGGTCAGCGCCTCGCCGAGCATCACGGCGTCGGCGCCGCAGGCGATCGCCTTCGCGATGTCCCCGGAGTACGACAGGCCGCCGTCGGCGAGCACGTGCACGTAGCGGCCGCCGGTCTCGTCCAGGTAGTCGCGGCGGGCCGCGGCGGCGTCGGCGATCGCGGTCGCCATCGGCACCCCGATGCCCAGCACCTGGGTCGTGGTCGCCGCGCGCGACTGGCCGAAGCCGACGATCACGCCGGCCGCGCCGGTGCGCATCAGGTGCATCGCGGTGCGGTAGTCTCCGACCCCGCCGGCGATCACCGGCACGTCGAGCTCGGCGATGAACCGCTTCAGGTTCAGCGGCTCGCCGTCCCGGGCGACGTGCTCGGCGGAGATGATGGTGCCCTGCACGACCAGCAGCTCGACGCCGGCCGCGAGCAGGTCCGGGGTCAGCTCCTCGGCGTGCTGCGGGCTGACCCGCGCCGCCACCGTGACACCGGAGTCCTTCACCTGCTTCAGCGCGGTGGCCAGCAGGTCCGCCCGGATCGGCGCGGCGTGCAGCTCCTGCAGCAGCCGGATCGCGGCCTCGGGGTCGCTGTTCTCCTCGGCGGCGCGAACCACCTCGAACAGCTTCTCCTCGACGTTCTCGTGGCGCGCCCACAGCCCCTCGGCGTTCAGCACGCCCAGGCCGCCGAGCTCGCCGATCCGCACCGCGGTGGCGGGCGAGACGACCGCGTCCGTCGGGTGCGTGACCAGCGGGATGTCGAAGCGGTAGGCGTCGATCTGCCACGCCAGGGAAACATCCTTCGACGACCGGGTCCGCCGCGACGGCACGATCTCCACGTCGTCCAAGTCGTAGCCGCGCATGGCCGTGCGGCCCATGCCGATCTCAACCTGATCCCGCACCGTTGAAGTCCCTCCTCGCGGCACCGCTGTCCGACGAAGCATTCTCTCTTCGCTGCCCGTGTGACGTGCAACGGGGGCTCCTTAGCCCGCCGCGACCGCCCGAAACGGCCCCTCCGGCCCCCGGAGAAACGACGCGGCCGCCGCATCGCGGGGATGCGGCGGCCGGGACGGTGATGATCAGCGCGTGGTGTAGTTCGGCGCCTCGACGGTCATCTGGATGTCGTGCGGGTGGCTCTCCTTGAGGCCGGCCGCGGTGATGCGCACCAGCTTCGCGTCCTGCAGCTCCGGAATCGTGTTGGAGCCCGTGTAGCCCATGCCCGAACGCAGCCCGCCGATCAGCTGGTCGACCACCTGCGCCAGCGGCCCGCGGAACGGCACCCGGCCCTCGATGCCCTCCGGCACCAGCTTGTCCTCGGACAGCACGTCGTCCTGGAAGTAGCGGTCCTTGGAGTACGACTTGGCCTGGCCCCGCGACTGCATGGCGCCCAGCGAGCCCATGCCCCGGTACACCTTGAACTGCTTGCCGTTGACCAGCACCAGCTGGCCCGGCGACTCGGCGGTGCCGGCCAGCAGGCTGCCCAGCATGACGCTGCTCGCGCCGGCCGCGATGGCCTTCGGGATGTCCCCGGAGTACTGGATGCCGCCGTCGCCGATCAGCGGCACGCCCGCCGGGCGGCAGGCCATGCTCGCCTCGTAGATCGCGCTGATCTGCGGCACGCCGACCCCGGCGACGACGCGGGTGGTGCAGATCGAGCCCGGCCCGACGCCGACCTTCACCGCGTCCGCCCCGGCGTCGACCAGCGCCTGCGCGCCCGCGCGGGTCGCCACGTTGCCGCCGATGACGTCGACGGAGTTGCCGAGCTCCTTCTTCAGCGTCGCCACGGTGTCCAGCACCGCGCGCGAGTGCCCGTGCGCGGTGTCCACGATCAGCACGTCGACACCGGCGTCCACCAGTGCCATCGCGCGCTCGTGCGAGTCCGCGCCGACGCCGACCGCCGCGCCGCACAGCAGCCGGCCGTCCGGGTCCTTGGTGGCGCGCGGGTACTGCTCGGTCTTGACGAAGTCCTTGACGGTGATCAGCCCGCGGAGCTTGCCGGCGTTGTCCACGATCGGCAGCTTCTCGATCTTGTTGCGCCGCAGCAGCCCGAGCGCGGCCTCGGCGGTGACGCCGACCTGCGCGGTGATCAGCGGCGTCGCCGTCATCACCTCGCGGACCCGCCGGGTGAAGTCCACCTCGAACCGCATGTCGCGGTTGGTGATGATGCCGACGAGCGTGCCGTCCGGGTCGGTCACCGGCACGCCGGAGATGCGGAAGCGGGCGCACAGCGCGTCCACCTCGGCGAGGGTGTCGTCCGGCGAGCAGGTCACCGGGTCGGTGACCATGCCCGCCTCGGAGCGCTTGACCACCTCGACCTGGGAGGCCTGCTCCTCGACGGACAGGTTGCGCTGCAGGATGCCGACGCCGCCCTGGCGGGCCATGGCGATCGCCATCCGCGCCTCGGTGACGGTGTCCATCGCGGCGGACAGCAGCGGCACCCGCAGGCGAATGTTGCGGGACAGCTGGGTGGACGTGTCGACGCCGCTGGGGATGACGTCGGACTCGTCCGGCAGGAGGAGCACGTCATCAAAGGTCAGACCCAGTGTCGCGAACTTCGAGGGGAGGCCGGGTGCGGAGAGTTCGCTGCTCATGGCGAGGGATGTGCCTTCCTTCACGCTATGGTCCGCAAACGCGGGTGCGGCTTGGATTTCCTCGGCGATTACGTCGTGGAACGTGGCATCGGCATCGGGGATTCCCTCAATGATAGAGACCACAGGTCAGGCGTGTTTGCCCCGTGGGCCGAGGGGTGGGCCACGCCACGGCGGGTGGCCAAACCCGCCCCGACAGCCCCACGAGGTGGACGCAGCCGGTACCGTGCGGGCCGTGCCGCACGATCCGATGCCACCAGACCCGTTCGCGGGCGACCCGGAAGATCCGAGCATGGCACTCGGCGATCACGACGCCGACGACGGCCCACCACTCGGCGATGAGGAACGGGCCGAACTGCTCGCCGACCTGACCGACCTCGCCGTCTACCAAGCCCTGCTGGAGCCCCGCGGGCTCCGCGGCATCGTGGTGGACTGCGCGGACTGCGGCGAATGCCACTACCACGACTGGGAGCTGCTGCGCTCCAGCCTGGAACAGCTGCTGCAGGACGGCCGGATGCGCCCGCACGAGCCGGCGTTCGACCCGAACCCGGGCGACTACGTCACCTGGGAGTACTGCCGCGGCTACGCGGACGGCGTGACCGAGACCGAAACCACCCACTGACGACTCCCACCACGCGGAACGAGAAGAGGGGCTCCCGGTCGGGAGCCCCTCTTCTCGTCGGCAGGTGTCAGACCGGCCGCATCGTCACGGGTTGCTGCTGCTCTTCTGGGGGAACAGGTCCGATCCCCAGCCGCTGGACGGGTGCGCTGAGCTGCCGCTGGTCTCGCTCGGCGACGTGGACGACTCCGATGGCGACGTGGACGACGTCGGCGGCACCGACGAGCTGTCCGTCGGCGGCACCGGTGGCAACGGCTGCGACGGCGACGTGGTCGGCGTCGACGGCGTGGTCGGCGTCGAGGGCTGCGGGGTCTGCTGATTCTCGCCCTGGCCCATCCGCGCGGTCAGCGAAGCGTGCGCGGCCTTCAGGTCGGACAGCCCGTGCTCGTCGTCGACGCCCCGCATCTGCTCCTGCGCGGAGCGCAGCGCGGCCTCGGCGGCGGTGCGGTTGCCCCGCTCGATCGCGCCCTCGGCGGTGTTCAGGTCCTCGCGGGCCGAGCTCGCCGCGACGATCGCGCGCGTGCGGTCGGAGTAGAGGACCTGTGCGACGCCCCACAGCATGTCGCCGGGCTGCGCGTCGCGGGCGGCCACACCCACCCCGGTGAACGTGATCATCAGGACCGCGGCGGCGGTGGCGACCGGCACCAGGTGCCGGCGCTTGAGCCTGCGGCGCGGACGGCTGCCCGCCGCGATGGCCGCGGTCGCGGTCTCCACGTCCACGAGATCGCCGATCGGCGCGGCGTCGATGTCCTGCCGCCACGCGACCAGCAGCGCTTCCAAGCTGGGGCGCTCGTCGTCGGTCGACGCGACCACGTCGGGGTTGGTCCCGCCGAGCGCGTCGAGCAATGCGTCGTCGGCCTGCAGCGCGCCCAGGTCGATCGGTTCTTCGCCGAAGTCGTCGAAGTCGACCAGCTCGTCGGACTCCTCGGCCGGTCGCGGCCGGAAGGAGAGCACGTCGGCGTCGCCCGGCACGGCGTCGGGTTCGGTGGTTTCAGACTCGGCCGAGCCGGAATCCCGCTGGTTGTCGCTCAGTTCCGTTCCCTCGTCTGCGGACCCCTCTGCGGGAATCTGGTCCCGCTCGTCTGCCCCGCGCGAACGGTCCTCGTGCCGGCCGGACTCGACAGGGTCGTGTCCCGCCTGCTCCCCCTCGGGTCCCTTCCGCTCCGCCATTCAGACCACCTCCTCCGCGGACAGCGTCTTTCGCAGCCGGGCCAACGCGCGGTGTTGAGCCACGCGTACCGCGCCCGGCGTCGAACCGACCGCTTCGGCGGTTTCCTCCGCCGACAACCCGACGACCACCCGGAGCAGCAGGATTTCCCGCTGCTTGGCCGGGAGGACGCGAAGTAGCTGCGCCATCCTGCCCGAAAGCTCACCCTGCATGGCCCGCTGCTCCGGTCCGGCCTCGGATTCCGGGGTGTCCGGAACATCGGCCACCGGTTCGGAGCGGTTGCGGGCCAACGCGCGGTGCGCATCAGCAACCTTGTGCGCGGCGATGCCGTACACGAACGCCAGGAACGGACGACCCTGGTCCTTGTAAGTGGGCAGCGCGGTCAGCACCGCGAGGCACACTTCCTGGGCCACGTCGTCCGCCGAAGCGAACGACCTCTCGTTTCGTCCGACTCTGGCGCGGCAGTACCGCACCACCAAAGGACGGATTTCGGCCAGCAAGCGCTCGATCGACTGACGATCGCCGTCGACGGCGGCGCCTACAAGAGCGTCCAGCCCGTCCCCCACGTTGGTCATCGCAGACAGCAGCCCTGGTGTTACGCGTTCAAGCGATTCGGATTTGTCCGGCGGAGATCGCGTGCGCCGCACGCCGCGCCGAGCTCACCGTACCGGCCAAGGGGCGATCGTTGAACAGGGAGTGGATGGAGGGGGCCGTCGTCGTCACACATTCAGAGATACCAGACGGCACACCCGGCGGCGTTTGCCCAGGCCATCGGGATCATGGTGGACCGCCGAAGAAGATTCGAGAGGATCTTCACAGGGGTCGCACGACCGGGTGATCGCGCCACTTTCGGAGTATCTGCACCGATTGCCGCGAAAGCCGGTTTCGTCCCGAAATGTCCCGATCGAAATGACTGTGGCTCGCGTCACTTCGGGTGTCGCACCCCGAAACGGGGTCTCATCCGAAGTGACGCGAGCCACAGGCGCACTCGTAACGTCAGCTCGCTCCAAGCCAACGTCCTCGCCGAGCACCGGCAGCTCGGACTGGATCTGCCGGTGCGCTCCGATCGGCAGGCGCGCGGTGATCACCGCGCGCGACGATCAGGCGACGAGGCCGCGGCGGAAACCGTGCGCAACTGCCTGCGCGCGGTCGCGCACGCCGAGCTTCCGGAAAAGCCGGCGAGCATGGGTCTTGACCGTGTCCTCCGAGAGGTAGAGCTCCCGGCCGATCTGGCCGTTACTCTTGCCCTGGCTCATGCCGCGCAGCACCTGGAGCTCGCGCTCCGTCAGCTGCACGCCCGGGTCGGACGGTTGCCGGGGTGCGGGCACCGAGGTGCTCGCCAACGTGTGCGCCAGTGCCGCCACCAACTCCGGCCGGGACGCATCCCAGCGGAGGTAGCCGCGGGCACCACCGGCGATCGCGGCGGCGATGCTGGCCGCGTCGTCCGGAGCACCGAACACGATCACGTTTGCTTGCGGATGGGCAGAGACGAGCCTGCGGGTGGCCTCGACGCCGTTCGGCACCGCGCGCTGGGTGCCTACCAGGACGACGTCGACGGCCTGCCTCGAGAAGCGGGCCAGCAGCTCGTCACCGTGCGCTACGCAATCAATTCGACTCACTCCGGGGACAGCAGACATCACACGAGTGAGCCCTTCCCGGACGCTACGTCGGTCATCGCAGATCAGGACCGTCGTCACGGGAACTCCTTCCTGCAGGCGAGTGACGTTCCAACTCCCCTATCGGACGCAGGGGCCAAAACCTTGACACGATCCGGTGCTTAATCCGTTAAGAAATTTTGTATCGCCCCGATCTGGGGTCGGTTCACTGGAACGGAGCAGGCCGTCGGGACCAGCCCACCCACTACTCCGGGAAGCCGCCGGCCACGCGCCGTACCTGCAGTATTCACCCGATCGCACCCAGTCGTGACCGCAGTTTCGCCCGTCCGCACGAACACCGTAACCCCACCCGCACACCGAGTGTGTGATTTATGACACAGAGAGCTTAACTCAGCCCAGCACGGTCTCGGAAACACGCGCAACAGCCGTCTCCAGCGAATCGAGGAGCTCCACGTGTGCGGGCAGCGTCTGCTGCGCCCACCCGGCGCCCGCCACGAACGCACGGGCGCGCTGACGGGTGATCGGGATGTCGTCGAGCACCCGCGAAGAGGCGTAGTGCGACTGGTCGGCCCAGAGCACCACGGCGGCCGGAGCGGAGCGGCGCACCGCGGCGGCGAGCCCTTCGCGCGGCAGCGCGGCGCCGAACAGCCGGTGACCGACGCGGTTGGCCGCGAGCGCCGCGGCCAGCGCCACGAGTTCGAGCTCCTGCACTTCGCCGGGCACCGGGGCGAGCACCACCGGGCGCGGGTTGACCGGGGCCGGCGCGGTCGCGATCACCGAGCGCAGCGCGGTGGACGCGCAGTCGACCAGCAGCTGCAGGACCTCGATGCCGGAGCCGGACCGCTGCCGCCGCTCGCTGACCGCGCGCAGCACCGGCTGCAGCATGCCCCGCCAGGTCTCCACGACGCCGTCGCTGCCCATCGACTCGATCAGCAGCCGCTGCACGGACCAGGAGTCCAGCGCGAGCGCCGCGCGCCCCAGGCCGCGGGCACTCGGCCCGGCCCCGGTGAGCTTGAGCCCGCGCCCGCCGGTGTTCGAGCCGCCGGCCAATTCGATGTCGCCCGCGCCGCCGAGCACGCCGGACAGCATCATCGGCCCGTCGCCGGATCCGTCCGGCTGCGTTTGCCGCTCGGTCGCGTCGGGGTATCGCTGCGGCAGCGGCGCGGCGACGGTGCGGGCGTAGCGGGCGGCCTCCATCGGCGAGGCACCGCGCAGCAGCGCGCGTTGCATCTGCTCCAGGCGAGCGATGTCGTCCGGGCCGTAGCGGCGGTGCCGACCGCTGGTGTGATCGCTGGGCCCGAGTCCGTACCGGCGGTCCCAGGTGCGCAGCGTGGCGGGTGCCACACCGAGCCGGCGGGCCACCGCGGCGACGCTCAGGCGCGGCTGATCGGCCGACGCGGCGCCATCCGGACCTTCGACCAGCTCCGGATCGTCGCTCGGGATGGGGGCGTCCTGCCCCTGCACAGGTTCCGGCCGCGTCGTCACGCGGGACATGTTCCGGTTCCGGCCCGTGGAGGGCAAGCCGTTGGGCGTCGATCTTGGTCGGCCAAAGATCACTCCAACGATGAACAGCTTTTGGCTCGATAAGGGTTGAACAAGTTTTGGCGCGGTTCTACGGTCGGATCATGCGAGGCTGCGGCCGCCGGCCGTAGCGGGGAGGGGACCCACCGCTTAGGAGGTGGTTTGCGCAATGGCAGACACTCGACGTCTTCCAGGACCGAACGCCGATATCTGGGATTGGCAGATACGGGGATCCTGTCGAGGCATGGACAGCGCGTACTTCTTTCATCCCGACGGCGAGCGCGGCCCGGCGCGAGCCCGGCGCGAGGCGAAGGCGAAAGAGGTATGCCAGCACTGTCCGGTGATCGCGCAGTGCCGGACGCACGCGCTAGCCGTTCAGGAGCCGTACGGCATCTGGGGCGGGCTGTCGGAATCGGAGCGGGAAGTGATCATCAAGGCGCGCAAGCGCCAGCAGCTGGCGGTCGCGGCCAGCTGACGCGCTTGTGCCGGCCGCCGCGTCGCGGATCGCGGGCGGCCGCCGGAGTCGGATGGCTACGAGGGGCGTCATTCGGCTCCGGGTAGGACGAAGAGATCGGGGCGGTACCCACGCCGTGGGTACCGCCCCGATCTTCATGGCGTTCAGCCGGGCCGCGCCCGGCTCACGTGCGCCGGCTCAGTGGCCGTGCCCGTGGCCGTGGCCGTGCCCGGCGGCCTCCGGCTGCTCCTCCGGCTTCTCCACGACCGCACTCTCGGTGGTGATCACCATGCGGGCGATGGAGGCCGCGTTGGCGACCGCGGAGCGGGTCACCTTCAGCGGGTCGACGATGCCGGCCTGCACCAGGTCGCCGTACTCATCGGTCGCCGCGTTGTAGCCGGCGCCCCAGTCCAGGTCGCGGACCTTGGACACCACGACGGCGCCTTCCTGACCGGCGTTGGCGGCGATCCAGTACAGCGGGGCGTCCAGCGCGCGGCGCACCAGCTGCACGCCGGTGGCCTCGTCACCGGTGAGGCCGAGGTTGTCGGCCAGCGCCTTGGCGGCGTGGATCAGGCTCGACCCACCGCCGGGGACGCTGCCCTCCTCGGCCGCGGCCTTGGCGGCGGCGACGGCGTCCTCGATGCGGGACTTGCGCTCCTTGAGCTCCGTCTCGGTGGCCGCGCCGACCTTGATCACCGCGACGCCGCCGGACAGCTTGGCCAGCCGCTCCTGCAGCTTCTCGCGGTCCCAGTCGGAGTCGGTGGCCTCGATCTCCTTGCGGATCTGGTCCACGCGGTCCTGGACGCCCTCGGCGCTGCCGCGGCCGTCCACAATGGTCGTGGTGTCCTTGGTCACGGTGACCCGGCGGGCCGAGCCGAGCACCTCCGGACCGGACTCGGACAGCTTCAGCCCGACCTCCGGCGCGATGACCTGGGCGCCGGTGGCGACCGCCAGGTCGTCCAGGAACGCCTTGCGGCGGTCGCCGAAGAACGGGGCCTTGACCGCGACGACCTTCAGGGTCTTGCGGATCGCGTTGACGGCCAGGGTGGACAGCGCCTCGCCCTCGACGTCCTCGGCGATGATCAGCAGCGGCTTGCCGCCCTGCGCGATCTTCTCCAGCAGCGGCAGCAGGTCCTGCAGGCCGGCGATCTTGTCGCGGTGCAGCAGGATCTGCGTGTCTTCCAGCACCGCTTCCTGACGCTCGGCGTCGGTGACGAAGTGCGGGGAGATGAAGCCCTTGTCGAACTGGAGGCCCTCGGTGATCTCCAGCTCGGTGGCCAGCGTCGAGGACTCCTCGATGCTGATCACACCGTCCTCGCCGACCTTCTCCATCGCCTCGCCGATCAGCGCGCCGATGGACTCGTCCCGGGAGGACACGGTCGCGATCTGGGCGATGTTGTCGCGGCCCTTGACCGGCGTGGCCTTGGCCTTGAGCGCCTCGACGACGGCGTCGGTGGCCGCCTGGACGCCCTTGTTCAGCGACGCCGGGTTGGCGCCCGCGGCCAGGTTGCGCAGGCCCTCGCGAACCAGCGACTGGGCGAGCACGGTGGCGGTGGTGGTGCCGTCGCCGGCGACGTCGTTGGTCTTCGTCGCGACGTTCTTGGCGAGCTGGGCGCCCAGGTTCTCGAACGGGTCGCTCAGCTCGATCTCGCGGGCGATGGTCACGCCGTCGTTGGTGATCTGCGGTCCGCCGAACTGCTTGTCCAGCACGACGTGCCGACCACGCGGCCCGAGGGTGACCTTCACCGCGTCGGCGAGCTGGTTGACGCCGCGCTCCAGCGCGCGCCGGGCCTGCTCGTCGAAGGCGATCTGCTTAGCCATGGTTACAACAGCCCTTCATGGATGCCTTTGGGGTCTTCGCTCTTGTCCTTGAAGCGGCGAAGCCGCTCAGCCCACCTGCGCAACCGGCACCGCCGCCACGCAGAACGAGCCCAGCGAAAGACTCTTGCCCCGGATATGCGACCGCCCCGGGGTCCCGGTCGGGACCGCCGGGGCGGCATTGCTCGCGTAGTGCAGCGTCAGTTGACGACGGCCAGCACGTCGCGGGCGGAGAGGATCAGGTACTCCTCGCCGTTGTACTTGACCTCGGTGCCGCCGTACTTGGAGTAGATGACGACGTCGCCTTCCTTGACATCCACCGGGATGCGGTTGCCCTTGTCGTCGACGCGACCCGGGCCGACGGCCAGAACCTTGCCCTCCTGGGGCTTTTCCTTGGCGGTGTCCGGGATCACGATGCCGGACGCAGTCGTCGTCTCGGCCTCGCTCGCCTGGACCACGATCTTGTCCTCAAGCGGCTTAATGCTCGCCACGGTGTGACCTCCACCTTCTGGGGCCTTCGAAGCGTTGTCTGGGTTAAGACGGCTCCGTGGCTCCCCGTCGTCGCGGGTGCCGGGGCGCTGCGGCGCCGTTCTGCTAGCACTCTACCCATGAGAGTGCCAACGCTCAACAACAACCCTCTTCTCCGACCTCCCGGCGTGTCGACCGCCCCAGATCGTCGAGCCGGAGCGAGACCGGGAAGGGCTCAGCCGCAACGAATCGACCAGCGATGCAGCCGCCGTCCTGACAGCCGGAAGTCTCCGTCAGATGACAGTCAAGCAGAGTCGACGGCGCCCCGAGGCCTCACCGAGCGCGATGTAGTCATCGACGGCCGGCAGGCTGGGGACGAATGGCAGGTCGATCATCGGCGCGCTCCGGCTACCCGACGGATTCGATTCGGTTCGGACCGTAGCGAACCGGACCTGCGGGGCCGCCACCTGGGAAGTTGTCACGGACGATCAGCTGTGCGTGATCTTCGCTGGTAGATCGCCATGCGGGAAATGTCACCAATGCCACGAGGTGGTTCACACCAAGGCGGTTCGGTGCCCTAGGTTGCCAGGCATGCCCGCCCTCTCCAAGCCCGCGAACCGCCCCTGGGAGCGCCGCCCCCGGCCCGCGCGCCCGCCCGGCCCGCCCGGCCCGCCGACCCGAGCCGGGTGGCGGCCGAAATGACGTCGCGAGCTCACCGCTCCGGCTGGTTGCGGTAGAGCTCGGCGTACCGATCCGCCCGCTGGGCGCGGATCGCGGCCTGCCCCTCCTCGCGCACTGCTCTTCCCGTGCCCATCGGGTAACCGTGCTTCGTGAGCCGGTACTCGCTGGTGTGCTCCATGTACGACAGCGAGTACCAGAGCGCCAGGATGACCCCGCCGAGCACCGACATCGCCCGGATCCAGAACGGCCCGGGCAGCAGCAGGAAGAGCAGTCCCGGGGAGATCTGGACCAGGCTGCGGGCGATGTGCCGCAGCACCCAGGTCCGGCACGTGATGTCGTACAGGACCCACTCCCGGCACTTGGCCGGCAGCCGGCCGCCGAAGGCGTACCAGATCCACTGCACCGGGTTGGGCCGGATTCGTCCGTCAGCGGCCACGTCCCCTCCTTCGCCGAAGCTCCCGAGAACAACCTATATGCTAATCATTAGCACGCTAATGATTAGCGTGATTGCGGGCACCCCGGCCAGAAGGAGACCTCGATGAACCAGATCGACCTCGGCGAGGACCCGCTCGCCCTCGATCGCCAGGTGTGCTTCGCGCTGTCCGTCGCCTCGCGCAACGTCATCTCCGTCTACCGGCCGCTGCTCGCGCCGCTCGGCCTGACGCACCCGCAGTACCTCGTGATGCTCGCGCTGTGGGAGCAGTCGCCGAGATCGGTGAAGGACCTCTGCGGCGCCCTCCACGCCGACCCCGCGACGTTGTCGCCGCTGCTCAAGCGCCTCGAATCGATCGGCTACCTGGAACGGCGCCGCAGCACCGAGGACGAGCGGTTGCTCGCCGTCGAGCTGACCGGGAAGGGCCGGGAACTCCGCGCGGAGGCCGAGAAGATCCCGTACCGCGTGGTCGAGCTCCTCGGCATGGAGGTCGTCGAGCTGGAGCAGCTCCACGGCGCGCTGAGCAAGGTGATCGCGGCGACCCGGCGCGCCCTCGACGCCGGTTGACGCTGAGCCGATCGATCCGGCAGCGGCTGGGCCGAACGGGTTTCACGACTTGCTTCGGCTGTCCCATTTCGTCGGGAATTCACCAAACTCTCTTCTGGTGTCGGTACTTTCGTGCGCTCGATCGCGCCACAGTCGAGCCCCGGACGACTCCCGCAGGACCCGGACCGGTCGATCACCGGCGCCGAGCAGGAGAAGTGGATCATCGACTGCCGTACGCGTCGAAGAAGGACGCTCCGGCGGAGACCGCGAAGTCGTTCGTCGTCGAGGACGGCAACCCAGTGCTCAACCCGGCCTGACACTTGATCGTCCACTGTGGATAACTGGGCGAATGCCGTCAGGCGGTCGATCGCTCGTGAGTGTTTTGGAGCGCTGTGACACTCCAAAACACTCACGAGGACGATCGCCTGGTGCACTCGATGGCACACTTGTCCGGTGCGTGGACTTCGGAAGGGACTCGCCGCGCTGGCCGGACTCGGGATCGCGGCGGCGCTGCCCTCGGCATGGGCGCTGGCGCGCAGCGCCCGCCGCATCAGCACGGTCCAGGACGCGCCCGCGACCGAGTACGCGCTGGTGCTCGGTGCGGGAGTGCGCTGGGACGGCCTGCCGAGCCGCATCCTGCAGGGGCGGCTGAACGTGGCGCGGGAGCTGTTCGAGGCGGGCCGGGTCCGGCGCATCATCGTCAGCGGCAGCCCGGAATCCCGCGGGCACAGCGAACCCGTCGTGATGCGGCACCACCTCGTGTCGCACGGGATTCCCGCCGCCGCGGTGGTGCTGGACGAGTCCGGTGTGGACACCTGGGCGTCCTGCCGGCGGGCGGCCGAGGACTTCGGGCTGCGCGAGGTCACCGTGGTGACCACCCGGTTCCACCTGCGCCGCGCGGTCGCGCTGTGCCGCCGGGCGGGCATCGACGCCCACGGCGTCGGCCACGACGCGGCGGCCGACGGCCTGCGCCGGGTCTCCGCCCGCGGCGCCCGCCGCGAGTTCCTCGCCACCGCCAAGGCGTTCTGGTGGCGCCGCTGATCACAATCGGTGATCGTCCGTGACGGTGGGCAAGATTCCGGGCGGCGGGCAACCTGGGCGAAACTTCGGGCGATATCAGCACATCCTTGCCGAATAGGGGTGTGATCACCGTGTTCGCTCGAAGACTCCGCAGCTGGTTGAGCGCGTGCTGCGTGGCACTGTTGTCCATCGGGTTGCTGGTGGCGTTACCGGTCGGCACCGCGAATGCCGCCGTGCCGACCGGTTTCGTCCTCCGCAGCCAACCCAGCGGGCAGGCCGCCTTCGACCTGACCGACTTCGCGTAGCTGCCCGACGGCGGCATCCTGACCACCGGGAAGAAGGGCACCGTGGCGTGGGCGGCCGCCGACGGCCGCACCAGGACCATCGCCGCCCTGCCCGTCGAACCGGCCCAGGACCTGGGACTGACCGGGCTCGCGGTGGCCGCCGACTACGCCACCTCGCGGCACGTCTACCTGGCCCGCTCGGTCCCCGGCGGCACCGGCGGCTACCTGTTGCGGCTCGCGCGCTGGACCGTCACCGGCGCGCCGGAACCGACCGGCCTGGCCGACGAGCAGGTGCTCTTCGAGTTCCGAAGCCCCTACGCGGTGCACGGCATGACCGGGATCGTCGCGGCCGACGACGGCACCCTGTGGGTGTCCATCGGCGACCTCTCCGACTTCACCCGCACCGACCGGAACGCGTTGCGCACCATGGGCCTCGACACGCCCAACGGCAAGGTCCTGCACGTCACCGCCACCGGCGACGGCGTGCCCGGCAACCCGTACTACCAGGCGTCGAACCCCTCGTCGTGGCGCAGCCGGGTGTACGCCAGCGGGTTCCGCAGCCCGTTCCGGCTGTCGCTGGACCCCGGCACCGGCACGCCGATCGTCGGCGACGTCGGCTACAACACCTGGGAGGAGATCGACCTCGTCCGGCCCGGCCAGAACTACAAGTGGCCCTGCTGGGAGGGGAACCACCGGACCCCGGGCTACGCCGACCTGCCCGAATGCGCGTCCGAGGTGAACACCCCGCCGCTGTGGGATACCGCCACGGCGGCGGCGTCGACCAGGGCAACAGCGTCACCGGCGGCATCATCTACCGGGGCGAGAGCTACCCGGAGGCCTACCGCGGCGCGTACTTCTTCGGCGACTACACCACGAAGAAGCTGTGGATGCTGCGCTTCGACGCGCAGGGAAAGCTGGTGCGGGCGCCGGAGAGCCCGCCGTTCGCCGGTGACATCGGCGGGCCGGTGAAGTTCGCGGCCGCGCCCAACGGCGACGTCGTCTTCGCCGACATCTACTCCGGCACGCTGCGGCGGCTCAGCTACCCGCAGGGCAACTCCGCGCCGGTGGCCGAGGCCGAGATCAGCACCGATCCGGCGACCCGGACCGTCACCTTCGACGGGTCGAGATCGCAGGACTTCGACGGCGATCCGCTGACCTACGCCTGGGACTTCGGCGACGGCGCGACCGGCTCCGGCGCGCGCACCAGCCACACCTACCCGGACGGCGACCGGTTCACCGCGCGGCTGACCGTGACCGATCCGCTCGGCGCGTCCGGCAGCGTCGACCTGCTGATCGCGCCGGCGAACCACTCACCCCAGCTGGCGCTGACGACGCCCGGCGCGCAGACCTTCGCCGTCGGCGAGACCGTGTCCCTCACCGCGCGGGCCACCGACGCCGAGGACGGCACGACGCCGATCTCCTGGACCAGCGCCGAGGTGCACTGCCCGGAGGAGGCGACCTGCCACCGGCACCCGGGGGCCGGCGGCACCGGCGAGTCCTTCCAGGTCGCGTTCACCGATCACCCGGACTCGCGGATGGAGATCACCGCCACCACGACCGACAGTGCCGGCGTGCGCAGCAGCGAGACCTACGCGGCCATGCCGCGCGAACACCTGCTCACGCTGACCAGCAACGTGCCCGCCGTGCTGCAGATCCCCGCAGAGGGTGGGCGGAGCTCGGCGATGGTCACCGAAGGCGCCACCTTCGACGTGATCGCGGCGGCCACCGCGACCGACGGCGTGGCGACCTTCGCCGGCTGGACCGACGGGGTCGGCGACCGGTCGCGGGTGCTGACCATGGGCGCCGGCGACCTGACGCTCTCGGCGCGGTACGCCACGCCGATCGACCGGCGCTACGAAGCCGAACCGCAGCTGCGGAACCTGCTCGGGCAGCCCACCGGGCCGGAGATCGCCGAGGGCGGCATCCGCTACCGCAGCTACGAGCGCGGGCGGCTGTACTGGACCGCGCAGACCGGCGTGCACTACGTCTACGGCGGGAACCTCGCGAAGTACCTGCAACTCGGCGGGCACGGCATGTTCGGCCCGCCGACCACGGATGAACTGTCCACACCGGACGGAATCGGTCGGTACAACCACTTCGTCGGGGCGACCGCGGGCTTCCCGGCCTCGATCTACTGGAGCCCGGACACCGGATCGCACGCGGTGTGGGGCGCGATCCGGCAGAGCTGGGCGGCGAACGGCTGGGAGCAGGGCCCGCTCGGCTACCCGACGACCGACGAGGTGACCACGCCGGACGGAGTGGGGCGGTACAATCACTTCTCGAAGGCGGGCTCGGTCTACTGGTCGCCGGGCTCCGGGGCGCATGCGATCTGGGGCGCGATCCGGGTGACCTGGTCGCAGCTGGGCTGGGAGCTCGGGCCGCTCGGCTACCCGACGACCGACGAGCTCACCACGCCGGACGGAGTGGGGCGGTACAACCACTTCTCCAAGGCGGCGTCGATCTACTGGACGTCGGGCACCGGAGCGCACGAGGTGTACGGCCGGATCCGCGAACGCTGGTCCGCGCTCGGTTGGGAGCGCTCGTACCTGGGCTACCCGAAGACCGGGGAGTTCGCGGTCTCCGGCGGTCGCCGCAACGACTTCGAGCACGGCTACGTCGAGTGGCGAGCGGCCACCGACACGACGATCGACCGGAGGTACTGAACCGTCGGTCTGGCCGCAGTTTCCATTGAGGTTTTTCCAACCTCAGTTTGCGTGACGGTGCGGGTAGCGGAACCTCAGAGGCTCCCTGGTCTGTGGGTGCCCTGACTTATGTATGTCCAATACACGGCGTCAGGGCCGTCCTCGCCGAGGGAACCCCGAAGGGGTGGGCACCGTGAACCCGCGGCGGTGCAAGTGTCGTAGGTGGGTTATGCGCCTGCGGCGCATGCGGAACCCCATCGACGTGCAGCTTTGCGACCCGCGGCTGCGGGCCGACCAGGATGAAAAACGCTCACTGAAACTGCGGCCAGACCGGACGATGCGCGCCGCCTCAGGGGGTCACAGTTTCAATTGAAACTGTGACCCCCTGGACGACGACGATGCCGACCGGGCACCGGGGTCCGGATCGTGGAGTCCGGATCGTGGAGTCCGCAATTTCAATGGAAATCAGAGCTCTGATTTCCATTGAAATTGCGGGAAAACTACACCGTCGGGTTACTGGACGACGATGGTGCCGACCGGGAGGCCCGGGTTGGCCGGCATGTCCAGGGGCGACGGCTTGGCGCCCGCCGCGAGGACGTGGGCGCCGAGGGCCGCGATCATCGCGCCGTTGTCGGTGCACAGGCGGGGGCGCGGCACCCGGAGCGTGATGCCCGCTTCCGCGCAGCGCTGCGCCGCCAGCTCCGACAGGCGGGAGTTCGCCGCCACGCCTCCGGAGATCACCAGCGTGTCCACGTCCAGGTCCCGCGCCGCGCGCACGGCCTTCGCCGTCAGCACGTCCGCCACGGCCTCCTGGAACGACGCGCACACGTCCGCCACCGGGATCTCCCGGCCCTCGCGCTGCTCGGTCTCGACCCAGCGCGCGACCGCCGTCTTCAGCCCGGAGAAGGAGAAGTCGTACTTGGCGTCGCGCGGCCCGGTCAGCCCGCGCGGGAACGCGATGGCCTTCGGGTCGCCCAGCTTGGCCTGCTTGTCGATGGGCGGGCCGCCCGGGTACGGCAGGTCGAGGATGCGCGCCACCTTGTCGTAGGCCTCGCCCGCGGCGTCGTCGATCGTGGAGCCGATCTCGGTGATCTGCTCCCCGATGCCCTCCACCAGCAGCAGCTGCGTGTGCCCGCCGGAGACGAGCAGCGCCAGGCAGCGCTCCGGCAGCGGCCCGTGTTCGAGGGTGTCGACGGCGACGTGCCCGCCGAGGTGGTTGACGCCGAACAGCGGCACGTCCAGCGCGGCCGCGTAGGCCTTGGCCGCCGCGACGCCGACCATCAGCGCGCCCGCCAGGCCCGGCCCGGCCGTCACCGCGATCGCGTCCACATCGGACAGTTCGAGGCCGGATTCGTCGAGCGCGCGGCGCATCGTCGGGGCCATCGCCGCCAGGTGCGCGCGGCTGGCGATCTCCGGCACCACGCCGCCGAAGCGGGCGTGCTCGTCGACGCTGGACGCCACCGCGTCGGCGAGCAGCTCGACCGTGCCGTCGGCCGCCAGCCGGACCAGGCCCACGCCGGTCTCGTCGCAGGAGCTCTCGATGCCGAGCACCACTCGATCCGCAGTCATTACCCAGCCTCCGCAGTTTCCGCCGGGGGCCGCCGCATGGTGTGCGCGTCCGCCCCGGACGGCTGGTAGTAGCGCTTGCGCAGCCCGACGATCTCGAAGCCGTGCTTCTCGTACATCGCGACCGCGGCGTCGTTGTCGGTGCGCACTTCCAGGAACGTCGTCGCCTGCTGCTCGTCCGCCCTGCCCAGCAGCGCGCCCAGCAGCGCCTTGCCCACGCCGCGGCCCTGGTGCGCCGGGTCGACGCCGATGGTGTGCACCTCGGCTTCGGCGTGCGGGGCGCGGCCGACGACGGCGAGCCCGGCGTAGCCGATCAGGCGTTCGTCGAGGTAGGCGCCGACGTAGAAGTGGCCCTGGTCGAGCTCCGCGGCGAAGGCGGACCAGGACCACGGGTCGTCGCCGGGGAAGAGCACCTGCTCCAGCTCCGCGCAGCGCTTCAGGTCGCTGCGGCGCAGCTTCAGCACCTGCAGCGCGGTGGTGGCGCGGTCGGTCACTTCGCACCCCTGGTCAACACGGACTTCCGCTTGCCCGGCTCTGCGGCGTCCGGCCGCCGCAGGTAGAGCGGCACCAGCGGCGCCGGTTCGCCCTGCAGCGCGGCGCGCGCCGCCGTGACCAGCCCAACCGGCGTCGGGTAGCGCGGCTCGACGGCGGCGATGCCCAGCGCCTCGGCCATTTCCCCGGCCGCCGCGGCGAAACCGTCGGTCGGGACCTCCGCCGGGCGCTGGACGTGGGGCCCGTCGATCCGGGTCCGGGCGGCGTCGTAGGCGGCCCAGTAGACCTCCTTGCGGCGCGCGTCGGTGGCGACCAGCAGGGGGCCTTCGGCGGTGGCCTGCGCGGCGATCGCGTCGAGGCTGCAGACCGGGTGCACGGGGCGGCCGCAGGCCTGGCCGAGCGCCGCGGCGGTGACCATGCCGACGCGGAGGCCGGTGAACGGGCCCGGGCCCGCGCCTACGACGATCGCGTCGGCCTCGGCGAGTTCGCGTCCGGCCTCGGTCATGACGTCCAGCAGCTGCGGCATGAGGAGTTCGCCGTGCGCACGCGGGTTGACCGTGACGCGCTCGGCGAGGGCGCGCGGCGGACCGTCGTCCAGGGCGACCAGCCCCGCCGTGACCGCGGGGGTCGAGGTGTCCAGCGCAATGACGAGCACGGTTACTCAGCGTACGTCAGCCCTGGTCATCGGGGTTACGCGGGGAGCACCGGCCGAGCTCGCCGGGCGGGCCGTTTCGGCTGCTCATAGGTCGTGCGCGTTTTGGAGTGCTATTGCGCTCCAAAACGCGCACGAGCATTGGCCAGGGGAAACAGGGACATCAGGTGGCGCTCAGCGCCTGGTGCAGCCTGCGGGCCTCCTTGGCGAAGCGGCTCGAACCGCCCCGGGCCGCGGCCGCCGCCACGCCTGGCAGCGGGTCTGCGGGGCGGACCTGGGCGGCCAGCTCCACGCCAAGGGCGAGCAGGTCCGCGAGCGCCGCTCGGGGGCGTTCCCCTTCGGCCGGCAGCAAGCCCTCGACCAGCACCGCGACGACCTCCCACGCCAACCCGACGAGACCGGCCCGCGCCGCATCGTGCACCGTCTGCACCACGCGTCCCAGCACCACCTCGTCGCGCTGCACCAGCTCCACCACGGCATGTGCGACGCTCGCGCCGCGCAGCCCGTCCCGGGCGGTCAGGGTGATCAGCGCGTCCACCACGCCGACGCGGTCCGCCGGTTCTCGGGCGCCGAGCGCGAAGGCCAGCACTGTGTGCATCCCGTCGCCGATCGGGCCGTGGGCGTCGACCAGGCGACCCAGCAGCGTCGCGTTCCCCCGCGCCCGGTCCGCGAACACCGCCACTTGGTGCGCTGCGCTGAGATCCCGGTAGGCGGGCACGAGATCCGGGGTGGCGTTCTGCTCGCGGTAGGACGCCGAGTACCGGCCGGTCGCCGTGCTGTCGAAGGACTTGCGGACCGGATCCGCCGAGTCCGGGAACGTGACGGTGACGCGGGTGCGGTCTTCGTAGTGCATGCCACGCCAGTCGTACTTCTTGACCGGCACCACCTCGCGCCGGATCTCCGGGGTGCCGAGCCCGCCGCCGTCGATCCACCGCGCGACCTGCGCGCCCGCGTCGCCGAGCCCCCGCACCCGGTCTGCGATCGCGGCGTCCCGGGGCAGCCGGAGCATGGCCACGACCAGGTCGTGCTGCCACGGCTCGAATCCCTGCGCCGCCGCGCGCTCCAGGCGTTCCGCCAGCGCTTCGGGGGCGATGAGCCCGGACGCACCGGTAGGGGTGGACATCAGGAACGGGCGGGGTGCGTAGGCGAGCCCGATCCCGATCTCGTGCAGGCGGCGCGTCTGCACGGTGCCGTAATCCACGCCGCGCGTCACGAGTTCCGCCCAGTCCGCCTCGCCCGGGATCTCGTCGATGCGCGGGATCGGGCTGGTGACGTCGCCGCGGCAGTCACCCGTCGCGGCGCGCAGGACGGCGACGAACTCACCGGGTTCCGACGGCGAAGCGCTCCAATTCCGCTGCTGGCTCCAATCCGGCAGCCCCGGTGCGTACCACGGGCTCTGCTCCCGCAGCGGGGCGAAAGCGCTGTGCAGGGCCTCCCGGTCGGTGAACGCGAACTCGACCATCGCGGCAAGGATCCGCTCCCGGACGAGCAGATCTCCCCGCTGCACCTGCTCGGCGAAGACCGCGACCAGTTCGTCCACCGATGTGATGGGCGGCGGCATCTCCGGACGTGGTGCGGCCACCGGAACCGGCGCCGGTTCCGGCTCGGCCTCCTCGGACATGCCGAGCACATCGGCCGCACGCGCCCGGAGATCCTGCGGCAGCGCCGCCGCGGCTTCGGCGAGCTCATCGCGCACGTCCGCGTCGAGCTTGCCGACGTGCTTGAGCACCAGCTTGAGCGCGCGTTCCTGCACGTCGGCCGATTCGTGGCCGAACGCGCCGCCGAGCACCGCCAGCGCCTCAGCCCGGCCGTGCCGGATCGCCTTGTCCAGCCACGAGATCTGGGCCCGGACCAGCTTCTTCTCCGGACGGAGGAACATCGCCCGGCTGACGTCGAGCAGGACGTCGGCTGCCAGCCGGTCCGCCTCGTCCAAGCGCCGGAGTTCCCGTTGCGCCATCCCGACGACCGTCGAGTGACTGTCGGGCACCAGAGCCGCGTAGTCGCCGCCGCGCGGCGCGAGCTCGTCGAGGGACGGGGAGAGCTTGTCGTGCAAAGCGATCAGCGCCACGACGTCCGCTTGCTTGCCGCCGCGCTGCAGGCGCGCCAACAGCCCGTCCAGCAGCACCAGCCGATCGACCTCACGGGCGGCGGCGAGGTCCGCCAGCGCGCTCGGCCAGCCATCCTGCGCCCAGGAGTCCGCGAGTCGCCGCGCCACACCGTCCACTTCGAACAGTCGGGGAACCAGGGCCAGGAAACGTCGATCTCCACGTACTTCCCCGACGATCGTCGCGGCGCCGCGCCCGGTCATCTCCGGCCAGTGGTACACGAATCCGTCGCTGTCGGGCAGGACGTCCCCGGCGATGGCAACGATGAGCCGCCAGTAATGTCTCGATATCCGTCCTCTCGGACGGAGCCGTTGCGCGAGCTTCTCGGCGAGCTGCGGCAGCCACGGCACGTCCCGCCGGCGCAGGACGGCCAGGACGTGGTCGAACACCGGAGTGCCGTAAGGCCTCAGCACGCCGTGGTGGTCCGGCCGCATCGGCCGGTCGAGGCTGTTGCGCGCCAGCCACGGCGCGAGCGTCGACATCGGCAGCACGGCAGCGCCTGCGATCGAGAGCATGGACGAGTACTGCTGTGCCGTGTAGAAGTCCGCCCGCCGCGCCGAGCGTTCGAAGTCCGTCAGCGGCTTGGTGAGGGCGCCGCCGTCCGCCGGACCGATATCGCCGACCGCCGCCGCGAGGACGTCCGGGTCGCCCTTGTCGATGAGTTCCTTCAGGTCGTCCCAGTTCATCCGCGTGCTCCGTTGCGCATCACGTCCACGGCGAGCGCGTGCTTGCACTTCCCCCTGGTGCCACCGAATTCCGTCCACCACCGGCAGGTGCAGCCGTCGGCCCGCACCCGGTGCGTGTGGTCTCCGACGATCACCGTCGCGGTGTCGCCGTCGAGGTGCACCGCGCCCGCTTCGACGAGCGCTCTCGCGTTGCGGAGGCGGGGGTTCATCGCCGCCGCGGCCGTCGCGTCGTAGGGCAGTTCGCGGTGGAAGTAGGCCGCCTCGGCGAGGTCGTAGCCGACCCGGCCCCCGCGGTCCCGAGCTGGGTGAGGGCGTCGCGGACCCTCGGTTGCGGCAGGCCGGACCGCTCCGCGAGTAGATCGACCTCCACCCGCGGCTCGAAGGAGAGCAGCGCGCCGATCAACTCGGCATCGGTTTCGGTGTCGTCCGAGGCCAGCGCGTCGAGCACCGCTCCTTCGCCGGAGAACCCGCGGTTGCGGCCCGGCGACAGCGCCAGGACCAGCCGCATTCCCGGCAGGTCCAGCTCCCAGGCGCTCGCGACGGGATGGCTTCCGGCACGGACCGGCGGGCCGTAGACGCGCAGCGCCCGGGCGAAGCGCAGGAGCAGGACGAGCGATTCGAGCCGGTCGGGGCTCGTCACCCAGACCGCGCCGGGCGTCGGCGAGCCGGTCAGGCGCAGCGAACGTCCGGCGGGCACGGCCCAGAGCGCGCCGCTCGAACGGGACGGCAGCGAGCGGAGCAGGCGCGCGGCTTCGACGGCGGACAGCTCGGCGCGCGGCTCGAATCCGGCGGTGATCACCTGGACCTCGGCGAACCCGCGGAGCCACCGCCGCGGCAGCGGCACCTTCTTCTCCACCACCGAGCCGTCCGGGGTGGTGGCGGTCAGGTCGTCCGGGCCGACCGACAGGTGCAGCGGATCGCGGCCGCCGACGCGCGCCAGCATGCGGCGCAGCGGCTCGTTGATGTCCACATTGGTCGTTCCGCGGTCGTGCACCTCGCCGTCGAGGCCGTCGGAGAGGACGTCCAGCCGCGCGTAGACGCCGCAGCAGCGGGAGAAGGACTCGAAGCGCAGCCGGTCGCCGTTGCACGTGACGACCGGATCGCGGAACGCCGGCCGGCCGGTGAGCTCCGGGTACCGGGATCGCGCGACCCGAGCGACCGCCTGGAGCCCGCCCGCGGCGGGCGCGGCATCGGTGAGGAAACCGGTGAAGAACCGGGGATTTCCCACCGGACCGGCCAACGCGGTCCCGCCCGCCGTCTCCAGCCCGAGCCGATCGCCGTCGAGCACCGAGGGCCGCCGGTAGGTGAAAGAGTGCGCCTCGTCGCTCATGGCGGCGAAGGGTAGTGATGATCACCGACACGGCGCTGGAGAATGATTCGGATACCCGCCCGGAGTCCCCTGCAGGAAGGTTGAGATGTTCGGCAAACGCGAAGCGCACCTGTTGGTGCTCAACGACCTCGACGAGGCCCGGGAGGCGGTGCGGCGCGCCGTCCACGACGCGAGCCCCGAAGAGCTGCCCGGCCTGCAGCGCGCGCTGCAGATCCTGGACGAGGCCGGCGACGGCGAGCCGCAAGAGCTCCGCTGGACCCGCCAGGTGCTGACCGACGCGGGCGTCGACCCGCGCACCCACGAGATCGCGGCGGTCCGGGAAGTCCGCCGGAAGCTGCCGGGCCTGTCCCTGGCCAGCGCCGCCGACCTGGTCCGCCGGCTCAAGGGCTGAACGCGCTCCGGGGGCCGTGAACCCGCAGCGGATTCACGGCCCCCGGAGCGGAACTCGCTACGAGCCCTGGCGGGTGAGCAGATTGCCCTGCGGCGCGGTCATTTCCACGCCCGGGCCGACGATCTGCGTGCCGCGCAGCCAGGTTTCGCGCACCACGCCCGACAGCGGGCGCCCGTGGTACGGCGAGACCGGGTTGCGGTGGTGCAGCTTGCCCACGTCCACGACGAACGCGTCGTCCGGCGCGAACACGCAGAAGTCCGCGTCGTTGCCGACCGCGATGGATCCCTTGCCGCGCACCGCGGCGAGCTCGGCGGGCTTCCGGGACATCCACTGCACGACGTCGGCGAGGCTGTGGCCGCGCACCCGCGCCTGCGTCCACACCGCCGAAAGGCCCAGCTGGAGGCTGGAAACCCCGCCCCAGGCCACGCCGAAGTCGCCGATGTCGAAGCGCTTGAGCTCCGGCGTGCACGGCGAGTGGTCGCTGACCACGCAGTCGATGATCCCGTCGGCCAGCCCCTGCCACAGCAGTTCCCGGTTGCGGGCCTCGCGGATCGGCGGGCAGCACTTGAACTGGGTGGCGCCGTCGGGGACCTCTTCGGCGCTGAAGCTCAGGTAGTGCGGGCAGGTCTCGACCGTGACCTTGACGCCGTCGGCGCGCGCGGAGGCGATCATCGGCAGCGCATCCGACGACGACAGGTGCAGGATGTGCACCCGCGCGCCGATGCGCCGCGCCAGCTCGATGACCTGCGCGATCGCGACGTTCTCGGCGCCGCGCGGGCGGGAGTTCAGGAAGTCGCCGTAGGTCTCGCCGTGCGCCGTGGGGGCGTGCTCGATGGCGTCGGAGTCCTCGGCGTGCACGATCATCAGACCGTCGTAGCGGGTCAGCTCGCGCAGCGCCTCGTCGAGCTCGGTCGGGTTCAGCGGCGGGAACTCGTCGACCCCGGAGTGCAGCAGGAAGCACTTGAAGCCGAACACCCCGGCCTCGTGCAGCCCGCGCAGCTCGGCGAGGTTGCCGTGCACGGCGCCGCCCCAGAAGCCCACGTCGATGTAGGCCTTCTCGCGCGCGGTCTTGCGCTTGACCTCCAGCGCGCCGGTGTCGATCGTCGGCGGCAGGCTGTTCAGCGGCATGTCGAGGATGGTCGTGACGCCGCCGGCCGCCGCGGCGCGGGTGGCGGTGTCGAAGCCCTCCCACTCGGTGCGGCCCGGGTCGTTGACGTGCACGTGGGTGTCGACCAGCCCGGGCAGCAGGACCTCGTCGGCGGCGAGCTCGATGGTGCGGGCGGCTTCGAGCGGGGCGTCCAGCGGCTCGACGGCGACGATGCGGCCGTCGCGGACGCCGACGCTGCCGGACGTCTCACCGTTCGGGCCGATGAGCCGTCGCGCGCGGAACACGACGTCGAACGCTCCGTTGGCTGGTTCGGGCAACGCGGTTACCTCCTCCTGACAGTGATTCAACAAAGTGTTGAACCATGGTGCGGTTCCGGTCAAGGGGCTGGAGCGAACAGACCGTTCGCCACTTCAATCGGAGCGAACGGACCGTTGACTCCGGACCTGACCCGCGGTGAGCCGCTCGCGGTTCCCATGGTGCGAGCACCGGGCCGACGCAGCGCGCCGAGCGGTTCGGCGGCACCGTGCGCGAGAAGCACGCCGATCGGCCAGGAGAACGGCGCGGTGCCCGCTGGGCGCGAGCGTTCGCCGCACTGAACCATGTCTTTCCGTATCGCGAAGTATACTTATCGTTTTCTGGAAAGTTAACGGCACGCGCCGCGCGGCCGTCAAGGGGCGGCGACGGAGCATCGATTCAGCGCGACCGTTCCGGACGGACCTGAAAATCTTTCTTCGCACAGGTCATCGATTCATGTTTTCCCAGGTATTGACACAGGTCCCGGCACGATGTTTGGTATACCGCATCCCAAATCGCCCGGCTCCTCCCTCTCCCTTGGAGACCAGACGTGACACAGACATCGGGAACCCTCGCGGACACCGGAACCAGACCGACCCGGGTCCGATGGAAGATCTTCCTGCTGCTCCTGGCGATCGTGACCATCAACTACGTCGACCGCGGCTCCATCTCGGTGGCACTGCCGCTGATCAAGAAGGAATTCGGGCTCTCCGATGAGCTCACCGGCATCCTGCTGGCCGCCTTCTTCTGGACCTACGCCCTGATGCAGCTGCCCAGCGGCTGGCTGATCGACCGCTTCGGCCCGCGCCGGATGGTCGGCAGCTCGTGCATCGCCTGGGGCGCGGCCACCGCGCTCACCGCGACCGCCCCCGGCCCGGGCGCGCTGCTCGGGATGCGGGCGCTGCTCGGCGCCACCGAAGCGCCGGTGATGCCGGCCGGTGGCAAGCTCAACGCCATCTGGATGCCGCTGCGGGAACGCGGCCGCGGCGCGGTCATCCTCGACGCCGGTGCGCCGCTGGGCGCGGGCGTCGGCGGCATCGCGATCTCCTGGCTGATCGCGACGACCGGCGGCTGGCGGCCCGCGTTCATCGTCGCCGGCGCGGTCACCGTGCTGATGGGCGTGTGGGCCTGGTGGTACCTCCGGGACAACCCGCGTAGCCACCCGCGCGTGAACGACGCCGAGGCGACCGACATCGAGACCTCGCACGCCGCCGAGGACCGCGCCGCGGGCGCCGCCAGCGGTCGGCGACCCCTGCGCCGCTACCTGAAGTTCCGGTCGTTCTGGGCGATGTGCGCCGCGTGGCTGGGCTTCAACGGCGTGTTCTACGGGCTGCTGACCTGGGGCCCGCTGTACCTGTCGGAGTCCAAGGGCTTCGACATCAAGACGATCGGCTGGTCCACCTTCGTCATCTTCGGCGCCGGTTTCGTGGGCGAGCTGATCGGCGGCTGGCTCGCCGACGGCTGGCGGGCCCGCGGCCGCAACGGCAACGTCGTGATGCGCACGCTGCTCGGCATCGCCGGCGTGGCGGTCGTGCTCGGGCTGCTCGGCGTGACGCTGGTGCCCGGCCCGATCGCGGCCGTGACGCTGCTGTCCATCGTGCTGTTCTTCCTGCGCTGGGTGGGCCTCATGTGGAGCGTGCCGTCGCTGCTCGGCGGCCGGGAGAACGCCGGTGCGCTCGGCGGCGCGATGAACCTCAGCGGCAACATCGCGGGCATCCTCACCCCGATGCTGGTGGGCTTCATCGTCGGCGCGACCGGCAGCTACACCTGGGCGCTGCTCTACTTCGTCGGCGCCGGATTGATCATGACGGCCGCGGTGCTCACCCTCGACTACACCAAGCGCCTCCCCGCGTGACTACGGTCTCCGGACTCGGTTTGCGCAGCGGCGCGGGTAGCGGAACCTCAGAAGCCTTCTCACTCCGGGATCCCCGACTTGCGTATGGCCTGGGGCTGTCCTTGCGAGAAGCCTCCTGAGAACCCGCGGCGGTGCGAGTCGAGCAGGTGGGCCAAGCGGCTGCGCCGCTTGAAGACAAGACCAAAACAGTGCTGAAAGGAATGACATGCCACGCATCGGAATGCTGACGCCGTCGTCCAACACCGTGCTGGAACCCGTCACCTACCGGCTGCTGTCCGGCGTCGAGGACGTGAGCGTCCACTTCAGCAGGTTGCCGGTCACCGCGATCTCCCTGTCCGACAAGGAGAACAGCCAGTTCTCGCTGGAGCGGATGTCGGCCGCCGCCGAGCTGCTCCGGGACGCCGCCGTGGACGTGGTGGTGTGGAACGGGACCGCGGGTTCGTGGCTCGGGTTCGACTACGACCGGCAGGTCAGCGCGGCGATCTCGGCGGCGTGCGGGGTGCCGGCCACCACGTCGACGCTGGCGCTGCTGGACGCCTTCCGCGCCTTCGGCGTCACGCGGCTCGGCCTGGTCACGCCGTACACCGGCGACGTGACCGCGAAGATCGCCGAGACCTACGCCGCGGAAGGCATCGAGGTCGTCAACGACGAGCGGCTGGACATCACCGACAACTTCAGCTTCGGCTCCGTGCCCGAACAGCGGTTGGCCTCGATGATCGAAGCGGCCGCCGTCGATGTGCACGCCGTGTCGCTGGTGTGCACGAACCTGCGCGGCGCCTTCGTCGCGGCCGACCTGGAGGCGAAGGTCGGAGTCCCGGTGCTGGACAGCGTTTCCGCGACGCTGTGGAAGGCGCTGGACGTGCTCGGCGCCGGCGTCCCGATCGACCGCGGCAGCGTGCTGCTCTCGGGCTCGACGCGCGCTGCGCTGAAGCGGATCTGCGCCTCGCTGCGGGAGGCGACCGGCGCCGACCGGACGACGATGCGGCTCGACCTGCCGTCCCAGCGGCTCGGCGTCGACCTCGCCGCGGCGGAGGACACCGGGCCCGGGGTGCGCGCGATCCAGCACGACCCCGGTCTGGACCAGCGGAAGCTGAACACCGTGCAGTGGCTGGAAGAACACCGCCGCACGCTGGTGCAGCCGCACTTCCGGGCGGACCCGCAGCCGCCGCAGGCGCTGATCGAGACCTACGGCGTGCAGGCCCAGATGCTCGCCCCCGTCGAGGTCGACGGCGCCATGGCGGGCTGGCTGTCGGTGCACAGCCTCGCCGAGCGCGACTGGCGCCCGACGGACATCGAGGCCATCGAGACCGCGTCAGCCGAGGTCAGGGACCTGCTGACGTCGTGAGTGGCAACGGCCGCTCACGACTCGAACCGAACGATTGCGAGGAGAGGTAAATGAGCAAGGACATCCAGATCTGCCTCGGGGTGGACGTCGACGCCGTCGCCGGGTGGCTCGGCTCCTACGGCGGCGAGGACTCGCCCAACGACATCCAGCGCGGCGTGTTCGCCGGCGAGGTCGGCACGCCCCGGATGCTGAAGCTCTTCGAGCGCTACGAGATCCCCACGACCTGGTTCATCCCCGGTCACTCCATCGAGACCTTCCCGGACCAGGTGCGGGCGGTGGTCGACGCCGGGCACGAGATCGGCGCGCACGGCTACTCGCACGAGAACCCCGTGCAGATGACCGAGCAGCAGGAACGCGACGTGCTGCTGAGGTGCATCGAGCTGGTGGAGAAGGCCAGCGGCCGCCGCCCGCGCGGCTACGTCGCGCCGTGGTGGGAGATGTCCGAGCACACCGCCGCGCTGCTGATGGAGAACGGCTTCAGCTACGACCACAGCCAGAACTACAACGACTTCCACCCGTTCTACGCGCGGGTCGGCGACTCCTGGACGAAGATCGACTTCGACGGTCCCGCCGAATCGTGGATGAAGCCGCTGCAGCACGGCCACGAGGTGGACCTCGTGGAGTTCTGCGGCAACTGGTACGTCGACGACCTGCCCCCGATGATGTTCAACAAGCACGCGGCCAACTCGCACGGCTTCGTCAGCCCGCGCGACGTCGAGCAGCTGTGGCGGGACCAGTTCGAGTGGGTGTACCGCGAGTTCGACTACGGCGTCTTCCCGGTCACCCTGCACCCGGACGTCTCCGGGCGGCCGCAGGTGCTGCTGATGCTGGAGCGGCTCATCGACTACTGGCGTTCCCTGGACGGGGTCCGCTTCGTCACCTTCGAAGAGGCCGCGGCCGACTTCCGCACCCGCTACCCGTTCGCCGAACCCGGCCGGCCGTCCCCCACCGGTCCGTGACGGGTGGGGGCGCAGTTTCAATTGAGGTTTTTCCAACCTCAGTTTGCGTGGCGGTGCGGGTAGCGGAACCTCAGAGGCTCCCTGGTCTGTGGGTGCCCCTCCTGATGTATGTCCGATACACGGCGGAGGGGCCGTCCTCGCCGAGGGAACCCCGAAGGGGTGAGCACCGTGAACCCGCGGCGGTGCAAGTGTCGTAGGTGGGCTATGCGCCTGCGGCGCATACGACACCCCATCGACGTGCACCTTTGCGACCCGCGACTGCGGGTTGACCAGGATGAAAAACGCTCATTGAAACTGCGCCCCCGCCCACCCGGGGTGGCAGTTTCAATTGAAACTGCGGATCACCCCAAGGGGGGCGAGTGACTACTCTTTGAGCGAGTGCTGAGGGGAAAGGAGCGGACGTGGCCCAGCCGGTCCCGTTGGGTTCCCGCGACCGGCCGCTGCGCGACCAGGTCTGCGAGGAGATCCGCAATCGCATCATCGACGGCCGGTTCGCGCCGGGCGACCGGATCGTCGAGCGCGAGCTCGCCGCGGAGCTGGCGGTCTCGCGGGTGCCGGTGCGCGAAGCGCTGCGCACGCTGCGGGTCGAGGGGTTCGTCGAAGACGTCGCGCGGCGCGGCGTCATCGTGCGACGCCTGGAGCGCCGCGACGTCGAGGAGCTCTTCGACGTGCGTGAAGCGCTGGAGAGCCTGGCGTGCCGGCTGGCGGCGAGCAAGGCCGACGCGCGCAGCCTGCGCGCCCTGCAGCGGCACCTCGCCCGGGCGGACAAGGCGTTGCAGGGCGAGGACCTGCATGCGGTCGGCAAGGCGAACGGGGACTTCCACGACGAGATCGTGCGGCTGGCGGACCACCACCTGCTGGCGGGCATGCTGGACCCGCTGCAGGGCCGCCTGCACTGGCTGTTCCGGCAGGTCGACGACCCCGAAGAGCTCTGCCTGGAGCACACGAACCTCTACGAGGCGATCGCCTCCGGCGACCCGGACCGAGCGGCCGACGAAGCGATCCGCCACATCCACCACAACAGGGACACGGCCCTCCGCCTCCTCTTCGGCGCCTGACGCCGCAAGGCCGCGCTGCCGAGAGCCTCGATTTCACCTGAAATCGGGAGGCTCTCGTCGCGTCGGCGGTGGTCCCGCTCTTGCCTTGGGGTCGTTTCAGCATGGCGCGCCGGCCCGCGTGGGACGTGGCCGTCTCCGTCGATTTCGCGCGAAAACGGCGCTCCGCGTGAGGGCTGCGCGGCGATTTCGCGCGAAATCGCCACCGGCGTCGGGCGCCGGGCGCCTTCGGGATGAGCCGGGTGGGGCCGTTCTGCATCCACCCGTGAAAGCGGAAACCCCACCTGGCGTGGTGCCCGGTGGGGTTTCCGCTTCTGCCTGAAATCGGGGCGTTCCTACAGGTGGTCCTGGGCGACGCGCTCGCCGAGGTCGACCAGGAGCGTCGCCGCTTCGCGGATGCTGCGCTGCGGGTCCGGCTCGATGTCGGTCAGCGCGTACGCCGCTTCGACGCCCGCTTCGCGGAGGCGCTCCGGCGTCAGGTCGCAGCGTCCCGCGATCGCCACCACCGGCACGCCCGCTTCGCGGGCGCGGGCGGCGACTCCGGCCGGGCCCTTGCCGTGCAGGGTCTGCTCGTCGATGGCGCCCTCGCCGATGATCACCAGGCCCGCGCCTTCCAGCTGCCGATCGAAGTCGATCAGCTCCAGGATCACGTCCACGCCCGGCCGCATCCGCGCACCCAGCACCGCGAGCGCCCCGTAGCCGACGCCGCCGGCCGCCCCGGCGCCCGGCTGTTCGGCGACGTCGCGGCCGCCCGCGGCGAGCACCGCGCGCGACCAGTTGCCCAGCGCCTCGTCCAGGAGGCGGACCTGCTCCGGGTCCGCACCCTTCTGCGGCCCGTACACGTGCGCCGCACCGCGCTCGCCGAGCAACGGGTTGTCCACATCGGATGCGAGGATGAATTCGGTTTCGGCCAGCCGGGGATCCAGGCCAGATAGGTCCACTGTGGTCACTCGCACCAGTGGTCCACCGCCTGGGGGCAACGGGTTATCCGCAGCGTCCAAGACCCGCGCCCCCAGGACGGTGAGCATTCCGGCGCCGCCGTCGGTGCACGCACTGCCACCGACGCCCAGCACCACGGTTCGCGCTCCCGCGTCCAAAGCCATCAGGATCGCCTCGCCGGTGCCCTCGCTGGAGGCCGCCAGCGGGGCGAGTTCTTCGGGATCGAGCAGCGCCAGCCCGGAGGCCGAGGCCAGCTCGACCACGGCGGTGTCGCCGCTGATCGCGATCTCGGTGTCCACCGGCTCGCCGACCGGGCCCGCGACCCGCACCGGGATCGACATGTATCCGCTGGCCAGCGCGGCCTGCACGGTGCCGTCCCCGCCGTCGGCCACCGGCGCCAGCCGCACCTGCGCGTCGGGGCGGGCTCGGCGCAATCCGGCGGCCACCGCCTCGGCGACTTCCGGCGCCGTCAGCGAACCCTTGAACTTGTCCGGCGCGATGAGGACGGGTCCAGGCACAACCAACTCCGATCGCTAGGGCGGCATCCTCCGCCGGGACGCCCGGCACGAGCCCGGCGGAGGACACCAAGGGGTCTTACGGATATTCCACCCGAGGACCCCGTCTGTGGGAAATGCGGGGCACGCTCGCCGACCACGCCACCGCGCGTCGCCGGCGAGCGCACCTCGCGCAGGGCTGCCCTGAAGCCCCGCCTGGGGTGCGGGAGTGTGTGACAGGACCAACCGACGCGGTTCCCGTACGCGTCGGCCAGCCTCCGCACCCCGAGGACCATTACGCGTTGGGCACCGGCTCCGGCTCGATCATGGCGTCGATCCGGATGCCCCGGGCCGTGTTGGCCTCGCGCTCGATCATCACCTCGACCAGGACCGGGCGGCTGGTGGCGACAGCCTCCTTGCGGGCCCATTCGATGGTCTCGGCCAGGTCGCCGGGCTCGAACACCCGGCGGCCCGAGCAGCCGTAGGCCTCCATGATCTTGACGTTGTCCGTGCCGTACTCGTCGTAGTGGATGTCCACCTCGGTCTTCATGCCGAACGCGTCGCCCTCGGCCTGGCGGATCAGGCCCAGGTACTCGTTGTTCAGCATGATGATCACGAACGGGACGTTGTACTGGGCGGCCACCGCCAGCTCCTCGACCAGGAACTGGAAGCCGTAGTCACCGACGACCGCGACGACCTCTGCGTCCGGCTCGGCGGACTTCACGCCGATCGCCGCCGGGATCTCCCAGCCGAGCGGACCGGCCTGGCCGCACACCTGGTAGTGCCGCGGCAGGTGCGCGGTCTGGAACTGCCCGCCCCAGATCTGGTACAGGCCGATCGCGGTGACGAAGTACGCCTCCGGCGGGAAGATCTGGTTGATCTCCCGGTACACGCGCGGCGCCTTGATCGGCACGGTGTCGTAGTCGTCCGGCCGGGTAAGGGTCTGCTTGAGCACGCCGACCCGGGAGACCCACTCGGAGTAGTCCTTCTTGGCGTTGCGCTTGCGCGCGGCGTCGATCAGCGCGTCCAGGAACAGTCGGGTGTCCGAGACGATGCCCAGGTCCGGCCCGAAGACCTTGCCGATCTGGGTGGGCTCGATGTCGACGTGGATGAACTTGCGCTCACCGCGGTAGGTGTCCAGGGCACCGGTGTGCCGGTCGCCGAAGCGGGCGCCCAGCGCCAGCACCAGGTCGGCCTCCAGGAACGACTGGTTGCCGTAGCGCTGGCTGGTCTGGATACCGGTCATGCCGGCGAACAGCTCGTGGTCCTCCGGGAAGGAACCCTTGCCCATCAGCGTGATCTGCACCGGGACGCCGAGCAGCTCGGCCAGTTCGCGGACCTGCTCGTGGGCGTCACCGAGGATGACACCGCCACCGGCGAGGATCAGCGGCCGGTCGGCCTCCAGCAGCAAGTCCAGCGCGCGCTCGACCCGCGGCAGGTGCGGCTCGACGGCCGGGATCGGCAGCGGGGCGTCCAGCGTCGGGTCCCACTCGATCTCCTGCTTCTGCACGTCCAGCGGCAGGTCGATCAGCACCGGGCCGGGACGGCCGGAGCGCGCGATGCGGAACGCCTCGCGGAAGATCCACGGCGCCTGCGCGGCCTCCTTGACCTGCACCGCCCACTTCGTCACGGGCTTGGCGATGTCGACGATGTCGACCGCCTGGAACGCCTCCTGGTGCAGCTTGGTGGACACCGCCTGGCCGGTGATGCACAGGATCGGGATCGAGTCCGCCTGCGCGGTGTAGAGACCGGTGATCATGTTGGTGCCCGCGGGGCCGGAGGTGCCGATGGCGACACCCACGTTGCCGTTGGTGCGCGCCCAGCCGTCGGCCATGTGGGTCGCGCCCTCTTCGTGGCGGACGATCAGGTGCTTGATTCCGCTGTCCTCCATCGCCGCGTACAGCGGGAGGATCGCCGCACCGGGGCAGCCGAAGGTGACGTCGACGCCCTCGGACTTCAGCACGTCGACGACGGCCTGCATGACAGGAACTTTGGGCATGGTGTAAGACTTCCTCTCGGGTGCCGCGCTTTCGACGCGCACCTTGTTGGGAACGGGTCAGTGGTTTTGGTTGCTTGGCGGCGCTGGAACCGCTGACCCGTGACCGTGTTGCTTCGAGATCGCCCGGTGAGGCGAGTTGTGGCGCGATCTTCCGCAATTTCAACGGAAGTCGAAGCTCTGATTTCCATTGAGCGTTTTTCGTCCTGGCTGGTGACCGTAGCCGCGACAGCTAACGGATCGAATCCCGGAAGCGGTCGCATGCGCCGCAGGCGCATAGCCCACCCACGCAGCTCGCACCGCCGCGGGTTCTCAGCGTTCGCCTGGCGAGGACGGCCCAACCGCCGTGCATCGGACATACATCAGGTTGGGCACCCACAGTCCAGGCGGACGCTGAGGTTCCGCCACCCGCACCACCACGCAGAACGACGATGGAAAAACCTCATTGAAGTTGCGAACCCGCGAGGTGGGTGGCGGTGTCACGCGGGGCCGTGGCCGCAGGAGACGAGGAACTCCCCGCGCGACACCGCGGTCTCAGTCCCGACCGTTGAGCTGCGTGATCTGCTTGAGCAGACCGGAGTGGTCGAGCTTGCCGTCGCCCTGCGCGACGGCCGCGGCGACGAGCTGGCTCACCAGCGAACCGATCGGGATCGACAGGCCCGCGTCGCGCGCGGCGGCCTGCACGATGCCCATGTCCTTGTGGTGCAGCTCGAGCCGGAATCCCGGAGCGAACTCGCGGTTGCGCATCTTGCCGCCCTTGGCGTCGAGCACGGTGCTGCCGGCGAGTCCGCCGCCGAGCACCTTCAGCCCCGCCTCGGTGTCCACGCCGTGCGCCTCCAGGAACACCAGGGCCTCGGCTACCAGCCCGATGTTGCCCGCGACGATGAGCTGATTGGCCGCCTTGACGGTCTGCCCGGCTCCGGCGGGTCCAACGTGGACGATCGTGGTGCCGACCGCGCCCAGCGCGCCTTCGGCCGCGGCGAACGCGTCCGCCTCGCCGCCGACCATGATCGACAGCGTGCCGTCGATCGCCTTCGGCTCGCCGCCGCTGACCGGCGCGTCGATCGCCTGCACGCCCTTCTCAGCAGCGGCTTCGGCGACGCGGCGCGACACGTCGGGGCGGATGGTGCTGCAGTCGATGAGCAGCGCGCCCTGCTTGGCGTTGGCCAGCACGCCGTCCTCGCCGAGCACGACGACCTCGACGTCCGGCGAGTCCGGCAGCATGATGAAGATGATCTCGGCGTCGCGGACGGCCTCGGCCACGCTCGCCGCGGCCTTGCCGCCGTCGGCGACCAGCTGGTCGACCTTGGCCTGGCTGCGGTTGTAGCCGGTGACCTCGTGGCCGGCCTTGACCAGGTTGGCCGCCATCGGGCCGCCCATGATGCCCAGCCCGATGAATCCGACCTTGCTCATGGTTGTGGTACCTCCGTGGTTGTCGCCGATCGCGAGCGAATCTTCTGGTATGCACCGGAAAACTCACTCACGAGCGGTCAGCGCTTGATCCAACCGAAGCTGTCGGCGCTGGCGCCGCTCGGCTTGTACTCCAGTCCGATGTGGCCGGTGTAGCCCGCCGCGTCGAGCTTGTCGAAGTAGTGCTCGAAGTCGATCTCGCCGGTGCCCGGCTCGTTGCGGCCCAGGGCGTCGGCGATCTGCACGTGCCCGATGGCGTTCGCGTGCTGGTCGATCACCGCGTTCGGGTCGTCGCCGTTGACCGTCAGGTGGTAGAGGTCGAACAGCAGCCGCAGGTTGTCGACGCCACCGTCGGCGTGCACCCGGTCGATCACCGCGAGCGCGTCGGCGGCGGTCTTCAACGGGTACGCGGGCGTGCCGCTGACCGGCTCGATCAGCACCACACCGCCGATGCGCTCGGTGCCCTTCGCCGCGCGGACCAGGCTCTCGACGGCCACGTTGTCCTGCGCCGCCGCCTCGACCCCGTCGATCCGGTTGCCGTACAGGGCGTTGAAGGCCCGGCAGCCCAGCCGCTCGCCGATGCCGACCGCGACGTCGACGTTGTCGGCGAATTCGCCGGCGCGGTCCGGGTTCGACAGCACGCCGCGATCTCCCGCGGGCATGTCACCGGCGAAGAAGTTCAGGCCCACCAGCGAAACCCCGGCGTCGGAGATCGCCTGGACGAACCGGTCCACCTCGCGGTCGGTGGGTACCGCGACCGGGAACGGCCACCAGAACTCCACCTTGTCGAATCCGGCGGCCTTCGCCGCGGCGGGACGGTCCAGCACGTCCAGCTCGGTGAACAGGATCGAGAGGTTGACGTCGTAGCGGTTCGGATTCATCGGCACCCCCTCGGGAGAAGTTTCGTTATGCGGAAGTCTTATTTCGTACAACGATAGATTAGCGACTAGGGAGTCGGCGGTCAACGCCCCACCCCCGGTTACCCACCGGTCACCCACGGCCGCCCCACCAGCGGAGAAGCCACGGAGAGCCAGTCGCGCGCGGCGGCCCCACCTGGGCGGATACGGTTCAGTCGGGAGGTCACACCAATGATCTTGCGAGCTGAGTTCACGACCGAACCCTTCGAAGGGGAGGGCGAGCCGCCGGCCCACGCCGTGGCCGCCCGAGACTGCCTGCTCGCCGCCGGGCTGGAGCCCGAATTCGGCCCGCTGGGCACCTCGATCAGCGGCGAACGCGAGCAGCTGCTGCCCGCGCTCGCCGCCGTGATGGACACCGTGCTGAGCACCGGTGCGAACCGGATCACCCTGCAGGTGACCGTCGGCGATGCCGACGACGAGCAGGTTTAGGCTGGTCGGCGTGCATCCGCTCGCCAACGCGATCGCTCCGCTACTGGAGCACATCGGCGGTACCGCCGTGCCCGCGGACGAGCGCGAGCCCGGCGACATCGTCCTGTACTGGGAGGACGCGCCGGCGATCGCCGTCCGACTGCCCGGCCAGGAGCTGACCAGCGCCCTCGACCGGATGATCCGGGAGGTCGAGGGCGAGCTCGGCGGCCGCCTGCCGGACCTGCCGCGCCCGGACAAGCAGCGCGCCGTCCGGCTGCTGGAGGAGCGCGGCGCGTTCACCCTGCGCAAATCCGTCGAGACGGTGGCCAAGGCGCTCGGCGTCAGCCGCTTCACGGTCTACAACTACCTGAACCGCGAGCAGGCCAACCGGCACTGACCCGGGCCGCACCTCGCAGCGCTCCGTTCCCGCTGGTCACACCCGTGCACACTTCTTGCTGCCATAGCGACACGAAGTGCACACGGGCCACAGCGGCTCCCGAACCACCCCCTCCGCCGAGGCGTCGGCGCACCCCCGCGGGCACCGGGCGTTTCGCCCGGGTTTGTGCCAACCGCACAACGCGCGACCAGGATTTTTCAACAAAGTGTTGACACTTGGCGGAGCACAGTCGTAGCTTTTGCCGCACCGGAGCTCGTGACCGGCAACCGCAGCACAGCCCAGGCATGCTCGGACTCTCGTCCGCCGCCTCCGCCAATCCCGAAAACCTCTTCGGGGCCGCACATCCTGTGAGAGTTTGCGATGTCAAGAACCACCGAAACGGACCGGCTCAACGGCCTCCCCCGAGCGGAACTCGTCCAGCAGCTCCTCGCCTGCCTGGACGTCCCCCGCTGGGCCGCCGACATCGCCGACCGGCGCCCGTTCGCCGACGTGGACGCCGCCTACCAGGCCGCCGACGCCGCCGCGCCGGAGCTGACCCCCGAGGAGATCGACGGCGCGCTCGCCGCACACCCCCGAATCGGCGAGCGCGCCACCGGCGAGAACACCTCGGCCAAGTTCTCCCGCAACGAGCAGTCTGGGGTCGACGGCGGCGACGCCGAGCTGGCCCGCGCGCTGCGCGAGGGCAACGAGGCCTACGAACAGCGGTTCGGGCGCGTGTACCTGGTCTGCGCCAGCGGTCGCAGCGGCGCGGAGCTGCTGGAGATCCTGCACTCGCGGCTGGACAACGAGCCGGGAGCAGAGCTGCGGATCGTCGCCGACGAACTCCGCAAGATCGCACGTCTGAGATTGGCAAAGGTGATCGAAGGATGAGTGCCGTCACCACCCACGTGCTCGACGCCGCGCGGGGCGCCCCCGCCGCCGGGGTCGCGATCCGGCTGGAGGCCGCCAAGGGCGGCGAAGACCCGCTTGCGGGGTCGAGCATCGACACTGCGTGGGCTTCGATTGCCTCCGGCCGCACCGACGACGACGGCCGGATCAAGGACCTGGGCCCGGACCGGCTGGACGCCGGGGACTACCGGCTCACCTTCGAGACCGGCGAGTACTTCGACAGCCAGGGCGTCGCGACGTTCTACCCGCAGGTGCAGATCGCCTTCCGGATCACCGACCCCGCGCAGCACTACCACGTTCCACTGCTGCTGAGCCCGTTCGCCTATTCCACCTACCGAGGGAGCTGATCACCGCATGGGCATCGTCATGGGCCCCAACCAGTACGGCAAGGCCGAGGTCCGCATCGTCTCGGTGAACCGGGACAACGCGCGGCACACCATCAAGGACCTCAACGTCAGCTCCTCGCTGCGCGGCGACCTCGACTCCGCCCACCTCACGGGCGACAACGGCAACGTGCTGCCGACCGACACGCAGAAGAACACGGTCTACGCCTTCGCCAAGGAAGCGCCGATCGGCGAGATCGAGGACTTCGCGCTGCGGCTCGGCCGGCACTTCGTCGGCACGGCCGACGGCATCACCGGCGCGCGCATCCTCATCGACGAGTACAGCTGGGAGCGGATCCCGGTCGGCGGCGCCGGCCACGACCACTCCTTCAACCGCTCCACCGACGAGAAGCGCACCACCGCGGTCACCATCGACGGCGACCAGGCGCACGTGGTGTCCGGGCTGAAGGACCTGATCGTCCTCAAGTCCACCGGCTCCGAGTTCTGGGGCTACCCCAAGGACAAGTACACGACGCTGGCCGAGACCAACGACCGGATCCTGGCCACCGCGGTGACCGCCCGCTGGCGCTACCTCCACACCGACGTGGACTGGGGCAAGAGCTTCGAGTCGATCCGGGCGACGATGCTGGAGGCCTTCGCCACCACGCACAGCCTGGCGCTGCAGCAGAGCCTGTACGAGATGGGCAAGGCCGCAATGGAGAAGCACCCGGAGGTGGCCGAGGTCCGGCTGTCGCTGCCGAACAAGCACCACTTCCTGGTCGACCTCGACTACTGCGGGCTGGAGAACAACAACGAGGTGTTCTTCGCCGCGGACCGGCCGTACGGCCTGATCGAGGGCGTCGTCACCCGCGACGACGTCGAGGAAGCACCGCAGGCCTGGTTCAGCCTGCCGCAGTTCTGATCCTGCACAGCAGTTCTCGCAGTTTTCGACCGCCGGACCTCCCCCACGCGCGAGGAGAACCGGCAATCGAGGATCACCGTTGATCCTGCAGTTGGGGCCACCGGAGATTCCCTGGTGGCCCCTTCTGCTACCCGAGCTTCGGGCGCCCGGCAGTCGCCCGAAAAACCATCGGTCCTTTGTGGATCGAAGGTTGATTTCCCGGCAATGAAGAGAAACAGCGAACAAACCCGGCGCTGATAGTGACTTGATCTGACCAGCCCCTGCGGCCCAGGAGTCCCCTATGGCCCTCTTCAAGACCCGTCGCAACCGCGGCACCAGAAACGGAAAACCCACCGATGTCCACCCGGTGGACGAGGTAATGCCGCCAGCGCGCATGCTGGCGTACGGCATCCAGCACATCGCCGCGATGTACGCCGGCGTGGTGGCGCCGCCGCTGATCATCGGCGAGGCCATGGGCCTGGCGCCGCTGGACATGACCCTGCTGATCGGCGCGAGCCTGTTCACCGCGGGTCTGGCCACCATGTTGCAGTCGCTGGGCGTGTGGAAGATCGGCGCCCGGCTGCCCTTCGTCAACGGCGTCACGTTCGGCTCCGTCGCGCCGATGCTGGCCATCGTCGCGCAGCAGGGCCAGGGAAATCCGCTGTCGGTGATCTACGGCTCGGTGCTGATCGCCGGTGTGCTGGCCTTCGTGATCGCGCCCTACTTCTCCCGGCTGGTGCGGTTCTTCCCGCCCGTGGTCAACGGCACGGTGATCACGCTCATCGGCCTGTCCCTGATGCCGGTGGGCATCAAGTGGATCGCGGGCAACAACGCCGAGGCGCCCGACTACGCGGCGCCGGAGAAGATCGCGCTCGGCGCGGCGACGTTCGCGCTGGTGCTGCTGTTCAACCGCTTCCTCAAGGGCTTCTGGAACCGGATCGCGCTGCTGCTCGGCCTGGTGGCCGGCACCCTGATCGCCTGGCCGGTCGGGCTGATCAAGACCGAGACCTTCGAATCGGCGCCGCTGTTCAACTTCCCGACCCCGTTCGCGCTGGGCACCCCGACCTTCAACATCACCGCGACCATCTCCATCTGCATCGTGATGCTGGTGGCGATGATGGAGACCACCGCGGACATGATCGCGCTCGGCGAGATCGTGGACCGGCCCGCGGACGAGAAGACCATCGCGGCCGGCCTGCGCGCCGACGGCGCCGGCAGCGCGATCAGCGCCGTCTTCGGCGGCTTCACCTGCAGCGCCTTCGCGCAGAACATCGGCCTGGTGGCGCTGACCCGCGTCCGCAGCCGGTTCGTGGTCGCCACCGCCGGTGGTGTGCTGGTGCTGCTGGGCCTTTTCCCGGTGGTCGGCGCGGTCGTCTCGCTGGTCCCGCAGCCGGTGCTCGGCGGCGCCGCGCTGGTGCTGTTCGGTTCGGTGACCACCAGCGGCATCCGGACGCTCGGCAAGTCCGACCTGGGCGACCCGTTCAACTCGCTGATCGTGGCGGGGGCGCTGGGCATCGGCATGATCCCGGTCGTCGCGCCGCACTTCTACGAGCACTTCCCGGCCGCTCTGCGCACGGTGCTCGACTCCGGTATCAGCACCGGCTGCATCGCGGCCCTGCTGCTGAACATCCTGTTCAACGCCTGGCGGAAGCACCCCGCGGAGGCGGAGGCGACGGTGGGCGGTGACACGGTCGCGGTGGTCGGCACGGCCCCCGGGGAGTACCACCGCGACGAGGCCGACGCCGGTCAGGTGAACTCCGTCCCGGAGCCGCGGACGTCCGCGCAGGAGTCCGAATCCACCAGGTGACCACCTGTCCCGACGACGAGCGGAGGGCGCCTTTCGCCGGCTGAACCGGCGGAAGGCGCCCTCCGCGTTGACGAGATCCCCCTCCCGCAGGTTCCCTCCACCTACACGGGCGGAGCCGGAGATCCGGACCAGGAACGCGTTTCCGGCATCGACGTTGGGCCGAGCGTCCGAACTTGACGCGGCGAACGGCCGCTTCTGCCCCCTCCCGCACACCCGCTCCCGGCAGGACTCGTTGATCCGGCGAAATTCCTGCCTACGTTGGGAGATCTCGATGCGGATGCGGGCCCTGATCACCGCCGGATTGGTCGGTTTATCGGTCCTCGCGACCCAGGCGGCCGCGAGCGGGCAGTCCGCGGTGGACCCGCTCGGCGAGAAGCAGTGGGGACTCGCCCAGCTGCGGGCCCCCGAGGCGTGGGCCACCAGCACCGGCGCGGGCCAGGTCATCGCCGTGGTGGACACCGGCGTCGACCTCGGCCACCCCGACCTGGCGCCGAAGCTGGTGCCGGGCGCGACCTTCGCCGGCTGCGGCGACCGGCCGGCGCCGTGCGGCAACGGCGACTGGCGGGGCGTGGACGGCGTGGGCCAGCCGACCGACGTGCACGGCACCCACGTCGCGGGCATCGCCGCGGCGGTCGCCGGGAACGGCATCGGGATCGCGGGTGTCGCGCCGGACGCGCGGATCATGCCGATCAAGGCGCTGGAGAACGGTTCCGGCTCGTTCGCCGACATCGGTGCGGGCGTCCGCTACGCCGCCGACCACGGCGCGAACGTCGTGAACCTCAGCCTCGGCGCGCAGCCCGGCACGCAGCTGCTGACGCTGCTCGGGCTGGCCAACGAGACGAAGGACGCCATCGCCTACGCCCGCGAGAAGGGCGTGGTCGTGGTCGCCTCGGCGGGCAACGAAACCGCTCCGCTGTGCGACACCCCGGCCTGGGAGTCCGGCGCGCTGTGCGTCGCCGCCACGGACGCCGACGAGCTCCACTCCACGTACTCCAACCTCGCCCTCAAGCTGGACACCAGGGCCGTGTCCGCGCCGGGCGGCAAGTCCAAGCAGGGCTGCGACGCGGACATCTGGTCGACGGTGCCGCGCGGTGCCGGTTCGTCGAAGTGCGGGCAGGCCGACTACGACTCCTTCGCCGGAACCTCCATGGCGGCCCCGCAGGTCGCGGGTGTCGCGGCGCTGCTCGGCGCGCAAGGCCGCGACGCCGACGGCATCGAGAAGGCGCTGATGACCACCGCCCGCACGCCGCTGGTGGGGCTGCGCGGGGTCTTCAACCCGGTTTACGGCTACGGCGTCGTCGACGCCGCCGCGGCGGTCCAGCAGCCGCTGTGACCAGGCGATGACCGCTCGTCGGCGGTGATGGTCATACCACTGACCATCACCGCTGACGAGTCCGCCATTGGGCCGAATTCGCGAAAGGTACAAAACTCCTCGACCGCGCCCCGAAATCCAGGAACAATGATCAAAGGGCCGCGCGACCGCGCGGGCGCCGATCGATCCGGGAGCTGGGGCCGATGGACCTTTCGAAGCTGTTCAAGATGGTGTCGCCGGCGAAGCACCACTCGCACGGGCACTCCAGCAGCGGCGGGCACCGCCGCAGGCATTCGAGCAGCAGTGGGCACCGCCGCCGGTACGACAGCAGCAGCGATCACCACCGTCGCCGCCACCACTCGCGCAGCAGCAGCGACGGCCACTACCGCCGTCGCAGCCACAGCTGACGCCGCGCAATCGGCTCGGTTCGGTGCTGATCGATTCGTTGAGCTCCTACTACTACGGCGAACCCGACCAGGACTGGGGACCGCCGGGCCCGCCGCTCGCGCCGGGTGACGTGCTCGCCCCCGGCTACCGGGTGGTCGGACACCTGCGCCGCGGCAGCCGGCTGGACGTCTACGACGTGTGGAGCGAGGAGCGGACCTGCCGCTGCATCGCCAAGACCGTCCGGCCGGAGCGCGCCGCGGACGAGCGCGCGATCGGCTGGCTGCGCAACGAAGGCGTGCTGCTGACCCAGTTCACGCATCCGCACCTGGTGCGCGCCTACGAGATCGCGCAGGCCGACGAGCCGGCGCGCCCGGTGGTGATCACCGAGACGCTGCCGGGGCACACGCTGGGCTTCCTGATCGAGGAGCTCGGGCGGCTGCGGCCGATCGACACCGCGGTGCTGGGCATCCAGCTGTGCTCGGTGCTCGGCTACCTGCACCGCCGCGGCTGGGTGCACATCGACGTGAAGCCGTCGAACGTGGTCGAGGTCGGCGGCCGGGCGGTGCTGCTCGACCTCAGCCTCGCCTGCCGGATCGGCGAGCACAGCTCGGCCGGGACGTTCGACTACCTCTCCCCGGAGCAGGCGGCCGGCGGCGAGATGACGCCGGCGGCGGACATCTGGGGCCTCGGCATCACGCTGTACGAGGCCCTTTCCGGCACCACGCCGTGGGCCGAGGTGTCCTCCGGCGAGCGCAACGACGACGGCACCCGCTACTACCCGCAGCGGCACAACCCTGCCGCGCCGCTGCGCACCCACCGCCGCCTGCCCGCGGCGCTGTCCCGCACCGTCGACGCCTGCCTCGACCCGGACCCGAAGTCCCGCCCGACGGTGGGAGAGGTCGCGGATCGGCTGATCGCCTGGTCCGGCATGAACCCGGAGACCGTCGGCGCCTGAGCTATCGGATCTCCTTGCGCGGCAAGGCGAACGCGAGCAGCACGGCGGGTTCGGCGGCGCCCGGCCTAGGCGACGGCGGTCAGCACGGCGATGCCGATGGCGTTGCCCGGGTTCAGCGTCGTCGAATGCCGGACGCGACGCCCTGTTCCCCGCAACGCCGCCGGATCCGGCGGCGAGCAGAGCTGCGGGAGCACCGTCGAAGGCGTGTCGAAGTCCACCTGACCAGGCATTGGCGGGTCAGCGGCGTGATCCGCCAGAGGCCGACCGGAGAACGTGCTTTCCCTGCGCCACGAAGACCTCGAAGCCAGGTTCCCCGGCCTGCTCGCGGCCGACCGCTAGATCAATCCCCGAGCTGACCGAGCTCCCGGCACCGCGCCCAGATCGCGTCCCGGGTGTGCCGGTCGCGGACGCTCGCCGGCCACGGGGCCCGCCGCGCCTTGCTGGTGAAGTAGACGCCGTGCACGTCGGCGAGGCCCGGATCGGACGCCAGGCGAATGCTGGAAACAGACGCCCTCCCGACCGCCGCGCCGCCGTAGAGGACCGGCATCAGGAGCTTGAGCAACGGCACCAACGGCCGCGCCACCAAGGGATACGCGCTCGTCGTCAGGTTCTGGTTCATGGACGTGTAGGCATGTCCGGGATACGCGACGTTGATCGTGACCCCGGGCTCCGCCAGGCGCTCGGCGAAGGCGTAGCTCATCGCCATCAGCGCGAGCTTGGTCTGGTTGTAGGAGGCGAGCCCCACGTAGGACTTCTCGCCCTGCAGGTTGTCCAGGTCGATCCGGCCGCGCGGCACCCCGCCGGCGATGTTGACGACCCGCCCGCGACCGGCGCGCCGAAGCTCGGGCAGCAGGAGATGGGTGAGCACGAACGGGGCCAGTACGTTGGCCGCGAACGCCGTCTCGACGCCGTCCGCGGTCAGCTCCCGGTGTTGCTTGGCAACCCCGGCGTTGTTGATCAGCACGTGCAGGCCGCCGTCGCGAGCCCGCACCTGCTCCGCCAGGCGACGCAGGTCGTCCTGCCTGGTCACGTCGGCTATCAGCGCCTCGACGCCGGGATTGCCGGTGTCGCGCCGGAGCTCCGCGGCCGCCGCTTCGGCTCGATCCGCGTTGCGCCCCACCAGGATCACGTCGGCCCCGAGCCGCGCGAGGCCGCGCGCCGTCTCCTTGCCGATCCCACCGGTGCTGCCGGTCACGAGCACCCTCTTGCCGCTCATCGTCGCCACTTCTCGCCTCCCATGTCACCAGATGTCGTATTCGACACCTGGTGACATAAAGTAGACTAGGGTGCGTGAACAGCGCGAGTGGCACCGATGGGCTGCGGGCGCGGGCACGGCGTGCGGTCCGCACGGAACTCGCCGAGCTGGCCCTGGAGATGTTCGTCGAGCACGGCTTCGACGAGACGACCGTGGACGAGATAGCCCGGGCGGCGGGGCTGACGAAGCGCAGCTTCTTCCGGTACTTCCCGTCGAAGGAGGACGCCGTCTTCGGCGGGATCGACGCGCTGGGCGAACAGGTCGTCGAAGACCTGCGCGCCCAGCCCGCCGACCAGCCGCCGTGGGCATGCCTGCACCACGTGCTGCGCCGCTGGGCGGAGAAGATCCACTCCTCGCAGCGCGACCTGACCAGCCTCCGGCTGATCGAAACGACGCAGTCCCTGCGCGCCCGGCTGCACCAGAAGCGGGAGCAGTGGCGGCAGGACGTCGCCGATGTCCTGCGCGAGCGCTCCGGACTCGACGCGTTCACCGCGGATCTGCTGACCAACGCGGCGACAGCGGCGCTCGACACCGCGTCCCGGGAGTGGTTGCGCGGCGACGCGGACCGGATGGAATCGATCGACCGGGCCTTCGAGCAGCTGGCGCCGGCTTTCGCCGGCGGAGATCCGAAGGCCTGATCGCGGATCAGCGCTTGCGGCGGAAGGCGATCGCGAAGGCGACGAGGGCGGTGGCGAGCGCGAGCTGGCCGCCCCAGACGATCCTGTTGACGCTGACGGCCGGGTGCCAGTTGACCTTGCCGTCGGCGGAGATCGAGAACGCCCCGACCGGGCGGGCATCCACGCCGATGCCGACGCCGTCGTCATCGGCATGACCGTGGCGACCGCCGCCGGTGCGGACGTGGGCGACCGGCAGCAGGGTGGTGTCGCCCTGCCGCACGGGTTCCCCGAAGACCTGGCGCTTGCCCAACCGCTCGGCCAACGCTTCCAGGATATCTCCCTGGGCGGACTGCTCTTCCATGATCTGCTCCTCGCGACGCTGTCGGACCGAACCGACGCTAGCCGGAGCCGCGGTGCCGTGCCGCGCAGTTCTCCCATTACCTACGGGGTAATCGACGCGATGCGGGATCGCCGCGAGACTCGTGGCAGTTCCGAACCGAGGGGAAACGCGATGACCTTCAGGACAACCGTCGACGACTTCCTGCAGACCCTGGCCGGCGGCGACCCCGACGCCATCGCCGCGCTGTTCGCCGAGACCGTCGACTGGAAGATCGTCGGATCGCCTGCGGTGCCGTGGATCCGGCACTGCACGACACGCGCCGACGTCGCCGAGTTCTTCCGCACGATGCTGGGCGGTTTCGTCGCCGAGGAGACCGCGGTGCGCATCGACCACCTCCTGGTCGACGGGCCGCACGCGGTGGTGCTCGGCGAGGTGTCGCAGGTCATCAGGGCCAACGGCCGGGCCTTCACCACCCCGTTCGCCTTGCACCTGACCGGCGAGGACGGCCTGATCACCCGCTACCACATCTACGAGGACAGCCTCGTCGTCGCGAAAGCCGCCGCGTAGCGGCCTACTCGTACGGGAGAGTGCCCGCACCTGCCCCAGCCACAGCTGCGGCGCATGCCGGCGCACTGCGCCGATCACCTCGTCACATCCCCTGCGGCCCAGCGGAATCCGGTAGTGCAGCCAACTCCGGGCCCAGCGGCTCCGCCGGTTCTTCGTCCCGCACGAATCGGCCCAGCACCACGTCGTCCCGGTCGATCGGCTCCGACGGCCACAACTCGATGCTGTACGAGGGCATGCGTGCCGTCTGCCTCGACCCGTCGGCCCAGTGCGAGGAGACGCCGCTGAGAGCGGTGATCGGCTGGTGGCTTCGAAGTGCTGCAGCGAACGGCCTGTCCGCCTCGCCTATCGGAACGAACGGGCCGTTCACTCCACACCAGCCGATGCCCGCCGACGCCGGACGGCTGCAGCGAACGGACCGTTCACCTCCCCTACCGAGGCGAACGGGCCGTTCACTCCACACCAGCCAACGACGGGTCAGAAGCGGATGACCTGGCGCATGGCCCGCCCGGCGGCGAGCTCGTCCATCCCGTGGTTGATGTCGTCGAGATCGATGGTGCCCGACACCAGCTGGTCGACCGGCAGCTTCCCGGCCCGCCACAGGGCCGCGTACTCCGGGATGTCCTGCGCGGGCAGGCCGGAACCGAGGAACGAGCCGATGATCGTGCGGGTCTCGCTCACCAGCGCCAACGGCGAGATGCTGCTGCGCGCCTCCGGCGAGGCCAGGCCGACCGAGACCGTCCGCCCGGCGGGCGCGGTCACCGAAACCGCCGTCTCGAACGCCTTCGCGTTGCCGCTCGCCTCGACGACCACCGAGGCCTTGTGCCCGGATTCGACGGCCTCCGCCGGCGTCAACGCCTTCGCCGCGCCGAGTTCGAGGCCGCGAGAACGCTTGCCCGCCAAGGGATCCACGACGGTCACGCTGCCCGCGCCGCAGGCCAGCGCCACCAGCACCGCCGCCATGCCGACCCCGCCGACGCCGACCACCGTGACGTCCTCGCCGGGCTCGATGCGGGCGGCGTTCTTCACCGCGCCACCACCGGTGAGCACCGCGCAGCCGAGCAGCGCGCCGATCTCGGGCGGCACGTCGTCGGCGACCGGCACGACCGAGTGGCGGTCGACCACGGCGTGCGTGGCGAATCCGGAAACGCCGCAGTGGTGGTGCACCTCGCGGCCGTCCCACTTCAGGCGGCGAGCGCCGGAAAGCAGCGTGCCCGCGCCGTTGGCGGCCCAGCCCGGCGAGCACAGCGCCCGCCCACCCGCGCGGCACGCGTCGCATTCCTCGCACCGCGGCACGAAGTACAGGACGACGCGCTGCCCGACGGCGAGGTCGGTGACGCCGTCGCCGACCTCGGTGACCCGGCCGCAGGCCTCGTGCCCGAGCAGCATCGGCACCGGACGCACCCGGTTTCCGTCCACAACGGACAGATCGGAGTGGCAGACCCCGGCGGCCTCCAGCTGCACGAGCAGCTCACCCGGCCCGGGCGCGTCGAGGTCGAGTTCGGTGACGGCAAGCGGCCGCGACCGCTCCCACGGCCCAGGCCGACCGCATTCCTGCAGCACCGCGCCCCTGATCTCCATCACCACGCTCCTCCACGCCACCGAACCAGTGCCCATCTGCTCACACCGAACACCGACTTTCAACCCCTGCCCGCGGCGCCGACCGGGCCCCTCGGGACCGCAGGGAAAGATGGTCCTGCCAAGCGGTGTCGCAGTGCTGGACGACGGGCGGCTGATGGTGGCCGGTTCTGCGGGCAACGCAGACGGATCGCAGCCCTTCATCGCGACCTGACCGCTCGCCCGGATCGGACAACGGTGAAGGGCACCACCGCGTCATCGCGATGATGCCCTTCACCAGGCATGTCAGAGTCGGCCGAGCTTGCGGATCTCCGGTTCCGCCAGGCCCGTCATCTCCTTGACCTCGTCCGCGTCGATCGCGCCGTTGTCCAGCGCCCGCACGAAGGACGCCGCCAGCGCTCGCGCCGTCGCCGGCTCGTCCAGCACCGCGCTGCCGCTGGCCGACACGTACGCCGACAGCCGCGCCGCCTCCGCCGCAGCCGAGTCGCGGAACGCCGCGAACACCGCCGCGTACCGCGTCACCAGCTGCGCCGGGTGCAGGTCCCAGCCCTGGTAGTAGCCGTGCTCCAGGGACCGGCGGGTCAGCTCGTAGTGGGTGCGCCAGCCGTGGTGCACCTGGTCGCCGACCGGCAGCACGTTCGTCGAGCCGTCGGACAGGAACACCCCGGTGCCCGCGGCGGACACCTGCATGGCGTGCCGCGCGAAGTCGCAGGCGCGGTGCGCGAGGTGCTGGTGCGCGGCGGTCAGCCCGCAGCTGGCGGTGTAGTCGTAGGTGCCGAAGTGCAGCCCGGTGACCCGGCCGTCGCCCGCCCGCAGGAACAGCGGCAGCGCGAAGCGGCCGTGCGAGTCCACGATGGACTGCGTGGTCTCCACCTGGATCTCGAAGCGCAGCGACTTCTCCGGCATGCCCAGCTGCTGCTCGAAGAGCTCCAGCAGCTCGACGAACACCTCGACCTGCGCGACGTCCACGACCTTCGGGAAGGTGAGCACGAATCCGGCGGGCAGGCTGCCCCACTGCTGCAGCAGCGCGGTGAGGAAGACGTCCAGCGTGCGCACCGAGCGGGCGCGCAGCTCCGGGGTGTCGAAGGACTTCACCCGCAGGCCGAAGTTCGCCGGCTCCACGCCGTCGCGCAGCCACCCGGCGACCACCCCGGCGGTCCGCTCGGCGTCGGCGTCCTCGACGTCGTCACCGGGCCGCCCGTAGCCGTCCTCGAAGTCGATACGCAGGTCCTCGACCGGCGTGTTCTGCAGCTTCGCCCGCACCCGCGGGTGCACGGCCCGGGCGATCTGCTCGTCCATGCCGAGGATCTCGACGAGGTCCTCGGGCCGGGCGGCGTCCCGGTCGAGCGCGGCCAGCGCATCCCGCCCCCACTGCCGCACCGTGTCGGCGTCGACCTTGCTCGCCGGCACGTAGCAGGTGTGCACCGGCTGCCGGGCCGCGCGCGCGCCCGGGTACGTGCGCGCGATGTGCTCGTCCACCTCGGACAGGCGGGCGAGCCGACGGTTGATCTCGGCGGATTCCAGCGAGGTTCTGGCCACTTGCGCTCCCTTCGTCCGGCAGCCGGGAGGCGTCCCCGGCTGCCCAGCTCGGCTGCGGCAATGGGGCCGCACGTCCTCGGGGATGCGATTCCGGGTAAGTGATACCCGTTGGAATCGCGGAGGACGCACGGCCCCGGCGGATCACCGCAGTTCGACTCAGTCGATCTCTTCGTAGGCGGGCAGCGTCAGGAAGTCGACGAACTCGTCGGCCACCGCCACCTGCTCGAACAGCTCGACGGCCCGGCCCAGGTTGTCGACCGGGAAGCCGTGTTCGGCCCGCAGCTGCTTCTCGGTGTCGGCCAGCACCTCGCGGACCAGGTCCGCGGTGACCCGCTCGCCACCGGTCAGCACCACGTTGTTGTGCAGCCACTGCCAGATCTGCGAACGCGAGATCTCGGCGGTCGCGGCGTCCTCCATCAGGTTGTGGATCGCCGCCGCGCCGTTGCCGCCCAGCCACGACACGATGTAGCGAACGCCGACGTCGACCGCGGCGCGCAGGCCCTCGATGGTCTTCTCACCGGGGGTGTCGGCCACCGACAGCAGCTGGTCGGCGGTCACCGAGACCTCGTCGCGGGTGCGGTCGATCTGGTTGGGCTTGTCGCCCAGCACCGCGTCGAACTCCTCGAAGCAGATCGGCACCAGGCCGGGGTGGGCGACCCAGGAGCCGTCGAAGCCGTCGCCGGCCTCGCGCTTCTTGTCGGCGTGCACCTTGTCCATCGCGGCCGCGTTGGACTCGTCCTTGGTGGGGATGAACGCGGCCATGCCGCCGATCGCGAACGCGCCGCGCTTGTGGCAGGTGCGCACCAGCAGTTCGGTGTAGGCGCGCATGAACGGCGCGGTCATGGTCACCGAGTTGCGGTCCGGGAGGATGTACTTGTCCGAGTCGCGGAAGGTCTTGATCACGCTGAACAGGTAGTCCCAGCGGCCCGCGTTGAGGCCGGCGGAGTGGTCGCGCAGCTCGTAGAGGATCTCCTCCATCTCGAACGCGGCCGGGTAGGTCTCGATCAGCACCGTGGCGCGCACCGAGCCGTGCTGGACGCCGAGTTCCTGCTGGGCGTGCGTGAACACGTCGTTCCACAGCCGCGCCTCGAGGTGGCTCTCCATCTTCGGCAGGTAGAAGTACGGCCCGCTGCCGCGGCTGATCAGTTCCTTGGCGTTGTGGAAGAAGTGCAGGCCGAAGTCGACGAACGCGGCGACCACCGGCTTGCCGTCGACCAGGATGTGCTTCTCGTCGAAGTGCCAGCCGCGGGGGCGCACCAGCGGAACGGCGTGCTTGACGTCGTCGCGCAGCTTGTAGTGCTTGCCCTCGGGCGTGGTCAGCTCGATCTGCTTGCGGACCAGGTCGTAGAGGTTGACCTGGCCGGAGACCACGTTGCGCCAGTGCGGGGTGTTGGCGTCCTCGAGGTCGGCGAGCCAGACGCGCGCGCCGGAGTTCAGCGCGTTGATGGCCATCTTGCGGTCGGTCGGGCCGGTGATCTCGACGCGCCGGTCGGCGATGTCGGCCGGCGGCGCGGCCACCTGCCAGTCGCCTTCGCGGATGTGCCGGGTCTCCTCCAGGAAGTCCAGCCGACCCTTGGCGGTGGCTTCGGCGCGGCGCTCCTTGCGCCGGGCGAGCAGTTCGTCGCGGCGGGCACCGAAGGCGCGCTGCAGACCAGCGACGAACTCAAGAGCTTCCTTGGTGAGGATCTCGTCCCCGCGCTCGACGGCACCGCCGAGCACCTGCACTCCTGCCGGGGTTTCGGACATGGGAAGTCCACCTCTTTCTGCTGCCGGGTTCCAGACGGTGGCTTGATGGCTCACCTTGCCGCGTGGCGGACTGTCGCGCACCCGACGAGGCGCGCGGCGGCCGTTCCGCTAGCGGTACGCCCGTTATGTTTTCTGCATCGTGGATGTTAGTTTCCATATAGCGTTCGAAGCAACATGAGCTGGCGCACCCGCTACGGACTAGACTCTGCTCAGCCAGCACAGTGGAAAGGGAGTTCTGCGATGACCACTGGCCCGCAGCGGGCGACTCAGGGCGGAGGGGTGCAGTCGGTCGAACGCACCTTCGAGCTCCTGGAACTGATGGCCGACGCCGGCGGTGAAGTCGCCCTGTCCGAGCTCGCCGAGAAGTCCGGCCTGCCGCTCCCGACGATCCACCGCATCATCCGCACGCTGGTGAGCAACGGTTACGCCCGCCAGCAACCGTCGCGCCGGTACGCGCTCGGCCCCCGGCTGATCCGGCTCGGCGAGACCGCCAGCCGCGCGCTCGGCTCCTGGGCCCGCCCGTACCTCGCGGAGCTCACCGACGCCACCGGCGAGACGTCCAACATGGCGGTGCTCGACGGCGAGCAGATCGTCTACGTCGCGCAGGTCCCCTCGCAGCACTCCATGCGGATGTTCACCGAGGTAGGCCGCCGGGTCGACGCGCACGCCACGGCCGTCGGCAAGGCCGTCATGGCCACCATGCCGCCGGAGACGGTGACGCAGCTGCTCTCCCGCACGACGATGCACCCGCAGACCGAGCGCACCATCATCACGGTCGAGGCGATGCAGGAGGAGCTGGGCCGCATCCGCCAGCAGGGCTACGCGCTGGACGACGGCGAGCAGGAGGTCGGCGTGCGCTGCTACGCCGTAGCCGTGCCGGGAGCGCCGGCGGGAGCGGCGATCTCGATCTCCGGCCCGGAGGGCCGGATGACGCGGATCTCGACGGACGAGGTCATCCCGCTGATGAAGCGCCTGGCCAACGACCTGTCGGCCGAGCTGAGCGTCAGCAACACGGCCTGATCCGCCGCGGTTTCAATTGAAACTGCCGAATCCAGCACCATCTGGCTGGTGCACCTGGCAGTTTCAATGAGGTTTTTCCAACCTCGTTCTGCGTGGCGGTGCGGGTGGCGGCCCCCCTGCGGGAGTTACAGCGCCCGCCTGGCTGTGGGTGCCCTGACTTACTATATGTATGCCAATACACGGCGTCAGGGCCGTCCTCGCCGGAGGAACCCCAGAGGGGTGGGCTCCGTGAACCCGCGGCGGTGCCAGTTGCGAGGGCGGGCCTGAAAGCGCCTGACGGCGCTTGGCGACGGCGCGCACTCAGGCGCAGGTCAGACGCCGCAGCTGCGGTACCCGACCAGGATGAAAAACCCTCAATGGAAACTGGGGTCCAGTTTCAATTGAAACTGCGTCAGTCCGAGGTCTCGCGTTGACCGACGGGCGGCTTAGACGAGGTTGAGACAGGTCCGGCAAGCGGCGAAGGCACTTGCTGGACCTGGCGGAGCTGTTTGCGGCGGCGGAGCCACCACACCGCCAGCACGAGCACGGCGGCGATGCCGAGCAGCGGCAGGCCTAGGAGGCCCACCGTCGACTGCACCTGCTCGTAGGCCTCGCCCGACCAGGCGCCGAGCAGCACCAGCGTCGTCGCCCAGGCCGCCGCCACCGGCACGTTGCAGATCGTGAACCGCAGGTGGGTCACCTTGGCGTGCCCCGCCAGCCGGGGCACCAGTGTCCGCACCACGGCGAAGCACTGCGACGCCGCCACCGTCAGCTCCGCGCGTCCGTCCAATGCGGACTCCGCGCGCGCGAACCGCTGCTCGCCGAAGCGCTTGACCAGCTGCCGCCGCAGCAAACCGTCCCGGCGGCCGCGGAAGTACCCGTGCTGGCAGCCCAAAGCCGTCGCACCGAAAGCGCTGATCGCGGCCAGCCACACCTCCACGACGCCCTGCCCGGCGAGCCAGCCGAGCGCCAGCACCGTGCCCGACCCCGGCAGGAAAACCCCGATCAGCAGGCCTGATTCGGCGAACAGCAGAACCGCGACGACGACGAGCGCGAGCGGGCCGGGGATCCCGGCCAGGAAATCCGTCATCGAGCAGCGAGCTCGCCCAGCCGCGGGCCCCAGCATTCGCCGTGCGGTTCGAGGGTGATCTCGCGGACGTCGTCGTCCCGGCGGCGGATCCGCAGCAGCAGGTACGCATCGGCGAGCCGCTCCGCGAGGCCCTCGCCCCACTCGACGACCACCGCGGCATCCGTCAGATCCGTGTCCAGGTCGAGGTCGTCGATCTCGTCCAACCCGCCCAGCCGGTAGGCGTCGACGTGCACCAGCGCCGGGCCGTCGCCGGACTCCGGCCGGTGCACCCGCGCGATCACGAACGTCGGCGAGGTCACCGAGCCGGTGACGCCCATGCCCGCGGCGATCCCGCGCGCGAGCACGGTCTTCCCGGCGCCCAGCGGCCCGTCCAGCAGCACGAGGTCGCCGGCGCGCAGCGCGGCCCCCAGCCGGCGGCCGAACTCCAACGTGTCGGACTCCGCCGGCAGCTCGACGGTCTGCAGTGCAGGGCTCAACTCCCGGTCACCTCTCCGCTTGCTCCTCCAACGGCCCGCCTGATCAGCGCGATCAACTCCGCGGTGACCAGCTCCGGACGCTCCAGCATCACCGGGTGCCCGGCACCCTCCACGCGCACCAGCGTCGAGTCCGGCAGCTCCGCGGCGAGCACCTCGGCGTGCGGCGAGAACGGCGTGACCCGGTCGGCGTCGCCGGTGAGCACCAGCGCCTCGCAGGTCCGCAGCGCCGCCAGCGCCTTCTTGCGGTCGTGCAGGCTGATCGTCTCCAGGAAGTCGGTCACCACCTCGACGGTGGTCGCGCCGATCATCTCGGCCATCAGGTCCACGATCTTCGGCGAGATCTCGCGATCCCCGAAGGACAGGTTGCGCACCAGCGTCCAGGTCAGCTTGTCGCCGAGCCGCCGGGTGCGTTCCACCAGGTCCGGCTGGAAGTCCGCGAGCAGCGCGAGGCCGCGCGGCACCGGGTTGGCGCGGTGCAGCCACGGCCGGGGCAGCCCGGAGGCGCCGACCGCGCCTGCGGAAGTGCCGATCAGGGCGACCGCGCGGACCCGGTCGCGGAACAGCTCGGGGCGCTGCTCGGCGAGCGCCATGATCGACATGCCGCCCATCGAGTGCCCGACGAGCACGATCGGGCCCCGGCTCGCCGCCGAGCGCAGCACCGCGTCGAGGTCCCGTCCGAGCTGGTCGATCGTGCTGTTGCGCTTGGCGGAGTGGCCGGAACGGCCGTGGCTGCGGTGGTCGAACAGCACCAGCCGGACCCGCGGCTCGGTGAGCTCGGGCAGGTCGCGGCGCTGGAAGTGCCAGCAGCGGGAGTCGAGCGCGAAGCCGTGCACGAGCACCACGGTCAGCTCCGCCTCGCCGCCGTCGGCGGGCCAGATCTCCTGCACCGACAGCGGAACCCCGTCGTCGGCGGCCACAGTGGACTGGCGGTCCGGGCGGAGCCTGCCGAGAGGCTCGTCGGCGAGCGGGTCTTCGGCCTTGCGCTGCGCGGCGATCCGCGAGCTGCGCGCGGCGACGCCGACCGCGGCGCCGGTGATCGCGGCGCCGAGCACCCCGCTCGTCCAGGCCAACGCCTGCCAGACCGGCTTCACGGCGTCCCCGTGTCGGCGACGGTGCGCGTGACCCGCGGCCGGTACATGCCGGTGACGATCTCGTAGTGGATGGTGCCGATCGTGTCGGCCCACTCCGCGGCCGTCGGCTCGCCCCGGTCGCCGGGCCCGAACAACAGCACCTCGGCGCCGTCCGCGACCTGGTCGTCGCCGAGGTCCACCACCAGCTGGTCCATGCACACCCGGCCGATCACCGGCCGCCGCTTCCCGGCCAGCCACACCGACATCCGGCCCGACAGGGTGCGCGGCACGCCGTCGGCGTAGCCGACCGGCACCAGCGCGATGTTCGTCGGCCGCTCGGCCGTCCAATGCTGCCCGTAGGAGACGCTCTCCCCCGCCGCGATGCGCTTGGTCGACGTCACCGAGGAGCGGAAGGTCATGGCCGGGCGCAGGTCGTGATCCCCGTGCTGCGGAACGGGATCCAGGCCGTAGACCGCGATGCCCGGCCGGACCAGCTCGAAGTGCAGGTCGGGGCGGGTCAGCACGGCAGCCGAGTTCGCCAGGTGCCGGATCGGGTTCAGTCCCGCCGCCCGCGCCTGCTCGTAGGCCAGGCCGAAGCGCTCGGCCTGCCGGTCGATCGAGGGGTGGTCGAGCTCGTCGGCGCACGCCAGGTGCGACCACACCGCCACGACCTCGACGTGCCCGTCCGCCTCGGCCTTCGCCGCGTCCTCCACCAGCGCGGGCCACAGCTCGGCCGGGCAGCCGTTGCGGCACAGCCCGGTGTCGATCTTGAGGTGCACGCGGGCGACGCGGCCCTGCTGCTCGGCCGCGGCGGCGATCCGGCGCAGGCTTTCCTGCGAGGCGGCGGAGAGCTCGATGTCCTCGGCGACGGCCGGGCCGAAGTCGTCGTCCTCGACGTAGAGCCAGCACAGCACCGGGGCGGTGATGCCGCCGGCGCGCAGTTGCAGGGCTTCTCCGATGGAGGCGACGCCGATCTGGTCCGCGCCCGATTCGAGGGCAGCGGCGGCGACCGTGAGGGCGCCGTGGCCGTAGCCGTCGGACTTCACGATGGCCATCGTGCGGGCACCCGAATCGCGGGCACGCGCCGAGAGCACCCTCACGTTGTGGCGGATCGCGTCGACGTCGATGCGCAGGTCGGCGCGGTACGCGGGCTGGTCACTCATGGCAGGCACATGGTCGCACACCACTCCGATGCCCCTCTCGAGGTACCGGAGCCCGGCACCCTCTCCGATCGGCCGCATCGCACCGCCGCGAAACCGACCCCGCCGAACATGAACGTCCGACGAAATCTCCCCGCTCACCACGGGAGAACTTCCACGATCCGGAGCAATGCTTCTGACGTGTCCGATTCTAGGCGGAATCGGACACCGCCTCGCACGGCCCCGGCCGCGAACACGGCAGTGTTTTCGCAGCTCACCAAGGCCCTTGACGGCGGGCCGCTCAGCGACTCAGGACAGCGCCGCTTCGCGGACCGTTCGGATCGCCGTGGGGACCGCCGCGAGCAGCGCCGAGGCCCCGATCGGGGCGCCGACCTCCGCCGGGGTCCGGGCCGGGGCGCCGTGGGCGGCGAGGTCCGCCGCGAGGGCGTGGACGTGCGCGGCGTAGCCGCAGGCCAGCCACGGCTCCACGCCGCCGGCCAGGAGCGCGCCGATCAATCCGGTGAGCACGTCGCCGGAGCCAGCCGTCGCCGGCCAGGCGTGCCGCGAGTCGTTGACGAGCACCCGGCCGTCCGGGGCGGCGACGATGGTGGTGTTGCCCTTGAGCAGCAGCACCGCGTCGAAGCGCGCGGCGACCTCCCGCGCCGCGGCGACCCGATCCTCGCCGGGCTCCCTGCCCGCCAGCCGCGCGAACTCGCCCGCATGCGGCGTCAGCACCAGCGGCGCGTCCGGGTCACGCGCGTCCCACAGCGTGCTGTCGTTGGCGAACAGCGTGATCGAGTCGGCGTCCGCGCACACCGGCCGCCCGGAATCCAGGACGTGCCGCAGCACGTCGCGGCCGCTGGCTCCGGTGCCGATCCCCGGCCCCACCGCCCACGCCTGCACGCGCCCGGCGTCGCTGACGGAACCGGTCGCCACCACCTCCGGCCAGTGCGTGCGCACCACGTCCGCGGCGGGACCGGCGTAGCGCACCATTCCCGCGGTCGCCTGCACCGCCGCGCCGCAGGCCAGCACCGCCGCGCCGGGGTAGGTCGCCGAGCCGGCGGCGACCCCGACCACGCCCTGGCTGTACTTGTCGTCGGCCGGGCCCGGAACCGGCCAGCCCAGGCCGATCTCGGCGGCCTGCAGCAGGTAGAGCTCGGGATCGGGCAGGTCGTCGGCCAGCCCGATGTCGATCACCTCGACGTCCCCGGAGTGCACCGCGCCGGCGCCCAGCACGTGGCAGGGCTTGCGCCCGCCGAAGGTCACCGTGACGTCGGCCAGCACCGCCGGGCCGTCGACCGCGCCTGTGACCGGATCGACGCCGCTGGGCAGGTCGACCGCGACGATCGGCACGTCGACCCGGCGCACCAGCTCCGCAGCCACCGGCCGCAGCGGACCGCGCGCGGACAGGCCGACGATCCCGTCGATCACCGCGTCGGCGCGCTCCACCGCATCCGCGGCCTCCGCCCCGATCCCCGCGGTGTCCGGGCTCGCGCCCTCCGCCGGGACAGCGCGGCCACCGGCCCGCCGCAGCGCGGCGAGGCCCTCGGCGTGCGCCCGCTCCGGGGCGAGCAGCACCGCCGTGACGCCGACGCCGCGGCGCCGGAGGAACGCCCCGGCCCACAGCGCGTCGCCGCCGTTGTTGCCCGCGCCGACGAGCAGCGCGACGTGGCGACCGGCGACGCCGCCGGTGAACTCGGTGAGGACCCGCGCGGTGTGGACCGAGACGGCGTACGCGGCGCGGCGCATCACCGCGGGCTCCGGTGTCCGGGTGAAAAGCCGCTGCTCGGCGGCGCGAATCTGGTCGGGCGTCCACACTCCGTGCATCGCGTTCCTCCTCGCAGTCGGCAATCGCCGCACAGTCTGCCTCGCGCGGCCCGTCGGCATCCGATCTTCCGGCAAGCCGCACAGTTTCCGCCGACGGCTCCGGCCGTGAGCCTTCCGGGTCGCGCTAGCAGCCCAGAAGACCCACGGCCGGATCGTCGGCAGAAACGCCGATCCGGGCTCGAGGCCCGGCGAGGATCACTCGACGGTGACGGACTTGGCGAGGTTCCGGGGCTTGTCGACGTCGTAGCCGCGGGCCCGGGCGATCTCCGCCGCCAGCACCTGCAGCGGCACCGTCGACACCAGCGGCTGCAGCAGCGTCGGCACCGCCGGGATGGTCACCAGCTCGTCCGCGAACGGCCGGACCTCGTCGTCGCCCTCCTCGGCGATCACGATCGTCCGGGCGCCGCGCGCCTGGATCTCGCGGATGTTGGAGACCAGCTTGGAGTGCAGCAGCGCCCGCCCCTTCGGGGACGGCATCACCACGACCACCGGCAGGCCTTCCTCGATCAGTGCGATCGGCCCGTGCTTGAGCTCACCCGCCGCGAAGCCCTCCGCGTGCATGTACGCGAGCTCCTTGAGCTTGAGCGCGCCCTCCAGCGCCACCGGGTAGCCGACGTGCCGCCCTAGGAACAGCACCGCCTTCGCGTCGGCGAGCTCCCGGCCCAGCTCCCGCACCTGCTCCACCGTGGACAGCGTGCGGCGCACCGCGTCGGGCATCGCCGACAGCTCCGCGAACTCCCGCGCCACCTCATCGGAGTACTTCGTGCCGCGCGCCTGCGCCAGGGCCAGCCCGACCAGGTAGTTCGCCGCCACCTGCGCCAGGAACGTCTTGGTCGCCGCGACGCCGATCTCCGGCCCGGCGTGGGTGTAGAGCACCGCGTCCGACTCGCGCGGGATCTGCGCGCCGTTGGTGTTGCAGATCGCCAGCACCCGCGCCCGCTGGGTGCGTGCGTGCCGCACCGCCTCCAACGTGTCGGCGGTCTCACCCGACTGGGAGATCGCCACCACCAGCGTGTCCCGCCCCAGCACCGGGTCGCGGTAGCGGAACTCGCTGGCCAGCTCGACCTCGACGGGCACCCGGCACCAGTGCTCGATGGCGTACTTGGCGAGCAGCCCGGAGTGGTAGGCGGTGCCGCAGGCGACGACGAAGACCTTGTCGATGTCCCGCAGGTCCTGCTCGGTGAGCCGCAGCTCGTCGAGCACGATGCCGCCGCCGGCGAAGTGCCCGCGCAGCGTGTTCTCCAGCGCCTCGGGCTGCTCCTCGATCTCCTTGAGCATGAAGTAGTCGTGGCCGCCCTTCTCGGCGGCCGACAGGTCCCAGTCCACGGTGAACGGCTTGGCCTCGACGTCCACGGCGGAGAAGTCGGTCACCCGGTAGCCGTCGCGGGTGATGGTGACCACCTGGTCCTGGCCGAGCTCCACCGCGTCGCGGGTGTGCTCGATGAACGCGGCGACGTCGGAGGCGAGGAAGTGCTCGCCCTCGCCGACCCCGACGACCAGCGGCGACGACCGGCGCGCGGCCACGATCTTCCCGGGCTCGGCGGCGTGCGTGACGACCAGGGTGAAGGCGCCCTCCAGGCGCCGGGCGACCGCGCACACGCTGGCGGTCAGGTCACCGGCGGTCGGGCCGTCCGCGTAGGCGGCGGCGACCAGGTGCGCCGTGGTCTCGGTGTCGGTGTCGCTGGCCATCTCGATGCCCGCCGCTTCCAGCTCGGCGCGCAGCGCGGCGAAGTTCTCGATGATGCCGTTGTGCACCACCGCGACCTGGCCGCTGGCGTCGCGATGCGGGTGGGCGTTGCGGTCGGTCGGCGCGCCGTGCGTCGCCCACCTGGTGTGGCCCATGCCGCTGTGACCTGCGAACTTGCTGCCGTCGACCTCGGCGAGGCGCTTCTCCAGGTTCGCCAGCGCGCCCGCGGCGCGCTCCACCGCGAGGCCGCCCTCGCCGTCGAGCAGCGCAACCCCGGCCGAGTCGTAACCCCGGTACTCGAGTCGCCGGAGTCCGCCGAGGACGACTTCGAGCGCCTGGCGATGTCCTACGTAACCAACGATGCCGCACACTCGGCCCAGCGTAGCTACTCCACATGGTCTGAACCTGTTCGCGTCAGCCGGAACGGCGAACCCCTCCCGTGGCGGCTACCGCGTGCGCATGAGCAGGTCCGCTACCGTTGCTGACCATGGCGCGCACTGCCAAGAAGGCCCCTTCCGCGAAGAACGCGTTCGAAGAGCTGTCCCGCCGCGGACCGCACGACGTCCTGCACGGTGATCTCGCCCTCGTCGGGCTGCCCGGCATCGTCTGCACGCCGCGCAGCGGGCTCGGCCTGCCCGCGATCGCGTTCGGGCACGGCTGGCTGCAGCCGCCCCGCCGGTACCTCGGCCTGCTCCGGCACCTCGCGTCGTGGGGCATCGTGGTCGCCGCGCCCGGCTCGCAGCGCGGCGCGTTCGCATCGCACCGGCTGTTCGCCGGTGACCTGCGGACCGCGCTGGACATCTGCGTCGGCGTCCGGCTCGGCGAGGGCGAGATCAGCGTCGACGAGAAGCGGCTCGGGGTCGCCGGGCACGCCATGGGCGGCGGCTGCGCGGTGCTCGCGGCGGCCGACGACCCGCGGATCCGCTCGGTCGCGACGCTGGCCGCCGCCGAGACCATGCCGTCGGCGTTCGAGACCGCGAGCCGCGTCGAGGTGCCCGGCCTGCACATCGCCGCGGGCCAAGACCTGCTGGCGCCACCGGTGGCCAACGCCGAGCCGATCGCCCGGGCCTGGGGCGGCCCGGTGCAGCTGCGGACGGTGAAGAAGGCCAGCCACCTCGGCTTCACCGAGGGACGGCACTGGACCCAGCTGGTGCTGCACGGCAAGCCCGAGTACGCGACGCAGCGCGTCACCAAGGCCCTGCTCACCGCGTTCTTCCTCCGCACGCTGACCGGCGACCGGCGCGGCGAGGCGCTGCTGACCGCCGACATCGGCGGCAGCCACATCGATCACGAGCACAGCCGCGGCGACCTCGCCGCGACATGACTCACAACTTCGGCGCGATCTCCAAGGCGACCGCCTTGGCACCCTGCTCGGCTTCGTCGATCGGCATCCCGGTGTCTTCAAGGCCGTAGCTCTTGTCGGTTCCGTCGTAGCTGATGCCGACCACCTTGGTGCCCTTGCGGAAGACCAGGAGCCCCTCGACGGTGGACGTGTCACCGGCGAGGAAGGCCTCGTCCCACGGGCCCTCGATGTCGTTGATGCGGGTCGCCTTCGTGCTCTCGCGCTGGTAGTCGAATTCCGCCTCGGCATCTTCGGTCTGCTCCTGGGCCAACGTCGAGGCGCTGCCGTTGATCTGGATGTGCAGATCGCGGTCGTTGGTGCCGTCCTTGCCCTTCGTCGGCGCCCAGAAGCAGTCCGCCCACTGGACATCTTCGTCGAAGGTGCCGCTGCTGAAGTTGGTTACGTGCAGCTTCTTCAGCGTGTCGGCGCGGAGCAGATCGCATTCCGGGATCATCTGGACACCCAGCGGTTCCGACCCGACCGGTTCGTTGACGTGCTGATACTTCCAGTAGAAGTAACCGGCGGCCACCAAGCAGATCAGGCCGACCGGGATGCTGACCAGGACCGCGGCGATGATGCAACCGGCTCGGCTCTTCTTCTTCGGCGGCGGAGCGGCGAATCCCGGCGGGCCGGGCGGACCCGGGGGGATCTGCTGTCCTTGCTGGACCGGCGGGCCAGGCGGAGCGGGCTGCTGGAACTGGTACTGCGGCTGCCCCGACGGGCCAGGCTGTTGCGGATGCACCCGCAGAGAATAGGCGACCCCCGACCACGATCGTGTCAGCGGGAAACCCCGGCCCGAATCCCCAGCTCCGAAGCGGAGTTCCGAACTGTGCACTGTGGACAGTGAACACACGATAAAAAGACGGTTACGGCACGTTTGTCCCGAATCAGCGCCTCGGCACGCCTTTCGCGGGGCCACAGCCCGAAAAACCAAGCGGGGCGCGGAAATCTCCGCGCCCCGCCGCGAGTGCTATCTCAACCAGCTCTGGTTCTCGTAGTCGTCGTCATCGTCGAACGCCGCCCGCCGGCGCGGTGCCGGCTTCGGCGCAGCCGGAGGCGGCGGTGGCGGTGCGGGAGGCGGCGTAGGCCGGGCGGCCGGCTGCTGCTCCTCCTCGAACTCGTCGTCGCCCCCGAGGCTGATCTCGTTGCTCTGCTCGTCCCGCTTGCCCGCCCAGTCGTTCCGGGGCTTGTCGTCCTCCGGTGGTTGGGCGTTGGCGGCCTTCTCGACGAGCTCCTGCTTGCGCTCGTCCGCGGCCGCCTTGATCTCCTCGTTCTTCTGCGCCGACGCGGCTTCCGCGGCGCGGACCGCATCCATGCTGTCCTCGACGCCGTAGCGGTGCCGCGCGACCAGGGTCGCGATCTCGTCCGCGACCTGCTGGTTGATCAGAACCATCACGCTCACCTATCCCGGTCTTCGCCGAGGACCGACCGGAACCGCATTCCGGAAGCATCAACCCCGTCGTCGAAGAGCTGGCCCTGGGTGCGCCACGGACTGTCGTTGGTCCGCTCCTGATCGCCGCCCTGCTGAGCGCCGTGGCCGCCGCCCATCGCGCCCATGCCGCCCATCATCCCGCCGCCCATGGCGGCGCTCTGGTTGCCCCCCTGGCCGCTCTGCGGTCCGGCCTGGCCCTGCCCGGCGCCGCCCGGGTCGCCCAGCGACGACAGGCCGGTGGCACCCTGCGGGCTGCCGCCGGCGGAGTCGCCCGCGGACGACGACAGCGAGGCGAGGCCGGTCGAGCCGTTCTGGTCGGAGCCGCCGGGCATGCCGGGCTGGTCCTGGCCGCCGAAGAGCTGGCCGGAGGCGCTGCCGAACGAGTTCTGCACCCCTTCGCCCAGGCTGCTGAACGAGCTCATGCCGGCCGACTGCGGCGAGGTGGACGCCGGGGCGCCCGCCGACGCGGCCTCGGTGGTCGCCGGGACACCGGCGCCGGTGTCGAACGCGGGCATGGTGCTCGCACCGCCGCCGAAGGCGGGCGCGCCGAAGCCCGGATCCGCCGCGGGCATGGTGCCCACTCCGGTGTCGTAGGCGGGCATCGTGGTGCCGAATCCCGCGTCGGGAGCGGGCATCGGAGCCCCGAGGTCCGGTGCGGGCATCGGAACACCCATGTCCGGCGCGGGCATCGGACCGCCCACGCCCGGTTCGGCCATCGGTGGGCCGACGTCCGCGGGCATCGGCCGCACGTTCTCCGGAGTTCCCGTGCCGATGTCGGGCCCGGGCACGCCGGTCTCCGGCGGGCGGAGCCCGCCCGCGTCGGCGGGCATGGTCCCGATGCGCTCGTCGATCGGCGACTTCGGGTCGCTGCCGAAGTCGATCGTCTGGTTCATCGGCGGCTGCCCGCCACCGTTGTCGATGTTGACCTTGACCTGGCCGTCCGGCGTCCGCTCCAGCGTGATGGTGCGGTCGCCCTCCTTGATCACGGCCTTGCCGTCCTCGCCCGCCTTCACCTGGGTCGGGCCTTCGCCGCCGGGCGGCCCGCCGACCGGCGGCTGCCCCGGCACCCCACCCGGCGCGGGCATCGTCTGCACGCCGTCGGCCCCGCCGGGAGCGCCGCCCGCCGGGCCGAAGTCGACCTCGTAGGTCTTCGGCTTGCCGTCCGGGCCGATCAGCTCGACCTGCGTCTTGCCGTCGGGGCCTGGCTTCTGCACGGTGACCGCGTCGTCGCCCTCGCCGAGGGTCACCTTCTCCTGCTCGCCCTGCTCGCCGGCGCCGCCGTCCATTCCCGGCATCTCCGGCGGCTTCGGCATCTCCGGCTGTTCCGGCATCTCCGGCGCCCCACCGCCGCCGCCGGTGCCCGAGCCACCGCCGCCGCCGGTGCCCGAGCCACCGCCGCCGCCGGTGCCCGAGCCACCGCCACCGCCGGTGCCCGATCCACCGCCGCCGCCGGTTCCGTTGCCACCGCCGCCGCCGGTTCCGTTACCGCCCTTGTCGTTGCCGCCCTTGTCGCCGTCGCCGTCGAGGCCCTTGAACGGGTCGTCGCTGACCTTGGAGGCCTCCAGCATCTTGTCGTACGAGGCCTGGACCGCGTCCTGAGTGGACTTGCTCTGGTCCTTGAAGCTCTGGTACTTCTGCTCCATCTCGGGCTTGAACGACTCGTCGAGCCACTTCTTGGCATCGTCGATCAGGCCCTGGCGGATCTGGTCGCAGGCGTCCTTGGCCCCGAAGAACTGGCCGATCATCCCGCCGATCGGGCCGCCCAGGATCAGGCCGATCGCCTGGTCTTTGATCATCGACCAGGCACCGGAGAAGATGTCGTCGATCCCGATGTCCTTGAGGTCCTCGAGATTGATGTCGCCGCGCGCCTTGCGGATCTCGTCCTTGGTGTCGTCGGGGTCCTTGCCCGCGCACTTGATCTCTTTGCCCAGCTCCAGCACGAACTTCGCGTACTCGCGCACGGTCTGCTGGATGCCGTCGACGGCGGGGGTGATGGCGCCGGCCATGTTCTCGGTCTCGTTGGTGACCGTCGTGCCCGCCATGCTGTACTTGCCGACCTTGGCCTCGGCCGATTCGGCGGCCTTCCCCTGCCAGGTCTGCCTGCTGCCCTGGAACGACCGGCCCATCGAGTCGTTCTGGTCCAGCAGCGCCTGCTGCACGCCGCCCAGCCGCTCGGCGTCCTCCCGGAACGCGCCGAAGTCGATCTCGCGGAGCTGGTCGTACTGCTCGACCACGTCGGCCTTGAAGTCCGCGCCCTTGCCCGCCCAGTCCTTGTACAACGGCAGGAACTTCTCGAAGAAGTCGAGGCCCATCTTGCCGTCGTCGAGCAGTTCGTCGGAGGTGCCGACGGAGCCGCCGCCTTCGAGCTTCTTCTTGGCGTCGTCGAACTTGCCCTTGCGCTCCTCGGCCGCCTTGGCCTTCTCCTGCAGCGCCGAGAAACCACCGTCGGTGATCTTCTCGAAAAGCGCGCCACCGACCGGGTTGACGATGCTCATCGCGGTGTCGGCGATGCCGCCCGCGTTGTCGACCAGCCAGCTGCCTGCGTCGGAGACGGTCTCACCGACCCATTCGCCCGCGTCCTGCACGGCCCCGCCGACCGCTTCCCCGACCTCCGAGCCGATCTTCGCGCCGGCCACGACGCCCGCCGGGCCCGCCACCAGGCCGGTGATGCCGCCCTGGATGCCGCCGACGACGGAACCGAACTCCTCGCCGAAGCTGCTTTCCTCTTCCTTCTTCTCGTCCGCCATCAGGCCTGCACCTTCCCGACCTCATTGGCCCCGGATTCGTCGCTGGCCTGGTATTCCTTCGCGGTCGACGAGAAGTCTTCGGACAGCTTCGAGCCGTGCTCGCCGAACGACTCGATGTTCTTCCCCAGTTTGTCCAACGCGTCCTTGTAGGCCTTGCCGGCCTCGTGGAACTTCTTGCCGAACTTCTCCGCGGTCAGCTTCGTATCGGTGGCCTTCTTGGCCTGCTCCTTGAGCGACCCGGCACCGTCGGAGAACGCATTGGCCGCTTTCGAGATGTCGGTCCCCGAGGTCTGCGCCCCACTCATCGTGCCCCCTTCACCGGACCTGTCGCGCACGTCGCACCAGGGGTGTGACGGCACGCGCGCCTCACAGGTTCCTCATCTTGGCAGGTTCCCCGAGGCGAAACTGCAGATCCACCGAGGTGCTTGCATCCGCGAAGCGAGAAGTCGATCACTGCGGCGGGTGCGGCCCCTGCGGTGGCTGCCCGAAGCCCTGTTGCGGGAATTGCTGCGGCTGCTGCGGGGCGAAGCCCTGCTGCGGGAACGGCGCGGGCCGCGGCGCGCCGCCGCTCTTCAGGATCAGCATCGCCGTCAGCGCACCAGCGCCGCCGCCGAAGATCAGGCTGCCCACCAGCGTGATCACCAGGTGCAACGTTCCTCCTCTTCGCGCCGTCGCGGATTCACTGCTGGTAGGGGCCCTGCGGCGGCTGCCCGAAGCCCTGTTGCGGCGGGAACTGCTGCTGCATCGGCTGCTGCGGGTGTTGCGGGGGCTGGGGTTGCTGCGGCGGGAACTGCTGCATCGGCTGCTGCGCCGGAGACTTGCCCTTCATGATCAGCGCGACGACCGCGCCGCCACCGGCACCGAAGATCACGCTCAGCACGATCACGATCAGGATGGTGAAGATCACTACGGCCTCCAATCGTTCGGCTCGAACCTATCGGAGGGCACCGCGGCGACGGGCCGGCGACGGCGAAGTTCAGCGCCGCCGGAACAGCACCACCAAGAGCACCATGAAGCCGACGCTCGCCAAGAGGCCGAGCAGCAGAACGACGAGCCGCAGATCGATGGAGATCACAGCACCGCATGATCCCGGATCACACCGCGCGGGCTCAGCCGGTGGTCAGTAGTGGACCCCGCCCTCGAGGATCAGCGGCAGGCCCCAGCCCTGCGCCAGCACGACGGCGAACACGAATGCGCCCAGGACCATGAGCACCGCGGGCACCACCAGAACGATCAGCAGGTCACCGAAGAGTCGTCCGCGCATGGCTCACGCTCAGCTCCGCCTGCGGTTGACGAACCACGACCTGCTCTCGTGCGCGGCGTTGACGGCTTTCATGCCGGCGAGCGCGAGCGCGGAGAAGATCACGATTCCGACGACGAGCCCGACAGCGACGAGCCCGACAACCATGGCGACAACGATGGCACCCATGTGAGCAGGGTCTCATAGATCGCGTCGCGATGAGAGATCAAAGTCACAAGATCACCGAATTGAGGCAACAAGTTCGGCCAAACGCTCGGCCACCGCCTGCGCCCGGTCCTCGCTCTGCGCCTCGACCATCACCCGAACCAGCTGCTCGGTGCCCGACGGGCGGAGCAGGATGCGGCCGGTGTCACCGAGTTCGGCCTCGGCCGCGGCCACCGCCGACGCGACGTCGGCCGCCGCGCACACCGTGGCCTTGTCGGCCACCGGCACGTTGATCAGCACCTGCGGCAACCGCCGCATGACCTTGGCCAACGACGCCAGCGGGGTGCCGGTGGCCGCCATCCGGCCCATCAGCCGCAGCGCGGTGAGCAGGCCGTCGCCGGTCGTGGCGTGGCCGGGCAGCACGACGTGGCCGGACTGCTCGCCGCCGAGCGCGAACCCGCCCGCCCGCAGTTCTTCCAGCACGTACCGGTCGCCGACGGCCGTGGTGCGCAGCGCCACGCCCTGCTCGCGCATCGCCAGGTGCAGGCCGAGGTTGCTCATCACGGTCGCGACCAGCGTGTTCTCGGTCAGCTCGCCTGCCTCGTACATGGCCACCGCGAGGACCGCCATGATCTGGTCGCCGTCCACCGCGGCACCGGTGGCGTCCACCGCGAGGCAGCGGTCCGCGTCACCGTCGTGCGCGATGCCCAGGTCCGCGCCGTGTTCGAGCACCGCCGCCTGCAGCACTTCGAGGTGGGTGGAGCCGACGCCGTCGTTGATGTTGATGCCGTCGGGCTCGGCGCTGATCGCGATCACCTCGGCACCCGCCCGGCGGTACGCCTCCGGCGCCGCGACCGAAGCCGCACCGTTGGCGCAGTCCACGACGACTTTCAGCCCATCGAGCGGCTGCGGTGCCGCGGTCAGCAGGTGATCGACGTAACGCCGCACCGCGTCGGGGACGTCGCGGACGCGGCCGACCTGGGCCCCGGTGGGCCGGTCGACCTGCTCGTTCAGGCGCGCCTCGATCTCGTTCTCGACGGTGTCCGCGAGCTTGTTCCCGCCGGCCGCGAACAGCTTGATCCCGTTGTCCGGCATCGGGTTGTGCGAGGCGGAGATCATCACGCCGAAGTCCGCGCCCAGCTCGGCGACCAGATGCGCGACGGCCGGGGTGGGCAGCACGCCGACCCGCAGCACATCGGCTCCGGCCGAGGTCAGGCCCGCCGTGACCGCCGCCTCCAGCATCTCGCCGCTGGCGCGGGGATCTCTGCCCACCAGCGCCACCCGGCGCTGCGAATCGTCCCGGTCGTAGAGCACGCGTGCCGCCGCAGCGGCCACCGACATCGCAAGCTCCGGCGTCAGATCGGCGTTGGCCAACCCGCGCACCCCGTCGGTGCCGAACAACCGAGCCATCAGCAGCACTTCCTCCTCGTGTGACGCGGAAAACCGCGCGGCGGTGCATACGACTGCGGGAGCAGTCTCGTCCATGACGGACGAGGCTGCTCCCGCAGATCGGATGAAGTTCGCGTCAGCGCTTGCTGTACTGCGGCGCCTTGCGGGCCTTCTTGAGACCGTACTTCTTGCGCTCCTTCTCCCGCGCGTCACGGGTGAGCATGCCGGCCTTCTTCAGCGCCGGGCGGTCTTCGGCCTCGTAGGCGACCAGCGCACGGGCGATCGCCATGCGCAGCGCACCGGCCTGGCCCGACGGGCCGCCACCGCGCAGGGTGGCGAACACGTCGAAGTTCTCCACGCGCTCGACGGTGACCAGCGGCTCCTTGATCAGCTGCTGGTGCACCTTGTTCGGGAAGTACTGCTCGAGGGTCTTGCCGTTGAGCTTGAAGCCACCGGTGCCCGGCACCAGCCGGACCCGGACGACGGCTTCCTTGCGGCGACCCACGGTCTGGACCGGGCGGCCGGTCGGCACCGGGATCGGGGCCGGGGCAGCCGCCTCTTCGGCGGTCTCCTCCGCGGCGTCTTCGACGGCGACCTCGGCGGTCTCCTCGACGGCGACCTCGGTGGTCTCCTCCGGAGTCGGGGTCACGTTCTCTTCCTGCTGAAGTTCGTCAGTCACTTCTCGACCTTCGCGTTGATCTCGAACGGCTGCGGGTTCTGGGCCTGGTGCGGGTGCTCCGCGCCGGCGTAGACCTTGAGCTTCTTGCCCATCGCGCGGCCGAGCTTGTTCTTCGGCAACATGCCCTTGATCGCCTTTTCGAGCAGCCGCTCGGGGTGCTTCTCGAGCACCTCGCCGAAGGACTGCTTGCGCAGACCACCGGGGTAACCGCTGTGCCGGTACTGGAACGCCTGGGTGCGCTTGTTACCGGTCAGGGCGACCTTCTCGGCATTGACGATGACGACGAAGTCGCCGGTGTCGATGTGCGGCGCGTAGGTCGGCTTGTGCTTGCCGCGCAGCAGCGTCGCGGCCTGAGTTGCCAACCGGCCGAGCACCACATCCTCGGCGTCGATCACATGCCAGGCGCGGGTCACCTCGCCGGGCTTCGGGCTGTACGTGCGCACGGATCTACCTCGTCGTCGTTCGCGTCGGAATCGTCAGTGCGGAGCCCGTCTCGATCACGCCGGTCGGTTCCCGCAGGAACTCCCCTGGGAACCGGCACGTCCGCCAGTACCGCCGCCGGGACCGCGATCCGCTGGGGATCCGATCCGCTGACGCGAACTGCAGCCGCGCACCGCACAACAAAGAATCAGGGTACTTGGTGGCTTCTGGCCCGGTCAAAACGGGTCCTCGATACTTGCTCGGAGGTTTCTGACCTGGCAGATCGCCGCTAACAGGATAGCGAACGCCGGGCGCGGTACCCGCGCGGCCCCGGACAGCGTCGCGGCCCCGGCGTTCGCCGGGGCCGCAGATCGCTCTTCAGCAGGCGGGATCAGCCACCGAAGCGACCGGCGTTCTTGCGCTCACCGGCCTGGAAGGACTCGTTGGCGGCACCAACGGCCATGCCCATCTTCGCGGCGGTCTCCTGCATCTTGGCCGCTTCCGCGTCCCACTCGCGCTGCGCCTGCTCGTAGGACTCCTTGGCGGCGCCGTCCCAGCTCTCCTTGAGCTTGTTGACCTTGCCCTCGAGGTCGTCCAGCTCGCCCTGGATCTTCTGCGCCGCGGCCTGCAGGTCGTCAGCGGCCTGCTGCAGCTCGGCGAAGTTGACTGCAATCTCGCTCATTGCTTATCCCCTCAAATGCCTGTGGTGAAGATTTCGGAAGATGCGAAGGTCGAAGTGCGGCTCAGCCGTCGAGCATGCTCGTGATCTTGGAGATCTCGGAAGCCTGCTCCTCCTGGGTCGCCGCGTAGTCGGCACCGGAGCTCTGCACGTTCTGGCCCAGCTCATCCAGCTTCTGGATGATCTTCTTGCCGCTCTCCTCGTAGGAGCCCATCAGCTTGCGGAACACGTCCGCAGCGGCGCCCTTCCAGTTCGCGACCGGCCCCTCCAGCTGGCCGCTCAGCTGCGAGAGCGCCTGCTCGACGGCGTTGCGAGCCTCGTCGATGTCGCGCGACGCCTGCTCGATCAGTTCGACATCTGCACCAATACCGCTCATGTCTGGGAGACCCCCTTCAAACTCGTCATCAAGTCCTGATGAACCTGCGACGCAGACATTGCCATGTTCGGTTCCATGTTGTCCTGGATTTCTCCGGAACCCGTTGCTGATGTAAACGCCAAACGGGGAACCCGCAGGTCATCGCATGATTCGCGCTTGCGAAAAGTCGAGATCGCTGCCGTCGGAAGGCGTTTGCTCTTGCGATTTCCCGGTCGCCGACTCGTTCTCGGCGGTGTCCGGGCGCACATTGGACTCGGTTTCGGCGAAATCTACGACTTCCAATCCCATCCGGGCGCGGTAGGCGATCGCCGCGGCCCGCCGGCCCGATTCGGCACCCGCCGGCTTCGCCCCGACGAGTTCCTTTGTGTGCCTTTGGAAATCCTGCGCGCGGTGGTTCGCTTCGCCGCGGGCTCGCCGGCTGCGGCCCACCGCATCCGCGAGTTCGGCCCGCAACCGCCGGACGGAATCCGCTGGATCTGCCATGGCAATGCCTCCCTGTCCGACGGCCGCACGCGAAATCCATTCCGCCGCGGCGAATTCACCGCCGGTTCAACGCACCTTGAGCGACCCGACGACCTGCTGGCAGGCGCGCAGCACGTCGTCCTTGCCGACCGCGCCGTACTTGCAGCCGACGCTGACCCGGAATTGCCCTTGGTGCAGCACGTACCACTCGACGGTCGCGGCCTGCATTTGTTGCCGGTAGTAGACCACGTCCCGGCCCGCGAAACTGGTGGATGCGTTGAACAGGGAGAATTGCGCGCCGTTCGCCACGTTCTGCTGGTAGTCGCTGAGCAGCTGCTGGACCGCCCGGTTCCGGTCGGTGTCGGTGTCGAAGTTGAGCTTGCCCTCCTCGACCGCGATCAGCGAATCCTGCTCACCGTTCTGCGGGCCGATCATGGTCTGCCACTTCTTCGCGTCGCCGCCGATCTGCTTCCAGTCGCTGGGGTAGGAGAACCCGTAGTCGTACTGCGCGATCGCCCGGGGTGGCACCTCCGGTTCGGCCTGCGGCTGGCCGCTGTTGGTCAGGACCAGGGTCAGGACCACGCCCGCGGCCACCACTGCCGCCGCCCCGGCGCCGATCAGCCAGGGCAGCTTGCCGTTCTTCTTGCGGCGGCTGCGCTGGTGCGCGACCGGCATCGTCTGATCGCTGCCGCCGATGACGACGGTCCGGGCCCCGCTGAGCGAGTCGCCCGCGGTCACGCCGGGGCCGGTCGGGGGCGGGATCACCGGGAGCGGACGCGATCGCACCGTCGAGGTGCCCGCCCAGGCGCCGGCGGGCGCCAGCCCACCGCTGCGATCCGGGTCGAGCCGGACCGCGCGCAACGCGCCGCGCGCCACGACCGTCTCGGGCTGGTCCAATGTGGTCGGAACGACGCCGGTGCGCTCGTGGATCAGCCGCGCCACCATCGGGATCCGGCTCGACCCGCCCACCAGGAACACCCCGGCCAGCTGCTGCCGGGCCACCTTGCCCTCGCGCAGCGTGGTCAGCACCAGGTCGGCGGACTTGGCCAGCGGCGCGGCGATCAGCGCCTCCAGGTCGACGCGGGTGACGTGCGCGTCGGAGAACGGCGGCGGCATCGGCACGTCGGTGTAGGCGTGCCGGGACAGGGTTTCCTTGGCGCCGCGGACGTCCTGCCGCACCACCCGGCGCCGACGGCGGTCGGGCATCTCGCGGCCGTCGACGAGCTTGCCCCAGGCTTCTGGATCGGCGCCGGAGACGAGCCGGCCGATGTGGTCCAGCAGCGCCTGGTCGATGTCGGCACCGCCGAAGTTCGGTTCGCCGTGGGTGGCGAGCACCTGGAACGACGAGCCCTGCTTGCGCACGACGCTGGCGTCCACGGTGCCGCCGCCGAGGTCGAGCACAGCCAGCGCGCCGCCGTCCGGGAGCCCGTGCCCGGCGGAGTGGAACACCGCCGCCGCGACCGGTTCCGGCACCATGACGAGTTCCTTGCCCAGACCGGCGGCGGCCTGGCGCAGCGCCGCGGTGCGCATCGAGCCCCAGTCCGCGGGGTGGGTCAGCACCAGCAGGTCGACGGCCGCGCCGCCGGCGAAGCGGCGGGCCTCGCCGACCGCGCGCTGCAACACGGCGCGGATCACGTCGGCGACCTTCAGCACGCTGCTGCCGAGCAGCAGCTCGCCCTCGTCGATGCGGCGCTTCGGGTGCGGTTCGAAGCGGGCCGGATCGACCGCCGCCTGGCGTTCGGCCTCGTGCCCGACGAAAAGCGTGCCGTCGGCCGCGGCGAACACCGCGGACGGCACCAGCGGCTGCCCGTCGATGACGACCACCTGCGGTTCGGCACCGCCGACTGACACCACCGTGCATGTGCTCGAGGTGCCGAAGTCGATCGAGACGTGCAGGGACACCCAGAACTCCTTCACCGTCGCCGAAGCGCCTTTTCCGGCGACGTCTGTCGTCCGACCGCCGATCCGGCGCGCCGACTCCCCCCGAGCACCCTAGAGGTTAAGGGTACGAGCGCACCAACAGTCTGCCCCTGACCGGGCGATCGGCGCGAGTACCCGTCACGGATTGTTTCCATCCGAAAGCGCCGCAGGGACTCTCGCCCGACCGATCAGCCGCGGCGCAACCCTGCGATGAAGTCCTGCCACTGCCGACGACGGAACACCAAGGTGCCGCCGTCTCGATCCTTCGTATCCCGAACCCCGACCAACCCGGCGGCCAGCGCGATCTCGACGCAGTTCTGAGCCCCGTTGCTGCGGCTGGACTTCCGCCAGATCATCCCGTCCGAGCCACGCAACAGAATCAACTCCTAGCCAAGCGCTGCAATCTCTCGGTTGATCAAGGACAAGGTGTCCCGGTCGCTCAGAGCTGCGACCCGCAACCGGTCGAAGACCAGGCTATATGCGCGGGTGTGCTGGGGTCGAGACAAGTAGTCGGAGCTCGTCAGGCTCTCGATGTAGGCGATGCTGGAGTTGGCGTGCTCCAGGTGGAGCAGCGTGAACGCGATGCCCAAACCCGCATGCGCGCCGCTTTCCAGTGGGATGACCTGGACGGTGACGTGATCGAGTTCGGCCAACGAGCGGAGTTGTTCCAGCTGGGCACGATGAACGTCACGGCCACCCACGCGCCGACGAATGGCTTCCTCGCCCAGCACCACCCAGAGCATCGGGGAACTGTCGCTGAAGAACCTCGCGGAACGACGTTCACGCGACTCGGCCATCTCGTCCACGTCCATGGACGGCACGACGACTGACGCCGAAAGCAGTTCGCGGGCGTACTCGCGCGTCTGCAGCATCCCCGGGATCGAGTCTCCGAAGAAGAGCTTGATCTCCGAAGCGTTCGCCTCCAGGTTGACGTACTTCTTTGCCCAGTCAGGAACACGAGCAGGTGGAATCTTGCGCCGAGCTTCCTTCGCCAGGGCCAGAACTTTGTCGGTCGACTTCGCGGCGGCACCGTAGAGCTCGACGAGCGCATGAGCGTCCTTATCGGACAGCTTGCTCTCACCGGTCTCGATCTTGCTGATCTTGTTCCGATACCAACCAAGAGCTGCCGCAGCTTCATCGGCAGACAACCCGTGACTCTCGCGGAGCTCCCGCAACTCGGCTCCGAGCACGAGCCGCTGCACGAGCGGACCGGGGTCGTTGCTGGTCATGCGCACCAGTGTGCCTTCCCTCCATTCGGCGAACATCAAGACATTCACTAGGAACTCAACTAGGAATCCCAGTACGGTTCCCAGTATGGCGATCAAAGTTGATCGGAGGCCTGATGGCTGACTACTTGACCTACGTCTGGCGCCCGGTCACGGGAGGCCGCCACGCTTTCCCAGTCTCAGCGACGAAAACCCCTGCGGGTGTGCCGGTAGTGGCGTTCTGCGGGGCAGAAGCCGACGCAGCAGAGCTGCACGATCGCTCCGAAGTGGACTGGATCCGCGAGGACACCTGCATGCGCTGCTGGCACGTCCTCACCGCCCACCCTTGACACGTCCGGGTGGAGGTGGCGTTTTCGCGCGAAAACGGCGCCCGCCACGCGTGCGAAACGCCGGTTTCGCGCGAAAACGGCGCACCCCAACCCACGAAAGGAACCGATCTCATGTTCTGGATCCAGCTCAGCACGTTCATTCTGTTCAACCTGCTGATCCTCGCGATGCTCACCACCCAGATCCCCGCTCGGATGATCGCGTTCTCTACAGGGCAGCACGCCGGAGGCGGCGAAGGCGCCTACACGGTCTGGCATCTCATCGCCGACATCGAAGCCGAAACCCGACAAGACGAGGGCGGGTCGGAGCACGAACATCCACGCATACCACCGGAATTCCCCACCACCGACCCCGACGAACCCACCGGGAGCCACCACCTGCGCACTTAGCCGCTCGTGAGCGCTCACTCCGGTTCTTACCGGAACGAACACTCACGAACCCCGAGCAGGGCCGGTGCGGCGACCTCCCCCAACCCCCACCGCACCGGCCCACACCGGTGACCGGGCGCGATGCCCCCGACCCACGCGCCCGGTCACCGGCTAGAACCCACCGCGCGAGGTCACCAGGACTGCGCTTCGGTCGGCAGGCTTCGGGCGCGCGCGGCCGTGGCCTGGCGCGGTCCGGAGCGCGTCGGCGTCTCGGAGCGCGACGGCATGTCGGGGACGTCGACGCTCGTCACCACGGGGACGTTCGGCAGCCGCGGTTCGGGCTCGGGCGCCGGCTGTTCCTCCGGTTCCGGTTCCACGTAGAACCACGCCACCGTTTCGCCGTCCGGCTTCAGCTCCACCTTGGTGATGACGCCGTTCGCGCCGATGTCCTGGCGCACGTGGTGCACCCAGTCGCGCAGCGGCCGCAGGTTCCGGCCGGCCCCTTCACCCCGGGCGTACTCCTGGAGCAACCGCTCGTCGTCGGCCTTGCGGCGCGCGAGGCGCTCGCTCCAGCCGGCCGGCTTGATGAATCCGCTCATACCGTCACCTCACACGTGATCGGGGTCCGCGCCGTCCGGCGCTTCCCGACGAAAAACCTCCCCCGCCCGGAGGCGGAGGAGGTTCGTCGCGCTAGCCCATCGTCACTCCGGCTGGAGGAACGCGGTCTGGATCATCTGCGGCCCACCACGCAGGCTGCGGCTGACCAGGGTGCCCCGGCCGGGCGGCAGCTGCCGCGACTTGATGTTGGCCACCAGCTGACCGTCGTCCTTGTTCGCACTCATCGCCAGACCCGGCGACGACGTCTCCCGCATCTTGCCGATGATCGGCTCGTACAGAGCACGGCTGGCACCACCGGAGTTGCGCGCCACCACGATGTGCAAGCCCACATCGTTGGCCTGCGGCACGAACTCCGCCAACGGCGCGAGCGGGTTGCCACCCTGCGGCGCGACCAGCTCGTAGTCATCGACGATCACGAACAGCTCCGGACCCTTCCACCAGGAACGGTTCCGCAACTGCTCCTGCGTGACATCCGGACCCGGCAGCCGCTTCTTCAACGACCCGCAGATGTCCTTGACATCGCCCTTGAGCTGATCCGCGTTGACCACGTAGTCCAGCTTGTGCGACTCCGGCAGGACGCCGAGCAGGCTGCGCCGGTAGTCGACCAGCATGATCAGCGCTTCCTTCGGGCCGTACCGCTCGGTGATGCCGCGGACGATGGTCCGCAGCAGCGCCGTCTTGCCCGACTCCCGCTCGCCGAACGCGTAGAAGTTCGGCTCGGCGTTGAAGTCCAGGTACACCGGGTGCAGGCCGTCCTCGTTGATGCCGATCGGCACCAGCTTCGGGTTCGGCTGCTGCTCCGGACGCGGCAACTGCTGGAACGGCAGGAGATCGGGCAGCAGCCGGACCTGCGGCGCCGGCCGCCCCTTCCACGAACTCTTGACCCGGTTCACCAGGTCGGCGACACCGTCGGGGAGGTCGTCGTTGTACAGCTCCCAGCCCATCCGGGGGGCGCGGACCTCCTTGCCGTCCTCGATGTCCCGCTTGACCTGCTCGATCTCCGCCTCGACGCGGTCACCGATCTTCTCGCTGTCCACGCGGGGCATGGCGGTCAGGAAGTGCAGCTTGGTGCCGTGCATGCCGCGGCCGGGGCGGCCCGGCGGCACCTTCACCGCGAACTTGCGGTCGATCTCCGACTCGCTCGGGTCACCGAGGCGCAACTCGATGCGGGTCTGCATCAGGTCCTTCATCGCCGGGCGGATCTCCGCCCACCGCGCGGCGGTGACGATCACGTGCACGCCGTAGGCCAGGCCGTTGGCCGCCAGACCCAGCACGTCCTGTTCGAGCGCCTCGAACTCCTCGCGGAACGTCCGCCACCCGTCGATGATCAGGAACGCGTCGCCGAACGGGTCGTCCTCGAACTCACCGCGCCGCTTCCGGTTGCGGTAGTCGTTCATGTTCTCGACGCCGTGCTGCTGGAACCGGCCTTCGCGGTCGGCCAGCATCGTCTTCAGCTCCGCGAGCGTCCGCCGGACGGTGTCCTGGTCGCGCCGCGTGCCGTAGCCGCCCATGTGCGGCAGGCCGCGCAGCGCGCCGATCGAACCACCACCGAGGTCGACGCAGTAGAACTGCACTTCCTGCGGCGTGTGGGTCAGCGCCATCGAGGCGATCAGCGCACGCACCGTGTTCGACTTGCCGGCACCGACACCGCCGACGATCGCGCCGTGGCCGCCCTGACCGCCGAGGTCCACCACCATCGGGTCCTGCCGCTGGTGGTACGGGACGTCGATCAGGCCGACCGGCACCTGGAGCCGACCGCTGCCCGAGTAGCCCGCGGCCGTGTAGCCGCGGTCGTCGGTCTGCTGCAACGGCGGCAGCATGGCGTCCAAAGTGGGCGGTGTGTCCAGCGGCGGCAGCCACACCGCGTGCGCCGGCGGACCCTGCCCGCGAATCTTGTCGATGATGATCTGGAAGTCCGTCGGGTCGAGGTCGCTCTTCTGCTCCTTGACCTCTTCGACGACCGGCTTCTCCGGTTCCGGCGGCTTCTCGATGTAGTCCGGGATGAACTCCCGGGGCATCTTGTCGCCGGTGACCGGCGCCGCGCCGCCCTTCAGCGTCGGGCGGCGGCCACTGGTCTGGTGCAGGTGGCCGGACACGAACGCGGCGCGGAACCGCTCCATGCCGTTGGGGTGCTTCAGATAACCGTGACCACCGGTGGCGGGCAGGTCGGCGGCGTCCGGAACACCGATCGCCGCACGGGAGTCCGCCGCGTTGAAGGTCTTCAGACCGATCCGGTACGAGAGGTGCGTGTCCAGACCGCGCAGCTTGCCCTCTTCCAGCCGCTGGGAGGCCAGCAGCAGGTGGACCTGCAGCGATCGACCCAGTCGACCGATCATCACGAACAGCTCGGCGAAGTCCGGCTGCTGCGACAGGAGCTCGGAGAACTCGTCGATGACCACGAACAGCGCGGGCAGCGGCTCGGCGCAGCGCTCGTCGCCCGCCTCGCCCATCTTCCGGTAGTCCCAGACGTTCTTCGCGCCCGCCTTGTTCAGGATCTCCTGGCGGCGGTTCATCTCACCGGCCAGCGCATCCTGCATGCGGTCGATCAGCGAGCCGTCGCCCTCCAGGTTCGAGATCGACGCCGACACGTGCGGCGCGGGCTCGAAACCGTTGAACGTCGCACCACCCTTGAAGTCGACGACCACGAAGTTGAGCATCGACGACGAGTGGGTGGCCATCAGGCCCAGCACGATGGTGCGCAGGAACTCGGACTTACCGGAACCGGTCGAACCGATGCACAGCCCGTGCGGGCCCATGCCGCCGGAGGCGGTCTCCTTGATGTCCAGGTGCACGATCTCGCCCTGCTCGCCAGGACCGATCGCGACGCGGTACAGGTCGTCGCGCGACCGGGGCCGCCACGCCTCGTTGAGGTCGAAGGTGACGACGTCACCGGCCAGCCCCAACTGCTCGATGTAGTTCAGCGGCGTGGTCAGCGGCTCGTAGCCACCGCTGTCGGCGTCGGAGGCGCCGGAGAAGCCGCCGGCGACCCGGTACGGGGCCAGCTGGCGGGCCAGCGAGGTGGCCTCCTCCATGGTCAGCGAGTCCGGCTTGCCGAACCACTCCACACCGGACCCACCGCGGGCACCGATGCGGTCCTCCTCCACGACCATCCGCATGCCGCGGCGCGCGGTGAGCTGCCCGAGCAGATCGGACAGGTCGATCATGGTGACGCCGGCCAGGCCGCCCTCGACGTAGAGCGCCTCTTCGCGGCTGATCTCGGCGTCGTCGATGATGATCACGATGTGCGGCTGGCCGTCCGGCGGCGCCGCGTTGCGCTGGAAGCGCGCCCGGTCGGCCAGCTGCTCGGCGAGCATCTGCTCGATGACGCCGAGAGAACCGGCCATCAACCGCATTTGGCCGATGCCGTCGGTCTCGGTCGGGTGCTGCGCGTGCGGCAGCCACTTCACCCAGTCCCACTCCGTGCGCGCGCGGCCGCTGCTGGCGACCGCGATCATCACGTCGTCGGGGGTGTGGAAGGTGGCCAGCTGGCACACGATCGCGCGGGCCAGGCCGCGCACCAGTTCCCGGTCGCCCTGCAGGCCGACGGCGGCGAAGCCGCGCAGCGAGGTCGCGATCGGCAGCTCCGGCACCAGCGAGTGGGCGCGCACGAAGCGGCGCAGCGCCAGCGTGGTGATCGGCTCCAGCTCGTCGACGGGGCCGGTCTGCGGCGGCACCAGGCGGGTTTCCAGCCGCTGCGAACCGCGGCCGACCCGGACCTGGCAGAAGTCGTTGTCGTTGGGACGGCGCTCCCACATCCGCCGACTCCCGGCGGCCAGCGACCACAGGGTCTGCGGGTCGGGGTGCACCCACTCGCGCGCCAGGCGCTGCTCGTCGGCCGCCTCCCGCGCGCGGTCTCGCATCTGACCGAGGTACCGCAGGTAGTCCTTGCGGTCCTCGTTCATCTCGGCCTTCTTCTGGCTGCCATCCTTGCCGCCGCCGGCCATCATCCCGAACGTTGAGATGAGCATCATCATCGGCATCATCATCATCATCGGGTTGTCCTTGGCCCGCTGGAGCATGAAGACCATCATTCCCAGCGAGGCCACGATCATGACGCCCGGCAAGACCTTCTGGACGATGTTGCCCGGAATCGTCCGCGGAATCTCCGGCGGTGGTTCGAGGTGCACCTCCCCGCCCGGTGGCCTGGGAGCGGCCAGGCGTGGCGTTCGCTTGAACTGCAGCGTGCTCACCGGACGCAACAACCTTTCCGTGTCAAACGTGCTCTCGAATGTGTCGCAGCCAGCATTCTGCATCGCCGCAACACCGCCGGCGCCGGGGAGCGAGTCGGGCGTGACCAACCAGATATGAAGTAGTTGGCACGAGTTCGACCAAACCTGTCACCCGTCGACGGTCGGTGTGGCCATACTAGGGGCGCTCTTCGACCGGGCGGGTGGCTTTCGGAAGAAAAACCGGCCTTGGTTGGATCGAGCCCAGCGACACAAATGAAGCAAGGCAATCAACCTCAGGGAGTAGGGGGCCCAAGTGGCGACCGGTACCACGGTGTTCAGCCGCGTGACGGTGGTGGCGCCTACAACTCGCATCGACCTGGCGCTTCCCGCAGACGTAGCGGTGGCCGACCTGTTGCCGATGGTGCTGGACATGGCCCGCGGGATCACCTCGGACGGCGGTTCGCGGCACGGCGGCTGGTGCCTGGCCAAGCTCGGGGAGAGCCAGCCCCTCGACCCGAGCCAGACGCTGTCCTCGCAGGGAATCGTCGACGGCGACATGTTGCAGCTGCGGCGCCGTTCGGACGACCCGCCGCCGCCGTTGTACGACGACGTCGTCGACGCGCTCGCGGAAGCGGAACCGGGTAGTTACCGGCCGTGGACCAAGGAAACCGCGGCCAAGATCGGGCACGCGGCCGGCGCGCTGGCGCTCATCGGCGCGGCCGCCGCATTGGGACTCGCGGGCCCGGCCGGGCTGCTGCACCCCACCATGGAAGGCACCGCGCCGATCGTCTACCAGATCGTGGCCGCCGTGACGGCGGTCGTGGTGGCGATCTTCGCGACCGGCGTCGGCTCGATCGTGACCCGCGCCTACGCAGCCCCCACGACCGGCACGGTGATCGCCGCCGCCGGCGGTCTGCCGATGGCCTTCGTCACCGGCTTCAACATCGTGCCGGGCAACGCGCTCGAACCGCGGTTGCTGCTGGCCTGCGCGCTGACGCTGATCTTCGCGGCGGTGTCGATCATGGTGATCGGCGCGGGCATCGTCACCTTCATCGCGGCCGCCACGGCGGCGGCGTTCGGCACCATCGCCTTCCTCATCGCGACCCTGGTGGACGCCGCCACCACCGCGGGCATCGCCGCGGGCGCCGCGGCCGTCGGCCTGGCGGGCATCTCACTGCTGCCGCGCATCACCATCCAGCTCGCGAAGCTGCCGCTGCCGCACGTGCCGGGAAGCGCCGAGGACCTCAAGGAAGACACCGGGTTCCCGGACTACCGGATGATCGAGCGGCAGACCGGCCTGGCGCACCAGTACATGACCGGCCTGATCATCGGCTGCGGCGTGGTCGCCGCGCTCGGCTCGATCCTCGCGGCAGCGGCCAGCATCTGGGGCGCGGTGTTCGCCATCGTCGTCTCGGCGGTCCTGCTGCTGCGCGGCCGCAACTACGCCAACGGCAGCCAGGCGATCGCGCTGCTGCTGAGCGGCTTGCTCTCGTCGCTTGGCGTCACCATCGGACTGCTCGTGCAGGTCGCGCAGTGGCCGCTGGCCGTCGCGTGGGTGTTCCCGCCGCTGCTGCTACTCGGCATCCTGTCGATCGTCTTCGGCGTGGTGTTCCCGAACCGCCGGTTCTCGCCGGTGCAGCGCCGCATGGTGGACATCCTGGAAGCCGTCCTGATCGCACTGGTGCTGCCGCTGGCACTGGCCGCCATGGACCTCTACATGATGATCCGCGACCTCAACCTGAACTTCTTCTGAGGGGCAGCGTGATGCGCTCTAGGACCTTCCGCTCCCGCGGCGGGCTGCGCGGATTCGCGCTGGTCGCCGCGGCGGGCACGCTCGCGCTGGGCGGTCCGACGGCACCTGCGGTCGCGCAGACCGTCGGCCCGCCGCTGCTGGATCCGTCCAAAGTGGCCACTGGCGGCCTGACGCCCCTGAACTACAAGCAGAAGCAGGGCTGCATGCGGGGCAACCCCGGCAACTCCTTGATCGAGGAGAAGCCGTGGAGCCAGCTGGTGCTCGGCTTCGAGCGGGCCCACGAAGAAGGCCTGCGCGGCACCGGGCAGACGGTGGCCGTCATCGACACCGGCGTGAACGCCTCGCACCCGCGTCTGCGGGGCAAGGTCATCAACGGTGGGAGCAGCGTTCCGGACGGCGGCGCGGACAGGGACTGCGACGGGCACGGCACGATCGTGGCCGGCATCATCGCGGCGAGCTCGGATCCCACCGGTCAGTCCGGCTACGTCGGGGTCGCGCCGGACGCCGAGATCCTGTCCCTCCGGCAGTCCTCCAAGCTGTGGATCAACGAGGCCACCAACGCCACGATCGGCGACACCGAGACGATGTCGAGGGCGATCAACAACGCGGTGGACCGCAACGTGAGCGTCATCAACATCTCGCAGTCGTCCTGCCAGTCGATCGCGCAGGCCAGAAACTATTACGACAGCGGCAACCAGATGTTGCACAACGCGGTCAAGCGCGCATACGAACACCAAGTCGTGGTCGTCGTGGCGGCCGGAAACGTCGGCGAAGCCTGCCAGAAGAACGCGTCCGGCAGCCCGACGACCGCGGTGCTGCCGGCCTGGTTCGACGAGTACGTGCTCACCGTCGCCTCGGTGAACCAGCAGGGTGCTCCGTCGGAGTTCACCGTGCCGGGCCCGTGGGTGGACGTGGCCGCGCCGGGCGAGAACCTGATCACGCTCGACCCCGGCGTCGGCGGCGAAGGACTGGCCAGCCAGATCGCCACGGGTGAGAACGGCCAGGCGGGCCCGATCCAGGGCACCAGCTTCGCCGCGCCGTACGTGTCCGGCCTGGCGGTGCTGATCAAGGAGAAGTACGAACGCGAGAACCGGCCGCTGACCGCCGGGCAGATCATGGACCGGATCAAGGAGACGGCGCTGCACCCGGGCGGCATCAACGGACGCAACGACATCGTCGGCTACGGCATGGTCGACCCGGCCGCGGCGCTGGCGGACGTGGTGCCCGGCGAGTGGGGCAAGCAGGCGCCGCCGCCGAAGCCGACGAAACTGGACGCGGACGTCATCCCGCAGAAGGACTTCCCGGCCCTGATCATCGCCCTGGGCGGTGCTGGAGCGGGAGTCGCGGGAATCATCTTCACGGCGTTCCTGATCAACGCGGTGCGAAGCGTCCGGGCGAGAGCCCGGGAGAACAGCGGCCGCTGAGCAGCACGATGAAACGGCCCGGTGTCCGCTTAGGATGCCGGGCCGTTTCCGCAAGTGCACTGCATCACACTTCCCGGAGCACCAGCAGCGGAACGAAGCCGTTCCTATACTCAATGCAGCTCGAAAGTCGAGCCAGCAAGGATGGTCTTTACTTTATCTTTGGGGATATACATGCGAGTTTTAAAGAGTCTTGGGTACGCAGTAGTCGTATCAACGTTGCTGGTGACAGGCGCGGGCCAAGTTGGCGCATACGAAGCATCTGCCGACCCTCGTGGCGGCGACTACATCGGTACTGGCATAAACATCCGCTCAGCGCCTGACCCAAACGTCAACAACATCGTCGGTCAGGGCAACCAGCGGGACGCCTTGATCGTAGAGTGCCAAGCCGGTGGTGCGGACGGACAGATCTGGGCTCTTCACACAAACTCACGAACCCACGTGCGGGGCTGGAGCCAGAAGCAGTTCATCAATGCGCCGTGGTACTGGGTGTCCTGGTGCTGAGTTCCCTATGAAAGCTGCCCTGGCGATCGTCCACTTTTTACGACGCCAGGGCTTTACTCATCTCATCATCGCGGCCTGCGAAACCGGCCTGATCCCGCGCTGAAGCCGCACGGAGCTCGGAAGCGCACCACGTGAGGGCTAGGTGGCGATTTCGCGAAATCGCCACCCCGTCAGGCTCCGAGCGCCTCAGGATGAGCCGGGCGGAGCCGTTCTAAAACGACCTCTTAGCCCCGACGCTTTGGCGGCGGTGCGTCGCCCACCGATGCCGTGCCGGTCCTCGGCTTCGGTGGCGGAGCATCGCCGACCGATGCCGTACCGGTCTTGGGCTTTGGCGGCGGCGCATCTCCCACAGAAGCCGTACCGGTCGTGGGCTTCGGCGGCGGCGCATCTCCCACCGACGCCGTCCTGGACTTCGGCGGCGGCGCATCTCCCACCGACGCCGTGCTCTTCTTCGGCTTCGGTGGTGGGGTGTCGCCGACCGATGCCGTGGCCGGTTTCGGGGCTTCGGGCTGCTTGGGGTGCAGGGCGTCCGCGATCGACGGGCGCGGCGTCGTCGGCTCGATGATCGTCGGGACGCCCAGTCTCGGCCTCGATTGCGGCGTCGTCGGCTTGGCCGGTTCCGGCTTGTCCCGCTGGGTTTCGCCGAACACCGGCGGGGCCGCGTCCGGCGGCGTGCCGAACAGCTCCTCCGGCTTGCTCTTCAGCCGGGACTGGTTCTTGCGCTCCTGGCCACCGCCTTGGCCGCCGGCCATGCCGCCCATCATGCCCATCGGCATCATGCCGCCGTACATGCCACCGGCCGCGGCGCCACCCGCCACGGCCGCGCCACCCGCGGCGGCACCGGCTGCGGCAGCGGCCGCAGGCGGAATCACCGATGGCTCCCCGGCCCGCGTGGTGTCGCCCGGGGTGAGCTCCTGATCAGGACCACCGGCCGCCGCGGTACCCGAAGCGCCCGCTGCGCCACCGCCGCCAGCACCACCAGCCGCACCGCCGCCGTCAACACCGGCCGCAGCTGGTTCGGCCGCGGCGGGATCGGCGGGCGCCGGAGCGGCCGGGGCGTTGAAATCCCATGCCTCGGCGGGCATCCGGTGTTCGAGCTTGGCCGGACCCGTCGAGCCGCCCGCCGCCACGTCGTCGCAGAACCGGGCGAACGCGCGATAGGTGTCCGAAATGGACTCCGCCAGTTCCTGCGCGGGCTGTGCCAGCTCCGCGAGGTGCTTGCGCGCCCGCTTGTGGCCTTCGTCCGGCTCCAGCAGCGCGCCGGACACCGAATCCGCCGCCTCTGCGACCAGTGCGCCCAGGTCCTCGAACTGCGACTGCAGGGCTTCCACCGTGTGGTCCAGCACATCCGCCAGCGCGCGCATCGTGTCGACCACGTCGTGGCTCGCGACGCCGACCTCGTGGATGTGCGCGAGGAACGCGTCGGCATCCTTGCCCTGCCAGGCCGAATCGATCCCGCCGAGCTTGCCCTGCACGCCTTCCGCGGCGTGCTCGATGCTTTCCGCGCCCTTGCGCCAGACCCGCGCGGCTGCGAGCAGTTCCTCGTGGCGGCCGACCAGTTCGGCGAGGTCGGCGGGGATCGAGTTCGCGAAGTCCAACTCGTCGGCGACGCGGGACAGGTAGTCGAGGTGCTCGGCCACCTCGTGGCTCTTGGCCATGATCACGCCTCCTGCTTCCGGAACTCGACGGCGCTGTCGTCGTCGCCACCGCTGTGGAAGTCCACGACCTCGCCCAGCTCGTCGCCGGCCCGGGTCAGCGTCTCCCCTGCTCGGCGGCCCTGATCCAGCAACAGGTCGCAAAGCCGTTGGTACGCCTCGGCAGCGCCCGCCTCGCGGCCGAGCGCGCCGAAGGCCTCCGGCGCCAGTTCCGCGGCCGCCATGGCCGGCTGCGCGGCCTCGATCTCCTCGCCGGCGGCGCGCACCTCGCGCGCGCAGGTCGCCAGCCATTCGACGTCGATCCGGATCCCCGACATCCGGCACCTCCCACGTTGGTCGCTCTCGAGCGTTCGTCTTTCAAGCGGCGCAGCCTCCGCAACCGGCGCCGCCGCTGGTTCTCAGCCTCCTGGTCCCGCAGTCCAGGCGGCTGAGATTCCGCTACCGGCACCGAGTTCGGAGACCGCTGCTAAAACGATCCGCCCGCAGCTCACCGTGGGCTGCGGGCGGATCGCTTGTTCCTCGGACGTTCGAGCCGACCAGTTCGGTTCCAGGTTCGCGGGTGGTTCTGCACGACCACCCGCGAACCATCAGCCACCTGGCTGGGCGCCTCCAGCTTGCTGCTGTTGCTGCGGGTTCTGCGGCGGACGGTTCACCCCGCCCGGCCCCACCGGGACCGAGTCGTAGGTCAGGCTCGCGTTCGCCGGGTCGAGGAAGTCGCCCTTCGGCAGCACCCGCATCAGCCAGGACGGCCCAGCCTTGATGTCCCCGGCGCCACCGATCACGCCGAGTCCCTGCGCGGTCGCGACGTCCTTGATGCCGAACTGCACGCCCTGGTCGGAGACCAGGAAGATCGGGCCGCTGTCCGCGCCCGCCTCGTTCGAGGCACTACGCACCACGGCCGCCTTGCCCGGCGGGAGGTAGAAGTAGTCCACGTTCTGGTCGGCGCCGTCATACTGGGCCAGCTTGACGCCCTTCGCCGTCGGCGAGCCCTTGTGCAGGGTCACCGTGATGTTCTGGTCACCGTTGACGTTCTTCCAGCTCAGGCACGAGGTGTCGGACTGCTGGAAGGTGACCGGGGTCGGCACCGCGGTCGGGAAGCCCGACAGGTTGAGCTGTTCGGAGGTGTCCGCCATCGGGGCGTCGGTGACCGCACCGGTCGCGTTCGGGACGTCCTGGCTGTTGGTCTTCGACGCGTGCAGCACGGCCGCCGCGCCCTCGCTGATCTCCTGCTTCCCGCTCGGCAGCAGCAGGAAGAACTGGTCCGGCTGGCCGGGCACGGTGCGCTTGACCACGTCACCGGCCTGGTAGCGGGCCATGTAGGTCAGCTGCGTGCCCTCGCTGGGCACGGTGGGCACCTGCAGCGCGGGCACCTCCGGGATCGCGTTCAGCATGTTCGTGCTGATCGTCCGCGGGGTGGCGCCCCGCAGCCGGAAGATGTCCATGACGGTGGTCTCCGTCTCGTCGATCTTCGACTTGACCGCGTGGGTGTGCGCGCGACCCGGCAGGTCCTTCACGCGGTAGACGAGGTATTCCTGGCCGGACGTCTGGTCCTTGACGTACAGCGACTGGTTCGGCGCGATCTCCGTCCCGTGGTTGCCGTCACCGCCGATGACCGTCGTCTCCACCTTCGCCGACGCCTCGACGCGGGCGCTGCTGAGGGTGTCGCGGACCTGGCCGACATCGCAGATCGCCCAGGACGCCTCGGCGACGTTCTTCGCGTCCGGCAGGTAGGTCGGGGCGTTGACCATGCCGGTCAGCGCGCCGCGCGGGAAGTCCGCCAGCGCGGCCTGCTTCACCGTCGTGGTCGGCACCGGGCCGCCGCCCTGGCCGCCACCCTGGGCCATGACCAGCAGCTTCGCCGATGCCATGTTCATCATCGGAATCAACCGCTTCTGGGCCTGCTGGTCGGAAGTGACGACGAAAACGCTGCCGCTTTCCTTCGCGATGATGATCGACCCCGGTTCCGGCACCGAACCCTTGCCGCCGAAAAGACCCCAAACCAGGAAACCGATCATGCCGACCGCGGCTAGCACCGCGCCGGCGATCGTGGCCCGCTTGTGCGAGCCCATCGGATCGTGGATCATCACCGCGTCTTTGCGCACCAGCGCCGACTCCATGCGGCGCAGCACGAACCGATACGCCTGAACCTGTGACTTCGTTGTGGGTGTTGATGCCATTCTTCGCCTACAGCTCTCCCGTCCGAGGTACGGTTTTGCAGGATAGTCGCAGAGAGATACCGAATGGGTGCGGTTCGACCGAGTCCGTCAGTATTCTCGTCAGGCGGCTGACTCCAGAACGCGTCCCAGCGCGCCGTGCGCCGCACCAACCTGCGAGGGGGAGAGACCGAACGGATGTCCGTGACCACACAACATCCGGCCCAGCCGACTGCTCCCGGGCCCGCCAATCCGCCCCGCGCTCGAATTCGCGCGCGCCGTCGGCGGATCAACGGCGTGACGCTCGGCGGCATTCCGGCGGCCAACATCGTGCTCATCGAGGTGGGCCTCGCCATCGGGCTCATTCTGGCGATCATCGGCGCGAAGCTGAACCTGGTGCAGGTGCTGCTGCCGGTCGGTGCCGGGATCGCGCTGCTGTCGATCATCATCGCGCTGCTGCGGCGGCGCGGCCGTTGGTTCACGCAGTGGTTCGGGCTGGTGCTCGAATACCGCAGTCGCAACCACACCCGCGTTTCCCAGCCGGCCAGCGTCGACGCGATGGAGCCTGCTGAGGACAAGGACGGCGACGGCATCATCGGCCCGGACGAGAACCACCGGGTCGCGCTGCTGCGGCTGGTCGTCGAAGACCTGGTGATCGCCCGCGCCCAGGACCACGACCGCAACCCGGTCGGAATGTCCTGGCACAAGGGCAAGTGGACCGCGGTGCTGATGGCCGAGCCGTCGCCGTCGTTGCTGAATCCCATCGAGGACACGCCGAACCTGCCGCTGGGCGTGCTGACGCCGTGCCTGGAGGACCGCGGCGTGGTGCTCGACGCGATCCAGGTCATCTGGCACTGCTACCCGGGAAGCGCGGCGCTGCCGTCGAATTCCCCGGCGCTGAACTCCTATCTCGAGGTCCAGGGCCGGCTGCCCGCGGCGGCGCGGCGCACCACCTGGATCGCGGTGCGGCTGGACCCGCAGCGCTGCGCCAAGGCGATCGGCGAGCGCGGAGGCGGCATCCTCGGTGCGCAGCGGGCGCTCATCGGCGCGCTGTCGCGAGTGCGCAACGCGCTGGAGCGCAGCGGCGTGCCGACCCGCCCGCTGGACCCGGACGAGCTGCTGCAGGCCGGGATTTCCTCGGCAGAGCTGCACAACGTGCTCGGTTCGCAGCGGCCCGTGGGCCTCAAGGAGCGGTGGGACGGCGTGACCGCGGGTGGCGTCGGCCACTCCAGCTACGCCATCACCAGCTGGCCGAACCAGATGAACGACAGCCTCAACGTGCTCACCGGGATTCGTGCGCTGTCCAGCAGCATCGCGCTGTCCATCTCGCCGGTCGGCGAGCAAGGCGAGGTCGGGCTGCGCGGCCTGGTCCGGGTCAGCGCCCGCACGCCCGCCGAACTCGACACCGCCGACGAGCGGCTGAAGGCGATCAGCAACCGCATCGGCCTGACCCTGACCCCGCTGCGCGGCTCGCAACTGGCCGGCTACGCGGCGACGCTGCCGCTCGGAGGTGCGGCATGAGCCGAAGCAGAACCATCGACGTGCCGGGCAGCCGCGGCGCGGCACCGGAATTCCTGGTCACCCCGGAAACCCTGGACGCCATCAGCCCGTCCGCCGACCGCGGCGGCGTGATCATCGGCTCGGACCCGCAGGGCAACGCGCAGGCCGCGTCGATGCTGCGGCCGCACCCGACCCGCATGGTCACCGTCGGCGGCCTGTACCTCGCCCGGCAGCTGGCGCTGCGCGCGATGGCCACCGGCGCGTGGGTGATCGTCGCCACCGGTCGGCCGGCAGCGTGGAAGATGCTGGAGCGGGCGGCGGGCCAGACCCCGGACGGGAAACCGGTGCCGCTGGTGCAGATCCGGCGGCTGGCGCCGTTCGACCTGCCCCGGTCCTCCGAGGACACCCCGCTGCTGGTGATCCACGACGGCGGCGCGGTGCCGCAGGAGCTGTTCCCGCCGCGCGCGCCGTGGCAGACGACCATGTACGTGCTGCCCTACCTGCACCCGCAGGTCAGCAGCGGCACGGCGGCGAACACGGCGGATCTGGTGCTCCTGCAACGCCTCCCGCTGAACCAGGCGCAGCTCGCCCAGCGCATCTGGAGCCTGCACGGTCACCAGGTCCAGCAGCTCACCCAGCTCAAGGACGACCAGGCGATCGCCCTCGGCAACATGACGTGGACGATGATCCGCCTCGTGACGAAGGCGATGGAACAGGAAATCCTGGGCCCCATCCGCCGCGGCGACTGACCTCTCCGGCAAGCAGCGGAGAAGCCCCGACCGAACTGTGAACTGGTCGGGGCTTCCCCGTTTCCGGCACTGCGCACAACGAGTGGTAATAGCCCCTACGTCAACTCAAGACGAATACGAGCCACGCAGATGCGGAACAACTCGCGCCGAGCATCCGGTCGATGACGACAAGTCACCGACCAGTCGCCGAAAGCCAAAGCACGCCGAGACTTGGAGGGTTTCCAATTTTAGGCAAAATCGGGCCTCCTCCGAACCGCCGCCTGGACCGCGTCGACGATCCGCTGCGGCGCTTTCGCCAGGTCTTCGGCAGTCACGACGATGACGTGCCACCCGTTGGCCCGCAACCACCGAAGCCGCTGCTGATCACGCCGGAACTGCTCGGGATCCGCATGCCAGGCGCCGTCGTACTCGACCAGCACCCGTGCCTCGTCGAAGCCAAGGTCGGCCCGCAGCAGCGAGCCGTTCTCCCCAGGAATCTCCAACTGCGGCACCGGATTTAGCCCAGCCATCACGAACATGACCCGGAGAACCGACTCGGGTGGTGACTCCGCCCGGTGGTCGAGGAACTCGAAGGCCCTCCGAGCCCGGCGGATTCCGTAGTCGTGCCGCCCCTCCAGATACCTTCCGATCGTGTCCTTGTCGATCACGCCAGCGTGCAACAACATGTCGCAAAGCCCCACCGCTTGGGGCAGCGAGTTCCGCATGAGGATGTCGAGCGCCGCTCGCTCCAACGTCGCGAGGCGAACCCCAGACCACTCGATGCTCTCGAACTCGTAGTGCCGCACGGCCCAGCATCGGATTCCGTGCAGCCTCTTGCACCCCTTGACCAGCACCTCGACTGGATCCTGCGGCCGGGCCAGAGGAACGCCGTGCAGCGTCGCTGCCGACTTCCCGGTTATGACCGCTCCGGGCGGAAGCTTCATCGCCACGGCACGACATCGGAGCTCGTGCGTGAGAATCGTTTCCGAAGTCCTGTAGACGCCGTGGATCACGCGGCAGTACTCCGGGTTCCTCAGGTCGTGATCGGTCAGGCCGGCCTGGAGAGCTTCGACACGGGTGAACAGGCCGGGGCATTGGCCGACGGCGAGAACGTTGATAGCCATGGATCAAAGCTGATCAACGATGACCATCGTCACAAGGACCCCGGGCGAATCTGTGGACTACCGAATCCCCTGTGCATGGTTGCCCACCCCCTGCATGGGCGAAGACGTACCAGTTTTAGGCAAAATTGGACTTCCACCAGCCCTGGTGACGTGACCTCAAGGCCCGGGTGCGGATCTCCAATTTTAGGCAAAATTGGGGACCCACCCGCTGCAGTCAGGGGAGGGTACGCATCGCCCTGGTCTGGGTTGCTCGGGCTTCGAGGTCTTCGTCCGACGGGTAGTCGATCGCCGTCAGCGTCAGGCCGTGGGCCGGGGCCACCGCCGTCGTCCGGGTCGTGGACTCCAGGAGCCGCGCAGGCCACGGCTCGGCCTTGCGGCCGTCGCCGACCATCAGCAGCGTGCCCACCAGGCTCCGGACCATCGAATGGCAGAACGCGTCCGCGCTCACGTGCGCGACGATCAGGTGATCCGCCACCCGCTCCCACTCGAAGCGCTGGAGCTCGCGCACCGTCGTCGCGCCGTCCCGCGGCTTGCAGTACGCCGCGAAGTCGTTGAGCCCCAACAACTCCTGCGCCGCGGCGTTGAGCGTCGCCACGTCCAGCGGCCGGTTCCAGGCGAGCGTGTCCCGGCGCCGCAGCGGGTCCACGCCCCACGGCGCATCCGACACCTGGTACCGGTAGTGCCGCCGCAGCGCCGAGAACCGCGCGTCGAACGCCGTCGGCACCACTCGCGCCCCCAGCACCCGCACGTCCGGCGGCAGGATCCGGTTCCACCGGTGGACCATCCGCCCCAGGTCCGGGATCCCTTGCTCGTCAACGGAAATCCGCCCGCCACCGGCCGGGTCGTGGGGCACGACGTCGAAGTGCAGGACCTGACCCGAAGCGTGCACCCCGGAGTCCGTCCGCCCCGCGACCACCACGTGCCGCGGCACCGACCGCCCCGGCGGCTGCTTCGCCAGCGCGTCCTCCACCAGGCCCTGCACGGTGCGCTGGCCCGGCTGCGTCGCCCAGCCGCAGAAATCCGTTCCGTCGTAGGACAAATCGAGGCGCACGCGAACGAGCCCGCCCTCCCCAGCGGGAGCGACGGGCTCGTCCACAGCAGTACTACGTGCCTGAATCAGGACTCGTCCTTCTTCTCGGCAGCGGTGTCCTCGGCCTTGGCCTCGGTCGCCTCCGGGGCCTCAGCGGCCTCGGTGGTCTCCGCCTGAGCCTCGGTCGCCTCGGCCTTCGGGGCCTCCTCGTCCTTGGCGAACTTCGTACCGCGAGCGGCTTCCGCCTCGGTGGTGACGAGCTGCTCGGTCACCAGCGCGATGACGGCCATCTTCGCGTTGTCACCCTTGCGCGGCATCGTCTTGATGATGCGGGTGTAACCGCCAGGACGTTCCGCGAAGTGCGGGCCGATCTCCGCGAAGAGCTTGTGCACGACGTCCTTGTCGCGGATGGTCTTCATGACCTCGCGACGGTTGTGCAGGTCGCCCTTCTTGGCTTTGGTGATCAGCCGCTCGGCGATCGGCCGCAGCCGCTTCGCCTTGGCCTCGGTGGTGGTGATCCGGCCGTGCTCGAACAGCGAGGTGGCCAGGTTGGCCATGATGAGCCGCTCGTGCGCCGGCGACCCGCCGAGACGCGGACCCTTGGTCGGGGTGGGCATCGGTTGCTCCTCTCAAGGCGCGCCGGTGTACCCCGGACGCGCAAAACAGCTACAGCTGCTCTGTCTCCGCGTAGTCCTGACCGTCGTCGTAGCCGTTGTCCTCGACGGGCCCGACCGCGCCGACGGTGGTCTCCTCGGAGGACCAGCCTTCGGACGGGTACTCGGCCGCCGCGGCCGACGGGTCGAATCCGGGCGGGCTGTCCTTGAGCGCGAGCCCAAGGCCGACCAGCTTCATCTTGACCTCGTCGATGGACTTCGCACCGAAGTTGCGGATGTCCAGCAGGTCGGCCTCGCTGCGCGAGACCAGCTCGCCGACGGTGTGGATGCCCTCCCGCTTGAGGCAGTTGTAGGAGCGCACCGTCAGGTCGAGGTCCTCGATCGGCATCGCGTAGGCCGCGATGGTGTCGGCTTCCGCCGGCGACGGGCCGATCTCGATGCCTTCGGCGTCGATGTTGAGCTCGCGGGCGAGCCCGAACAGCTCGACGAGGGTGCGTCCCGCCGAAGCCACCGCGTCGCGCGGGGTGATCGACGGCTTGCTCTCCACGTCGAGGATCAGCTTGTCGAAGTCCGTGCGCTGCTCGACACGGGTCGCCTCGACCTTGTAGGTCACCTTCAGCACCGGCGAGTAGATCGAGTCCACCGGGATGCGGCCGATCTCGGCACCGGTCTGCTTGTTCTGCATCGCGGGGACATAGCCACGACCACGCTCGACGACGAGCTCGATCTCCAGCTTGCCCTTCGCGTTGAGGGTGGCGATGTGCAGATCCGGGTTGTGCACCGTGACGCCCGCCGGCGGCACGATGTCGGCCGCGGTGACCTCACCCGGACCCTGCTTGCGCAGGTACATCGTCACCGGCTCGTCTTCCTCGGAGCTGACGACCAGCTCCTTGATGTTCAGGATGACGTCGGTGACGTCTTCCTTCACACCCGGAATCGTGGTGAACTCGTGCAGCACACCGTCGATGCGCAGGCTGGTGACCGCCGCCCCCGGGATCGAGGAGAGCAGGGTACGACGCAGCGAGTTGCCGAGGGTGTAGCCGAAGCCCGGCTCCAGCGGCTCGATGACGAACCGGGAGCGCGTCTCCGACACCGCCTCTTCGGACAGTGTGGGTCGCTGGGAGATGAGCACTTCGTTTTCCTTTCCTCACGACGCCCGCTATTTGACGCCGATGGAATGGCGTTGCCCGCGAAGCGCGGGCCGGTGGCGGATTCCTGCACCGCCACCGCTGGCTGCGAGCCGCCGGCGGCCGCACCCCGAGGGGAGCCGCCGGCGGGACGCGTCACTTCGAGTAGAGCTCGACGATGAGCTGCTCGGTGACCGGGGTGTCGATCTGCGCGCGCTCCGGGCGCTGGTGCACCAGGATCCGCAGGCTCGAGGGCACGACCTGCAGCCAGGCCGGAACCACACGCTCGCCCTGGGTTTCCTTGGCGATGATGAACGGCGTGGTGCCCAGGGACTTCGGCTTGACGTCGACGATGTCCCACTTCGAAACCTGGAAGCTGGGGACGTTCACCTTCTTGCCGTTGACCGTGAAGTGGCCGTGGCTGACCAGCTGACGCGCCATGCGGCGGGTGCGGGCCAGACCGGCCCGGTACACGACGTTGTCGAGCCGGGACTCCAGCAGCTGCAGCAGGTTGTCACCCGTCTTGCCGGGGCGCCGGTTGGCGTTCTCGTAGTACGAGCGGAACTGGCGCTCCAGCACACCGTAGGTGAACTTCGCCTTCTGCTTCTCCTGGAGCTGCAGCAGGTACTCGGTTTCCTTGATGCGCGCGCGGCCGTGCTGACCCGGGGGGTACGGACGGCGCTCGAACGCCTGGTCACCACCGACGAGGTCAACCTTGAGACGGCGGGACTTGCGGGTCGCGGGACCGGTATAACGTGCCATCTTTGTCTACTCCTTCCCGCGCCTCAGACCCGACGCCGCTTCGGCGGCCGGCAGCCGTTGTGCGGCTGCGGGGTCACGTCCTGGATGGTGCCGACCTCGAGACCGGCGGCCTGCAGCGAACGGATCGCCGTCTCGCGGCCCGAACCCGGGCCCTTGACGAAGACGTCGACCTTCTTCATGCCGTGCTCGGCGGCCTTGCGGGCCGCGTTCTCGGCGGCCATCTGCGCGGCGAACGGGGTGGACTTGCGGGAGCCCTTGAACCCGACGTGGCCGGCCGAGGCCCAGCTGATCACCGCACCGGTCGGGTCGGTGATCGAAACGATGGTGTTGTTGAACGTGCTCTTGATGTGCGCCTGGCCGTGAGCGACGTTCTTCTTTTCCTTGCGCCGCACTTTCTTGACGGCACCAGTGCGAGACTTGGGTGGCATGGCTTACCTGACTCCTAGCGAGGCTTACTTCTTCCCGGCCTTCTTCTTGCCGGCGACCGTCTTCTTCGGCCCCTTGCGGGTACGGGCGTTGGTCTTCGTCCGCTGCCCGTGAACCGGCAGGTGCCGGCGGTGCCGAAGCCCCGCGTAGCAGCCGATCTCGATCTTCCGGCGGATGTCGGCCTGGACCTCGCGGCGGAGGTCACCCTCGACCCGGTAGCTGCTCTCGATGAAGTCGCGCAGCTTGGTCAGCTGCTCGTCATCGAGGTCGCGCGGCCGGGCGTCGGGCGAGATTCCGGTCGCGGAGAGGATCTCCTTCGACCGGGTCTTGCCGATCCCGTAGATGTAGGTGAGCGCGATCTCCATGCGCTTTTCGCGCGGCAGATCAACGCCGACGACCCGTGCCATCTGGCCGGTTCTCCTTCGTTCTTGTCCAGGTCTGCTCCCCCGCCGCCCCCGCAACTGGTGCGGAGCCCCGGCCTGGTCCGGGGGTCAGTCGGCCCGCGTTTGGGCCGACAGGTCGAGGGAGTTCCTTCTAGATGCTTGCGACGCTCTGCTGCGCTCAGCCCTGACGCTGCTTGTGACGGGCGTTGTCGCAGATCACCAGCACCCGCCCATGACGGCGGATGACCTGGCACTTGTCGCAGATTCGCTTCACACTCGGCTGGACCTTCACGGTCGTGCTCTCCTGCTCGGACGCGTGTCCGGTCACCCGGACACCGTGGAGGTCACTTGTAGCGGTAGACGATGCGCCCACGGGAAAGGTCGTACGGCGAGAGCTCCACCACGACCCGGTCCTCGGGCAGGATGCGGATGTAGTGCTGACGCATCTTGCCACTGATGTGTGCGAGGACCTTGTGGCCGTTCTCCAACTCGACACGGAACATCGCGTTGGGAAGCGGTTCGATCACCCGACCCTCGACCTCAATGGCCCCGTCTTTCTTGCCCATGTCCTCCGCGTTTCGTGACGGTGACGGTTTGCGGACCTAAGTCCCGCCGCGTGCACCGGAGGCCCCGGCACCCGCGACGGGCACACCGCAGCCCGGCCCGAAACACCGATGACGATCCGATCCGGATGTTCGGAAGCGGATACCCAGGCACAACGAACCGGCGCTACGAGTGCGCCGATGTTCCACTGTACGCGCCGCCGATGGGGCACTCCACATCGGGGCAGCTCAACGCCGTCCCGGTCACTCCACGCAACATTGATGTCACGCTGCACGACTGCACCGCTGCGGCGGGTTGCGTGGGCGCTCCGCGCCTCACTACGTTCGATCACGCTCGACGCCGGGATCGAGGCCGACGCCGTGGGACAACCGAGGAGAAGCGTGACACCACAGCAGGACCAGCAGATCGGCAAGGTCGGGCAGAACGCGGCCAGCAAGCTGGACGAGTACCGGACCTTCTTCCAGACCGCGGTGCGCAACCCCAGGATGGTAGGCGCGGCGACCCCGACGTCGGCCGCCGTGGCTGCCACGGTGGCCCAGGTGGTGCCGACCACCGGCACCCCGGTCGTGGTCGAGCTCGGTCCCGGCACCGGCTCGTTGAGCGACGGCATCCACCGCCGGCTGCCTGAAGGCGCCCGGCACGTCGGCATCGAACTCGGCGAAGGCATGGTCGAGCACCTGCGGGCCCACAAGCCGTGGATGGAGATCGTGCACGGCGACGCGGGCGACCTGCTGGCGCTGCTGGACAAGCACAACATCGACCGCGTCGACGCCGTCATCAGCAGCATCCCGTGGTCGCTGCTGCCGAGCGACGCGCAGAACCACATCCTGCGCCAGGCCGCCGAGGCGCTCGCCCCGCAGGGCGCGTTCACGGCGCTGACCTACCTGCCCGCCGACCAGACGCCGGGCGGCCGCCGCTTCCGCGCCCGCCTGGGGCACACGTTCGACGAGATCATCACCCACACCACCTGGCGGAACATCCCGCCGATCCTGCACTACATCTGCCGCCGGCCCCTGCGCTGAGACCCTGACCGGGCGTGGCTCGGGTCTCGTCAGGGCGAACCCGGGAGGCCGTCGGGTAGGGCAGGGGCGCAGGCTTTGCACATGAGCGAGAGCACCCCCGCAACGCGACTTCGTGAAAACGCCCTGCCACGCGCTGCGACGCGCGGACGGCAGCGGGACGCTGCGATGGAAGCACCAGCTACCGCCGCCGCGTTCGGCGAACTGGCAGGAGCAGCCGTGAGCAAGCGAAAGAAGCTGCGCGAGTACTGGACGTTCCTGAACCGAGCGGCCCGCCAGCCGTCGACGTTCGGCGCCGTGCTGCCGACCTCCCGGCACGTCGCGACTGCGGTGGCCACCGTGGTGCCCAGCTTCGGCACGCCCACGGTGCTGGAGCTCGGTCCGGGCACCGGCGCGCTCAGCGGCCCCATCCAGCACCGGCTGTCCGACGGCGCGCGGCACCTCGCGGTCGAGATCGACCAGGAGATGGTCCGCTACCTGCACCGCACCAAGCCCTGGCTGGAAGTCATCGCGGGCGACGTGACGCACCTGCGCGAACTGCTGGACGCCGCCGGGGTCGACCGGGTCGACGCGGTCATCAGCAGCATCCCGTGGACCCTGCTGCCGCCGGACAAGCAGCGCGACCTGCTGGAGCAGGCGGTCTCGGTGCTGGCGCCGGGCGGGGTGTTCACGACGGTCACCTACCTGACGACGCTGTGGCGGCCGTCCACCCGCGAGTTCGTATCGGCGTTGGAGGACACCTTCGACGAGGTGCTGCCCCGCACGGCGATCTGGCGGAACGTGCCCCCGGCCCGCATCTACGCCTGCCGCCGGCCGCGGTGACCCGCGGTTCCCATTGAGATCAGAGGGTCGATTTCCATCGAAATCGAACGGATTGTCCACACCCTGCGGCGTGTCGTGCCGCGACACGCCGCAGGTCCGCAGGTTCCCTTGAAATCGAACCTTCGATTCCCGTTGAAACTGCGGCGGGGCCCGATCAGTCCTCGGCGGCGGTGAGGACCCAGGGGCCGTCTTCGGTGATCGCCACCGTGTGCTCCCAGTGCGCCGCGCGCGAACCGTCGTCGGTCACGACCGTCCAGGCGTCGTCGAGCTCCTCGGTGTCCGCCGAACCCAGCGTGAGCATCGGCTCCACCGCGATCGCCATGCCGACCCGCAGCTTCGGGCCGCGCCCGGGCTTGCCGAGGTTCGGCAGGAACGGCTCCATGTGCATCTGGGTGCCGATGCCGTGGCCGCCGTACTCGGCGATGATCCCATACTCCAGGCCGTCGGCCTTCGCGGCCGCGCGGGCCGCGGTCTCGACCGCGTGGGAGATGTCGGTGAGCCGGTTCCCGGCCCGGACCTGCTCGATGCCGGCCCACATGCTGGTCTCGGTGGCCGCCGACAGAGCCCGGTCCTGCGCGCTGACCTCACCGATCGCCAGCGTCACCGCGGAGTCGCCGTGCCAGCCGTCCAGGATCGCGCCGCAGTCCACCGACAGCAGGTCGCCCTCGGCGAGGACCTCGCTGCTGGACGGGATGCCGTGCACCACCTTCTCGTTCAGCGAGGCGCAGATCGACGCCGGGAACCCGTGGTAGCCCTTGAACGACGGCACCGCGCCAGCGTCCCGGATCACCTGCTCCGCGATCGCGTCCAGCTCACCGGTGGTCGCACCGGGCTTCGCGTTCTCGGTCACCGCGGCCAACGTACGGGCGACGATCAGGCCGGCGGCGCGCATCGCCTCGATCTCGCCCCGCGACTTGAGCTCGATGCCCTTACCCCGACGCAACAAGGCACTCACCTTCAGGTTCTTTCTCGATTGCGGTTCCGGCCGGCCGCCGCACGCGGCCGGCCTACCGGCTCAAGCGCGGTTGCGCAGCGCTTCCAGCGCGCGGGCCGTGATCTCCTCGATCGAGCCGACGGCGTCGATCTTCACGATCCGGTCCTGGTAGTACTCCAGCAGCGGCTCGGTCTCCGAGCGGTACACCGCGAGCCGGCGACGGATGATGTCCTCGGTGTCATCCGCGCGCCCGCGAGCGAGCATCCGCGTGACGAGCTCTTCCTCCGGCACGTCGAACTGCAGCACCGCGGTCAGCTCCGTGCCGCGCTCGCGCAGCATCTCGGCCAGCACCTCGGCCTGCGTGGTGGTGCGCGGGTAGCCGTCGAGCAGGAAGCCCTTGGCCGCGTCCTCGTCGGAAAGGCGGTCGCGCACCATCTCGTTGGTGACCTCGTCCGGGACCAGGTCGCCGGTGTCCAGGTAGCTCTTGGCCTTCTGGCCAAGCGGCGTGGCGTTGCCGATGTTCGCGCGGAACAGGTCTCCGGTGGAGATGTGCGGGACGTCCAGCTGTTCGCTGAGCACGGCTGCCTGGGTGCCCTTGCCCGCACCAGGCGGGCCGACGAGAACCAATCGCACCAAGGGTCTGCCTCCGAATCAATCCGATCGCGCGCCAACTGCTGACGAGCTCCGCGAACGCCCACCTGCATCCGGGCAGCCGCGTTCACACCCTACGCATGGGGGTCGACACACCAGGTCGCCCCACCCGCAACGGGGGTATCCGGGCGTGCGTCGACGCGCGCCCGGACCGTCCAGCCTACCGGAGGAAACCCTCGTACTTGCGCTGCGTGAGCTGGCTCTCGATTTGCTTCACGGTGTCCAGACCGACGTTGACCATGATCAGCACCGCGGTGCCGCCGAACGGGAAGTTCTGGTTCCCGCCCTGACCGCCGGTGATGCCGAGGAAGAAGTTCGGCAGGATCGCGATGACGCCCAGGTACAGCGAGCCGGGCAGCGTGATCCGGGACAGCACGAAGCTCAGGTATTCGGCGGTCGGCCGACCGGGCCGGATGCCCGGGATGAAGCCGCCGAACTTCTTCATGTCGTCGGCGCGCTCTTCCGGGTTGAACGTGATCGACACGTAGAAGTACGCGAAGAAGATGATCAGCGACATGTACAGCAGGATGTGCACCCAGCTGGACGGCGACACGATGTAGGTCTGGATGAACCGCGCCCACCAGGTGTCCTGGTTGCCGGCGAGCTGACCGAGCAGCTGCGGCAGGTACAGCAGCGAGGAACCGAAGATGACCGGGATGACACCCGCCTGGTTCACCTTCAACGGCAGGTACGTGGAGGTCCCGCCGTACATCCGGCGCCCGATCATGCGCTTGGCGTACTGCACCGGGATCCGGCGCTGGGCCTGCTCGATGAAGACCACGGTCGCGATGATCACGATAGCGAAGGCGCAGACCACGGCGAACACCAGGCCGCCGTGCGACTGCAGGATCGCGCCGCCCTCGGCCGGGATCCGCGAGGCGATCGAGACGAAGATCAGCAGCGACATGCCGTTGCCGATGCCGCGCTCGGTGATCAGCTCGCCCATCCACATCAGCACCGCGGCGCCGGCGGTCATCACGACCACGATGGTGATCAGGTTGAGCACCGAGTCGTCCGGGATGACCGACGTCGAGCAGCCCTGGAACAGCTGGCCGCGGACCGCGAGCGCCACGATGCCGGTGCCCTGCAGGATCGCCAGCGCGATCGTCAGGTACCGGGTGTACTGGGTCAGCTTCGACTGGCCGGACTGGCCTTCCTTCTTCAGCTGCTCGAAGCGCGGGATGACCACCTGCAGCAGCTGGATGATGATGCTCGCGGTGATGTAGGGCATGATGCCCAGCGACAACACCGACAGCTGCAGCAGTGCACCGCCGCTGAACAGGTTGAGCAGCGAATAGACGCTCTGCGAACCGCTGCCCTGGATCTCCTCGATGCACTGCTGGATGTTCGGGTACGACACCCCGGGGGCGGGGATCGTGGCACCGAGCCGGTAGAGCACGACCATGCCCAGGGTGAACAGGATCTTGCGGCGCAGGTCCGGCGTCGCCAGAGCCGAGCGGAAGGCGCCGAGCACGCGAACCTCCTGTACGCGAGCCGGTCGGAACCGGCCGGGAAAGATGCGGCAATTTCCGCAGCACCCGATGTTTACGGCACTGCCGGGGCGACTCTAGCAGGCCCGAACGCAGCCACGGACGGCGACCGAAGCCTCACTGCTGATCACGGCGTCAGCCATCGGCGAACAAAGACATTCACAATTCCCCCGAAAACCGGGAAAACCACTGGGCGACGTTCTCGAAATACGCGAAATAGACGCCGTCGCAGCGCGATTCGAGCACCCGCGAGGTCAAGTCGGCCGGCCGGAATCTCCCCGCGCACTTCACCTGATCGGGAAAAAGGCCGAGGGCCGGGCGACTTGTCGTCGCCCGGCCCTCGGTGGGAAAACCGTTGTCAGCGGTCCAGCTTGGTGACCGAACCACCCGCAGCGGTGATCTTCTCCTGGGCGCTGCCGGTGAACGCGTGCGCGGTCACCTCCAGCTTGATGCCCTCCAGATCCCCGTCGCCGAGAATCTTCACGAGCTCGTTCTTCTTGACGAGACCCTTGGCGATCAGCTCGTCGATGCCGACGGTGCCGCCCTCCGGGAACGCCTGGGCCAGCCGACCGATGTTCACACCCTGGTACTCGGTGCGGAAGCGGTTCTTGAAGCCCTTCAGCTTCGGGAGCCGCATGTGGATCGGCATCTGCCCGCCCTCGAAGCGAGGGGAGACGTTCTTGCGAGCCTTGGTGCCCTTGGTACCGCGGCCCGCGGTCTTGCCCTTGGAGCCCTCACCGCGACCGACGCGGACCTTGTCGCGCTTGGCGCCGGGGGCCGGACGCAGGTCGTGCAGTTTGATGACCATGTCAGTCGACCTCCTCGACCGTCACCAGGTGACGGACGGCGTTGATCATGCCGCGCACGTTGGAGTCATCCGGACGCACCACGGACTGACGGATCTTGCGCAGCCCGAGGGTGCGCATGGTGTCGCGCTGGTTCTGCTTGGAGCCGACCAGACCACGCACCTGGGTGATCTTCAGCTGTGCCATGTCGATCAAGCCCCCTGCTGCGCCGCACGGGCACGCAGGATGAACGCCGGGGCGACATCCTCCAGCGGCAGGCCGCGACGAGCCGCGACCTCCTCCGGCCGCTGCAGCATCTTCAGCGCGGCGACCGTGGCGTGCACGATGTTGATCGGGTTGTCGCTGCCCAGCGACTTGCTCAGCACGTCGTGGACACCGGCGCACTCCAGCACCGCACGCACCGGGCCACCGGCGATAACACCGGTACCGGCGCTGGCCGGACGCAGCAGCACGACGCCCGCGGCGTCCTCGCCCTGCACCGGGTGGGTGATGGTGCCGCCCAGACGCGGGACGCGGAAGAAGTTCTTCTTCGCCTCCTCGACGCCCTTGGCGATGGCCGCCGGAACTTCCTTGGCCTTGCCGTAACCGACACCGACCATGCCGTCGCCGTCGCCGACGACGACCAGCGCGGTGAAGCTGAACCGCCGGCCACCCTTGACGACCTTCGCGACGCGGTTGATGGTCACGACGCGTTCGAACTGCGGGGTCTTCTCTTGGGCCGCCCCGCCACGGCCGCCGTCGCGGCGGTCCCGGCGGTCCTTGCCGCCGGACTCCCCGCCTTCACGCCGAGTGCGTCCAGGCATCAGGCGTCCCTTCCGTTCTCGTTCTTAGCCACTTGTCAGAACTCCAGTCCGCCGTCACGGGCGGCGTCGGCCAGCGCGGCCACGCGACCGTGGTAGGCGTTACCGCCGCGGTCGAACACGACCTTGTCGATGCCGGCGTCCTTGGCACGGGCCGCGACGAGCTCGCCGACCTTGGTGGCCTTGGCCTTCTTGTCGCCCTCGAAGGCCTGGACATCGGCTTCCAGGCTGGTAGCCGAAACCAGGGTGTGGCCCTTGGTGTCGTCGATGACCTGCGCGACGATGTTGCGCAGCGAACGGGTCACGACGAGGCGCGGGCGCTCGGCGGTGCCGACGATCTTCTTGCGGATGCGCGTGTGCCGCTTGGCGCGGGCAAGCCGACGCTTGGTCGAGAGGTCCTTGCCCACCGGCTTGCGCTTGGTAGCTGTCGTCTCGCTCATGGTCACTTACCCGTCTTCCCGACCTTGCGGCGGATGATCTCCCCTGCGTAGCGGACACCCTTGCCCTTGTACGGGTCGGGCTTGCGCAGCTTGCGGATCCTGGCCGCGATCTCGCCGACCAGCTGCTTGTCGATGCCCTTGACCGAGAGCTTGGTCGGGCCGTCGACCGCGAACTGGATGCCTTCCGGCGGTTCGATCACGATGGGGTGGCTGTAGCCGAGGGCGAACTCGAGGTTCGACCCCTTCTGCATCACGCGGTAACCGACGCCGTGGATCTCCAGGTTCTTCTGGTATCCCTGGCTGACGCCGATCACCATGTTGTTCACCAGCGTGCGGGTGAGCCCGTGCAGCGAACGGCTTTCCCGCTCGTCGTTGGGGCGCTTCACCAGCACCGCGCCGTCCTCGTCCTTCTCGACGATGATCGGCTCGGCAACCTGGTGGTGCAGGCTGCCCTTGGGGCCCTTCACGGTCACCGCCGGGCCGTCGATGGTCACCTCGACGCCAGAGGGGACGGTGATCGGCAGCTTTCCGATGCGCGACATTGCCGCTCCTCCTCCCTTACCAGACGTAGGCGAGGACTTCCCCGCCCACGCCCTTCTTCATGGCCTGCCGGTCGGTCAGCAGACCGCCGGAGGTCGAGATGATCGCGACGCCCAGGCCACCCAGCACCTTCGGCAGGTTGGTGGACTTGGCGTAGACCCGCAGGCCGGGCTTCGAGACCCGGCGCAGGCCCGCGATGCTCCGCTCGCGGTTCGGGCCGTACTTGAGCTCGACGACGAGCTGCTTGCAGTTTTCGCCCTCTTCGACGCGCGAGCCGGACACGTAGCCCTCGCGCTTGAGGATCTCGGCGATGTTCGCCTTCAGCTTGGAGTGCGGCATCACGACCTCGTCGTGGTATGCCGAGTTTCCGTTGCGCAGACGCGTCAGCATGTCTGCGATCGGATCGGTCATCGTCATGACCTGCTCAACCTTTCTCGTCTGGTTCCGATGGGCCCCGATCGCGCACCACCCTGAGGTGGCCGTCTGGGCCCTGGCCTGGACGAAGTTCGGGGTTTGCCGGCCGAGCAGCCGGTTCCCTTGTCAATTCGCGTGCAAGCACGGCGTTCGCCGCGGAGCGTGGGCATCAGCCCTGGTAGCGCCTGCTGAGGGTACCGGCAATCGGTATCACCCCAGCAGGCGGGCAGTCACCAGGAGGACTTGCTCACACCGGGCAGCTCGCCGGCGTGCGCCATCTCGCGGAAGCACACGCGGCACAGGCCGAACTTGCGGAACACCGCACGCGGCCGACCGCAGCGCTGGCAGCGGGTGTAGCCGCGGACGTTGAACTTCGGCTTGCGCGCCGCCTTGATAACCAGCGCCTTCTTGGCCATCGCTCAGTTCTCCTTGAACGGGAAGCCCAGGTGCTTCAGCAGCGCCCGGCCCTCCTCATTGTTGGTGGCCGTGGTAACGACAGTGATGTCCATGCCACGCGGGCGGTCGATGTTGTCCGGGTTGATCTCGTGGAACATCGACTGCTCGTTGAGGCCGAACGTGTAGTTGCCCTTGCCGTCGAACTGCTTCGGCGACAACCCGCGGAAGTCGCGGATACGCGGCAGCGCGATGGTGACCAGGCGGTCCAGGAACTCCCACATCCGGTCGCCGCGCAGGGTGACCCGCGCACCGATCGGCATGCCCTCGCGGAGCTTGAACTGCGCGATGGACTTGCGAGCCTTGCGGATCTCCGGCTTCTGACCGGTGATGATCGACAGGTCGCGGACCGCGCCCTCGATCAGCTTGCTGTCCCGAGCGGCGTCGCCAACACCCATGTTGACCACGACCTTGACCACGCCCGGCGTCTGCATCACGTTGGAGTAGTTGAACTCCTCGTTCAGCGCCTGGCGGATCTCCTCGCGGTAACGGGTCTTCAGCCGCGGGACGATCTTCTCAGCGGTAGTCATGATCAGATGTCCTTACCGTTACGACGAGAGATGCGAACCTTCTTGCCGTCCTCACCGATGCGGTAGCCGACCCGGGTGGGCTTGCCGTCGGAGTCCACGACCATCACGTTGCTCACGTGGATCGGTGCTTCCTGGGTGACGATGCCGCCGGACTGCGCGCCACGCTCGGTCCGCGAGACCTTGGTGTGCTTCTTGATCCGGTTGACACCCTCGACCAGGATGCGCTGCTCCTGCGGGATGGCCTTGATGACCTTGCCCTTGGCGCCCTTGTCCTTGCCGGAGATGACGACGACCGTGTCGCCCTTCTTGATCTTCATCACAAAACCTCCGGCGCGAGCGAGATGATCTTCATGAACTTCTTGTCGCGCAGCTCGCGGGCGACCGGTCCGAAGATACGGGTGCCCCGCGGCTCACCGCCGGGCTTGACCAGCACCGCGGCGTTCTCGTCGAAACGGATGTAGGAACCATCCGCGCGACGCTTTTCCTTCTTCTGCCGGACGATGACGGCCTTGACCACATCGCCCTTCTTGACTCCGGCGCCGGGGATGGCTTCCTTGACGGTCGCCACGATGATGTCCCCGAGGCCCGCGTACCGCCGACCCGACCCACCGAGGACACGGATCGTGAGGATCTCCTTGGCCCCGGTGTTGTCGGCGACACGCAGTCGCGACTCCTGCTGGATCACGTCTTTCTCCTGACCCTAAGTACCCGGATCTGGCCCGGGCACACTCTGGCGCGCCAAATTTCCGACCTGACGCGCGCGGTCAACTTCCGGCACGAGAACGGCCGGCCGCTGGGAGGGTTCCCGGCGGCCGGCCGGCCGCACACCTTCGTTTACTTGGCCTTCTCGAGGATCTCGACCAGTCGCCAGCGCTTGCTGGCCGACAGCGGACGAGTCTCCATCAGCAGCACGCGGTCGCCGACACCGGCCGTGTTGGCCTCGTCGTGCGCCTTGACCTTGCTGGTCTGCCGCAGGACCTTGCCGTACAGCGCGTGCTTCTTGCGGTCTTCGAGGGAGACCACGATCGTCTTGTCCATCTTGTCCGAGACGACGTAGCCCTCGCGCACCTTGCGACGGTTGCGCTCCACGCCCTGTCCTTTCTCGCTCATGCCGCGCCTTCCTCAGCGCCTTCGGGGGAAACCGTCAGGCCCAGTTCGCGTTCACGCATGATCGTGTAGATCCGGGCGATGTCCTGCCGGACCGTGCGCAGCCGCCGGTTGTTGCTCAGCTGACCGGTGGCCATCTGGAAGCGGAGGTTGAACAGCTCCTCCTTGGCTTCCTTCAGCCGCTGCACGAGCTCCTCGGCGTTGAGCTCGCGGAGCTCCGATGCGGTGACACCCGCTGCCATCAGAAGTCACCACCCTCGCGGGACACGATCTTGCACTTCATCGGGAGCTTGTGCGCCGCACGGGTCAGCGCCTCGATCGCCGTCTTCTCGTTCGGGAAGGTCAGCTCGAACATGATGCGTCCGGGCTTGACGTTGGCGATCCAGGACTCCGGCGAACCCTTACCGGAACCCTGACGGGTTTCGGCGGGCTTCTTGGTCAGCGGGCGGTCCGGGAAGATGTTGATCCACACCTTGCCGCCACGCTTGACGTGCCGGGTGATCGCGATACGAGCCGACTCGATCTGACGGTTGGTCACGTAGCCGTGCTCGACCGCCTGAATGCCGTACTCACCGAAGCTGATCCGGGTACCACCCTTGGCCATGCCCTTGCGCTTCGGCGCGTGGCTCTTGCGCCACTTCACCCTGCGTGGGACGAGCACGTCTCAGCCCTCCGTCTTCTCTTCAGCCGCAGCAGCCTGCGGCTGCTCGCCCTCCGCGGCCTTCTCGGCCTTGGCGGACTTGTCAGCTGCAGCGCGGTCCGCGCCACCGGCACCCCGGCGACGGCCACCGCGGTCCGGACGGCCACCGCGGTCACCGCGGTCACCGCGGTCGCCGCCGCCGCGCGGCGGACGGACCTCGGACTCCTGCTGCTTCTGCTTCAGGCCACCGACCAGCTCGCCCTTGTAGATCCACACCTTGACGCCGATGCGCCCGAAGGTGGTGCGGGCCTCGAAGAAGCCGTAGTCGATGTCCGCGCGCAGCGTGTGCAGCGGGACCCGGCCCTCGCGGTAGAACTCCGAGCGGGACATCTCCGCGCCGCCCAGGCGACCCGAGCACTGCACCCGGATGCCCTTGACCTGCGACGAGCGCATGGCCGACTGGATGGCCTTGCGCATCGCGCGCCGGAAGGACACGCGGTTGGACAGCTGCTCGGCCACGCCCTGCGCGACCAGCTGGGCGTCCGCCTCGGGGTTCTTGACCTCGAGGATGTTGAGCTGGACCTGCTTGCCGGTCAGCTTCTCCAGGGAACCGCGGATGCGGTCCGCCTCGGCACCGCGGCGGCCGATGACGATGCCCGGCCGGGCGGTGTGAATGTCCACGCGGACCCGCTCGCGGGTGCGCTCGATCTCAACCTTCGAGATCCCAGCGCGCTCCATGCCGCGAGACAGCTGCCGGCGGATCTTGACGTCCTCCGCGACGTACTCCGAGTACTGCTTGTCGGCGTACCAGCGAGACTTCCAGTCCGTGGTGATGCCGAGTCGGAAGCCGTGCGGGTTGATCTTCTGACCCACTACCGGGCACTCCCCTTCTGGCTCTTTCGGGACTTGGTCGCCGCCTTCGGGCGAGACTCGACCTCGACCGTGATGTGGCTGGTCCGCTTGCGGATCCGGTACGCACGGCCCTGCGCGCGCGGCCGGAACCGCTTCAACGTCGGGCCCTCGTCCACGTACGCGTGGCGCACGACCAGCGTCTCGGGGTCGAGGGAGAGGTTGTTCTCAGCGTTGGCGATCGCACTGGCGAGCACCTTCGACACCGGACCGCTGGCGGTCTGCGGCGCGAACTGGAGCACGGCCAGGGCATCGGCGGCACTCCGGCCCTTGATGAGCTCGACCACGCGCCGCGCCTTCATCGGCGACACGCGGACGAACCGGGCCCGCGCCACTGCGTGCGGGAACTCCGCAGCAGTGTCGTCGGATCGGGCTGTCATCCTGCTACCCCTTGCTCTTACTCGTTCGTGTCACAGCCCCGGCTCAGCGGCGGCGCGACTTCCGGTCGTCCTTGACGTGGCCCTTGAAAGTCCGGGTCGGGGCGAACTCGCCCAGCTTGTGCCCGACCATCGACTCGGTGACGAACACCGGGATGTGCTTGCGGCCGTCGTGCACCGCGAAGGTGTGGCCCAGCATGTCCGGGATGATCGTCGACCGGCGGGACCAAGTCTTGATCACGGTCTTCTTGCCCGACTCGTTAAGCACGTCCACCTTCTTGAGCAGGTGGTCGTCCACGAACGGGCCCTTCTTCAGGCTGCGTGGCATGTTTGCTTACCTCCCTGCTCAGCGCTTCTTGCCGGTACGGCGACGGCGGACGATGAGCTTGTCACTGGGCTTGCGGCGGCGGGTGCGACCCTCCGGCTTGCCCTTCGGGTTGACCGGGTGACGACCACCGGAGGTCTTGCCCTCACCACCACCGTGCGGGTGGTCCACCGGGTTCATGACGACACCACGGACGGTCGGGCGCTTGCCCTTCCACCGCATGCGGCCGGCCTTGCCCCAGTTGATGTTGGCGTGCTCGGAGTTGCCGACCTCGCCGACGGTGGCCCGGCACCGCGCGTCCACGTTGCGGATTTCGCCCGAGGGCATCCGCAGCTGGGCGTACGGGCCGTCCTTGGCCACCAGCTGCACCCGGGCACCGGCCGAGCGAGCGATCTTCGCACCCTGTCCGGGGCGGAGCTCGATCGCGTGGATCACGGTGCCGGTCGGGATGTTGCGCAGCGGCAGGTTGTTACCCGGCTTGATGTCCGCACGCGCACCGCTCTCGATCGCGTCGCCCTGCTTGATGTTGTTCGGCGCGATGATGTAGCGCTTCTCGCCATCGGCGTAGTGCAGGAGCGCGATCCGAGCACTGCGGTTCGGGTCGTACTCGATGTGCGCGACCTTGGCCGGCACACCGTCCTTGTCGTTGCGGCGGAAGTCGATCACGCGGTAAGCCCGCTTGTGACCGCCACCCTTGTGCCGCGTGGTGATCTTGCCCTGAGCGTTGCGGCCCGCCTTCTTGTTCAGCGGACGGACCAACGACTTCTCCGGCTCCGACCGGGTGATCTCGGCGAAGTCGGACACGCTCGCGCCACGACGGCCCGGCGTCGTCGGCTTGTATTTGCGAATGCCCATTGTTAACGCAACCTCGTCCTAATCAGCACCGGTCAGGCGGCCGGTCCGCCGAAGATCTCGATCGGCTTGCTCTCCGGCGACAGGGTGACGATCGCCCGCTTGGTGTCCTTGCGCTTGCCGAACCCGGAGCGGGAACGCTTGCGCTTGCCGTTGCGGTTGATCGTGTTGACGCTGGTGACCTTGACGTCGAAGATCTTCTCGATCGCGATCTTGATCTCGGTCTTGTTCGAGCGCGGGTCCACCAGGAAGGTGTACTGGCTCTGCTCGAGCAACCCGTAGCTCTTCTCGGAGATCACCGGCGCAAGGATGATGTCTCGCGGGTCGGCGCTCACTGCTCTGCCTCCTCTGCGGAAGACGCGGTGGCCTTGACCGACCGGCCCTTGACCGGGCCCGCGACGAAGCGCTCGTACGCGGCCTTGGTGAACACCACGTCGTCGCTGTTGAGCACGTCGTAGGTGTTCAGCTGACCCGGGTCGATCAGGTGCACATTCTGCAGGTTCCGCAGGCTCAGCCAGGAGTTCTCCTCCTCGTGGCGGTTGAGCACAATCAGAACCTTCTTGGCCTCGGTCCAGTTCCGCAGCGCGGTCTTGGCGGACTTGGTGGACGGCGTCTCGCCGCCGACCACGCCGGTGACCACGTGCAGCTGGCCGGCGCGAACCCGGTCGGAGAGGGCACCGCGCAGGGCGGCGACCTTCATCTTCTTCGGGGTCCGCTGCGAGTAGTCCCGCGGCTGCGGGCCGTGGACAATGCCACCACCGGTGAACTGCGGGGCCCGGATGGAGCCCTGCCGGGCGTTGCCGGTGCCCTTCTGGCGGTACGGCTTCTTGCCGCCGCCGGACACCATGCCGCGCGTCTTCGTGGAGTGCGTGCCCTGGCGCGCGGCGGCCAGCTGGGCCACCACGACCTGGTGCATCAGCGCCACGTTGGCCTGCACGTCGAAGATCTCGGCGGGCAGTTCGACGGTGCTGTCGGTCTTACCGTCCGGGGTACGGACATCGAGCGTCAGGCTCATCACGCACCACCCTTCGCGGGACTCTTAACCAGGACCAGGCCGCCCTTGGGGCCGGGGACGGCACCCTTGATCAGCAGCAGGCCGGTCTCGGACTCCACCTTGTGAACCTTCAGGTTCTGCGTGGTGACGCGGTCGGAACCCATCCGCCCGGCCATCCGCATGCCCTTGAACACGCGACCGGGGGTGGCGCAGCCACCGATGGAACCCGGCTTGCGGTGCACGGCCTGGGTACCGTGGCTGGCGCCCTGGCTGCGGAAACCGTGCCGCTTGATGGTGCCCGCGAAGCCCTTGCCCTTGCTGGTGCCGACGACGTCGACAACCGCGCCCGCCTCGAAGACGTCCGCGCCGAGCTCCTGGCCCAGCTCGTACTCACCGGCGTCGGCGGTGCGCAGCTCCACGACGTGGCGGCGCGGGGTGACGCCGGCCTTGGCGAAGTGGCCGCTCCGCGGCTTGTTCACCTTGCGCGGGTCGATGGCGCCGAACGCCAGCTGCACGGCCGCGTAGCCGTCTTTTTCAGGGGTCCGAATCTGGGTCACCACGTTCGGCCCGGCCTGGACGACGGTCACCGGGACAATCCGGTTCTGGTCGTCGAAGACCTGGGTCATGCCGAGCTTGGTGCCCAGAATCCCCTTGATCTGCCTGTCAGACATAGGTCTCGTTCTCTCCAGCTACCTCGTCGCCGCGCTTACTGGATGTTCACGTCGACGCTGGCCGGCAGGTCGATGCGCATCAGCGCGTCAACCGTCTTCGGCGTCGGCTCGAGGATGTCGATGAGCCGCTTGTGCGTCCGCATCTCGAAGTGCTCCCGCGAGTCCTTGTACTTGTGCGGGGAGCGGATGACGCAGTAGACGTTCTTCTCCGTGGGCAGCGGCACCGGCCCAACGACCCGAGCGCCGGTGCGCGTCACGGTCTCGACGATCTTGCGCGCGGACGCGTCGATCGCCTCGTGGTCGTAGGCCTTGAGCCGGATGCGGATCTTCTGTCCCGCCATAGTGGCTTGCCGTTCCTCTAGTCTCGTGCCGCGGTTTCGTCTTGGGTGCGGGTGCACCGCACCCTCGCGGGCGGTGGTGCCCCACGCGGCCTCAGCCTTGCGTCGTCCCGATGCCGGGAGGCGCCACAGCTCTCAGTCCGCCCCTGTTCAGGTATCTGGTGCCCGGTACACGCGGTCGGGCGTGTCGCCCGGCTACCGCATACCGGTCCCCTCGAACGTCGCCGACGGGGTGGGCCTTGCGGCCCGTACACCTTCTTGTGCCCTGTTCGGCCCGCCCCCGGCGAACCGGCGGCACCAGCACCGCCTGAGAACAGCCGGTGAACCAGAACAAGGGCGCGAGGCCCTCGCAGCAAAGCGGCCGTTGCTTCGAACCTTCTCGATTTCGATCAGTTCAAAACCCGGCCGCCCTGAACGAGCAACCCATACAGGATGGCACACCCGTTTATCCAGCCCAAATCGGGGGTGGCATTACGGGAGAACTGTTGCCGGACTCACCCCGCCCGGGCAGTCCCGTGGCGGAATCCCGGACACCGGCGGGCGCCCTGCATGCGCGGCGGCCTCGCCGCCTCGAAGACGAAACTCCGGCAGGTTTGTCACCTGAAAAGCAAGAGGGCCCGCTCCCGAAGAACGGGAGCGGGCCCTCGCCACGTCACTTGTTGATCTTGGTGACGCGACCGGCGCCGACGGTGCGGCCACCCTCGCGGATCGCGAAGCGCAGACCCTCGTCCATCGCGATGGGCTGGATCAGCTGGACCGACATCTCGGTGTTGTCGCCCGGCATGACCATCTCGGTGCCCTCGGGGAGGGTCACCACGCCGGTCACGTCGGTGGTCCGGAAGTAGAACTGCGGACGGTAGTTGTTGAAGAACGGCGTGTGCCGGCCACCCTCGTCCTTGGACAGGATGTACACCTGAGCCTCGAACTCGGTGTGCGGGGTGGTGGTGCCGGGCTTCACGACGACCATGCCGCGCTCGACCTCTTCGCGCTTGACACCGCGGATCAGCAGACCCACGTTGTCACCCGCCTGGCCCTCGTCGAGCAGCTTGCGGAACATCTCGACACCGGTGACGGTGGTCTTGATCGGCTTCTCCTTGATGCCGACCATCTCCACCTCCTCGTTCACCTTGACCACACCGCGCTCGATGCGGCCGGTGACCACGGTGCCGCGGCCGGTGATGGAGAAGACGTCCTCGATCGGCATCAGGAACGGCTTCTCGATCTCGCGGACCGGGTCCGGGACGTTCTCGTCCACGGCGTCCATCAGCTCGACGATCTTGGCGCCCCACTCGGCGTCGCCCTCCAGCGCCTTCAGCGCGGAAACGCGGACGACCGGCACGTCGTCACCCGGGAACTCCTGGGCCGACAGCAGCTCGCGGACCTCCATCTCGACGAGCTCGAGGATTTCCTCGTCGTCGACCATGTCGGACTTGTTCAGCGCGACCAGGATGTAGGGAACGCCGACCTGGCGGGCCAGCAGCACGTGCTCGCGGGTCTGCGGCATCGGGCCGTCGGTGGCCGCGACCACCAGGATCGCGCCGTCCATCTGCGCGGCACCGGTGATCATGTTCTTCACGTAGTCGGCGTGACCCGGGGCGTCCACGTGGGCGTAGTGGCGCTTCTCGGTCTGGTACTCGACGTGCGCGATCTGAATGGTGATACCGCGCTCGCGCTCCTCCGGCGCCTTGTCGATCTCGTCGAACGGCGTGAAGGGGTTCAGGTCCGGGTACTTGTCGTGCAGAACCTTGGTGATGGCCGCGGTGAGCGTGGTCTTGCCGTGGTCAACGTGACCGATGGTCCCGATGTTGACGTGCGGCTTGTCCCTCTCGAACTTCGCCTTAGCCACTGGATTGTCCTCCTGGACTTGTTAACTTTCCGCCGTACGACTTGTTGTGCCAGGCGGAGTCCTGTCGGGTAGGTGACGAGCGGGCCGCTCCCCTTGCGGGGTGGCGGCCCGTCCGCCGCCGAACTGGAGGGGATTGCTCCCCGGTCGCCTTCGCGAGGCGTTTGCCTCGTGCCCGGCCTCGGCTCAGCCGCGACCGGGCACCGGGTCACTCGCCCGTTGCCTTGGCGATGATCTCCTTCGCCACGTTCGCGGGAACCTCGGCGTAGGAGTCGAACACCATCGAGTAGTTGGCGCGGCCCTGGGTCTTCGACCGCAGGTCGCCGACATACCCGAACATCTCCGACAGCGGCACGAGGGCCTTGACGACGCGGGTACCGCTGCGCTCCTCCATGGCCTGGATCTGACCACGGCGGGAGTTCAGGTCGCCGATGACATCGCCCATGTAGTCCTCGGGCGTGGTCACCTCGACCGCCATCATGGGCTCGAGCAGCGCCGGGGAGGCCTTGGCGGCGGCTTCCTTCAGCGCCATCGAACCGGCGACCTTGAAGGCCATTTCCGACGAGTCGACCTCGTGGTACTGGCCGTCGAGCAAGGTCACCTTCACGCCGACCAGCGGGTAGCCGGCCAGCACGCCGTACTGCATCGCGTCCTGCGCGCCCTGGTCCACCGAGGGGATGTACTCGCGCGGGATGCGCCCACCGGTGACCTTGTTCGCGAACTCGTAGGTCGCGCTCTCCGACGTCTGCTCGATCGGCGACAGGCCGATGATCACGCGCGCGAACTGACCGGAACCACCGGTCTGCTTCTTGTGCGTGTACTCGTACTTGTCGATCGACTTGCGGATCGTCTCGCGGTAGGCCACCTGCGGCTTGCCGATGTTGGCCTCGACCTTGAAGTCGGTCTTCATCCGGTTGACGAGCACCTCGAGGTGCAGCTCGCCCATGCCCTTGATGATGGTCTGACCGGTTTCCTCGTCCAGCTTGACCTGGAACGTGGGGTCTTCCTCGGCGAGCTTCTGGATCGCCGTGGAGAGCTTCTCCTGGTCGGCCTTCGTCTTGGGCTCGATGGCCACCTCGATGACCGGAGCCGGGAAGGTCATCGACTCCAGGACGATCGGGTTCGCCGGGTCGCACAGGGTGTCACCGGTCGTGGTGTCCTTGAGCCCGATCACCGCGTAGATGTGACCGGCCTGGATCTCCTCGACCGGGTTCTCCTTGTTGGAGTGCATCTGGAACATCTTCCCGATGCGTTCCTTGCGCTCCTTGGTCGAGTTGATGACCTGGGTGCCCGCGGCGACCTTGCCCGAGTAGACCCGGACGTAGGTCAGCTTGCCGAAGAACGGGTGCACCGCGATCTTCGAGACCAGCGCGGCGAACGGCTCGTCGACGCTCGGCTTGCGCTCGGCCTGGGTGACGCCGTCGGGCAGCAGACCCTGCACCGGCGGGACGTCCAGCGGCGACGGCAGGTAGTCCACCACCGCGTCCAGCATCGGCTGGACACCCTTGTTCTTGAACGCGGTACCGCACAGGACCGGGAAAGCCTCGCGGCTGTTGGTCAGCTTGCGGATGCCGGCCTTGATCTGCTCCTCGGTCAGCTCCTCGCCGCCGAAGTAGGCCTCCATCAGGGCCTCGTCGGACTCCGCGACGGCCTCGATCAGCTTCTCGCGGTATTCCGCGGCCTTGTCGGCGAGGTCGGCCGGGATTTCCTCGACCTCGTAGTCCTCGCCCTTCTGGACCTCGCCGCGCCAGGTCAGCGCCTTCATGCGGACCAGGTCGATGACGCCCTGGAAGTCCGACTCGGCGCCGATCGGCAGCTGCAGCACCAGCGGCCGGGCGTGGAGGCGATCCTCGATCGTCCGAACCGTGAAGTAGAAGTCCGCACCCAGCTTGTCCATCTTGTTGACGAAGCAGATGCGCGGAACGTCGTACTTGTCCGCCTGACGCCAGACCTGCTCGGACTGCGGTTCGACACCTTCCTTACCGTCGAACACCGCGACCGCGCCGTCCAGGACGCGCAGCGACCGCTCCACCTCGACCGTGAAGTCGACGTGGCCCGGGGTGTCGATGATGTTGATCTGGGTGTCGCCCCAGAAGGTCGTGGTAGCAGCCGAGGTAATGGTGATACCCCGCTTCTGCTCCTCTTCCATCCAGTCCATCGTCGCGGCGCCGTCGTGCACCTCGCCGATCTTGTACGTGATCCCCGTGTAGTAGAGGATCCGCTCGGTCGTGGTGGTCTTGCCCGCATCGATGTGGGCCATGATGCCGATGTTGCGGACCTTGGTCAGGTCTGTCAGCACGTCGCGTGCCACGAGTTTCTTCCCCGTTCCCTACAGCAGGTGCAAGCTGTCGAATCGGTGCGCCGAGGCGGGCAAGAGCCGACCCCACGTCACCAGCGGTAGTGCGCGAAGGCCTTGTTGGACTCCGCCATCTTGTGCGTGTCTTCACGCTTCTTGACGCTCGCACCGAGACCGTTGCTCGCGTCCAGCAGCTCGTTCATCAGGCGCTCGACCATGGTCTTCTCGCGGCGCTGCCGGGAGTAACCGACCAGCCAGCGCAGCGCGAGGGTGGTGGAGCGACCGGCGCGCACCTCGATCGGCACCTGGTAGGTCGCGCCACCGACACGGCGGCTGCGGACCTCCAGGGTCGGCTTCACGTTGTCGAGGGCACGCTTGAGCGTGACGACCGGGTCGGTGCCGGTCTTCTCCCGGCAGCCTTCCAGCGCCGCGTAAACGATCCGCTCGGCCAACGAGCGCTTGCCGTCCACGAGGACCTTGTTCACCAGCTGCGTGACCAGCGGCGCGCCGTACACGGGATCGGCGTGCAGCGGCCGCTTCGGGGCCGGACCCTTGCGGGGCATCAGCTCTTCTCCTTCTTCGCGCCGTACCGGCTGCGAGCCTGCTTACGGTTCTTCACACCCTGGGTGTCAGCGGAACCGCGGATGATCTTGTAGCGCACGCCGGGGAGGTCCTTCACACGACCGCCACGAACGAGCACGATCGAGTGCTCCTGCAGGTTGTGGCCCTCGCCCGGGATGTAGGCCGTGACCTCGATGCCGCTGGTCAGCTTGACACGGGCGACCTTGCGCAGTGCCGAGTTGGGCTTCTTCGGGGTGGTCGTGTACACGCGGGTGCACACGCCACGCCGCTGCGGGCTCCCCTTGAGCGCCGCGGTCTTGGTCTTCGCGACCTTGTCCTGGCGGCCCTTACGGACCAGCTGCTGGATGGTGGGCATGGACCGGCTTTCTGTCAGCGTTCGCGTCTTCTGGTACTCGACCAAGCGGCGCTCGTTCGAGCTTCGGCGTGCCCTGGCGTCGAGCACCTGTCAGGCACTGTGTTTCGGGACTCCTCCCGCACCACGAGGTCGGGCGTGTCGCCCGCTCCTCGGCCTTTCGGCGCCGATGCGCCCCAATGGGAACGACCCCAGAGGGTTGTCAAGAGGAGTTCCACACATCCTCGGCGCTGGCGCGGTCTCAACCAGCGGCTGGCGACCACGTCATGCACGGGCATGCGGATCGACCCGATGGGTGTCGGGTCCGATAAACAAAGATACCTGCCCCGTTCTCAGAGGGTCAAAACGGGGTCCCTCTTGACCTGCTCGATCACCCGGCGCTGCGACGGCGCCACCTCGGGGTGCGAGCTCGCGGCTGTCCTCCCGGTCACTCTACCCAGGCTGACAAGAGCCTCCCGCAGAGCGAGATCGCTCACATCGGCCAGATCATTCGGCCGGCCACACCACGACCCAGCTGGTCTGCCCGATCGGCTGCCCGGCCGCCGGGTGCTGGCGCTGGATGCGGCCGTGGTCCCGGCGCAGCGGCCGCGGATCGCCGTCCGGGCCGCCGACGACGACCTCCACCCCGACGGCGTTGGCCACCGCGAGCGCCTCCGGCGGCGTCCGGCCGACCAGGTCCGGGATGGGCCGCGGATCGCCGTAGTAGTCGAGGTACCGGCCGCGCCCGGACGACTCCCTCATGACGCCGCCCCGAAGTCGGCGGTGGTGGTGAGAGGGGCCCTCCGCAGTGTTGCCAATGCGGTCTCCTGCCGTGTCGCCCCCGAAAATCGCCATGCGGGAGCGTACCGGCGGCCGAGCCGTCGGCCACGCCCCCGGATGGCCCAAAGGGACGCCGGTGAGCAGAGGTGTTTCCGCTGGTCGTTCCTGCTGTTCGGTCAGGCCTCCGCGAGCCAGCCGTCCGCGACCAGCGCGCGCAGGTCCGCCGGGAGGACGAAGGCGGTGCCGCCGCCGACCTGGCCGAAGTCCGGCTTCGCCACGCCGGAGATCACCTGGAACCCGGTGAGCACCCGGTACTTGCGGTAGTCCCCGGCCGGCTGCTGCGGCGGCGCGGATCGCTGCGGCAGCGTCGTGCCCGCGACGAAGACCGTGTTGCCCGCCGGGTCGCCGAACCTGTCGACCTCGTCACCCGCGCGCAGGTCGACGAGGAACTTGTCGTCGTAGGCGTCCAGCGGCGGCTCGCCGGGCAGCGGCCGGATCGGGCACTCGAAGTCGGCCAGCGGCTCGTCGGGCGCGCGCAGGAACTGGTCCCGGGTCAGCGCCATCGCGCCGATCAGGTGCGCGGCGGCGGAGAACGGCTCCGGGAACCTGGACTTGTTCTTGACCGCGCCGCCGTCGACGCAGAACACCGCCCACCAGCCGTCGAGCTCGCGGAGCATGCACCAGCCGCCCTCGACGGGCTGCTCGAAGCTGTAGAACCGGCGGCTCATGCCCATCGCGCCGATGAAGCCCCTGGCCAGCTCGATCGCTTCGGCCGGCGGGACGTTCTCCAGGGCGTCCGGGTCGGCGCCCAGCACCAGCGCCTTGGCCTCCGCCGCGGCGCGCTCGGCGACGATCTCCGGCGGCCGGTGGCCGTTGCGCCGGACGTGCTCGAGGAAGTCGCGCGGCGGCGCGATGTCGTGCACTCCGAGGTAGTAGGCCATCGCCAGCGGCCACACCCAGGTTCCGTCGGTGTGGAACTGCTTGGGCACCTCCGGTGGCTGCTGCGGGTCCACCTCGTCCGCCGAGGTGCCGGGGGCCGACAGCAGGATCTCGCCGCCGTAGAGGTAGTCGAGCACCATCTGCTTCTCGGCCCACGGCAGCGCGGGCCGGTGCGCCACCGGGCGGTCGTCCGCGCCGCGGCCGTCGAAGACCTGGACCATGCGGACGGCGCCGGGGATCTCGAAGCCGCCGCGGTTGTCCGCGTGGTGCTGGAACGCGGCTTCGAACAGCCAGTCCGGCGCCGTCATCCGCGGGTAGAAGCGCAGCTCGTCGTAGTACGCGCGGAAGCCCTCGTCGTCGCGCGTCCACTGCGGAGCATCGTGCCCGGTCCGGTAGTCGGCGCCGTCGCGGCTGATGGCGATGCTCGCCGTGGTCCACGCACCGGTGTCCGGGCGGTACTCGACGTTGCGGAGCCCGCGCAGCGCGTCGACGACCTCCTGCGCCGGGATCCACTGGTGCTCTTCGTCGGTGGTGACGGTCGCGGTGATCTCGATCCGGGCGCCCAGGGCCGTGCAGTTCACCTGGGCCTCGCGCCAGCCTTCCGGCAGCGCGGCGGCGAGCGCGCCGTGCAGCGAGTCGACCAGCTCCTGCCGCAACGCCGACCGGTCCGGCACCGAACCATAGGACGCCGGCGCCGGGAACTGCGGGCGCACCGGGTGGGCGTCGTCCTCCTGCTCGAAGAACACCGCGGTCACCTGCTCGACCGGGATCGCATCCGGCCTGCCGTTGATCCGCGCCCCGCCGTCCCGCAGGTCGATCACCAGCTGGGGTTCGCCGTCGATGACGCCGTACAACCCCGGGATGTGCGTACCGAGGATCACTTGCCCTCCCCCTCGAAGGTCTCGGTGCGAACGACTCCGTTGATGCGGCGCGGCGCGGGCTTGGGCGCCGGGAACTCCGCGGCGGGCTCGTCACCGGCCGTCCGCAGCGCGGGCTCCGGAACCGACCACTGCGGGCGGACGGGATAGCGCTCGTTCCAGTCCTCATCGGTCGGCGGCTCGATCGCGGCGGGTCCCGGCTGGAACGCGCCCCGGCCGAACTCGGCGACGCAGTCCAGCGCCACCTGCTCGACGACGTCGCGCAGCTCCAGCTCGGCCAGCCAGTCGACCGGGAGGGCTCCGACGCCGAGCAGCGCGCCCACGATGTTCCCGCAGATCGCACCGGTCGAGTCGCTGTCGCCGTCGTGGTGCACGGCGATCCGCAGTGCCAGCTCGACGTCCTCGCCGCCGACCAGCGCCGCGCACACCGCGATCGCCAGCGCCTCCTCGCCGACCCAGCCGCCGCCGAGCGTCTCGGCGACCTGCTGCGGCGTCGGCACGCCCGCCTCGGCCAGGTCCACGGCGGCCTTCAGCATGGCGCTGGTCTCCTCGTGGTCCTCCCAGGTCTCCAGGACCTGCAGGGCCAGCCACACGCCGTCGTCGAGGCCGCGGCCGAGCAGCGCCTGCTGGACGATCACCGCGAGCGCCCCGGCGGAGTGGTAGCCCGCGGGGTGGCTGTGGGTCAGCGCGGCGGTGCGGGCCGCCAGCCGGAACACCTCGGCGGGATCGGTGGAGCACAGCGCGGCCGGGGCGGCGCGCATCACGCCGCCGCAGCCCTTCGAGTCGTTGATCTTCTCGGTGAACGAGCCGGCCGGGTGGCCCTCGCCGAACCGGGCCAGCGCGCGGAACACGGTCTTGCCGGGGGCGCGGGTCTTGAACAGGCCGGGCACCTCGATCAGCCAGCCGTCGGGCGCGGGGTAGTCGGGGAGGAACCGCCCGGCGGCGGCATCCCACTCGACGCCCTGCGTGTGCAGCCAGCGCTGGTAGGCCAGCTGGACCTCGGGCAGCGGGTCCTCGGCCCCGAGCATCCGGGCGGCGACGCTGCCGCGGATCAGGCCCTCGGCGGTGAACAGCGTCATCTGCGTGTCGTCGGTGATCGCGCCGTGCACCCCGTACGCCTCGCGCAGGCCGCTCGGCCCGTCGGGGCCGAAGCGCTTGGCGATCTCCTCGGCGGTGATGAACTCCAGGTCGGCGCCGAGGGCGTCGCCGAGCGCCCCGCCGAGGAAGCAGCCCAGCACGCGCTCGGTCAGCGACGGCGCGCTGTCGTCGGGCCGGTCGGCCTTGGCGTGCTCGCCGCGGACGATCGGCGGCACCGCCACCGCGGGCTCGGCGGGCTTGGGGTCGGTTGCGGCCTGGAGCGCCTCGACGGCCTGTTCGCGCTTGTCGACCTCGGCCTGCTCGACCGCGGCCTGCTCTTCCAGCTCGGCGTCTTTGAGCTTGACCTCTTCGAGCTCGGTGTCTTGAAGCACGGCGCCTTCGGGCTCGCCGTCGTCGAACACGACGTCCTTGAGCACGGCGCCCTTGAGCTCGGCGCGTTCGGGCACGGCGTTTTCGAGCGCCGCGTCCTGAATCACGACGTCTTCGAGCTCGGTGTCTTCCGGCGCGGTGGATTCGGCGACGCTCGGCCGCGCGATGTGATCGGCGCCCAACGGCTCGGCCTCGATCTCCGCCGCCAAGGCGATGTCCGGCTTTCCGGACTCCACCAGGTCTGCGTCGAGCGCGTCCTCCGGTTCGAGCTTGGCGGGCTCCGGTTCTGCTTCCTGGACCGCGGCGTCTTCCAAGATCGGCTTGAAGACGCTCGGCCGGGCGATGTGGTCGGGGCCGAGCGCGGGCTCTTCGACCCGCACTTCTCCGGCGTCGAATGCGTCGGACAGCCCGAGCGGCTCCGCCTGCTCGACCTCCGCCGGCGCGGGCTCCACGAAGGCCGGGAAAACCGCCACATCGGCCTCCGGCTCGTCGGCTCCTGCCGGGTCGGCGTCCACTTCGAGCGCATCCGGCAGGTTTTCTGCCGGTTCGAGGTCGATCGGCGCGCGCGCCGGCGGCTCCATGTCGACCGGTTCGCGCTCCACCGGCGGAGTGGCGAGGGGCTGGTCTTCGGAGGAAGCGGGGACGACGTCCTCCGCGAGGACGGACATCGCGGGCTCCGGCGCCACGTCGGCGACGACAAACCCCTGCTCGGCGTCGTCTTCTTCCACTGCGCCGGTTGCGACGGCATCGGCAGGTCGCTCGGCGATGTCGCCGGGCTCCGGCACGATGATCCGCCTGAAGTCCCGGTCAGCGGCGCGCGGTTCGGCGTCGACCTGCTCGGGCTCGGCAGGCGTCGCGCGGACTTCCGGTTCCCGAGCCGCGGCGCGGGGAGCGGCCAGCGGCGGGAAGGCCCCGATCTGCGGTTCGGCGTCGACCTGCTCCGACTCGGCCGGGGTGTCGACCGCCGGGAACACCGTGGTGGTTTCGACCGGGGCCCCGTTCGACAGCAGGCGCGGCACCGGGATCGGGCCGGTGCTCGACGGGTCGGTCGCCGTGAATTCCGCCTGAGTTTCGGTGCGGGCCGCCGGGAAGGTCGGGGCGCCGATGTTCTCCGAGCGCGCGCTCTGCGGCTGGATGCCCTGCGGGGGCGTGTCGACGGCGTCCGGTGCGGCCGTGATCGCGGGCATGATCATGGTCCGCTCGGCGAAGCCTTCGACGGTGTTCGGCGCGCCGGCGCCGAGTTCCCGGGGGCCGCCGAGCCGCCCGGAGTTCGGCGCGTACCGCTGGGCCCACTGCGGCGGCGGTGGCGGCGCGAAGGCTTCGGTGGCGTCCGCGCAGAGGATCTCGATGACCTCGCGCAGTTCCAGTTCTTCCGCCCACTGCGCGGGAATCCCGCCCGGCCCGTAGATCGCGCCGGCGAGCTGCCCGGCCAGCGCGCCGGTGACGGCGCTGTCGCTGGACTGGTTCACGGCGACCCGGACCGCGTCGGCGAAGTTCCGGGTGCTGCCCACCGCGGCCAGCGCGATGCCGAGCTCGCCGGGCTTGTTGTTGGTGTCGAACTCGATGTCTAGGTCCGAGGGGGAAGGGCGAACGCCCCGCTGCCCGACGAACATCGCCGCGTGCACGGTCCGCCGGACGTCGGCGGGGACCTCGCGGACCTGGTACGCGCTGCCGAGCCGGTTGCGGTCGGATGCGGTCACCGCGTCCCACAACGGCACCCCGCGGATCAGCTGGGCCAGCACGTCGGCGTGCATGCCGGCCGCGCTGACGGAGTTCGGGGCGGAGGTGAACAGGTTCGCGGTGGAGGCGCCGGTCGAGTACACGGCCTCCGGCGCGTTCGACCACACCATGGCCGGCGCGGCCCAGGCCACGCAGTCCGCCAAACCGTCCATGCCGGTCGGAGGACGCAGCAGGCCGTCTGCCCCGAGCGGGGACTGCCGGGCCATCCGCCCGAGCAGGGAGATCGCCGCGCCCTCCGGGTTGCGGGTCGAGTACAGCTCCGGCCGTTCGAGCAACCAGCTGTTGGGCGCGGGTTCCGTCGACAGGTACGCCGACATCGCGTAATCCCACGGGACGCCCTGGGTGTGCAGCCAGCGCAGGTAGTTGGTGAAGACGAACTCGGTCGGCAACCACCCGTTGCCACCCGGGTTCGCGGCCTTCGCCCGCAGCAGCGCTTCCATGGTGAACACGGTGAGCTGGGTCAGGTCGCTGACCGCGCCGCGCCGCCCGAAGACGGGCAGGTATTCGACGACGCCCTGCGGCCCGAACCACTGCTGGATCTCGGCGGTGCTGGTGTTGCGCACGCCGGCGCCGAGGGCGTCGCCAACGGCCCCGCCGAGCATGGCGCCGCGGAAGCGTTCGGCCCACGACAGCTGCGGCGGTCGGGCGTCGGTCATCGCGATGTCTCCCTCATGGTCACCAGGCGGGGTACCGCCGGGTCCACCCCGGGTCGGTCGGCGGCCCGGGGCTGAACTCGACCAGCGCATCCTTGGCCAGCGTCTCGACGAGCTCCCGCAGCTCCAGGGACGCGAGCCACTCCGGAGGAACGGCCCGAGCCCCGTAAAGAGCCCCCGCAATGTTGCCGCACACGATCCCGGTGGAGTCGGAGTCCCCCGAGTGGTTCACGGACAGCAGAAGCGCGTCCCTCAAGTTATCGGTGGCCAGCGCGGCGTAGAGCCCGATCGCGAGAGCTTCCTCCCCGACCCAGCCCTGACCGAGTGTGTCCTTGATCTCCTCGGGACTGACGGCGCCCTTCTTCGCGAGCTCGACGGCAGCGTCGAGGAACTTCAACTGCTCCTCGTGCCTCCGCCACCGCAACAGCAGATCCCGTGCCATCCGGACGCTTTCCGGCAACGGCACATCGCGGATCAGCTGGTGCACGATCACGGCGAGCACTCCGGCGGAAAGGTAGCCGCTGGGATGGCTGTGCGTCAGCGCGGCCGTGCCGACGGCGGCGAAGAACACCTCGGCCGGGTCGTTGGACCACACCGCGACCGGCGCGGCGCGCATGACGCCGCCGCAACCCTTGGAGTCGTTGATCTTGAACTGCGGAGTGGCGTGCTGATGCGTCTGGGCGAACTTGGCGAGGGCGGACATGCAGGTGCTGCCCGGAGCCCTCGTGCTGAACAGCTCGGGATGGGTGATCAACCATCCATCGGGCTGCTGCAAGTGCTGCGCATAGGGCCCGCCGGCGCGATCCCACGGCTGGCTCTGGGTGTGGAACCACCGCTGATAAGCGTGCTGCACCTCAGGAACGGGATCGTTGTCGGTCGGATTGATCCGCCGGGCGACATGAGCGCGGATGAGCCCTTCGAGGGTGAACAGCATCATCTGCGTGTCGTCAGAAACCTGCGCAACGCCGTCCCGAAGCACCGGCCTGGTGAGCCCGGCATCCCCGTGGTTGCGCCGAATCATCCCGATGTCGTGGAACTCGATAGCAAACCCAAGAGCATCCCCCATCGCACCGCCCAACATCGAACCGATGAACCGCTCGTGGGGGTTGGGCGGCTGTGCAGGCGGAGCGGGTTGCTGCGGCTGAGCCTGAACCTGCGGCTGTGCGGACCCGGTCGCCGGAGACGTGTTCGCAGGGGTGCCTCCGGTTTCGCCGCCCGGGTCCGGCTGGGGCTCTTCGGCTGGGAGTTCTTCCAGCGCTCTCAGCAGCGCTTTTCCTCCGATGTGCGCCTGGTGGCGCGCACCCAGGTCAACGACCAGGTCGACATCGTCGAAAGCACGCTTCATCTGGGCAACCGCAGCCCGGACCTTTCCCTTGGCGGAGTCGGGAATGTACTTGGGACTGGAGCCGGCAACGAGCGCCGACTTCCCGCCAAGCGGGATGGCCGCCGGGACTCCGTCTTCGTGCGCGAGGAGAGCGACCTCGGACTGCGCCACCGCCAAGAGCATCGACCTGTCGGACACGTAGCCGGTCGTCCACAGGTGCAGGACCTTCTCCAGTGGGCTCTCCGGCTGCGGGAAGCCCAAGGTGGCCGGGCTCGGCCGGTACTCGGAATTCAGCTGGTACCGCGCGGAGAGCGTGCCGTTCTCATCGACCCAGTACGCGCCGATCAAGGCGTGCTCCGGGATGTTCTCTCGTGCCTCGTCGCGATACATCTGATCCGGCACCGCCAACCAGGTCCCTGGCTGCCGCGCAGCCTCGGCGCGCAGCTCATCGGTGACCGCTGGCGCGGAAACCTCGATGGCCCGCGAGCCGATCAGCTGCAAGTCGTGCAGCTCGCCCTGGGTGAGGATCCGCACATTCCGCTCGGCGAGCAGCGGCAGCAACCGGTAGCCGTTGACCGTGGTGGTGCCCGCCCCTAGCTCCGGCATCCCGAGGTCCGGCACGGCACTCTTGTCCGTGCAGACCCAGATCTGCTCCTTGGGCTGACCCTCGACCTGGAAAAACGCGGGCTGCGACGAATCCGGCGACGTGACCAACAGCAGGCTCGCAACCAAGAACTCCCGGTAGACGTCCTCGATCGGCCCCTGCTCGGCCGCATACCGCTCGATCGCCTGCTCAAGCGCGGTCAACTCCGGCTCTGTCGCTCGGCTCATTTTCCCCTCCCCAGTGGAACCCGACTCACCCCGCCCAACCGAGTCTTTCAGTTCGACGCCCTCAGCTGAACTTCCACGCGGAGCGTCACATCCGCAGTCCTCGGTGGCCGAGGGAACCGCGTCGGCGGGCGAAGTTCCCCCAGCAGGCGAGATCGGATACCGCTGCTGCCACTCGGCATCGTCCCGAGGCTCTGGCCCGAACTGCTCGCAGGCGTCCTGGGCGAGCCGGTGCAGCATGTGTCCGCCGGTCAGCCCCTCCGCCCAATGCGCGGGAATCCCGCGCACTCCGTCGAAGCTGCTTCCTAGCAGAGCGCCGCACAACGCACCGGTGACCGCGCTGTTCCCGGAGTGGTTCACCGCGATCCGAAGGGATTCGTCGAAGTCCCACGACGCAGCGGTAGCAGCGCAGAACGCGATCGCGATCGCCTCCGCAGGAGTATCACCGGAACCGAGTTGTTCGATCTGTTCTGGCGTGATCCCGTGCCGCGCGATGCGTTCCGCACGACTCAGCAGCGCGAGCAGTTCGGAATCATCGAGCTCGCCAAGCAGCCTTTCAGCCGTGGTGAGCCCTCGCCCAGGGTTATGCGTGAAGATGCACTGCTGCAGCATCACGACGAACGCAGCGATGGAAGAGGCATCCTCGGCATCGGCCGAAGTGGATGCCGCTCCGCGCGCTGCTTGGAACAGACGTGAGTAGACCTCCGTCCACAGAGCCAAGGGCACGTACCGAACGACTTCGTCCGCCCGGTTGTCGACCAACGCCAACGAGCTCGCGAACTGCGGGTCGATCGGATAGTGGGCCGCCGACTCCGCGATCACGTCGTTCGCGAAGGCGGGCAACCGCTGTGCGGCCAGCTCATACGCCTCGGCGAGCGCCTGACCGAGGTCCGGCTCATCGCCGGCGACACGGGCCCGATCGGCTCTGATCACCGCATCCAACGACAGGGCCAACCGCAGCAGGCTGGACGGCAGCTGTTCGGCAGTCGGCGCGTAGCTCGTGATCCCACGATCTCCGAACTGCTGCCGGATCTGCGGCCAACTCATCTCGGATACCGCCGACCCGAGCCGATCCCCGATGGCGAATCCGACCACCGCACCGAGTGCCCGGCCCTGCCGCTCTTCGCGATCACGGCCACGACCCAACACCGTCGGTTCACCCCGACGCGTGCGCCGCTCCACCTCGCCGTCCGCCATCTCAGCCCCAGCCCGTTTCGTCAGTCATCGCGATGCATTCCCCGCGGTCACCAGGCGGGGTAGCGCTGGGTCCAGGACTGATCGGTCGGCGGGCCAGGGCTGAACTCGACCAGCGCATCCTTTGCCAGGGTCTCTACGAGCTCCCGCAGTTCCAAGACGGAGAGCCACTCCTGCGGAATGGCTCGAGCACCGTAAAGCGCTCCAGCGATGTTGCCGCACACGATCCCGGTCGAAGGCGAGCTCCCCGAGTGGTTCACGGCCAACAGCAACGCATCCCGCAGGTTGTCGGTGGCCAGCACGGCGTAGAGGCCGATCGCGAGAGCTTCCTCTCCGACACGGCCGTGCCCGAGGGTGTTGTTGAGTTCTTCCGGACTTGCGGGGCCCTTCTTTGCCAGCTCAACAGCGGCATCCAGGACCTGCAGCTGCTCCTCGTGTCCGCGCCACCGCAGCAGCAGGCCTCGGGCCATCCGAACGCTCTCCGGCAACGACACATCGCGGATCAGTTGGTGCACGATCACCGCGAGCACCCCGGCGGAGAGGTAGCCGGAGGGATGGCCGTGCGTCAGCGCAGCGGTGCCGACAGCCGCGTAGAAGACCTCGGCGGGATCGTTGGACCACACCGCAACCGGCGCGGCGCGCATCACCCCGCCCCGCCCCTTGGAGTCGTTGATCTTGAACTGCGGAGTGGCGTGCTGGTGCGTCCGCGCGAAATTCGCCAACGCATGCCGACACGTGCTGCTCGGAGCGCGAACACCGAACAGCCCAGAATTCGTGATCAACCATCCATCGGGCTGCTGCAGGTGCTGCGCATAAGGGCCGCCGCACCGTTCCCACAGTTCATCTTGCGTGTGGAACCACCGCTGATAAGCGTGCTGAACCTCGGGAACAGGATCGTTGTCCGTCGGATTGATCCGCCGAGCGACATGAGCCCGGATGAGCCCTTCGAGGGTGAACAGCATCATCTGCGTGTCATCGGAGACCTGAGCGACACCGTCGCGAAGCACCGGAGAAGTGAGACCAGCACCCCCATGATTCCGCCGAATTGTGGGAATGTCGTGGAACTCGATGCCGAACCCAAGGGCATCTCCCATTGCGCCGGCCAGCATCGAACCAACGAACCGCTCGTGGGCGTCGACAGGTGTCGGCTCGGCCGGAGCAGCTCCGGCCGGTTCGGGCGTTCCGAACTTTTCGAACAGGTCGGACGACAATTCCTCGATCTTCTGGGCGGTCGCCAGCTTCCGCCGCCACAGCAGTGGAAAGGCTCCGGAGCCGTGCCGCGCCCCCGTCAGCAAGCCGCAGGCGACCGCAGTGGTGCTGCCGTTCTCGACCGACGAAGCATGCAGCTCGGCTCGCCCATCAGGGCCGAACCGCCACGTGAGGTACAGCGCCCTCGTGACGACCGCTGCGCTGGAGGAGCCACCTCCCAGCGTTGCCAGCGCTTCCTCCAACGGCAGCTTCTCCGCAGCGCGCGCGTTTTCGGCCAGGAACTCCAACCGGCCGCGGAGTCCGTCGTCCACGCCCCAGCGGTCGAGCTGCTCGATCGAGCTCGCCGCGATCCTGATCAGGTTCTGGTCGCCATCGGTCAAAGCCCGCACCAGGGAGAGGACCAGCACGGCAGCGCCTGCGCTCTCCACCGGGGCGAAGCCCAACTGCTGCCCCGCCGACATCCCTCGGCGAAATGCTTCTTCGTCGGTCACACCAAGGCTGGCGAGGGCCACCGGAACGGACACGGCGAAGGCTCCGAGGTCTCCGGTGCCGGCGCTGAATCCACGCGCGATCGAGCTCGGGAGCGCCACAGCCGCTTCAACGCCTCGCTGCCGTTCGACAGCTACTCGGATCGCCGCCTCGGCACCGGCGAGCAGCAAGGCAGTCCGCTCTGTCCCGGTCCCGAAACCCGTTCCGCTCAGCGACCTGGCAGCGGTCAGCAGCTGGTCCGCAGGTGCCGGCCCCAGGGCTCCCAGAGCGTCCCCCAGCGCCCCACCCGCGAGCATGCCGAGTGCGCGCCCGTATCGGGCGTAGCCCCAATCATCTGATCGTCGCGGCGGCTGCGCCGATGCAGCTGCGGGGTCGCGGAGCCTCTCGCGGGCCGAGGCTTGTTCGCCCAGGTCGTCGACGTGCTGGAACCAGGACAGCGGAAGCAGCACCGGCCTCGATTTGATCTGCCGCCAAGCCCGGACCAGCCGCTGCTCGTCCGTCATCGCATCCTCGTCTCGGCTCATGCTCCACTGCTCTCGTTCACCGTCAGCTCCACGCGCTCAGAACGACGGGTAGTCCTGGGCCCAGGTCCGCTGCCAGGTCCGGCCCGGCAGTCCCACCCTGGACGCCACCACGTCGTCGACCAACCGGTCGATCACATCCGCGAGCCCGAGCCCGTCCAACCAGTGGGCGGGCACCACGGCGTCCCCGCCCGCCGCCGCCAGCATCGCACCGGCGAGCGCGGTCGAGTCGGGAAGCAGTTGATTCGCCAGTCCGACAGCGGCTTCGAAATCGCCGAACCTGGCCTGCGCCACCGCGACCGCCACAGCCAGGGCGTTCGGCGCCGCGCCCGGTGCTGCGAGTTCCGCCAACCGCCCCGGCTCGGCCGCCCGACCGGCTTCGAGAGCGCGGCCGACGTTGCCCGGGGACGGCCACTTGACCAGCTCTTCGCGGACGATCTCGACCGCATCCCCGAAGTCCCCACCTGCGAGCAGCGTGCCGATGATCACGGCGAAAGCTCCCGCGCTCAGGTAGGCGTCCGGGTGGCCGTGGGTCAGCAGCGCGTTCGCCGCCGCCTGCGCGAAGACTTCCTCCGGATCGTCGGCCCAGGTCGCCAGGCCGATCGTGCGCAGGATCGCCGACGGGGTGCGTGCGTCATTGATCGGGCGGCGGAAGGACCCGAACGCCTGCCGCTCGGCGAACTTCGCGAGCGCGGCATCGCAGACTTCGTCCCGGTCGATGTGCTCGAACATCCGGGAATCCCCGATCAGCCACCCAGTGGGCTCCGGAAGCTCCTCGCGGTACGCCCCTGAGATGACCTCGGGCCAGGGCGTTCCCTGGGCGTGCCGCCAGCGCAGCAGGCCGAAAAGCGCGGTATTGCTGGGGCTCACTGCCCCGTCGATCCGGTAGAACGTCTCCGCGCGCACCAGCGAGTCGAGGCCGAACAACATCATCTGCCCTGCGGCGGAAAGCCCCGATCCGCCGCCGGCGACCTGGTCGGCGACGGCAGCGGCCCGCACGGCGGCGCCGAAGTTCGAACGGATCCCGTGGATCAGCGCGATGTCGTCGACAGCCGGCTTCGGACCGCGCTGCCCACGGCAGAACTCGTCGCTGCTCCGCCCGAACGCGCGGCGGAGAACCGCAACATCCCAGCTGTTCCGGCGGTTCCCGGACCGCCACACCACATCAGAAGTGTCCGCCGAGCGGAGCCGGTCCGCCATCAGCTGCTCGTCACGGGACAGGGACTGCTCCATTCCCATGGTCATCGTCGCGCTCTCCTGCCACCCAGCATGTCGTCAGTAATCGGGATCGGCTCCCCGTCATCGCCCCGGAAGAACAGGCGCGGGCCGATATCGTCGAGCATCTCCTGGGTGATCTCGGATGACGGAACCTCCTCTGCCCTGACGACGAGGACCTTCTCCAGCTTGCCGTCGACCATTTCCTCCACGACCTCTGCTTCCAGAGTGCGGAAGTAAGACCGGCCGTGGAACAGGAACTCCGATTCGCCCCTGTTACCGGACAGGAAGTCGATGTCCACCGACGACTTCGAGTAGACCTCCATGCGGATCAGAGGCTTGCCACTCAACGGCTCGTACGAGAACTTCGGGTCGCTGGAGCTGGAGAACGCTTGTTCCACGGCGACCTTGCCAGGCGCGTAGCGCTGCACGTGATCCTCGAACGTGCCCTCGCTGCGCCCGCCGATATTCCGCCTGACCCACCCCTCATGGCTGGGCAGTCGGTTCAAGGCGGACGTCAGGCACCTGGCAAACGGCTCCTTGTCGTAAATCCCGCCAAGGGCGCCCCCGAGCTCCTTCTCCCTCAGCCAGTTGTTCAGGCCCCTATAGCCGTTCTCGCTGTACACGCGAATGGCCATGAGTTCCTCATCGGTGATCTCGTGGACCTCCGGGTACTCGGCACGCGGGTACTTCTCCTCCAACGCGGCCCGCATCTTCGGCAGAACCGCCTCGTAGGCTTCCTTCCGCGTATTGGGGGAGAAACTGGGGAAAGCGTCGTGGAACCTCTGACGGTCCTGCTCGGAAACCCGATAGTCCGGGTCGTCGAGGTAGTTCTGCGCGAGCGCATCGCGGTTGTAGTCGACCGCGGCCCGGACGTCGCTTGGAAGCTCATTCCCAGGCTGCTCGAGACCGTCGTGGTGCTGGACGTCCGGTTCGACGTCGGCGTGCGGGACGTCGGTGTCCCAGTCGACGTCCGAATCGGATCCGCCCAGTAGGGACCGAATCCGCTCGCTCGAGGACATCTCGTCAGCTGCCGAGGACGTGGTCCCCGACGACTTCGACGGCGGGTCGAACGGGCTCCAATCGTCCGCGTCCTGCTTCGGCGCATCCGCCTCGGAGTGCCCCGGCGAGGTCGGGTCCGGCTTCGGATCGAACGGAGTCCAATCGTCCGCGTCATGCTTCGGCGCTTCCGGCTCGGAGTGCGCCGGCGCGGCCGGGTCCGGCTTCGGGTCGAACGGGCTCCAGTCATCCGCGTCATGCTTGGGCGCATTCGTCGTGGCATCCGTTGCGGCAGGCGCTTCGGTTTCCACGTCTTCGTGCTTCTTGGGCGGGCTGGTCGGCTCCGACGGTTCGAAGTCGTTCCGCCACGTCGGCGAGTCCGCTGCCGGGGTTTCGGGCGCGTTCGACCGCTCGGGTTCGAAGTCGTTCCGCCAGCTCCCGGCTTGCTGGTCGGTTCGCGGCGCGGTCGTGTCCGTCGGTTTGCCCGGCTCCGGGGCGTGCGGCGGCGCATCGGCCGGCTTCTGCCCGGGGCCGTTGGTCTCGGCAGGTGGTGCATCCGCGCGATGGCCGGCGGGCGACTGGGGCGAAGTGCCCTGGCCTTGTGCGGAATCCGGTCGGCGTGGGGCTTCCGGTGACTGCGGTTGCCGGGGGCCGTTGACGTCTGCCAGCGGTTGGGCAGGACGCGAACTGCCAGGGGTCTGCGGTTGGCCGCCGGCGTCGGTGGATGGCGCCCTGGTTTGGGGCGACGGCCCGTCCATGCGGGGGCCGCGGACATCCACCGGCGGTGCCGGCTGGTTCGGAGCCGCAGGCGCTGGGCGCGGGCCGCTGACGTCCGCAGGCTGCGGTGCCGCCGGACGCGCAGGTGGCGGCGCGGGCTGCTGAGGCGCACTCGGCTGCCGACTTGCCGGGAACTGCGGCGCCTGGCGTTGCGGGCCAGTGGCGGGTTGTGCTCCTGCTGCAGGTTGGTTGGGCTGCTGGGGCGCTTGCTGCGCATTCGCGGCGGGCGCCGGTTGACGCATCCCCTGCTGCGGCGCGCCGACCACTGGACCCTGCTGCTGACGCGCAGCAGGGGGTGGCTGTTGCCCGAATTGCTGCGGATTCGCAGCCAGCGGTTGTTGCGGTTGCTGCGGAGGTTGTGCCGGTTGCTGCTGCATTGGTTGCGGCCGCTGACCGGTATTCGGTGCCGCAGGCGGTTGCTGACCCGCGTTCGGGGGTGCGGGTTGCTGCCAGGTGCGCGGAGCGGCTGGTTGCTGCGGCGGCTGACCCGCGTTCGGGGCAGGCTGCTGCTGGTAGTTCGGCTGCTGCGGAGCCTGCTGCTGCATCGGCTGCTGGTACGGCGATTGCTGAGATGCAACCGGGTGCTGTCCGGCCTGCTGGTGCGACCCGTACCCGGACTGCGCCGTCATCTGCTGCGGCGCAGCTGGTCGCGGCTGCTGGGCCTGACCCGCGTTCGGCGCCGACTGGTGTCCCGGTCCTGCCTGCGGCGAACCGGCGTGGGGCATCTGCTGCGGTGGGTTGTTCGAGACGAACTGGCCCGTGTTCCGGTCGACGTAGCCCGTGGGTTCCCACTGGTGGGTTTGCGGGTTGTACCGGCCCAGGTCGTGGTAGCCGTTGGCGTCGCGGTGGACCGGGACCCAGCGGCCGAACTCGTCGGTGCGGCCGTGCGGTACCCATCCGCCGCTCTGGTCGTAGTGCCCGTTGGGGGCCAGTTGGCCGTTGGCGTCCAGGTGTCCCGGCACCCAGCGGTTGAGGTTGTCGACCTGCCCGTGCGGAATCCACTTGCCGTGCACGTCGAACTCGCCGTGCGGCACGAACTCACCGGTCGGCGAGAGGTGCCCGGGGATCGGCTCGTTGTACGCGTCGGGCCGCGAATGCCAACCGCTCCAGGCGGGTCCGCCCGGGTGCTGGAACTCCTTCGGCGGCTGGTCGCCGTAGCCGCGCTGGTGGGCTGCGTCGGCTTGGTGGCCGAAGCGGGTCCACTCCGGTTCGTGGCCCGGGGGGAACGGGCTGTCGTGGACCGCTTTGGTTCCGTCCGGGCTGAAGCTGACCCATTGGCCCGGCTCGTCGAAGCGCGGTTGCGGCGTGCCCGAGGCGTCCACGTCGAAGTCCGCGCGGCTGCCGCTGGCGTACAAGTTGCCGAAGTTGTCGACCCAGGCGTCCTTGTTGGGCGCCAGGACCTCCACGCCGAGTTCCTTCGACAGCTGCTGGGCGAAGTTCGGGGAGCCGTCCGGCAGGTCGGCGCCGGTTTGGCAGGACAGCAGGCGCACCGGCTCGCCGTGCTTGTACCCCGGCGCGCCCTTGATGATCTCGGCCAGCTCCTTGGCCGAGAGCTCCTTGCCGTTGAAGTACACGCCGTTCGGGCTGCCGTGGACCTCGACCGTGAAGCGCTTCGGGTCAACCGACGGCCGGGGCATGCGCTGTGCGGCATTCGCCGGGTTGGAGTTGGAGCGCGGGAGGTCCTGGATCATCGAGAGCCCGGAATCCGTGTTGCGGATCCCGAGCCCCCTTCCGCCGAGCTTCTCGCGCAGCTCGGCGGAGATGTCCAGCGGCTCGCCCCGGCCGACCCTGTCGTTCCAGCGGTGCTCGAACGGGTTCTCCGGCGGCTTCTCGGCCGCCATGGACTCCGAAGTGGAGCGCGGCGGCGCGTCGGGGGCCGGTTCCGGGGCGTGCGGGGCGTCCGGCTTGTGGTAGCCGAGGGACTCGGCGCGGATCCGGGCGTCCTCGACCATCCGCTGCTGCCAGCCGGGGCCCCAGTGGCGGACGCCTTCGCCCTTGACGTGCGCGAAGTCCCCGTGCTTCACGTCCGCGTACGGATAGCGATCGGCGTCGGCGTGCCGGGCCGCATGCGGGCGGCTCGGCTGCGGCGCGTGGGGTGCGTCCGCTCGCGGGCCGTCGATGCGGGGCGCGTCCGGGCGCGGCGCGTCCGGGTGGCCCTGCGGGCGCGGAGCCTCCGGATCGTTCAGGCGGGACGGGGTTTCCGGCTGCCGCTGGCGCGGCATCTCCGGGCTGCCGTCCGTCCGTCCACTGCGGACGGATCCGTCCGGGCCGCCGGGTCGCGACGGGCCGTCGGGGCGGGCCGGAGCATCCGGGCGCGCAGGACCGTTGGGGCGGGACGGGGCGTCTGGCCGGACCGAGCCATCGGGCCGCACCGGACCGCTCGGGCGCGCCGGGGTGTCAGGGCGCGCCGAGCCGTTTGGAGCGTCAGGGCGCACCGGACCGTTCGGGGCGTCCGGGCGGGACGGGGCGTCGGGGCGCGGTGCACCTTGGGGACCGGTCGGACCGTTGGGCCTGGCCGGGGCATTCGGGCCGTCCGGACCGTTCGGCCTGGCCGGGACATCCGGGTGTGCCGATCCGCCGGGACCGTTCGGGCGCATCGGGGCATCGGGCCGTGCCGGACCGTTCGGGCTCGGGGCATCCGCGCGCGCTGGGCCGTTGGGGTGGCCAGGACCGTTCGCGTGCGCCGGACCGTTGGGACGGCCAGGCCCATGCCCCGGGCCTCCCGGCCCACCGGGCCGGACCGGCCCGTTCGGGCCTGCCGGCTTCGCCGGGCCGTCGGCCCGCGGCGCCCCTGCGGGGCTTCCCGGCTGCGCCGGGCGCTGACCGGCTCCGCCGGGGCGGTGCGGTGCGTCCGGCTGCGCCGGTCCGCTCCTCGCCGGGGTGCCCTCCGGGCCGCGTGGCCGCGGCGCCTCGGGGCCGCGTCCGCTGGGCATGCTTCGCCCGGCTGCGCCGGGGCTTCCGGGTGTGCCCGTCCAGCCGCCGCCCGAGCCCGGGCGGCTCCCGCCCGGTGCGGACGACGGTGCGCCGCCCGATGCTCCTGCGGCCGGGCCACCTGCGGCTCCGCCTCCGGTGGCGGGCTGGTCCGGTCGTGCCGAGGGCGCGTTGGGCGGCGGTGCGGCGACGCCCATGTCCGCCGGTCGTTCCGGCGCGCTCACGCTCGCGGTCGAGGTGTGCGCCGGGGTCGACGGCGGGCGGTTCGCGACGTCCGGGCCGAAGCCGCTCCCGGTCTGGGCCGGGCCGCCACCGGCATGAGCCGGACCGCCGCCCGAGCCACCGCCGACGTGCCCCGGGCCACCGCCGGAACCTCCGCCGACGTGCGGCGATCCGCCGCCCGAGCCGAAGTTCGCGGCCGAGCCGCTCCCGCCGGTCGCCGATCCTCCGCCGGAGTGCGAACCCGAACCCGGACCGCCGTCCGGAGCCGATGCGGCACGCGGACCGCTTTCCGGGGCCGCGGACCGCGCGTCCGCGGCGCCGTGGCCGCTCGATCCGGAGTCCATTGAGGACGCGCTTCGCGGCGAATCGGCCGGCCCGCCGGAGCCCGCGTCCGCGCTGCGACCGGACGATTCCGGCCCGTGCGAACCCGAATCGACACCACCGCGTGGCGCATCCGAACCGCTCGGTGCACCGGAGGAACCGGTACCGCCGTGGGAACCGCCGGCATCCGGCGACGAACCGGGACCGCCGTGCGAACCCGAACCGGCCGACGAGGAACCGGGACCATCGGGTGAAGAACTAGGCGAGCCGGAACCGTCAGGCGACGAACCGGAACCGCCGTGGGAACCCGAGCCGGGCGAGGAGCCCTGCGAATCCGGACCGCCCGACGAGGAACTTCCGCCGTGCGAACCGCCTGCATCCGGCGACGAACCCGAACCGCCGTGCGGACCCGTGCCGGGAGAATCGGACCCGCCACCCGTCGACGTGGAGCCGGAACCGCTCGTGCCGCCGCCCGCGGGGCTCGAGGTCGTGCCGCCGCCCGATCCCGATCCGCCGCCCGGACCCGGCCTCTCGCCCGAGGAACCGGAGCCGCTGCCGGACGAGCCCGATCCCGTTCCGCTGCCCGAAGAACTCGACCCGGTCCCGGACGAGCCGCTCTCGCCGTCGCCGTCCGAGCCGCCGCCCGGTGCGTCCGGGCCGCCGAACTTGGCGTTGTGCTTGCCGACGACGTCCGTGCCGAAGACGTCGTCGACCTTCTTCCAGGTCTTCTCCGCCAGCTTGTCGCCCAGCTTGCCCGCGACGTCCAGCTTGTCCGCGACCTTGCCGACGTTGGTCGCCACTGTCTTCACGCCGTCGGCCGCTCGTTTCCCCAGCTTGCCGAGGGCCTTCATGATGTCGCCGAAGACCTCGACCAGCTTGGCCAGCTTCGGCGCCACGTTGCTGATCGTCTTGATCAGCTTGGTGACGATCTTGGTGATCTTGCCGACCGTTCTGGCGATGAACGAGACCGCCTGCGGCACCACCCAGGCCAGCGAGACGCCCGGCGGGGCCAGCGCTTCCAGCGCGTAGGTGATCAGCCGGGAGATGCAGTCGGCGACCAGGTCGCGGACGAATTCGCGGACGAACGAGACGACCTCGCCCATCACCGTGACCACGGTGCTGATCGTGTTGGCGAGTTCCGCGGCGCCGGCGAGTGCCTCGCCCTTCTCGCCCGCCTGCTGGCGGTAGGCGTCGCCGGCCGCGCCGGACCACTGCGCGGTGTCGGCCTTGACCGCGTCGTTGTACTGGGTGGCGGCCTCGCCCACCGCCTTGGAGACGTTGGCCCAGGTCTCGCCGTACGCCTTGACGCCGTCCGGGTCGCCGGCGAACCAGTCCAGCGCCTCCTTGAGCGGCTCGACGTGCTCGATCAGCCACGACAGGCCGTAGGACAGCAGGGTGCCGATCGGGTCGGTGGCGATGCTGACGACTTCCAGCGCCAGCCCGCCGTAGGCCAGCCCGCTCTCGACCCAGCTCGAACCGTCGTTCAGCGACGAGACGTCGTTGATGGACTCGGCGATGCCGATCCCGGTGCCCCACCCGGCGTCGCCGGTGCCCGCGGTGAGCGGGCCGGGTCCGTCCGGATTCTCCTTCTGCTGCGCGACGAGCGGGTTGCTCATACCTCGACCCCGCCGATCACGCCGCTGCCCGTGTCGTCGGCGGCCTGGTATTCCTCGGCGGCGCCGCGCACGTTCTCGGCGACCTCCTGCATCGCCTCGACGGCCTTCTGCAGCGTCTCGACGCCGTGCTGCTCCACCGGGTCGAGCATCCAGGCGAAGGGACGGCAGAGGATCCCGTACGCGTCGTTGTCCAGCGAAACCTGCTGCGACGCGTCGACGGCGACGTTCAGCTGATCCACCACACCATCCACTTTGGACGCATGGGTGCGCAGGTTCTCAATGACGACGTTCATCTCGTCCGGCATCGCAAAAGGTCCCTCGGGTCAGCTCGGCAGGATCAGCGCAGGAAGGAGCCGCCGCCGAAGTCGTCGTCGTCGAAGTCGTCCGGACGACGACGCGACGGCGGCTGCTGCGGCGGGGCGGCCGGGCGCTGGGGCGGCGCAGGCGGGGCCGAGGGCTGGCTCCGCTGCTGCGGCTCCTCGTAGTCGTCCTCGACGCCGTACCGCAACTCCTGCAGGCCGGAACCCGGCTTCTGCGGCTCTTCCTCGTCCTCCGGCATCTCCGGGAAGTACTTGCGGGCCTGGCCCAGCACGTGCTGCGCGGCGGAATCCTCCAGCCCGACCGTGCCCGCCACGGCCTGCTGCATGAGTTCGGGAACCTTCGCCTGCGCGGTCTGCACGGCGCGCATGATCTCGGCGGCGAGCTTCGGCATCGGGCGGTTGCTGGCGTTCTCGGAGAGCTGCAGGTTCTGCAGGATGCCGGCGGAGTTCACCGTCACCTGGATCGCGCCGTCCCGGGAGGTCTCCGTCACCGAGATCTGCTCGATCTCCTGCTGCATCCGGCCGAACTTCTCGGCCTTCTCGGTCGCCCGCTCCTGCCACTCGCGAACCATCCGCTCGGTCGCGCCGATGTCGCGTCCGAAGTCGTCCTCAGGCACCCGTCCCCCGACCTGCTCCGCCGCACCGGCCGGGGCGCTGCGCCACCACCCGGCGACAGCCCGCGATCCCCAGCTCCGGCACGGTTTCCTACTCGATCTCGTCCGGCGGGAACCGTATCAACCGCGCGCGCGAGGCCGGGACGGATCGGCCGGATTACCCGTGTAGTGACGATCACGAGCAGGGTCCCCGCGCGAGCAGAACGGCGCAAAAGACCCATAGCGGGGCGGCCGCGCTGCGAGCCGGTGCGGTGTGGTCGTTTCGGAATGCGGCGTCAGCCGCATGCGGTGTGGGACTCAGCTCGCACCGCCGCGGGTTCTCAGACTGGGCCCGTCTTTCGGGGCTACTGGGCGAGGACAGCCCCGAAGCCGCGTATTGGTCATACACAAGTCGGGGATCCCGGAGTCCAGACGGCGGCCGTAGTTCCCGCAGGGGGCCGCCACCCGCACCGCCACGCACGGTGAGCCTGGAACACGTCTGAGCCAGGATCGGCGAATCGGGCACTTCGGTAGGGTCGGTGGTTGTGACAGTCGGATGGCCCGCTTCGCTGGATCTGCACCTGGACTGGGCGGACCGGCCGGACAGCAGCAAGCTGGCCGAGGCGCTGCGCACCGCGATCCGCGAGGGCCGCCTCCCGGCCGGCAGCCGCGTTCCGTCCACCCGCGCCCTGGCGCAGGACCTCGGCGTCGCCCGCGGCACCGTCACCCGCGCCTACGACCAGCTGGTCACCGAGGGCTTCCTGCTGTCCCGCCAGGGCGCGCCGACCACCGTCGCCGAACGGCTGGCGAGCCCGGACCCGATCGACGCCCCGCCCGACCCGGAAACCCCGGCGCCGCGCTGGGACTTCCGGCCCGGGCGGCCGAACCTCAGCTCCTTCCCGCGCCGGGACTGGCTGGCCGCCAGCCGCCGCGCTCTGCAAGCGACCCCCGACGGCGACCTCGACTACGGCGATCCGCAGGGCCACCCGGCGCTGCGCGAGGCGCTGACCGAATACCTGGCGCGGGTCCGCGCGGTGGCCACCACGCCGGAGCGGATCATCATCTGCAACGGCTACTCCCAGGCGTTGTCGCTGCTCAGCAAGGCCCTGCACGACCAGGGGCTGGAGTCGATCGACTTCGAGGACCCGTCCCTGCCCCAGCTGCGCGCGATCCCCGCTGGCTTCGGCATGGCGGTGCGCGGCGTGCCGGTGGACCGCGACGGCATCGACGTCGCGCAGCAGCTCAGCCGGGCCGTGGTGGTCACCCCGGCGCACCAGTTCCCGCTCGGCGTCGCCATGAGCTCGGCCCGCCGGACGGAGCTCGTGCAACTCGCCAAGGCCGAGGACCGGCTGATCATCGAGGACGACTACGACGGCGAGTTCCGCTTCGACCGCAGGCCGATCGGCTCGCTGCAGGGCATGGCGCCCAACCACGTCGCCTACGCGGGCACGGCCAGCAAGACCCTCGCTCCCGCCCTGCGGCTCGCGTGGCTGGCGCTGCCTCCGCACCTGGTCGCGCCGGTGCGCGCGCTCAAGGAGCACAGCGGGCTGCACGCCCCGCTTTTCGAACAGCTGGCCATGGCGGAACTGATCCGGTCGGGCGCATACGATCAGCACGTCCGCCGATCGCGCGCCGTGTACCGGAGGCGACGGGAGCAGCTCCTCGATGCGCTGAGCGACCTGCGCGCGCACCACCGGCCCTACCCGGCCGGGATCTCGGCCGGACTGCACATCACCCTGCAGCTCGACCCGGAGGGACCGACGGAGCGAGAAGTCCTGACTCGGGCGCGGAAGCATTCGGTGGAGCTCGAGGTGCTCGGGCCGCACTGGGCCGCACCCGGCCAACACCCACCCGGCGTGGTGGTCGGCTACGCCGCCCCCGCGGAACACGCCTTCCGCCCCGCGCTGCAAGCATTGGTCACCGTTCTGCAGCGGTGACCCGGTCGGGCGGCGCCGCCCGACCGCCCGACATGTCCACACCAACAAAGGGAACACCTGTTCTATTCTGGGTTCCCGCGCCGCGACACACAGGAGACAGAATTGACTGAAGAGCAGACGAGCACCGAGCAGACCGCGTCGGCCCAGTCCGAGCAGGCCCAGCCGGAGTCGACCCAGACCGAGTCGGCGCAGCCCCAGTCGGAGCAGTCTGAGTCGACGCAGTCCGAGGCAGAGGCCACCGAGGCGCCGAAGAAGCCGCGGGCCCGCAAGCAGAGCACGGCCAAGAAGACCCGGACGGTCGAGCTCACGCTGACGGTCACCGGCACCGCCGACGGCGAGTGGCAGGCCGACCTGATGCACGCGGGCAAGCGCATCGTGCAGGGCCTGCCGGTCGCGGCGGCCGCGGTGTCCAAGGCGGCCGCCGAGCTGCACCAGGACATCTCCGACACGATCGAGAGCGTGCTGAACGAGGCGCGCCAGCAGCACGAGGCGAAGCTCGCCGAACTGGAGGCCGAGGTCGAGCGGGTCCGGAAGGCCCTCTCCGAGCTCGAAGGCTGACAGCCGCGAACAACCGGGCATGCCGTGCCGGCCCCTCGACGACACGGCATGCCCGCCGCAGTCCCGACCCGGTCGGCTCCGCCGGCCGAACCACCGCGGGGTGAGCCGCGAGGCTGGGAGACTCCCAGACGCGGCGGCGACCCCGCAACTTTCGATACCGGCCGGTCGATCGAGCCCATGCTGCGCCGCACGACATGCGCTCTCCCGGCCCGAGAGCCCGGCCGCCTCCTCGCGATCCGCCCGGAAAACGCGTTTGGTCGAGCCAATTCCGGGCGGCCGATCGAGAAACTGCGCGCGCCATTGCGGTAACGGCGGCGACGCGGCCGATGAATTCGATCTCGAATGCCGGGAATTCCAACGCAGTGGCGATGACCAGCCGGTACGCCTGGACCGGAAAAGGTTGCGCCGTTTCCGGGATTTTTTCGGGTACTCGACCCGCCGCTGGGGTCCGATGGGCAAGGATAGCCGATCAGAACCAGTCAGCACTGGGCCGAGGAGGCGAATCATGTCCGCGGATCTGGATGATCTGCAACGCAAACTGGACGCGCTCAAGGAAGCCGGCCGCCGGGCCGAGGAACGAATGGGCGATTTCGGTCAGATGCGCGAGCAGATCAGCGAGCTGCAGGTGGCCGCCACGTCCGCGGATCGCTCGGTCACCGTCACCGCCAGCCCCGGCGGCGTCACCGGCATCGAGTTCACCCAGGACGCGATGCGCCTGTCTCCCGCGCAGTTGTCCAGCACCGTCATGAGCACCTTGCAGCTCGCGGTCGCCGAGGCCGCCCGCAAGCAGGCCGAGATCGTGCAGGAGTACGTGCCGGACAGCGACGTGCTCGACCGAGTGCTGCGCACCCAGGAAGAGCTGTTCGGCGCCCAGCCCGAGCAGCCCGAAGCGCCGGTCGACGACGACGAGCAGCCGGATTCCTTCCTCGACGGCAGGAGATGACGATGCCGGGGTACAAAGCATCCGCCGAAATGATCATGCAGTGCGGCGGCAACATCGGCGGGATGAACGCCGACGCGAAGGCCGTCCGGGACAAGGTCGCCGGCGCCGAGGTCCCGGAGGTCTCGTGGGGCCTGCTCGGCCTGGCCACCACCTACAGCTCCTACCGCGACCTGCTGGAGAAGTTCAAGCAGCACCTCGACGAGATGAGCGAAGGGCTGACCAAGGCCGGCGAGGACATCACCGCCTGCGGCCGTGACTACCAGGAATCCGACCGGTCGATGGCCGAGATGTTCGGCAAGATCCTCGGCGAGGTCGGCAAGGGCGGCGGCGGTGGCGGCGGTGGTTCCTGGTGACCAGCAACGCGGAAGCGATCAGCGAGAACAGCGCGCTCAACCCGGCGGCCCCGCGCGTCGACGGGTCGGCGTTCGGGAAGCTGCCGTTCGTCAAGGACATCATCAAGGCCAACGACGACGCCGGTAAGGGCGACGTCGAGGCGCTCAAGGGCGACATCGAGAGCTACCTGTCCAGCGCGACCAGCTTCGCGCTGGACCCGATGGGCTTCCTCATCGGCACCGGCGTCGAGTTCGTGATCAACTTCGTGGCCCCGGTGCGCGACGCGATCCAGCTCGTCACCGGCGACAGCGAGGCGCTGGCCAAGAGCGCCCAGTCGTTCGCCGAGGTCCAGAGCGAGATCGACAAGCTCGGCGAGAACCTGACCAACAGGCTGGACAGCGAGCTCGCGGACTGGGACGGCGAGGCCGCCGACGCGCTGCGCAAGAAGATGGCGAAGTTCGTCGATGGCGTGCACGCCACCGGCGGCCAGGCGAACAACATCTCGCAGCTGCTGCAGATGAGCGGCACCATGATGGAAGCCGCCGAGGGCGTGATCAAGGGCATCCTCTCCGACTTCCTGACCTGGGCGATCACCACCTGGATCACGGCGACGGCGTCGGCCGGCCCGACCTTCGGCGGCTCGATCGCCGCGGCGACCGCGGTGACGACGGCGGAAGCGGGCATCACCTGCGCCCGGGCCGCCCAGCAGATCCAGAAGATCACCAAGATCATCGGCCACATCATGGACGTGATCACGGCGATCAAGGCGCTCCTGGACACGATCCGAATCATCGAGAGCGTCAAGCAGATCACGGACGGGAAGCCGGGCGGAGACGGCGGCAAGAGCCCGGCGGACATCGGCAGCAAGATCCTCGACGGAGTGACGAAGGAAACCGCGGACGAGCGAAAAGTCGTGGACCAGCTCGGCAAGGGCTTCCAGTCCGAAGCCGAAGACCGCGGCTACACCGTCGACGACAAGTCGGGGCACGTCACGCAGATCGACGCCAACGACAACATCACGCAGCGGGACGCGAGTGGAAACGTCGTGCCCGACGCGCAAGGCAACGCCACCACATACCAGCGCGATGCCCCTTCCTACGGGGCCAAAGAAGTCAGGACATCCGCCGCCAACCAGCTCGCCAGCGGCCTCGGCTCCGCCGCCGACGCCCTGGAGAAGCAGGCCCAAGGGGGCGGTTTCACCGACGTCCCACCGGACGAAACGATCAGCGGCGACCTCAACTGGTGAGCCATCCGATCAAGTGACAGATGAAGGGCGCCTTCGGTCGGCATAGCCGGTCGAAGACGCCCTTCATGCGCTGGAGTCATCCCAACGGAAGCCGCAACTGCGACAGCGGGACGTGTTGCCGATCCGCTTCGGCGGCTGCTGGATCTTGGAATGCCGCGGGCGGAATCCAGCTCGTCAGGTAGCGCGCCCAGCCGAGCAGATCATCGACCGCTCTCGGGTTGAACAGGCGCGATCCGGTCCAGCACATCACCTTGCGGCCCGAGAACCGGAAGTACGGCCTGGCCTGCACGTCCAGGCCTGCATACGTAGCGAACGACTCATACAACCAGTTCAGTCGTGCCGGAGTCGCCACCGCCTGCGCGTATTCCGGGCTGGCTCCGGAAATCTGGTACGCAAACGCCTCCAGCGACCGTGACGGATCGCCGATCTGCACCGTCGCGAGCGGGCCCTGTTCGGAACGGCCGAAGCCGAGCATTCCCAGCAATCCCCCCGGCTTTTCGTGTCGCTGGTAAACCAGGAGCTCCGGGATCGGCGATGACAGCTCCAGCACCGCAACACTCGTGAACGATGTCGCAGTGCCGGACTTCGACGTGGTGACCTGCCGGTCGGTAGTGGTCGAATAGTACGAACCAGTCGTCGCGGTGTACTTGTACGAGTTCGCGATCTGCATCACCAGCGCCGGCATGCCTTCGTGGAGACCGGCCAGCAGCAAGGGAATCGCCTTGTGCTCGTAGTCGTGGAACGGCGGCCCGGGCAGCTGCCCCAGCACGTCCCCAGGCACGTCCCGCGCCATTCGCCAACCGCGCTGCGCCGCCCATTGCTGAAACGGATCCCCCGCCGGAGGGTGCATCGGCTGCTGCCACGGTTGTCCGGGCTGATTCATCCCCGCCTCCCATCACCGCCGCACACCGTAACCGCGAAGCCCCAACCGGCCAACCGGCCGCGCCCCATCACGCCGACAGAACCTGGAGCTGTGCCAGCGGGACACGGTGTGGGTCGATCTGGGTCGGTCTCCGGGAATTCCGTTGGTATTTCGCGCAGTTCTCGGTCAGTGGCACGGCGCCGTCCAGCGCCGCGAGCTTCGGCGTTCTCGGCCTCGACGTCGGCGATGAGGCGCCAGACGGTGTAGTCGCGTTCGCCGCCTCCGGCATGCTGCCCGGCGGCGAACCTCAGGCCGCGCAGAGGGATCCGGGTGGTGAGCATGGCGAGGATGAGCAGGTTGAACAGCACGAACGTGCTCAACTGGAGCCAGAGCATGGTGACGGTGTCCTTTCCAAATTTGCCTAAAATTGGGGCTCTCCGCGCCTCAGGTGGCGGTATGACTCAGAGGCGGGCGGCGAGGACGTGCCAGCAGGTGTTCACCAAGGCTCAGCTCCAGACGTTCCTGACCACCGTCAAGTCAGGCCGGCTCGACCTCTGACACCGGACGGACAAAGCCCCATCCCGACGGTGCCGGGATGGGGCTTTGTTCGTATCAGCACGGAGAAGGACCCCTGTCCGGAGGAGTCGGACAGGGGCCCTTTGGTCAACTAGTTACTTCAGCGGTAGTCGCGGCCGAAGTCGTAGTCGTCCAGCGGAACCGCCGCACCGGTACCGGTGCCGAACACGTCCGGGGTGTAGTAGCTGTCGTCGTAGGACGGGATCGCGTATGCCGCTGCCCGCGCCTCCTCCGTCGGCTGCACCTGGATGTTGCGGTACCGGTTGATGCCCGTACCAGCCGGGATCAACTTACCGATGATCACGTTCTCCTTCAGGCCGACCAGCTTGTCACTCGCGCCCTCGATCGCGGCGTTCGTGAGGATGCGGGTCGTCTCCTGGAAGGAGGCCGCCGACAGCCACGAGTCCGTGGCCAGCGACGCCTTGGTGATACCCATCAGCACCGGACGGCCGGACGCCGGGTCGCCGCCCTCGGCGACGACGCGACGGTTCTCCGACTCGAACTGCGAGCGCTCGACCGGCGAACCGGGCAGGAACTCGGTGGCACCCGAGTCGATGATGATGACCCGGCGCAGCATCTGGCGGACGATGACCTCGACGTGCTTGTCGTGGATGCCCACACCCTGCGACCGGTACACCTCCTGCACCTCGCGCACCAGGTGCAGCTGGGCCTCGCGCGGGCCCATCACGCGCAGCACCTCGTGCGGGTCGACCGCACCTTCCAGCAGCTGCTGGCCGACCTCGACGTGGTCGCCGTCGGCGATCTGCCGCTCGCTGCCGTCCACCGAGATCGCCGCGAGCCGCTGCCGCTTGGACAGCTTGTCGTAGACGATCTCCTCGCCGCCGTCGTCCGGAATGATGGTGATCTTCCAGTAGCGGTCGTTGTCCTCCATCCGGATCCGGCCCGAGGTGTCGGCGATCGGCGCCTTGCCCTTCGGGACCCGGGCCTCGAACAGCTCCTGGACACGCGGCAGACCGGTGGTGATGTCGTCACCGGCGACACCGCCCTGGTGGAAGGTACGCATCGTCAGCTGCGTACCCGGCTCACCGATCGACTGGGCGGCGACGATGCCGACGGCCTCGCCGACGTCCACCAGCTTGCCGGTGGCCATCGAGCGGCCGTAGCAGACCGCGCAGACGCCGACGCCGGACTCGCAGGTCAGCACGCTGCGGACCTTGACCGTGGTGACCTTGGCGGCGAGCAGCTTCTCGATCGCCGGGTCGCCCAGGTCCGAACCGCGGGCCAGCACGATGTTGCCGTCGGCGTCGGTGACGTCCTCGGCCGTGGTGCGGGCGTAGATGCTGGTCTCCACGTGCGCGTCGCGCAGCAGCGTGCCGTCCGGCAGCAGCTCCGCGATCGGCATCCGGATACCGCGCTCGGTGCTGCAGTCGGTCTCGCGGACGATGACGTCCTGCGAGACGTCCACCAGACGACGGGTCAGGTAACCCGAGTCGGCGGTACGCAGCGCCGTGTCGGCCAGACCCTTTCGGGCACCGTGGTTGGAGATGAAGTACTCCAGCACCGACAGGCCCTCGCGGAAGTTCGCCTTGATCGGGCGCGGGATGTACTCACCCTTCGGGTTCGACACCAGACCACGCATACCGGCCAGCTGGACGACCTGGGTCATGTTACCGGCGGCCCCGGACTTCACGATCACGCTGATCGAGTTGTCCTCGGGGAAGTTCGCCTCCATGGCCTCGGCGACCTCGTCCTTGGCGGCCGTCCAGACCTTGACCAGCTCGGCGTTGCGCTCCTGGTAGGACAGCGCACCGCGGCGGTACCGCTTCTCGACCTGGTCGGCCTTGGCCTCGTAGCCGTCCAGGATCTCGGTCTTGTTCGGCGGCACGACCACGTCGGTGATCGACACGGTCACGCCCGAACGGGTCGCCCAGTGGAAACCGGCGTCCTTGAGCTTGTCCAGGGTCTGCGCCACGGTGACCATCGGGTACCGCTCGGCCAGGTCGTTGACGATCGCGGCCTGCTTCTTCTTCGGCAGCAGGTCGTCGACGAACGGGTAGTCCTCGGGCAGCAGCTCGTTGAACCACACGCGGCCGAGGGTGGTCTCGGCCAGCCACGGCTGACCGGGCTCCCAGCCCTCCGGCAGCTGGTCCTTGTTCGGGACCACGTCGCGCAGCCGGATCTTAATCTTGGCCTGCAGGTCCAGCGCGCCGCGGTCGAAGGCCATGATGGCCTCGCCGACCGAGGAGAACGCCAGGCCCTCGCCCTTGGCGCCGTCCACCTGACGGGTCAGGTGGTACAGGCCGGTGACCATGTCCAGACGCGGCATCGCCAGCGGCCGGCCGGAGGCCGGCGACAAGATGTTGTTGCTGGACAGCATCAAGATCCGGGCCTCGGCCTGGGCCTCGGCCGACAGCGGCAGGTGCACCGCCATCTGGTCACCGTCGAAGTCCGCGTTGAACGCCTCGCAGACCAGCGGGTGCAGCTGGATGGCCTTGCCTTCGACCAGCTGCGGCTCGAAGGCCTGGATGCCGAGGCGGTGCAGCGTGGGAGCACGGTTGAGCAGCACCGGGTGCTCGGCGATGACCTCTTCCAGCACGTCCCACACCTGCGGGCGCTGGCGCTCCACCATCCGCTTCGCGGACTTGATGTTCTGCGCGTGGTTGAGGTCGACCAGCCGCTTCATGACGAACGGCTTGAACAGCTCGACCGCCATTTCCTTCGGCAGACCGCACTGGTGCAGCTTCAGCTGCGGGCCGACCACGATGACCGAACGGCCCGAGTAGTCGACGCGCTTGCCGAGCAGGTTCTGGCGGAACCGGCCCTGCTTGCCCTTGAGCAGGTCGGACAGCGACTTCAGCGGCCGGTTGCCCGGGCCGGTGACCGGACGCCCGCGACGGCCGTTGTCGAACAGCGCGTCCACGGACTCCTGCAGCATCCGCTTCTCGTTGTTGACGATGATCTCGGGAGCCCCGAGGTCGATCAGTCGCTTGAGGCGGTTGTTGCGGTTGATCACGCGGCGGTACAGGTCGTTGAGGTCGGAGGTCGCGAAGCGGCCACCGTCCAGCTGCACCATCGGACGCAGGTCCGGCGGGATGACCGGCACGCAGTTGAGCACCATGCCGCTCGGGTCGTTGCCGGTGGCCTGGAAGGCAGCCACGACCTTCAGGCGCTTGAGGGCGCGGAGCTTCTTCTGGCCCTTGCCGCTGCGGATGGTCTCGCGCAGCAGCTCGGCCTCGGCGCCGATGTCGAAGGTCCCCAGCAGCGACTGGATCGCCTCGGCGCCCATGCCGCCGGTGAAGTACTCGCCGTAACGGTCGTAGAGCTCGCGGTACAGGATCTCGTCCGGGATGAGCTGGCGGGGCTCCAGCTTGGTGAAGGTCTCCCAGATCTCGTCGAGCTTGTCGAGCTCGCGCTGCGCGCGGTCGCGCAGCTGCTTCATCTCGCGCTCGGCGCCTTCCTTGACCTTGCGACGCTGGTCGCTCTTGGCGCCCTCGGCCTCGAGCGCGGCCAGGTCGGCCTCGAGCTTCTGGGCCCGGGCCTCCAGGTCGGAGTCGCGCTGGTCGGCGACGCGCTTGCGCTCGACGCTGATCTCGCTCTCCAGCGTCGACAGGTCGTTGTGCCGCATCTCGGTGTTCACCGAGGTGATCACGTACGCGGCGAAGTAGATGATCTTCTCGAGGTCCTTGGGGGCCAGGTCGAGCAGGTAGCCCAGCCGGGACGGGACGCCCTTGAAGTACCAGATGTGGGTGACGGCGGCGGCCAGCTCGATGTGGCCCATCCGCTCGCGGCGAACCTTGGCGCGGGTGACCTCGACGCCACAACGCTCACAGATGATGCCCTTGAACCGGACCCGCTTGTACTTACCGCAGTAGCACTCCCAGTCCCGGGTCGGGCCGAAGATCTTCTCGCAGAAGAGCCCGTCCTTCTCCGGCTTCAGGGTGCGGTAGTTGATGGTCTCGGGCTTCTTGACCTCGCCGAAGGACCACTGGCGGATGTCGTCGGCCGTGGCGAGGCCGATGCGGAGTTCATCGAAGAAGTTGACGTCAAGCACGTCGGGTCTTCTCCCTTGATCGAGAGGTTCTGCCGGGTAGCTCCGGCAGCGGTGCCAGGTTGGGTCGGACGCCGGTCCGCGAGATCAGCTCCCGCGGACCGGCGGCGAGGTTCAGTGCGCGAGGTCGTCGACCGAGGCCGACTCGTTGCGGGACAGGTTGATGCCGAGGTTGGCCGCGGCACGCTCCAGGTCCTCGTCCTCGCTGTCGCGCATCTCGATGGCCGCACCATCGCTGGAGAGCACCTCGACGTTCAGGCACAGCGACTGGAGCTCCTTCAGCAACACCTTGAAGGACTCCGGGATGCCCGGCTCGGGGATGTTCTCGCCCTTGACGATCGCCTCGTAGACCTTGACGCGGCCGACCACGTCGTCGGACTTGATCGTCAACAGCTCCTGCAGCGTGTACGCGGCGCCGTAGGCCTGCATGGCCCAGCACTCCATCTCACCGAAGCGCTGACCACCGAACTGCGCCTTACCGCCCAGCGGCTGCTGGGTGATCATCGAGTACGGGCCGGTCGACCGGGCGTGGATCTTGTCGTCCACCAGGTGCGACAGCTTGAGGATGTACATGTACCCGACGGCGATCGGGTACGGGTACGGCTCCCCGCTGCGGCCGTCGAACAGCTGTGCCTTGCCGTCGCCGCCCACCATGCGCTCACCGTCGCGGTTCGGCTTGGTGGAGGCCAGCAGGCCGGTGATCTCCTCCTCCCGCGCACCGTCGAAGACGGGGCTGGCGGTGTTGGTACCGGGCTCGACGTCGTAGAGGTCCTCCGGCAGGCGCTGGGCCCACTCGGAGTCGCCGTCGATGGTCCAGCCCTGGGAGGCGATCCAGCCGAGGTGCGTCTCCAGCACCTGGCCGATGTTCATCCGTCGCGGCACACCGTGGGTGTTCAGGATGATGTCCACCGGGGTGCCGTCGGAGAGGAACGGCATGTCCTCGGCCGGCAGGATCTTGCCGATGACGCCCTTGTTGCCGTGGCGGCCGGCGAGCTTGTCGCCGTCCTGGATCTTGCGCTTCTGCGCGACGTAGACCCGCACCAGCTGGTTGACGCCCGGGGGCAGCTCGTCGTCGTCCTCGCGGTTGAACACGCGGACGCCGATGACCTTGCCGGTCTCGCCGTGCGGCACCTTCAGCGAGGTGTCGCGGACCTCGCGGGCCTTCTCGCCGAAGATCGCGCGCAGCAGCCGCTCCTCCGGGGTCAGCTCGGTCTCGCCCTTCGGCGTGACCTTGCCGACCAGGATGTCGCCACCCTGGACCTCGGCACCGATGCGGATGATGCCGCGCTCGTCGAGGTCGGCCAGCACGTCGTCGGAGACGTTCGGGATGTCCCGGGTGATCTCCTCGGCACCGAGCTTGGTGTCGCGGGCGTCGACCTCGTGCTCCTCGATGTGGATCGAGGTGAGCACGTCGTCCTGCACCAGGCGCTGGGACAGGATGATCGCGTCTTCGTAGTTGTGGCCTTCCCACGGCATGATCGCGACGAGCAAGTTCTTGCCCAGCGCCATCTCGCCGTTCTGGGTGCACGGCCCGTCCGCGATGACCTGCCCGGCCTCGACCCGGTCGCCCTCGTTGACGATCGGCTTCTGGTTGATGCAGGTGCCGTGGTTGGACCGGGAGAACTTCTGCATCCGGTACGAGCGGCGGGTGCCGTCATCGGCCATCACCGTCACGTAGTCGGCGCACAGCTCCTCGACCACACCGGCCTTCTCCGCGGTGATCACGTCACCGGCGTCGACCGCGGCGCGCAGCTCCATGCCCGTGCCGACCAGCGGCGACTCGCTGCGCAGCAGCGGCACCGCCTGGCGCTGCATGTTCGCACCCATCAGGGCGCGGTTGGCGTCGTCGTGCTCGAGGAACGGGATCATCGCGGTCGCGGCGGAGACCATCTGCCGCGGCGAGACGTCCATGTAGTCGATCTCGGTCGGCGCGAGCAGCTCGACCTCGCCGCCCTTGCGTCGACCCAGCACGCGCTCGTCGATGAAGTTGCCGTCGTCGTCGATCGGCGCGTTGGCCTGCGCCTTGACGTAGCGGTCCTCTTCGTCGGCGGTCAGGTAGTCGATCTGGTCGGTGACCCGGCCGTCGACGACCTTGCGGTACGGCGTCTCGATGAAGCCGAACGGGTTGACCCGCGCGAACGTCGCGAGCGAGCCGATCAGACCGATGTTCGGGCCTTCCGGCGTCTCGATCGGGCACATGCGGCCGTAGTGCGACGGGTGCACGTCGCGGACCTCCATGCCCGCGCGCTCCCGGGACAGACCACCCGGGCCGAGGGCGTTCAGACGCCGCTTGTGCGTCAGGCCCGCGAGCGGGTTGGTCTGGTCCATGAACTGCGAGAGCTGCGAGGTGCCGAAGAACTCCCGGATCGCCGCCGTGATCGGGCGGATGTTGATCAGGGTCTGCGGGGTGATCGCCTCGACGTCCTGGGTGGTCATCCGCTCCCGGACGACGCGCTCCATGCGGGACAGGCCGACCCGGACCTGGTTCTGGATCAGCTCGCCCACGGTGCGCAGGCGCCGGTTGCCGAAGTGGTCGATGTCGTCGACCTCGACCGGCACGGTCGCGCCTTCGCCCTCACCGCGAGCGGGCATGTCGGTCTCGGCGGCGTGCAGCCGGACCAGGTACTCGATCGTGGTGACGATGTCTTCTTCGGTCAGCACGCCGGCCTGGTACGGGTGGCCCAGCCCGAGCTTCTTGTTGACCTTGTAGCGGCCGACCCGACCGAGGTCGTAGCGCTTCTCCTTGAAGAACAGGTTCTCCAGGAGCGTCTGCGCGCTCTCCTTGGTCGGCGGTTCGCCCGGCCGCAGCTTGCGGTAGATGTCCAGCAGAGCTTCGTCCGTACCGGCGGTGTGGTCCTTCTCGAGGGTCGTCATCAACGTCTCGGAGAAGCCGAACCGCTCGCGGATCGCCTCGGCCGTCCAGCCCAGCGCCTTGAGCAGCACGGTGACCGGCTGCCGGCGCTTGCGGTCGATGCGGACGCCGACGGTGTCGCGCTTGTCGACGTCGAACTCCAGCCACGCACCGCGGCTGGGGATGACCTTGACGCTGAAGACGTCCTTGTCGGTGGTCTTGTCGACCGCCGTGTCGAAGTAGACACCGGGGGAACGGACGAGCTGGGTGACGACCACCCGCTCGGTGCCGTTGATGATGAAGGTGCCCTTGTTCGACATCATCGGGAAGTCACCCATGAACACCGTCTGGCTCTTGATCTCGCCAGTGGTGTGGTTGGTGAACTCCGCGGTGACGAACAGCGGGGCCGCGTAGGTCATGTCCTTGTCCTTGCACTCCTCGACGGAGGCCTTGACCTCGTCGAAGCGTGGGTCGGAGAAGGACAGCGACATCGATCCGGAGAAGTCCTCGATCGGGGAGATCTCGCTGAGGACCTCCTCAAGACCGCCTACCGGATTCTCCTCGCCGGCGTCGACCCGGCGCTGGAACCAGGCCTCGTTACCGACAAGCCATTCGAAGGACTGGATCTGCAGGTCGAGCAGGTTCGGCACGTTCAACGGTTCGCGAATGTTCGCGAACGAGACCCGCTTGGGTGCCCCAGGGATCCCCGACGTGTAGTTGGAAGCTGCAGAGACCTTGGTCGCGCGGGAGACTGCCAAGATGCGTCCTTCCGGGACTCTGAACTGGCTACAGCCGCATCAGCGAAAGTGCCCGGCGAAGTGACCGACGGGGGTCCGTACCCGCTGGCACAGTTCGCTAACACAGCTGTCAAGGGTGCAATGGCGCCCACGATCCTACGGTCCGGTGCAGGACAGACGGAAAGAGGGCAGCGCAAAGTAGCAGTCTAGCCGGAACTACGCCAGCTGTCGAGGGGACCCACCGATGGCGGCCCAGCCCCGCGTTGAGCACCAGAGTGAACCCGCGCGAGCCCGCAGTCAAGAGATCACGCTTCGATCACCCTCGTGGCGCAAAACACGATCACCGCTCGTGACCATCAGAGGCATCGTCCTGCCTGGTCAGAGCGCTACCTCCAGGTAACTCCAGGTGCTCCCCGGCGACGCTCCCGACACCCCGCCGAACGGCCCTTGACAGTCCTGCCGTCGATCGTCTTGGGAGTGACGAGCACCTCAACATCCGGGATCGCGTTCCCTATTCCTGGGACGACTCAGCCGAACGGAGCCATTCCCGCAAAGCCGCCCCGCCACATTCACTCCGCGTGCTCACATCGACACCTGCAGTCATTTCCATTCCCAAGAAATTCGATCTTCGAATTCCCGATCCACCCGGGGAGGCGCGGAGTGCCACCGAGTACGCGACGCCGCGATGCGCGCACCGCGCGAGATCGGGAGACCACCCGCCGAAGCGGCGCCGCGGAGGCGCAGTCGTCCAATGTAGACCTCGCGGGGCGGGCACGGAACGCGCACGGCTCGGCACGGCGGGGAGCCCGACGCGATCACCCGCCCCCGGACCGGTCCGTCCGCGGTCGGCCGACCGCGAAGTCGCCGCCGACGCGTGCTGGCCGTGAGTAGTAATGGTCGCAGGAATGACCTTTTCCGCTCGCGAAGCGGTACTTTCGATCACGAGCACTTAACGAATCGCACCATCGGGCACAACTGCCCGACGGCACGATCTCAGGTGATGCACGCGGGCTATTCGGCGCAAGCGTCCGCCGGTAGCGTGATACGCCCCACCTGTTCGAGGTGCCCCGGGTGAGCAGGCCACAGGAGAACTGACCGATGACAGACGATGCAAGCCGCGCGAGCGAACGGTTCAGCGGGCTGCAGCGTTGGACAGGGGGGCCGGACCGCAGCGGTTCCGGCTCCAGCTGGTTCTCCGCCGAACCGGACGACGCCACGCCCCCACCCCGGCAGGCCCCGCAACCTCCCGAGGCGACGGCCGCCGAACCCCGGCGCAGCGCCGAGCAGCGCTACGCCGATGCCATCGCGGCGATGAACAAGATCGTCACCACCCTGGACTTCGAGCAGCTGCCCTGGGTGGCCGAGGTGTTCCGGGCGACCGCCGGAGTGCTGCACGAGAACGACCCCGCACGCGCGGGTGTGCTCAACAACCTCGGCAGCGCCGCGCAGCTGACGCACGTGCGCAGCGGCGCGCTGGCCGATCTCGAGGACGCGATCTCCTACTACCGGTCGGCGCGGGACTCGGCGCACAGCAGCGACCAAGACCGGGTGCTCTACCAGTGCAACCTCTCGCTGGCGCTCACCGATCTCGCGAACAAGACCGACAGCGCCTCATCGGCGGCGGAGAGCGTGCAGGTGGCACGGGAGACCGTCGAGCAGACACCGCGCCGCGACCAGCGCCGCGCGATGACGCTGATCCGGCTGGCCAACGCGTTGCTGCTGCACGCCCGGCTGGCCGACGCGCCGCAGTCCGACGACGAGTCGATCGACGTGTTCCGGGAGGCCGCCCGGATCTCGCCGGCCAACGAACCGGCCACCTCCGAGCTGCTGATCAACCTCGGTGCGGCACTGCTGCGCCGGTTCGAGCGCGGCGGCTCGCCCGAGGATCTCGACGAGGGCATCAAGCACCTCGGGTCCGGCGCCGGTGCCCTCGCCGACGGCGAACCGCGGCGGGCCGCGCTGTGCCACCTGGCCAAGGCGCTGCGGCTGCGGTTCCACCGCGACGGCGATCTGACCGACCTCAACTCGGCGATCAACGAGCTGATCGGCGTGCTCGGGGTGCTGGAGAGCGGAAACCCCTTGCTGGGCACGGCGATCTGGCACCTCGCCGCGGCGACCGTCGAGCACGTCGACGCCACCGGCGAGGCGAGCCAGCTGCGCCGCGTGCTGCGGCCGATCGCGCCCGCGGTGCGCGCGATGTCCACCGACGACCAGAGCCGCGCCGTCGCCCTCACCGGCTACGCGACCCTGCTGCGCAGGCACTTCCTGCACGGCGGGGAGGCCAAGGTGCTGGACACCGCGGTCACCGCCGGCGAGGCCGCGGTGGAGGCGGCGAACGCGGACGAGCGCGGCGCGATGCTGCACTCGCTGGTCACCACGTTGATCGGCCGCTTCGAGCACCACGGCGAGGCCACCGATCTGGACCGGGCGGCCGAGATCGCGCGCGAGGCCGCGAAGCTCGACACCGCGTCGCAGCCTGCGGCGTGGGCGCAGCTCGGTATCGTCTCGGCGCACCGGTTCCGGCTGACCGGCAAGATGCGGGACATCGAGGCCGCCATCGAGCTGCTGGACCAGGCGCTCATCGCGATGCCGGCGACCGCGCCGAACCGCGTGGGCATCGCCGTCCAACTCGGTCGCGCCCTGCGCACGCTCTACCAGCGCAGCGGGCGGCGACGGTACTACCGGTGGGCGCGCAAGGTGCTCATGGAGGCCGCCGAGCAGTCCAACGCCCCCGTCGACCAGCGGATCCGGGCGGCGAGCCTGTCGGGCCAGATCTGTGCGCAGGCGCACCGGTGGTCGGAGGCGCTGGAGTCGTTCGAGGTCGCGGTCGACCTGCTGCCGCTGGTCACCCGCGGCAAACGGGTCGTCGCGTCGCCGACCGCGCAGCAGCGGTGGGCGACGATCGCGGCCGATGCCGCGGCATGCGCGTTGGAGAGCGGCGCGCCCGAGCGGGCCGTCGAGCTGCTGGAGCACGGGCGGAACGCGGTCCTGGCGGACTTCCTGCCGACCGGCGGCGAACTCGGCGAGCTGCACCGCACCCACCCGGACCTCGCCGACGAGGCGGTCCGGGTGCGGCGGCTGCTGGACCGGCCGGTGGACGAGCCGGTGCTCCTCGGGTCCGACGACCGGATGCGGCTGGCGGACACCTGGGACGAGCTGCTCGCGGAGATCCGCCAGGTGCAGCCGGGCCACCTGCAGCGCACGCCGATCGAGAAGCTGTCGGACGCGGTGCCGGACGGCTGCGCGGCGCTGGTCAACCTCAGCCGCTACCGGTCGGATGCGCTGGTGCTCATCGCCGGGCGGGTGCTGACCGTGCCGCTGCCCAACGCCGCGCCGGAGACCGCGGCCGACCGGGCGGCCGAGCTGCTGGCCGCCGCGCAGCAGGACGACCACGAGGCGCTGGCCGACGGGCTCGACTGGACCTGGGACCGGATCGCGCGCCCGGTCATGGAGCGGATGGGCTACCTGCGCACGCCGGAGCCCGGCGCCCGGTGGCCGAGGATGTGGTGGAGCGCCCTCGGCGCGATGGCGTTCCTCCCGGTGCACGCGGCGACCTCGCGAACCGGGGAGTCCACATTGGACCGCGTGGTGTCGTCGTACACCCCGACGCTGGGCTGCCTGCTCCGGGCGACGCAGCGGCCGGTGCCGACGGGCGGCCGGGCCCTGGTGGCGGCCGGATCGGCGGAGCTGGTCGGGCGGGAACTGCCGCCGCAGAACCAGGTCCTGGCGCAGTACTGGCCGTCGGCGGAGATCGCGGCGGTGGAGAGCACCAACGCGGCCGAGATGCTGCAGATGCTGCCGGAGCACCCGTGGTTGCACGTGTGCGAGCCGAGTTCGCAGTTCCCGGCGCAGCCGGCGGCGGCGCTGCTGCTGGACCGCGAGTCGCCGCACCGGCCGCTGGGCGTGGTCGAGCTGGGCCAGGTGCCGTTGGAGGAAGCGGAGTTCGGCTACCTCGGCCAGTGCGCGACGGCGGCCGACCCGCCGTGCGCGGCGGCGGTGTCCCTGCCGGGAGCGCTGGGCTTCGCGGGGTTCACGCACGTCATCGGCACCCTGTGGGAGATCGACCCGGAGAGCGCGGTGCAGGTGCTCGCCGACGTCTACGCCGCGGTGTTCGGCGGCGAGGAGTTCGACACGGACCGCTCGTCCTACGCCCTGCACAACGCGGCCCGCCAGCTCCGGGCCCGCTACCCCGAGGAGCACTGCGTCTGGGCGGCCCACGTCCACATCGGACCGTGACGCCATCCCCGGCGGAACCGGGGCACATCCGCGGTCCTGGAGAAACGCCCCAGAGGTCGTTCCCGCATGGCTCCGCCCGAATGCCCCGCTTCACTGACACCGTTGGCGATTTCGCGCGAAATCGCCAATCCCCACGCTTGGCGGGTGGCGATTTCGCGCGAAATCGCCGCCCGCATCCCAGGCCGCCGCGTCTCGCACGTGCCCGCGCACCATTCTGAAACGGCCCCATTGGGCAAAATCGGAATTCGGGTCGGCGGGTGGATTTCGCTTTCAGGGCCGGGGTTTCAGCCGCCGGAGGGTGTAGCCGTCGCCGGCCGGATCCAGGGTCGCGGTGGCTCGCTTGAACAGGTACTCGGCCCGTTCGTAGGACAGGCGGCTGCGGCCCGTCTCCGGGCACAGGTCGCCGCCCCGGGGCGTCCGGACCGGCCCGGGCCTGCGATCGGTCAGGAACAGCGGGCCCCGGGTGCGGCCCGCCACCAGCTCGGGGAGCAGCGTGGCCGTGCCGGATCGCCAGCTCACCCAAGTTCCGGCCACCCGGGCGCGCCGGTCGTCCAGGTCCAGGTCCTCGACGTTCAGGGACAGGACCGCCGTCACCGCGGCCCCGGATTCGTGCAGCAGCCGCCACAAGGTGCGTTCCCGCAGCGGGATCCCGGGGCGGTTCCAGATCTCGTCGAGCTGCGCGTGGTCGATCGGCAGCGCCGGGGAGCGCGTTTCGGCACGGCGGTCCAGGCCCGCAGCCAGGTCGTCCAGGCCCGCCCAGGCGCCGAACGACCGGATCGCCGAACGGTGCCGGTTCCACGTCTTCGCCGCCGCCGAGCCCCATGCCGTCTCGAACACCCGCGCCACCTGCTCAGCAGTCATGGCGGCTAGTGGTCGATCACCCAGGGCCAGGCGCAGCCGTCGCAGGGTCTGCGCGTAGGAGCGGATCGTCGCGGCGTTGAGTTCGTCGCGCGCCAGGAACTCCTCGACCGCCGCCCCGAGCGTCGGGCCGGAATCGCCGCTGCCGGCGAGCTCTTCCGCGCGGCGGAGCAAGAAGGCGCGTTCCGCGGTGTTCTGGGTGAGCACCGCGGCCCGCTCGAACTCCGGCTTCGCCTCTCCGCCGCGCCCGAGCCGCGCCAGGAGGTCGCCCCGGACGCTGGGCAGCAGGTGGTAGTTCTGCAGAACCGGATCGGTGCCCAACGAATCGACCAGCGCGAGCCCGGCCTCCGGCCCGCGCGCCATGCCGACCGCCACGGCCTTGTTGAGCTGCACGATCGGCGTCGGCAACAGCCGGGACAGCGCTTCGTACAGCGCCGCGATCTGCGCCCAGTCGGTGTCCTCGGCGGTCCGCGCCCGCGCGTGGCACACGGCGATCGCGGCCTGCAGCACGTACGGGCCGGGAGTGCCGCCGATCTCCCGCGCCCGCAGCAGCGCGGCGAAACCCCGGCGGATGAGCAGCTGGTCCCAGCGACCCCGGTTCTGCTCGTGCAGCTGGACGGGTTCCCCCGACGGGCCGGTGCGCGCGGCCGATCGCGACTCCTGGATCTCCATCAGCGCGACCAGGCCGTGCACCTCGGCCTCGTGCGGCGCCAGCTCGGCCAGCAACCTCCCCAGCCGCAGCGCCTCCTGGCAGAGCCCGGGGCGCAACAGGTCGTCGCCGGCGGTCGCCGAGTACCCCTCGTTGAAGATCAGGTAGACGACTCCGAGCACCGACGAGATGCGATCGGCCAGCTCCGGGCCGTCCGGGAGCTCGAACGGCACCTGCTCCTGGGCCAGGGTCCGCTTCGCCACGGCGATCCGCCGGGCGATCTGCGGCTCGCTGACGAGGAACGCCCGGGCGATCTCCGCGGCCGTCAGGCCACCCAGCAGCCGGAGCGTCAGCGCGACCCGCTCCTGCATCGGCAGCACCGGGTGGCAGGAGATGAACATCAGCCGCAGCACGTCGTCCTGTTCGAGATCCTGCTGCTGCTCCTGCTCGCGCGCCAGCTGCTCGTGCTTCTCCTCCAAGCGGCGGGATCGCCGGATGTGGTCGATGGCGCGACGCTTGGCGATCGCCATCAGCCAGGCGCCCGGGTTGTCCGGGATGCCCGCAGGCCACTGCTCCAGCGCAGCCACGAGCGCGTCCTGGGCCAGCTCCTCGGCAAGGCCGACGTCGTGCACCAGCCGCGTGAGCGCGGCGATGATCCGGGCCGATTCGAGCTTCCAGATCGCGTCGACGGTGCGCCGCACGGCGGGCGCGCCGCCCCGGTCGGGGCGGCGCGAACCGGGGGTCACGGGCCGAAGACCTGCTGGACCACGCTCTCGCCGTCACCGACGATCTTGCGGAACCGGCGCGCCAGCTCGATCGCCTCCTCCTTGGACCGGACCTCGATCAGCGCGAATCCCGCCACCGACTCCTTCGCCTCGGCGAACGGCCCGTCCGTCACGGTGATCTCGCCGTCCGCGGAGGTCACCCGGACGCCGCCGGGTTCGAGGCCGCCGGTGGCCAGCAGCACCCCGGCCGCGGTCAGCTCCTCGACGAACTTGCCCATCTCGACGTACAGGCTCTCGTCGGGAGCGGCATCGGAAGCCTTGGTCATCATCAGGTAGCGCACGGCGCCTTCCCCTTCCTTCGCTGAGCTGCTTTCCGCATCAGCGTCGGACAAGCCTATGCGACGGGGAACGAGCGCATTCCCTGTCGCATCGCCGGTTCGACGTGTTGGCGAGAACCCGAGCACCGCAACAGGAAGGACGAAGCCATGGCCAAGTTCGCCACCGTGCAGGAGTACGCCGCCTCGCTCCCCGAGGCCCAGCGCGCGATCGCCGACGAGCTGCTTCCGCTCATCGACGAGGCGCTGCCCGGCGCAGGAGCGGTCTGGCACGGCCACCCGGTGTGGAGCCTCGGCCCGGCGCCCGGCAAGTCGCCGGTCTGCTTCATCAAGGCGTACTCCGCCCACGTGACCTTCGGCTTCTGGCGCGGCCAGGAGATCACCGACGCCTCCGGCCGCCTCGCACCCGGCTCACGGGCGATGGCGAGCGTCAAGCTCCGCACCCCGGCCGACATCGACGCCGAGCTGTTCACCGACTGGCTGCGCGCGACCCGCGACCTGGAAACCGCAGCCGACTGACCCGAACCACGAGGAGCAGCGCCGGGCGACCACCCGACGCTGCTCCTCGTGATCGTTCTGGTGTGCCGCGCGCCGTTTTCGCGCGAAAACGGCGTCCCCACGCCTGCGGGATGACGGTTTCGCGCGAAAACGGCGTCCCTGCGGGCTCGCGGCGTCGGTCAGCGGAGGGTGATCTGGGTGATCTTCCACTTCTCGCCCTGCTTCTCGGCGCTCACCGAGATCTGTGCCGGGCCGACGTTGCTCTCGCCGGTGTTGGCGCGCATCGCGTGCTGGTCGACGAACAGCAGGAGCTCGGCGCGGTCGCCCTGCAACATCGTCACCGCGCTGCTCTTCACCGTCGTGGTGACGATCAGCTGCTGCTGCGGAGCCTGCTCCCGGACCACCTTGAACAGCTCGTCGTACTTCTGCACCGCCGAGCCGACCAGCAGATCCCGCGCGGCGGTCTCGGTCTTGGCCGTGTCGTTGAAGTCGTAGGAGAACACCTTCTCCACGGCATCGCTGATCTGGCCGTTGACCTCGCTGGTGGCCCCGGCCGAGACCAGCGCCTGGTTGGCCCCGGCCCCGGAGTAGCGCGCGTCGAACGCCTTGATGCCGAGGAACACCGCCGCCCCGATGAACAGGACCGCGAGGATCCAGACCGTCCACACCAGGCCCGTCAGCGACTTCTTGCCGGACGCCGCCGCGCCGGGCTGCGCCCCGGACCACGCCTGCTGCGCGCCGAACGGCGCCGCGGCTACGCCGCTGGACCCCGCCGGCTCCGCCGCCGCATCGGCCGCTTCGCCGGCCTCTGCGACCGGCTTCGCCTCTACGGCCTCGCTTCGCTCCTCCGAACCGGCTTCGCCGCGCCCCGGCGCGCCGACCTCGACGGTCGGCTGCACCGGACCGGCCGCCGTCGCGGCGTCGCCGCGCTCCGGCGCGGCTTCGACGGATCCGTTGCCCGGGGCCTCGACCTCCGGCTCCCGCTTCGCGGTCCCGTTGGCAGCCTGCCGCTCTCCCTCGGCGCGCCGGGCTTCCCGGGCCTCCTCCTGGAGGGCGTCGCCGAGCAGGGTTTCGCGGTTGCGCAGGCCCGCCACCTTGGGACGGCGGGTGGGGGTCTTGCGGCGGTTGCTTGGCACTGACTGCACTCCTCGAATTGCTTGCGAGTGTCGCCGTTCAGCCGACCGGCACGGTGCCGAGCCCGCTGAGCTTCCAGGTCTCGCCTTCGCGGGTGAGCTCGGCCTGGTAGCGGTCCTGCTTGTTGGTCGGCGGCTGGCCATCGATGGTGACCGTCACCTGCACGACGGCGATCATCCGGGCCTTGCCCGCGTTCTCGTCGAGCTCGACGATCCCCGCGTCGAGCACGCGGGCCGCGGTGCTGCTCTTGGCCTGGGTGATCTGGGTGGCGTAGTTCTGCCGACCCTGCCGGATCTCGTCGCGCAGCGGGCCCGTCGAGTTGTCCTCCCAGCGCTTCAGGCCGCCGTCCACATCCCGGAAGTCGAGGCTGTTGAAGCTGATGATCGCGCTCGTCCCGTCGCGCAGCGCCGCGTCCCGCACCTCCGCGCGGGCGACCGAGTCGCCGCTGCCGGCCAGCGCCCAGGTGACGCCGAAGAACAAGCTGGCCACCACGCCGATCGAGAGCAGTGTCAGGCCCGTGATCAGGGCCAGGACCGGGCGCTTCCGCTCAGCGGTTCCGGTGGTCATGTCCGCCTCCTCCCTACTGTCCCGGTGCATTCTGCGCGCCGCGGACCGACGTGTCACTGCCCCGGGGCTCCGCGCAGTGCGCGTTGGGGTTCAGCGGCATCTCGCGGAAGTCGTCGCCGGCGCGGCGCTCGGTCGACTCGTAGCCCTTGGTGCAGGGCAGCGGGTCGAACACGTTGAGCACCAGGCCGAAGTGCGCGGTGCCGTCGCCGGGCACCACCGTGTTGCTGGCGGTGACGATCGCCGGGTACAGCGTCATGATCTGCTCGATGCCGTCGACGCGCTTGGCCAGGATCCGCGAGGTGGTCGTCAGGTTCGCCAGCAGCGGGCTCAGCTGCTGGTTCTCCTGTAGGCCCGCGCTGACCTGGCGGGCCGCCGGCGGGGCGCGCTCGATCACCGCGCGCAGGTCGCCGTCGGAGTTCTTCACCGACTCCGACAGCAGCCGCAGGTCCTCGCCGAACGACCTGATCGCCGAGCCCTGCTCGTTCTGGGTGGCGAGGACCGTCTTGCCGTCCTCGAGCAACTGCACCGTCTGCGGCAAGTGCTCCTGCCCGGCGGCGGTGAACTCGCGGCTGGTGTCCAGGATGGTCTGCAAGTGGCCGCCGTTGTCGCGGAACGCCGTGCCGAGCTCGCTGACCACGGTGCGCAGCGACTCCTCCGGCACCGAGTTCGCGAACGCGTCCAGGTTCGTCATCAGGCTTTCCGCCGGCAGCGGCGTGGTCGCGGATTCCTGCGCGATCACCGAACCGTTCTCCAGGAACGGGCCGTCGTCGCGCTTGGGCCGCAGGTCGACGTACTGCTCGCCGACCGCGGACCGGTTGGTCACCACCGCCTGCACGTCGCGCGGGATCCGCGGCGCGCTGGATTCGATGTCCAGCGGCACCTCCACGCCGGTGCCGGTCAGCTTCAGGTCGCCGACCCGGCCGACCGGCACCCCGCGGTAGGTGACCTCGGCGTTGTTGAAGACGCCGCCGGTGTCGGCGAGTTGCAGCGTCACCACGTAGCCGCGCGGGCCGAACAGCCGGTCCAGGCCCGCGTAGCGGGCTCCGGCGTAGCTGACGCCGGCCAGGGCGATCGCGACGAACGCGATGATCTGCAGGCGCACTCGACGGGTGAGCATCAGCGGCCACCTCCCAACAACGAGCCCAGCAGGCCGCCGGATTCGCGCTCCGGCTCGGCCGGCGGTTGCGCGGGCAGCTCCGGCGGTGCCTGCGGCGTCAGCGGCAGCGGGATGGACTTCAGGGCGTCCGGCAGCGGGATCAGCGGCTGCCGGCTGCGACCGAGGTTCTCCAGCACGTGGGTGAGGTTCAGGTCCACGTTGGCGTAGAGGTTGGTGAAGTCGCTGTTGCCGATGCCGTCGACCGCGTTGTCCGGGAACGGGAACGAGACGAGCACCTCCAGCGACTTCGGCAGGCTCTCGCCCGCCGCGGCCAGCTGGTTCAGGGCCGGGGCGAGCTGGTTGAGGTTGTGCACCAGGTCGTCGCGGGACTTGTTGACCACGTCCGTGCCGACGCCGGAGAGCTCGTCGAGCGACTGCAGCATGGTGACCAGCTGGGTGCGCTGCTCGTTGAGCACCCGCAGCCCGGGTTCCAGGTCGCGCAGCGCGGTGTCGATGCTCCCGCGCTGCTCGTTGAGCCGGGCGCTGAGGCGGTTGATGCTGTCCAGCGCCCGCGTGATGTCGTCGCGCTGCGCGTCCAGCCCGGCGACCAGTTCGTCCAAATTGGACAGCAGGCCGCGGACGTCGGACTCGCGGCCCTCCAGCGCGGCGTTGAGCTCCTTGGTGATGTTCTGCAGCTGCGCCACGCCACCGCCGTTGAGCAGCATGGACAGCGCGCCGAGCACCTCTTCCACCTCGGGGTTGCGGCCGGTGCGGTCGAGGCCGATCAGGGCGCCGTCGGCGAGGCGGCCGACGCCGGACTGCCCCTCCGGTGGGCCGGCGAGCTCGACGTACTTCTCGCCGAGCAGGCTGGACTGCCGCAGCCGGGCGGTCGCGTTGGCCGGGAGCTTGACGTCGCCGTTGACCTGCACGGTCACCTCGGCCTGCCAGGAGTCGGGGGCCAGGCCGATGGTCGACACCCGGCCGACCGACACGTCGTTGACCCGCACCCCGGCGTTGGGCACCAGGTCCAGCACATCGGCGAAGCGCACCTTGACCTCGTAGGGGGAGCTGCCGAGGTCGGCTCCGCCGGGCAGCGGCATGTCGTAGACGCCCTGCGAACCGCACCCGCCGAGCACGACGAGCGCCGCGGTCGCCACGGCACCGACCTGCAGTCCGCGAGGAAGCGGCGGTCTCGCGCGGAACCACTCCAGAGACTGCTTTTTGCCTTTGTCTTTGAAGCGGCGCAGCCGCTTAGCCCACCTACGCAACTCGCACCGCCGCGGGTTCTCAGGGGTCTTCTCGCGAGGACAGCCCCGACGTGGTGAATTGGCATTCATGATGTCGGGGATCCCACAGCGAGAAGGCCCCTGAGGTTCCGCTGCCCGCACCGCCACGGAAGGTGAGTCTGGAAACAGTCGCTTCACCGGTCACCTCCTGGGGACAGGGGAAGCGGCAATGATGGGAGCTTGCCGTTCTGGATGGCGTTGAGGGTTTCCGCCGGAGTGGGCAGCTTCACCACGCCGTCGAGGATCGGCTGCAGCGACTTGCACGCGTCGCTGACGTCCTTCGGCAGGTCCGACGGGCTATGCTGCTGCAGCATCTTGCACACCGCCACCACCGGCGGCTGGTTCAGCTCGTTGAAGTTCGCGCGGGTGTCCAGCGTTCCCGCCGCGCCGTTGTAGGCGTTGTTGAGGTTGCTCAGCGCCAGCGGCGCGTTGTTCAGCGACTCGCTGAGCGCTGCTTTCTGCTCCACCAGCACGTTCGCCACCGCGTTCAGCTGGTCCACGTTGGACTTCACCAGGCCCCGGTTGTCCCGCACGAAGGACTCGACCTTGCCCAGCGCCACGGCCAGCTCCGCCAGCGCCGCGCTCATGTCCTCGCGCTCGCCGGCCAGCAACGAGCTGACCTGCTGCATCTGCGTGTTGAACCGGCGCACCTGGTCGTCGTTCTCGGCCAGCATCGTGGTGAAGCGCTGCACGTTGTCGACGGTGGCGAACAGCTGATCGCTGTTGCCGGACAACGTGGTGCCGACCTCGCCGAGGTTGCGGATGGTCTCCGACAGCGCCTTCCCGTTGCCATCGAGGTTCGCCGCGCTGGTGTTGAGCAGGTCGGTCAGCGCGCCGTCGGCGTTGGCGCCGTCGGGCCCCAGCGCGGTCGTGATGTCGTTGAGACTGCGGTAGATCTGGTCCAGCTCCACCGGGGTCGCGGTGCGCTCCTTCGGGATCACCGCGCCGTCGGCCAGCTCCGGCCCGCCCCGGTAGACGGGGGCGAGCTGCACGTAGCGGTCGCTGACCACGCTCGGCGCGACCGCCACCGCGCCCGCGTCGGCGGGCACCTTCACGTCGCGGTCCACGCTCATCACGACGCGCACCAGCTGGCCCTGCGGCACGACCTCGTCGACGGTGCCCACCGGAACCCCGAGGATCCGCACGTCACCGCCCGGGTAGATGCCCACGGCGGCGTGGAAGTACGCGGTGACCTTCCGCTCGGCGGCGCCGAAGAACAGCCACCACACCCCGACGGTCGCGGCGAGCGCGACCACCACGGCGATCGACAGCGTCCTGGTCAGCGACGGGCGTGCGCTGGTCATGGCTGGCAGCCCTTCTGGTTGATCGGACCGATGGCGGGCGGCAGCAGGCCGCAGATGTAGGTGTCGAACCAGCGGCCGTTGCCCAGCACGTTGGAGAAGTACCTGGTGAACGGGGCGAACATCGCGAGGCTGCGGTTCAGGTTGTCCTGGTTGCGCTGCAGCATCTTGGTGACCCGGTCCAGCTGCTGCAGCGCCGGGCCGATCTGCGCGTTGTTGTCGTCGACCAGCCCGCTGAGCTGCTGGGACAACGTGCGGGTGCCGTCCAGCAGGCCGCTGATCGAATCCCGCCGCGCCCGGATCTCCTGCAGCAGCAGGTTGCCGTCGGCCAGCAGCTTCTCGAAGTCGGCGTTGCGGTCGGCGATCGTCTTCGACACCTGCGACGTGTTGTTCAGCAGGTGCTCCAGCTGCTCGTCGCGCGAGGAGATGGTCCGCGACAGCTGCGACAACCCGTCCAGCGCGCCGCTGACCTCGTCGGGCGTGCCCTTGAACGTGTCCGACATCGTGCGGAAGCTCTCCGCGAGCTGCCCGGTGTCGATCTTGTCCACAGTGGACGATAGGTCGCTGAACGCCTCGATGACGTCGTAGGGCGACACGGTGCGCTGCAGCGGGATCGGCTCGGACGGCGACAGCTCCTCGCCGCCCTGCGGATCCAGCGCCAGGTACTTCTGGCCGAGCAGCGTCTTGATCCGGATCGCGGCGGTGGTGTGGTCGCCCAGCCACGCGTCGCCGACCCGGAAGCTGACCAGCACGTGGTCGTCCTCGATCTCGACGTCCGAGACGGTGCCGACCTTCACCCCGGCGATGCGCACCTCGCTGTCCGGCCGCAGCCCGGCGGCCTCGGTGAACTGCGCCGTGTAGGTGGTGCCGCCGATGAACGGCAGGCGCTCGAAGTTCAGCGCGAGCAGGAACATCAGCACCAGCGCGAGGAGGCCGGCGATGCCGATCTTGAGCGGATCGCGCTGGGAGAATGCGGTCATCGCTGGCACCTCGGCTGCGTCACCGGCATCAGCGGCAGCGGCAGGTTCAGGTCGCCGATGCCCACCGTGCCACTCATCTTGCACGAGTAGAAGTTGAACCAGGAGCCGTGGCTGGCGGTCCGGCCGATCGTTTCGAGCTTGCCGGGCATGTTCTGCAGCACCCGCTCGGTCAGCTGCTCGTGGTCGTTGAGGTTCTTCGACAGCTCGCCGAGGCCCGCGATGTCCTGCTGCAACCCCGGGCGCGCCTCGGTCAGCAGGCCCGCGGTGCTGTTCGTCAGGCCGTCCATCGCGGTGATCGCGGAGCCGATCGAATCCCGGTCGGCGGACAGCCCGGACACCACCTGCTGCAGCTGGCCGATGAGCTCGGACAGCTGCTGGTCGCGGGCGTTGACGGTGTCCAGCACGCCGTTGAGGTTGTCGATGACCTGCCCGATCACCTGGTCGCGGGAGGCGATCGTGGAGGTCAGCGAGGCGGTGTGGGCCAGCAGGCTCTCCACCGTGCCGCCCTCGCCCTGCAGCACCTGGATGATCTCGTAGGACAGCTTGTTCACGTCCTCCGGCGAGAGCGCCTGGAACAGCGGCTTGAACCCGCCCAGCAGCACGGTCAGGTCCAGCGCCGGCTTGGTGCGCTCCAGCGGGATCTCGGCGCCCGGGGCCAGGAATCCACCGGATTCGCCCGCGCCCTGCTCCAGCGCGATGTACCGCTGGCCCACCAGGTTCCGGTACTTGATGGTGGCGGTCACCGAGCCCGGCAGCCGCCGGTCCGACACGTTGAACCGCACCTCGGCGAGCCGCCGGTCGACCACCTCGATGCTCTCCACCTGGCCGACCTTGACCCCGGAGATGCGCACCTCGTCGCCCTCGTTGAGGTTGGTGACGTCGGTGAACCGCGCCGTGTAGGACTCCGACGCGCGCAGGTCCCGGTTGGCGATGGTCAGCACCAGCAACCCGGTGGCCAGCACGGTGATCAGCACGAAGATCAGGAACTTCACCAGTGGCGCGACGATGCTGCGGCCGTTCACCGGTAGCTCACCTCCGCTCCGCGAAGCACGGGCCCGACCAGCAGCGAGCCCCAGTCCGGCACCTCACTCGCCGGGCGGCCCACCGCGGGTGCCAGCAGCACCGCCACCATGTCCCGCTCGGCCGGGGAGTTCACCCAGGTCGCGGACTGCGGCGAGGTGCTGGCGGGCAGGTAGCCCTGGCCCATCGACGGCGGGTTCAGGCCGCCGTCGGCCGGCCGCGACGCGGGCGGCGGAACCGAGCCGTCCTTGAACGGTCCGTCCGGCGGGTACTCCGGCACCGGATCCGGCAGCTGCATGAAGTTGTAGCAGCGCGGACCGCGCTTGTCGGCGAACTCCGGCTCGTCCTGGTCCGGCCGGTACTTGCCGCGGGTCGCGACGACCTCCAGGGTGATGTGCAGGCCCGGCTCGGCGCTCCCCTCGCCCAGCACCTGCCGCATCCGCGGCACGAACTCCGCCATCTCCTGCAGGAAGCACGGGTACTCGGGCGCGTACTTGGCCAGCACGTCCAGCGTCGGCCGCTGCGCCTCGCCGAGCTGGATGATGTTCTGCCGGTTGTCCCGCAGGAAGCCGGTCAGGTCACCGGAGCTGGTGGTCAGCTGCGAGGTGAGCGCGGTCAGGTTCTCCCGCTGCGCCACCAGGGTCCGGGCGGTGGTGCTGAAGTTGTCCAGCGCCTCCAGCACGTCCGGCGCGGCCTGCTCGTAGGTCCGCGCGACGCCGACCAGCTCCTGCAAGTTCTTCTTGAGGTCCGGCACCGACGGGTTGAGCCCGTCCAGGTAGGTGTTCAGCTGCGACAGCGTCTCGCCCAGCGGCTTGCCGCGCCCCGCCAACGCCTGGTCCAGCGCGTTCAGCGTCACGGCCAGGTCGTCCGGGTGGACCGCCTGCAGCACCGGCATCGCGTCGGCCAGCACCTGCTCCAGCTCGATGCCCGCGCGGGTGCGGTCCTGCTCGATCACGTCGCCGGAGGCCAGCGCCTTGGCCGACGCCTGCTGCGGCAGTTCCAGCGACACGTACCGCTCGCCGAAGAGCGTCCGCGGCAGCAGCCGCGCCGACACGTTCGACGGCAGCTGCTCGGCCCGCTCCGGGTCCAGCGCCAGCCGCAGCTCCGCACCGTCCCCTGTGGACGTCACGCTCACCACCCGGCCGACGACCATGCCGCGCACCTTCACGTCCGACTCGGGCAGCAGCTGGTTCCCGGTCGACGGCGCCTTCAGCACGACGTCCACGCTGGACGCGAAGGCCTTCTGGTAGATCGCCACGGTCAGCCCGATGAACAGCACCATGCTCATCAGCAACGCCAAGCCGAAGGCACGCCGCCGGAGCGTCGTCAACGCGCTTCGCGTACTCATCCCGTGATCCGAACCGTCGTCGTGGTGCCCCAGATCGCGAGGCTGAGGAAGAAGTCGAGGAGCGCGGTGGTCACGATCGCGGTCCGCACCGCGCGACCCACCGCGATGCCGACACCGGCCGGGCCGCCGCTGGCGCGGTAGCCGTAGTAGCAGTGGGTCATGATCACCACCACGCTGAAGACGAGCACCTTCCCGAAGGACCACAGCACGTCCTCGGGCGGCAGGAACAGGTTGAAGTAGTGGTCGTAGGTGCCCGCGGACTGGCCGTAGATGTAGATCGTGACCGCGCGGGCGGCGATGTACGAGGTCAGCAGGCCCAGCACGTACAGCGGGATCACCGCGATGAACCCGGCGATCACGCGGGTCGTCACCAGGTACGGAAGGCTCGGCACGCCCATGACTTCCAGCGCGTCGATCTCGTCGGAGATGCGCATCGCGCCCAGCTGCGCGGTGAAGCCGGAGCCGACCGTCGCCGACAGCGCGAGCCCGGCGACCAGCGGCGCGATCTCGCGGGTGTTGAAGTACGCGGAGACGAAGCCGGCGAACGCCGAGGTGCCGATCTGGTCCAGCGCCGCGAAGCCCTGCAGGCCGACCACGGTGCCGGTGAACAGCGTCAGGCCGATCATCACGCCGACCGTGCCGCCGATCACCGCCAATGCGCCGCTACCGAAGCTCACCTCGGCCAGCAGCCGCACCGTCTCCTTCGCGTAGCGGACGACGGCACGCGGAATCCACGCCAGCGAGCGCAGGTAGAACGACATCTGGTCGCCCAGGTCGTCCAGCATCACCAGCGGCCGCCGGGCCGCGCGCTTCGCGCGCTGCGAGATGGTCACCATGTCCCCGTCACATTCCCTTTGGCGGGACGAGCTGCAAGTAGAGCGTCGTCAGGACGAAGTTCACGGCGAACAGCAGCAGGAAGGTGATCACCACCGACTGGTTCACCGCGTCCCCGACGCCCTTCGGCCCCGGCGGCGGGTGCAGGCCGCGGTAGGCGGCCACCACGCCGGCCAGGAACCCGAAGATCACCGCCTTCAGCCCCCCGATCCACAGGTCGGACAGCTGCGCCAGCGCGTTGAAGCTCGCCATGTACGCGCCGGGCGTGCCGCCCTGCATGATCACGTTGAACGTGTAGCCGCCGAGCACGCCGACCACGCTGACCATGCCGTTGAGCAGCAGCGCCACCAGCATCGCGGCCAGCACCCGCGGCACCACCAGCCGCTGGATCGGCGAGATCCCCAGGACCTCCATCGCGTCGATCTCGTCGCGGATCTTCCGGGAACCGAGGTCCGCGCAGATCGCCGAACCGCCGGCCCCGGCGATCAGCAGCGCGGTCACGATCGGGCTGGCCTGCTGGATGATCGCCAGCACGCTCGCGGCGCCGGTGAACGACTGGGCGCCGATCTGCCTGGTCAGCGAGCCGAGCTGGAGCGCGATCACCGCGCCGAAGGGGATCGACACCAGCGCGGTCGGCAGGATCGTCACGCTGGCGATGAACCAGCACTGCTGGATGAACTCGCGGATCTGGAACGGCCGGCTGGGCATCGCCCGCACCACGTCGAGCGCCAGCGCGAACATGCGGCCGGTCTCGCGAAGCCCGCCCGCACCAGGGAACCGCACCTGGGACGGCGAACTCACGACTCACCCCGCTTGCGGCCGAACCAGCGGCGTCGCGACGACTCGGCCGGCTCCTCGGCGTCCCACGACGTCGCCTCGGGCTGCCGGGGGTGGGGCGTCGGGCGCACCTGCTGCGGCGGCACGTCGGCGACCGCCGCCGGCGGCAGCCGGTCCGCGGCCGGCACCTGCACCGGCTCGGCCTGCTGCGGCCACGCACCGGTCGCGGGGGCGGAAAAGCCGTAGAGCGCCAGCTCGTCCGGGGTCAGCGTCTTGATGATCTCCTGCTGCGCCGACGGGTTCAGCGTCCGCAGCTGGCGCAGCACCCGGTCCTTGCGGCGGCGCACCGCGGTCCGCTCCGGCATTCCCGGCGAGACCTCCAGCTGCGCCATCATCGGCGGCACGGCGAGCTCGCTCAGCCGCGCCAGCTCGGACGGCCCGATGTCCTTCTCCTCGCTCATGCCGATCGGCCCGTCGGCACGCCCGTTGAGGAACTGCACCACCACCGGCTCGGCCGAGGTCAGCAGCACCTCGCGCGGCCCGAACATCACCAGGTTCCGGCGGTAGAGCATGCCGATGTTGTCCGGCACCGTCCGGGCGGTGTTGATGTCGTGCGTGACGATCAGGATCGTGGCGTCGATCTGCGCGTTCAGGTCGACGATCAGCTGATTCAGCAGCACGGTGCGGACCGGGTCCAGCCCGGAGTCGGGCTCGTCGACCAAGATGATCTCGGGGTCCAGCACCAGCGCGCGGGCCAGCCCGGCGCGCTTGCGCATACCGCCGGAGATCTCGCCGGGCAGCTTCTCCTCGGCACCGAGGAGACCCACCATCTCCATCTTCTCGAGCACCAGGTCGCGGATCTCGGTCTCGCCCTTGCGGGTGTGCTCGCGGAGCGGGAACGCGATGTTGTCGTAGAGGTTCATCGACCCGAACAGCGCGCCGTCCTGGAACAGCACGCCGAACATCTTCCGGATCTCGTAGAGCTCGCGCTCCGAGCAGGTGCAGATGTCGGTGCCGTTGATGACGACCTTGCCCTGCTCCGGCTTCAGCAGGCCGACCAAGGACTTCAGGAACACCGACTTGCCGGTTCCGGAAGGCCCGAGCAGCACGCTGATCTCGCCGGGAGGAAGCGTCAGCGTGACGTCCCGCCAGATGGTCTGCGCGCCGAAGGACTTCGACAGTCCGTCGACAACCACCTCGACGCCCATCCGCACCTCCGCGTTCCTCGAATTAACCCCATCGGGTATCACTCCGGTGAGGCAGCCTGGCACATGTGACGCGCTTAACGAAGGTCATCGGCGTCACACCTATGCAACGAGCCTGACGCGAACGGGTTACTCGCCAGTTCACTTCGATTCGAGAACCACAGGATTTGTCCGGTAAAAGCGATTCTTCTTTCCTGGACAGCAAAAAGGGCGAGCACCCGCAACCGCGAGTGCTCGCCCTTTACCGTCAGTCAGATGCTCACTTGACGGAGACCGAAGCGCCGGCCTCTTCCAGCTTGGCCTTGACCTCTTCGGCCTTCTCCTTCTCGACCTTCTCCAGGATCGGCTTCGGAGCGCCCTCGACCAGCTCCTTGGCCTCCTTCAGGCCCAGGCCGGAGACGATCTCACGGACGACCTTGATGACCTGGATCTTCTTCTCGCCAGCGCCCTCGAGGATGACGTCGAACTCGTCCTGCTCCTCGGCGGCCGGGGCAGCAGCGCCGGCCGGGCCCGCCACGATGGCGGCCGGGGCGGCGGCGGTGACGTCGAAGGTCTCCTCGAACTGCTTCACGAACTCCGACAGCTCCAGGAGGGTCATCTCCTTGAAGACGTCCAACAGCTCATCGTTGCTCAGCTTCGCCACGGCGGCGTTCCTTTCAGTTCAGTGCCCGGGAACGGGAGTGCCCGGGTGGGGAGTTCTTGCAACCGACAACTGCGCCCGAAGGGACTCAGGCGTCGGCTTCGCCGCTCTTCTTCTCCTGCAGAGCGGCAGCCAACCGAGCCACCTGGGACGCCGGCGCGGCGAACAGCGCGGCGGCCTGGCCCATCTTGGCCTTCATGGCACCGGCCAGCTTGGCCAGCGTGACCTCGCGGGAGTCGAGGTCGGCAATGCCCTCGACCTCGGACACGGACAGCGCGCGGCCGTCCATGTAACCGCCCTTGATCACCAGGGCCTTGTTGTCCTTGGCGAATTCACGCAGAGCCTTGGCCGCGTCGACCGGCTCGCCCTCGACGAAGGCGATGGCGGTCGGGCCGACGAACAGGTCGTCGAGGCCCTCGACGCCGGACTGCTCGGCGGCACGCTTGACCAGCGTGTTCTTCGCGACACGGTACGAGGTGCCCGCACCGAGGGCACGACGCAGCTCGGACAGCTGCGCCATGGACAGCCCGCGGTACTCGGTCACGACCGCAGCGCTCGAGTTGCTGAACTTGTCCGCGATCTCGGTAACCGCATCAACCTTGTCGGGCTTCGCCATGTCGCCTCCTCTCTATCTCCGACTGTGATCCGCATCCAGCCGGTCCTGAGACGACAAAACGCCCCGGCGCAGCAAGCACGGGGCGTCAAGATCATGGGCGCGCAGTGGCGCGCACGGATAGCCTCGTCCCTCCTGCGCGGGCCGCCCGCATCTCACGGGACCTTCGTTCTCCCCACCCCTGGCGGGGTGCGAAGAAGACCTACGGTCTTGGGTGGAACCTCGACCAGCGTACGCGACCCGCCCCGGGGCCCACCAACCACCCCCGCCTCGATTTCCGGCGGTCACCGGTCGTGACCTGGATGCGACGGCCGGGCATCATGTTGGGCGTGGCTGATCAGCACGAGTCGCCCCGCCCGGAGCCCGGCCCGAACCTGCCGGAGAAATCGCGCACCGCGGAGGTCGTCGACGCCGAGGTGGTGGACAGCGAGGTCGTCGAGACCGACGCACCGGCCCGCCCGCAGCAGTCGGCGGACGACGCGGAGTTCCGCCAGTACCAGCAATTCCTGGAGTTCCAGAAGTTCCGCGAATGGCAGCAGTCCCAGGGCGGTGACGTAGCGGTCCCGCCGCCCGCGGTGCCCCCGGCGGCGAAGCCGCAAGACCCGAAGAAGGCCTGGTGGAAGCGAGCCCTGGGCCTGCTGCGCTACAAGCTGGTCCGCCGCCTGATCTACTGGGTACTAGCACTGCTGCTGGCACTGTGGCTAATCAGCTACCTGATCAACCAGGTCACCTCCTTTTTCGGCGGCTCCAGTGGCAACGGCGATGGAACCAGCAACGGGGGCGTGCCGGTCGACTCGGTGCCGGTTAAGTCAGAGAACCCGCAACAGGCAGTGCGCGGCGTCTACAACTGGCTGCGCGGACCGAACCCTGAGCGGACCTGCGATCTGTTCAGCGACGATGGCAAATCCGGCTTCTTCCAAGCCCACGGGGCATCGGACTGCGCCACTGCAGCGCGCCAGCTGCACAGCCAGATCACCGACCCGAACGCGTACGCGAACCCTAAGTTCGACCACAACGCGGTGACCGAAATCGGGTCGGAGGCTCAGGTCCTCGGCTGCCGGGTTCGGGTCAACGGCGGCCCCCGGCTCGGCACCTTCAAGCTCACCAAGCAGCCGGACGGCGGCTGGACGATCAGTGCCTACGCCCTCCAAGCCGACGACTGCGACCGCTGACCGCCCGTGAGCGTTTTGGGGTGCTATGGCGCCCCAAAGCACTCACGGAACCTGACCAGCTAAAACGAAGCTTGGATAGCGAAAGGGCGGGCCGCCCCTGGTGGGGTGGCCCGCCCTCTCAGCGGAACTCCGGGATCAGGCCGAGGCCGCGACCCGGGTCGCGTTCGGGTCGACCGGGATGCCCGGGCCCATCGTGGTGGTGAAGGTGACCTTCTTCAGGTACCGGCCCTTCGACGCCGACGGCTTCGCGCGCAGGATCTCGTCCAGCGCCGCCGCGTAGTTCTCCACCAGCTTCTCGGTGTCGAAGGACACCTTGCCGATGATGAAGTGCAGGTTGGCCTGCTTGTCGACGCGGAAGTTGATCTTACCGCCCTTGATCTCCGTGATCGCCTTGGTGACGTTCGGAGTGACGGTGCCGGTCTTCGGGTTCGGCATCAGGCCGCGCGGGCCGAGCACCCGAGCGATCTTGCCGACCTTGGCCATCTGGTCCGGGGTGGCGATCGCCGCGTCGAAATCGAGCCAGCCGCCCTGAATGCGCTCGATCAGGTCCTCGGAACCAACCGCGTCCGCACCGGCGGCCTCGGCCTCGGCGGCCTTGTCCCCGACGGCGAACACGATGACGCGGGCAGTCTTACCAGTGCCGTGCGGCAGGTTCACGGTGCCGCGGACCATCTGGTCTGCCTTGCGGGGGTCGACGCCCAGCCGCAGCGCCACCTCAACGGTGGCGTCGTACTTGACCTTGGCGGTCTTCTTGGCCAGCTCGGCGGCCTCCGTCGGCGCGTACAGCCGCGCGCGATCGATCAGCTCGGCCGCCTGCTGATATGCCTTGCTGCGCTTTGCCATTTCTGTCCCTATCGCAGGTGGATCAGTTGTGGTTGGTCGGGCTGCGCTAGAGCCCTCCCACACTGCCAGCCGTCCGGCTGGGTCAGCCCTCGACCGTCAGGCCCATCGACCGGGCGGTGCCGGCGATGATCTTGGCGGCCTGGTCGATGTCGTTGGCGTTGAGGTCGGCCATCTTGGTCTGCGCGATCTCGCGGACCTGGTCCATGGAGACCTTGCCGACCTTGGTCTTGTGCGGCTCGCCGCTGCCCTTGGCCACGCCCGCCGCCTTGAGCAGCAGCTTGGCCGCCGGCGGGGTCTTCAGCGCGAAGCTGAAGGAGCGGTCTTCGAACACGGAGATCTCGACCGGCACGACGTTGCCACGCTGGCTCTCCGTGGCGGCGTTGTAGGCCTTGCAGAACTCCATGATGTTGACGCCGTGCTGACCCAGCGCCGGGCCGACCGGCGGGGCCGGGTTGGCCTGGCCGGCCTGGATCTGCAGCTTGATGATCGCTGCGAGCTTCTTCTTCTTGGGCGGCATGTTTGCTTCCTGTGTCTTCGCTATCCGGTTGCCCGGCCCCGCCTAGTGGCGGAGCCGAATCGGCGAGACCACGAAACGGTGGCTTCGCCCGGTTCTGCGCACGGGTCCTGCCAGATCCGCGCGCAGCCGCCGCTCTCCCGCACCCGCGGGAGGGCGGTCAGATCTTGGAAACCTGGCTGAACGAAAGTTCAACCGGCGTTTCGCGGCCGAAGATCGACACCAGCACCTTGAGCTTCTGGGCGTCCGGGTTGACCTCGTTGATCGTCGCGGGCAGGGTCGCGAACGGCCCGTCCATGACGGTGACGGACTCGCCGACCTCGAAGTCGACCTCGACCGCGGGCTTGGCGGCGCCGGCCGCGGCGGCCTTCTTGCCCGGCTCGGCCTTCTTCTCCTCGACCTGCGGCGCCAGGAACTTCAGCACGTCGTCGATGGTCAGCGGCGACGGCTTGGAGGTGGCGCCGACGAAGCCGGTGACGCCCGGCGTGTTGCGCACCGCGCTCCAGGACGCGTCGTTGAGCTCCATCCGGACCAGGATGTAGCCGGGCAGCACCTTGCGCTGCACCAGCTTGCGCTGGCCGTTCTTGATCTCGGTGACCTCTTCGGTCGGCACCTCGACCTGGAAGATGAAGTCCTCGACGTCGAGCGTCTGGGCCCGCGTTTCGAGGTTGGTCTTGACCTTGTTCTCGTAGCCCGCGTAGGAGTGCACGACGTACCAGTCGCCGGGGGCGCGCCGCAGCGCCGCGCGCAGCTCCTCGACCGGGTCCGCTTCGGCGGGCGCTTCCTCGCCGGCTTCGCCTTCTTCGCCGGCCTCGTCTTCCTCACCGGACTCGTCGGCGTCCTCAGCCGACTCCTCGGCCTCGTCGGCCGAGTCGGTGTCCTCGCCGGAGTCGGCGCTGTCCGCGGATTCGACTGCGTCGACCGAGTCGGCGGTCGCCTCGGCCTCCGCGGCCTCGGGCTGCACCTGCTCGTCGGTGAGGCCGGTGGATTCCTGGCCCTCGTGGGAGGTCACAGTCGGTCTCGCTTCCTCTCGTGCGTTGCGTGCCGGGTCGTCGTTCCGCCGCCGGCACCACCTAGGGCGGGCCCGCAGCCGTTCAGCCGGAGCCGAACAGCCAGCCCACGCCCTTGGCGAAGAGCACGTCCACGCCGGCCACGAACGCCACCATGATGCTGACGAAGACCAGCACCACGAGGGTGTAGGTCGCCAGCGCCTTGCGTGTCGGCCAGATGACCTTGCGCAGTTCGGCGACGACCTCGCGCAGGAAGCGTCCGATCTTCCGGAACAGCGAAACCCGACCCTGCCGGCCATCCCGCGACGGGGTCGGCCGACCCTTCGACTCAGTTGTGCGCGCCGAGTCCGCTCCGGCCGAACCCGGCTCACCGGACCGGCCCTTGCGACCGGCCGGACGGGCGGAGGCACGGCGCTCGCGCCGCGCCGCGGCGCTGGACGGACGGGCTGCGTCTTCGCGCGCTCCGTCCTGCTCCTGCTCGCGGTCCTCGCTCACGCCCATCCTCCGCTCACCGTCGCATCGACGCAGGGGTGACAGGACTTGAACCTGCAACCTGCGGTTTTGGAGACCGCTGCTCTGCCAATTGAGCTACACCCCTTTGCGGCCCTGGAGCTCGACCGCATTCAGGACGCCCGCCACCGGCCTTGGAACCGGGGTTCCACGGTGTTCAGGCATCCAGGTTCGAAAGTGTACGGCACGCCGACGACCTTGCTCCAACGGCACCCCCTGAGCCGGGTCATGAACAACTCCGCCGCAGGTGGGGAGCGTGTTCGACGACACGCCGCATCTGTCAGGATGCAAGCATGGCCGCACCTCAGACAGACCAAGAGACCAGGGCGCGGGTGTCCGCGCGGATCGGCGGGATCAGCGAGTCCGCCACGCTGGCCGTGGACGCCAAGGCGAAGGCGCTCAAGGCGGCCGGCCGACCGGTGATCGGGTTCGGCGCCGGCGAGCCGGACTTCCCGACGCCGCAGCCGATCGTGGATGCCGCCATCGCCGCCTGCTCCGACCCGAAGAACCACCGCTACAGCCCGGCGGCCGGCCTGCCGGAGCTGCGCGAGGCCATCGCCGCGAAGACCCTGCGGGACTCCGCCTACACCGTGCAGGCCAATCAGGTGCTGGTAACCAACGGCGGCAAGCAGGCCGTCTACCAGGCGTTCCAGACGCTGATCGACCCGGGTGACGAGGTGCTGCTGCCCGCCCCGTACTGGACCACCTACCCGGAGGCGATCACCCTGCCGGGTGGAGTTCCGGTCGTGGTGCCCGCCGACGAGTCGACCGGCTACCTGGTTTCCATCGAGCAGCTGGAGGCCGCGCGGACGCCGCGCACCAAGGTGCTGCTGTTCAACTCGCCGTCCAACCCGACCGGCGCGATCTACCCGCCGGAGCAGGTCGAGGCGATCGGCCGCTGGGCGGTCGAGCACGGCATCTGGGTGATCACCGACGAGATCTACGAACACCTGGTCTACGGCGACGCCCGGCACGTGTCGATGCCCGCCGTGGTCCCGGAGCTCGCCGACACCTGCGTGGTGCTCAACGGGGTCGCCAAGACCTACGCCATGACCGGCTGGCGGGTGGGCTGGATGATCGGCCCGCAGGACGTCATCAAGGCGGCCAGCAACCTCCAGTCGCACCTGTCGTCCAACGTCGCCAACGTCTCGCAGCGGGCCGCCCTGGAGGCCGTCAGCGGCTCCCTGGACGCCGTCGCGGAGATGCGCTCGGCGTTCGACCGCCGCCGCCGCAAGATCGTCGAGCTGCTCTCGGCGATCCCCGGCGTCAGCTGCCCGGAGCCGCAGGGCGCGTTCTACGCGTACCCGTCGGTCAAGGGCCTGCTGGGCAAGGAGATCCGCGGCGTCCGCCCGGAGACCAGCGTGGAGCTGGCGAGCCTGGTGCTGGAGCAGGCGGAGGTCGCGGTGGTCCCGGGCGAGGCCTTCGGCACCCCGGGCTACTTCCGCCTGTCCTACGCCCTCGGCGACGAGGACCTCGTCACCGGCGTGACCCGGATGGCGGAACTCCTCGGCGAGGCCAAGTAGTCCCACAACACGCGAAAGGCTCCCCCGGCCGAGCAGCCGGGGGAGCCTTTCACGTTCTCGCTACTCCGGGAGTCGGACAGTGGCGCTGGCGCCGCCGAGGACGCCCTGGTCCGCGCTGCGGGCCGTGATGTTGATCTTCACCGTGCCGTCGTCGTTCTTCTTCGCGACCTTGCCGGTCAGCTCGACCATCGCCCCGGTTCCGTCATCGGGGACCACCACCGGCCGGGTGAACCGCACGCCGTAGTGCAAGATCGCGCCCGGGTCGCCCGTCCACTCGCTGACCAGGCGGCCGGCGACGGCCATCGTGAGCATCCCGTGGGCGATCACGTCGGGCAGGCCGACCTCGGTCGCGAACCGCCCGTTCCAGTGAATCGGGTTGAAGTCGCCGGACGCGCCTGCGTAGCGGACCAGGTCGGCGCGGGTGAGCGGCACGCTCAGCGCCGGCAGCTGGTCGCCGACGGCGACCTCGGACATCCGAACGCTCATGCCAGTTCCGCCTCTCCGCGTTTCACAGTTGTGGTTGCGTCCGGCTCAATCCCGCTTTTCGCAGTTTCTTGTGGCTGGTTCGCGTCACGTTCCCCTGAGGTGCGGTTGAGGAGGACTCGGGTTGGCACAGGGCTACTCATGCGCCCTCCCCCTCGTCGGCCGTGCCGCGGGCCACCAGCATCGACTTCGCGGTGCACACCGGCTCGCCGTCGACGGTGCCGATCTCGGCGCGCACCGTCAGGAAGTCGTTGCCCGCGCGGGCCTTGATGTCGTCCACGTGCACCACGGTGACGAGGCGGTCGCCCGCTCGGATCGGCCGGTGGTGGGTGAACTCCTGCTGGCCGTGCACCACGCGGCTGTAGTCCAGGCCGAGCTGCGGGTCCTCGACGATCGCGTCGTGGGCGGCCATGGAGAGGATCACCGCGAACGTCGGCGGCGCGATCACGTCCGGGTAGCCGGCGGCCTTGGCGGCGTCGGCGTCGCGGTACAGCGGCGAGTCGTCCTTGATGGCCGCGGCGAACTCGCGGATCTTCTCCCGGCCCACCTCGTAGGCGGCCGTGGGCGGGTACTCACGCCCGATGAATGACTGGTCAAGCGGCACGCCCGCAGGCTACCCGACGAGGTCGGCCCCACCTGCGCCCCGAACGACCGCCGCCCGACCTCGCCCCAGAACGACGAAAGCCCGCCCCAGATTCAGGACGGGCTTTCGGATAAGGCTGGTTGGCACACAGGCCGGGAACTGCACTCCTCGCGAGGAGCCGCCGCAAGGCGGCCACCGCACCGTAGGGAGCTTGGGGGGCTCGGCCCCCAAACAGCACCCTGACCGAGCCTCGGCGAAGCGCGAAGCGCGAGCAGGGTCCGCCCGATCGGTCAGCGGGTTTCCTTGTGCAGCTTGTGCGTACCGCAGTTCGGGCAGAACTTCTTCATCTCCAAACGGTCCGGGTCGTTGCGCCGGTTCTTGTTGGTGATGTAGTTGCGGTGCTTGCACTCCTCGCACGCCAGCGTGATCTTGGGTCGGACATCGGTGGCGGCCACGGGGGTGCCTTTCTCTCTGTCGTAATCCGGAACGGTTCGCTGGAGATCCGCGCGAACCCGTGACTGGTAGCGGTGGCCGGACTTGAACCGGCGACACAGCGATTATGAGCCGCTTGCTCTACCGACTGAGCTACACCGCCATGCTGGGACCTTCGGTGCACGCACCTCGCGCCTCAGCCGACGCAGGATATCCCATGCAAAACAGCCACAGCACCCAGTTTACCGAGTACCGCAGCTGTCTTTCGAGCCCCAATACGGAATCGAACCGTAGACCTTCTCCTTACCATGGAGACGCTCTGCCGACTGAGCTATTGGGGCGTTTCCTTGCGGAACGTCTAGAACTTTACACACCACCCGCACCTCCTCGAAACAGGGGGGTACCTTTTCGTGAAAACGCAGGTCATGGCGGGGTTTTCGGCCCTCGGGCGGCGCGCGGAGGCGAAAACCGGGCTCAGTGCAGGAGTGTGAGGACGGTCTCGGACCGGGCGCCCCGGCCGCGCTTGGTGCGGGCCTGCAGCCACGCCTCGAACCGCTCCTCGGAAAGCGGGCGCGAGATCAGGTAGCCCTGGGCGACGTCGCAGCCCATCTCCACCAGCTGATCGCGGGCGGCGTCGTCCTCCACGCCCTCGGCGACCACCGCGAGGTCCAGCGAGTGCCCGAGCTCGACGATGGAGCGCACCACCGCCATGTCGCCGAGGTCGGTGCCCATGCCGAGCACGAAGCTCTTGTCGATCTTCACCTCGTCCACCGGCAGCTGCCGCAGGTAGGCCAGCGACGAGTAGCCGGTGCCGAAGTCGTCCACCGCCAGCACCACGCCCATCGCGTGCAGCCGCCGCAGCAGCGGCAAGGAGCGCTCGGGATCGGCCATCACGCCGGACTCGGTCAGCTCGAAGGTGAGCAGCTCCGGCGGGATGTCGTGGCGCAGCAGCGCCTCGCCGACCCGGTCCGGGAAGGTCTCGTCGGCGAGGTTGCGCACCGACAGGTTCACCGCCACCGACATCCGCAGGCCGCGATCCATCCACTGCCGGATCTTGACCAGCGCGCACTCCATGACGAACGAGGTGAGCGCGTCGACCAGCCCGGTCGCCTCCACCAGCGGCACGAACTCGTCCGGGTCCAGCCGCCCGTACTCGGGGTGCGACCAGCGCACGAGGGCCTCGGCGCCCACCACCTGGCGTTCGGGCAGCGCGACCTTCGGCTGGTAGTGCACCTCGACCTGGCCGGTGTCCAGCGCCTGCCGGAACTGGGTGACCAGCTGGAAGCGGCGCAGGAAGACCTGGCCCATCGCGGGGGCGTAGCCGCGCACCCCGTCCTCGCCGTTGCGGGCCGCCCGGACCGCGACGTCGGAGCGCTGCAGGAGGGTGTCGATGTCGGTCTCGCACTCGCCGTCGGCCGGCGCGGACGAGGCGTACCCGGCGACGCCCGCGGCCTCCACCACGATCCGGTCCAGCGGGTACGGCTTGCCGATCACCTCGCGCAGGTGCTGGGCGAACTCGTGCGCCTGCGCCTCGCTGTGGTCCAGCAGCAGCACCGCGAAGGAGTTCGCTTCGAGCCTGGCCAGCGGCGCCTCGCCGAGTTCGTCGCGCATCCGGCGCCCGGCGGCGACGATCATCCGGTCGCCCCAGGTGTAGCCGAGGGCCTCGCTGACGGTGGTGAGCACGTCGAGGTCCATCCGCAGCACGACCGCGGTGCGCCCGTTGCGCAGCTCCTCGGCGGCCATCTCGCGGAAGCCGGTCCGGTTGAGCAGGCCGGTCAGCGGATCGTGGTAGGCGTCGTGCCGCAGCCGCGCGAGCAGCCTGCGGTTGTCCATCGCGGTCGCGAGGTGGCTGGCCAGGGTGTGCAGCAGTCGCACGTCGGCCCGGCCGAAGCCGCGCCACCGGCTGACCCGGTCGTGCACCTCCACCGCACCGAGCAGCTGGCTCGCGCCGCGCAGCGGCACCACGAGCGCCTCATAGGCGCCGCGTTGGCGCAGCGCGCGCCGAACCTCTTCGGGCGCCTCGAGCGTCCGGAAGGAGCGCACGTGGCTGCCCGGCAGCTGGAGCAGCGGGTCGTCGCGCAGGGCCGAGGGCGCGGCTTGCTGCGCCAGCTCCGGCAGCGGCTCGCCCGCGACCAGCGTGCTGACCTCGCCGCTGGGATCCAGCCGCAGCCGCAGCACCACGCGGGTCGCGTTCAGCTGCTCCCGGATCCGCTCCGCGACCGGCTCCCACTCGCTGACCGACACCTCCGGCTCGCCGGTCACGGCGTCGGACGGGCCGTGCGCGGCGGTCTGCCCGGAGCGGGCCACGCTCAGGCTGACGTCGCTGAGCGCCTCCAGGTCGCGCTGCTCGCGCAGCAGGCCGGAGTAGGCGCGGTACAGGCCGATCACGGCCACCGCGACCAGCGCCACCAGCAGCCAGCCCCACGGCGTGCTGATCGAGACCTCGTAGCCCACCAGGCCCACCGAGGTGTTGAGCAGGCCCACGGCCAGCGTGTTCACCGCGAGCCGCACGCCGGCGGACACCCGCATCGCGCCGCCCAGCACGTGCAGCGCGGCGAGCGCGAAGGCGCAGCTGATCAGCGGCGACGTCAGGGTGCCGACGACCGGGCCGAACCAGGCCGGGGCCACGCCGACCAGCGCCAGGTTGACCGCGTTGGCCACCGCGAACGGCACCGCGATCTCCAGGCACAGGACGCCCGCGTTGTAGACGACGTGGGTGGCCGCGCGACGGCCGACCTGCGCGCCGAGCCCGGCCAGCAGGTTGGCCGCGAGCACCACCTCGAACGGCACCGTCAGCAGGCCGAGGATCAGCGGGATCTCGGTGAACGAGATGGTCCAGCCGACCCGCTTCACGTCGACGTCGATGGTCAGCTGCTCGGCCAGCAGGAAGCCCATGGCCAGCAGCGGGCCGATGAACAGCAGGTCCGAGCGGTAGTGGAAGGGCAGCCAGGCGGAGGTCGCGGCGGACGCGAGGATGCCGGCGGCGAGGACCACGAACGAGAAGCCGGTGAACATCCGGCGCCGGACCGGGTCCACCTCGGCGCGCACCGGTGGGCGGGCGGATTCCAGGCCGGATTGCGGACCGAGGGAGCGGTGACGCTCGATCATCCACGCTCCTCCCAAGCCGGCGGCGCGTGCGCACCACACGAATGCCGAGGCAAATCGTGACGCACGACCGCGCGGAAGGCCAGGGGCCAATGGTCCCCGTCGCATCTGCCAGACGCACGCATCTGCGTTGATGCGGGTGGTTCGCGCCGACATCTTTGCACAGCTCCGCGAGTTGACCTGCAAAGATTTCACAACGACCGCCGAGCGCCGCGGTCCGCCGGGTGCGATGAGTCGCACCCCGACATTTTGTGATGATCGCCGCAGCAACCGATCGGGCCGGATACCGTACGCGATCGGCGAAAACGGACGGTTACTACTGCAGTCCGAACTCGTCGAGGAAATCCCGGACCGCGCGGTCGAGATCCGCCAGCCCCGACTCCTCCACCGGGAGGTGGCCGGCGCCGCTGAGGGGCGCGAAGCGGGTGGGCCCGGCGATCCGGTCGAAGAACTGGCGGGACAGCAGCAGCGGCGTCCACCGGTCGTCGTCGGGGTGCGCCAGCAGCAGCGGCGGCCCAGCGTAGTCCTCGGGCGCCACCGCGGGCGGAGTGGCCAGGCAGCTGCGGGCGAAGCCCAACGCGAGCCAGCTGCCGCCGCCGATCTCGTCGGCCCACACCAGGTTGGCGAACTGGCCGTGGTTGGACGCGGCGGCGATGTTCGTCAGCCAGTGCACCGGCACCCGCGCCGCCGCGAGCGGCTTCGGGACCAGCGTCAGCAGCCCGGCCCACTGGGCCATCTCCGGCCGGGCCGCGAGCCGCCGCCGGACGTCGTCGCGCTGCGGGTCGGCCAGGCAGGTCGCGATCACGCCGGCCACCGCGCCGCCGGCCTGCGCGGCGACGTCGTAGGCGAGCCGGCCGCCGGTGCTGATGCCGAGCAGCACGATCGGCCGCTCGTCGCGAGACCGCTCGGCCTCGACCAGGTCCAGCACGCAGGAAACCCAGTCCCGGTAGGTGATCGCGCGCCGGGAGGCGCCGGTCAGGCCGAAGCCGGGCAGGTCCGGGGCGATGAATTCGAAGTCCGCCAGCGATGGCAGCCGCCCGTACGGGGCGAGCATGCGGCCGTAGGTGCCGACTCCGTGCAACGCGATCAGCTTGGTCGGAGCGCGCGGGCGCGCGACGCGGTCGAGGTGGACCGCCGTGCCGCGCCACGGCCACCACTGCTCGGCCGGGGCGTTCTCCGCGGTGACGCGGAGCGCACCGGGGAAGAAGTCCTGGTAGCGGAGCCAGTACTGCTGGTCGCGGTAGCCGGGGCCGACGACGGTGGCGGACCCTGGGGTGGATGGAGCCGAAGGCACACTCCGAACATACGGACCGGACCGGACGATGCGCATCAGCCAACAGCAGGCACGGACCTGGTTCGCGAGGGCACGGGTAGCGCGCCTGGCCAGCACCGATGAGCTGGGACGACCGCATCTGGTGCCGATCACCTTCGCGATCCGCGGGGATGTGATCGTCACCGCAGTGGATCACAAGCCGAAGCGGACCACGAACCTCAGGCGGCTGCGCAACATCGCCGCGAACCCGCAGGTGGCGCTGCTCGCCGACCACTACGAGGACGACTGGTCCCGCCTGTGGTGGGCGCGCGCCGACGGCGAGGCGGAGCAGACCGGCGGCGCGGCGCGCCCGGACCTCGTCGCGGCGCTCGCGGAGAAGTACCCGCAGTACCGGGAGAATCCGCCGACGGGCACGTTGATCGTGATCCGGGTGACGCGGTGGAGCGCCTGGTCGGCCGAACCGCCGTGATGCTCCGGCGACGGGGCCTCAGGCCCGCTTCCGCTCCAGGTGGACGACGTCCGAGTCGAGGTCGAGCGGGCCGCCCGCCTCCCGGTCGTCCTCCTTGACGACCTCGACCCAGGCGAGCTGTTCCAGCTGGTGCCTGGCTCCCGCGCTGAACAGGCCCTCGACGCCCAGCGCCGCCGAGGCGGTCCGGCGCTGCTCCTCGGGCTGCGCCGGGGTGGGCGGCTCCGCGGCGCGCTGCTCCTGCCGCCGCTTCGCCCGACCTGCTCGATCTATGGCCATCTGCCCAGGTTAGCCCGGTCGCGGCACCGTCGGCCGGTGCTGCCGAGAAGACGCCAACCCGCGCCCGGCGGCCGGCGGGCGCGGGTCAACTAGGCTGCGGATTCGTGCCCGATCCGTACTTTGTCCTGGTCAGCACGGCGGAACTCGCGGATCTGGCGAGCGCGCTGGACGTCGTCGACGAACACGCCGAGCTCAACCACCGCTACCGCAAGCTGATCGCCGACTCCCGCCAGGTGCTGGCGGCCGATGAGATCCGCCTCACCCAGGCCCGCGGGCTCGCGAAGCGGCTGATGGTGCTCGTCAAGGCCGCCGGGCCGGATTTTCGCGACGGGCTGCCCGAGGTGGCCCGCGCGGCGCTCGACGCGGGCCTGGCCCAGGCCGATGCGCTGGTCTTCCATCCCGAGCCGGGCTGAGCGGGCCCCCTGGAATTCCGGTGGCGGCCGGTATGTATTATTTCCTCGCAAGCCAGCGATGCTGGTGCGCACGCCAGGTTGCCCGAGCGGCCAAAGGGAGCTGACTGTAAATCAGCCGGCAATGCCTTCGGAGGTTCGAATCCTCCACCTGGCACTCAGCGAAGATGCCCCTGTGATCGATCCGGTCGCGGGGGCATCTTCGTTTGCGCTGTTCGTGGCCGACGCCGGGAACGAGCGCGAATCGACTCCGGCTCGACCGGTCTCCGGTGTGCTGGGTTGGCCGGTAGCGTGTGGCGGCAGAACTTCGCAGCTCGCGCTGCTTCGGCTCAACAGGAGGTAGTCACGTGGCAAACCCGTCCTTCGACGTGGTGAGCAAGGTGGACCACCAAGAGGTGGACAACGCGCTGAACCAGGCGGCCAAGGAGCTCGCCAACCGGTTCGACTTCCGCGGCACCGGCTCCAAGATCCAGTGGTCGGGCGAGAACGGCGTGGTGCTGGAGTCGGAGACGGAAGAGCGCTGCAAGGCCGCCATCGAGGTCTTCAAGGAGAAGCTGATCAAGCGCGGCATCTCGCTGAAGGCGCTGGACATGGGTGAGCCGGCCAGCTCCGGTCAGATCTTCCGGGCCACCGGCAAGGTCGTGCAGGGCATCACGCAGGAGATCGCGAAGAAGATCTCCAAGAAGATCCGCGACGAGGGCCCCAAGGGCGTCCAGGCCCAGATCCAGGGCGAGCAGCTGCGAGTCTCCGGCAAGAAGAAGGACGACCTGCAGGCCGTGATCCAGCTGCTGAAGTCCGGCGACTTCGACGCCCCGCTCCAGTTCGAGAATTTCCGGTAAACCACCGCTGGAGGATCCAGGTGAAGGGGATCGTGCTGGCGGGCGGCAACGGAACGCGCCTGCATCCGCTGACGCAGGCCGTGTCCAAGCAGCTGCTCCCGGTCTACGACAAGCCGATGATCTACTACCCGCTGTCGGTGCTGATGCTGGCCGGCGTCCGGGAAGTGCTGCTCATCTCGACCCCGGCCGACATGCCGCTGTTCCGGCGGCTGCTCGGGGACGGCTCCCAGTTCGGCATCCGCATCGAGTACGCCGAGCAGGCCCAGCCCAACGGGCTCGCCGAGGCGTTCGTGATCGGGGCGGACTTCATCGGCGATGACCCGGTGGCACTGGTGCTCGGCGACAACATCTTCTACGGGCAGGGCTTCTCCCGGGTCCTCCAGCAGTGCGTTCGCGATCTCGACGGCTGCACCTTGTTCGGCTACCCGGTCCGCGACCCGCAGCGCTACGGCGTCGGCGAGGTGGGCGAGGACGGCCGGCTGGTGTCGATCGTGGAGAAGCCGACGGAGCCGAAGTCCAACATGGCCATCACCGGCCTGTACTTCTACGACAACGACGTGGTGGACATCGCCAAGGGGCTGACGCCGTCGGCCCGCGGCGAGCTGGAGATCACCGACGTCAACCTCGCCTACCTGCAGGCGGGCCGGGCGCGGCTGACGCAGCTCGGCCGCGGCTTCGCCTGGCTGGACACCGGCACCCACGACTCGCTGGTGGAGGCCTCGCAGTTCGTGCAGGTGCTGGAGCACCGGCAGGGCGTGCGGATCGCCTGCCTGGAGGAGATCGCCCTGCGCATGGGTTACATCTCGGCGGACGAGTGCTTCGAGCTCGGCGCCAAGCTGGCCAAGTCGGGCTACGGCCAGTACGTCATGGACGTCGCCCGCCGCTCCGGCGCCTCGGGCTGAGCCACCGGCTTCGGCGGAAATCGCGTCACCAGGCCGGCGGGAGCTGGTGCCCGGCCATGCCTTCGAGGCGGCGGATTCGATCGGCCATCGGCGGGTGCGTGGAGAACAGCCTCGCCAGCCGCTCGCCGGGCCGGAACGGGTTCGCGATCATCAGGTGCGACTGGGACACCAGCTGCGGTTCCGGTGACAGCGGCGCCTGCTGGGTGCCGCGCTCCAGCTTGCGCAGCGCGGACGCCAGCGCCAGCGGATCCCCGGTCAGCTGCGCCCCGGACGCGTCCGCCTGGTACTCGCGGGAGCGGCTGACGGCCATCTGCACCACGGCGGCCGCGATCGGGCCCAGCAGCGCCACCAGCAGCATCGCGAACGGGTTGGGCCGGTCCTCGTCCTGGCTGCCGAACATGCCGAAGAACATCCCGAAGTTGGCCAGGAAGGTCACCACGCTGGCGAGCGCCCCGGCGACGCTGGAGATCAGGATGTCGCGGTTGTAGACGTGCGAGAGCTCGTGGCCGAGCACGGCACGCAGCTCGCGCTCGTTGAGCAGTTCGAGGACCCCCGCCGTGCAGCACACCGCGGCGTTGCGCGGATTGCGCCCGGTGGCGAAGGCGTTGGGCGCGCGCGTCGGGCTGATGTACAGCGCGGGCATCGGCTGCCGCGCCGAGGTCGCCAGCTCGCGCACGATCCGGTACATGGCCGGCTGCTCGGCCTCCGACACCGGCCGGGCGCGCATCGCGCGCAGGGCCAGGTTGGCCGAGTTGAAGTACGCGTAACCGTTCATGCCCAGCGCCACGAAGAACGCGATGACCAGGCCAGCCCGGCCGAAGATCGACCCGACCAGCAGGACCAGCGCGCTCATTCCGCCGAGCAGCAGAGCGGTCTTCAAACCGTTGACGTGACTGTGCACCGTGCCTGCCTCCGCCCGAGGGCCAGCCCCGGTTCCCCGACCGAGATGGATGGCCTCCCCGAACACCATTCCACGTAATCCGAAGGTCACCCAGAAAACGATTCGGCGCGAGTCGTAGTTCCGCTGGGCGGATGTGCTGAAGCCAACGCCGCCGGGAGGCCGGACCACCGCGCTCGCGGCCTTACCATGGTCAGTTAGTTGAAATCACAACTTTTATCCGGTTCGGGGACCGGAGGACGGGAAGAGGGCACGAATGATCTTCGCCAGGCTGCGTCGCAAGAACTCGACCAGCAAGGGCACGCCGGCGCGAACCGGCATCTCCGGCGGCTTCCTCCCCCCGACGCCGCTCGACAGCGGCCTGCTGACCTGCCAGGTGCACGACGAGAGCGGCGCGCTGCTGCCCGGCGCGACCGTGACGCTGCTGGACCGGCTGAACCAGCGGTCCGCGCACGGCACCACCGACAGCTACGGCTGCTTCGCCACCTCGATCGCGCCCGGCACCCACAAGGTGTCGATCAGCGCGGGCGGCTACCGCCGGTACACCACCCGCGTGGAGGTGCGGGTCAACCAGCACTACGCGCTCGGCGGCATCCGCCTGGAGCCGGACGCCTCGCTGGAACTGCCGCGCCCGGGCCGCTACCGGTTCGACCCGTACCACACCGAGATCCGGTTCATCGCCCAGCACATCGGCATGTCCAAGATCCACGGGATGTTCAAGAACTACGACGGCGTGGTGGAGGTGGCGCCGCGGTTCGAGGACTCGCGGATCCAGGTGGCCATCGACGCGGCCAGCATCGAGACCGGCGTGAAGATGCGCGACGACCACCTGCGGTCGGCGGACTTCTTCGACGTGGCCAACCACCCGCGGATCACCTTCAGCAGCGACCGGTTCACGCACCTGCGCGCCGACCGCTGGATGATCAGCGGCCGCCTGGCGCTGCGCGGCACCAGCAGCCCGGTCCAGCTGGAGACCAACTACCTGGGCCAGCGGAAGTGGCAGGGGCCCGGCTTCGACGGCGACCTGCGGGTCGCCTGCCACGCGACCGCGACGCTGCGCCGCGAGGACTACTCGGTCAACTGGCAGGCCACCCTGGCCAAGGGCATCGCCGTGGTCGGCCCCACGATCAGCATCGAGCTCGGCGTGCAGGCCGTCCTGGACCAGTAGGGCCGCCACGACGAAGGGCGTCGCTGCAGGTCGACGACGCCCTTCGCACCCCGGCCCCTCAGGCGTGGAGTTCCATCGTGCAGCACTTCGGGCCGCCGCCGGACTTCCGCAGCTCGGAGATGTCCAGCAGGACCGGCTCGTAGCCGCGGGCGGCCAGCTGCGCGGCGAGCCCGGTCGCCTCCGCGGGCAGCACCACGTGCCGCCCGTCGGAAACCCCGTTCAGGCCGAGGCAGGCGGCGTCGGTGGCGTCGGCGATCACGGCATCCGGGAACATCCGCTCCAGCACGCGGCGCGACCCGGGCGAGAAGGCATCCGGGAAGTAGGCGATCTGCGCCCGCTCGCCGCGCTCCAGCACGAACAGCGCGGTGTCCAGGTGGTAGTAGCGCGGGTCGACCAGCCGCAGCGAGACCACGGGCACCCCGAGCACCTCCTGGGCCTCCGCGTGCGCTTCGGGATCGGTGCGGAACCCGCTGCCCGCCAGCAGCACCCGGCCGGTCCAGGCGAAGTCGCCCTCCGCCTCGTTGATCCGGGACGGCATCACCAGGTTCCGGTAGCCGCGGGTGACGAACCAGCGCCGGAAGTGCTCGGCCTCGGCGGCCCGCTGCGGCGCGCGGAACCGGGCGCCCAGCACCCGGTCGTCGATCACGGTCGCCGAGTTGGCCGCGAACACCATGTCCGGCAGGCCCGGCTGCGGCTCGACCAGCTCGACGACGTGCCCGAGCCGTTCGTAGGTGCGCTTCAGCTCCGCCCACTGGGCCATCGCCAGGTCGGCTTCCACCGGCGTGCCCGGGTCCATCCACGGGTTGATCGAGTACTCGACGGTGAAGTACTTGGGCGCGCACATCACGTAGTGCCGCGTGGTGGTCTGGGGCGGCGCGAGGGTCTCAAGAGCCGGACCGGCGGTAACCGTCATGAATCGAAATCTAAGTGTTCCCCTGACCACCCATCAATAACGCTACGTTCGTTCTTTGCGGCAGAATATTGCGTATGGACGCCTTGGACCAACGAATCATTTCGCGCCTGGTGGCCGACGCCCGGGCGAGCTACGCGGAGATCGGCGCGGAGGTCGGCCTGTCGGCGCCGGCGGTGAAGCGCCGGGTGGACAAGCTGCTGGACCAGGGCGTGCTGCAGGGGTTCACGGCCGTCGTGGACCCGGAGGCGCTGGGCTGGGGCACGGAGGCGTTCGTGGAGGTGCACTGCGATGGCAACGTCCCCGCGCACCGGATCCGCAACGGCCTGGAACCGCTGCCGGAAGTGGTCGCGGCCTACACGGTGTCGGGGCAGGCGGACGCGATCGTGCACCTGCGGGCGGCGAACATCCACCACCTCGAAGAGGCGATGGAGCGCCTGCGGTCGGTCGAGTTCGTGAGCCGAACGGTGTCGACCGTGGTGCTCTCCCGGCTCCTGGAACGCCAGCCCCAACCGGAGTGAGCGTCCGGCGCGTCACGTGGTGCGCTGACCGTTCCAGGGTTCGAAGCCGGCGATCTCCGCATCGGCCGGGGTGCGGAACCACACGTCGGCGACGATCTTGTCGTAGGCCGGCGATTCGGGGCTGTGGTACTGCCGGGACGCGGAGTGGCCCTTGATCATCGGCCCCGAGCCGCCCTCCCGCCCGGGCCGCGGCCCGGCGCCGGGCGTCCGCCGCGGCAGCGGCGGCGGCTCCGCCGCCCCCTCCGCGCTCTCCGATCCCCGGTCTGGGACCTTCGGGATCACCTGCGTCGCATCCGCTCCGACCGGTGGCACGTACGGCGTCTCCGCCGCTGCGCCGCTGCGCGGCTCCACGTTCTCGAACAGCGACCGCAGCTGCCCGGACAACCGCGACTCCGTCGCGTCGTCCGCGCCTTCGAGCCGCCCGGAGACCTGCGCCTCCTCGGGCTCGGCCTCCGGCCACGCCGAGATGTCGGTCGCCGGCTCCTCCGCCTTCCGCTCCGCGGCCGGCGGTTCCACCGGCGCTTCCGCGGGCGGCTGCACGTGCTTCACCGACTCCGTCGGCTCGTCCGCACCCGGCTCCTCGGACTTCGGGAACTCAGACTTCGGGAACTCGGACTTCGGGAACTCGGGCTTCGGGAACTCAGCCTCTGGTGGCACCCGCGGCTGCACCGCGGTCACGGCGGCATCGGCCTGGTCGACCCCGTTCACGCGCTGGTCCCACTGGCGGAACCACTCGCTGTCCGAGTCGGACCGCTCGGGCTTGGCCTTCTCCGGCGCCACCCAGGCGCGCGGGGCCCGGCTCCAGTCGCCGACCTCGGGATCGTCCGGCCGCTCCCAGCGCGGCGGCGCGGGTTGCAGCAGGTCCAGCGGGGCCTCGGCCGCGATCTGCTCGTCCTGCTCGTACGCGTACTCGTCCTCCGGGTAGCCGGCGGTGAGTTCGGCCAGTTGCCTGCGCAGCGGGCGGACGAAGAGCAGCCAGGTGATCAGCGCACCCAGCGCGAACGCGGCGAGGCTCCACAGCCACACCTGGGTGAACAGCCAGGTGATCACGAGAGATGTCCCTCCTCAGGGCTCCAGCAGCGCCGCCATTTCTCCGGGGATACCTATCACGCGGCAGCCCGGCCGCGGACCAGCTTGACCGGCTCGTGACACACGTGGGTGGTGCTTGCGCAACTTTCCGGGCACGTGTGCTTCTTCTTCGAAGCGGCGCAGCCGCCTAGCCCGCCTGCGCAACGACACCGCCGCGGGTGCCTTCTCACCAGGAAAGCCCCGACGTGGTGAATCGGTCTTCACGACGTCGGGAATCCCACAACGAGAAGGCGCCCGTAAATCCCGCAGGGGCCGCCAAGCAAAACAAGCCTGGAAACAGGTTCCACCGGCGATCAGCGGGTGCGCGCCACCACGTAGTCGACCAGCGCCGACAGCGCTTCGCGGGCCGGGACGTCGGGCAGCGAGGCAAGTTCCTTGCGGGCGTCGTCGGCGTACTCGTCCAGGGTGGCGCGGGTCCGCGCGAGCCCGCTGGACCCGCGCAGCAGCTCCAGCGCCTCGTCGACCTCGGCGTCCTCGGTCAGCGGCCGGGACAGCAGTTCGCGCAGCCGCGGGGAGGTGTCCGGGTCCGCCAGCGCGTGCAGCATCGGCAGCGTCCGCACGCCTTCGCGGAGGTCGGTGCCCGGGGTCTTGCCCGATTCCTTGGCCGGCGAGGCGATGTCGATGATGTCGTCGGAGATCTGGAAACCGGTGCCGATGATCCGGCCGATCCGCTCCAGGCCGTCGATCGTCGCCTCGTTCGCGCCGGAGAACCAGGCGCCGAACCGCCCGGCGGTGGCGATCAGCGAACCGGTCTTCTCGAAGATCACCTTCAGGTAGAACTCGACGGCGTCCTCGTCCTCGCCGACCCCGACGGTCTCCCGCATCTGGCCGGTGACCAGCGCCTCGAAGGTGCCCGCCATCTCCCGGACCGCGGCGCCGCCGAGATCGGCGATCAGCCGGGACGCCCGGGCGAACAGGAAGTCACCGGTCAGGATCGCCACCGAGTTGTCCCAGCGGGCGTTGGCGCTGGTCGCGCCGCGCCGCATGGTCGCCTCGTCCATCACGTCGTCGTGGTAGAGCGTGGCGAGGTGGATCATCTCGATCACCGCGGCGGACTTGATCACCTCGTCCGCGTCGGGGTCGCCGAACTGCGCGGCCAGCAGCGTGAACAGCGGCCGGAACCGCTTGCCGCCCGCGTCCACCAGGTGCAGCGAGGTGCGGGTGGCGAACTCGAGGTCGCTGCGCACGGATTCGCGCAGGAGCCGCTCCACCCGGTCCATGCCCTGCCGCACCGAGTCGGCCAACGCCTCGTCGGCGATGTCGACGAACCCGCCCAATCCACCCGCGGTCAGATCGTTGATCGGGTCACCCGCTGGCTTGCTCACGTCACCGTCGCCTTCGCTCCCCCGGTTCGCCCTACGGGCGAGCACTCTACGACACGAAGCCGCCGACGTTCGCCCAGTCCAGCGCCAAAGTCGGCAGCACGCCCAGCAACAGCGTGACGACCACACCGAGCGTGATCGCCGCTGTCGTGAACGCACCCGGCACGCTGACGGTGGGGCCGTCCTCGGCGGGTTCGCTGAAGTACATCAGCACGATGACACGAAGGTAGAAGAAGGCGGCAACCGCACTGGCCACCAGGGCCACCACCACCAGCGGCGCCATGCCGTCGGCCAACGCCGCCTCGAACACCACGAACTTCCCGACGAAACCGCTAGTCAGCGGGATGCCGGCGAGGGCGAACAACAGGAAGGTGAACACGCCTGCGACCAGCGGCGAACGCTTCGCCAGCCCGGCCCAGTCCGAAAGGTGAGTTGCCTCACCATCGGCACGTCGCACCAGGCTGATCACCCCGAACACGGCGATCGTCGTGAACCCGTAGGCGAGCAGGTAGAACAGCGTGGCGGACAGCCCGCGACCGGTCAGCGCCAGCGAGCCGATCAGCATGAACCCGGCGTGCGCGACGGACGAGTAGGCGATCATCCGCTTGATGTCGCGCTGCGTCAGGCCGAGCACCACGCCGATGACCATCGAGACGATCGCGACGGCCCACAGCACGCCGCGCCACTCCCAGCTGGAAGCCTGGAACGCGACCTGCAGCACCCGCAGGATCCCGCCGAACGCGGCGACCTTGGTGCAGGCGGCCATGAAGCCGGTGACCGCGGTCGGCGCGCCCTGGTAGACGTCCGGGGTCCAGGTGTGGAACGGGCCGACCGAGGCCTTGAACAGCAGGCCCACCAGCAGCAGGCCGAGCCCGGCGAACAGCAGCGTGTCCGAGCGGTCCGAACCGGCGGTGGCGTCCGCGATCGCCTGCAGCTTCACCGAACCCGCGTAGCCGTAGAGCAGGGCCAGGCCGTACAGGAAGAACGCCGAGGCGAACGCGCCGAGCAGGAAGTACTTGACCGCCGCCTCCTGCGACAGCAGGCGGCGGCGCTTGGCCAGCCCGCACATCAGGTACAGCGGCAGACTCAGCACCTCGAGCGCGATGAACATCGTCAGCAGGTCGTTCGCCGCGCAGAACACCATCATCCCGCCGAGCGAGAACAGGGCGAGCGGGAAGACCTCGGTGCGCATCCCCGCGACCCCGGCGGCCGCGCGGGTCATCGCGCCCGGCCCGTCGCTCGCCCGCGACTCGGAGACGAACGCGCCGCCCGGCTCCACCGAGCGGTCCGCGATCAGCAGGATCGCGCCCAGGCCGAGGGCGAGGAGGGTGCCCCAGAGGAACAGCGTGGGCGGGTCGATCGCGAGGGTGTCGGACAGCGTGGTCACGCCGGTGACGCCGGAACGGGCGTACACCGCCAGCGCCACCCCGGCGGCGACGATCGCCACCAGGCTCAGCCCGACCTGCGCCGACCAGCGCTGGTGCCGCGGCAGGAACGCCTCGACGAGGATCGCCAGGCAGGCCGCGCCGAGGATCACCAGGATCGGCGCGATGGCCGCGTAGTCGATCGGCGGGATCTCCACGGGCGGCAGCTGCGCGAAGGCAGCCGGCCCCTGCGTCAAAGCACCCACTGTCAGTTACCTCCCTGCGAGGTCACGGGGTCGGTGACGCCGACCTCGCTCATGGTCGCCGCGACCGACGGGTTGATCACGTCCAACACCGGCTTCGGGTAGAAGCCCAACGCGAGCACCAGCACGATCAGCGGGGTCAGCACCGCGATCTCGCGGGCGCCGAGGTCGGCCACCCGCAGCCGGTGCGCGCCCGGCTTGTTCGGGTCGGTCACCGCGCCCGGGCCGCCGGCGGAGCCCAGCAGCGCGTCGCCGCGCACCGGGCCCTGCATCGTCCGCTGGTACAGCCAGAGCACGTAGACGGCGGCCAGCACCATGCCGATGGTGGCGAGCACGGTGTAGACCGGCTGCGTCCGGAAAGCGCCGACCAGCACCAGGAATTCGCTGATGAACGAGTTCGTGCCCGGCAGCGACAGGGTGCTCAGCCCGGCGATCAGCAGCGTGCCGGCCAGCAGCGGCGCCACCTTCGCCATGCCGCCGTAGTCGGCGATCCGGGTGGAGCCGCCGCGCGCGATCACCATGCCGATCACCAGGATCAGCATGCCGGTCGCGATGCTGTGGTTGATCATGTACGACACCGCGCCGACCTGCGCCTGCGAGGTGAACGCGAAGATGCCCAGCGCGATGAAGCCGAAGTGCGCGATCGACACGTAGGCGATGAAGCGCTTGAGGTCGGTCTGGCCGAAGGCCTGCAGCGAGCCGTAGAGCACGCCGATCACCGCGAGCACCAGCACCAGCGGGGCGAGCAGCTTCGACGCCTCCGGCGTGAGCGGCAGGCTGTAGCGCAGGAAGCCGAAGGTGCCGACCTTGTCGAGCACACCGACGACGATCACCGCGACGCCGATCGGCGCCTGCTGCGCCGCGTCCGGCAGCCAGGTGTGGAACGGGATCAGCGGGGCCTTGATGGCGAACGCGGTGAAGAACCCGAGGAACAGCCACACCTGCACGCTGGTCGGCGCTCCGGCGAGCACCGGCACCAGCGTCGCCCAGTCGAACGTGCCGGTGCCGGTGACCTCCGCGCTGTAGACGTACGCGCCGATCGCCGAGGCCAGCATGATCAGGCCGCCGAGGAAGGAGTACAGGAAGAACTTCACCGCGGCGTAGGTGCGCTTCTCGCCGCCGTAGCCGCCGATGAGGAAGTACATCGGGATCAGCATGATCTCGAAGAGCACGTAGAACAGGAACAGGTCGGTCGCGGCGAACACCGCCACCGTCAGGGCCTGCTCCAGCAGCAGCAGCGAGAAGAAGCCGCCGTGGGTGCGCCCGGCGGGCAGCCGCTCGCCCCAGCTGTAGCCGAGGACCAGCGGGGTGAGCAGCGCGATCACCGCGATCATCACCAGCGCGATGCCGTCCACGCCGAGCGAGAGCCGGATGTCGAACGCCGGGATCCACTCCACCGAGCTGGTGAGCTGCAGCCGCGGACCCGCCGGGTCGTAGGCGGCCCACGCGGCGAGCGCGATCACCAGCTCCACCAGGGAGAACCCGAGCGCGGTCCACTTGGCCACCGGCGCGTTGCCGCGCAGCAGCGCCACCACCACCGACCCGGCGATCGGCAGCAGGATCAGTGCGACGAGCAGGGTCATCGGATCTCCTCCCGGAGCTCGCTCAACCGACCGAGTCCACAGTGGACGTGCAGTTTCAATTGAAACTGCGGTCCGGGGCGCAGCCAGGTCGTCATGTCGGGATCCCCACTGCCATCAGGGCGGCGATCAGCAGGATTCCGCCGAAGAGCATGGACAGGGCGTAGGACCGGACGAAACCGGTCTGCAGCCGGCGCAGGCGGCCGGAGCTGAAGCCGAGGAACCCGGCGATGCCGTTGACCGCGCCGTCAACGCCCTTGCGGTCCACGGTGACCAGCCCGCGCGACAGGCCGAACGTCGGCCGCACCGCCAAGGCGTTGTTCAGCGCGTTGCCGCCCAGGTCCGCGCGGGCCGCGCGGACGATCGGCGAAACCCGCTCCGGGCGCTCCACCGGCACCGGCTTGCGACCGACCACCAGCCAGGCGATCAGCGCGCCCAGCGCGGACAGCGCGACGGTCAGCACCGGGATCAGCGCGTGCGGGATCGCGGTGTGCTCGGCCTCGCGCAGCTCGCCCAGCGACGGCGTCAGGAACCCGACCAGCCGGTCGCCGCCGGCGAGGAACATGCCCGCCGCGACCGAACCGATGGCCAGCACGATCATCGGCGCGGTCATCACCGCGGGCGACTCGTGCGGGTGGAAGGCTCTGTTCGCGCCCCCGGGCGCATTCTCCGCATTCAGCTTCTCCCAGCGCTTCTCGCCGAAGAACGTCATCAGCACCAGGCGGGTCATGTAGAACGCGGTGATCGCCGCGCCCAGCATCGCCGCGCCGCCGAACACCCAGCCGCGCCAGCCCTCCTGGCCGAACGCCGCCTCGATGATCGCGTCCTTCGAGTAGTACCCGGACAGGAACGGGAAGCCGATCAGCGCCAGGTAGCCGAGCCCGAAGGTGGCGAAGGTGATCGGCATGAACCGGTAGAGGCCGCCGAACTTGCGCATGTCGACCTCGTCGTTCATGCCGTGCATCACCGAACCGGCGCCGAGGAACAGCCCGGCCTTGAAGAAGCCGTGGGTGAGCAGGTGCATGATGCCCAGCGCGTATCCGGCCGGGCCGAGCCCGACGGCCAGCATCATGTAGCCGATCTGGCTGACCGTGGAGTACGCCAGGACCTTCTTGATGTCGTCGTAGGCGCAGCCGATGATGCAGCCGACCAGCAGCGTCACCGCACCGACGATGGTGACGGCCAGCTGCCCACCGGGCGAGAGCGTGAACAGCGGGTTGGACCGCGCGATCAGGTACACGCCCGCGGTGACCATCGTCGCCGCGTGGATGAGGGCGGACACCGGGGTCGGGCCCTCCATCGCGTCCGGCAACCACGCCTGCAGCGGCACCTGGCCGGACTTGCCGCAGGCGCCCAGCAGCAGCAACAGCGTGATGGCCAGCAGCACGCCCGGCGTCAGCTCACCGGCGCGGGCGAAGACCTCGGTGTACTGCGTGGTGCCGAGGTTGGCGAACAGCAGGAAGATCGCCAGCGCCAGCCCGACGTCGCCGACGCGGTTCATCACGAACGCCTTGGTCGCCGCCGCGGCCGCCGACGGCCGGCCCTGCCAGAAGCCGATCAGCAGGTAGGACGCGAGACCGACGCCCTCCCAGCCGAGGTACAGGGTCACGAAGCTGTTGCCCAGCACCAGGATCAGCATCGCCGCGACGAACAGGTTCAGGTAGGCGAAGAACCGGCGGCGTTCGGTGTTGTCCCGCCCGGTGCGGCCTTCCTGGTCATGCGACATGTAGCCGATCGAGTAGATGTGGATCAGCGCGCCGACGCCGGTGATCAGCAGCACGAACACCATCGACAGCGGGTCGATCCGGATCCCGAAGTCGACCTGCAGGGCGTTCACCGGGATCCACGAGAACAGGTGCAACTCCCGCACCCTGCTCTCCTCGCCGAGTCCGACCACGGAGCTGAACAGCCCGAGCCCGTACAGGAAGGACGCGATCACGGTGGCGCAGCCGAGGATGTGCCCCCAGCCGTTGGCCCGGCGCCCGGCGACGAGCAGGATCAACGCGCCCAGCGCCGGGAACGCGATCACCAGCCAGGCGGCCTCCTGGAACGCTCCCGCCGGGGCCATCGCGTCCGGCGGGAGCCCGGTGAGGGAGAAGGCCCCGGTAGTCATCATTGCCGTCACCACGCGCCCTCTCAGTACTTCAGCAGGTTGGCGTCGTCGACCGAGGCCGAGCGACGCGTCCGGAAGATCGACATGATGATGGCCAGGCCGACCACCACCTCGGCCGCGGCGACGACCATCACGAAGAAGGCCATGACCTGCCCGTGCACCGAACCCTCGATGCGCGCGAAGGTCACCAGCGTCAGGTTGACCGCGTTGAGCATCAGCTCGATGCACATGAACACCACGATCGCGTTGCGCCGCACCAGCACCCCGACGGCGCCGATGGTGAACAGCAACGCCGACAGCAGCAGGTAGTAGGTGGGGGTCACTGCCGGACCTCCTCGGAGGAGACGTGCTCGGACTCGTGGCCGTTGTTGTGGTGGGCCCCGTTCCCGTTGGTGTGCGGCGACTTCTGCTCGGGCGCCGGGGGCGTCTCCTCGTGGTGCCCGCCGGTCAGCGCGTGCGGGTCGGGACCCGGCTGCCGGCCGGCGACCGCGCGCCGCTCGTCGCCGAGCCGGTCCGCGGGCAGGTTCTCCAGCAGCTCGGACAGCGACTCCGGCGCCACCGAGCCATCGGGCAGCAGCGCCGGGACGGCGACCGAGTTGGCCGTCGCGTACACGCCGGGCCCGGGCAGCGGCGACGGGCGGGAGCCGCGGAACCGGGCTTCGGCCCGCTCCCGCTGGCTCAGCCGCGGGCCGCGGCCCTTGCCGCCGTAGGCCAGCACCATCGCGCCCACCGCGGCGGTGATCAGCAGCGCCGAGGTCAGCTCGAACGGGAACAGGTAGTCGGTGAAGATCAACCGGCCGAGGCCGCCCGCACCGCCGCCGGTCGGCGTCCACGGGTTCAGCGGCGCGGCGGGCGTCACCGCGGTGAGCGCCCGCGCCAGGCCGGACACCAGCAGGGCCGCCAGGCCGATGCCGCCGACCCCGGCCCACAACCGCTGCCCGCGCAGGACTTCGACCACCGAGTCGGACGAGTCGCGGCCGACCATCATCAGCACGAACAGGAACAGCATCATGATCGCGCCGGTGTAGACGATGATCTGCGTGAACCCGAGGAACGGTGCGCTCTGCGCCATGTAGAGCACGCCCAGGCACAGCATCGTCAGCACCAGCCACAGCGCGGAGTGCACCGCGTTGCGGGCGAACACCATGCCCAGCGCGCCGACCAGCGCCAGCGGTCCGAGCACCCAGAAGGCCACCGTCTCGCCGGTGCCCACAGTGCCCGCTACGACGCTACTCTGCGCCTGCGCCAGGAACTGCACCGCTTCGCTGGTCATCTCCCGGCCTCCTCATGCCCGGACTCGACCGTCTGCTCCGCCGGGACTCCCCGCTGCTTGGCCAATTCCGGCCCGCGCACGTAGTAGTCCTGCTCGTCGTTGCCGAGCCGCATCGGGTGCGGCGGCTGCTCCATGCCGGGCAGCAGCGGCGCCAGCATGTCCGCCTTGGTGTAGATCAGGTCCTGGCGGTTGTCGTCGGCGGTCTCGTACTCGTTGGTCATCGTCAGCGCGCGCGTCGGGCAGGCCTCGATGCACAACCCGCAGCCGATGCAGCGCAGGTAGTTGATCTGGTAGTCCTTGCCGTAGCGCTCACCGGGCGAGTACCGGGCCTCTTCGGTGTTGTCGCCGCCCTCCACGAAGATCGCGTCGGCCGGGCACGCCCACGCGCACAGCTCGCAGCCGACGCACTTCTCCAGCCCGTCCGGGTGCCGGTTGAGCTGGTGGCGGCCGTGGAACCGGGGCGCCGGGATCTTCTTGACCTCGGGGTACTCCTCGGTGACGACCTTCTTGAACATGGTCGAGAAGGTGACGCCGAAGCCCTTGATCGGATCAAACATTCCCATGAGGCGCCTCCTCGCCTTCCGGACCCGCGACCTCGCCCGCAGTGCGGTCGGCACCGCTGTGCACCGGGGTGCGGCGCGGCGGGGTCTCGGGGACTTGCAGGTCCAGCGGCGGAACGGGGTATCCGCTGCCGGCCAGCGGGATCTCGTCGGCGTCCTTGGCCGGTTTGCGGTCCGGGATCAGGAACGTCGCCGCCAGCAGGATCGCGATCACGATGCCGCCGCCGATGAGGAACTGCTGCGAGCTGACCGCTTCCTCGTTGCGCAGCGCGCGGATCACGGTGACCGCGATGATCCACAGCAGGCTGAGCGGGACCAGGAACTTCCAGCCCAGGTTCATGAACTGGTCGTAGCGCAGGCGGGGCAGCGTGCCGCGCAGCCAGATGAAGAAGAACAGGAACGCCACCGTCTTGCCGAGGAACCACAGCACCGGCCACCAGCCGGTGTTGAGCACCCCGTCGCCGATCAGCGACAGCGGCCACGGTGCGTGCCAGCCGCCGAGGAACAGCGTGGTCGCCAGCGCCGAGACGGTGACCATGTTGATGTACTCGGCGAGGAAGAACAGCGCGAACTTCAGCGACGAGTACTCGGTGTGGAACCCGCCGACCAGCTCCGACTCCGCCTCCGGCAGGTCGAACGGGGCGCGGTTGGTCTCACCGACCATGGACACCACGTAGACGACGAAGCTGAACGGCAGCAGCAGGAAGAACCAGCCGTCCTTCTGCGCTTCGACGATGCCCGAGGTGGACAGCGTGCCCGCGTACATGATGACCGCGACGAACGACAGGCCCATCGCGATCTCGTAGGAGATCACCTGCGCCGCCGAGCGCAGCGAGCCCAGCAGCGGGTACGGCGAGCCGGAGGCCCAGCCGGCCAGCACGATGCCGTAGACGCCGATGGAGGCGCAGGCCAGCACGACCAGCAGGCCGACCGGCAGGTCCACCAGCTGCAACGCGGTGGGCTCGCCGAAGATGGTGACCTCGGGGCCGATCGGAATCACCGAGAACGACACCAGCGCGGGCGTCGCGGAGATCACCGGGGCCAGGAAGTACACCCACTTGTCGGCCAGCACCGGCCGGATGTCTTCCTTGAAGGCCAGCTTCAGGCCGTCCGCCAGCGATTGCAGCAACCCGAACGGGCCCGCCCGGTTGGGGCCGGGCCGGTGCTGCATCCGCCCGATCACCCGGCGCTCCGCCCAGATCGTCAACAACGTCATGACGACCAGGAACACGAAGATCACGACGACCTTCAGCAGGATCAGCCAGAGCGGATCGTCGGCGAGCAGTTCCGCGGTTCTGGTCATGCTCTCCCCCCGTCGAGGTGGGTCGTGCCGCCGTAGCCGTTTCCGGCGGCGGGAGACATCGCCGTGGTGGCGGCGATGTCGACGACCGCGCCGTGGCCGACGCCCAGCGTCCGGTGCACCTTCGAGGCACCGGAGTCGGCGGGCAGCCACACCACGTCGTCGGGCATTTCGGCGAGCTCCGCCGCGAGCACGATCGCGCCCTTGGCGGTGCGGATCTCGATGCGCTGCCCGTCGCCGAGCCCGATCCGCTGCGCGGTGCCCGGCGAGAGCACCGCGATGGTGCGCCGCGAGGTGCCGGCCAGGTTCGGCTCGTCGGACTGCATCGATCCGTTGTCCAGCAGCTGCCGCCAGGTCGCCAGCACCGCCTGCCCCGCGCCGGGTCTCGGTGCCGCCGCGGGCGGCTCGTCCGGGGCGGGCAGCCCCGCGCCGAGGTGCGGCCCGACGCGTTCGAGCTCGGCGAGCGCGGCGGCCGGGGTCTGCGTGAACAGGTCCACGTCCATCTCCACCGCGAGGGTGTCCAGCACCCGGCAGTCCGGCAGCGCGCCGGTGCCCTCGATGGTGGTGCGGAACTCGCGGTGGCGGCCTTCCCAGTTCAGGTAGCTGCCGGCCTTCTCGGTGCTGGGCGCGATGGGCAGCACCACGTTGGCGTGCTCGGTGACCGCGCTCGGCCGCAGTTCCAGGCTGACCACGAAGCCCGCGCGGCGCAGGGCCTTCTCGGCGAGCGCCGGGTCGGGCAGGTCGTTGGGGTCGACACCGCCGACGACCAGCCCGGAGAGGTCTCCGGCGGCCGCCGCGGCGAGGATTCCGGTGACGTCGCGGCCGGCGCGGGCGGGCAGGGCGGCCGGAGCGAGGCCCCAGTGCCGCTCCAGCTCGGCGCGGGCTTCGGCATCGGCCACCGGGCGTCCGCCCGGAAGCAGCGTCGGCAGTACGCCGACCTCGATCGCGCCGCGCTCGCCGGCGCGGCGGGGAATCCACGCGACGCTCACGCCGGTCCGCTGCGCGGTGCGCAGGATCTCCGAGTACAGCCCGGGGACCTCCGCGGCGCGCTCACCGACGAGGAGGACCGCTCCCGGCTGCCGCAGCGCTTCATCCACATCGGACGGGAGCTCGCGCAGCGCCGCGGCTTCGCCGCCGGGCACGCACGGCACCAGCGACCCGGTCCGCACCGGTCCGCCGTCGTGCACGATGACCGTCGTCTTCTCCACGCCCGGCGAGGCCCACGGTGCCAAGTGGAACACCTTGGTGGCACCCTTGCGGGCCGCCTTGCGCAGCCGCAGGAAGACGATCGGCGATTCCTCTTCCGGCTCGAACGCCACGCACAGCACCGCGGGCGCTGATTCCAGGTCCCGGTAGGTGACGCCGTTGCCCGGGCTGGTACCGACCACAGTGGACTCCAGGAACCGCAGCTCCTCGTCGGAGTGCGGCCGGGCCCGGTAGTCGATGTCGTTGGTGCGCAGTGCGATCCGCGCGAACTTCGCGTAGGCGTAGGCGTCCTCGACGGTCAGCCGGCCGCCGGGCAGCACCCCGACGCCTTCGGCGTCACGCGCCTCGGCGAGCCCCTTCGCGGCCGCCTGCAGCGCCTCGGTCCAGGACGCGGGCCGCAGCTCGCCGTTCTCCCGGATCAGCGGCCGGGTGATCCGGTCGTTGGCGGTGGCGTAGCGGAAGGCGAAGCGGCCCTTGTCGCAGATCCACTCCTCGTTGACCTCCGGGTCGTCGCCCGCCAGCCGCCGCATCACCTTGCCGCGCCGCCAGTCGTTGCGGATCTCGCAGCCGGACGCGCAGTGCTCGCACTGGCCGGGCGTCGACACCAGGTCGAACGGCCGGGACCGGAACCGGTAGGCCGCGCTGGTCAGCGCCCCGACCGGGCAGATCTGGATGGTGTTGCCGGAGAAGTAGCTCTGGAACGGCTGCTGCTCGCCGATGCCGATCTGCTGCAACGCCCCGCGCTCCAGCAGCTCGATGAACGGATCGCCCGCCACCTGCTTGGAGAACCGGGTGCAGCGCTGGCAGAGCACGCAGCGCTCCCGGTCCAGCAGCACCTGCGAGGAGATCGGCACCGGCTTGGCGAAGGTCCGCTTGGTGTCGTGGAAGCGGGACTCCGCCCGGCCGTGCTTCAACGCCTGGTTCTGCAGCGGGCACTCGCCGCCCTTGTCGCAGATCGGGCAGTCCAGCGGGTGGTTGATCAGCAGCAGCTCCATCACGCCCTGCTGCGCCTTGTCCGCCACCGGCGAGGTCTGCTGCGTCTTGACCACCATGCCGTCGGCCACGGTCATCGTGCAGGACGCCTGCGGCTTCGGCATCGGCCGCCCGCCCATCTCGACCTCGACGAGGCACTGGCGGCAGGCGCCTGCCGGGTCGAGCAGCGGGTGGTCGCAGAACCGCGGGATGGTGATGCCCATCCGCTCCGCGGTCCGGATCAGCAGCTCGCCCTTGGGCGCCACGACCTCGATGCCGTCGATGGTCAGGCGAACATACCCCTCCGGTACCGGACGGGTTTCGGCTTCTGGTGCCACGGTCATCGGGCCGCTCCAACCAATGCGGACTCAGCGGTCTTGTTCTTCTCACACAGCGCGAGGAACTCCTCGCGGAAGTACTTGATGCCGCTGACGATCGGGCTGACCGCACCGTCGCCCAGGGCGCAGAACGAGCGGCCGAAGATGTTGTCGCACACGTCCAGGAGGGTTTCGATGTCCTCCTCGGTGCCGTGCCCGTCGACCATCCGCTCCAGCACCTGCGCCAGCCAGTAGGTGCCCTCCCGGCACGGCGTGCACTTGCCGCAGGACTCGTGCTCGTAGAACTGGGTCCACTTCATCACGGCCCACGGCACCGAAACCGTCTCGTTGAACACCATCACCGCGGTGGTGCCCAGCATCGACCCGGCCTCGGCGGCGCCCTCGAAGTCCAGCGGCACGTCCAGGTGCTCGGCGGTGAACATCGGCGTCGACGAGCCGCCCGGCGTCCAGAACTTCAGCGGGATGCCGTCCTTCATGCCGCCCGCCAGCTCCAGCAGCTCGCGGAGCGTGGTGCCCAGCGGCGCCTCGTACTGGCCGGGCCGCTCGACGTGCCCGGAGATCGAGTAGATCTTCGGGCCGGGCGACTTCTCGGTGCCCATCTTGCGGAACCACTCGGCGCCGCCGTTGACGATGAAGGGCACCGAGGCGATCGTCTCGACGTTGTTCACCGTGGTCGGGCAGGCGTAGAGCCCGGCGGCCGCCGGGAACGGCGGCTTCAGCCGCGGCTGACCGCGCTTGCCCTCCAGCGAGTCGAGCAGCGCCGTCTCCTCGCCGCAGATGTAGGCGCCCGCGCCCGCGTGCACCACGATGTCCAGGTCGAAGCCCGAGTCCAGGATGTTCTTGCCGAGGTATCCGGCCTGGTAGGCCTCGCGGACCGCGTTGTTCAGCCGCCGGATCGGGTGCAGCGCCTCGCCGCGCACGTAGATCATGCAGTGGTTGGCGCGCATCGCGTAGCTGGCGATGATGCAGCCCTCGATCAGCGAGTGCGGGTCGGCCATCATCAGCGGGATGTCCTTGCAGGTGCCCGGCTCGCCCTCGTCGGCGTTGATGACGAGGTAGTGCGGCTTGACCGGGTCCTTGGGCATGAAGCTCCACTTGACCCCGGCCGGGAACCCGGCGCCGCCGCGGCCGCGCAGCCCGGCGCCCTTGACCAGCTCGATCAGCTGGTCGGGGTGCGCCTTCAGGGCCTTGCGCAGCGCGGTGTAGCCCTCCAGCTGCTCGTAGGTGCGCAGCGTCCAGGAGGTCGGCGACAGCCACCGCTTCGTCAGTACCGGGGTCACCGGGCTGGTGCTGGGTTCGGTCATGGCCACCCTCACTTCTTCTCCGGCAGCGGCGGGAGTTCCGCGTCGTCGGGCATGCTCGGCGCGGTCCAGCCCTGCTCGTTGGCCAGCTGCGCGCCGCGCAGGGTCTCGACCGCCGCCGACGACCCGGCCACAGTGGACTCGAGGTCGTCGAAGAAGCCCGCCAGCTGGCGCTCCGCGCCGCGGAAGTCGGAGAGCGCGGGACCGCGCGTCGGCGCCGGCTTCTCCCCGCGCTGCAACGCCTTCACGAGCTCCAGCGCCTGCTCCGGCGTCTGGTTGTCGAAGTACTCGTAGTTGACCTGCAGCACCGGGGCCAGGTCGCACGCGGCGAGGCACTCGGCGTGTTCCAGGGTGACCGAGCCCTCTTCGCCCGGCGTGCCGGCGGTCTCGTTGTGCCCGACGCCGAGGTGCTCGCTGACCTTCCGGTAGATCGCGTCGCCGCCGAGCGCCGCGCACATGGTGTTGGTGCAGATGCTCACCAGGTGCTGGCCGCAGGGCTTGCGCTTGTACATCGTGTAGAACGTCGCGACGGCGCTGACCTCCGCAGTGGACAGTGCCAGCTGCTCCGCGCAGAACTGGATTCCCTCGGCGCTGACGTGCCCCTGCACGGACTGCACCAGGTGCAGCATCGGCAGCAGCGCCGACCGGGACTCCGGGTACCGCGCGATGATCTGCTTCGCGTCGGCCCGCACGTCCTCGCCGAACACCGACGTAGCGCCAGAAATAGGCACGGCTTCGTGAACCGCCTCTTCCGTCGTGGTGAAGTCGAACTGCTCGGTCATCGATCCACCCCGCCCATCACCGGGTCGATGGAGGCGACCGACGCGATCGCGTCCGCCACCAGTCCGCCTTCGACCATGGCAGGCATCGCCTGCAGGTTCACGAAACTGGGTTCCCGCACGTGCACCCGCATCGGCCGGGTGCCGCCGTCGGAGACCACGTGGTAGCCGAGCTCGCCGCGCGGCGACTCGATCGGCACGTACACCTGGCCCGGCGGCACGTCGAAGCCCTCGGTCACCAGCTTGAAGTGGTGGATCAGCGACTCCATCGACTGACCCATGATCTTGCGGACGTGCTCCAGCGAGTTGCCCATGCCGTCCGGGCCGATGCTCAGCTTCGCCGGCCACGCGATCTTCGCGTCCTCCACCATGTGCGGGCCGGGCTCGAACTTGTCCAGGCACTGCCGGATGATCTTCAGCGACTGGTGCATCTCCTCCAGCCGCAGCAGGTACCGGGCGTAGCAGTCGGCGTCGGTGCTGGTGGGCACCTCGAAGTCGTACTCCTCGTAGCCGCAGTACGGCTCGATCTTGCGCAGGTCCCAGGCGAGCCCGGCGGAGCGCAGCAGCGGGCCGGTGACGCCGAGCTGCAGGCAGCCGTCCAGCGGTAGGTAGCCGACGTCCTTCAGGCGCCGCTTCCAGATCGGCTGGCCGGTGAACAGCTTGTCGTAGTCCGGCAGCCGCTTGTCCATCACCTTGATGAAGTTCTGGATCTTCTCCCGGTAGTCCGCCGGGAGGTCCTGGGCGACGCCGCCGGGCCGGATGAACGCGTGGTTCATCCGCAGGCCGGTCAGGTACTCCAGCAGGTGCAGGACCTCTTCGCGCTCGCGGAAGCCGTAGGTCATGCCGGTGGTCGCGCCCAGCTCCATCGCGCCGGTGGCCAGGAACACCAGGTGCGAGGAGATCCGGTTGAGCTCCATCAGCATCACCCGGAACACCTGCGCCCGCCGCGGCGCCTCGATGCCCAGCAGCTTCTCCACCGCCATGCAGTAGGCGGCCTCGTTGTGCAGCGGCGCCAGGTAGTCCATCCGCGTCACGAACGTGACGCCCTGCGTCCAGGTGCGGTACTCGGTGTTCTTCTCGATGCCGGTGTGCAGGTAGCCGATCACCGAACGGGCCTTGGTGACCGTCTCGCCTTCGAGCTCCAGCACCAGCCGCAGCACGCCGTGGGTGGACGGGTGCTGCGGGCCGAGGTTGATGACGACCCGCTCCTCGCCGGCCGTCTCGTCGATGAACTCGTCCCAGTCGCCGCCGGTGACGGTGTAGACCCGGCCCTCGGTGGTCTCCCGCGACTCCGCCTCGCCCGGGTGCGCGTGCGGGTCGTCGAGGCCGGTGTCGGCCAGTGGTTCGGTAGTCATCTCCAGCACCTCTCCGCGGTGTGCTGCGGTCCTCGGACCGCGATTTCAACGGAAATCAGAGGTTCGATCTCCGTTGAAATCGCGGAAAACCTTCGCCGCCCGGCCATCACGAGTACGCCCTGCGCTGGTCCGGCGGTGGGATCTCGGCGCCCTTGTACTCCACCGGGATCCCGCCGAGCGGGTAGTCCTTGCGCTGCGGGTGGCCGTCCCAGTCGTCCGGCATCAGGATCCGGGTCAGCGCCGGGTGCCCGTCGTAGACGATGCCGAACATGTCCCAGGCCTCGCGTTCCTGGAAGTCGGCGGTCGGGTACACCGGCACGACGGAAGGAACGTGCGGGTCGTCGATCTCCAGCGCGACGTCCAGCCTGATCCGGCGCCGGTAGGTCATCGACGTCAGGTGGTACACCGAGTGCAGCCGCTGCGGCACCTCCGGCCCGTAGTCCACACCGGACACCGAGCTGCACAGCTCGAAGCGCAGTGCCGGGTCGTCCCGCAGCGTCCGGCAGACCTCCAGCAGGTGGTCCCGCCGCACGTAGAAGGTGATCTCGCCGCGATCGACGGTCACCTGCTGCACGGTGTCCGCGGGCAGGCCCTGCTCGTTCAGCGCGGCGAAGAAGTTGTCGGCGAACTCGTCGAACCAGCCGCCGTACGGGCGCTCCGCGGCGGGCGGCACGTAGGCCGGCAGCCGCAGACCGCCGTAGCCGGAGGTGTCGCCGGTGCCGCGAACCCCGAACATGCCCTGCCGGGCGCGACCGGAAACCGGCGCGGAACCCTGCCGGGTCGGCTCCACCGCCCCGGACTGGGATTCATTGTCTGCCAACCGAACTCACCTGCCCGCTTTGAGCTCGCGGGGGCGCTTCGGCGCTGGGTCCAGCGCCCCCAACGACGGATCGGAACCCATCTCCCGGCGCTGCTTGGCCTGCTGCCGCTCGGCCCGGCGCCGCTGCGCCCCGTTCTTCGGCGCGTACCGCTCGGAGGACGGGATCATCGGGGTGCGCTCGCCGCTCTCCAACCGCAGCTGCGCACGCTTCGCGTTGATCGGCTCGTCCATGATCTTGGCGTGCAGCTTGAGGATCGCGTCCAGCAGCATCTCCGGCCGCGGCGGGCAGCCCGGCAGGTACATGTCCACCGGCACCACGTGGTCCACGCCCTGCACGACCGCGTAGTTGTTGAACATGCCGCCGCTCGAGGCGCACACGCCCATCGCCAGCACCCAGCGCGGCTCCGGCATCTGGTCGTAGATCTGCCGCAGCACCGGCGCCATCTTGTTGGTCACCCGGCCCGCGACGATCATCAGGTCGGCCTGCCGGGGGGTCGCGGAGAACCGCTCCATGCCGAAGCGCGCGATGTCGTAGCGGGAACCGCCGACGGTCATCATCTCGATCGCGCAGCAGGCCAGCCCGAACGTCGCCGGCCACATCGACGTCTTCCGCGTCCAGTTGACGAGCTTTTCCACGTTGGCCAACAGGATGCCGTTGGGCAGCTGCTCTTCGAGCCCCATCTCCGGCACTCCTTCCCGCTTCGCTGCGGCTAGTCCTTTAAGAGTCGTGCGGTCGTCTTGCTTGGCGGTGCTAGTTCCAGTCGAGGCCGCCGCGGCGCCACACGTAGACGTAGGCGAAACCGACGGTGGCGATGAAGAGCACGATCTCGACCACGCCGAACAGGCCCAGGGCGTCGGCGGAGACCGCGAACGGGTAGAGGAAGACCATCTCGATGTCGAACAGGATGAACAACATCGCGGTCAGGTAGTAGGCGACCGGCATCCGGCCGCCGCCGATGACCGGCTGCGGCGACGGTTCGATGCCGCACTCGTAGGCGTCGAGCTTCGCCTTGTTGTAACGGCGGGGACCGACCAATGGCGCGATCGCGACGGAAAACACCGCGAACGCCAGTGCCAGCGCGAACAACAGCACCAGCGGGATGTAGGGATCGAGCACTCCGCTGCCCTCCTTCGGCGGCCCCCGCCGAGACGCAGAACACATCTACGGCTTCGGTGCGCACTCTATGCGGTCGACCGTATCGACTCCGTAGTGAGGCGAACCTAACTTTGAGACGTCTGGCACACTGCTCGGGACATCTGACCAGACTCGCGCGGTCAAGCGCTAGGGGTCAGCCGAGTAGTGGTGCTGATCACACGATCCATGGCGTCGCCGCCCTTCTCGTCGTACAGATTTGCCAACAGTTTCAACACGAAACGCATCAGCGTCGCCCTCGGCAGACCATGCTTGGTGGCCACCTTCATGACGGTGGGATTGCCAATCAACTTGCTGAAGATGTTGCCCATCCGGAAGTAGCCGCCGAGCGCCTGCTGCACCGCCGTCGGGTACCGGCGCAGCGCCTGCTCCCGCGAGAAGCCGGCCGGCCGGGCGAGGGCGTGCACCACGCATTCCGCTGCCAGCGCGGCGGATTCCATCGCATAGGCGATGCCTTCGCCGTTGAACGGGTTGACCATCCCGCCGGCGTCACCGACCAGCAGCAGCCCGTTCCGGTAGTGCGGCGTGCGGTTGAAGCCCATCGGAAGCGCCGCGCCGCCGATCCGGCCGGTGGCGTTCTCCTCCCGGAAACCCCACTCCTCCGGGGTACCGTCCAACCAGGACCGCATCAGCTGGCGGTAGTCCGTCTTGCCGTAGGCCTTGGAGGTCGACAGGATCCCGAGTCCGACGTTGACGGTGCCGTCGCCCATCCCGAAGATCCAGCCGTAACCCGGCAGCAGCTTCGGCTCGTCGGGGTTCGAGCGGTCCCACAGCTCCAGGTGCGACTCCAGGAAGTCGTCCTTGGAGCGCGGGCTCGTGTAGTACCGGCGCACCGCGACGCCCATCGGCCGTTCGTCGCGCTTCTCGATGCCCACCGACAGCGCCAGCCGGGCCGACACCCCGTCACAGGCCAACACCAACGGCGCGCGGTAGGTGACCGGTGTCCGGTCCGGTCCGGCCTTCGCCTCGACGCCGACCACCCGGCCGGTCCGCTCGTCGGTGATCGCGCCGGTCACGGTGGTCTGCTGCAGCAGCCGGGCCCCGGCGCGCTGGGCGTTGCGGGCGAGCAGGTCGTCGAAGTCGTTGCGGGGGCGGACCACGCCGTAGGGCGGGAAGTCGGCCAGGCTCGGCCAGTCCAGTTCCATCCGCACGCCGCCGCCGACGACCCGCAGGCCCCGGTTGTGCAGCCAGCCCGCTTCCTCGCGGGTGTCGATGCCCAGGTCGATGAGCTGCTTGACGCCTCTCGGGGTGATGCCGTCGCCGCAGACCTTCTCCCGCGGGAACACGCTCTTCTCGAGAAGCAGGACGTCCAGGCCGGCGCGGGCCAGGTACGTCGCAGCCGTCGATCCGGCCGGTCCTGCTCCGACGACGATCACCTCGGCGTCCTCGTCCGGTCGGCGGCGGCTGGTGGCGCTGGTCATGACACTCCTTGATCCGGTGCAATGCGCGGCGCGGCCCGCTCGTCCCGGTGGACCGCCCCGGGGAACCCGCTTGTGAACGAGTTCACTAACTCCCGAGTCTAAGCCGGACGAACCGCGCGATCGAGCCCTCGAACTACGCCACCCGAGTGAGCATCGCCCCAGTTAGAGCGGTCGGAGTAGGCCGACCAGGTGACCTCCGCACGCCCGCGGAGGGCTCGGCCGGCGCGCCCGAGGACCACGCGGCGGCGCCCGCGTTGCCACCGCGGCCGGAGGCGAGTGATTTTTCCCAGCCGAGGCAATTTTTGCCGGTTCCGCCGGACTGTGCGGGAACAAAAAAGGGTCCCTTCTCTTCCGGATAACCGGAAAAGAAGGGACCCTTCTCAAATAGTGTGTCGGCGGTGTCTTACTCTCCCACACCCTGTCGAGTGCAGTACCATCAGCGCTGGGGAGCTTAGCTACCGGGTTCGGAATGGGACCGGGCGGACCCTCCCCGCCATCGCCACCGACAACCCTCAACCCCACCCACACACGGGGCAGGAAACTCAAGGATGTCGACGATCAACAAGCGATCATCAATTCAATTATCAACACACAACCGTGGCCTGGTTGCTGTCTCAGATACCGTATAGTGGGTGCGTAGCAATCTTTGTGAGCAAGTCCTCGGCCTATCAGCACCAGTCAACTCCACACCTTACAGTGCTTCCATATCTGGCCTGTCAACCCAATCATCTCTTGGGGGCCTTAACCCACAAAGGGTGGGAGACCTCATCTAGGAACAGGCTTCCCGCTTAGATGCTTTCAGCGGTTATCCCTCCCGAACATAGCCAACCAGCCACGCCCTTGGCAGAACGACTGGCACACCAGAGGTTCGTCCGTCCCGGTCCTCTCGTACTAGGGACA